>CAWEKR010000008.1:0-68619 GCA_963809615.1 uncultured Chloroflexia bacterium
TGGATAAAATTGCTAAGCTGAATTGGATGGTTAATGACCTGGGTTTGGACTCGATTGAAATCGGAGCTGCTCTTGGCGTTGCTGCTAGGGCAGGCTTGATGACGTTCGGGGATTATGAGCGGGCCACTCAGTTGATTGAAGAAATTAAACTCAATTCCCCATTCGGAAGATTATTAGGGAGTGGAGCGACGCTTACAGGTAAGGTATTAGGGGTTGAGCAGGTACCGGCAGTGAAGGGTCAAGCCATGTCTGCATATGAGCCGCGTGCAATTAAAGGTACCGGTGTCACTTACGCAACCTCTCCGCAAGGAGCAGACCATACGAGTGGTCTCACAATCAGGGCGAAGGTCAACCATTTAGATCCTAAAGTGCAGGCAGATGTGTCACGGACCTACCAGATAAATATGGCAGGTTACGATACCCTGGGGGCATGTATATTTGCAGCGTTTGGTTTTGCCGCAGCCCCTGAAACAGTACGCGATTTGTTGAATTCTAGGTATGATTGGAATGTAGAATCGGACATTCTACAGGTTTTAGGTAAGGAAACGCTGAAACTTGAACGAGAATTCAATCGATGTGCCGGATTTACAAAAAGGGATGACCGCTTACCTGAATGGATGACACGCGAACAATTACCCCCACATAATGCCATCTTTGATGTATCAGAAGAAGATATGGATGGTGTTTTTAATTGGTAATACCAGCAAGGTAATTTGCTTTTGAAAAAGATATTTAAACAAAAATACTGAACAACCGCCAGGAGTTTTGCTGGCGGTTGTGTATTTGAATATCGTCCATCTACGTTTAATCTAAAAATGTCCCCAATAAGATGAGAATACCTGAACGTTCTAGTGCTTTCCATATTATTTATTTAGGACATCTCAAGTTGGCAAGACATATGTATTCTCATAACGGAAAATCGTTGTATAAGATTTATAATTAATCTCGAGGGATATTATATATGGCTAATCTAGAGTTACGGAACCGCCTTGAACAAATAAAACAAGAGATCAATTTCCATAATTATCGTTACCATGTATTGGATTCACCGGTGATCAGTGATTATGAATATGATAAATTGATCAAAGAACTGAAAGAAATCGAAACTGCACATCCTAATTGGATCACTTCAGATTCGCCCAGCCAGAGAGCAGGTGCTGAACCGCTGGATAAATTCATGAAGGTGCGCCACCCAGGACCAATCCTCAGTTTAGCAAACGCGTTTACTGCAGCAGATGTTCAGGCATGGATCGAACGAATCAGCAAACTGGATGCGCGAGTGAATTCAGCTGCGTTCATTGTGGAACCGAAGATTGACGGATTGACTGTTGTGCTTCATTATCAGGATGGGATTTTCATTCAAGGTGCGACGCGGGGGGATGGAGAAATCGGTGAAGATATCACCGCAAATTTGAAAACTGTCCGTGCCTTACCTCTAAAAATTCCGGTTGATATGAAAGGACCTAACCCGCCAGATGAGATCGTGGTCCGAGGAGAAGCGTTTATTACGAAAAAGGATTTTGAGAAACTAAACCAAAGGCTGAAAGAAGCGGGAGAGAGTCCGTATCAAAATCCACGAAATACAGCTGCTGGATCTTTGCGCCAGCTCGATCCAACACTCACTGCTACACGTCCCCTGACGATCCTGGTCTATGCGATTGTATCAGCCAGTAGACCTACTCCAGCAAGCCAAATTGAACGATTGCATTACCTAAGTTCGCTCGGATTTCCCGTTCCTGAAGGGCAGTTGTGCAAAACGATCGATGAAACGATTATTGCGTATAACCGAATTGTTGATAAACGAGATATATTAGCATTTGAAGCCGATGGGGCAGTGATCAAGATCAATGATCTGGTATTGGCTGAAGAACTGGGAATTGTCGGAAAGGATCCAAGAGGGGCAATTGCATATAAGTTCCCTGCAAGAGAAGTCACTACTAAATTATTAGAAATCGGGGTTAATGTTGGGCGCACCGGAGTGCTAACACCCTTTGCTATTCTAGAAGCTGTTGAAGTTGGTGGAGTGATTGTCAGGCAAGCAACATTGCACAATTTTGATTATATCCGGGATAAGGATATCCGCATCAACGATCGCGTGGCACTGAAACGAGCCGGGGATGTCATCCCCTACGTCATCGGACCCATTAAAGACCTTAGGACTGGAAATGAGGTGATATTCAGGCCTCCAATAAATTGTCCGACCTGCAGTCAACCGGTTGAGCATTTTGAAGGGGAAGTAGGCTGGTACTGTGTGAATACATCCTGCCCGGCGCAATTAATTCGTAATTTGGAACATTTTTCATCACGTGGTGCAATGGATATTGTTGGTCTTGGGATAAAAATAGTTGAACAATTAGTCGAAGCTGGTCTTGTAAAAGATGTGGCTGATGTTTACGCCTTAAATAAGTCTCAGCTGCTTACATTGGAAGGCTTTGCAGCGAAAAAGGCTGATAATTTATTAAGCTCAATTGAGGCATCAAAAGATCGACCCTTAAGCCGGTTGATCAATGCGCTGGGGATTCGTGGGGTGGGTGAAGTAATTGCCGGTGAGTTAGCACATAATTTTGAAGACTTGGGAAAGTTATCTCGAGCTGCAATTTATGATTTGGAGAAAATCGAAGGTGTCGGGCCGAATATTGCTATGGCAATCGTGGATTGGTTCAAAAGGGAGACAAATACTACGGTGTTGGAAAAACTACAAATGTCAGGCGTATGGCCGGTTGGAAGTCCATTCATGCAACGAACCGGCGAAAAAATGAGACTGAGCGGGCTTACCTTTGTGATCACAGGTACTCTTCCAGGGATAACCCGAGAAGATTTAAAAAACATTATCCAAGAAAATGATGGTAAGGTAACCGATTCGATAAGTAATAATACTAGCTATTTGTTAGTTGGAGATCAGCCTGGATCGAAGCTGGACAAAGCGAAGAATCTTGGTATCGAAATCATAAGCCTGGATGAATTTAATCAACTGCTAATAAAGTGACAGTCGTTAGTATAAAAATATACTAGACTAATTAAATTTTCACGGATCGTAAATCCAATGTCGTCATGGCTCAGCTAATCATCAAACCTGGACGGGAGAAATCACTTCTTCGTCGGCATCCATGGGTATTTTCCGGGGCAATTTCTGCAATCACAGGTAAACCCGGAAGCGGTGAAGTGGTAGATGTAATCTCTTCGACCGGCGAATTTCTGGCGAAGGCAGCATATAGTCCTACATCAAATATTACTGCACGCATCTGGACATGGGACCCGGGGGAAGACGTTTCTTATGAAATGTTAGATAGGAGAATCCGGCTAGCTATCAGACTTAGGAATCAGTTGAGAGAGCTCATCCCATCTGATGCAATGCGTTTGGTGCATGGGGAATCAGATGGCTTGCCGGGATTGATCATCGATCAATATAACGACGTACTGGTAGTTCAATTCTTATCCACCGGGGTTGAATATTGGCGTGAAAATATAATTGAAATAATTCTAAAAATTACTCAAGCAAAATTTCTTTACGAGCGTTCTGATGTCGATGTCAGGCAATTGGAAGGACTACCGCTGCAAAAAGGACTTCGTGCAGGTGATGAGTTGAAGAATCCAGTGATAATCAAAGAACATGGACTTCTAATGCGGGTAGATGTGGTTGAGGGTCATAAAACTGGATATTACCTGGATCAGCGTGACAATCGCCTTTTAGCCCGGATCATATCCTGCGGAAGAAAAGTGTTAGATTGCTTCTCATACACAGGTGGGTTTGCTATCAATTCGCTGGTAGGAAAGGCAATTAGTGTATGCCTGGTTGATTCTTCGAAAACAGCTCTTGAAGCTGCCCGGGATAACATAAACCTAAATACTCTGCCGATGAATAATGTGACTTTTATCGAGCAGGATGTTTTTAAGTACTTGCGGATTTTACGAGATAGAGCTGAATATTTCGACATGATCATATTAGATCCACCAAAATTTGCTCCAACCATATCGCAAGTAGAACGTGCCACACGGGGGTATAAAGACATTAATCTACTGGCTATAAAATTACTTAATCCTGGAGGGTACTTGATGACTTTTTCCTGCTCTGGAGGGGTTAATGAAGAACTATTCCAAAAGATCCTTGCCAGTGCGGCACTTGAGGCTGGAGCAGATGTAAAAATCATTAAACGGTTGCACCAGTCAGTTGACCATCCGGTGGCATTGAATTTCCCTGAAGGAGCGTATCTGAAAGGATTTCTGATCCAAAAACCATACTGAAAATAATGAATTTATACATACGTTGAATATTTTGGGATTGAAAAATTATTGGATTTGTACATTGAAAGCTGGATAGAATTAACTAAGCGTTTTACTGTATGAATATGTATTCTGGGATATGGTTATAATTAGGTTAGATTATTCTTCGGGAGCAATTATATGTATAACTATGATCAAGACCTGGAAAAAGTATTGGTTTCAACGGATGAAATAAAAACCAGGGTTAAAGAGCTGGCTGACCAGATTGCGCTCGATTATGCCGAGGTCGAACAAATATTTTTAATTGGTATCTTAAAAGGAGCATTTATTTTTTTGGCTGATTTATGTCGCGAGCTGAAAATCCCACATGTTGTTGACTTTATGGCTGTATCGAGCTATGGAAAGACTGCTAATACGGGTGCTGTGAGATTGATCATGGATTTGAGGGAACCGATTGATGGTCAGCATGCCATAATCGTAGAAGACATTGCAGATAGTGGGAAAACACTTAAATATTTATATCAGGTTTTGCAATGGCACAACCCTGCTTCGTTAAAAACCTGTGTTCTCCTCAGAAAGAACCGCGATAATTTGGATGTTCCGATCAACTATCTCGGATTTGTTATTCCCAATGCCTGGGTGGTAGGTTATGGACTGGATTATGCCGACCGATATCGGACATTACCGTTTATCGCGGAGCTAAAGCCACAAGTATATTCGCCATAATTTATTATCGTTTGGTAACCGACATAGAGAAAAAATAAAGCCTGGAGTACTGTAATTAGCTCCAGGTTTATTTTCAGTGCTTTCCGTGCGGTCCCGACGGGATTCGGACCCGCGATCTCGGCCTTGACAGGGCCGCATGTTTGGCCGCTACACCACGGGACCTTGCGAGCAGTAGTTTACTATACAATATTTCCATCGTCAAGTTAAGATAGGTGGCTGAAGATAGGTGACAAATAGGTCTCTTCAAGAAATTATGGGTTTAATTTGATCACGACCGAAACATTTCCAGATTGCGTAAATTTAGCCAGTGCCATTGGAAAAGGCAGATAATGGCCGAGTAAATAATCGAAATTTGGATCTTCAGGTTTGGATAACTCCATTCGAGTTTCATTAAAAGTATAGATATTCATCGAATTTGTAAAGTCAATCCCGACCATCTTTCCTGAATTGATGCCCCAAACAAACCCTGAGGTTATTTTCGAACCAGTATATGAAGATCCCCAATTGTGGGTGTAACGTTGCCACGGATCGACTACAATTGGGATAATCAGATTAGGTTCGTTTTGACCGTTATTTGTAATATCAATTTGGATTTGATCGGGATGAATCGTGACAGTCTTGCGCATAGATGTACTATCATCAAATAATTCAATTTTCCCTTCAGATATGTCTGGAATGTAATTATTCCAAACAGAAAATTGATCTTGAAAGGCACCGAGTATCTGGGCAGGATCGCTTCGAATACCTGCATTAAAATCCCAGGATGATGGATCACCCAGTCCTACAATAAACTCCCAGGTAGGTCCCACAACCTGGTGGATCCCCAGGTCATCTTTAGCGAATATTAAAGGGATATAGCCTCCATCACTCTCGATGATGATGAAAATTTGGGAATTTGCCAGGATGCATTCATTTACTCTATCAAAGTCCAAATCGAGATCGCAGGTTTGTATATCCACCGGATTTTCAGCCCATTGGGCAGCTTTAAGGATAAGTCCGATTTGCCCGATATAGTTACCACGGAGTGTTTGCAATTCAGGCGAAGCTGGTTCAATGAGCGAATAATAGACCTGCCACGCAAGGTCAGTAATCTGGTTTGGAGGGGATTGTAAAAGCGAAGTGTAGACAATATTTTGTGGTTCTATGCTGCTCGAGGTCTTTTCTAATTCTGACTGCTGAATAGGCAAATTCTCATCAGATTGGAGGCGTCGCTCGTTTGAGAATATTCCAAATAAGTCAGCGTTAGTGGTTTGTAAATCTTGTATAGTGAGCACCCGTATCCATGGATGCGAAGCAATATAGGAAAATATTTCTACGCTTGTTGAAGGATCCCCTAGTAGAGATTTCGAAAAATCACCTCCGAACAAAAGTATTGAAGCAGGCTGGTTATAAGCATTGGAGATAAGTAGTTTTCTGCACTCCAAGGACAATTTAGCGCTTGTCGAAGGTTTCAAATTTGAATTTGAAGGGATTAGATTACAAGGTGATCCACGATTATTAGATTTCGCATAGTCATTACCTCCATAAAAAAATTCTAAATTCTTCATATTAACATAATAATTCCAAAATTTACTTAGGTTCGTGCTCCTTCTTATATCAATATTCGCTATTCCATTGCTTAACATCCGATTATTATTTTCCGTGATATTTGTGATTTTACTGACAGGCGCTGCTCCAAAGATACCTCTGTGAATGCTTAATTTTCCATCTACTCCAATAGAAGGTAGACCTAGGATGCCTGCGATGGCTAAATTACGAATTCGAGGAAGGACATTTAGATAATCAAGTGCAGATATGTTATTGGGCGTAAGTAGATCGAGTAAAAAAATAGTTGATTGCGTTCGAGCCGCGGCATCGATCAAGTATTTCAAGCCATGCCGGCTACTTATTGGTCCAGTGTGCGCTCCTGCCCAGGAGCGAATGGTCTGAGATGGAGTAGTCGATGAAAACGTATTCCAAAAAGCGAATAGCACCTTTGCCCTGGCAGGTGAGGAACTGTTAATGGAGAATGGCACACTTTTATCTGAAATCTCATTAGTTCCCGGGGCAGTTATGATCACTTCAAATTCTACATTTCCATACGATATGGGAATTCTCGTGTGACTGATATCGATAATAATCCTATCCTGTGCAGAATCGTTAATAACGAATAACAGATTATTATCGACGCTGGAGTAATGATTATTTTGCATTGTAACATCACCAGCCGCTGTAATTTTAATTAAATATTCCCAACGAATGTCGCTTGTCAGGTAGCCTTCGCCATTGGTTATTATTTGAGTGCTTCCACCTGGATTTGTATCTAGTGAAATATATATATCTTTCCCGTTGTTCTTATCAAGGTACAGGAAATCGAGACACAGCTCGAGGGATTGATTGTTTCTTCTGGCGTAAGCTGCAATTAAATCTTGATCTGGCTTAATCATATCGATTGGATCTAGTATCTTCAGATCGCTATATTTCCATTCCAAAATCTTGCTGGAATTCTGGATACTAACTTCAGATTGGCATCCTATTTGCAACAAAAACATAATAATCAGGCTTGTGACACACAGAAAAACTTTAACATAACGATTTCGGAACATACAGATGACCTTTTTCGTCTAAAAATAACCTGATAATATAGTAAGGGTAAAAAATTGGTATTATTAAATATTGTGAATAAAAGTATAATCAATAATTATTCAAAAGAGTTGTTAAGGGAGTATTCGAAAGGAGATATATGATGAAGCGCTTAATTTCCATTTTGATCACAATTGTAGCATTAACTGCATTTGTTGTACCGATGACGGCTTCCGCACATGCGACTCCATATTTTAATATCCTGGAAGTCGCAAAAGATCAAACTGTTACTATTCAGGCATATAACTTTTCTGCCAATGATAGCCTCCGGGTGACAATGGGACCGTATGGTTCCTATGGCATTAATGGTGTTGTGATAACAACTACCAATACAGGTGGTGGATCGTTTACCGCCACATACACCATCCCTTCCACCCTGGTCGGTTCTGAGAAAATTGCCATTCGCTTAGAAAGTCCGACTACTGGCTTTTTTGCATACAACTGGTTCTGGAATAATCCTTCAACAGCACCAGTGACCACTCCCATACCTGGATATAGCGGTTACCCAACATTTACGATTAAATCGGTTGTGATGAACCAATCGGTCACCATTCTGACCAGCAATTTGCCACCAAATGATACATTTACAGTCACAATGGGTGAGAATGGAACAAAAGGTGTTGGAGGAATCGTGGTGACAAACACGAGTTCTGGCTCTGGTGGCTCCCTTGAGCTGACGTACTCTATTCCAGCAGCATTATATAACTTCAATCCTATTGCCATTCGCATGCAGAGCCCAACTACGGGATATTTTGCCTATAACTGGTTCTTTAATACCAGCTCTAATACTTCCCCGACCCCCACTCCTCCACCTTCAACACCGCCTCCATCCGGATACAGCGGCTTTCCCACGTTCACGATCACCGCAGTTGTCAAAGGCAGCACCGTCACCATTTCGGGGGTTAACTTCCCTCCTAATGATACGTTTACTGTCTTAATGGGACCTTTCGGGACTAAAGGCGTCGGCGGGACAAACGTAGGGAGCACAAGCACGGGTTCGGGTGGATCATTATCTGCGACTTATAATATACCAGGGTCTCTGGCAGAATCCACTAAAATTGCTATTCGGCTGCAGAGCCCAACCAGCGGGTACTTTGCATACAATTGGTTTTGGAATAGCACTGCCCCTTAACCCACAATAATTAACTTCTATATTTTTATTAAGGACCATTCGCCTGATTACTTATTTACCGGCGATGGTCCTTAATTATTCTTCATTCATCCTATGAATAGCTGCCAGGGTCACATCATCGGATAAATCAACCCCTGTGATGAATTCATTGACTGAATCCAGGATCCTGTCCAATAAATCCGCAGACGAGATCATATTATAGTTTTCCAACAAATCGAATAACCGTTTTGTACTATATAGTTCATCTTTAGCTGAAAATGCTTCCGTAACGCCATCTGTATATAACAAGATCAAGTCACCTGGATTGATTATCAGCTCACGTTCACCAACAACGATCTCTTCAAATATCCCCAAAGCAATTGTTGTTCGCGTTAGTTCAACCAATTCATCTTGCTTGTTTTGCCGTATTACTACAGGAGGGTTATGTCCAGCATTTGCATAGACAAGCTTTCCAGTTTTCAAAGAAAATACGCAGTAAAAGACCGTTACAAACATCCCATGCTTTGAGTCTGGAATTAATAATTCATTTACCTGCTTTAAGACAGCAGCTGGAGATATTAGGTCTCTTGAGGCAGCTCTTATCAGAGTACGGATCAATGTCATATAGAGTGCTGCTGGCATACCTTTATCAGCAACATCGGCGATAACAAAACCAATCTGATCATCTACCAAAATTAATATATCGTAAAAATCCCCTCCGACCTGTCGGGCAGGTTGCCAGCGTACACCGATATCCCAACCTGGCAGTTCTGGTAGATTATCCGGAAGAAATGTGGTTTGTATTTCACGCGCCAATTGTAATTCCTGTTCCATCCTCTCGCTTTTAACTGCTTCTTGCTGTAACAGATCATTCTGGATGGCAATTGCCGCTTGCTGAGTAATCCCCTTTACGATTTCTATTCGCCTTTCACGAATATGCACTGAGGGTGAACCCCTGATCGGATCTTCTTCTTCAATAAGCATGACACCTAAGACATCAGCTTTAACAGAGAGTGGAAAACCAATTAATAACCGTTCCCTAGAAATTAAGGATTTGCCATCCAGTTTTACTGAGATATCGTCTTCTGCACCAGAAACGATACTCTCAACGATACGGTAATCTCCTGAATTAATCTCACTCCATTCAAATGGATCAGTCTCTACGCCAAGTGGTTGATAGAGAATTTGATTGCCTTGATGAATTGCCTTTACAAATGGAAACTCATTTCCTTTGATTTCCCGACCCATTCGTGCAAGCTCATTTTTTGAAAATCCGAAATATTCCGATTGCCGAAACACAAGTTCCTGGTTGTCCCATAAGTAGATGATGCACCTTTTCACGCCAACCAAGATGGGTGTGATCCTGACAATCGAGCCAAGTATTTCATCAAGTTGGTTAAAACTGACGATCGCTTGCGCCACCTGCAGCAAGGCAATCGATGTGTATGCCTCCTCTTCTTGAGACTTGATTAGCTGGAGGTTTTCGATAGCGACAGCTGATTGACGCGCCGCACCTTCGATAAGTGTGTAGGTTTCATCCCATACTTCCTGCGAGGAATCCTTTTCCAGGTTGGAGTTAGAGAAGTCGAATAGGATTGCTCCACATAAGCTGGTTTGAGAGATAAGGGGAAATAATATCATTAAATTCTTTTGGAAATCATAATTCGGAAATATCTGTGATGCTGTTTCATCAGACAGGCTCGCTTTATCTAGAATGACTGGCCTGGTAGTCTCTCTTAATTCGTCGAAAGCTGTCAACGCACCGGAAAATCTCCCCCATTTATCAAGCTGGGTCAATTGTTCTTCATCAAATCCATGAGACGCTCGGGGGATAAAAACCTCTATAGATTCATCCCATAGGTAAATTGTGCAGGCATCTACTCCAATTAACCCTGGCAGCATATTCACTACAGTTTCGAGCAGCTCTTCCAAGCTAGTAATCGATTGGGTCGCGTCTGCAACTTGGAGTAAGACTGTGGATATCCAGGCCTGGTCGTGTGCAGCTGTATACAACATTGAATTTTCAATTGCAATGGTTGCAAGGCAAGCAAAGGCACCCACTAATGCATAGGATTCTGTATCAAATTGGTCTGGAAGCGGGTGGGTTAAAACTATAAATCCGACGGTTTTGTCATGATTAATTAGTGCTGCACCGATTGCTGAATAGTCGGTGTTCATACCTATACTTGCCCCTAAAGGCTCATATTGATAGGGAGAATTCCGAATTAAAGGAACTTTGGACAACAGTATTTCAGATATCCAGGGATAGATCGATAAAAATTCGTCTACACCCACTGAGCTATCAAAATAGTTATCTAAAAGTTCCTTGGCATTTTGCGCAAGGTTTTTATCCTTTTCTAAGAAGGATTGGTCTTGGATCCTTAAAGCAGCCATCCGAAGTAATGATGTAAACTGGTCAACTCCTGCATCACTGGCAGCGTGATCAAATAACCAAATCGCAGCTGCACCCCAAGGTAGCAAGTCCTCTAGCTCATCCAATAAAACATGGAGAATATCATCGAGAGAAACCTCAGATGAAATCGTACCAATATTTGCGTTTAGCCGGTCGCTAAGCTCCCGTTTTGTTTGTTCTAAATAATAAAGGTTGGCGTTCCTGATCGCCATAGATGTGTATT
The DNA here is from genome assembly GCA_963809615.1 of uncultured Chloroflexia bacterium. GTDB lineage: Bacteria > Chloroflexota > Anaerolineae > Anaerolineales > UBA4823 > FEB-25. The sequence continues at coordinate 11,317 of CAWEKR010000008.1, forward strand.
GTGACAGTATATAATAACCTTTTACGGAATCTGGACCAAATGCATCGATTGATTCACTGCATAATTCTATAACTCCAACCAACGAGTCACCTTTCAGGAGGGGAACTATTAGTGCTGATTGGATGTCTTTATCAAAATCACCCGGTGAAAAGCTGAGACAGAGCTTTATATTATTGATTATGAGTGGCATCTGGTGAGAAATACACCAGGAAACCGGCCCGGGTACTTGGCCAAAAGAATATGCCTTATCAGATTGAATTCCTTCCGATGAAATTCCGATCCTTCCATGCACCTTTTTACCTTCACTGCTCACCAAATAAATATTTACCAGCGCGCAAGCAATATTTTGATGGAGCAGAGAGAGCAGATTATTAAATAAACTGTCCCGATCTAAATTTGATAGGATTGATTTGCTGATCTCTTCGCACGATCTAAGATGATCAATACTTTTTTGAATGTATTTGCCTTGGGTAGTGTTCTGCAGGTAATCCAATCCCAATGCGAATTGGGAAATTACTTCAGTGCATGACTCGACGGACAACGGAATGGCACTCTCATAACTTACTTTCTCCAGTTGTATGACTCCCAATGGATGTTCTCTGACCATAATCGGGATAACCAACAAATTTTGGATATCTTTATCGGGAGAATTTGTTCCAATATTGGTGTAAATCGCCCCTGTCTGGTACACCTTTTCCATTAGTGGAGATGGGTCATGGTTTAGAAGTGCATCGACTCCTATGCCCTCATTCGCCACCAGGTTTGCGAATGAAGAATTTAGCCAGATCCTAACATTCCAGGAACTGTCTTGTTCAAGAATTAGGCTGATGTGGTAAAGGAGGGATTTTAAACTATACTTTGTCGATAATATATCAGCAATGGTTAGTAACACCTGCCATTGAATACGATTGGCATCATGACTAGAATTCGGCAATGGCTGATTCAACATTATTGTAGAACTTGAAAAGTGGTACGAACCCTGCCAGTTCTAATGTCTCATATACCCGCTGGGGAATTTTAACCAGCAATACATCCCCCTGATGCATTTTCTTACAAGTTTTTTGAATATCAATTAGCACACGCAGTCCAGCACTTGATACATAACTTACGTCGCCCATTTCCAAAATGATTTTATACCGCGCACGGCCGGTAATATCATTTAGCGATTCTGATAGATTCGGAGCTGTGTAGCTGTCGATCCGACCCTTTATCACGACTAAATCACAACTTTCCTTCGGTGTTACGGTAATTTCCATGACCGTAGATCCTTCATATCTATGATTGTCGTCAACTACATTACTAAAATTATACCATTGGGGAATATAATACATTGTTCAGTCAGATAATTATTCAATAATTTGTAAATAAGGCGAGAACTTTATGGACAGTAAAAAATCTCTATCAATCATTATTCCAGTTTTTAATGAGGAAGAAAATATTATGCCTCTCTACTCAGAGCTTACAGAGGTTTTAGGAAAATTGTATCTTCCTTATGAAATCATACTTATAGATGATGGCAGCACCGATAACAGCTTTATAGTTTTATCTGATCTCCATGCAGTGGATAAAAACGTTAAAGTGATCCAATTTCGGAGAAATTTTGGACAAACTGCAGCTTTTGCAGCTGGATTCGATCAAGCTCAGGGGGAGTTAATCCTGACCCTCGACGCCGATGGGCAAAATGATCCGAATGATATCCCCCGTCTGTTAGCGATATTTAATGATGGGGAGTACGATTTTGTAACGGGGTGGCGTGTAAATCGAAAGGAATCATTTTTTCGGCGGATATTCTCCAAGGCAGCAAATAATATTATCAGTCGGAGTACCCATTTGATGATCCACGACCGGGGATGCTCGTTGAAGCTATTCAAGCGCGAGGTTGTAAAAAATCTCAAGCTTTATGGTCAGTTACATCGTTTTTTACCCGAGCTAGCTAGCTCAATCGGTGTAAAGATTGCTGAAGTTCCTGTAAACGACCGAGCGCGGTTATCTGGGAAATCGAAATATGGCTCAATCACCCGTACCCCACGGGTAGTGCTAGATCTGATCACGGTCTCCTATATACTGACTTTCTTTACCAGCCCTATGCGACTCTTCGGATCACTGGCTTTTTTTTGCAGCCTGTCTGGTTTTATCATCGGTGGTGTCCTTGCAGGCTTAAAAATATATCATGGGATCTTAGGTGGGTGGAGTGGTTTTCAAGCTTATCAGATTGGAAACCGCCCTTTACTTCTGTTAGCGATCTTATTAATACTAATTGGTATTCAACTTCTTATGATGGGCTTCCTGGGCGAGATGATCATGCGGATTTATTACGAAACAGGGGATAAACCTGTCTATCACGTTAGGCAGATATTAGATTGACACAGGGTCCGATCCATTATCTCCAGGATTTTTCTCTTCGAATATATTCCAATATCCTTTATCAAGCTCATCATCTGAAAGGTGGGCGTAGCGTTGCGTTACAGAAATATTCTTGTGCCGGGCTAATTCTTGAGCGAGCTTTAAATTCCCTGATCCCCTTAGCACAACCGTGACAAAATAATGGCGGAACGAATGGGGTGTGATTGTTCCAACCGCCTCATCCCCGAGAGCTTCTTTAACCCTATGGCTGACGATATTCCTGCCAGTAGTTGTTGTTATGGGTTTAATTTTTTTTCCTGCGCCTCGATCATGCCTGGCAAAGAGGGGTAGGGAACCCAGAGGCCGACTAGAAGCTCCATCCAGGCTTGAGCGGATGTTCAGATAATCCCTTATCGCCATCAGACAGCGGCGCGAAAACCGTACTACCGCTTGTTGATTGCCCTTTCCAATGATCAAAGCACGCCCCTCATTCCAATCTATATCTCCCCTGCGTAAGGCGCAGGCTTCATGCACACGCAATCCAGTGTCTGCCAAAGTAAGCAAAAATGCCCGATCACGAAAACTAATCATTTTAAAGACAGGATCATTCGCAGTGTTTAATGCAATATTATTTGCATATTTAATAATAATTTCAATATTCTTATACGGAAATTGAGGTAAACGTTGACCGGGTTTTCGAGCACGCTGCCTTATAAGGATGCGAATACGAGGAAGGTTAATTTCGCATAGTCGTTCTGCAGATAGATATTCATAAAATCCGGTTAGAGCGGTCAGATACAGACGTTCGGTAGTAGGTGAATATACCTTAAGTGCTAAAAGAAACCAGATAACAGCATCTTCGGGTAGAGCTGAAATTGGGGTGACATCTGGTACCAATCGGTGATCTTTCAGCATCAGTTGGAATGAATTCATCGCATTTCGATAAGTTCGTCCGGTGTTAACACTACGGGCAGAGGTCACAGTATTAATATATTCATTGATTACCAACGTAATGGTTGATCTCTTATTCATCTACATAATCTCACAGCTATTCTTGTTTATGATAATAATACTTATCGAAACCATAGTGATATTAACCCTGATTCTTCTGCCTGTCAACCCCCCCCATTCATGCAGGTACATAATATTGTATAAATAAAGTCGGAAAATTAATGAGCTTGTCATATTCTGCATGATCACATAATCGAACCAAGTAAACATTAACCTCCCCCTATCCAACAACTTACTCCGACACCTTGGCAACCAGCGATATGGGATGGAATACCTGTCTTCCCGTGCCATCCATGATTTGTGATTGGCAGGATATCCCTGAGGCTGCAACAAGCGAATCTGTAGACTGTCTTATCGCAGGTAAAAGCGCCAGCTCACCGACTTGCATAGACACGGAATAGTGCTCTGTTTCGTAACCAAATGCCCCTGCCATACCACAGCAGCCATCATCAATCGTTGTGACAGAATAACCTGCATATTCCAGCATAGCAGTTGTTGCAGCTACTCCAGTGGGATATCCGTCTTTTGCTGGAGGCTGCGCTTTCTGGTAGCAGTGACCATGTAATAGTACATTTGTTCTATTACCGGCATTGCCCTTCTTTAGACGCACCGGCGATAATCGTTGGTTTCCATCCACCCCAGGACGGATCAGGAACTCATCGATCATATACGCACGTTGAGCTAAAGTCTCCACATATCTGTCCTTGGGGAAAAACTCGACAAATTCATCTTTTAATGTATATATTTCTGAAGGTTCCAATCCAATCACCGGAAGCTTACCATCAGGATCAATCTTCCTAATCTCGTCCACCAGGTGTTTGGCATGACTCTTTGCCCGGTTGAGAAAACCCTTCGAGATGAGTGTCCGGCCAGCGCCCAAGGTGGATAAGATTTTTACCTTTATACCTAGTAATAGTAATGTCTTAACAGCGTCCATACTGGTGTCAGGAAAGAAATACTCGTTGAACGCATCGGAAAGGTATAAACAATCTGGTTCTCCCGAATACCCCAGTAATCGTTTGGCTTTCGCCTGGAATGAAACCCTGGATAATTTGGGTAATGTTCGCTGCCTGGAAAGCCCGACCAGTTTTTCTCGCAACACAGCAAAGATTGATGCCGATAAGAAGAAATTCACCAGCGGAGCTACCGGATGGCTAATTTTGGATATCTGCGAGATATATCCAAAAACATAATCGCGAAAGGGATGGCGATTCCCTGCCAAAGTATAATAATGCTGGTAAAACTCGTATTTTAACTTGGCCATATCTACTGCAGATGGGCATTCTGCCTTACACCCTTTACAAGCCAGGCATAAATCCAATGCATCTTTGGAAGCTTGCACGGCTGCTTCTTGACTGGAAAAACCGTTTGCTATCATCGCTCGGAGCAGGTTCGCACGTCCACGGGTGCTGAACATTTCGTCCTTCGTTGCCTGGAAGGATGGGCACATAACCCCATTCGACTTCCTGCACACGCCCGCCCCGTTACATTGTTCGATGGCTTCAATCAGCCGGTTTGGATCAGGAGAGTCAGATGCAAACGTCATTACAGGCATCCAGCCAACCGGACGATAGGAATCATCATACCTTAATGAGCTGTCCATCTTCGGTGTGTCAACAATTTTGCCCGGGTTCAGGATCTTATTGGGATCTGCTGCATGTTTTAAACTTAGGAAGGCCTCAACAATTTTCGGACCATAAGCTCGTTCGATCCATTCCCCACGCGTAATCCCATCTCCGTGCTCAGCGCTGATTGCACCCCCGAGACGAACTACCAGATCCACTGCAGCCTGGGCAATGGAACGAAGCTCCACTTTACCCTGCGAGGTTTTAATATTCAATAATGGTCTGATATGCAGGCAGCCAGCAGAAGCATGACCATAATAGTCTGCTTGCGTACCGTGATGATCTAATATGATTTCAAGTTCCTGGACGAATTCTCCCAATCGTTCAACCGGAACGCTTAGATCCTCTATAAAACTGATCGGCTTGAAATCACCCAGCCTGGACATAAGGATACCTAAGCCCACCTTCCTGACTTCCCAGACCTGTTTCTGTTGGGCAAGTGTTTCAGCAATGTAGGGTATACAACCCCAATTGCTTAAGTGGTTAAGTTTCGTAATTTGGTCAATTAAAAACTTTGGATCATCTCCTGAAAATTCTACGATAAGAATGGCTTCAGGATCTCCCAAAACAAAATTGAGCTGGTTCGCATACGCTGGCACTGAACGAGCTAGGTGGATCAGGCTTTGAGGGATTAACTCAACCGCTGAGGGTGATAATTCCAGGATCCTGGTTACGTTGTCACAAGCTTCGATGATGCTCGAAAAATTAATGACCGCTAAAACTGAATGCTTTTTTAACGGTACCAGGCGTAGGGTTGCGTTTCGGATTACTGCTAATGTCCCTTCAGAACCGGCCAATAAGGGGGCAAGACTAATGGTTTCGGGCATTACGGCCGGGTAACCGAGTCCCTTCATATTCCATTGCGGAGGGTATGATGGTGACCAAGGGAGGAGGTAGTTCAAGTTATAACCGGATGACCTCCTCCAGGTTCGTGGCCACCTTTTCTTAATTTCATCCGCATACTGTGTTCGAATATTTTGCGCGGCTCGATAAATTTCTATTTCAATGGAAGACAAAGGCGATCTTATCGTTCCATCTAATATTTGATATATGAATTTTGATGAGACAGGCTTAAATGATGTGACCGATCCATCAGCTAGTATAACTTCAGCGGATACCAGATGGTCAGCTGTCATTCCATAGAGGATTGAATGAGCACCGGCTGCGTTATTCCCGATACACCCTCCCAAAGTCGCTCTTTCCGAAGATGCCGGGTCTGGACCAAATTGCAGTCCATATTTCTTCACCAAATGGTTCAGATCATCCAGGATCATTCCAGGCTCGATCGTGGCAGTCTGATCCTCGAGATTAACATCGACCAGCTGGTTTAGGTAGCGCGAGCAATCGATGATCAATCCATTCCCAATAGCCTGCCCAGCTAAACCAGACCCTGACCCTCGTGGAATGACCGGGATATGGAACTTATTACAGCTTTCAACTATCGGGATAAGTTCTTCGGTATTTCGGGGGAATACCACTCCCATGGGTTCGATTTTTTGGATTGAAGCATCTGTGCTATACAACACCCTTGTGACAGGGTCTGTTTTGATCTCACCAGTAATGGCGTTTTGTAGTTCTGCGATGACTTCTGGTAACAAATTATTCATGTCACCTACCGGGAATTTTATTCAACAAGACAACCATTTTATACCACATTATGAGGCAACCCTCGATATTTAATGAATATTTGGAACCAAGCCGCCGATGAATTACCTTTCATACATGACTGACAAATAGCCGACAAAAATCACATTGACGACCCGCTTTATTAAGGATAAACTTTTTATGTTATATTAATTTCGTGGAAATGACCCTTCTGTGACTGTTATTGATCGAAAAAATATTAGGAGAGTAACAACTTTATGAACATCAGCAGACTTGCCAGAGCAATTGCTGAGTCCCCCACATTCGCACTTAATGAGGAAGCTCGGATCCTGCGGGAACGCGGCGAGCCAGTAATCAACATGAGCATCGGCGAACCCAAGAACAAGACCCCCATTACGGCAGTTTTAAGCACTGCAACAAAATTGAGTGGAGGGGACATAAAATATACTCCCCCGGATGGCACTCCATCACTCAAAAAAGCCATCATCCGTTATACCGAGGAAAACTATAACCGGATTGTCGCTCCCGAGAATGTGATCGTATCGGCAGGCGCAAAACAATCGCTATTTAACATTCTCTACAGTATTATCAATCCTCAAGATGAGGTGATCATCCTAGCGCCTCATTGGGTTAGCTATCCTGAAATGGTGAAGATGGTCTACGGAATCCCAGTTATTGTCACTCCCGAAGATGGCACGTTTCATCCGCGTATGGAAGATATCGAACGGTCAGTGAGCTCTTATACCAAGGCGATCATCATAAACAGCCCAAATAATCCATCAGGAGAGGTATTCTCAGCTGAATTCATTGCACAGGTAGTGGAATTCTGTGAACGGAAAAAGATCTTCCTGATCATGGATGATATCTACCATAAACTTGTATTTGATGGCGTGGTGTGGGAGCCGGCATATAAATATACCAATATTGATATAGAAAACACGATGCTTATCGTAGTAAATGGAGTAGCCAAACTGTACGGCATGACTGGTTTTCGAGTCGGATGGGTAGTGACCAACCGGAAATTGGTCGAAGTAATGACAAATGTCCAAGGGCAAATGACATCATGTACTTCGGCTCTGCTCCAAGCAGCTGCTGAAGGTGCCTTAAATGGGATGCAAAGTGTGGTAGAAAACCTGCGCCTGACCTTTCAAAATAATCAACGAGTAGTCGTTCAAGAGCTGAGATCATTTAAAGGGATAAAGTTGAACCCTCCAAAAGGGACTTTTTACGCCCTTCCAGATTTTAGAGCATATCTGCCATCCAGCCTGGCGAAAGATTCGGTCGAGTTATCGAAAGTGATCTTAAAAAAGGCGCTTGTGGTGACCGTTCCGGGTAAGGAGTTTGGCATGGAAGGACATCTCAGGTTAAGTTATGCTGGGTCAGTCAAAGAAATTAAAGAGGGAATTGAGCGCATAAAATGGGTTGTAGATCCCACGTCTCCCAATGAAATTTACATCGGCGACCGGAAACTGGTAAGGGATTGGTTATGAATAATATTCTGAATATTAAAACCCCTGCCGAAGGTCAGGCGGATGCTACAAAGGCTGATTTCGGATTGGATAACATCGGTCTGATCAACCTGCGCAAGGTGTATTGGAATTTGACGACTGAAGCGCTTTACGAGGAAATTATCTTTAGGAGCGAAGCCCAAATTTCTCAGCTTGGACCTGTAATTGTAAATACAGGCAAGCATACCGCCCGGGCGGCTAATGATAAGTTCATCGTCGGTGAATCAACTACTGAAGATAACGTCTGGTGGGGAGAATATAACCGCCCTTATGCCACTTCCAAATTCGACGAGCTCTACAGTCGTTTGCAAGGTTTCCTGCAGGGCCGGGATTTATTTGTCCAGGATTGCTATGGTGGAGCAGATTCAAATTATAGACTACCCGTTCGGGTAATCACCGAATTTGCCTGGCACTCCATGTTCGCACGGAATATGTTCATCAAACCGAAGACAAATGAAGAATATCGAAGACATGTACCTGAATTCACTGTCATATGCGTGCCTTCATTCAAAGCCTTTCCTCAAATTGATGGTACTCCAACCAATACTTTTATCGTGATCAATTTCGAGCAACGCATTTGCATCATCGGGAACACGGGCTATGGCGGAGAGATCAAAAAATCTGTGTTCACATTGCTGAATTATCTCCTGCCCATGCAAGGCATCATGACTATGCATTGCTCGGCTAATTCCGGGCAAAACGGCGATACCGCATTGTTTTTCGGCCTTTCTGGCACCGGAAAAACCACCTTATCTGCCGACCCAAAACGCGGCTTAATTGGAGATGACGAACATGGCTGGAGCGATGAAGGCATCTTCAACTTTGAGAATGGGTGTTATGCCAAGGTCATCGGTCTTTCAGCCAGCGCCGAGCCTGAAATTTATGCCTGCACCAGACGCTTCGGGACCATCCTCGAAAATGTGGTCTATGACCCTGTTACCCGCCTCATAGATTTGGATGATGATACCCTGACGGAAAATACTCGTGCATCGTACCCACTCGATTATATTGCCAATGCCATACCAGGTAAGATGGGTGGGCATCCTAAAAATATCATCTTTTTAACCTGCGATGCCTCCGGTGTAATGCCTCCGATCGCCAAATTAACTCCCAATCAGGCCTTATACCACTTTATCTCAGGGTATACTGCCAAAGTGGGTGGAACAGAGATCGGGTTGGGAGAAGAACCGGAAATAACCTTTAGCGCTTGTTTTGGTGCACCTTTTATGGTGCTTCCTCCATCGTTTTATGCTGACTTGCTAATGCGTAAAATAATGCGTTATAGCGTTGATTGCTGGCTGGTTAACACCGGTTGGGTTGGTGGACCTTATGGAGTTGGAAAGCGGATCAGCATCCGTTATACTCGCGACCTGCTGAACGCAGCATTGACCGGCGAGCTCAAGGATGTGGAGTATTATACAGATCCGGTATTTGGTTTCCAGGTACCAAAACATTGCACAGGGATACCTGATTCAGTCCTTTACCCCGCATCAGCCTGGCCTAGCGATGATGCATATATGAAGCGGTACACAAGTTTGGCAGCCAGGTTTATAGATAATTTCAAAAAATTCGATCATGTTAGTCTACCCGGAGTAATCAATGCAGGACCCAAAATATAATTGGGCTATCCCTTGAAATAGAACTTCACCTGGTTACTGCTCGTCAGGTAAAGTTTTCATTTTAGATGCTTCCCTTTGATATTGGTGGAAGTAGGAAAGCAGTCTTCCAGGGATGCGCCCCTGGATCTCCACGCCCCCTGGTACTTGCTCCAAATACTCCACTTGCCCTTGTTCCTGGAACAGGCTGATCAGGCCGCCTTGTTGGTACGGGAGGTAGATCTGGATGGGGATGTAGTCTTCATACAGGTAGGTATGTGTCTTCGTAAGCAGATCTGGGATTCCCTCCCCAGTTAGTGCTGATATCGCCACTGCGCTCGGGAAATCAGCAAGCACTTCTCTGGCATGGTCTGGATCGGTCAGCCCATCGATTTTATTTAATACGGTCAGGATTGGTATATGGTCCGCATCTATATCCGAAAGGGTTTGATAGACTGCTCGGGCTTGTTCATTTGCCTGCGGGTGAGTGATATCAATCACATGGATGAGTAAATCAGCTTCTGCAATCTCTTCCAGGGTCGCTCTAAAAGCAGCCACCAGGGTCGTAGGTAGTTTCTGGATGAACCCGACTGTATCGGTAAACAAAGCGAAGTGCCCATCGAACATATTTACCCTACGCGTGGTTGGATCTAATGTGGCAAAGAGCTTGTCTGCAACGTATACATCTGACTTCGAAAGGCTATTTAACAGAGTGGATTTTCCAGCGTTGGTGTATCCGACCAGGGCAACCACTGGCGTGAGGCTCTTTTTCCGCCGGCTGCGGTATTGCTGCCGGTGGATCCGGACTTTTTCTAATTGTCCTTTCAGGTGTTTGATCCTCGAACGAATTTCCCGTCGGTCCACTTCCAGTTGGGTCTCACCCGGACCCCTCAGGCCTACCCCTCCAACCTTCCCAGATCGACCGCCGCCTCCGCCAGCCTGTCGGGCCAAGTGAGTCCATGCACGTGTCAGTCTGGGTAACCGGTATTCATATTGAGCCAACTCGACTTGAAGTGCACCTTCATTCGTGTTAGCATGTTGCGCAAAGATATCGAGGATTAGAGCAGTGCGGTCAATGATACGGATGTGTTCACCAAACACAAATTCTAACTCTCTGAGGTGCCGGGGGGAGAGCTCATTATCAAATAAAATCACATCCGCTCGATTTTCTTCAGCCAGCATGCGGATCTCATCCACTTTGCCAGAGCCAATATAGGTCTTGACATTTGGCTTATCCATGTGCTGGGTAGAATAGCCCACTACTTGTAAACCAGCTGTTTCTCCTAATAATGCCAGCTCAGCGAGCGAATCTTGCAAATTCAACAGATGCTCTTCTCCCCTTATCTCTACACCAACCAGAAATGCTTTTTCACGGGGAAGTAAAGTTGATTCGGGTAGTTTTTTCGCCATTTAATGTAACAACCATATCTTTTTACTAATTTTCGAGGGTCTATTTGCTAAATTATTATCACGTTGCTGCAATTTCTGCTTTTTTCTGGACAAGTTAATCGGAGAGCTAGTGCTGCTCCAGCCATTTTAATATCGTATCACCAGCAGCTTTCAGACTTTCAGCAGATATTTTATCTATTGTGTCATTCGTGGTGTGCCAATAGGGGTAGTCAAAATCAATCACATCTACCGCCCTTATTCCAGCCTGAATAAACGGAATATGGTCATCAATAATATCGTACTTATAGTTGGGAATAAATTGTGAATAACCCAGACGTTTAGCAACGTTCCATATTTCGGTGTTCAGCTCCAGGTCAGAATTGCCTTCCATATAAATATTTAAATCACTATCTCCGATCATGTCGAGTACCACTACGCTATCCGGTTTACCTTGCAGCTGCGAAACAAAGTAAGTTGACCCTACCGACCAACCCCTCCCGTCTGCTGTTCCATTGTCCTCATCATCGAAAAATACCAACCATATTTGCATTTTCTCACTAACGGGTAAAACCCGGGCAAGCTCTAAAAGAACAGCGGTGCTAGATGCACCATCATTCGCTCCTGGAACTGGCAGTTTACGATTAGCAGGAATTTTATCCTGGTCTGCAAAAAGCCGTGAATCGTAGTGGCTGCCTAAAATGATCCACGGAGTCCCTTTTCCCCTCTTGGCGATAATGTTTTTTATTGCCTGACCAGATACCACCTTTTCCTGGGTCTCAACCTGCCATTGTTGGTCTTTAAGCTTATTAATCATCCAGCTGGCAGCCTTTTCATGAGCCTCGCTTCCCATGGTACGAGAACCTAAGTCTACCTGATATTTAACGTCGTTCAGTGCCCGCTCGCCATCAAATACCTGACGAGGTTTCATCAATATAATTGCAAGGATAATCGCAATACTAACCCCAATAAATATTAATGGAGTTAATAATATTCTATGGTGTTTTATCATTATGGCTATGCGCAAGTTTTGATATTATTCAATCCTTGTGTTCACTCAAAAATTTTTGTAATGTGGATCTCGACCGTTCGGCGTATTTAGCCGCACGTTCTCTTTTCCCTTTTATTTTTGTTCCTAATTCCGGTAAAATTCCAAAGTTCCCTTTCATTGGTTGAAAGTCCCTGGTATCTGTATGGGTAATATAGTATACCAAAGCCCCGCTAATTGTGGTTTGTGGCATTATTAGCATGGGCTTGCCCTGGATAAAGTTTGCCGCATTCCGACCAGCCAGATAGCCAGTGGCAATGTTACCAACATAACCTTCCACACCTGTTATCTGACCGGCAAAGAAAAGGTTTTCTCGATGTCTGAACTGCAAGGTTGGATGAACTAATGCTGGAGAGAAAATAAACGTGTTTCTATGCATCTGGCCATAACGTGCAAATTCCGCCTGCCCCAGTCCCGGAATTAATCGAAAAACGCGCTCCTGCTCAGAATATTTTAGATTGGTCTGAAAACCGACGAGATTATACAGGGTCTTTGCTAAATTATCCTGCCGTAATTGGACCACTGCATGAGCACGCTGCCCGGTCCGAGGATCGGTCAAACCGACCGGTCGCATAGGTCCAAATGCGAGTGCATCGTTCCCACGCACAGCGATGATCTCCACCGGCAGGCAGCCCTCGAAATACTTATCTGGCCCAGCTTTTACCCCTGAGGATATTTTGCTTTCAATATCGAGCAGGTTAATCCGTTCTGCGCCGGTTAATTCTTCCACAAAACGGTAATATTCTTCCCGATTCATGGGGCAATTTATATAATCACCTCCACCAGGTTCAAGGTTGTTACAATAGCGAGATGCCTGGTAGGCAATTTTCATATTGATCGAATTTCGATAAATAATTGGAGCCAATGCATCGTAAAAATATATCTGGTCAAATCCGGTCAGAGTTTGGATGGAGGCAGACAGCTTTTGTGATGTCAAAGGTCCAGAAGCAATAATGGTCACGCCACACGGAATGTCTGTGATCTCCTGATGTACAACATTAATATTTGGATGGTTCTTAATCCTCGTTGTGACTATCTGAGCAAACAACTCACGGTCTACCGCTAAGGCACCTCCAGCGGGGACTGCAGTTTCATCCGCACATTGGATTAATAATGAACCAAGGGTTCTGAGCTCTTCCTTCATTACTCCGGCCGCCCGATCGGGTAGATTAGAACCAAGTGAATTGGAACATACTAATTCCCCCAGATTGCCAGTCTGATGTGCACCTGTCTGTACCTCGGGACGCATTTCATACAAGCGTACTTTTATTCCTCGCTCAGCAGCCTGCCAGGCAGCTTCCGACCCCGCCAACCCGCCTCCGACAATACATAAATCGGGATTACCATAAGTAATATTCATCGTTTACAATTTTACCAAATTCAATCTTATAATATATCCAGAATCTATTTACTAAAGTGGCTATGCGCATAACCCATTCGACTAATTTTTATTGAATTTCGTGATCTCAAGCTGATAGGTTCTGACAGAACATTTTGGCATAATAGACTGATATCTCTATTTCTATAAGGAACCTCAAATGCGTGAAGTTGCAATCATAGGAATTGGTCAAACCACGGTCGACGAACATTGGGAAAAATCATTAAAAGAATTAGCCGGAGAAGCGATATTTGCTGCTTTATCGGATGCCAATCGGGATGCAGCTGAAGCGCTATATATAGGGAATATGCTTTCAGGCATCCTGAGCAAGCAGGAGAACATTGGTGGGTTGATCTCAGATTGGATCGGTTTACCCGGTATGGAAGCTCAAAAAGTCGAAGCTGCGTGTGGATCGGGTGCAGCTGCTTTCCGGGCAGGACTGATGGCGGTCGGTTCCGAAGAAGTGGATAGCGCCCTTGTGCTTGGAGTTGAGAAAATGACTGAAAGTCTACCCATAGAAACAACCGAAGCCTTGGCTACTGCAGCCGATGCAGATTATGAATCCGCCCAGGGTCTTTCTTTTGTCGCTATCAATGCCTTGGTGATGCAGCTCTATTTACACGCATACGGCTGGAAACACACCGATTTTGCTGCATTTTCGATCAATGCCCACGCCAATGGCTTTCACAATCCTTACGCCCGCTTGCGTGAGAGGATCACGGAAAAAGACTACGTCACTGCCAGGATGGTGGCTGAACCGATCAATCTTCTGGACGCTTCACCCACCGGTGATGGCGCAGCCGCGGTTTTATTAGTCCCGGCGGACTCAATTTCTTCTGGCGATCATCGCATCATTAGAATTATTGGATCTGCCTCAGCCACCGATACCATCGCCATCCATAGTCGCAAAGATCCCCTCTGGCTCTCAGCAGCTGAAAAGTCTGCCCGAAAAGCTTACGACCAGGCAAAGGTGAGCCCGCAGGATATCGATTTTTTTGAGCTTCACGATGCATTCTCAATTATGTCGGTGCTGTCGTTGGAAGCCTGTGGTTTTGTCGAGCGCGGTAAAGGACCCAGCCTCGGTCTCAGAGGGGATATCGCCATCAATGGGAAAATACCGATCACTACACGCGGTGGACTAAAGGCACGCGGCCATCCCGTGGGCGCGACTGGGGTGTATCAAATTGTCGAAGCCGTCCAGCAACTGCGAGGGGAAGCTGCACCAACCCAGATCGAAGGAACCAAGATCGGGATGACCCAGAATATTGGTGGCAGTGGCGCTACCATCATCACTCATATCTTCACAAACGCTTAATCAGATAAGATCATCCACATAAAAAAGACCAGCAAGTTGGTCTTTTTTAGCTTAATTCGAGAATAATGATATGATTAGTGGATGACGAATAGCACTAGAGATGCACATCCGCGTGTGGTATTCTAAAATGCTATGCATGAACTTGCGGTTACTGAGAGCATCCTGGAAATTTCTCTGCGACACGCCAATGAAGTCAATGCTCAACGAATTACCAACCTCTATCTGGTAATTGGTCAGCTTGCCAGCATTGTGGACGATTCAGTCCAGTTTTACTGGGATATTATCTCCAAGGGAACAATTGCTGATGGATCCGAACTCCACTTTAGGAGGCTGCCTGCGACGCTAGTGTGTTTGGATTGCAGTCAGGAATATCAACCCAGAGGTGATGGGTTTTCCTGCCCCAGTTGCAGCAGCGACCATGTCAAAGTTCTATCTGGCGACGAATTCTATATGGAAGCAATCGATGTTGAGTCGTTACCATGAAACCATAAATTAAATGAAATGACCAAGAATATCCTCGTAGTTGAAAAAATATTAAGCGCCAATGATCGCATCGCGGCTGAAAATCGGGCGATATTTGATTCTGCCAGGATTAAAGCCTTCAACCTGATGGCGTCTCCAGGCGCAGGCAAGACGTCAGTTATCGAGCAAACGGTTAAGCGCTTGCTCCCTTTGATGAACCTGGCGGTCATCGATGGTGATATCGCTACCAACATCGATGCCGATCGTGCCAAAGCTGCTGGAGCGATCGCAGTTCAGATCAACACTGGCGGAGAATGTCATCTGGACGCCGTCATGCTAAATTTTGCGTTGAAGCAAATGGACTTGACTGGAATCGGTTTGATCATCGTTGAGAATGTTGGTAACCTGGTTTGTCCGGCAAGTTTTCAATTGGGTACCCATAAAAGCATCCTGATTGCTTCCATCCCTGAAGGAGATGATAAGCCATACAAGTATCCTGGGATGTACCGGGGCGTGGATGCCCTGGTGATCAACAAGATTGACCTGCTGCCTTATGTTTCGTTCAACATGGAATTCTTCCGAAAAGGCGTGGAGATACTTAATCCAGGCTTGGTTACCTTCCCTCTGTCATGCAAGACTGAAGAAGGCCTGGGTGATTGGATAGAATGGATTAAAGAGAACGCTTAATTTCATCTGTCAGACCAGGACATAAATATTACGATGATAGGAACAAGAATCCATATTACCGGTATCGTTCAGGGAGTGGGCTTCCGTCCATTTGTATTTGCCCAGGCCATCCAACAGGGATTAACCGGATGGGTCTGTAATACGTCTGCGGGTGTGGATATTGAGGTAAATGGTGATGCTGCTAATATTTCCCAATTCATACAAACCTTGAAGACGGGTGCTCCGCCACTGGCACGTATCGATTCAATTGAATCTCAACCGATCCCTATTAAATCATATGATACATTTGATATCATCCCTTCCAAAACAGTTGCAGATGCGTTTCAACCCATCTCCCCAGATATAGCCATATGTAATGATTGTTTACGTGAACTCTTCGATCCTGACGACCGGCGGTATCGCTACCCTTTCATCAACTGCACCAACTGTGGCCCCCGTTTAACCATCATTGAAGATATACCCTACGACCGTCCGAATACCACTATGCGCGGCTTTGCCATGTGCCCAGAATGCCTGGCAGAATACACAAACCCTACCAATCGCCGGTTTCATGCACAGCCTATTGCCTGCCCGGTGTGTGGTCCACAAGTCTGGTTGGATTACCCGCATCGAAGTAGCAAGTCGGATAAACAGTGTGTGCGGGGCGATGATGCCATCCATGAAGCTCAGAAACTACTGCTGAGCGGAAAAATTGTGGCTATAAAAGGCTTGGGTGGCTTTCACCTGGCGTGTGACGCGACGAATCGCAAAGTCGTCGCAGAACTTCGCCGTCGTAAGCTGCGGGTCGATAAGCCCTTCGCATTGATGATCGCGGATATTTCTGGTGTTGAACAGTATTGCTTAGTAACCGGCGAAGATCGTAGATTGCTAGAATCAAAAGAACGTCCCATCGTTATTCTTCCGCGGAAAGATTCCTGCTCGATCGCCATGGAAGTAGCACCACAACAGAACACCTTGGGAGTTATGCTTCCATATACACCACTCCATTTCTTGTTATTCGCTCTTCCCGAGGAGAAGAAGTTGAAGGGGGGATACTATAAGTCTTCAGTAATGCCGCCACTGGTGATGACCAGCGGGAATATAAGTGAGGAACCCATTGCAAGCAATAATGATGAAGCCCTCGAACGATTATCCGGCTTGGCTGACGCGTATTTAATGCATGACCGTCCAATCCGCACACGTTGCGATGATTCTGTAATGCGCACTTTTTTTGATCAGATTTTCCCAATACGTCGGTCGCGCGGCTACGCACCATTTCCTGTCTATCTAGCTACCAAATCCCCAACCGTGTTAGCCACGGGTGGGGAATTAAAAAATACTTTCTGTATCACCCATGATCGGTATGCATTTTTAAGTCATCATATCGGTGATATGGAAAATGTAGAGACTTATCATTCTTTTCTCGACGGAATTACCCAGTACGAATCTCTCTTCCGGTGTAAACCTGTTGCCATCGCCTATGACTTGCATCCTAATTACCTGGCTACCCGCTATGCTCTCGAGCGTGCCCAGCGGGAAGGACTGCCGTCATTTGGTATTCAGCATCATCACGCCCACATTGCTTCCTGCATGGCAGAGCACTCATTACCAGCAGAAGAGCCTGTGATTGGTATTTCTTTTGATGGCACTGGTTATGGCGAGGATGGTGCTATCTGGGGTGGAGAGTTCTTGCTCGCAGATTATCGGGGTTTCAAACGGATCAGCCATTTGAAATATATCCCCCTTCCTGGAGGAGACGTGGCCATCCGAAAACCAGCCCGGATCTCCCTGGCATATTTATGGGCGCTAGAGATGGAGTGGGATCTTGAACTGCAGCCAGTTGCAGCGCTGTGTGCCGAGGAACGCTCAATATTAAAATCACAACTGGAGCTGAAAATAAATACACCATTCACTTCAAGCATGGGTCGCTTTTTTGACGCCGTCGCTTCTTTATGCGGGATCAGGCAAGTAGTGAACTATGAAGCTCAGGCTGCCATTGAATTCGAAGCCCAGGCCGATCCGGATGAAACCGCAGAATATGAATTTGTTGTAGAACCCGATTCAAATCCAGATAGAACAACAACCCAAATAAATCCATCTATTCTAGTAACACAGGTGGTAAATAATTTGAATAACAGGGTTGAGATTTCTAAAATCTCCGCACGTTTTCATAATTCGGTTGCAAGGATGGTCTGTACAGTGAGTGAGCAGATCCGCAATGATTTTGGTGTAGACCAGGTTGTGCTGAGTGGTGGTGTTTGGCAAAATCTGACCCTGCTCCGAAGGACATGCGATTTATTAAGCTCCGAAAACTTTAAGGTTTATATCCACAACCAGGTACCGACGAACGACGGTGGTCTGGCGCTTGGACAATCAGTGGTGGCTGTTCATAGGATGATGACATGACGAAAAGTGATTTGGAGGCTTTATGTGCTTAGCTGTGCCAGGTAAAATCTTGAATATTTATGAAACGAACGGGCTGTTGATGGGTAAGATCGATTTTGGCGGTGTAACTCGTGAAGCCTGTCTGAGCTATGTACCAGAAGCGAAAGTTGGTGACTATACGATTATCCATGTGGGATTCGCACTGAATTTAATCGATGAACAGGAAGCCATGGAGACTTTATCACTGTTGGATGAGATATCCAGACAGGATAACGCAGAATGAAGTATTTATCCGAGTACCGGGATGCTCATCTCGTCTTAGCTGTGATCGATGAGATAGCTCGTACTCTGCACCACCCATGGGTGATTATGGAAATTTGCGGCGGACAGACCCACTCGATCATGAAATCAGGTCTGGACCAGTTATTGCCTGCAGGTTTAGAGCTGGTGCATGGACCAGGCTGCCCGGTTTGTGTGACCTCCCTGGAGATGATCGATAAAGCTCTAGCGGTTGCCTCCCAGCCAGGTGTGATCTTCACATCCTATGGAGACATGCTGAGGGTGCCAGGATCCACCGGAGATCTATTTTCTGTTCGGGCTGCCGGTGCCGACATCCGCGTGGTGTACTCATCACTGGATGCGGTAAAAATTGCCCAGGAGAATCCGGATAAGCAGGTAGTGTTTTTTGGCATCGGGTTCGAGACAACTGCGCCAGCCAATGCGATGAGTGTTATTCATGCCCAAAAATTGGGATTAGTTAATTTCAGCCTGCTTATTTCCCAGGTCCGGGTCCCACCGGCGATGCATACCATTTTAGGATCCCCCAACAACCGGGTGCAGGGGTTTCTGGCTGCAGGTCATGTATGCACAGTTATGGGCTTCTGGGAATATCCTGCTCTTGCCGATAAGTACAAGGTTCCGATCGTCGTTACCGGATTTGAACCCCTGGATATTTCCCAGGGAATCTTATTAGCAGTGCGACAGCTCGAAAACGGCACTTACAAAGCAGAAAATGCTTATTCACGGGTGGTTAGCTTCGAAGGCAACCAACCGGCACAAAAAGTAATTAACCAGGTGTTCGAAGATTGTGACCAAACCTGGCGCGGCATCGGAAAAATTCCTATGAGCGGTTGGAAGCTAAATCTTAATTTCAAGGAATTTGACGCTGCAGAAAGGTTTCAAGTACAAGCGATTCAACCCCTAGAATCCCCACTATGTATCGCCGGGCAGATACTACAAGGGTTAAAAAAGCCATTTGAATGCCCTGCCTTTGGTACACAGTGCACACCTGAACACCCACTCGGTGCCACCATGGTCTCATCTGAAGGCGCTTGTGCAGCATACTATCGCTACGGAAGGTCTCTATGACCGAAGAATACCCTACTTTGGACGGTCTGGTCTGTCCTGTTCCATTGGCTCATAATCAGAGGATTGTCCTGGGTCATGGTAGCGGAGGCCGGATGTCCTTCGACCTGGTAACGAAGATATTTGCCTCCCCATTTGACAATCCCATCCTTCGGGTAGGTGATGATGCTGGGGTCGTGGTTATCCCTTATGAAGGCGGTGCACTGGGCTTAAAAATTGCAATTAGTACTGATTCGCACGTCGTGGCGCCGCTTTTCTTCCCCGGTGGCGATATAGGCAGGCTTGCTGTGTGTGGGACAGTCAATGACATCGCCATGATGGGTGCAAAACCTCTTTATCTGACCGTAGGCTTCATACTTGAAGAGGGTTTGGATATCGGGGTGTTGAAAAAAGTGGTTGAATCCATGCGCTCCACTGCCCTGGAAGCAAATATCCAGATCATTGCTGGTGATACCAAGGTGGTGCAAAATGGGAAAGCGGATGGGTTATATATTAATACAACGGGTATCGGGATCATTCCCTCCCGGGTAAACATCAGCGGGCACAATGCACAACCGGGTGATGTCGTCATATTATCCGGGTCGATCGGCGACCATGGGATTGCAGTTTTAGCTGCACGAGGCGAGCTTAATTTTGAAACTCAGATAGCCTCCGATGCAGCCCCATTAAATGGACTTGTTTCGTCTATGCTGGAAGTATCCAATCAAATACACGTGTTACGCGATCCAACTCGTGGAGGCCTGGCAACTAGCTTGAACGAAATTGCACTCCAATCCAAGGTTGGTATAAAGATCTATGAAGATGCAATTCCGGTTAATCCTGCGGTCGCTGCTGCTTGCGAAATGCTAGGCTTTGATCCTTTATACGTTGCAAATGAAGGCAAGCTGATTGCAGTAGTGGAGAAAAATGCAGCAAATGAAGTTCTCGCGGTGATGCTAAAACATCCTCTCGGCGGAGATGCATCGATTATTGGCACGATTACGGAAAGCCCAGCAGATCATGTGACGGTCAGGACGAAATTCGGCACGACCCGCATGGTAGACATGCTGTCTGGAGAGATGCTGCCGAGGATTTGTTGATATATCCGTGAGGATTTTATTGGTCAGGTATGTTACGCGATTTTAGCTGTTCAGTTTGTGAATCACGATCCAGGCGGTAAAATTTTCGACTTCGATTTTAACCTCCGCTTCCGGATAGTCGAATGCGGCCGCGATCGTCGGAGGGGATATAAAATGGCTGCGCATCAATGCCACCTTTTCAACAAATGCCATAACTTTAACCGGGAATGTCCTGATATCTGGCTCTTCTATGACGATGCATCCACCGGGTTTCAACGCCCGCCACAATTCTTTCACTGCTGCCCGGTAATTATCGACGTGATGCAGAGCATCCACCATGATGACCTTTTCAAATAATCCGTCTTTGAAGGGCAACAGTTCTATACCAGAGCATACCGTCATAAGTCCTTTTTTTTTAACTGCCTCAGACAACATCCCCATCGATGAATCAGCAACAACAATACCCGACACCATTTCAGACAACGGATGGGATTTACCCCCTGTTCCACCTGCGGCATCCAGTAATAATCCGGAAGTGGGTAATCCAACCAGTTTCATGAACCTGCCAAGGTCGCCAGGTTTTAAAAATCGGTCATAATAGGGCGCCAGGAGATCAAAGTGGTCAAACGGTTTACGGCTCATAGTAATATTAAAGAGCCCCCTGTTGTAGGAGGCTCTTAATATGATTATCTCTGATTTTGTTATTAAAACTCATCTTCATCAATATAAAGATCATCGTCTTCTTCATCCACATCGACGTCTTCCCAGTCATCATTTTCGTCGCCTTCGTCTTCCTCTTCATCCCATTCATCCTCTGTTTCGACATCATTCGCCCGTGAATAAGTCATGCATCCCATATCGGGATCAATCTCAACAGCAGCTGCGCCACAATACCCATCATCCAGGAAAACACAATCAACGTAATGGCATCGTATACGGGGCATGGAATCCTCCTGCAATAATGTAATTGCTTTCCGTCATTTCATAATCCAAGTTCAATTTATAAATTCGTTTTCCAGACGGCAGTGATTTTACCTCAGTTCGGGCAAACAGAAAAGTATCTGTCAAGGGTCAATTTTGAACCATTCTCACGATTGGAAATGTGAGGCGACATTATATCACCACATCTCTGAAATGACTGTCAAACGCGATTTTGCAAGCGGAATAATTTCCCCCCTCAAAAAACGCTTAGCCAGGCCTTATTCGGTGAGCTTCCATCACGTTAGGTAGAGCTTCTATGCGAGTTAATACCCTGGTTAGTTGGTCGATATCTTTTACTTCCAAAACGAGATCGAGCACTGCTAGGCTTAGTTTGGAATCATGGTTTACACCTGCCTGGACTAACCCCATATTGATCCCCTCGTTGGCCACCAAAATTGAGACATCCCTGGCGAGTCCATCTCGATCATACGCTTTTACCCTCACCGATACAGGGTATGTCCGCTTGGGTTCTCCCCAGGCAACCCGTACCAACCTCTCCCGTTCCTTTAACCTGAGAATGTTGGGGCAATCCCTACGATGAATGGTAGCACCACGACCCCTCGTAACATAGCCAATAATGTCATCTCCCGGAACAGGATTACAACAGCGTGCCATGGTGGTTAATAAACCTTTCAATCCCACGACGGTAATCGTGTCGTGGCTCTCGCCAGCTGTCTCGGGGATCGTGCGAGTCCCAAACTTCAGCCCCTCTTCATCCTGCTCATTTTGCATCAATTGGTTAGCGATTCGGATGAGCGGTATATCACCGCATCCAATGGCTACATATAAATCATCAACAAATTTATATTCAAATTGACGTGCAAGTTGTTCAATATTTATGTCCCCCAACCCGAGCCGCCGTAATTCCCGTTCTAATAAGTCTCTCCCTTGATTTATGTTCTGTTCCCGGGCTTGCTTTTTGAACCAGTACCGGATCTTAGCCCTTGCCCTTTGGGTCTTTACCAACCCTAGGTTTGGGTTCAACCAGTCTCAACTCGGACCTCCCCGCTTAGCGGTTAATATTTCAACCTGTTCGCCTGTCCGTAAAACGTAGTCGAGCGAAACTAACTTTCCATTGACCTTTGCCCCGCGGCACCGGTGCCCAATATCTGTGTGGACATGATAGGCGAAGTCGATCGGGGTTGAACCCGCTGGTAGGTCATAAATATCACCTTTCGGGGTAAATATATACACCCGGTCCTGGAATACATCGGATTTGAGGCTGTCTACAAATTCACCTGCATCTTCAATGTCTTGCCGCCATTCCATTAATGAACGGAACCAAAGGATTTTTTTCTCAAACGCTTCGTCGCGGGGCGCCCCCTCTTTGTAGCGCCAATG
Source organism: uncultured Chloroflexia bacterium (assembly GCA_963809615.1). Lineage (GTDB taxonomy): Bacteria > Chloroflexota > Anaerolineae > Anaerolineales > UBA4823 > FEB-25. The sequence continues at coordinate 34,389 of CAWEKR010000008.1, forward strand.
CGCAGCGATACCCAATTCTGCGTTTTGGTGCATTTCAGGAGTCCGGATTTGAATCTCTAAAGTTTTCCCATCGTCATATAGTACCGCAGTATGCAACGATTGGTAGAAATTATCTTTCGGTACCGCAATATAATCGTCAAACTGTCCCGGAATGGGCCTCCAATGAGTATGGATTACACCAAGGGCGCTATACGCGGCTGGTACATCTAGAACGATGATGCGCACTCCTCTAACATCGTGGACCTGGTCGAACGGAACACCTTTGCGAACCATTTTACGGTAAATCGAATAGATGTGTTTTGGTCGTCCCGAAATATCTGCTTTAATCCCTGGTTGAGCAACGATTTCAGACAAGTGGTCAATTATATCTTTCATCTCCCGCTCACGATCTAAACGGCGCTCAGCGATGTTAGTGGCAATCTCCTTATACTTTTCAGGGTTTACATAACGAAAGGCCAGGTCCTCGAGCTCCCATTTCATCTGCCAAATACCCAACCGGTTGGCTAGAGGAGCAAAAATATCTAATGTCTCTTGAGCAATCCGCTGACGTTTTTGAATCGGCATATGGCCAAGCGTGCGCATGTTATGCAGCCGGTCAGCCAGCTTGATCAAAACTACGCGCACGTCTTCCCCCATCGCGAGGAAGGTTTTTCGCAGCGTCTCAGAAACCAGATCGTGTCGCCGGCTTTTTGTGCGCAGCTCGGCGGTATCGTCGGGGCTGGGCTCACCTCTACGGTCTGCTGCCTGGCGCAGTTCCTCATCGAGGATTTGGTCTTCGGCGTGCTGGTCCCCTCTAGATACTCTGGGCAGTTGGGTTAATTTTGTGACGCCGTCGACCAGCCTGGCAACATCTTCACCAAAGTCGTTTTTAATATCCTCGAGTGTGACCGGCGTATCTTCGACGGTATCATGTAAAAGACCTGCGACAACAACATCAACGGGTACACGCAACTCGGCCAGGATTGCTGCTACAGCAACACAATGATTTACATAAGGCTCACCGGATGCTCGGTTCTGACCCTCATGCGCTGCCTCTGCCATTCTGTAAGCGCGTAGAATTAGTTCGCGATCTGCGATCGTATACAGGTCTGGGAGAGATTCCATTAATTTTTCAATTTGCATAATTTCTACCTAATCCGTCATAGTATACTCATGCCTCACTCGACCGGCAAGGGTATGATATATTAGACATCCATGATGAATTTAATGCTTCCAATGCCTGTAAGATCACCGTTGAAACTCAATATCAGGGCAGTTATACCCTACTACGGTATAAAATGAACACAGCCATTGAGACTGGCGCTCTACCTGATATGGTTTCTGGGTACCCGAATGATGAGGCTACTTATGCCCTGGTTGGTGCCCTGGTAGATTTCAATCCATATATATCTGACAAGTTCTGGGGTCTGACTTCTGCCGACCTAGCTGATTTCTACCAGCGTTCCTAGACCAGGGTGTACTGACTGCTTATAACAATGAACGCCTGGGCTTTCCTCCCAACCGTTCAGCAGAGGTGATATTCTATAACCTGACCTGGCTCAAGGAATTAGGTTTTAACACTCATCCCGCCTCCCCTGAAGAATTTAAATCCATGTCTTGTGCTGCAGCAAAAGCGAATGGAGATGGTACCGGCGGGTATCTCCTGCGATCCGATGCTTCTGCCATTGCTGCATGGACCTTTGCCTTTGGTGGTGATGTTCTATCACAAGATGGCCTCCGTTATGAATATAACGGAACGTCTACTACCGACGCCATGACATTTTTAAAAGGCATGCTCGATGAAGGTTGTGCTTACCAGGCGAGTGAAAACCCTGACGCGGCATTTTCAGCCCGGCAGGCGGCCTTCACCCAAGGATCCACCTCAGAATTACCATTTTACTATCAAGGCACTGCGGATGCAGCCGCACAGAGTAATCGTTCTCCAGATGGATGGGGGATTGCTGCCATCCCGCGCACAACGGTAAATGCATATACCAATATTTATGGGGGCGATGTAATGATCGCTACTAAGAGCCCGGAAACTCAATTAGCTGCTTGGATTTTTATTAAATGGTTCACCCAGCCTGATATTATGGTACGGTGGGACAAAGCCAGCGGATACTTCCCAACACGCCGTTCGGCTGCTGAGTTCATGACACAGTATAATGTGTCGAATGATCCATACCGCCAGGGTCTCGCGCTGCTTCAATTCAGCAAATATGAACCTCAGCTGATATCATACACGCATGTGCGCGATCTGGTATCGAAGTATTTTGAAGAGATCATGCAAGGGGCAGATATCAAGACCGCGCTGAATAATCTGACAGATCAGGCGAATGGTCTTCAAGCAGAACTCCTGTCATCCCCATAAATCAAGATTCCTAACCGTCTAATAAGAAATGCGATCCTGGGGATGTTTTCTTTTTTTTGATAGTAAAATATTCACGCTCGGTTCAGAGCACCAGAAAGTGAGGTTGTTCATGTGTGGAAGATTTACTCTTACAATCGATCCAAGTCATCTCCAGGAGGCTTTCCCATGGGCTGTTATTCCGGATGAAATTTCCCCGAGATACAATGTCGCTCCATCCCAACTGGTGGCGTTAATACCCAATGCCGGCGATAATACTTTGGCGATGTATAAATGGGGACTGATTCCTTCTTGGTCGAAGGATCCATCTATTGGAGACAGGATGATTAATGCCCGGTCTGAGTCTCTGGCAGAAAAACCATCTTTCCGTAATGCTTATCGCCGTCGTCGCTGTCTCATTTTGGCAGATGGTTTTTACGAATGGAAGCATGACCCGGCACTGAAAAGCAAACAACCAATGTATATCCGCATGAAAAACAATCAGCCATTTGCTTTCGCTGGCCTGTGGGAGATTTGGAAATCATCCAATGAATCCGAGGTGCGTTCCTGTACTATAATAACCACCAGCCCGAATTCACTTCTAGAACGCATCCATAATCGAATGCCCGTTATCCTCCCACCTGAAGCATATGACAGGTGGTTGGTACCTGCAGATCGCCAGCCTGAGCAGCTAAATGACCTATTAGTCCCCTACTCAGCTGATGAAATGATAACCTTTCCAGTATCCAGGATGGTGAACAGCCCGCAATATGATTCTCCCGAATTGATCCAGCCGGTCGGTAATGTGTAAAGTGATTCGATAAATGATCATACCGTTTCAGAAATTTGAAACCCGCAGCCTACGTGGTTATCCCTGGGGTAATGATATCTGCCGGATTTTGTCTGCCGCGATCCACAGTGTTGATGCAGGCCAATGTATTAGAAATAAAGTCTCCCTCGATGGGGATAACCTCATAATCTGTGATCTAATATTCAACCTGGAAGAATTTCAGCGAATAGTCGTCCTCGGAGCTGGAAAGGCCGTCGTACCCATGGTAGAAGCTATGGAGACAATCCTTGGTGACCGTATTACAGCTGGCATTGTGATAACCAAGGATGGGTACGAAGGATCGAATAACGTATTATTACACAAACGAACGAAAGTCATCCAGGCGGGTCATCCCGTTCCAGACGAACGCAACCTTTCTGCCTCGTCACGATTAGTCGGTTTCGGTCAGGATTTTTCCCCTGATGACCTCGTAATTTGCCTTATCTCCGGAGGCGGTTCCGCTCTGCTACTGCAGCCATCTGCAGGGCTATCCCTGATGGATATTCAGGCGACCACTTCATTGTTATTGGAATGTGGGGCATCCATTGATGAAATAAATACGATCCGGAAGCATATCGACGATATAAAAGGCGGTGGGCTGGCAAAAAAACTATTCCCTGCTTCGGTGATAACTTTGATATTGTCAGATATTGTCGGAGATAACCTGGATATGGTCGCATCTGGCCCCACGGTCGCCGACACTACGACTTATGCGGATGCATGGGCAATCCTCAATAAATTTCAGATAGTGGACCAGATTCCATCTCCCATACGTACCCACCTAATCAATGGAATTAAAGGGATCATTCCAGAGACTATAAAACCCGGGAATTCTATTCTTGGGAAAGTAAAAAATATCATTGTAGGGAATAACACCCAGGCAGCAGTGGCAGCAGTGGATGCAGCCCGTAATCTAGGATTCAGTTCACAATTACTTCCAAATACATTGAACGGTGAGGCTTCACAAGCAGGATTCTCAATCGTCGAGCGTGTAAAATCCTTACTATATTCACGTGGTTCTAATGAACACCCTACCTGTTTCGTCGCTGGAGGCGAGACCACGGTGACGGTCACAGGAACGGGCAAAGGAGGTCGGAACCAGGAGCTTGCTCTTGGAGCTGTTAAAAGCTTATCTGGAAATCATCGGCTGTTGCTCATCTCGCTAGCAACTGACGGTGGTGATGGACCCACCGATGCAGCTGGAGCAGTCGCAACCAACCAAACCTTGAAATTGGGCTTGGAAAATGGACTTGATCCAGCTGAATATTTATATAATAATGATTCTTACAATTATTTTGAGCCACTAGGTGATTTGGTCAAAATTGGACCAACTTTGACCAATGTGAACGATCTGCTCTTTATTTTCAGTGGATAATTTAATCTATTTTCACGTTTCGTAATCGTAAGCTGTTGGTGACTACGAAAACACTGCTGAAAGCCATTGCACCAGCCGCCAACATAGGGTTTAGCAAACCAAGCGCTGCCGCTGGGATCAATATGACGTTGTAAAAGAACGCCCAGAACAGGTTTTGTTTAATCGTTTGCAGGGTCTTGCGGGATAACCTAACTGCCTTCCCGACGCCGCGCAGGTCACCACTGATTAAAGTTATCGGCGCAGCAGCCATAGCGACATCCGTCCCGGTGCCTATCGCGATTCCCACGTCCGACTGTGCTAACGCTGGGGCATCGTTGATGCCATCACCGACCATCGCCACTACTTTTCCTCCCGCTTGTAATTTCTTCACCTCAGTTGATTTTTCCCCGGGTAACACTTCTGCCAGCACAGTATCTATACCTACCTGACTTGCGATTCCCTTCGCAGTTTTATAATTATCACCTGTAATCATGGCTATGCGCAATTTCATCTTCGATAATTCCAAAATGGCTGCCCGCGAGCTCTCCTTGACTGGGTCGGCAATTCCCATTACACCCTGAAGCTTCCCATCAATCGCAATCAAGACGACCGTTTTTGCATCGTTCTGCAGCTGGGTGATTGCAGTCTCTCCTTCTGATAAGGATACTCCATGACTGTCCATCAGTTTTCCGTTTCCGACCAAAACCTGCCTGCCTTCCAAAACAGCTTTAACTCCCATTCCTGATTCGGTTGTAAACTTATCCGGTAGCACAAGCGCAATCCCACGCTGGCCCGCTTCGGCGACAATCGCCTCGCCAAGCGGGTGCTCGGAAGCTTTTTCCACCGAAGCTGCCATTCTTAACAAGCGCTGCTCTACTTCCTTATCATTCGATTGATCACCCAGCAGGATGATATCGGTCACGATCGGCTGACCCTTGGTGATCGTCCCGGTTTTGTCCATTACGACGATATCAATTTTTCCTGCCCGTTCTAAGGCCTCGCCTGATCGAAGTAGGATTCCATTTTCAGCACCTTTCCCCGTGCCAACCATAACTGCCGTGGGTGTTGCCAGGCCCATGGCACACGGGCAGGCAATAACCAGCACTGCGACCATATTGATCAGCGCTCGTGTGAACTGGTCCATGCTCGAATTGACTGGCAGCGGGATTAAGAAATACCAGATTAAGAAAGTAATCAGGGCAATCACGATCACTACGGGGACAAATACTTCTGATACTTTGTCGACTAATTTCTGTATGGGTGCTTTACTTCCCTGGGCTTCCTCAACCAATCTAATGATTTGTGCGAGTGCGGTTTCTTTTCCAACCTTGGTCGCCTCAAAATTAATAAAGCCCAGCTTATTTAAAGTCGCCCCGATCACTGGGTCTCCGGCTTTCTTTTCAACCGGCATCGATTCGCCGGTGAGCATGGATTCATCGATCGAGGAATGTCCATCCACAACCACACCATCCACCGGGATCTTCTCTCCAGGCTTCACCAGCACAATATCCCCGATTTTTACATCATCGACAGCCACTTCAAGCTCTTCACCGTCACGAACTATTCGTGCAGTTTTCGCTCTCAGACCCATCAATTTCTTTATTGCCTCGCTAGTCTGACCTTTGGCTTTGGCTTCCAGGTATTTTCCAAGCCTGATTAATGTAATAATTACAGCAGAGGTTTCAAAATAAACATGCCCGGGTAATGCGCCCAGGGTCACAAAAAGTGAGTAGAAGTACGCTACAGAAGAGCCCATCGAAATCAACACGTCCATATTTGCTGAGCGGTTACGTAAGGATTTGTAAGCGCCTACATAATACTGCCACCCAACATAGAATTGTACCGGTGTTGCCAGCAGGAACATCACCCAGTTGACCCAGGCATCTTCTGCCCAAAACGGCATTAACAGGTCCCGGATCATCGCCAGAATAAATAATGGGATCGTAAAGACAAGACCTATGATCAATAATCGGCGCTGCTGATCGATTTCGTTTTGTCGGGCAATTTGCTCTGCATCTTCAGTCTCTAAACCAGTCTCTGCCACTTCGAAACCGGATGTTTTGATCTCCCGTCTTAATTCAGCCTGACTGACTATCGTAGGAATATACCTGATCCTGGCATGTTCCGTAGCCAGGCTAACATTTACACCCAAAACGCCTTCAATTTTATTGATAGCGCGCTCAATTCTCTTCGCATCACTATCATCACTCATCCGCTTGATCAATAAATCGGCTTCTCCGGTAGCAACCCCATAACCCGCTTTGTTCACCCTCTCAATCAGGCTCTCTAATTTTGAAATCTGCGGGTTATATTCAACCGTTGCCCGTTCGGATGATAGGTTTACACTGGCGATCGTTACCCCTTTTTCCTTTTTTAGGTTGCGTTCAACCGTCGCTACACAATTAGCACAGGTCATCCCAGTTATAGGTAAAATTATTTGTTTCGATTCTGACATAAAACCTCCTAAAAAAGAATTACGCAATACACCTCCCCCCATCATTAAGTAGGCATACTGCGTAGTTTAAGGAATTAATCAGTCAATTAGTCCACCACGGGATACTCGATTGATTCTAATAGTTCTTTGATCTTTTCTTCGCTTGCAGGTGACTCAAATTCGATTACTGCATTCCTTAAGTCTTGATCCGCCCTAACCGATTTCACACCTGGCAAATCGATTAATTCGGATTGAATAGTGTGGACACAGTGCCCACAATGAATGTTTGGTATAGAAAATGTAACTGTGGTCGTCATTGCTTTTCTCCTTTGCGGGCTAGGTAAATTTCTTCATTTCGAAGACATCTGCAATCTCGGTTAATACTCGTTCCCTCTCATCAGGGTTTTCCCCCCTTACAGCAGTGATTAAACAGGAATGCAAATGGTCATCCAAGATAATCCCACTTACCTTATCAAGGGCAGCCTGTACTGCATGGATTTGCTTTATCACATCAATACAATAAGTGCCATTCTCTACCATCTGCTCGATCCCATGCACATGACCTTCAATATTTTTCAATCTTTTCACTACGTCATCGTTCATATTTTCATCCACCTACCCCCCCCATATGGGTGGGGGTTTGATAATTATACTTATTTTATCTACATTGTCAAGTGTATTCAGTTGCTCTATTGCGTGTAGGTGCTACTAAACACCAAATTCTTCCCCCAGTTCATCCATACGTAGGCTGATCACCTGGCTGGCTGAATCGCGTCCCATCGTTACCCCATAAATGATGCTTGCTGCCTGGACAGTATTTCGGTTATGGGTGATCACGATAAACTGCGTTTTCTCGCTAAGCTCGGTGAGCAAATCTCGGAATCTACCCACATTGGCTTCGTCCAACATGGCATCGACCTCATCCAGGATGCAAAACGGTGTTGGCGATACCCTGAGCAGCGCAAAAACCAATGCTGCTGCGGTCAGGCTCCTCTCCCCACCAGACAGAAGTGAGAGCCCCTGCTCCCTTCTACCAGGTAGCTTCGCTTCGATGTCTATCCCGGTTTCAGCCATATTATCAGGGTCGGTAAGTGCAAGACGCGCCGAGCCACCCCCAAACAAACGCGTGAAAATCTGTTTAAATTCCTGGGCTACTGCGTCGAATGTACGTTGGAATTCCCTTTCCATTAGTACGTCCAACTCTGCAATAATCTCTCTGATATCCCCTTCGGCTTTCATTAAGTCATCAACTTGAGAGGTGAGAAATTCAAACCGCGTTTTGACTTCCTGGTATTCATTTTGAGCCTCCGGATTGATCGCACCCATCCGTCGGATTTGCGCTTTCTGCTGTTTGATGGTTTCATTAAGCTCCGGAGGTATCACCTCGACCTTGGGAAGTTTTTCAACCATTCCGACCAATGGTAGCGGTTTCGGTCCGGTAACCGAATCGGTATAATCAAATGCGACCAGACCAAAGTCATCTTCTATGTGACCACGTAAGGTTTCAAACGATTCCTGGTGGTGAGCGAATGTAATTTTCGCTTGTGTATACTGCAGTTCTGCGCTTCTTAGAGCCTGACGTGCCTCGGTATCGGTGGATAAGAGGCTATTGTGTTCCTTTTCCAGCATTGTGAGCTGCTCTTCCATTGGGATTACCGTATTTGATACTTTCTCAATTTCGCTTGCAATCTGGGTCTCATCCAATGAAGAGATGTGCCTATTTTCATTCAGCGTATTGATATCAAGCTCAAGCTGCTCTGAGCGCTTACTCACATCTGAATAGTTTTTTTCTACCTGTCGAAGCCGATCAGATTTTTCCTGTTGACGATTCCTTACATCAATCAGCGCCTGTTCGATCACCGCATTATTGGTTTTCCAATAAGCATTTTGGGCTACTAATTCGTCGATCGGCAGCGAAGCTAACTCACCGACCTTATTGTTGAGTTCTAAATTTAATTGCTTCCACTTTTCCTGTAGTATTTGAATCTCTCTTCTGAGATTTTCTTGAGCGACCTGCTCGCTTTCGACCTCTTTCAGGTTCCTGGTCTTCTGATCTTGCTGCCATTGAATGTTACGCTGGATTTTCTCCACCTGGAGCTCAATCATGTGGTGCTTCTGACTTACAGCTTTCTCTGCTTCCACTGCAGTTTGGTAACGAGCATCACAATCTATTTCCGTGTCCTCTGCTCCATTAAGCTTACTTTCGAGAACAGTATTTCTCGCTTCATAATCAACTTCCAGAGATTTGGCTTGATCCAGCAGAGATTTACTTTCCCGTCGTCGGCGTGGTCTGACCAGTAAACCCTTCCTGGATGCACCTCTGATAATCGGACCACTGGAGAGATACATCTCCCCGTTGAGTGTAACGATGCGCAAATTTGGTATTTTCCGCCAATCGTTTGATGCCAGGATCGTCCGTGCAGTTTTTCGGTCTCTCACGACGATTGCTTGCCCAAACAAAAAGTCGGTAATTGGCTTCACATGCGGCTCAACTGTGATCAGGTCTACAGCTATGCCAACGATTTTCCCGGGTTCGACCGGTGCTTTATCAATTTCAATGGAAAGAGATCGCGCCTGGGCAATTACATCCAAAGGAAGAATAGAACCCCTGATTGTTTCGCTTTCAATCATATCCAGGGCTTTCTCAGTTTGATCGATTGATTCAATGACCAGTGAATCGATGTATTCACCTAATATCGCCGCCATAGCGGATTCATACTCTTCGGGCACAGTAAGATAGTTCCCTAATGAGCCTAATGCCCCATCCAGGCGATGCTCTTTCACTGCTTGTAAAAAGATTTTAGCTCCTTCCTCATACCCGGTTAAGTTATTTTCTGCATCTTCGAGAACATTGATCTCTGCCTGCACCCTGGCGATAATGGTTTTTTGTCCAGCCATCTTTTCAGCTACCTGTTTACGCTCAAGCTCGAGCTTGGAAATTTTCTCTTTAACCAACATCTTTTCTTGTTGGATTGCTTGAGCCTCTGCCGCTCGTTCATCTTTCGTTTGCTGTATCAAATAAAGTTGTTTTTGAACCGACGATCGCTCATCTTGTGAAGAAATAATATCGTTTTCGATAATAATTAGTGCCGATTTCAACCTACTGATGTGAATATCTTTCTCTGCTTGCCTTGCCTGGAGTTGAGTCGTCCGTTCAGCGACACTTCCCGTCTCTTTTTGCAAGTTTTGGATCCGTTGTTCCAAGCCATTCCTCTCGAGTTGTCTGGTTTTTAAGGTATCCGCCGACTCAACCGCTGATTGACGCGCTTCTTCTAACTCTAGCTCCAGCTGCTCAAGTTCCTGCTTCGATAATTCCAATTGGTCCTTTTGTAAGGCAGCATCTTCTCCCAGCTTTAATTTTTCAGTATCTAGATGTTCAAGCTGTTGTACCAATAGCCTTGATCGTTCACTATTGACCGCTTGTTCCCGACTTAATGTTTCCCGCCGCTGATGAAGACTGGTTAATTGTTTATGCCAATCGCTTAGTTTTCCCCTAATTTCATTGATTTGGCTGCGGTATGTGCTCAGTTTTTGGTCCAGGTTGAGCTGGGTCGATTGAACTTTCGTTAATATTTCTTCCTTCTGTTTGGCATCATCTTGGGCTGCCACCAGTTCTGTTTGTGCTTGGTGCCAATGGTAACCATACCACTCATGCAGTACGACCCTCAGATCTGATTTCATCTGGTTATATTCTTCAGCGCGTTTGGCTTGACGTTCAAGGCTGCGCAAACGTGGTTGGAGTTCGGCTAATATATCCCGAACTCTTTCCAAATTCCTTTGGGTTGTCTCAAGCCGCTTGAGCAACTCCTCGCGTCGCGAGCGGTGCAAGCCAATACCAGCTGCTTCTTCAAATAAACGCCGCCTATCTTCTGCTTTTAAAGCTAATGCTGCATCCACCAGCCCCTGGCCGATAATCGTGTAAGTTCGCTCTGCCAGACCCGACTTCGCTAATACTTCTGACACATCTTTTAACCGCACACGTTGGCCATTCAGTAAGTATTCGTTCTCGCCATCACGGTAAGCTCTGCGGGTAATCCCAACCTCGGTGAAATCAATCGGCAGCCATCCATCGCTGTTATCAAAAACGATTGTCGCCGAAGCCATGCCTGCTCGCGGGCGATTCTCTGAACCTGAAAAGATCATATCCTCGGTTTTCTTCCCTCTTAGTAAACCGTAGGATTGCTCGCCTAAAACCCAGCGGAGCGCATCAGCGATATTTGATTTCCCTGAACCATTCGGCCCCACAATAGCGGTAATCCCATCCGAAAATACAAATTCATTCCTTGAGGCAAATGTCTTATATCCGTGCAGCTCAAATGACTTTAATCTAGCAGGCATGAATTACCTCAACGCCAATTTTTTTAGCGCATTCTTGGCTGCCACCTTGGCTGCAGCTTGCTTGCTGTGGCCCTGACCATTCCCATATACCATCCCATCGATAACCACCTCGACCTCGAAATATTTATCGTGGTCTGGGCCACTATCGCCGACTGTTTGGTACACTGGCGTACCATATCCTTTCGATTGGGACCATTCCTGTAATATACTTTTAGGGTGATGCTCGATCTGGTCCTTCATAATCTTCTTTACCGCCACCTCAAGGATTGGGTCCATAAATTCCCATACCCGGTTAATATCCTGGTCCAAATATATCGCACCGATTACCGCTTCAAAGGTTGAGCCCAACAATGGTAATCGCGCCCGGCCTCCATTTTCAGCTTCTCCGTGACCCAAGCGCATGGCTGCCCCCAAGTCAAATTCAGCAGCATATTGCGCCAGCTGTTCATTACCCACCAGGGCTGCTCTCAACCTCGTCAGCTGTCCTTCTGCCATTTCCGGGAAACGGTGATACAACCATGCTGCAACCATAAAATCTAATACGGCATCACCAAGGAATTCGAGCCGCTCGTTATCCTCAACAGCATCTTGATGTTCATTGTAGTACGATCGATGCGTCAAGGCGCGGGTAAGCAGCCCAAGACTATTAAATTCCACACCAATACGCTGAGAAAATTCCTGCGGAGATTCCTCTACTCGAGTGCTCCCTAAGGGGCTATCCATAAAACATCTCCTGCGAACTCAGGGAGCGCCAAACACCCTGCTTCTGCCGGGTATTTGGCGGTCCATTAGTTCTATTTCAAGTATGATTTACAACACCCGTATATTATAAGCGAAATACAATTCAATATCCTTGATTTCGGCGATGATATTATGTCCGGTCCCTGGATTATTGCCAAATCTACTATGGACTCCCCACTAGTTTCACTGCCAATCTTACCTATATCCCTTCCGGGATATTACTCTCCTGCACGAGGAATATATTTCCCCTCAATCCACCCTTCTCCGTCCTTACTCACTTCTTTTTTCCATATTGGCACAATTTCTTTGAGTCGGTCGATACCATAGCGTGTTGCTTCGAAGATTCCGGAATCTCTATGTGAAGATGAGCATGCGATCACCACAGAAACCATTCCGGGATTCAGCTTGCCAATCCTTTGCACCAGGGCAATCCCTTCAACATCATCCCATTTTATTCGAATATCGTCACTGATTTGTCGCATTTTACATACAGCCATCTCCTTGTACGCATCATACTCGAGGAGCTCCGTCTGCCGGTCCCCTCCGCGGCGTGTCAGACTTCGTACTATCCCCGAAAAAACGCAAGCAGCTCCAGTGGTCGACAGTGTGATATCAGTAACGATTTCATTAATGTCAATTTCGTCGCTAGTGATTGCAATAATGGTTGGGTATATCGATTCACTGCTATCCCCACCGCTGACCGGTGGGAAAATAGCTATCTCAGCCTGGTTGGGGACGATATCCTCATCAAAGGCAAACTCGTGGTTTAATGCCACGATGATCGAGTCCATATTTTGCTTCAGACCGGGATATTTCTCCAACACAATCCTTTTAATGTCAGTGATGTGCGCTCCCTGTGGATATTCAATATCTGCTTCACGCACCCCGGCTTTGTCGCGCAATGTGGCAAAGAATAGCACCTTTCCATGATCATTCATTCGAAATATCTCCGCTCTGTCCGCCGGTTTTTTTGACCAGGCGAATATTCTGGATCCGCATGGTTTTTTCAACTGCTTTAGCCATGTCATAAACGGTCAATCCGGCAACAGCTACAGCTGTGAGCGCTTCCATTTCAACACCTGTTTTAGCAATCGCCTTTACGGATGACGTAATTTGAACCCCAGGTAAGTCGTCATCCAAAGTTAAATCCACCTGGATATCCATAATAGGCAAGGGGTGAGTCAACGGAATCAGCTCTGAGGTGCGTTTAGCCGCCATAATGCCAGCAATCTTGGCAACACCCAGCACATCACCCTTTTGAATCATCCCTGCGCGGATAAGATTAAGGGTTCGGATTTCCATGGTTACTTCACCCTTGGCGATCGCCACGCGTTCAGTATCCGCTTTTTCACTGACATCGATCATCTTGGCTTGACCGGATTCATCCAGGTGGGTTAATTTTTCTGAAGTAGACATACGAAATCACCCATTCATCAACGAAGATAAGGATTGTTTATAAGGGGGATAGGCGACACCTTTATCAGTGATGATCGCAGTGATATATTTCGCCGGGGTCACGTCAAATGCCGGATTGGCGACATCAACATCATCGGGTGTGAGCTGCACATCACCAACGTGCGTGACTTCATGAGCTGAACGCTCTTCTATTGTGATCTCTTCCCCACTAGCGATCGACAGATCAATTGTTGTCATCGGTCCAATCGAGTAAAAGGCAACTCCATGCGCAGAGGCTGCCAAGGCGAGGTTATAAGTGCCTATCTTATTTGCAACATCTCCGTTGGAGGCGATCCGGTCACATCCCACCAGGCAAGCATCGATATGCATTTTTCTCATAAAATAACCTGATGCACTATCTATGATGACCGTGTGGGGGATTCCCAGCTGTTTCAGCTCCCATGAAGTTAATTTTGCTCCCTGTAGCCGTGGACGGGTTTCATCCACAAATACGTGAATCTTCTTCCCGCTCTCGTGCGCTACCCTGATCACCCCCAATGCGGTTCCGATACCAGCCGTAGCTAGCGCCCCAGTATTGCAGTGGTGAATGAGAATAGCTCGATCGGGGATGAGCTGCTGCCCGTAATGAGCCATCCTTAAGTCCATCTGGAAATCCTCGTCAGCGATTCCCTGAGCTTCCCTGATGATCCTCTCCTTGAGCTGGTCAAGACCCATCTCCTCAGCCTGTTCAAAGATGCGATTCATTCTTTGGATTGCTACAAACAGGTTTACTGCAGTTGGACGGGATCGACCGAGCTCAATTCCGGCTGTATAAAGTTCTCCGATTAACTCACTGGTATGGGTAGCTTTACTGTGAACAGCTGTGAGTGCCAGACCGTAAGCTGCAGCGACCCCAATTGCCGGTGCTCCGCGAATAACCATATCCTGTATTGCTGCTGCCACTTCGCTGCTGCGGGTAAAATCGCGATATACCACTTCTTGTGGCAGTAATCGCTGGTCCAACATTCTCACCACACCCTCATCCCAGCGAATGGAAAAATATTCGCTCATCCAGTCCTCCAATTTAGGGCCAATGGGCAATTATAAACCCTGATAGCCCCATGTTATAATACCCGACCGATGAATAATATCCTATCTAAATGGAAAACTGGGCTTTCCCGCACCAGTAAAGCCACTTTCGGTCAGTTGGCAACGCTTTTCGGTGCTACAGAAATCAGTGATGATACCTGGGAAAGGCTTGAAGCACTGCTCATCCACGCCGATATTGGGGTGGACACGACCATTAATATCATCGATAAGCTGGAAGATCGTGTTGATCGCGAAGGTATCATCAAGGAGAGCGACCTGAACGCTATGCTGCGTGAGGAGCTACGCGGACATCTTGAAACTCCTCCATTGATCCAGTTTTCAGAAAAACCTGCCATCATATTGATTGTGGGAGTGAATGGCTCAGGAAAAACCACCACCATCGCTAAGCTGGGGAAAAAATTCTCCGGTGAAGGCAAGCAGGTGATCTTGGGAGCAGCCGATACTTTTCGAGCTGCTGGTGTCGACCAGCTTGAGATATGGGCAGATAGGATCAAATTACCCATTATCAGTGGGCAGCTTGGCGGAGATGCCGGCGCTGTCGCCTTTGACACTGTGCAGGCAGCCATTGCTCGCAAATCGGATATCGCCATCATCGATACTGCCGGACGCTTACACACACGCTTCAACTTGATGGAAGAGCTGAAAAAAGTTCATCGTGTCGTAGGGAAAGCCCTTGACGGTGCCCCCCATGCGGTTTGGCTGGTGATGGATGCCACCACCGGTCAAAATGCACTCCAACAGGCGCGCGCATTCAAAGACGCGGTAAAGATCACCGGTGTAATCCTGGCAAAATTGGATTCTTCTGCTCGGGGTGGCATGGCGTTATCCATCCAAAAAGAGCTGGGGCTGCCAATCCTATTTGCAGGTTTAGGTGAACAACCGGACGATTTACAACCATTCGATCCAGATATGTTCATTAGTGGGTTAATCCAGGAATAATCGATCATCGGGGAGACCATACGAATGCAAGATTTAATCGATCGACTAACCACTGCTCAATCACGAATCCAAAGTTTATTGGTGCGTCTTTGACGTAGCAGCAAAGGAAATAGAACTCGCCAAGCTCCAAGCTCAATCCGAACAAAATGACTTCTGGGCGGATACTGATTCCGCTCAAAGAGTGATGAAGCGTCTTTCTGCACTACGCCAGGTTGTCGACGTTTGGAATAAGCTCTCAGGAAGGGCAGCGTATTTGTTAGAGCTAGTTCTTTTGGATGATGAGACTCTCCGTCCTGATATCACCAGGGAACTGGATGAAATTGAACAGGATATCGGAAGGCGCGAATTCGATGTCCTTTTGTCAGGCAGGTATGACCCAAATAACGCCCTCCTGGCAATCCATTCTGGCGCCGGTGGGGTAGATGCTCAGGATTGGACACAAATGCTTGAACGGATGTACCTGCGTTGGGCAGAGAATCGGGGGTTTAGGTCAGAAATCCTCGACCTCAGTGAGGGCGAAGAAGCCGGGATCAAGAGTGTGACAATTGCCATTGAAGGCGATTATGCTTATGGGTACCTGAGACCGGAAAAAGGTGTACACCGATTGGTCAGGCTCTCTCCTTTTGATGCTGCCAATCGCAGGCATACCTCGTTTGCACTCGTCGAGGTTTTACCAGAAGTCGAAGATGATACGGATATTGAGATTAATCCGAATGACTTGCGCATCGATACATATATCTCTTCAGGCGCAGGGGGTCAAAATGTACAAAAGAATGCTACAGCCGTACGGATAACGCATATCCCTACGGGTATCGTTGTCACCTGCCAGAATGAACGTTCGCAGACTCAAAACCGCGAAAACGCGATGCGCGTCCTGCGCTCAAGGTTGCTGGAGATTAAAGAGGAAGAACATGCCGCTGCATTGACCGAACTGCGGGGGGAATATAAAAAAGCCGAGTGGGGCAGTCAAATCCGCTCCTATGTGCTTCATCCCTACCAGATGGTCAAAGATCATCGCACGGATTACGAAGTTGGCAATGCTCAAGCTGTGCTTAATGGTGACATCGATGGGTTCATCGAGGCTTATCTCCGCTCGAATTTAACCAATGGACCAAAATAATCCATTCACCCAACTGAAAAACCATATTAAGGCGAATAATTTATCCCACAAAAAATATTTGGGTTTAATCCCCTTCCTGTTTTTCTTCATCATCATTACATCCGGCTGTGTGACGCTTGCTGATCCAGAAGCCTCTCAGGAGTATAACGCCGACAAGGTAGGCATACTTGATGCCCAAACCAGTCTTGGCCAGAGTTTTGTCTCACGGCGTCCCAACTTAAATGGGATTAAGATTTGGGTGAGTTCATTATCTGGACAGGCAAATGCTGCAAATAACTCATTAAGCAAGACCATCAAGGTCAGGTTATTTCATACCGCTGGTGATGAAACCCCAATTTTTGTTACGACCGCCACCGCTCCCATTTCTGGAAATAACATTCCAATATCAATTAACATTCCTGGTTTAAAGGATCCTGCTGGACAGAGTTATTATCTGGTCCTGTCTGTTGATTCAGGCTCTCTCCAGATAAATGGTCGACTGGAGGATGCCTACCCTTATGGGCAGGCATATATCGACTCAAACCCAATCAACGCAGATATTGCCTTCAGGTTAAGTTATAACTATGATCTTCCATCCTTTTTTCAAGACCTTAAACTATATATATCCAATATCTGGATCATCTTTCCCCTGCTTGTCCTCCTGGGTTTGCCTGGATGGCTTCTTTTGGAAGCGTCTGGATTTCGCACCCACTTCGACCCGGGTGAGCAGACGGCGATATCCATCGGGCTGAGCCTGGCTGTAGTGCCTCTGGTAATGTTGTGGACTACAACCCTGGACCTTAAATGGTCGAAACAGGCTGTATTCTTTGTCAGCGGAATTCTTATCGCAACATTTATCGTTCACTTGATCTATGTTTTTATCATTACCCCGAGAAATAATCACAAAAACAGTGGTGAAGAACCAAATTCTCGACCAACCTGGAATCAAATCATTTCCAAAGATATCCACAAAAATGCGTTTGTTCTGGTCTTGATATTCCTGGCTACTCTGATAGTCCGACTGATCATGGTCCGTGATCTAGCTACACCAGCCTGGGTCGATTCGGTCCACCATGCCTTGATCACCCGCTTGATCCTGGAGAATGGGGCCTATCCTTCGACCTATTTGCCTTACCTAGATATCACGCCCACCATCTATCATCCTGGCTTTCACAGTATCGCGGCAACATTTGTTTGGCTCACCAGCTTAGACCTATCCAGATCCCTGTTGATCTTGGGTCAGGTATTAAATGCACTCAGCATATTCTCGGTTTACTTGCTAACCAAGACACTCACCCACAGCTCTTCAGCAGGCGTATTCGCGGCATTTATCACAGGGTTTCTTACCCCGATGCCTGCCTATTACACCAGCTGGGGTAGGTACACTGAATTGACCGGTTTGCTACTTCTGCCGGTGGTGCTTACTCTACTCCAATTTTGGCTGAAAGGGAAAGCGGATAAGAAATCTGGTTGGATTTTGGGTCTCGGGGCAATCACTGCTGCTGGTTTGTTCATGATCCATTACCGAGTTGTGGCATTCCTGGCGTGTTTGATCCTGGCCTATGTGATATATAACCTC
Source organism: uncultured Chloroflexia bacterium (assembly GCA_963809615.1). Lineage (GTDB taxonomy): Bacteria > Chloroflexota > Anaerolineae > Anaerolineales > UBA4823 > FEB-25. The sequence continues at coordinate 52,533 of CAWEKR010000008.1, forward strand.
GTCTTCGATAGAAATCACCGTCCGTTCAAACCTATTAAGGTGCTCTTATTCATCGCTGCCATGGCTTTTATAAGTATCATTTTTGTCTTACCATGGTTTATCCCGACTTTAAAATCTACCGTTCTTCCCAGACTTAGATCAACGGTTGTGGTTGCAGCGGCACCATTCCAGGATTTTTCATGGCCTTATCTCACCTCTGCCCTTGGTAAGCAAGCCTTGGCACTGGCTGGACTGGGTTTGATCTGGAGTTTGATCAAGAAGTGCAGGATTGCATTCGTCACAGTGTTATGGGTTATGTTGATGTTCGTACTGGCAAACTTGGATGTATTTAAACTCCCCGGCAGCGGTCTGATCACGAACATTTCGGTGGAGATCATCCTTTTTATTCCCATATCCGTCCTTGGAGGATATTTTATTGCCGCAGTGATGGATAACTGGAGGGAGATAATCCCGTCCCAGTATAATATTCTGGTTTACACACTTCTATTCACTTTGTTTGGGTTTACGGCATATAATGGTTCCAAACAGCTGGTTGGGATACTCAACCCCATCACCATCCTATCACGACGTGCTGACCTGCCAGCGATCCAATGGGTGAGCGAGCATCTACCGGAGAATGAGACCATACTGATCAATCCCTTTGCCTGGGGCTACGGGTTATATGCCGGTAACGATGGCGGATATTGGCTCGAGCCATTATCAGGTAGATTAACCCTTCCACCACCTGTTCTATATGGCTTAGGCAATGGGTCTAGGGAGATTAGCCAGCGATCAGAGCAAATAATTTCATCGAGTACCGATCCAGCCGCCATGAGAGACTTTATGCTCACCCAGAATCTGGATTACATTTTCACCGGTGCCAGGGGCGGTGTCATCCCTCCGGAAAAATTAGCTTCAAGTGGTTATTTCGACCTCCTATATCACCAGGATGGGGTGTGGATACTGGGTGTAAAACCTTGACAGGCTAGACACACGAATATATAATCATGCCCTGCCTGCCCTCATGGGCAGGTGTTATTGTGAGCTCACATCGAAGGCAATCCCCGACCAGGTTTTGCCAAGTGAAACAGATAGGAGAATCTTCATGACGCCCCAACCAAAAAGAAAGCACTCTTCTGGTAGACGCGATCGCCGGCGAGCCCATGATGCATTGACATTTCCAAACCTGGTTGTTTGCAGCAACTGTGGGGAGATGCGCTTGCCTCATCGGGTTTGTCCAAACTGCGGTCATTTCAAAGGCCGCGAGATCATCGAAATCAAAGAAGAAAAGAAGTAATCATGAAACGGGCCGTGAAATTCACGGCTCGTAAATTTTTATTCCCACTTCCATGACCAACCGAAAAATCGCATTTCTCTTCCCTGGGCAAGGCTCTCAATCCGTAAGCATGGGGAAATCGTTGGCTCAAGTTTACCCCGCCGCCAACGAAATTTTCAAACAGGCAGATGATATCCTGGGTTATCCGCTTTCTCAATTAGCGTGGGAAGGTCCGGAAGACTGCCTTAATGATACGATTAACACTCAACCAGCTTTATTCACTCACTCAATCGCAGTTTTGGAAGTAATTCATTCATTAAATCTTGATCTCCTGCCTTTATACCACGCCGGTCACTCAATGGGTGAGCTGAGTGCCCTGGTTGCAGCTGGAGCGGTTTCCTTCAGCGATGGCTTGAGGCTAGTCAGGGTTCGTGGCGAACTGATGAAACGGGCTGGGGACCTCACCCCTGGCGGCATGGCCGCAATTCTTGGCTTGGAAATTCCCCTGATCGAGGAGCTGTGCCTGCAAGCAAGCAACGCATCTGAGATCGTTCAGGTTGCCAACGACAATTGTCCCGGTCAGGTGGTCATCTCTGGATCGAATGCAGCCCTCGACCGGGTTCAACCATTCCTTGAGCAGGCCGGTGCAAGGCGCGTTATCCGCCTGGCAGTCAGCATTGCTGCCCACTCACCCTATATGTCCAGCTCACAGCAGGATTTCAACCTGGCAATTGCTGCGACACTAATCAGAAATCCTTTGATTCCGATTATCAGTAACGTTTCCGCAAAGCCGATGTTCGCTGCAGATGAGATTAAAGGGGACTTGCAGAACCAGCTCACCCACCGTGTTCGCTGGACCGAAACGATTGAATATCTCATCTCAGCAGGAATAACGGAGTTTTTCGAGATTGGAAATGGCACGGTATTATGCGGGCTGGTCAAGCGTATCGATCGGAGTGCTTCAGCAACACCCCTCGGATCACCAACAGATTTCCAACGTATCCAATAAACATTAACCAAGCTGTAAGAATCCTGCCAAGTATCCCTAAATCCCTATTAGAGTATAATATTGTGGCTCAGAATATCAATAATCGTTTGAGGAGTCTTTCATGTTAAAGGTGGAATTTTGTTCGCTGGAAGGACGTGTGGCAGTAGTAACCGGCGGCGCCCGGGGTATTGGACGGGCAATCGTCGAAAAATTAGCGGGCCTGGGAGCGAATGTGGTCATAGCAGATATGCTGGTCGATCTGGCTGAAACATCGGCCAATGAGATCCATCAACTGACCGGTAGAAAGATTATCGCTATGCAAGTTAATGTTACAGATGGAAAATCAACCGCCGAACTGATCGAAAAAACGCAAAGCGAGTTTGGAAAAGTGGATATCCTGGTGAACAACGCCGGGATTACCCGCGACACCCTGATCTTGCGCATGGACGAAGCTGATTGGGATGCCGTTCTGGATGTCAACCTTAAGGGTGTGTTCAACTGCTCTAAAGCCGTAGTCCGTCCAATGATGAAACAGCGTTATGGTCGCATCGTAAACATATCATCGGTATCGGGGCAAGCTGGGCAGGCAGGTCAAACCAACTATTCAGCTTCTAAGGCAGGAGTGATTGGGTTTACCAAGGCTCTTGCACGTGAAGTTGCGTCCCGCCAGATCACTGTGAATGCTGTTGCCCCAGGCTTTATCCCCACCGCCCTGACTAATGAATTATCGGAAGAACTCAAGAATTCCATCCTCAGCGCAACGCCAGCTGGACGAATGGGTAAACCAGAAGAGGTTGCTGCCGCAGTTGCTTTCCTGGCCTCCGAAGAAGCAGCTTATATAAATGGCCAGGTTCTGGCTGTCGATGGCGGTATGGCGATGATGTAAAATGAACCCATCTGAAATGGAGAGCACAATGAAAGATGACGCCACAACCCAGGGAGCAACTACCATCGCTCCGGATGTTTTGTTGACCATTGCCCAGTTGACCACGCTGAATGTAAACGGTGTTAGCCGGCTCAGCCATGTTCAAACCCCCGTCAATAAGCTGCTCAAGCGAGCCCAAAAGCGTGAAGGCGTGATGCTCGAGGTGGTGGATGACGTGGTTTATATTGATATCTATGTCGTATTGGCCAGTGATGTCAACGTCCGAGATGTAAGCCATAATATCCAGCATGAAGTCTCCCGGGCAATCTCAGAAATGGTGGGCATGGTTGTCGGACGGGTAAATATCCATATCGAAGATATCGACTACCCCTCGGAGGTAGAGACTTAACCCAATGAAACCTCGTACCAGGGCACGTAGTATTGCCCTGCAGGCACTTTACGAAATTGATATGACCGGTCATCCACCGGAAGTAGTTATCACAGAAAGATTATCTGAAACCCCGCTGGAAGATAACCTGGGTGATTTTGCCAGGAAAATCGTCTTTGGTATCCTACCTATCGTCAATGAACTTGATCAGATTATTGCCAAACATGCACCGGAATGGCCTTTGGACCAGGTAGCTGTAATCGATCGGAATATCATGCGCATTGCCTTATGGGAAATTGCTGTTAGTAACCAGACCCCATTGAAAGTGGCGATCAACGAAGCGGTCGAATTAGGCAAAATTTTCGGCTCCGAAAGCACACCCCGCTTCGTCAACGGTGTGCTAGGTAGCCTTGCCCTTCATTACAATGATATCGTTCAATATTTTAAGAAGTTTAGCCAGGTATAGCGATGGAATTACTCGGTATTGGTCCGCTGGAGCTGTTATTTATCCTCATCATTGCCTTGATCGTCCTCGGACCGGGTGATATGGTCAAAGCAGGCCGGACCCTCGGCCGATTCTTGCGTCAGGTTGTTACCTCGCCTGAATGGCGCACAGTTCAAAAAGCCTCGCGTGAGCTTAAATATCTTCCCAATCGGTTGATGCGCGAAGCCAACCTGGAAGAGCTATCCAAGGATTTTTCTGATATCAACAAAATCGGTAAGGACCTGAATAGTGATGTCAGGCAAGTGCAAACTGATCTCACCTCGTGGACCACTCCGCCGGAGCTGATGCACCTGGATGAACTAGTGCCTAATACCACGGCATCACCGGAGCCTGATAGCGGGTCCACCACGGCACCTGAAGCATCGCCCTCAATTCCTCAAGATCCGCCGACCAATCCTGGTACCGAAGATAACACCGATTAATCTATGCGCAAGTTACTCCATTTCTTCTGGAAGTTGGTTACCGCTCCTTTCCGCTTCATCCTATTAGTGGTGAATCGAATTCTCAATTCAATTAAAACCGCCTCAAAAAACGTGGCAGCCTATTTTATAGATGAGGAAAGCGATGATGCCCCCATAGGGGAAACTTTATCCACCACAATAGAAAATCCATCAGCGCTACTACCGCATCTTAACGCACTGCGTAAACATTTATTCCGGGCAGTGTTGGCGATCTTCATCACCTCCGGTCTCGCATTTTTGTTCATCCATCAAATTATGAGCTTTCTCGCAGCACCCATGCCAGGTGGCATCGAGAAGCTAGTCGCCATCGATCCCACCGAGAATGTCGGTACCGTCATGCGGGTAACCCTGCTGAGCGGTTTCACCATTGCCTTACCCTACATTATCTTTGAAATCTGGTTGTTTATCGCCCCGGCGCTTAAAGTGCGCTCGAGGGTCGGAGGACTGATCGCCATCCCGGCTGCTATCTTCCTATTCGTTGGGGGGATGGCTTTCACGTTCTTTGTCATGCTTCCGACGGCTTTACCATTCCTCTTCAATTTTAAGGGTTTAATTACCCAGCCTCGCCCCTCCTCCTACTATAACTTTGTCACTAGCCTCATGTTTTGGATTGGGCTCTCGTTCGAATTTCCATTGGTGATCTATCTACTGGCTAGCCTAGGGTTAATCAAGGCTAAGCAGTTAGCCTCCCAATGGAAAATCGCCATCGTTATCATCGCTATCGTTGCTGCTATCATCACACCGACAGTAGATCCATTCAATATGGGTCTCGTCATGCTCCCGATGATCGTGCTTTACTTTATCAGTATTGGTCTGGCATATTTCGCTCAACGTAGTCGGCAACCCAAACAAAAGGAGGCACTGGAAAAAGGATAGTCTATTAATCTATTGCATATTCACACAATTTTCATAAATACCTGATCTTCTTAAGGAGGTATCCATGCATGAACGTGTTGCCATCGTGGGAGTAGGCTGCACAGGTTTTCGTCCGGCCACACCTGAGCAGTCGTATAAGGAAATGGTTTATGAAGCTGCCATGCGTGCCTATAATGATGCCGGTGTCGATCCTCGACGCGATGTAGATAGTTTTGTTACTGTCGCCGAAGATTTTCACGAAGGAACCAGCATCTTCGACGAATACACTCCAGATCAAATTGGGGGTGCGCTTAAGTCAGTACATACCATCACCGGGGACGGATTACACGGTATCGCCACAGCCTATATGCTTGTTCGCACCGGACAATTCGATGTCGTCGCTGTCGAAGGTCACAGCAAAGCCTCCAATATCAAGACACTATCTGAAGTCACTGCATATGCGCAAGATCCCATATTAAATAGGCCGCTTAAACTAAACAGCCATTTTATCGCCGGACTCGAAATGAACCGCTACCTCTATGAGACGGATTCATCCGAGGAAGCCTGCGCTGCTGTCGTCGTCAAGAACCGGTTCAATGCGCTCAAAAACCCACTGGCTCCTTATGGCGCCAATCTCTCAATCCAGGATGTCCTTTCCGGGCCGATCCTTTCATGGCCGCTTGGTGCGAATCAGGCTGCAGAGCATTCTGATGGTGCCATTGTGATGGTGCTAGCGTCGGAAGAAAAAGCTATTTCCCTCACCGATAAGCCCATCTGGATCCTGGGTGCCGGCTGGAGCAATGATTCTCCCTCGCTCGAGAACAGGGATTGGGCGCGGGCAATTTACACTGAAGAGGCTGCCTGGATGGCTTACCGGCAGGCAGGCATAAGCAACCCGCTTGAAGCCATCGATATTGCAGAAGTGGATGATACTTATGCCTATAAAGAGCTGCAGGCGTTGGAAGCGCTCGGATTTTGCCCTGATGGCGAAGCCGGCATCATGACCCTGGAGGGCTTCACCAACCCGGATAGCGGTTTGCCGGTAAATGTATCCGGAGGAAGCCTGGGGATGGGGAACCTCTTGGACGCCAACGGTTTGGCGCGCGCGCTGGAGATCGTGCTTCAGCTGCGTGAAGAAGCCGGACCCCGGCAAGTCGAGAATATCAACATCGGTCTGGCGCAATCCTGGCGAGGCGTGCCTACCACCAGCGGTGCAGTTCTGATCCTCACCAACTAGAAAGGATGCCAACATGGGAATGAGAAAAGTAGCTGTCGTTGGTGCTGGCATGACAAAATTCGTCCGGCGCGCCCTGGAGACACCCAAGGAGCTGACCTGGGAAGCCTCACACATGGCGCTCGAATCGTGTGAGATGACCATGGATGACATCGAGGGAGTGTGTTTCGGCACCGCACCCGACGCATTCGATGGTGTCCATTTCAACGGAGAATATGTAAGTGACGGCGCAGGTGCCTGGCGCAAACCGTACATGCGCTCGTATGTGGGGGGCGGGACGGGTGTGTTCGTGCCCATCCAGGGTTGGTACCATGTTGCCTCAGGCTTGTTTGATGTGGTCATGGTCGTGGCTGAAGAAAAGATGTCGTCTTTCTATCCCCATGCCCAGGCTGCTTTCCTGACCATTTTTGACCATACCACCGAGCGTCCCCTTAAGCCGAACCTGCTGTGGATCTTCGCCCTTGAGATGAACCGCTATATGACTACCTACGGAATCTCCAAGGCAGATATCGCCCAGGTGGCAGTGCAGCATAAGCGCAACGCTGCCAACCATCCGTGTGCGTTGCTGGGTGATGCCGATATCACCGTCAAAGATATCCTCGATTCCGAAGTGCTCGCCTGGCCGGTACAGAGGCTGGACGTCAGCCCGGTCTCTGATGGGGCTGTAGCGGTCATCCTGGCTGCCGAGCATATCGCCAAGCGCATTACCGATAAACCAGTGTGGATCGAAGGGGTTGGCTGGCACCTGGATACCTCCTATTGGACCAACCGCGACCTGGCTTACCCGCGCTATGTGGAGTACGCCGCTCGCATGGCTTACGATATGGCAGGGATCAAGGAGCCCCGCAAGGAGATCCACATCGCTGAGCCGTATGACCCGTTCGATTACAAAGCTCTCCACCACCTTGAAGGACTCCAGCTTGCCGACCGGGGTAAAGCTGCCGAGCTTTACAGTAATGGAACTGCTGCCATCACGGGGAATATGCCCGTCTGCCCTTCTGGAGGACTGCTGGGTGTTGGAAACCCCATCGCGGCTGCCGGATTGATGAAGATAGCCGAGCTGTTCTGGCAGCTGCGGGGTGAAGCTGGTGCCAGGCAGGTACCGGGACAGCCGCGCCGCGGTATCGCCCAGGCCTGGGGCGACCTGATGCAAGTCGGTACGGTGGTTATCATGGGTAAATGAGGAGGCTGTCATGACTGTAAAAATCAAAGAATTTCCTGGAATTTCCTTAAGTGAGCAGGATTTCACCGACGGCAAGATTCTCTATAATTTCGACAAGCTGAACGGCGTCTATGCCTGGGATACGGGGGTAGGCATCGGGAGCTACCTGGCTTCGTTGAAGGAAGGTGTGATCTTGGGAAGCCACTGCGCTACCTGCCGGAAGATTGTCATCCCACCACGCACAGTGTGCGAGTGGTGCTACCGCCCCATGGATGCGTATGTACCGCTTCAAGACACCGGTACGGTGAATACCTTCTCGCTGTGCTACGTCACATGGGACGTCAAGCGGATCAAAGTGCCTGAGATACCAGCGGTGATCAATATCGATGGTGCCTCACCTTTGCACGGGATCATGCACATGCTGGGAGAGATCGATCCCAAGGAAGTAAAGATTGGGATGCGTGTACAGGCAGTGTGGAAACCCGCCAAAGATCGACAGGGCTCGATCAACGATATCCGATACTTCAAGCCCATTAAGGAGGCCTGACGATGACACTCCTGAAGCGTGATCCTAAAGCTCCGGTATCCTGGCTGGGAGATTTGCCTGTCACCAACCGATATACCTATGGACTGGCGGGTGAAAAGTTTTTTCGCACCCTCAAGGACGAGGGGAAAATCCTGGGCACCTATTGCCCACATTGTGACCATACCTACGTGCCCGCCGCAGTGTTCTGCGAGCGCTGCCTGGGTAAGCTGGACGATTGGATTGATATGGGCACGACCGGTGATGTGGTCACCTATACCGTGCTCAACGTTGCTCTGGATGGCAGCCCACTGGAAAAACCCGAGATCATCGCATTTATCCGGTTTGGCGATGGTGGCTTGATCCATCACCTGGGTGAGATTGAGCCAGAGCAGGTCGAGATCGGATTGATAGTGCAAGCAGTTCTCAAGACTGCCTCGAAACGCACCGGTTCCATCCTGGACATAAAATATTTCAAGCCTGCATAGATAAATCCACATCACTTTTATCGCGCACTGTATCCTGCGGATGCCTGGAAGCCCACATAATCCAGCTTCACGGCACCTCCGCAGGATACAGTTTATTAATGATTGTCAATATCTGGACACGTGATGATAAAATTCAGTAGATTTCCACATCTGTGCAGCAGCAATTTAGCGAAAACACCAAATATTGCGGATTCGTCGATATATGCCTGACTCAAAGCAAAAATGGAACCTGGTTAGATTATTGGCTTTACTCATTCTCACCCTACTGGTGGGTTGTAATTTTCCTGGACTAAAAAGTAGCTCTACCAACGATCCCAATCTGCCTCCCAAAACAGAGCTGCAACAAACCATGGTTACATTCGGCGTGAGTGTCGCCCAGCCCATTCCGGCAGGTGATTCGATTTACCTCAATTTATTAGATGAGGTAACCGGGTTGTCGTTTAATGCGCATAAATACATTTTACAGGCAGATAATACCCTACACTATTCAGTCACCCTGCCGTTCACCATCGGTAAAGTGATCAAGTACCGCTACAGCCGGGAAGGTTCCGCCATTGTCAATGAACACCTGTACAACGATCGACCCGTCCGCTACCGCCTGTATGACGTCGAGGGACCTGCCACAATCCAGGACATGATCAGCCGTTGGACGGATACACAATACCAGGGTCCCACGGGACGGATCATGGGAGAAGCTGTGGATGATGCCACCGGAAAGCCGGTGCAAAACCTGCTGGTGGCGGCTGGCGGAGAGCAGGCTTTCACCCTCGCCGATGGCACCTTCTTGCTCGAAGGTCTTCCACCAGGCAACCACAACCTGGTCTTTTACGCCCTGGATGGTGCTTATCATATCTACCAGCAAGGGGCGGTGGTCGGTGCCAATGCAACCACACCCGTTTCAATCGAGCTGAATCCCGCCAAGCTCGTCACTGTCATTTTCACGATCAGGGTGCCTGCAGATACTCCTGCAGATGCTCCCATCCGCTTCGCCGGCAGCCTGTACCAATTGGGCAACACCTTCGCCGACCTATGCGGCGGGGTGAACAGCCTGGCATCGCGCATGCCAACCCTGGGTAAGCTGGCTGATGGGAGATACATGGTGACCCTGAATCTGCCCGCTGGGACGTACATTGAGTATAAATATACACTCGGCGATGGGTTGTGGAGCTCCGAAGTGACTTCAGCCGGAGCTGCCCGCTTGCGCCAGCTTTTAATCCCGAATACAGCTACCGAGCAGAATGATGTTGTTGACAGCTGGCTACCTACTGGCACCCGTCCAGTCCCGTTTTATGTCGCAGTGACGCCGGATACCCCGAAAAATGAGACTGTCTCGATTCAGTTCAATCCCGGTTTTGGATGGCTTGAGCCGCTGCCAATGGCGCCAAGCGTAAATCCGGCGGGGACTGGGTGGACGTTTGACATGACCGGACCTTTCAACCATCTCACCAGCTTGCAATACCGCTACTGCCGGCAGGAGCAATGCGGTGCTGCAGACGACGCAACCACCACAGGTATGAACCCGACCGGGCGAGAGGTAAACCCAGCTTCTAACCCCGCAACAGTGAATGATACGGTCGCGGCGTGGGCGTGGTTGAGTAGTTCGAACGAGCCTGTCATCATCCCGGATACCCTGGTGACCCCACGCGGAGATAATTTTACCGCCGGGATCGCCTTCCAGCCCAGCTACCACCCCTCCTGGGGACCGCTGCTCCCGGAGGCGATCAAGACAGTGCCGGATTTGGGCGTGAATTGGCTGATGCTTACACCCTCCTGGACTTTTACCAACGGTACACCTCCGATCCTCGAACCACTGCCCTCCCAGGATATGCTCCAGCCGGAGCTGGTCAGCTCGATCGGCACCGGGCAGCGCGCCAATTTGAACGTAGGGTTGTTCCCACAAGCGAACTTCCCTACAGATATCGATGCATGGTGGCAGGCGGTGGCACGCGATTTCCCATGGTGGGTGTCATTTTTTGAGCGCTATACTAATTTCGTGCTCCATCATGCCAGCGTCGCGTCAAGCACAAACGCCGGTGTGCTGATTTTGGGAGGTGATTGGCTGGACCCCGCGCTGCCGGGTGGTCAGCTTACCGATGGCACACCCAGCAACGTGCCTGAAGATGCAGAAGCACGTTGGCGCAGCTTAATCGGCCAGGTGCGGGAACGCTACAGCGGGAAGATCGGCTGGGCAATCTCCTATCCACAAGGCATCAAGGACCCGCCTCCGTTCCTGGATGCCGTCGACCAGGTATATATCCTTTGGTCAGCACCGCTGGCGAGCCAGCCAGATGCATCGCTCGAGGAACTTCAAGCCCAGGCAGCTGCGATCTTCGACCAGGAGCTGCTGCCATTCCAGCAACAGGTGCAGAGACCGGTAATCATCGCGATTTCCTACCCGTCGATCGACCAGGCTGCCACCGGCTGTATCGCCATCTCAGGTGGGGGCTGCCTCGCTTATGACCTGCTCGCTCCGCCCAATGCTGACATCCCTGAGCTGAAGCTGAACCTGCAAGCGCAGGCCGATGCCTATAATGCCGTGCTGGCATCCATCAACGAACGGAGCTGGATCTCGGGCTACGTGTCGATGGGCTATTATCCTCCCGCCATCCTGCAGGACAAATCCACCTCCATTCACGGCAAGCCCGCCAGCGGTGTGATGTTATATTGGTCACAGAAATACCTGGGTAAGTGAAGGCAGCGATAATCGGGTGGTCCTCATTTGAATGCCGAGGTGACGGTAATATCAACGATAGACAGAGATGGATTACCCCTGATATAAATTTTGCATATAATGATATTACCTTAGAAGGATTTATTAATAAAAAAAACAAAAATAAAACGAAACGAATAACTTTCGACAGAATGCCGGTTATGCTGTAGGAGGACCTGTAATCGCGCTAAGTTCACTTTCGAGAATTTCCCAACCAATGGATTAATCACAAGAATCGATGATAACGGTCTGCGATAAGTAGGGCCAGGGGGAGGATAACTCCCCGAAAATCTGCGGGGATTCCGCAACGACAGAATCCCTATTTCATGCAAAGCGAACTACCCAAGGTAGCGAGTAATTACGTCCTATACAGATGAAAACCATACCGATAAAAAACGATCGGTACAGAAGAGCACTGATCTGTACAGAAGCACACTGTACCGGTCAAGAGAAACCGGTATACGGACGTCATTATCTAAAATGAATAATGATGACGTCCTAATTATAGCACTTATGTTCTAATCCACAAGGGGTTTAAGAAGATTTAAGGGAAGCGTAGGGTAGCGGTTAGCGGAACAGCTGTGTAATTTCTGATCGCATTCTTACCGGTATGGTAGAGCACCATAGTCGGCACAGAAAATCACTGCATCTGGAAGAACACCCGATGTAGACGATCACTAATAGAAGCTATAACATGGCTCGATTAGAAAAGGACTAATCGATCTGGAAAACCATCACTCGATACGGAAGATCACAACATCTGGAAAAACATATCGGAATGGAAGAGCACCAATCAAATCGGTCAAGATCATATCGGTCAAGATCATATCGGTCAAGATCATATCGGTCAAGATCAACCGATCAGGAGAACACTGACCGATACAGGAGAACACTGACCGATACAGGAGAACACTGACCGATACAGGAGAACACTGACCGATACAGGAGAACACTGACCGATACAGGAGAACACTGACCGATACAGGAGAACACAGCGCGATGAAGAAGATCAGTATGGTTTTAATCTACAAAGGGTTAAAGAAGATATAAGATTTCTCATTATGAGCTAGCTGCAATAAGCTTTGAGCCATCAGCCAAGAAATTGGGGCATGGAAGTGGTTGTGTGATAACGCCAATTCATAAATGGGAGATGGGTTTGGAACACGAAAGAGGCGAAAAAAGAAATGGTAACAAGGATGGTTTCAGAATTGAGTGGTGGGGAGAAATCTCAGACTATTACTGCAAATAACCGCGCAACTTTAGCGAAGGAGCGTTTTACTTCGGATCAGACGGTTGTGCACCCTTGACGGGTGTCCGGCACCCTCCAAAACCAGTGGGGTGTATATTCGAATCCGCTGGAGATCACAGCAGGTTCCCCGCCGGGGGCGCCTATATATGGGGGTAAATACACGATCTACCCCCACATATAGCCATAGTTGGAAAAGTGAACAAATAGTTTAGCGCCATTTTAGCGCCATTAATTAATTCTTGAAATGGACCGTGGGAAAAAAAACAGGTACCCAGTACAACCTGGTTGCAAGCTGTTTGTCTGACTACTCGCAATTTAATGGCGTCCAGGCGATGCCCAACGGGGTCACTGACATTTGGAGAACATATTCAATTGTTAATCACCCCTTATGTTCATTTATTTTCTTATTAGCCCCTCTATATAACCAACTTTCAAACGAATTTATCCACTACTTTATGGACAGCACCTTTTGTAATTAATTACGCTTACGTAATCACAATGCAAAATCTTCACTGAGAATATCTACCTTAAATATTGAGTGTTTGTGGTAATGTAAGTCCTTGAATATTGACACTCTATGGTTTTATTGCTACTATTATTCAGATCCGCACTGGATTACAACTAAAGCAGTATTAGGAAATTTCGGTTTAATTTCCCGACCTTGAGGAGGTTTTTATGCATGGTCATCATCAATTTCGTATTATGATCATTTTTGCCCTGTTGCTTATTTTAAGCCTTTCCACCACTTCCTCAATTGCACAGTATTCGTCTCGAATCCTCTCTGGAACTACCGAGCGAGCCTCGATTGCTAGTGACGGGGTGGAAGGAAATGGGTGGTCCGAGTCGGCGTCTATCTCTGCAGATGGGCACAATGTTGTGTTTAGATCCTCTGCAACAAACCTGGTAGCCGGGGACACCAACAACGAAGGTGATGTTTTTGTGCATAACCGGGTGACTGGGTTGACACAGCGCGTCTCAGTTGCCAGTGACGGGACGCAGGCAAATGGAACTTGCTTTGGACCGTCTATCTCTGCCGATGGGCGTTACGTGGTGTTTTACTCATGGGCTTCTAACCTGGTAGATGGAGACACCAATGAGAAGCATGATGTCTTTTTGCATGACCTCGTAACTGGGGAGACACAGCGTCTCTCAGTCGCCAGCGATGGGACCCAGGGAAATGGATTCTCCTTTTCCCCGGTTGTCTCTACAGACGGGCGCTATGTAGCGTTTGATTCCAATGCTGATAACCTAGTAGACGGGGATACGAATGGAACTTATGATGTCTTTGTCCACGACCGGCAGATAGATGAGACCCTACGCATATCAGTCTCCAGTGATGGGACGCAGGGCAATGACTCATCTGCGTGGGCTTCCATCTCTACTGATGGACGTTATGTTGCATTTATCTCGTTCGCTTCTAACCTGGTATATGGGGATACGAATAATTATTGCGATACAGATAATGATGGGATATATGACGATAATTGCCCTGACATCTTCGTTCATGATCGTATATTGGGGGAGACTCAGCGCATCTCAGTGTCCAGCGACGGGATACAGGGAGATGGTGTGTCTTGGAATGGCTCCATCTCTTCGGATGGGCGCTATGTTGCGTTTCAATCCGGGGCTACAAACCTGGTGCCCGGGGATACGAATGGAACTAATGATGTCTTTGTCCACGACCAGCAGACAGGTGAGACCCAACGCGTATCAGTCTCCAGCAACGGGACTCAGGGAAATTTTGATTCCTTATCCCCAGTTATCTCTGCAGACGGGAGCACCGTGGCGTTTGAATCTGGTGCATCCAACCTTGTGGACGAAGACACGAATAATTACTGTGATACAGATCAAGATAATATCTGGGATGATAATTGCCCAGACATCTTCGTCCACGATTGGGTGACAGGGGAGACGCAGCTTATCTCAGTCGCCAGCAACGGGACCCAAGGAAATCTAAATTCCTCGTCCCCGGCTATCTCTGCAGACGGGAGCACCGTGGCGTTTTGTTCCTTTGCCTACAACCTAGTTGCTGGGGACACCAATTGGAATCCGGATGTCTTTATGCATGACCGGGTGGGTTTATCCTATCGAATCTATTTGCCCGTTACGCTTCGATGAGTAATTCACTAATGGTGCTCCTTTCATTCCCCCTGGGACAGGGCTACAATTCGTGGTTTTTCGCTTCATGCCTAGTGCAATTGTGGTACATTTGCGAAGCATCAGTATGGAAAATATAGATACAGTATACAAAACTATCTCTAGATGTAATATATAATGGACGTAATATCAACACATATACAGGGTAGATAAAACGCATTTGGACTTCGGATCAGACGGTTGTGCACCCTTGACGGGTGTCCGGCACCCTCCAAAACCAGTGGGGTGTATATTCGAATCCGCTGGAGATCACAGCAGGTCCCCCGCCGTGGGCGCCTATATATGGGGGTAAATACACGATCTACCCCCACATATAGCCATAGTCGGATAAGTTACCAAACATTTTAGCGCCATTTTAGCGCCATTAATTAACTCTTGAAATGGTCCGTGTGAAAAACAACGACCGGTTTTTAGAAAATGCTGTTGTAGGTGGGTTCCTAGGCAATCTATTTGCAACCCGATCAGCTCGATCGTTTATGATTGATTGAAATTACCCCATAATTGGAATTAAACCTTTAACCGCTCGGTTTCGATAACAACTCTTATAAATAGCATTTATAATGAATCCGTAAAATCACCAAAATTGGCTGGGTATACTGCAAATATTTTGTATAATTAATAGTTGGGCGGCAGAAAGGCGGATAAATCATGGATCAAGTCTATTGCAGCAACTGTAAACAGCCACTGACAGCCGAGTCGGAAGGTGCCCCTCAGCAGCGTTGTCCTTACTGTGGCTCCACAATGTTCAACAAGCACCTTGAGGGTTCAATCAATCCCTCAGGCGATTTGATGGGAGAAGTACAACGCGATAATCAACCCGTGGGTTTCGTCGAGAGCGGGCAGCCTGATCTCACTCGACATACCACTATAACGCCCGATGGCAAGGTTTTATTCAACCTTCGTGGTTTGTCCCCGAAAAACGAGCAAGAATTCTTGCGTGGTGTGTAAGATTCTTGTCAATGTTCTTAACGCTGGTGGGGAGCGAGTTGAGCTAAAAGGTCGTGGTAAACAAGACGAGGATTTCGTCCTGGTGATCAATGGAGCCCGGATGGGCGTACAAATCGTTCGGGCGCTCACTGAACCTCGCTTTTGGAAAGAACTTGAGAGAAGTCGTGACGTGAGTGATATGGTCATGACGATTTCCGAAGCTGTGTCTGCATTGAGAACTGCCATCGAACACAAGACTAAAATTCCTCCACAACAGCGACCAGATCTTATTTTGTTGCTTGATGCATACAGGCTTCCAG
>CAWEKR010000009.1:0-70187 GCA_963809615.1 uncultured Chloroflexia bacterium
TTCTTCGCTCACCCTCCCGCCATGGCACCCACCACCCGCAGGGGCTGCTCGCCAGAAGCTACCTCCCGGGGCAGCGGGTCGGTGGGAGATTCAAGCGATAAATCCTCCCCACAGGCGAAGAAACGGATGAACGGCCGCCGCTGAAACGTGACCTGGTCGCGGATGGTCCCGCGCAGCATCGGGTAACGGGATTCCAACGCATCCAGGACGGTGGATACAGAGGCCGGATTTTCTACTACCAGCGCAATCTCACGCTCTGTCCTGGCCAGGTTGGACAGGTGCAGCGGAAGTACCACGCGGATCATGGGATCGCCTGCACCTCGACCGATAACACCGGAGGGAGGTCCCTGACGATGGACATCCAATGATCACCGCTGTCGGCTGAAGCGTACACCTGCCCGCCCGTGGTGCCAAAATACACCCCGCATGGGTCAAGCGTATCCACCGCCATGGCACTGCGGAAGACGTTGACGTAACAGTTGCTCTGCGGCAGTCCTTCGGTCAACGCTTCCCAATCGTTCCCGCCGGAGCGGCTGCGGTACACGCGCAGTTTCCCGTCTGGAGGGAAGTGCTCCGAATCGCTCTTGATTGGCACCACGTAGATCGTCTCTGGCTCGTGAGAGTGCACACTGATTGCATATCCAAAATCGCTGGGTAAGTTGCCGCTCACCTCGTGCCATCCTTCGCCGGCATCATCACTGCGCATCACATCCCAATGCTTCTGCATGAAGAGCCGGTCGGGATGGGCAGGGTGCATGGCGATGGAATGCACGCAGTGACCCACCTCCGCCGTCGGGTCCGGCAGCCCGTCGCCAGACTGCAGGCCGCGGTTGATGGCATGCCAGGTGACACCACCGTCATCGGTGCGGAAAGCTCCGGCAGCCGAGATGGCCGTGACCATACGCTTCGGGTTGGCAGGGTCCTGGATGATGGTATGCAGGCACATCCCGCCCGCCCCTGGTTGCCACAGGTGCCCTTTTACCTCCCGCAGCGCAGGCAGCTCCTGCCAGCTCTGTCCCCCATCGTCCGAGCGGAACAGGGCCGCATCCTCCACCCCGGCGTAGACCGTATCTGGGTCGGTCAGGGAGGGCTCGAGCTTCCACACGCGCTTGAATTCCCACGGGCGCTGTGAGCCATCATAATACTGGTGCGTGCCGGGGTCGCCCTCATACACGAACTTATTGCCCACCGGCTCCCAGGTTGAGCCGCCGTCATTGGAGCGCTGGATCACCTGCCCGAACCAGCCGCTGGTCTGGGAGGCATATACCCGATCGGGGTTGACCGGTGAACCTTTGAGGTGGTAAATCTCCCACCCTGAAAGATATGGTCCCTTGACATCCCAATTTTTACGTGCGGCATTGGCGGTGAGCACGAAGGCGCCCTTGCGTGTGCCTGCTAGAACCCTGACTTTGTTCATGTTAGCTCTCCCATCTGAAGCAATAACGGTGATTTTAATTTAAAACCTTAACGAGATATTATTCTCGCCTGTAAGTATATTCTATAACCGCATTTAACTCAGGACATTGGAGATTATTGGCATTCTTTTGGGGCAATCCAATATCTAAAATAATGCTGGTGCCCGCCGGCTCTTGCTAACTATGCTCCCGGCTGTACCAGGTTGATCAGGTTGCCGCAGGTATCCTCGAATAAAACC
This sequence comes from uncultured Chloroflexia bacterium, assembly GCA_963809615.1. Classification (GTDB taxonomy): domain Bacteria; phylum Chloroflexota; class Anaerolineae; order Anaerolineales; family UBA4823; genus FEB-25. Next base: position 1,655 of record CAWEKR010000009.1, read on the forward strand.
GAGGTGATGGCACCCATGCCCTGCGGCTCGCTGCGAAACTTCACTCCGAGTGCTTTGAGTCGTTCATATTCTTCCTGAATATTCGTGGAGATGAAGGCTGTGATTGGAATACCCGCGCTGAAGAGCGCCTTCTGGTATTCCCTGGCGGGTGGGAACCCCATTGGCTCGAGCACCAGCTCGACGCCCTCCGCACCCTCTGGCGATGTGACGGTTAACCAGCGGTATTCGCCAACAGCCAAATCCGTCTTTTTAGTGAATCCCAGCTTTTCAGTATAGAACTTGAGGGCATGTTCTTGATCTTCCACCATGATACTGCTCAAATTGATGCGCATGATTCCTCCTTTTTCCTATAGTTAATTAGACGGAAATTTTGAACAGTGGATTCTATTTTATCATAATATTCATCTTATTACTCTAAATATGAATTTTATTATATATATAAACGGAATAATTGGATTACACAGGCGGGTACACTTGTCGTGATCGATCTTTCGGGATGATTTTGTCCGGGTTCTGTCGAAGGACAAGCGCAGCCTCTAATTAACCCAATGATTTGGAGGTCCATTCTGCACTCAGTGAATCGGAAAGAACCCCAGCCTGCCAAGGATACGCCACGCCAGCAAGGTCAACCAGCGGGAAGGCTCCTTCTTCTGCCCAAACTCCCACTCTTTCCAGGCGGTCCAGATTGATTCCAGGGTGAAGCGACCGCGGTCATCTGCCTTGCTGCTCAACTGAGCGGCCATATCCAGCAGCCGCCGGTCCTCCTTTAGCCAGGGAAAGCTCGACAGTACCTCCAGCACATGCAGAAGGTCATACCAGACGAACGGTACTTTCAGCTTGCGGAAGTCGGTGCCCATGAAGAACATGAATGGGTGCTGGGCGGTGCTTTCCTCCCATAGAGATAGCAAGGTTTCAGCACCCGTATGGCAGGGTGGAGTATCACGCTGCTGTGGTATTGCAGAGAGTGCTTTCAGCATCGCCAGGTTGGCGAACGGGCAGGGGTCGTCCTTACGCCCTGGCCCCCGGAATTTCCCCAGCTCTTTTGAGACCGCGCATGGCCAGCCATTATCCCTTACCAGTCCCACCAGGTGCTCGGTTGCCGCCATAACTGCCGGGTGCTCTTCCAGGCCGAACTTCGCCATTGCATATACGCTGAGCGGAGCATCGCATAATGCCCATGCCCGCTGGTCTTCGCCTGTGCCCCCATAGTGATTGGGGATATTCATGGACAGCTGGAAAGGACCTTCGTCTGACTGATGCTCCAGGATGCGCCTGATGATCTCATCCACACCGGGATCGCCAGGTTTGAGTCCCAGGTCGGCGATGAAGGTCAGCTTGTGGAACGGCTGCCCTGCGCTCTTGTGGCTTGAGATCACCGTCCCCGGCCAATCGGAGAGCTCAACCAGCAGGGCATGCACGAGCGGGTCTGCCAGCATGCTCGCCCGTGCCGAGGTCACCTGGGGTTCAGCCTCACTTTGCCCGAGCAAATCGAGCCGGGTGCGGTATTCAACCCACGCCTCCCCTTCCAGCAGCCAGTCAACCGGAGCTTGCATCATCTACCCTCCTCCCGATTTTATCATTTTCTGTCAGCAGGTGATAACCGTGGCTGTTAAATAGCCCCAAGGTATCCAATCTACGGTCAGCTTTGACGCCTTTCATTCAGCGGGGTTATAATAATCCCGGGCAACGCCCCCGGCGAGAATATTAACCTCTCACCGGCATCTCAACCTCATTCAGGTTCCAGGAGTTAAACATGACCGATACAACCAGCCTTCCTCCGCGCAGTGAAGTCCCACTCGAGCAGACCTGGGACCTTGCCTCCGTCTTTCCCACCCCCCAGGATTGGGATGCTGCCTGCGCCCAGCTGACCGCCATGCTGCCGGGTCTCTCTGCATACCAGGGACACCTGGGTGAAGCCCCGCAGAAACTGGTGGAATTCATCCAGCTGTTCCAGGAAGCCGGCACGCTGATCGGAAAGATCAATGTTTACGCCGCTAATGCCTATTCAGTGAACACCCTCGACCAGGATGCAGCCGCCCGCAATGGGCAGGGTCGCAGCCTGATGGCTAAATATGGTGCCGCCACCGCCTTTTTTGACCCGGAGCTGGTGCAGATCGGCTTCTCCAAACTGCGCCAGTGGGTGAAGGATGAGCCCAGGCTGGCTTTCTTTGCCCACTATGTCGACCGGCTGGAGAAACGCCAGGCTCACGTGCGCTCGGGTGAAGTCGAGCAGGTGCTGGCGATGGTCAATGACCCCTTCTTCGCTGCCACCGCCATCTATAACGCCCTCAACAACGCCGAGCTCACCTTCCAGCCTGCCCAGGCTTCTGATGGCACCCAGCTGGAAGTCGGTCAGGCCAGCATCGCCTCCCTGGTCACCCACGTCGACCGTGAAGTTCGCCGCACCGCCTGGGAGAACTACTCTGATGGCTATCTCAGTTTCAAGAGCACCCTGGCAGCCACCCTCACAGCCACCATCCGCCAGGATGTGTTCAATGCCCGGGCGCGCGGCTATGCCTCCTCGCTGCATGCCTCTCTGGCTCCCAATAATATCCCTGTGGACGTGTTCCACAACCTGATTGGGGTGTTCAAGAAGAACCTCCCTACCTGGCAGCGCTATTGGCGCCTGCGCAAGAAGTTGTTGGGCTACGACACATTCCACGTTTACGACATAAAAGCCCCCCTCACTGCCCAAAAGCCGGTCATCCCCTTCAAACAGGCTGTCGATTGGATCGCCGATGGAATGGCGCCCATGGGTGAAGAATACGTGAATATATTAAAGCACGGCGTGCTGGTCGACCGCTGGGTGGATTATTCGCGCAACAAAGGCAAGCGCGAGGGTGCCTTTTCCAGCGGTTCGATGGGCACACGGCCCTTCGTCATGATGAGTTACGCCGACGACGTGTTCAGCTTGAGCACCCTGGCCCACGAGCTAGGACACTCGCTGCACTCCTTCCACAGCCGGCTGTATCAGCCCTTCATTTACAGCCGCTACTCGCTCTTCGTTGCTGAGGTGGCCTCCAACTTCAACCAGGCCATGGTGCGCCGGCACCTGTTCGAGACCCAGACCTCGCCAGAGTTCCAAATCAGCCTGATCGAAGAAGCCATGTCGAACTACCACCGCTACTTCTTCATCATGCCCACCCTGGCACGCTTCGAGCTGGAGCTACATAACCGCGCCGAGAAGGGGAAGCCGATCAACGCCGATATCCTCATTGGGCTCACCGCCGACCTGTTCAAAGAAGGCTACGGCGACGAAGTGGAGTTCGACCGCGACAGGATTGGCATCACCTGGGCCCAGTTCGGGCACATGTACATGAATTTTTACGTCTATCAGTATGCCACCGGCATCTCTGGCGCCCATGCTCTGGTGGATGGCATCCTGTCGGGCAAACCGGATGCCGTTCAAAAGTACCTGGAATTCCTCAAGCTGGGCGGCTCGATGTACCCCCTCGACTCGCTCAAGCTGGCGGGCGTCGACCTGACCTCCCCCGCACCGGTCGAGAAAGCCTTCGCCGTACTGTCTGGTCTGGTGGATAGGCTGGAGAAGCTGGCTGGCTAGGAATACGCAGGCAGAATGAAAGGTTATCGGCCCTTCAAGGGACTGCATGCAATTCTGATGGTAAAAACACGACGCAGCTCAAATCTCTGGCTCACCTTGCTGAGCATGTTTTTGATCCCTGCTCTGGCGTGCAACTTACCCCGGCGCCAGGTGGGCGGGCTGGGCTTTCCAACCAGTCAGGCTGCGGTTACCTCTCCAGGTCCGCCATTTCCCACCGGCGGCAGTGACCCGAATACAGCTTCAACTGCATTGCCAGTACCTGGTCTGTCTCCGTCGCCTTATTTGGATCTGCCGACTTCCGCCGTCAGCCCCGGGCTGCCGGGCGAACAGGTTACTCCCAACCCTGAGATCACCTCCCCGCCATATACCACCTATCAGACCCAGCCCGGGGATACGCTCACTGCCCTGGCAGCCCGCTTCGGGGTTACCCCCGAGCAGATCAATCCTGCCCAGCCCTCGAACCGACTGCTCCAACCCGGGCAGTTGCTCACCATCCCCAACCTGCTGGGCGAACCTCCCTACCCAAGCCCGGCGTTACCCGATAGCATTGTCATCAATTCTCCTGCCGCAGCCGGCTTCCAGACCGCTGATTTCATCAACCAGGCGGGGGGTTATTTGAGCACTTATCGTGAACAGGTGAACCCGGGAGAATGGCTGACCGGGTCTGAGATCGTCCAGCGGGTGGCCTCTGAATCATCCATCAACCCCCAGGTGCTTCTGGCTTTCCTTGAATTTCGCTCCGGTTGGGTGATGGGTCAGCCAATTGATCCCGGAAGGGTGGATTATCCTATCGGGTTCTACGTCCCCGATTATCATGGTCTGTATATGGAGCTCTCCCTGGTAGCCAAGGAGCTCAACATGGGCTATTATGGCTGGCGGCAGGGCACGCTGACCGAGCTGTCCTTCCCCAGCGGCACCCATGTGCGGGTGAGCCCCGCTCTGAACGCTGGCTCGGTGGCGGTACAGAATCTTACCTCCAAGTTTTTTCTAAAGCAGCAGGATTGGCTTAATGCAGTGTATGGTCCCCATGGGTTCCTGGCGATATACCAGCAGATGTTCGGTGATCCGTGGGAGGCAGCTGGCCGTTTCGGGCCAATCCTCCCGGTTGATCTTGTGCAGCCCACCCTCGAGCTTCCCTTCAATCCGGGTGAGGATTGGAGCCTGACTTCCGGTCCCCACATCTCATGGCGCACCGGCACGCCGCGCGGCGCGCTTGACTTTGCTCCCATCACCGGTGAGCCTGCATGTGCCGTCTCCTCTGCCTGGGTGACCGCCTCAGCCGCCGGGCTGGTGGTGCGCTCAGAGCGCGGCATCGTCACAATTGACCTGGATGGTGATGGGCTCGAGCAGACCGGTTGGGTGCTGCTGTACATGCACGTTGCCGACCAGGGGCGGGTAACTCCTGACACCTGGGTGCAGGTTGACACTCCCCTGGGGCATCCGTCATGTGAGGGTGGTCAGGCGACGGGGACGCACGTCCACCTGGCGCGCAAATTCAACGGCGAATGGTTGGCGGCAGACGGTTCGGTGCCCATGGTGCTAAGCGGTTGGATTGCCCATAATGGAGACCTATCTTTCGAAGGCACGCTCACGAAGGATGGACAGACCGTCTCCGCTCATCCGGATGGTTCAGCAGGTTCCACCATCGTCCGTTAGTTTGGATATAATAGCCTTCTGAATCACTGCAAGATGAGGGGATAGATAGGAGGATTTCCATGATTGAAAACCCACATAAATCCACCCGGGCACAATTGATGGCTGAGCTGGACCGGGAATGGGCAAGCATCGAACGCATCTGTTTCGAGCTTGGTGAATGTGATCTGGTCACACCCCGCGCTGGCGGTGAATGGTCGGTCAAGGATACCCTGGTCCACCTTTCGGCCTGGGAGAAGTACCTGCTGGACCGATTAAGTTATGTAATGACCGGGATGAGCCCGCAGTACCCCGCTATGGCGAGCTGGGATGACGTCCACCGCTTCAACGCCCAGGTGTATGAAGACAACAAGGACCGCCCGCTCACCTCCGTGGTGATCGAATTTCGCAGCCTCTATCGGGGAGTGATGACGGTGATCGAAGCGTTGAGTGATGAACAACTCAACCAGCCATATCGTTATGATTTTCCGGATGATTCACTTAACCTGCTGCAGCTCATCCGGGCGAACACCTGCGACCATTACCGCGAGCACTGTACCGCCTTGCGGGAAGACGCTTGATCAGACATGCTTGACCATAAATGCACCTGGGGAATCTCTAACCAAATGTTGAACAAAACCTCGGGCAAGCTGGTATAAAATCTGGCAGATGATTACGTCTGTATCCATGGACACACGATAGAAAATTTCAACGGGAGGTTGGCATGCAAGATCGATTAACCGAAGCATTAAAGGTTCAGGATGTGGAATATGCGGATATTCGCCTCGAGGATAAGACCAATACCTGGGTTAATTATCGCGGTCCCGACCTGGACACGATCGGCTCGGCGCGGACCGTCGGCGGCATTGTGCGCGCACTGTATAAAGGCGGCTGGGGATATGCCACCTTCAATGACCTGGAAGATCTGCCCAAGCGGGTGCGTGAAGCCTGTGAGACTGCCAGGCTGGTAGGAAGGGATGCCACCCATTTTGCTCCAAGTGCGCCGGTAGTAGATTCGCTGAAAGCTTTCTTAGTCAAGGATTTCCGCCAGGTGCCACTGGCAGACAAAAAAGCCCTGATGGAAGAATATAACAAAATTGTGCTCGGGTACCATAAGAGCATTCAGACCAGCAACGTACGTTATGCCGACAGCTTCAAGCACATCTGGTTTGCCAACTCAGAAGGTGGCTACATTGAAGAAGAACTCCCTGATACCAACCTGTTGATTGGAGCCATAGCGCGGGAGGGTAATATCGTACAAACTGCTTTTGAAACCGGCGGCAGTATTGATGGGTATCAGGGTGTCGAAGGTTTCCACGAGAAAGCCAGACAGACAGCGCAGAAGGCGGTTGAGCTGCTGGCAGCCCCACCGGTTACGGGGGGAAAGTACACGGTCATAACCGACCCGCTGCTGACTGGTGTGTTCACTCATGAAGCCTTTGGTCATTTAAGTGAATCAGATTTTGTCTATGAGAACCCACGTATGCAGGAGATCATGCAGCTGGGCAAGCGTTTCGGGGTCGAGAATCTAAACATCATTGATGACGGTACCATCCCCGGCGGGCTCGGCACCCACCGCTACGATTACGAGGGCGTGCCCACCCGCAAGAATTATCTGATCAAGGATGGCCTGCTCGTCGGGCGGCTGCACTCACGCGAGACAGCTGCCAAGATGGGAGAGCCGGTCTCCGGTAACGCCCGGGCAGTCCACTTCCAACACCCTCCCATCGTCCGCATGACCAATACCTATATTGATCAAGGGACGGCTTCCTTCGAGCAGATGATCAAGAATATCAAGCTGGGCGTATATGCCGTGAGAGCCATAGGCGGGACTACCGCCATGGAAATGTTCACCTTCAGCGCCGCCTATGGCTACATGGTCCGGGATGGGCATTTGGCTGAGCTGGTACGGGATGTGGTGCTGACCGGCAATGTGTTTGAAACTCTGATGAATATTGACCAGATCGGCAATGACCTGGCTTTCCAACCCAATGGTCCTGGCGGATGCGGAAAAGGTGACCAGCAGCCGTTGCGCGTGGGTACGGGCGGGCCGCACATCCGCATCCAAAACTGCGTGGTAGGAGGTCAGCAATGATCGTTCAAAATATCGTCAAAGAAGCTCTCAAGAAAGCGCAAGCCGTCCAGGCAGTCATGTTCACCCAGGAAACCAGTGCGGTCGACTTTGAGAATGACCGCCTCAAGTCAGCTGCAAGCTCCCAGCGCACCCAGATCGACGTCAAAGTCATCGTGGATGGCAAAGTGGGAGAATCCAGTACCACCGACCCCTTGGATGTTGACGGAGTGGTGCAGCGGGCGCTCGAGGCTGCTCAGTTCGGCAGCCCGGCGCATTTTGAGCTCCCGGATGCCCAGGCACTCGAAGCCGTTAAAATCTTCGATCCTGCCCTCCTGCCGCTCGAAAAACCTGAGATGATCCGCATGGGGCAGCAGATGATGGACATGGTCAAAAGCTATAATCCTGAGATCTTGGCGGGTGCGTCAGTCAACAAATCGCTGTACAAGGTTGAATACGCCAATTCGCGCGGGGCGGAATATTCTGCCGACCACACCGAGTTCAACGTGGGCACGGGCGGTCAGCTGGTGCGCGGCACCGATATCTTGTTTGCCGGTCATGGCGTGGGGCAGAAAAAGCGCACTGTAGACACGGAAGAGATTGCCACCCAGGCGATCGAGTACTTCCGCATGGCTGAACAGATTGCCCCGATCGAATCAGGCGAGATGCCGATGATTTTTACCCCGGGTGGGTTGATCGCCCTGCTGTTATCGTTAGGGTTGGCGGTGGATGGTAAGAATGTAAATCTGGGCTCATCACCTCTGCACGATATGCTCGGTCAACAGGTTGCCAGCCCGAGCCTGACCATCGTGGATGATCCTTTCATTGAATTTGGTCCGCGTACCAGCGCCTTTGATAATGAGGGTGTGGCGCGCAAGGTCACTCCAATTATCGAGAAAGGTGTGCTGCGTAACTTCATCTATGACCTTGACAGCGCCGGGCGTGCCGGGGTGAAACCCACCGGGCATGGCTCTTCGCGCTCGCTTACTAACCTGGTCATTACCCCAGGGAATACGCCGTACGAGGCCATGATCCGCAATACGAAACATGGATTACTGGTGCATGATTTCCTGGGATTAGGGCAAGGCAACCCGATCAACGGTGAATTTTCCGTCAACCTGTTCCTGGGATACAAGATCGAGAATGGCAGGCTCGTCGGACGGGTGAAAGATGTTATGCTGGCAGGCAATGCCTTCGCTGCGCTCAAAGACATAACCGCCATCAGCAAGGAGCGCGAGTGGGTCAGTGGTCCTTTTGCCTATTTTTCCGGTCTGATGCCATATATTCAGGTTGGCAAATTGAGTGTGACCACCAAATAGCGAAGTGGGATTGAGTGATGTGAATTAATGTCAGATGAATTGGTTTGGTCTGCTTCAGAATTTTAAGAGTACCATTGAGTTGAAAGGAGGAGCACATGATCGAGATGCCTGAGGCCATGACGATTGCCCGGCAGATGGATGAGACTCTCACCGGCAAGACCTTCCAGCACTTCACCCGCGGTCCGCTGACGCATAAATTCCTGTGGCTGACCAGGCCGGCCGAAGAATACGATACCATTCTCGCAGGCAAGCCGGTCACAGGTGCCAGTAGCTACGGTCGTTCCATATTACTATCTGTGGGGCAGGACCATTTGCTATTGTTTGCTGACCTGGGTGGGCGCATCCTCTATCACCCCCCTGGGCAGCCTCAGCCCGCCAAGTACCACCTGCGGTGGGATTATTCCGATGGTTCCAGCCTCACCTTTACCCTGCAAATGTGGGGTTTTGTCGGTTTGCTCGAAAAGTCTGCCCTTTCCAAACCTCCTTACGCCGAAGTAGGCATACCACCCCTGTCCGATGGGTTCACCCCCGAGCGATTTGATCAGCTGTTGGAGCAGTATCCCGATATGACCAAAAAGGGGGTTAAGGGGTTTCTGGTCACCAGCAAGCACGTTCATGGCATCGGCAACGCCTACCTGCAGGATATCCTCTTCCGTGCCAAAATCCGTCCCACCCGCAAGATCCCCACCCTCAGCCCGGACGAGCGGCTCAACCTGTATAATGCTGTCCAGGATACCATGGCCCAGGCGATCAAGCTGGGCGGGCGCGAGGAGGAGCGTGACCTGTTTGACTATCCCGGCGGCTATGCCCGCCTGATGAGCAGCCAGACGGTCGGGAAGGCATGCCCGGATTGCGGCACGAGCATTGAAAAGCTCGCCTACCTCGGAGGCGCTTGCTACCTGTGCCCGTGCTGCCAGGTATAACAATGGACATTCCCAAGACCATGCGCGCCATGCTGCTCAGCGAGCAGCGCCAACCTCTCAGGCTGGCAGACATTCCCGTCCCCACCCCGCAGTCGGGGCAGGTATTGATCAAAGTGCATACTTGCGGGGTATGCCGCACCGACCTGCACGTTCTGGATGGCGACCTGGACGAACCCAAATTGCCACTCATTTTAGGGCACCAGATCGTCGGCACGGTTGTGCGTTTGGGAGAGGGAGTGGACCGCTTCAGCCCTGGTCAGCGCATCGGCGTGCCCTGGTTGGGTTATACCGATGGCACGTGCCGGTACTGCCTGCGCGGCCAGGAGAACCTGTGCGACCACCCCGAGTTTACCGGCTACACCCTGGATGGCGGTTACGCTGAGTATGCCGTCGCGGACCAACGCTACTGTTTCCCCCTCTCAGAGCTCTACAACGATATTGATGCCGCCCCGCTGTTGTGCGCCGGTCTGATCGGCTACCGCACCTACCGCCTGGCAGGCGAGCATGTTGAACGCCTGGGTATCTACGGTTTCGGCGCCGCCGGGCACATCATCGCTCAGGTGGCAGCGTACCAGGGCAAGCGTGTGTACGCCTTCACCCGCCCCGGTGACACTGTCACCCAGCAGTTTGCGCTGAAGATGGGTGTATATTGGGCAGGCGGCTCGGATGAGATGCCTCCCGAGCAGCTGGATGCCGCTCTCGTGCTGGCGCCGGTGGGTGGGCTGATGGTCACCGCCCTCAAAGCCGTCGCCAAGGGGGGTACTGTGGTGAGCGGAGGCATCCACATGACCGACATCCCGTCTTTTCCATATCATTTGCTATGGGAGGAACGTACCATCCGGAGCGTTGCCAACCTCACCCGCCAGGATGGCGAAGAATTCCTGGCTCTCGCTCCGCAGGTGCCGGTGAAGACCGCCACCACTCCCTACCGGCTGGAGGATGCCAACCAGGCGCTGGATGACCTGCGCAGTGGCAAACTGGACGGGGCGGCGGTATTGATCATCTAGGCATAGGGGCGGGTCTGAGACCCGCCCCTACGATTGATCCTCGGATTTGTACTCAGGGTTTTATCCCGACGATTGGATTTATTATTTGTTGGGGCGAAGCAAAAATATTTCGCCTTTTGCTTCGCCCTTACTTGTAGCCGGGATCAGCCTGCCCCCCACTGAATTTAGAGGGGGTTGGTTCCGGTTTTTTTATTTTGTCTGGATGGGTCGCGCCACTACTTTATGTACAACCCCTATATGATTATTATTCCTTTGTACCCTTCGAGTCCTGAGTGGTTATCTTAATCCTTTCCCTTACTTCACCCGATGCGTTAATTGGTCCAATGGACGGCGGGGGTGCTGGTCGGGGAATTCTGCCGCGTAGCCAATCGCCAGGATAACCACCGGCACCTGGCTGTCGGGTGCTCCGATGATCAGGCGCACCACCTTTTCGTCGAACGTGCCCACCCACACGCTGCCCAGCCCCAGGTCGGTGGCTGCCAGCATGGCGAAAGTGCAGGCAATGGTGGCATCCTGCACCGTGTACAGGCGTGTGCCGCGCTCGGTGTAGCGCCCTTCGGTCAGCTCGGGATGAGTGCAGAAAACCAGCCCCACCGGGGCAACGGCAACATATTCCTGTGCCAGTGCCGCGCAGGAGAGCCCGTCCCGCTTCTTGGCATCGGTCACCACGTAGATTTCATATGCCTGTAAATTTCCGGCTGATGGAGCCAGGTTGGCTGTCTCCAGGATTTGCTGCAGCTTTTCATCTTCCACCGGCTGGTCCGAGAAAGTACGGATTGAATGCCGGTTTTTGATAACGTCGAAGAATTCCATTGCCTGTATCTCCTCACCACAAGGGGTTCCGCCTCTGCACGATCTATTTTAATGTGAAAATCAGCAGATTTCCAGCCAATTGCAGGTTAATAACTTAACACCAGGCGAGTAAGAACGGCGCGATGGTCTGAGTGAGGTCCATTACTTCCATCCAGGTGGCGTGTCTCCAAGATTTTCCATTTAGCCTTGCCCGAACGCAGGAAGATATAGTCCAGCCTGGAGCGCTTGATCACCCTGCCCTGCGGCGTGCATATCTCGTGGGTAGTCCCATCCGCATCCGGATGAAGGGACCGAAAGGTATCCAACCACAGCGATCGCACACCAGCCATGTGGGGAGAATTTTCATGAGCGTTGAAATCACCCCCGATGATGGTTGGCAACCCCCCCATGATCTTATTGAGCCAGACATACAGCTGGGTCAGCTGGGCTCTGTTCTGCCGCCTGAGCAGCGCCAGATGCACGGATATCGCCGCGAATGGACCCCACGGAGACACCAATTTCGCCCCCATCGCCAGGCGGTGAACGAAAACGTTGGCAGTCGAACCAAGCTGCTGAAGATATAAACTTTGGATAGGGAAGCTGCTGAGTACTGCCAGACCTTCCTCAAAGCCGATACCTGCCTCATCTCCATTGGCGCGCGAATAAGCATATGCCATGCCGAGACGCTCAGATAGCCACTGGTCTACATGGAAGTTGGTCCGGTGAGTCACTTCTTGCAGTAACACCACATCTGCATGTTCAGCCTCAACCATGGCGGCAAAGCTATCCAGCCGTTGAGTGCATTGTCGATATTTAGGAAAATCATGCCATAAGTTGGCACTGATGATGGTGATGGATTTATTTTCGGCATGACGGATGAAAACCGGGAGTCGCTGCACCAGTAGACGACCCACGGGCTCAGTCACTGCTCTAACTCTCCGCGCCAGTGGGTATAAATAGCGGAATCCAGGTAGTTTTAATAATCGTCGAATAAACGGTTGTAAAGCTTGAATAAAAAAGGCACTCCTCCCAGAGGGTGCCTCGATGTACACTTCCTGTGCAATTGGCATGCATGCTCCAGCCGGGGTAATAGCTAAATCCGGCTGATTATACCTTAGATCGTCTGATTTCCTATTTGCGTTTTTGCAATGGTCTGAAAGCCCTGCGCATCCCCTCCAGGAAGCCCGGCACCATCACCTTGGGGAATTTTGGCCAGGTGATGACGATCGCCACCAGGATGAGCACGATGATCAAGACACCAAAACCCGGCGCTTCCTTCACCGTTGTCCAGATAAACCAGAAATACGTTGGAGCCTGGAACAGCATACCTGGCGCGGGGGTGACGCCAAAACGGAGGAAAAATATCGTCCAGCCTAACAGGTAGACCACGCCCAGCCACCAGCTTATATAACCAGCCCCGAGCAGGAAAATCAGTAGACCGACCGAAACCGTCATATCGATTTGAAGGTCGTGGTCACCGATCCAGGTATGATAGTACACCTGGCTGCGACGGGCGATTGGACCATCCAGCGAATCGAAACACCAATCGACGATCATAAGACTGGCCACCAGGGGCAACGCAGCTGGTCCGACGAGTAAACCCAACCCCCCCAGGAAGAATGCCATAACCCCCCGGCTTAGCGTCAGCAGATCAGCAACTTGTTTTGCTACCAGCATAATCCCACCTGTAAACCTGCATTCAAGTCAATTAATCCTGCTCTTTATACTTTATCAGAAAATCGCACCGATTTCAAGGTTCTTTTTCTTCCTCCTATTTCTGTTACAATCAGATGCGAGTTACCCCCGTACTCTCAGGAATATTCATGCAACCACCTACCACTTCTCTAGACCCGGAACCCAGATTGCTTGAGGATGGCACCTCCATCGTCATCCGTCCCATCCGCCCGGATGATGCCGACGACCTGCAGGCCACGTTCCAGCGCCTTTCGATGGAAAGCATCTACCTGCGTTTCCTATCGTTCAAAAAAGAGCTGAGTGATGCAGAAGCCCGGTACCTAGCCACAGTGGATTACACTTCCCGCATGGCCTTCGTGGCGCTGTATAGGGAGAATGGCAAGGATATCGTGGTGGGCGTGTCACGTTATGCCCTGCTGGATACGGGTGATCCGGAAATGGCTGAGTCGGCTGTGGTGGTTGAGGATGAATATCAGGGTCGCGGCATAGGCAAGCTGCTGCTGTGGCGCCTGGTAAGCTATGCCCGGGCGAAAGGCATCCATTTCCTGCGGGGCAACTTGCAGATCGGCAACAACCGTATGCTCGATCTGGTGAAGCGCAGCGGTCTGCCCCACGAGACGCGTTTTGTGGACGGGATCTGGGAAGTGACCATCGATATCAGCCAGACGGATAAGGAAGCATGAAAAATTCTGAGTGGACTACCCCAGCTGTGCTGGCTTCTGCCTTCGATGCCGAGCACCGGGCGCTTGTGGTCCATAAAACCGATCCCGAACGGGCCATCTGCCGGAAATACGCTTCCCTGGTTCGCCAGGCACCCGCCGAATATGTGCTTGCGTTCGGGCGTGAGCTGCTCTTCGCCTATGGTCACCGCTGGCAAGCGTACGAGCTGATCGGCGGGCACAAAGCAGCTTACCTGAGCCTGGGTGCGGATGAGCTGGAGCAGCTGGGTCAGGGCATCAACAGCTGGTGGGCGGCAGATTCCTTTGCCCGCACCCTGTCGGGTCCAGCCTGGCGCGATGATCTGCTCGACGATGAGCTGGTCGTGAAGTGGGCAGGCTCACCCGACTTTTGGTGGCGCAGGATCGCCCTGGTGAGCACGGTGGCGTTCAACGTCCGTTCGCACGGAGGGAAGGGGGATGTGCCGCGTACGCTCTCCATCTGCCGCTTGCTCGCCGCGGACCATGAGGATATGGTGGTTAAAGCCTTATCCTGGGCATTACAGGGAGCTGGTGTATTTCGACCCTCAGTCTGTGGAAAGGTTCTTGAAGGAGTATCACCTCGTGCTGGCGGGCAGGGTCAAGCGTGAGGTAGGAAGCAAGATGAGGACGGGGTTGAAGAATCCGAGGAAAATCAGCGGCTAGCGTGTAGCATCAAGCTATTAGCTAGAGCAATAGATAATCAATTGGGATTGCTTTTTCCTGATGAGAGTTAACTTGGAATGCGAGCGGAAGATTGCTCCTCGAAAAACAGTGGGGAAAGGTTCATTTGTTATGTGATTTAGATAGATTATGTATAGAGCGGATTGCTTCACTCGCTGCGCTCGTTCGCAATGACTCAAGATCCATGCTTCGCCCGCCCCCAAAAATCACAACCCTCTGCCGGTCTCCATCTCTTCTTTCACGGCTTTGTAAAGCGTCTCGGCTTTGAGCTCGCTCAGGGTGTAGCACGGGGCTTCCAGGTGGTCTGCCAGCGACTGTGCCAGGCCCTGGTCGAAAGCGGCATGTTCCATATTCACCACCACGCAGTGGATGTCATCGGCGGCAATCTGTTCCGCCAGGCGGTGGGCTTCATCCTGGGGCGGCATGGAGCTCATCGACACGTTGCCCGCTCCATCGGTCAGCAGGATGACCAGCGGCTGCACGTCGGGGTGCAGGATGCGCTCACGCAGCAGGGTCTGGTGAGCCATGTATAACCCGGCGGAGAGCGGCGTCTTGCCGCCCACGGGGATGTCTGCCAGCGCACGCTGGGCCAGCATGACCGAGTTTGTGGGTGGCAGCACCATGGTGGCGCGGTCTTTCTGGAATACAATCAGCCCCACCCGGTCACGCCTTTGGTAGGCATCGGTCAGCAGGGAGAGGATCGCACCCTTGGTGGCAGACATGCGCTCGGCAACCGCCATCGACCAGGAGGCATCCACCACGAACAGCACGAAATTGGCCGTTTTTTTCACCCGCACCTTGCGCTGGAAATCTGATGGGCGGATGGCGAAAGCCACCCGCTTGCGCATCTCGGCACGCTCCTTCTGGAAGGGTGCGGCGGCGCGGATGGTGGCATCGAATGCCAAGTCGTCCGTCTTTCCCCCCGCAGGGCGCGATTGGATGTAGCGCCCGCGCTTGCGGTCGGTGTGGGTGCGCGACCGTCTTCCCGCCCGCTTGCGGTACAACTGGTCTAAATTGGTATTCAGGTTGCGCGGCCGGAAGGATTCACCGGTCTTTACTTTCTCTCCCCCGTCCCACCAATAGGCATTCCCGACGTCGAAGACACTCTGCCGGGAAGGCTCACTCTGGTTCGGATTCTGTTGGTCTTCCTGTGAGGTGAGGTTTAGGTCTTTTTTTTTTATCAAAGTGTGGAGTATGGTCTTCGTCCTCCGCCACTGGTTCTGGCTCTCCTGCGCTGGCAGTGGAGCCTTGCAGCTGTTCGATGCGCTCCTGCAGCTCATCTTCTGAGAGGACTGCCTGCTGGAACGGTCCCTGCCTGATGCGGTGAGGCAGCGCCAGCTCGGCTGCCAGGGCGATATCGCGCTCGGTGATGGACTTGCGCCCCTCGAATGCTGCCTGGGCGCGGGCTGTCTTGAGGATCACCAGGTCGGCGCGGTGACCTTCCACGTTAAGCGAGGCGGTCAGGCCGGCGATCGAAAGCAGGTCGCGGCTGCTGTAAGTCACCCGGTCCACCAACCCACGCGCCATCTCGATCTGGTGGGAAAGTTCTTTTTCCTTATCCAGCCACTGTCGGCGGAACTTCTCAGGGTCCTCCTCGAAGGCCAGGTTGCGCTCCATAATCAGTACGCGTTCACGCGCTTCACGGATGCCGTAGATCTCGGCGGAGTGGGCAAACCGGTCCAAAAGTTGGGGTCGCAGGTCACCTTCTTCGGGGTTCATCGTCCCCACCAGGATGAAACGTGCCGGGTGGGCGAAGGAGATCCCCTCGCGCTCGACTACGTTTACACCCATAGCGGCAGAGTCGAGCAGCAGGTCCACCACGTGGTCATCCAGCAGGTTGACCTCGTCGATGTACAGCAGGCCGCGGTTGGCGGCTGCCAGCACGCCCGGTTCGAAGATGCGCTCGCCCTTTTGGATGGCGATCTCGATATCCAGGGTGCCCACCACTCTGTCTTCGGTGGCGCTGATGGGCAGGTCGATAAAAGCGATGCGGCGGTTTACGACTTTAAGTTCTATACCCTGCGCTTTACGCTCCTTCACCCAATCCGACCAGGTGAGCGGCGCCTCGGGGTCGTCATTGAAGGGTGAATCGGCGAAAACTTGAATATCAGGTAATAGGGCAGCCATAGCCCGAGCTGCGGTGGATTTACCGGTACCGCGCTCACCACGGATGAGCACTCCACCAATGCGTTGGTCGACTGCGTTCAAGACCAGGGAGCGCTTCATGCGTTCCTGTCCGACAATGGCTGTGAAAGGATAAACGGGTCGCATTAAGGTATGTAGTAATGCCTCCTGCAAGCAAGGATTTATTATACTCTCATGTGAAAAGATTACAGTGAGAAATTAAGCTGTGAAAGGGTAAATCTGATCTAAGTATGCTCCACCAGCTCTATCTCCCTGACCTCCATCCAGGCGGGCTCGATACTCGGAAGGGTACCATATCTCAATTTGCCCTCAGGCGGCAAAGCGGCATACTGGTTGTCGATCCATATCACCAGGCTCAACGGGGCAGGCGGAGTGATTCCCGTGCGCAAGACTGACCTCCCATCCAGGCTGAGCCTAACAAGCCCGGCTGTCCATTCCAGCGTGTAGTTGTGCCATTCGGTGACGTTTATCTCGAGCGAAACCGCATCCTGGTGCACCACGCCGCGCAGCACGCGGCGGACAAGCTGCGCCGTCCTAGGGAGCAGGGTGAGCGCAAGCGCTGGGGAAGCCAGCGCCAGCAAGGCAGGCGGCACTTTCTTTGAGCTGAAGGTGGCTGCCAGAAAACCCGATGCAGGCAGGTTATCTCTGAAGGAGAGGAAATTCTGGGGCGAGGCATGGAAGAACCAGGCGGCATTCGGCAGTGTCGGGAAGCGCATCTTTTGCCGGTCAGAACCCAGTAAAAAGCTGAATGGGTCATTCCAGAACCCAAATCCCCACGTGCCAGGGATGCCTTCAGCCGAAACGCGTGCCTGCAGGTTAAGCGTGAGAGCAGGCTTCCACTTAAAATCGCCTCGTCTGAGCTGGGCGTGGTCATCCAGCTGAGCCAGGTGGTATACAGGCTGCGGACTGGCTGCTGTTTCGAGACGCCAGGTGTTCTCCCCGAACTTTATCACCTGTGCTCCCGCAGACTCGCTGACGTGTAGCGCCGGAGGCTTATGCATCATGGTAAAACTATCTTACCATGTCCTCCTCTCCCACAGGCCACCTGATAAAAATAGCGGTAACTCTGAAATGATATAATTCATCCAGCATTGGAGGCTGAATGGAAATCACCTGGTACGGTCTATCTTGTTTTCGCCTGACCGAGCGCAACCTGGATACCGTAGTGACGGACCCATACGACAGTCAAACCGCGGGCTACGAGCCGCTTAAGCTAAAGGCAGATATCCTCACCGTCAGTCATGAGGCACCTGGTCATAGCTTCACCTCGGGTGTGAAGGGTTACTCGCACCTGATTAACACGCCAGGAGAGTATGAAATCGGGGGTGTTTTCATCACCGGCATCCAGACCAATGGAGTTGGCAAGCAGGAGACGGATGTACCGCGTAACACCCTTTACGTTTTCGATTACGAAGGGGTGACTGTTGCCCACCTCGGTGACTTGCGCCGTGTTCCGACGCAGACAGAGATCGAAGCCCTGGGCACGGTCCATATTGCCCTGGTCCCCGTCGGAGGTGGAGGTGGTCTCAATGCTGCCAAGGCCGCCGAAGTAATCAGCTTATTAGAGCCGGGTTTTGTCATCCCAATGCATTACAGCACCCCTGCCTGTAACCTCAAGCTGGCTCCGCTGAGTAAATTCCTAAAGGAAATGGGACTGGGAACCATCAAGCCTCAACCTTCGTTAAAAGTGACCAAGAGCGTGATCCCTGAAGAGACGCATGTGGTGGTGTTGGATTACCAACATTAATCGAATTGGAGCAGTGCCGTGACCGTTAAACTAATCATGACCTGGGACATCACACCGGGGCGCGAACAGGAATACTTCGAATTTGTAGTGCGTGAGTTCATCCCGCAAGTGCAGCAGCTTGGGATGGAGCTGAAGGATGCCTGGCTGACCATGTATGGCGACCAGCCACAGATTATGGCTACCGCCCAGATGCCAGACCTGCCCGCCATGCAGAGCATCCTGGATACCAAGGAATGGCAGGGGTTGGTTAACCGGCTGCTTGATTACGTCGAGAATTACCAATATAAAATTGTCCCGGCAAAAGCAGGCTTCCAGATGTGAGATCTGGTCGAGCGGGGAATATCCATACATTCCTAGTAATGTAGACGATTAAGCAAAAATTCCAGTGTAGAGGGTTATGACTAACATGTTTTTACTCTGGCAGATTTTCATTCTCTTCACGCGTGTTGCAATGTTTTCGTGGGGAGGAGGTCCGGCTTCATTGGCCCTGATGCAGCGCGAGACCACCAGCGCAACCTGGATCCCACCCGGTCAGACTGACCGCACTCCTTGGATCACGCCGGATGAATTTGCTGATGCCGTAGCAATCGGAAATGCCATCCCCGGACCCATTGCACCCCAGGTGTCGGCTTACGTCGGATATCAACTCGCCGGCGTGCCGGGGGCTATCGCCGCCGCAACGGGCACGGTCATCCCAACCACCGTGCTGATGCTCATCCTGATCGTGTTCTTTTTTGGGATCAAGAACAGCCCGGCGGTGAAAGCCATGCTCCAGGCAGTTAGACCTGTGGTGGTGGGTTTGCTATTGTGGACAGCTTATGACCTGGCAAGAACCGTCTTCGGAGCGCAGAAACTCGGTTGGGGGCAGGCATTAGCCCAGGGTTGGGATAAGCTGCTGTTCGTGGCTGGGACTTTTATATTATTAACCTTCACAAAGGTCAACCCGGCCGTAATCATCCTGGTCAGCGCTTTGCTCGGTTTCCTGCTTTATCGAAAATAAGGTCTCAAATTTTCTCAAAATCATCGCTGAATAACCTTGGAAAGCACCCTTTTCTCTACGCGCATACTTGATTGGTATACCAGCCACGCACGTTCCCTGCCGTGGAGGACTAACCCCGACCCGTATGCAGTGTGGGTGTCGGAGGTCATGCTCCAGCAGACCCGCGTGGAGACCGTCATTCCCTACTTCAGGCGCTGGATGCAGCGTTTCCCAAGCATCGAGGCCTTGGCGAATGCCAGCATGCAGGAGGTATTGGCTGCCTGGGAAGGGTTAGGCTATTACGGTCGCGCTCGTAATTTAGTTCGGGCTGCCCAGCTGGTGGTGAAAGACTATCACAGCAGTTTGCCGGACGAGATGCACCTGCTGCGAAAACTGCCCGGGATTGGGCGCTACACCGCGGCAGCCGTTGCCTCGATTGCGTTCGGCCGGAATGAGCCCACGCTGGATGGCAACATTCGCCGGGTATTGGCTCGCTACTTTAACGTCAGCGAGGATGCCCGATCGAAAACCGGGGAAGAATTATTGTGGAGTCTGGCAGCGCAAAACCTGCCGCCAGGTAAAGCTGGCGATTATAACCAGGCATTGATGGAGCTGGGAGCCACTGTTTGCACCCCAAAAAGCCCCAACTGCGCCCACTGCCCTGTCGCAGGTGAGTGTCTGGCAAAGGGTCTCGGTATCCAGGAACAGCGACCGGTCTTACGATCCAAACCTGCCATCCCGCACTATATCGTCACTGCTGCCGTGATTTGGCGCGAAAAGCTTGTGCTGATCGCCTGCCGGCCTCTGCATGGGCTGCTGGGAGGATTGTGGGAATTTCCGGGTGGCAAACAGCAGGAAGGCGAGGACCTGCCTACCTGCCTGAAGCGTGAGATCCGTGAAGAGCTGGGAGCAGAGATTGCGGTCGGCAACCAGCTGGGAGTGTATAAACATGCCTACACCCATTTCCGTGTAACGCTGTATGCTTTTACATGCAGTCTCATAAGCGGAGAACCCCACCCGCTCCAGGCCGCAGAGGTGAGGTGGGTTATTCCGGCTGAGTTAGCGCAATATCCCATGGGTAAAATTGACCGGCAGATTTCACAAATTCTGGTATCATCTACATCCTTATGACTGACCATTTGCTTATCGATTCGCATGAGGACCTTGCCTGGAACATGCTGACTTTCGGCAGGGACTACACTGTTGCAGCGGCAGAAACGCGTAAAAGGGAAGCGGGAGCGCTTGCACCCCTGGTGAATGATGACAGCTTGCTGGGCTGGCCGGATTACCAGCGGGGCCATGTTGCCGTGGTGTTTTCCACTTTGTTCGCCGCCCCACAGCGGCATAAACTGGGCGAGTGGGATAAGCAGTCTTATGCTTCAGATGAAGAAGCTCATATGCTCTACAGCATTCAGCTGGATGCATATCAGCGTCTGGTCGATGAGCACCCGACGCAGTTCCAAATGATCAAAAGTCAATCAGGTATAAAAACCACCCTGGCACAATGGCAGCGCACCGATACCGATGAGCACCCGGTGGGGCTGGTGATCCTGATGGAAGGTGCGGAAGGTGTTCGTGAGCCGGGTGAATTGGAGGATTGGTACCAGCGCGGTGTGCGCATCATCGGTCCAGCCTGGGCCGGGACGCGCTTCTGCGGCGGCACCCATGAGCCAGGTGGGCTTACCAGCGAAGGTTTTACCTTATTGGAACGTATGGCAGAGTTACATATGACCCTTGACATCAGTCACATGGATGAAAAAGCTGCCTTGCAAGCTTTAGATAGCTATTCTGGGGCGGTTATCGCTTCACACGCTAATGCCCTGGCATTGCTAAAAGACACCAACAGCAACCGGCATCTTACAGACAGGGTGCTTGAGGGGCTGCTGGAGAGAGATGGAGTGATCGGGGTTGTACCGGCAAATGGGTTCTTGAAACCAGATTGGCGTGAAACCGGGGGTAGGTCCGGAGTAACGCTGGAACACTACGTGGCGCAGATCGATTTTATGTGCCAGGTGGCAGGCGATGCCCGTCACGTGGGGATTGGCAGTGATTTTGATGGTGGTTTCGGCATGCAATCCGTTCCCATAGAAATCGATACCATCAGTGACATCCGGAAAATAATTCCAATTCTCCAGCAAAAAGGGTATACTGAGGCCGACACTGCCGCCATTTTGGGTAATAATTGGCTGGATCATCTTCAAAACACCTTGCCGGAGGCTGTATGACCGATGCTCTGCCTGTTCGCAAGACGAATGGGAGTTTGCGCATCCGTATGGGTTTGGGGGTGACCATCTTAGGTTTCATTATATATTTACTAGGTGCTGAGCCCGGGGTCTTCGGGCTTGACCGCAGCCCAGTGGTGGGCTTTGTGCAGATCGCCACCTTCTTGGTGGGTTTGGGCTTTATCTGCCTGGGGGGGTATATCAGCCTGGCCGCGCTTTGGAATGGGGGACAGAAATCGATCGCTTCGGATATCGGTTTACGGTTGGTTTGCACCGGATATGTGATTGCGGTGGCCTGCGGAATGGCAGATATCTTCGGCTTTGGCAGCAACAATTACCCCTCTATACCGGTATTTGGCATTTACCAGCAGATAGGCGTCCTGGTTGGTGAGGTGGTGATCGCAATCGGCTTACTATTGCTGATCCCGTACAAAAAACCCCAACCTAATATCGGCGAGCTTTGACCGTAGATTGTTCGTTCGGCTTTCCCCATCATCCCGAAATGGGATCTTTTAAACCCATCACTGCCAGCATCTCATTGTTTGTGGCGTATTTATAACCCGGCAGCCCCAGTCTATCTGCTTCCGCCTGGGCCGATTTTAACAGCCTGCCCAGGTCTATTTTATGAATAACCGGTGAATTCAGCTCTTCCATCCTGGCGGTAAAGTCATCCAGGATTGACTTGGGGTCCACCAGCATCGGTGTGGTTTGGAGATACTCCAGCACCGCCCGGGCGCCATTCTCCCCATCCTTGCGAGCCACGCCAACCAACCCACTGCTGGCCTCGCGCGACCAACCTGCCACAAAAACACGGTCGATCGGGCGGTTGAGGTCAGGATCAAAAGCTTCAAAGGACAGTCCATCAACGGGATGGATGGGGTTGGGATTTTTGACGAAGGCATTATTCCGCACCGGTAGACCAAACGACTCGTCCACCTTGTCGCCGATGCAAAATATCACTGTATCCACATTCAGGACGCGCTTTGTACCCAATCTCTTGGCTTGCACTTCACCTTCAGAACAAACCAGGGTGGTGTCCTCGACCTCCAGGCCATTAACCACCCCATTCTCATCTCCCAGGATGCGGCTGGGCGATGCCAGGAAGTCAAAATAAAAATGGGTTTTCGAGACCGCTTCCAAGCCCTTGGGTAATGCTGCCAGGATGTAGTCCTTGGCTTCGTCCACGTTTTGGTCCACTGAAACAGCTATGGGGCGTGTCCGCTCGATTTCGGCGAATAATCTGCCCAGATCGAGGTTGTGGGCCACGATTTTCAGCTCTTCTTTCGAAAATTTGACTTCGTTGGGGCCTCTGCGCACGACGGAGATGACCTCATCGACTTTTAGGTCGCGGATCAGCCAGTGGGCCATATCCAGCATCACATTTCCTGCACCGATCAGTGCCACCCGTTTGCCAATCCGGTAATCTTTTGTGCTGAAAGGGGGGAGTAAATTGTAATGGAACACAAGGTCTTTGGCGTGATAGACACCAATCAGGTTTTCGCCCGGCAGCCCCAACCATTTTGTCCCCTGGGCGCCTACGGTGACCAAGATTGCCTGGAAACCCATGGCGCGTAAATCGGATAAGCGAAAATTACCCGCTTCGCCAATCTTCACATTCCCGTAATAGTCTATCGCTGGTAGCTCCAGGATTTGTTGGAACTGCCGGCGCAGACCCTCTTTCATCTTATATTTGTCGAAATAAATTCCGTATTCTGCCAACCCGCCCGGGAGAATATCCCGGTTCAGCAAAACCACGTGTACATCACTCATAGCGAGCAATCTCGAGGCAAACAGCCCGGCTGGACCGGCACCAATCACTGCAACGAGGTTTCTCCCGAAAGTGTCCTCAACCAAATCCTGTTCTCCTCAAAAAGACGGCTTTCGCCGTCTGAGTGATAATTCAAGCCAGCCACAGGTACCACTTTAGGGTTCCATGGTTCCATCTACCGGTAAGGTACGCTCCAATATTTTAGCCTGTGGGGGAAAATTCCACAAGAGAGATTTAACAATTGGGTGGTTTTATCTGTTCTATTTCTCACTAAGCAAGTGCTTTCCTAATCAGACTGTTTGTGCTATATTCAGCCTATACACCTCAGGAGGTAATTCATGGACAATTCCAACCCGAACCTTCCAGACCCGGGAGTTGAACCCAACCCTGAACCTGAACCCAAGTCAAAACCAAAAGCCAAAGCTAATCCGCTGTCTGAGACTGGAACCAAAATTATCGGCGGGGTCAAGGATGTGGGCGATAAAGCGAAGGTATTATATATCGATGGTAAAGATTATTATCGTAAATCTCCAAAACTGCAAAAGGTGGTATATCAAGGGAAGTTTTTCCCAGCCTTCTGGACTGTGGCATGCATTTTTTCGTTATTGGTAAATATCATCCTGGTCGGTTTACTGGTCTCATTTGGGCACCACTTCTTTGAGCTCAAGGCGCTCATCTCGGATGGTCTGGTAACACAGGCTTCCAACAGCCTGGCGATGATGGACCAGGCTCACATTGTCATCAACGTGCCGGTGGAAACGACTGTACGCCTGCAAGACAGCTTACCGGTTGTATTTGACCTGCCGATCAACCAAAACACCCAACTTTCCCTGGCAGAAGAATCCAATATCAGCGGAGCGGTGATCTATCTGAATAATACTGCCGTGAAAACTGACCTCACCCTGCCTGCCAATACTCCCCTGCAGGCGAACTTCAATATGACCATACCAATCAGCACTAGTGTCCCAGTGGATATAACCGTCCCGGTTACCCTGCAGGTCCCGGTCGATATTGCGATTGATAAGACTGACCTGCACCAATCCATTGTCGGCTTACAAGAAGCGATTGAGCCGTATAAAACCGCCATGGGGTCGACGTTCAATTCTCCCGATGAGCTACTAATTTGTAAGAATTGGCTGACCGGCTGGTTATGCAGCTTTATTTTTGGTAAATAATCCTTGCCACTCTTCTGACGTGGCTTCATCAAAGCTAACACAACACGGACGCAACCTGGTATTTTTTATGAACGAGACCCTGACCAAACTAACCCTTCCCAATGGCTTAATGGTACTGCTGAAAGAGATCCACACCTCACCGATAATCAGCCAGTGGATCTGGTATCGCGTCGGGTCGCGCGATGAAGTGCCCGGGCTGACTGGTGCTTCGCATTGGGTGGAACACATGATGTTCAAAGGCACGCAGCAATTCCCGCCAGGCGTGCTGGATAGGACGATTTCACGGGATGGCGGTTATCTCAATGCTTTTACCTTTTTAGATTGGACCTCATTTTTCGAAACCCTACCTGCGGATAAGATCGACTTTGCCCTGCGGCAGGAAGTGGACCGTATGTTCAACTGCTCGTTTGACCCCAACGAAGTCAGCTCTGAGCGCACAGTGGTGATCTCTGAACGCCAGGGAAGTGAGAACGAGCCCCTTTTCCGGCTGAGCGAGGAAGTACAATCTGCAGCCTTCCGTGTGCACCCCTACCATCATGAAATTATCGGTGATCTATCTGACCTGTATTCGATGGAACGCGACGACCTCTACCGCCATTACCGGAACTACTATATCCCTAACAATGCCGTACTCTCCGTGGCAGGAGATTTTGAAACCCAGGCAATGCTCGACCGCATCCGAGAGCTATACGAGCCGCTTTCGGCTGGCACACTCCCCGGGCGGCTTGAGAGGACGGAGCCTGCCCAAAGTGGTGAGCGGCGCGTATCGGTGGAAGGACCGGGTGAGACGGTTTTCCTGCAGGTGTCGTACCGGGCACCGGCCGCAGACGACCAGGACTTTTTCGCCTTGAATTTATTGGATAGCTTGCTGACTGGTCCCACCAACCTGAATATGTTTGGAGGCGGGATCACGAATAAGACCAGCCGTCTGTACAAAACGCTGGTGGAAAAAGAATTGGCGGTAGGCGTCAACGGCGGACTGCAAGCTACAATCGACCCATACCTGTATACCACGGTGATCACCGTGCATCCCAAGCACACAGTGGGCGACTGCATTGCTGCCATGGAGGCAGAGATCAAAAAACTGCAGGATGCGCCTCCAAAAATGGAGGAGCTCGAGCGAGCATTAAAACAAGCGCGGGCTATCTTTGCCTACGGCAGCGAGTCGATCTCCAACCAGGCTTTCTGGATGGGCTTCGCCGAGATGTTTGCCAGCGTGGACTGGTTCACTAACTACCTTGACCGGTTGGAGAAAGTGACCCCCGAGGACGTTCAGCGATTGGCACAGACCTGCCTACGGCCTCAAAACCGCACCCTTGGGGTGTATCTGCCTGAGACCGTTGCTCAATAAGCCCAGATTGACCATCGATAATAAGAGGAGTGATCCACACTTGAGCACCCATTCCCTACCTGGTCCTGATGATATCGTCCGGCGTGTACTTCCCAACGGGATCGTTATCCTCTCCCGGCCCAATATGAACAGCCTTTCTGTCGTGGTCACGGGCTACCTTTCTGCGGGAGCCATATTCGAGCCGGATGACAAGCTTGGTCTGGCAGGTTTTACTGCGCTGGGGTTGATGCGCGGGACCACCCAGCGAGACTTCCAACAGATCTATGAGGGCCTCGAATCAAACGGTGCCAGCCTTGGCATTGATGGTGGCACCCATTCGGTCGGGTTCTACGGACATGCCCTGGCGGAAGATTTGGATCTACTCCTGGGCACACTGGCAGAGGCAATGCGCCAGCCCGTTTTTCCAGCGGACCAGGTCGAACGCTTGCGTGATCAGCTGCTGACTGGCCTGGCGATCCGTGCCCAGGATACGTCTGAGCTTGCCTCGCTGGCTTTTGATGATTTGGTGTACGCCGGACACCCCTACAGCCGCCCAGAAGATGGTCATCCGGAGACAATCCGCGCCATCACCCGTGAGGATTTGTCAGCTTTCCATGCGAAGCATTTTGGTCCTCATGGCATGGTGATTTCCATTGTGGGCGGGGTGGAGGCGGATCCCGTTTCAGATTCGGTCGCCCGATTTTTCGCCGACTGGGAAAATCCGATCCAGCCCAACCAGCCAGAGCTTCCTCCATTGAGTCCATTGAGTGCGACCATCTCGCGCCAGGTGAATATCCCTGGAAAGTCAGAAGCAGATATCATTATGGGAGTGGCAGGACCACCCCGCCAATCACCGCACTTCCTGGCGGCTTCGATCGGGAACAATATTCTCGGACAGTTTGGGATGTTTGGGCGGATTGGCGAATCGGTGCGGGAGCGTTCAGGGATGGCGTACCACGCATCGTCCAGCTTGAGCGGTGGGATTGGTCCGGGACCGTGGCTGTTCCTCGCCGGGGTTGACCCGAAAAACCTGGAAAAAGTCGTTGCTCTCATCCGCCAGGAAATTGACAGGTTCATCAACGAACCTGTCACAGAGGAGGAGCTGGGTGACAGCCAGGCGAATTATATCGGCCGTTTACCGCTCTCGCTTGAATCGAACGCCGGGGTGGCATCCTCCCTGTTGAACCTGGAGCGTTACGGCCTGGGGCTGGACTATTACCAACGCTACCCAGACCTGGTGCGTGGGATCACCGCTGACGTAATCCTGGAGACCGCACGGAAATATCTCCACCCCGACCGACTGGCGGTAGCGACCGCCGGTACTTTTAAAACAACCTCCTGAAAAAGCAGGGCAAGCATGCCATCATTACGGACTGGCGTTGATCTAATCGAAATCGACCGCTTTACGCATGCCTACCTCCGGTTCGACCAACGATTCTTAAAACGCGTATTCACTCCAGTTGAGCTGGCTGAAAATGGCCAAAACATGGCCTCCCTGGCAGTCCGTTTTGCAGCCAAAGAAGCCGTAGCAAAGGCGTTTGGTACCGGGATTGGGCATATCACCTGGCAGGAAATTGAGATCTGCCGGGGCAGCTCTGGCGAGCCGATCTTACATCTTTACGGTCGAGCTCAAAGGATGGCAGAAGACCTCCACCTGAGCACGTGGTCCCTCAGTCTGAGCCATACCCAAACCCAGGCGATTGCATTTGTTGTAGCCATGGGTGACTGAGGGTCAAATTGACACATCGATGGAAAGAGGAAACTCGCATTTAAACAGATAATATAAGTACAAGTTGCATCCCCTGCTGTATAAATAAAAGAATGGAGAATGGAGAATGGAGATTTCAATGACCCCCTTTGAACAGTTTATGCAGTATCTGCCTTATCTCATCCCGCTTGTTTTGATTCAACTGATCTTGGTGATTGTGGCTCTGGTCGATTTGGTCCGCCGGGAAAAGACACGTTATTTACCCAAATGGCTCTGGGCGATTATTATCATATTAGGTGAGCTGATTGGACCGATCATTTACCTCATCATCGGGCGGGAGGACTAGCGTTATGATTGCGCTGCGTACCGAGGAGCTGCACAAAGTTTTCGGGGAATTTACTGCCTTGAATGGTTTGAACTTGAGCGTGGAGGAAGGAACAGTCTTCGGATTCCTGGGACCTAATGGAGCCGGTAAAACCACCACCATCCGCATCCTGACCGGCCTGGCTCATGCCACGAGTGGGAAAGCCTGGGTGATGGGAAATGAGGTGACTTCAAATGGGCATGAGATATCCCGGCAGATCGGTTTCCTGCCCGAAGAGCCGGCATTTTATACCTGGATGACACCTCCCGAGTATTTGGATTATGTGGGGCGGATATTCGGTTTGCCCGCAACAGAGCGTTCTACAAGGGTCAAAGAGTTGCTGGTAGTAGCGGGATTGGAAGAATCCGCCAAGAGGAAAATTCGAGGTTTTTCACGTGGCATGCGCCAGAGACTGGCATTGGCACAGGCGCTAATGAACCGTCCCAAAGTGCTGTTCCTGGATGAACCTGCCAGCGCCCTTGACCCATTGGGGCGCAAGGAGGTGCTGGATTTCATCGAGCAGCTGCGCGGGCAGTGCACCGTGTTCATGTCCACCCATATCCTGGCGGATGTGGAGCGGGTGTGCGACACCGTAGGGATCATCAATCACGGCAGGCTGGTGACTGAAGCCCCCAGGGAAGCACTGCTTGCACAGTACGCCATCCCTGCCCTTGAAGTGGAGGTGGATGAAAAATCGGAGGCCATGATCAACCCATGGAGTGAAACATTACACCAAGAGCCCTGGGTGAAGACCATCAACCGCCAGGAGCTGGTGGTGCGTGTCATTGTGAATGATGTTGAATTGGCTAAAACAGAGTTGCTGAAATCAGCCGCACAGGCTGGAATAGTGCTAAACAAATATGAGGTCGTAAAGCCCTCACTCGAAGATGTATTCCTGCAGCTGGTAGGTGAGGAGGAGAAAAAATGAACCTGTTCACTGCATTTCGTAAGGAATGGTTGGAAAGCCTCCGCAGCTACCGGCTCCTCATCGTAGTCGTCGTATTGATCTTTTTCGGGTTGACCTCCCCTTTGCAGGCTAAGTTACTTCCCCAAATTTTAGCGCAGGCATTACCTATACCTGCTGGAACAGATGTTTCCTCGTTCATCAAGCCTGCTACCGTGTCTGATGCAATCACCCAATATATAAAAAATATGAGCCAGTTCGACCTTATCCTGGCAGTGCTGCTCGCCATGGGAGCCGTAGCCCAGGAGAAGGACAAGGGTACAGCCGCCATGATGCTGGTGAAACCTTTGCCAAGAGGATCTTTTTTGGGTTCGAAATTCCTTGGTCTGGCAGCGGTGTTTGCCATCGCCATCGCCATTGCTGGGATAGGCAGTTATTATTACACCGGCCTTTTGTTCGAATGGATGGATATCTTGCCATGGCTGGTGCTGAATGTGTTACTGTTCGTGTATGTATTGGTAATCCTGGCAATCACCTTGTTTTGCAGCACAATTACCAATTCTCAAGCCGCGGCTGGTGGTATGGCTGTGGGTATCATCGTCATCGGATTTATCATCGGTGTAATCCGAAACCTGGGCAGGTATCTGCCGGGTGAATTGAATACGTGGGGTATCCGCCTGATGCAGGGAGCTACAAACGCCTCATGGGTAGCGCTGGCGGTCAGCATCGTTTTGATTGTAGCGCCCCTATTGGCAGCCTGGTTGGTCCTTCAAAGACAGGAACTGTGATCCTTTAGCAATTGTCAAAGACATAGCCGGCTGCTGCCGGCTATGTCTTTGTGACTGTAGTGGGAACCCTACCCCACATATCCTCCCTTGCGTAAACCCCCTTATTAGAAGATAATTGCTTTCCAGTCGGGTGTTCCTGATCCTTCCCGCATACACACAACTGAATATTAAAAGCATGGTAATACCACTTTCCTTGCCAAAGGAGGAGTTATGTCAACCAAGCTCGGTCGCGTGCTGGTTAGTATCATCAGCGTTTTCGTTGTGCTGGCTATCGTTTTAGGCGTGGTGGGGGTGTACCTGGTTCGCAGCTCATTCCCCCGAACAAATGGAGAGCTAAAGCTAAGCGGTTTAAGTAATCCCGTTGATATCTACCGGGACAGCTTCGGCATCCCCAATATCTATGCTCAATCTACCCACGACCTGTTCTTCGCCCAAGGCTACGTCCATGCCCAGGACCGTTTCTGGCAGATGGATTTTTGGCGCCATATTGGCTCAGGCAGGCTGTCGGAGATGTTCGGCAGCTCTGAATTAAAAACCGATACCTTCCTGCGCACTCTCGGTTGGGCGAGAGTGGCGCAGCAGGAGCTGGATGCCATGAGTCCGGACGAGCTTTCCCTGCTGCAGGCGTATGCGGATGGGGTGAATGCCTACCTGGCAGACCACAAGGGAACCGCACTGAGCCTGGAGTACGCCGTACTCAAGCTGCTCACCCCGGGTTATTCACCCGAACCGTGGCAGCCATTCAATACCCTCACCTGGGGAAAAGCCATGGCCTGGGACCTGGGATCCGGCAGGATGGATTCGGAAGTCGAGCATGCCATCTTGACGAAGACCCTCTCCCCCGGACAGATGGCAGACCTGTTCCCGCCATACCCGTCGGACCATCCCAACGTAGTCAATCACCTTCCGCTTGGCGCTGCGCCTGGTGCAACGGAAGGTTTATCGGAGGCAGACCAGGTGCTGGTGCAGCTAGCCCCAGCATTTCAAAGCCTGTCAGCCACGATAGCAAATATGGAAGCACTTTTAGGTCCAACGAGCAGCGGAATCGGCTCGAACAACTGGGTCATCTCTGGCAGCCGTACCTCCACAGGCATGCCTTTCCTTGCGGATGACATGCACCTGGCCGAGCAGATGCCTTCCATCTGGTATGAGGTCGGCTTGCATTGCATTCCTCAGGGAACAGACTGCCCATATAATGTGGTGGGTTATTCTTTCGCCGGTGTTCCCGGTGTGATCGTAGGTCACAATGACCATATCGCCTGGGGTTTCACCAATGTGGGACCAGACGTGCTCGACCTGTATATTGAGAAAATCAATCCAACCAACCCCAACCAATATGAGGTCAATGGGCAGTGGGTGGATATGACCGTAGTCCACGAGACGTTACAGGTGGCGGGGGCAGACCCGGTCGACCTGATCGTGCGCTACACGCGCCATGGACCGGTGATTTGGGACAACCCAACCGACCATAAGATCGCCCAGGATAATTGGGGGGTCGAGCTGCCTGCTGAGTTTGCCATCGCCATGCGCTGGACCGCCCTCGAACCGGCTAATATCTTTAAAGCAGTGTTTAGCTATGATAAGGCACAAAACTGGGTCGAATTCCGCCAGGCAGCTTCATTTTTCTCAGTACCATCGCAAAACATGGTTTATGCCGATATTGAAGGGAATATCGCCTACCAGACCCCCGGCAATATCCCCATCCGGTTACCTGACCACAGCGGTGACTACCCGGTACCCGGGTGGACGGATGATTATGAGTGGCAGGGCTACATTCCATTTGACCAGCTGCCCTATGCTTATAACCCTCCGGAGGGCTTTCTTGCCAGTGCCAACAATCGGGTCGTTGGATCGGATTATGCTTACAAGCTTGCGTTTGATGATTATGGCTTTCGAGCTGCCCGAATCGTCCAGCTGATCGAAAATGCACCGGGTTCGATTGATGCTGCCTACATCCAGAAGATGCATGGAGACGACTACAATGCTTCAGCGGCTTACATGGTGCCATTATTAATGCAGCTCAACTTGCAGGACGAGCATTTGATTGAAGTGCGGGATAAGCTTACCGGTTGGGATTATCAAAACCAAATGGACCTGGCAGCACCGGCGGTGTACAACACTTTCTGGCGGGCAGTGCTGGCGAGGACTTTTCACGATGATCTGCCCACGGATTATTGGCCAGATGGTGGGGACGCATCGTTTGAGATCATGCGGCGCATTACCCAAACCCCGGATAGTGCGTGGTGGGATGATAAAACCACCCCGACCGTTGAGAAGCGGGATGATATCCTGATCCTGGCATTCTCAGATGCAGCTGCTGAACTGGACCAAATTTTGGGTAAAGACACTTCGCGCTGGACCTGGGGTGATATCCATACGGTGACTTTCCACAACCAGTCCCTGGGAATGTCGGGGATTGGCCCCATCGAAGCTATTTTTAACCGTGGGCCCTTTCGGACATCCGGTGGAGGGTCTATCGTCAACGCCACATCCTGGAATGCGGCTGAAACGGATCCAACCAAAGCCTACCAGGTGGCCTGGCTGCCTTCGGAGCGGATGATCGTCGATATGAGCAACCTTCCGGCATCCCTCTCAACCAACACGACGGGTGAGTCGGGTCACACCTTTCACCCCAATTATGACAACCAGATCGATATGTGGCGCACGATCCAATATCACCCCATGCTATGGGATGAGCAACAAGTGCAGGCTGCCTCCAAAGACCACCTGGTCTTGACCCCATAACCGAGTAGAACAAGCAGCCGGGGAGACTTCTGTTCAGGTTACCCAGGAAAGTTTCTGGACGATTCCAATAAATTTATGGTATACTCCAACCCGCTCCCGCCTCAGGCGGGAGCGGTCATGCCTGCCTGGCAGGTGATTTATTATCCCACACGCTTTCTGACCAACCGGTGCGTGCCGCGGAAAAGGTGAGCTAAACTATCACCGGCGGTCCCGGCTGGAATGAGGGAAGCGGAGGAAAAACGCACAAGGAGAAAAAAGAATATGGCAGTCGTTCCTATGAAGTCGTTATTGGAATCGGGTGTTCACTTTGGGCATCGCACCCACAAATGGCACCCCGCCATGAAGCCGTATATATTTACCGAGCGCAATGGCATTCACATCATCGATCTACAAAAAACCTCAAAAGCATTAGATATCGCCTTCAACGTTGTCCGTGATTCGGTCGCCAATGGAGGCGTAATTTTGTTCGTCGGCACCAAACGTCAGGCCCAAGAAACCATCCAGCTTGAGGCAGCCCGGTCGAGCATGCCGTATGTGACCGCGCGCTGGTTGGGCGGCACACTGACCAATTGGCGCACCATCCGCCAGAGGATCAACGAGCTCGAGCGCCTTGAACGCATGCGTGACAGTGGCGATTTTGGTCGCATCACCAAGAAAGAAGGCCTGATCCTCATGCGTGAGATCGAGCGCCTCGAAGGTCTGCTAAGCGGCGTGCGCAAGCTGGTCCGCCCACCCGACATGCTGTTTGTGGTCGATGTTTCGCGTGAAGCGACTGCCATCCATGAAGCGAATTTACTAAAAATTCCCGTGGTGGCGATGGTGGATACCAACTGCGACCCCTCGAATGTTGATTATGTCATCCCGTCCAACGATGATGCCATCCGCGCCATCAAGCTGGTAGTCGGCAAGATCGCCGATGCTGCCCTGGAAGGCCTGGGTGCACGCAAGGAAGAAATTGTTGAGGAAGAGGTCCGGACTGTTGCCCGTGCCGGCGTTGAAGAGACCGAGCTGTCTGATGAAGAGCTGCTTGGTGAAGCAACCCTGGCTAAGCTGGTAGCACACCCCAAGGACCTGGCTGAAGCTGAGATCGAAGAGATTGCCGAAGAGTTAGCAGATGAGGTTGAAGCAGAAAAAGGCGAACTATTCCAGCTGGCTGAAGATGAGCCTGGCGAGCTTGTAGAAGAAGAAGTCGGTGAGCTGGATGAGGGCGAAACAAGTGGAGTGACTGGCGAAGAAGAAATTGAAGCGCCGAAATTGATCGCTGAGGAAACCGCACCAGCGGTTGAAGAAGTCGAAGAATCAGAACAACCGGCGACAGCGGTTAAAGAAGCCGAAGAATCAGAACAACCGGTGACAGCGGTTGAAAAAACCGAAGCACCGGCAACTGCAGAAGAAGAGACCAATGAACCGGTAGAAGGCGAACACTCCGAGGAAGAAAAGTAAACGGCGAGAGGAATGATCATGACCATCAGTATCGAACAAATCAAGCAATTGCGGGAAGAAACCGGGGCAGGCGTCTTGGATTGCCGGAAGGCACTCGAAACCTATAATGGTGATTTTGACAAAGCGTTAGAATACCTGCGCGAGAAGGGGCTGGCCAAGGCAACAAAACGTGCTGACCGTGAGGTATTGGAAGGCATGTTGGAGTTATACACACACGGGAATGGGCGTGTGGGCGTAATGGTTGAAGTGAACTGTGAGACTGACTTTGTTGCCCGCTCAGACAGGTTCCGCAAGTTCGCCCATGAAGTGGCGTTACAAATCGCAGCCGGTGATCCCAAGTGGGTTAAGGTGGAAGATATCCCAGCGGCCGTATTGGACGATGAACGAGCCAAAGCACGTAACCTGGCGCTGGCAGAAGGAAAACCCGAGAATATAATCGAGCGGATCATCGACGGGAAACTGGAAAAATTCTATAATGACAATTGTCTCCTGCGCCAAACTTACGTCAGGGATGATGATATTACCCTTGAGGACCTGCGCAACCAGAACATTGCCGCCGTTGGTGAAAACATCGTAATCCGGAGATTTGCCCGATGGGAAGTGGGCAAAGAAGCGCAAGCATAATTCCACAAGCCAACCTTCGGGTTGGCTTTTTTGTTAAAATCAATACAATATTACCAATATGCTGAGTATAATTTCTAAGCGGTAAGATCCGGGAGGCCCGAATGGAACGAACCTTGAAATACAAGCGTGTTTTGATCAAGCTGAGTGGCGAGTCACTTGGAGGGGCTGATGGATTAGGGATCCACCCCGAACAGGCAGAATCGGTGGCAAAGATTATCGCCGAGGTGCGCCAGCAGAATGTCGATGTAGCAATGGTGATCGGTGCAGGCAACCTGTGGCGCGGCCGGACGGGCATACAGCGCGGTATGGACCGGGCAACTGCAGACTACATGGGAATGCTGGCAACCGTGATGAACGCATTGGCGCTGATGGATGCCATGGAGCGCATGGGTATGTATATCCGCGTCCAATCGGCGGTGGAAATGCGGGCTGTGGCAGAGCCTTACATACGCCGGAGAGCCATAAGGCACCTCGAAAAAGGACGTGTCGTGATCTTTGGCGGTGGTACGGGCAACCCTTATTTCTCGACGGATACCGCGGCAGCCCTGAGGGCGATGGAAATTGAGGCCGATGTGTTGATCAAAGCCACCAAGGTAGATGGGGTGTATGATTCAGACCCGGTGCGCAATGCCAATGCAGTCCGCTTCGAACAATTGACCCATATCGAGACGATCAACCGCAGGTTGCAGGTGATGGACAGTACAGCACTTTCCTTGTGTATGGATAATAACCTGCCGATCCTGGTGCTCAATATGTGGCAGCCAGGGGCACTGCTGAAAGCTGTTTATGGTGAGCGGGTGGGCACCCTGGTAACCTCAGAGTAAATTGGGGGGAAAGTTTTAACGAAATCATCACCAGGCATGTACCCAGCGGTGTGCTGTTCTCATGGAATTAGTTTACTCGCCGTTTTGCGCCTTAATCTTTCTGGTGAAACTTTTCAAGACCTATTTTGTGTATCTACATGATTTACCCTTTTCTGTGTGACTATTTTCGAGTATCCTATAGGAAGGAATATTAACTGTAATCAGATTGCAGGATTAATCCGCACTAATTGCAATACCATTGGACATGGAGGCCTCTATGCTAAAAGAAGCACGGATTGAAGCTGAAGATCGCATGAAAGGAGCACTTGAGGCATTAGAAGAGGACCTGGCAGGGATCCGCACAGGGCGAGCTTCTCCAGCTTTGGTCGAGAAATTATCGATTGAATATTATGGGATGCCGACTCCTTTGATGCAGTTGGCGACGATCAGTGTGCCCGAATCACGCATGTTGATGATCCGCCCATTTGAACCCAACACCACCCTGAAAGCGATTGAGCGGGCAATCATGGCGTCTGACCTGGGTCTCACCC
Organism: uncultured Chloroflexia bacterium; assembly: GCA_963809615.1. GTDB lineage: Bacteria > Chloroflexota > Anaerolineae > Anaerolineales > UBA4823 > FEB-25. Next base: position 37,331 of record CAWEKR010000009.1, read on the forward strand.
CCAACAACGATGGCAAGGTGATTCGATTGAATCTCCCTCCACTGACTGAAGAGCGCCGGCGTGACCTGGTGAAGCTGGTCCACAACCGGTTGGAGGAGGCACGTGTAGCCGTGCGCAACGTCAGACGGGATTGGATCAAGGACCTGCGCGAGTTCGAGCATGAAAAATTGATTTCCGAAGATGAGCTTGAAGAAGGCGAAGAAAGTCTGCAAAAGCTGACCGATAAATACATCGAGATGGTGAATGACGTTGGTGTGCGTAAAGAAAAGGAAATCATGGAAGTATGAGCCCAGAAGTGAGCGACGCGCTGCCGGAAAGAATCCCCACCCATATCGGGATCATTATGGACGGCAATGGGCGCTGGGCATTGGCTCGCGGACTGCCGCGCATGGCGGGTCATCGGGCCGGTACTGAAAACCTGCGGCGGATCATAGAAGCATGCATCGAGTTTGGCATCAAATACTTGACGATTTATGCTTTTTCCACTGAGAATTGGGGTCGACCCACCGCCGAAGTGCAAGGGTTGATGCGGATTTTTGAGAATGTGATCGATAGCGAGCTCCAGGAGCTGCATGACCAGGGGGTAAGGCTGCGCCACATTGGGCGGCTGGACCGGGTGCGACCATCCTTCCGAAAAAAAGTGTTGGAAGCCATGGAATACACCAAGGGGAACGACCGTTTGACGCTTAACATCGCCTTTAATTATGGCGGTCGGGACGAAATTGTTTGTGCCATCCAGGCGATGATTCGGGATGGGGTAAAAGAGGAAGAGGTATCGGATGCACTGGTAAGCCAATACCTGTTCACTGCCGGGGTTCCAGACCCCGACATGATCATCCGTACATCCGGAGAGCTGCGTGGCAGCAACTTCTTGATCTGGCAGGGGGCTTATTCCGAGTGGTACTTCCCTGCTACCTACTGGCCAGATTTCGACCGGGAAGAACTATTGAAAGCAATTCAGGAATTCAACCAGCGCGAGCGCAGATACGGCCTCACCACCGGGCAGATAAAACGCAAAAAAGGCGATGCTCGGTAAACGCATATTGGTGGTAGTCATTCTGCTGCCCATCGGGCTGGCAGCGATTTTGGCGGGCGGCTGGTATCTGACTGCCCTGGTGGCCCTGTTTATGTGCGCTGCAGCCTGGGAATACGTCAATTTGGTCCGTACCGGAGGGCTGCAACCCGCAGTGATATTGGTCGTGGGGGGCACTTTGTTGCTCCTGATCGGACGGAATATTAACGGCTTCGAGAGTGCCGCCTGGATCATCAGCTTGGTCATCCTGCTCAGCATGACCTATCACCTGGTAGCATTCGAGCGTGGGCGCGACCAGGCAGCGACGGATTTTTCTGTCACCCTGGCAGGAGTGTTTTATATTGGCTGGCTCGGTGCTTACTTCATCTCCCTGCGCAATCTTCACCAGGGTCAATGGTGGCTAATGGTCGTCCTTGCAGGTGTTACGTTCGCTGATTCAGGCGCGTACTTCATTGGAAGTAGATTTGGGCGTCATAAACTTTCGCCGCGCTTGAGTCCCAAAAAAACCTGGGAGGGCTATTTTGGAGGAATCATTGTTGGCGTGCTGCTGACTACCCTGTTAGTTGTTATCTGGCAGGCCGTAGTCGGGGGTAATTCGACGATTACACCCATGAGGGGAGCCCTGGTGGCTCTCGTGATGGGAATTTTCCCAACTTTGGGAGACCTGGGTGAGAGTATGATTAAGCGCCAGGCGGGGGTTAAGGATTCAGGGAATATTCTGCCGGGTCACGGCGGGGCCTTTGACCGTATCGACGCCTGGCTGTGGGCAGTGGTGATAGGGTATCACATGATTTTTTGGTTATGGATTGGCTAAACGTTTCATTACGACAAATGACAGTTCACTTTTCAACTTTAAATAACAACAAGAATGGTCAAGTTGACAGGTGCCACCAACCGTGGTATTATCCGCGCGATAATTTAGTAGCCCCTAAGGCGCTCTTATCCAGAGAGGTGGAGGGACCGGCCCTGTGAAACCTCGACAACCGAACAGCGATGATCGTTAATCTATTCAGAGTAATCGCTATCAAGGTGCCAATTCCGGCAGAGGTAATTTCTGGAAGATGAGAGGGCAGTTCAAGTGAACGCTCGTTCCTTGCCCTTTCCTGACCAGAAGGGGCAATTTCTTTTTTTGGAGGCTTAAATGAGCAATACTTTTATGAATTCCCCCAGCTTACTGTTCACTTCTGAATCAGTGACGGAGGGGCATCCCGATAAATTGTGTGACCAGATCAGCGACGGAGTATTGGACGAATGCCTTGCGCAAGACCCATACTCGCGCGTGGCATGCGAAGCTGCAACCAAAACTGGTTTTGTGATGCTGCTCGGGGAAATCACCACCAACGCCAACCTGAATTTCGATGATCTGGTGCGCAAGATCATCACTGAGGTGGGATATAACTCCAGTGAGCTGGGATTTGATGGCAATACCTGCGCAGTCCAGGTGGCAATATCCAAGCAATCGAGTGATATCGCCATGGGCGTCAACCATTCACTAGAAGCCAAGGCCAGGGGAGCAAGCGAAGCGGAAGTGGACGCGATTGGTGCAGGCGACCAGGGGATGATGTTTGGTTTTGCCTGCAATGAGACACCCGAGCTGATGCCCCTGCCGATCTACCTGGCGCATAAATTAGCCCGGCGCCTGGCAGAAGTGCGCAAGAAAGGTACCATTCCATGGTTACGCCCGGATGGTAAGACCCAGGTGACCGTGGAATACAGCTATGGCAAACCCAAGCGGGTTCATACGGTATTGGTCAGCACCCAGCATGCACCAAATGTCTCCCATGCCGAAATCAGCGAGTCGGTGATCGAGCATGTTATCATGCCCTCCATGCCCAAAGATTTAATAGACGATAAGCTCAAAATCTTCGTTAATCCAACCGGAAGGTTTGTGATTGGCGGCCCATTGGGCGATTCGGGTTTGACCGGGCGCAAGATCATCGTCGATACCTACGGTGGAATGGGCAGGCATGGGGGCGGATGCTTCAGCGGCAAGGACCCAACCAAGGTGGACCGCTCTGCAGCGTATGCAGCCCGATATGCGGCGAAAAATATTGTCGCAGCCGGTTTAGCCAACCGGGTTGAAATTCAGGTGGCGTATGGTATTGGAATGTCCCATCCGCTCAGTGTGAATGTGGAAACCTTCGGAACGGGCCAGATACCGGATGAACAGATTGCTCAAATTGTGACGGAGAATTTTGACCTCCGCCCAGGGGCTATCATCAGTGACCTGAACTTGCGCCGACCGATCTACCGTAAGATCGCGGCGTACGGGCATTTTGGACGGGATGATTTGGACCTCCCCTGGGAGCAGACGGATAAAGTGGCCGTTTTACGTAAAGCTGCAGGGATAGGCTGCGAATAAGAATTAGGCGATAACCGTTCATAAATTGACGGACTGGCTAGTAATCATGCCGGTCCGTTTTTTTTGTTATCTACGATGGTCGTTCCAAGCCGTGCGCTTCCAGGAGCACTGCATCGTTCAGCAGAGCCTGGGTAGGTCCATCGGCTACCACCCTGCCTTCGTCCAGGATGATCATGCGTGGGAATATCTCACCCACCAACTGCATGTCGTGAGTGGAAACCAGCATGGTGAGGGGAAGTTCTTGCAGCAGGTGTATCAAAGACCGGCGCGAGCGCGGGTCCAACCCGCCGGTCGGCTCGTCTAGCACCAAAACCTCCGGATGCATGGACAATACCGTGGCGATGGCGATGCGCTTCTTCTCTCCCATGCTTAAGTGGTGAGATACACGCGGCTTATAGCTCAGCATGTGCACCGCTTCCAATGCCCCATCTACGCGCTGCATCACTTCATCGTGTGGAAGACCCTGGTAGAGCGGTCCAAAGGCGACGTCATCGAACACCGTTGGGGAGAAGAGCTGGTCTTCGGGTGATTGGAAGACAACTCCAACGCAAGAACGCACCCATCCCAGGTTCTCTTTTATCACCTGAAGCCCACACACGTGCACAAGTCCCTGACCAGTGAGAATGCCGTTGAGGTGAAGGAGCAGGGTGGATTTACCCGCGCCGTTGGGTCCCACCAGGGCGACTTTTTCACCTGGGGCTATGTCCAGGGAGACATCACACAGTGCCACCGTGCCATCCGGGTAGGCGTAATTCAAGTTTTGGATCTCAATCGAATGGTGCATGGGTTATCCCCACACCAGGAATGCTAATCCGAGGAATACAGCCAGCAGGCTCAAGCAGGCGACCATTACCACCCATTGTGCGGGTTGAACCTGCGGCAGCGGCATGGCGCGCACTTCGCCATCGTAACCGCGTGAGACCATCGCCATATAGATGCGGTCACTGCGCTCGAATGCCCGCAGGAATAAACTGCCTGCCATACCACCTGTCACTTTCGCCCGCCAGGAGAGGCTGCCTCCTTGCCTGGCTCCGGGTGAGTCGCTTTGCCCGCTGCGGGAGGCGCGGGCACGCAGCAGCCGGCTGGCTTCATCCACTAGCACAAACATATAGCGCCACATCAGGCCAAAGACTGATACCAACAGCTGTGGTATGTGAAGTGCTCGCATGGCGACCAGCAAATCGGGGAAGGAGGTGCTGGCTGCCAGCACGATCGCTGCTTGCATCGAGAGCCATGATTTGATCGAAATACTGATAAAACGTTCCAATCCCTGGAGAGAGGCATTAATTTCCCAGGGTCCGATAGACAGGCTGAACAAGGTCTTCCCGGGGATGGTGAAGATGAGCGGAAGGGCGGCCAGCACAAATGGCAGCGCCAGGGATGACCTTTTTAGCACGTAGCTCACGCCCAGCTCAGAGATTACCTCCACACTGATGATCAAGGCGAAAAGCAGGATGTAAATCGGCCAGGCGCCCGTTGGCAGAAGGGTGTTGGTCAGAATGAAGGCAACCGCCAGGAGCAGCTTGATGCGCGGGTCAAGCCGGTGGATGGCACTGTCGCGCGGGCGGTAAGGGTCCAGGAAATGGACATGCATCAAACCACCTCACTTAGCCGCAGTCATATCATTTTGCTCGCCATCCGAGGCTGGTTTCCGGCGCCGGGCAAACGCCACCCCAAATGCCACGCAGAAGACGATCACGGTGCCCAGGACAGCTGCCAGGATGGTCGCCAGGGCGGTGTTGCTGACTCCCGGAAAGATATAGTGGGGTACCAGGCTATAGGTTGGACCGTGTGCGCTGGTGATGAACCCATACTGCTCAGCCACTCGCATCAATCCGTCTGGATGTTTGGACGCCAATGGAGAAGCCACGGCGAGTAGTAAAGCCAGCGCCAACCCGGCGACCCATACCAGCCTGCCGCGTATCGGGCCTGCTTCATTGGCCCTTAGCAGGTCGCGACGGCTGGCATAGAGAAACGCCAATGCACCCACAGTGATCAATCCCTCGCCGATGCCGATCAGGGCGTGGATGCCACCCATGGTTGGGATGGCGATGTTCGCCGGGGAGGTGCCGGAGAGAGCCAGCTCCATGGCGGTGCCGAGGGCTGCCACTACCACCGATGTCCAGGCAGCAATGAACCCGCTGGCGTAGATGCCCACAGACCTGTTGCCTGCCAGCCAGCGCACTGTGCGATAGACCATGTACGAGACGACCACGGCGACAATCGCCATGTTGAAGATATTGGTGCCCAGGACCAGCAGCCCTCCATCCTGGAAGATCAGCGCCTGGACTGATATGACGCAGGTGAGGATCACCATGGCTGCCCATGGACCCAACAGGATGGTTGCCAGAGCCGCCCCGATCAGGTGACCGGAAGTTCCCCCAGCAACGGCGAAGTTGAGCATCTGACCGGCGAATATAGCTGCCGCAAGTACGCCCATCAATGGTACCTGCCTCTCACCAAGGTCAGCACTTACCCGCTTGAGGGCATAACCAATCACCAGGATCGATATGATCCAAAAGAATACGGATACCTGGACGGACAGGAAGCCATCGGGAATATGCATCGCAATCGGGGTATGAAACATAATTTCCTCCCTACCTTCTGGTTAATCAGACTGGCAATCCTTGCACAGACCCAATACCGAGATATGCTGCAGGTCGGCAGTGAACTGGTAATCAGATTTGAGCTGCTTGTCTAACACCGACAGTAACTCCTGGTCAGCATCCACAACTTGGCCACACTGCCGGCAGACCAGGTGCATGTGGGTTCCGTGCTGGTCGGTGGCATAGATCACCCGCCCCTCGCCCAGGTCGATGCGGCTGGCGAGACCCTGTTCGACTAGAAGGTCGAGGGTGCGATATACAGTAGCAATATTTACTGAACGTGTCCGTTCCTGGATCAAAGCGAACACTTCATCAGCGTTGATGTGGTTACCCTGGTGGGCGATGGCTTCAACAATCATCTCGCGTTGGGGGGTGATGCGAAAGCCATGAGCGCGGAGTGTTTCAATATAGGTTTGGCAAGGAGACATAGGTATTATCCACTCCATTTGCTACACAGTTATTGATAATTCTTGCTATTGCAATTCGTTGCAATAAGTCAATTAGGAGGTATTATAATCCGATTCACTGGCAGTGAATAAAAAAAACAAGGCAGATGCGGGGTCTGCCTTGATGAAAGATCATGCGTGAATTAACGGATTAGATAAAAGAGCCAAATTTTGAGATGATGCGGTCCTTAGGTTGATAACCGCTCACCCTCTGCACCACTTTACCGTTGACGAACATGATAAGGGTTGGCACTGCCATGACCCCATATTGGACGGCGAGGTTGTTGTTGTCATCCACATCCATCTTGACGATTTTTACCTTGCCAACCCAATCCTGAGATAACTGCATCACCACCGGGTCGAGCATTTTGCAGGGCCCGCACCAGACGGCGGTAAAGTCAACCAGTACAGGGAGGGGAGAATTGAGCACCTCGGTTTCGAAAGCTGCTTCTTCTAATTTAGGGATATCCGCCATGGATGCCACCTTGCCTCGAGCGATATTATACCTGATGGTAACCAGGGCAAAGAGAAAAGTCAAGGCTTGTATAAGCAGACTGGGCGTGATAGAATATTTTTCGCAATCCGGGCGTGTAGCTCAATGGCAGAGCAGTAGCCTTTTAAGCTATTGGTTGAGCGTTCGAGCCGCTCCACGCTCACTTTTTGTTTAATGTCAGGGTTGGTTGATCGTCCCCGCAGGGGGGAGTCTCTTCGAGCCGCTCCACACTCGCTTCGCTCGGTGCAGGCACGCTCACTACGCTCGGTGCAGGCACACTCACTTTTTATTTTAATTTCATGTTTGGTTGATCGTCCCCGCAGGGGGGAGTCCGTTCGAGCCGCTCCACACTCACTTCGCTCGGTGCAGGCACGCTCACTTTTTGTTTAATGTCAGGGTTGGTTGATCGTCCCCGCAGGGGGGAGTCCGTTCGAGCCGCTCCACGCTCACTTCGCTCGGTGCAGGCACGCTCACTTCGCTCGGTGCAGGCACGCTCACTTCGCTCGGTGCAGGCACGCTCACTTCGCTCGGTGCAGGCACGCTCACTTCGCTCGGTGCAGGCACGCTCACTTCGCTCGGTGCAGGCACGCTCACTTCGCTCGGTGCAGGCACGCTCACTTCGCTCGGTGCAGGCACGCTCACTACGCTCGGTGCAGGCACACTCGCTTCGCTCGGTGCAGGCACACTCGCTTCGCTCGGTGCAGGCACGCTCACTTCGCTCGGTGCAGGCATGCTCGCTTCGCTCGGTGCAGGCACACTCACTGATAAGCTGTCAGCATTCAGCGATTCGCTAAAGAAGCCCGCCGTGTGGCGGGTTTTTGTGTTTAATTACCCGCTTTCATATGAACTGTGTCTCCCATGGTGGACTTCTCCTGATTTCAAAAATGTAGAGAGCGACGTTCACCCAATCACCACGCCTAACGAACGAGCATCAACGCGATACCATGGATTTGTTATGAAAAGGGTAAAATATCCCCATAGCTCGTGATCCATCGAGAAGGATTTGGCTGCTCATAGGTCGCATTTTGTAAACCTGGGCAAGGAATTTATGTCTAAGAAGGAACCATTATGATAGATCAGCGATTCGTTCCCATATTTATCGGTGACACAGGTCAAAAGCGGTCAGCGCGCGTCGTTCGGGGGGAGTATGTGGTCATGCTTGGAGAGGGATTTTATAAAATCCAAAATTCTGACGCCTTGGAACCGTTTTTTATGAGCATCGTTAGCAGCTCCAATCACTGGTTGTATATCTCATCCACCGGAGGGCTTTCGGCCGGTCGGGTAAGCGCTGACCAATCCCTTTTTCCCTACTACACCGAGGATAAGCTGGCAGAAAATCATGAACACACGGGGAACAAGACGATAATCCTGGTCAAACGCGACCAACGGGTGAGCCTGTGGGAACCATTTTCAGGGCATGGGCAGGGGATTTACCACATCGAAAGGAATATTTACAAGAACGTAAAAGGCACTGCGGTTGTTTTTGAAGAAATTAACCCCACTTTGGAGCTGAACTATCGTTATGCCTGGCGCACCAGTGATGCATTTGGCTTCATCAAGACGACCTGGTTGCGGAATTCAGGGAAGGAGTCCTGCCAGGTTGAGCTTGTCGATGGGCTTCAAAATATTTTGCCCGCCAATGTTGCCGAATTAACTCAGAACACATTCAGCGTTCTTTTAGATGCATACAAACGCAGTGAGCTTGACCCTGAAACCGGTCTTGCCATCTTTGCCCTGAACTCAAACCTGACTGACCTGGCTGAACCCAGCGAGTCGCTTCTGGCTACAACGGTTGTTCAGCTTGGACTTGACCAGGCAAGTTATCTGCTTTCATCGCGACAGCTCGATCATTTTCGCACCGGATTGGGCCTGCGAACAGAAACTGAAGTGCGGGGGCAGCGTTGTGCTTATTTTGTGCATTCAACGGTCACCCTGGCTCCAGATGAGGAGCGGTCATGGCATCTGCTAGCCGATGTCTGCCAGGATAGCGCGGCGATCGTCCATCTGATAAAGCGGCTGCGAGCAAACCGCTCGATGCTGATGGAAGATGTTGAACGCGACATAGCATCGAACGACTTAAACCTGTCCAGGATCGTTGCCAGCGCAGATGGCTTGCAGGTCTCCAATCACCAGGCTCATTGCGTCCATCATTTCGCTAATGTGATGTTCAATAGCATGCGCGGCGGTGTATTTGCTGACCAATACCGGGTGAATTCCGCGGATTTCACTGAATTTGTTTCCATCCGTAATCGAAGGGTACTTGAAGAAAACGTAGCCTTCTTCTCCCAATTACCCCCGGAAGTATCGATCAGCGACCTTCGGGCTCTCTCGGAAGCGAGCGGTGACACAAATCTCATCCGCTTGAGTTATGCCTACCTGCCGCTTTCATTCAGCCGGCGGCACGGCGACCCCAGTCGACCCTGGAATCGTTTTACGATCAACCTCAAAAAAGACGATGGCTCAAAGAAGCTGGATTATGAAGGGAATTGGCGGGATATCTTCCAAAACTGGGAAGCGCTCGCCTACGCTTTTCCCCAGTATGACGCCGGGATGATTTGTACATTCCTGAATGCGACCTCTGTGGATGGTTACAATCCCTACCGGATCAGTCGCCAGGGGTTGGATTGGGAGCTTCCACAACCAGGCAACCCTTGGGCAAATTTGGGCTATTGGAGTGACCACCAAATCATTTACCTCCAAAAACTGATGGAAATCAGTGCCAGAGTGGACCCTGGAAAATTGGAGGCATTTCTCACTAAGCCGATGTTCAGTTATGCCAACATCCCCTACCGGATCAAGCCCTATGCTGATTTATTGAAGGATGCATATAATACCATCGACTTCGACTGGGAGCTGGAACGGGAAATTGAGCTGCGCGTGCGTGATATTGGGTCGGATGGTAAGCTGACGTATACAAGAAGTGGGCGGATATTGATGGTCACGCTGGCAGAAAAACTGCTCACTTTGCTGCTCGCCAAATTAGTGAACTTTGTCCCTGAAGGTGGCATCTGGATGAACACCCAGCGCCCCGAGTGGAATGATGCCAACAACGCCCTGGTTGGAAAAGGCCTTTCGATTGTCACGTTGTGTTATTTACGGCGTTTCATTGTTTTTTATGGGCAAGTGTTAAACCATTGTGGGTTGAACGCAGTCCCAGTGAGCGTAGAGGTCGCGCGACTATATTCGCAGGTATCCAACATCCTGCTCCAATTCCAGGACAACCTGAAGATTTCCTTTAGCGATGAAGAAAGACGCCTCGTGATGGATGCTTTAGGTCAGACGGGCAGTGAATATCGCTTGAATTATTATTCCCAGGTTCTCTCAAATGAATTTAGCCAACTACCAGTTAATGAACTGGCTGCTTTTCTCGAGCTGGTACTGAGATATGTCGACCAATCGTTACGCCTCAATAAACGTAGCGATAATATGTTTCACGCTTACAACATCCTGCATTTCGGTGACGGGAAGGCAACGATTAACCATCTTTATGAAATGTTGGAAGGCCAGGTCGCCATCCTCTCATCGGGGTTGCTATCTGGTGAAGAATCGCTGGCGCTTCTTGTGAGCATGAAGAACAGCCAGCTCTATGAGCCCAATCAGCACAGCTACCTCCTTTATCCCGACCGTAAGCTGCCCGGTTTTCTCGAAAAGAACTGCCTTTCCCCGGTTCAGGTAAGTGACTTGCGGCTGCTGGTAGAACTGGCAAAAGCAGGGGATAAGACCCTGATCACAAGAGATGACGACGGGAACTATCACTTCAGCGGACAGATCCACAACCAAAAAGACGTGACCAGGTCACTCAATAAATTAAATCGCGATCCAAAATATGCTGGTCTGGTAAGGGATGAGGCCGCAAAGATTGAGCAACTATTTGAAAACACATTTCACCATAATGAGTTTACCGGGCGATCCGGTACCTTTTTCGCCTATGAGGGTCTGGGTAGTATTTACTGGCACATGGTATCCAAACTCTTGCTGGCGGTGCAGGAAACGATACTTCGCACGAGAAGTGAACCATCGGTGGGTGCTTTGATTGAAATTTACACTGATATCCGTAAAGGGCAATGTTTTAATAAGACTCCCGAAGTTTATGGCGCTTTCCCAACGGACCCGTATTCGCATACACCCAAAGATCACGGAGCCAAACAGCCAGGAATGACCGGGTCAGTAAAAGAAGAAATTATCACCCGGCAGGTTGAGCTTGGGTTATCCATCGAAAACGGTCAACTGGGGTTTGATTTTCTGTTGCTCGACAGGCAAGAATTTCTCACCGCTCCTTCAGTGTATTCTTATTGGAGCGTTGATGGACGGGAGCAGCTGATCGAATTGAAGGCGGGTTCTTTGGCATATTCAATCTGTCAGGTCCCCATTATCCTCCAGGCTTCAAACCTGAACCGAATCGAGATACATTTTACTGATGGCAGTACCCGGCAGATCGATGGCTTTATCCTCGATTCTGCTAACAGTAAGCACATTTTCGCCAGGGATGGGTTCGTTCATCACTTAATCGTTTACTTAAAAGTTCAAAATGTAAATTAAGCGTTCTTGCTATTCCAACAATATAAATGGAGCAATTATTAACGATTAATTTTCTATCCCAAATCGTAACGATAACCAGATATATAGTAATAAAAAGCATGATCATTGAATTAAGACAAAATAACTGGCGGACGTCGGCCTGCTGATTTGGCGAAATAATGAGCAAAGCCAAAGTCTATCAGCTAGAGTAAGAGTGATTTACTCATAATCTGCTTGGATATTAGGATACTATGCTAGAAAAAAATTACGTAACGAGCTAAATCCTTTTTCAATACAAGCCTATAATTACTATATGTTGCAGTAAAGCAAGGATCGGTCGAATTGAACACCAGGCACAGCAGAATGAAACGCTTGATGGGAGGGTAGCGTATGGCAAAGATGTCAATCCGGGGGATTTCGCTAAATGTAAAAGTCTTCGGAAGCGGATATCCTTTGGTGCTCATGCATGGCGGTCCGGGCGCCGATCTGTACACCTTGATGGCGTTCAAGCCGTGCTCCGATCAATTCACCCTGGTATTCTACGACCACCGCTGCAATGGACGCTCCGAGGGGGCAGACGTCTCCTCCATGACGATGGAGAACCTGACTGCCGATGCAGAGGCGCTGCGCCAGGCGCTGGGCTTCGAAAAGTGGGCGGTGCTCGGTCATTCCTTTGGTGGCTATGTTGCACTCGAGTATGCACTGCGTTATCCGCAGAGCCTGTCACACCTGATGCTGATGGATACGGGTGCTGAAAACAGCTGGGCTCAGGAGAAAGCGCCTGAAGAATTGGCTAAACGCGGATTCGACCCGGAGCTCGTGGAGCTCTGCCGCCGTTACTTCAATGGGCTGATTGAACCCAAGGAGATGTTCCCCTCCCTGATGAAGCTGTCAAAAGCTTACAACCCTTTTACAAGGCTATTACAGCTACCGGAGCTGTTTTTTTGGGGATTACATACGAAGCTGCAGCCCGAGACATTCGTCTATAGTGAATGCCACTTTCTCAAGGGCTGGACGGTGATGGACCGCCTCGGTGAGATCAAGGTGCCCACCCTGGTTATGGCAGGTCGCCAAGATTTTATCTATCCACCCGAACACCAGCAAGAGCTGGCGGACCGAATCCCTGACTCACGGTTGGTGCTCATCGATCGCGCCGGGCATAACCCACACGATGAGCAGACCGCGCAAATCCTTAAGGCTGTCAGGAGCTTTATGCGCGACGTGGCTCCTAGTGCTGCCTGACAGCTCATCGCTGTTTATTTGGAAAAACCCGAAAATGAGAACCGGAGCAGGAAAACCCATGAGCAAAAAGAAACTCCTTTTCGGATCACTCGCTATCGGTGGCAGCCTGGCTGCCTCCCTTCTGTTAAATGGATTATGCGCCTTCTACCGCTGATCCCACTGCTCCAGATCGTGGGTGTTTTCGTTACCCTGCAGCGGTTAAGCTATTGGCACCGGAACCCTGGGCTTCGACCCAGCGGTGAACGGATATGGGGGCGGCAAATCCTCCTGCCATTGATTCCGAACCTTATGCTTGCCTCGTTACTGGCATATCTACAGTCCAGTGGATTGATCCGATTTCTACACCTGTTTATGCCAGACATTGCCTGGATCGCCCGGATCAGCGGTGGATTTGCCGCGCTTTGGTCCTTCCTGCGCACCGGGCTGATCCTTCAAGCCTTGCGAAGGGACGGGCGTGAAATCCCCCAATGGATGACTGACGAAATATGACCTCCCTCTGATAGGAGAGAATATCATGGATGATAAGGAAAGAATTGCAGGGCTTCTCAACTCGTACCGCGCCGAGATAAAGGCAAAGAGTCCAAAGTCATTCACGTTGTGGCAGGGAAACCGCACCGTCATGCCGGCGGGAGTAGGCAGTCTCTTCCGGCTGGCGGATCCCTTCCCAATGGTAGTTAAGCGCGCTAAAGGTGCCCGGATGTGGGACGCAGATGATAATGAATACCTTGATTGTATGCTTGGCTTTTCAACCATGATCCTCGGCAACGCCCCGGAGGAGGTTGAAGAGGCGATCATAGAGGCGTTGCCACGCGGGTCACATTACGGTCTGTGCCACGAGCATGAGTATGAGTTTGCGAGGTTATTTTGTGATATGGTGCCTGGTGTGGATAAGGTGACTTTCTGCAATTCCGGCACTGAAGCAACCATGTATGCCCTCCGCCTGGCGCGGGCCACGACGAAACGTCCTCTGATGGCAAAATTCGAGGGTGGGTACCATGGCACTCACGACTTCCTGGCCGTCAGCTTCGGCCGGCCGGGTCCGAATGACGCTCATTTTGGGCCAGTCGAGGACCCCGTGGCAGTCCCGGAGAGCTCCGGACTTGTCGATGGGGCCTGGAAAGACACGATCGTTCTGCCCTACAATCACCCGGCAGCCTTCGACAAAATCCGACGATATGCCTCCCAGTTGGCTGGTGTGATTATCGAGCCTGTGCAGGGTGCCGCCGGTACAATCCCAGCGACAAGGGAGTTTCTATTAGAGTTAAGACGTATCACACGCGAGATTGGGGCATTCCTCATCTTCGACGAGGTGATCACCGGTTTCCGTTTAGCCCCGGGTGGTGCGCAGGAATTCTATGGAATTATTCCTGATGTGAGCACCTACGGGAAGATTGCAGGCGGTGGTCTGCCCATTGGTGCAGTGGGAGGAACTACCGAAGCGATGCGCCTGATGGAATACGATACTGAGCCGGGAGCCATCCTCGTAGCAGGAACATTCAATGGGAACCCACTGGTCACAGCCGCTGGGACCGCCGTCCTGAGGCGGCTGAGTAAGGAGCCGGACCTGTATAAACGGTTGAACGCCATGGGTGACCGTTTTCGGGATGATATCAACCGGTTTGCACAGGAACGAGATTTTCCAGCGACTGCAACAGGCGTTGGTTCTATGTTCTGGATGCACACGAAGCATGGACCGGTCAACAGTGTCCGTGATGTGCGCGCAGGTGACCCTTTAGCAAGTTCTGGCTTGAGGTTGTTGTATCGCAAAAACGGGCTGCATATTGCGCCCCATCATGGGTTTATCAGTACCGCACACTCTGACGAGGATATCACCCAATTAATCGAGATTCATAAAGGCGCGATGGATGAGCTGAGGGCGCAAGGCGTGTGGTGAAGCAAGGCACGCGTCCTTTGTGTAAATAATTATCTGCGTATAATGGAGAAATCCAATTATGAGCCAAAAAATCGAATCCTATCAGGTCATTGATTTCCCTGCCGAGCGCCGCGCCATGCCTGCTTTTCTTGACCTCAAATCGGGGAGGCACGTCATGTATGCGTTGCTGGAGGTGGACGTCACTGTCGCCAGGAAATTCATAGAAGACCATAAAGCACAGACCGGAGTGCAGTTGTCGTTTACGGGTTACCTGGCTTTCTGCCTGGCGCGGGCAGTAGATGAGAATAAAGTAGTTCAAGCCTGCAGGAAAGGTAGCAAACAGCTCATTGTGTTTGACGAAGTGGATGTTGGGATTATGATCGAGCGCAAGCAGGGAGAAGCGCGCATACTGACGGGTTATGTCATTCGGGGTGCCAACCGCAAGACCTTCCAGGAGATCCACCAGGAGATTCGCTCGGCACAGACAAAACCGGTGCCATCCAATAATGGTATGCCCGCCTGGTTTCGATCCGCCTTGCTCCTTCCATGGCCTCTCTCTATTATATTCAAGGCTTTGTTCCGGATGATCGTGCGTCGCGATCCGACGATGGTCACCTCCATGGCGGGCACAGTCGGTATTTCCTCCGTAGGAATGTTCGGAAAGGGCCATACCGGGTGGGGAATTGCTTCGGGATCCCACGCGCTCGACCTGATTGTGGGGGGCACTGGCCGGATGCTGGTAGATGTGGATGGTCGGATCGAGTCGCGCGAGATGATCAGCCTGACGATGGAGTTTGATCACGATGTGATCGACGGGGCTCCGGCAGCCCGTTTTACGCGCAAATTGGTGGAGCTGATCGAGAGCGGATATGGGCTGGATGAAGGACTAATCATAGATAACGCACCAGTGGCAGGGAAGACAGAACAAGTGCCTGCCTAGGGCTTAGACCCAGGTTTGGAAAGGTGGCGTACGTTTAAGACTACCCAAATAATGATTTGATTTGGAGACTCGTGCCATTAAGGTGATCTTCACTAGAATCAATTCCCTGCCAGCAGCTCCAACTGGACTCGTCTACACGGCAGGAGCTGTCCGTGAAGCAGGGCACGGGTTGCTAAGTATGAACATTTATTTGCCAATGACCTTGAACAGGATTTCACCTCCGTTATTGCGGATTTCAAGCCGGATGTCATAAAAGTTTCGATCTGCCGGCTATTGGGGGATGACCGGGATTACCAGAGGTACCTGCACTTTATTACATATCTGGTTCCCAAAAAATTGTGATCCTATTGACAAGTCCATAATTATGAGTATAATATTAATGACAGCGTTGTCGTCAACGCTAACGTCATCGGTGACATCACTTTGGTGGTTTTTTCTCAACTTAGGCGATAAAAACAACATTCCAAGATGGTCACACTCCCCAATCAAGATATTCCCCTCTCCAGGGCTAATGGTTCATTCCATACGACTACATTAAAAGATGTAGCCAAATTAGCCGGTGTGTCCACGAAGACCGTCTCACGGGTGGTCAATAATCAGGGCGAAATAAGAACCGAGACCCGCGAGCGAGTGCAGGCGGCGATTGAAGAGCTCGGCTATCGACCCAACGTCCTGGCACGCAGTCTGATCCACCAGCGCACCAACACCCTGGGCGTGGTCACCTGGGGGATAGATTACTTTGGCCCCTCGCGGACGGTGGTAGGCATAGAGCAGCAAGCTCACCAATTGGAATACTCTTTGTTTCTTAACCTGATGGACCGACCAGACGAAGGTGACAGTGAAGAAGTATTGGACACGTTGATCGCCCACCGGGTGGATGGAATTCTCTGGGCTGTGCCCGAGGTGGGGAATAACCGGGCGTGGCTAGAGTCCAGTCATCTGGATCAGTTTCCCCCGATTATTTTCCTCAACACGGAACCCCGACCCGGGTTGGTGGTGGTCGCTGTGGATAACTTTTTAGGAGCCAAGCAGGCTACACAACATTTAATCGATCAAGGCCGGCGGAAGGTTGGCATCATCACTGGACCGTTGACCTGGTGGGAAGCGCGTGAAAGGTATGCTGGTTGGAAAAAAGTGATGCAGCATGCCGGGTTGGAGACCCCCCCATCCCTGGTGGTTGAAGGGGAATGGAATGCTGACGCCGGTGAAAGGGGATTGCGCACGCTGCTGGATCAAGCGCCGGATATCGATGCCGTATTTGCCAGCAGCGATCAAATTGCGCTTGGCGCACTCAGCACCGCCCATCGATTAGGCCTCCAAATTCCCCAGGATCTGGCGATCGTTGGGTTTGATAATATCCCCGAATCAGCCTGTTTTTGGCCTCCCCTCACCACAATTTATCAGCAGCTTATCGATGTAGGTCGCATCGCTGTGCAAACCCTGCACAGGATGATTGAGGCGAACCGGCAATTTAAGACTCTCGATGAGGCAACAGTTACATTGGTCAAGCCTGAATTAATCGTTCGGGCGAGCTCCATGAAATCCTGAGACAGCTTCAATCTGAGAGGAATGGATTTTGATCATTCAATATCCAATCGCATGTTTTTTTAGCTGAAAGGAGGTGCTCGACAACCAAGAATTTTTTATCACATAACAAATAAACAGCGTCAATTAAGTAATCTAAAATTTGTAAGGAGGATTGAATGAATAAGTTAGTAGCAAAAAGCATTACGTTGATTATCCTTTTGGCTGTGGTGCTGACGGCGTGCAGCCCTGCTGCGACCTCGCAGGCCCCGGTAGCCCCAGTGACCAATGCTCCGGCAGCCCCAGCGACCAACGCTCCGGCAGCCCCAGCGACCAATGCTCCGGTTTCCCCCACAACCGCGGTCACGTCTCCCCCTGCCACGACTGAAGGTGGTGCTCCCGCCGCCGCAACCAATTGGTGCTCAAACACCAAAATCGTCTTCTTCCCCGGTGGAACACCCGGTGGTGGCTTTGAGCAGGTTGTCTATAACGGTGCGCTCGCCGCAGCTGCTGATACGGGCGCTCAAGTAGAATATGTGTGGTCCGACTGGGATCCTGCCAAGATGATCAGCCAGTTCCAACAGGCAGTCGCCACCAAGCCCAACGGCATTGCCATCATGGGCCACCCTGGCGATACTGCGTTCGATCCCCTCATTGATGATGCCGAGTCACAGGGCATAATCGTGACCAGCATGAACACCCAGCTGCCTTTGGCAGAAGCACAATATGCTCCCAGTGGTTTCGGCTATGCTGGCGCCATCCTTTATGACGCTGGATACGCCCTGGGACAGGAAGCAGTCAAGCGCTCTGGCGTGAAAGCCGGCGATAAAGCCTTCTTGTGGGGCTTGCTGGCACAGGCAGGTCGTGGTGAACGGACCAAAGGCGTTAAAGATGCTCTAGAAAAGGCTGGGTTAACCGTGATCTACCAGGAAATCGACGACGCTACCAACAAGAGCGCCGCCGCTGGCGTACCGGTCTTCACGGGTATTATGTCCGCCAATCCCGATATCAAGCTCATTGTGACTGATCATGGCAACCTGACGGGCACTGTGCAGACCTTCCTGGAAGCCGCTGGCAAGAAACCGGGTGATATCTATGCCGCTGGTTTCGATGCGTCTGGTAATGCCGTTACCGCGATCCAGGGTGGCTGGCTCCAGCTGGTCATCGACCAACAGCAGTTCTTGCAAGGCTACTTCGGTGTTTTGCAGATTTGCCTGAGCCATAACTACGCTTTCTCTGGTCTGCTAATTGATACCGGCGCAGGCTTTCTCAGCAAAGACAATATCGACGCGATAGCTCCGCTGGTCGAAAAACAGATCCGCTAGAGGATATTAGAACTTTACTTGCTGATGCTTTCTTTTTTTTGATGGGTCAGCAATAAAAAAAAGCAAGGGCTAAGTAGCTCCAGATAGGTTCCACGCTATTTAGCCCTTGCCTAACTCACAAGAATACATGATTTCGAAGAAGATGGGTTATCCAATTTCGGAACGGAGATAATCTTATGTCGGAATATCGCCTCGAACTCAGACATGTCTCCAAATCATTTGGAGAGGTCAAGGCGCTGGAGGATATCAACTTTCAGCTGGGCCGCAATGAGATTGTTGGCCTGCTGGGTGATAACGGTGCCGGAAAATCCACGTTGATCAAGATCATCACAGGTTATTACCAGCCCACCTCCGGGGAGATTTTTTTCAATGGTCAGCAGGTGGATAACCTCTCGGTTCCAAAAGCCCGGCAATTAGGCGTGGAAACCGTATACCAGGAACGCGCCCTGGCAGAGCTGCAAACATTATGGCGCAATATCTTTCTGGGACGCGAAATCTGTAACTCCATGGGTTTCCTCAATATTCAGAAGATGAGGGATGAAACTCACCGCTTGATGACCGAATCCATGGGCTTCACCTCCCATGCAGTCAGCCCCGACTCGCGGGTTGGAAAATATTCTGGAGGTGAGAAACAAGGCGTGGCCATCGTACGAGCCCTATACTTTGATGCAGAAATTATCGTCCTCGACGAGCCAACCATGGGCCTCTCGCTCAAAGAGTCAGCCAAACTGGTTAACTTCGTGAAGGGCATCAAGGCAGCGGGTAAATCCGCCATTTTCATCGACCACAACATCTTTCACGTCTACAACGTCGCTGACCGTGTGGTGGTGATCGACCGGGGCACGGTTGCCGGACAGTTTATGACGAAGGATATCAGCGTATCTGAGCTGATGGATAAAATGGTGCATGTGGCAGAAACCGGCAGCCTCGACTAGCGCGAGAATGGAAGCATAGAATGACATCTCAAATCAACGAAACCGAACCCGAAGTTACGAAACACTACCGAGAGAGCTTCAGCCTCAGGAGATTTGTTCGCACCTACAGTGCCCAGCTTGGAATTCTCGGCGTCTTTCTAGCCTTGTGGCTCATTTTCATTATCGCTGCTCCCAACGTCTTCTTAAACAAACAGATATATTTTGCATTAATGTCCACGATTCCCTACTTTGCTATTATGGCCATTCCCTTAACGATTGTAGTGATTGCAAAGGAAATAGACCTCTCATTTACATCAGTTATGGCCATGGGCATGGTAGCTTTTTCCTTTATCTACAATGAGACAGCCTTTATTGGTAGTGCGAATATTCGCGTGGGCCTGGCGATTATTGCTGCTTTGGCGGCTGGAACGATTATTGGCTGGCTCAATGGGTTCATCATTGTGAAGTTTGGCATTCCATCATTAGTAGTCACCCTTGGTACCCAATTCCTGTGGGCGGGTGCGGTGTTGGTGCTCACCCAGGGAGCAAATTTTACATTGACCTATGTAAATAAAACGATCTTTTACCCACTCTTTGTTGGCAAAATCGGTGGATACTTACCTATGCAGATGATCTGGCTGATCGTCATCACGATCCTTGGTTGGATTCTGCTGAACCGCCATCGATTTGGGGCTCACGTCTATTTGACCGGTGACAACATCAACAGTGCCGAGCTGATGGGCGTCAACACCGGGGGTACCCGCATCAAGGCTTTTATGTTGATTGGCATCATCTCAGCTTTTGCTGGTTTATTGTACAGTTTTTCTATTTCTTACTTTTGGCCCAGCCTGGGCGGCGGTTATTTGCTGAGCACCCTGGCGTCGGTTTTCCTCGGTGGGACGTCTGTATTTGGCGGCGTCGGCACGATTTTGGGCACATTCCTAGGAGCATTTATCATTGGCTCGATTGAGGTTGCAACAGTAGCCGTCGGCCTGACTGGATTCTGGACCCAGCTGATCTATGGATTGATTATTGTGCTATCGATGATTATGCACACGTTCCTGCGCAGACGAGGGGAGTGATCAATCTCGCTTTCATAACCCCACTATTCCTGTGTTAATCATTCCGCCGTCATTATATAACTTTTACTTACCGGACAGGAATAAAAATATGAATGGAGATTTTGTCTAATGCCCCGCTGTGTTGACAGGTTCGATCGACCACTGTCCATCCACCGTAATCTTGGTACTATCCCCCGGCCAAAAGAGATAGCTCCAGTAGCTGCTGCCTCGCAGCACCGACGGGCTCGCTCCCATGGTTACGATGATATGATCAGGGGTATAGTGGGCAAAATAGACATCGCGGTTGACGGGTATACGTCCCAGGGTGGGGTCCATGGCAGACCATCCGGCAGAGGGCAGATACACATCCGCCCAGGCATGTTCAACTTTAGCAACGGCATCCGTCGCCTTATCCAGGTACAACAATCCCTCGAAATAGCGTGCCGGGATGCCTTGCGCCCGGCTGAGTGCCACCAGCAGCGATGCGTACTCGGTGCAATCAGCACCCATCGGACCCAAGGCTGCTTGTGCGCCCCAATTGTTGCCATTGGCGGTATAAACCAGCTTACTCGCGGTGTAGTCATAAAAAGCCCGCACTCGCTGGCAGACCGTATCCGTGCTTTGCGAAAGCTCACTGGCGAGAGAGACGATCTGGGGATTGGCTGATTCGATGTGCAGCTCCGGCTGGAGAAATACGTCAGGGAGGTCGCCTTGGCAGGTTGACAGATTGTATGCCAGCTCGTTTACCAGTACATGGTAATCAATATTTATCGTTTGGGTTGTGCCTGCAGGCTGCCCTGAAAAATCGAACTCAGCATATTGGTTGCCATTTTCATCAACCACCAATTGATATGCCTTAGGAGAAATATCCATTGATGGCACTTCTTGATAAGGAGGAAAGGTTCGGATCAACGCTACCCAGATACTCTGCTTATCAGGCGTGCCAGATCCTTCATTGACGAGGTCCAATTGCTGGTGGACAACATACTCGCGTTGACCCAGGACCGTAACAAGAGCACCAGGGTTTGCTGAAGGTGGAATCGATCCATCCTTCCTCGGCTGACAACCCAGCAAGGAGATTACAATTATGAAGAATAATAACCCTCGGGAAAAGTTTTTGATGCTGCCTCTATTCGAAGCAATTGTAGTACAGAATGATTAATAAAGCAGATAACGAATGATACCGCTGAAACAATATACACCCCATCAATTGACCCAGGGATCGAGGTATCCCGGTCCTTTGGTTCCATCCTGTGATGGTGCTTTAACCAGGTGGATATGAGCGCATTGACCTCCCGTCAAAGGGTGATGCAAGCCCTCGATCATCAGGAGCCTGACCGCGTCCCGATCGACTTGGGTGCGACGATCGTCAGCTCAATCGTCAAGCAGTCGTATATCAAGCTCAAGCACTACCTTGGTCTGCCGGTTGAGCAGATCAAGATGCTGGATTACGTGCAGCAGCTGCCCTATATTGATGATGGATTGATGGAGCGGTTCGGAGTAGATTTTCGTATGGTTCAGTTACCCGCCGCAACGACGGTCGGCGTGGATATTTTCGAAGAAGGCGAGTACTACGCTTTCGTCGATCGCTGGGGGGCGAAATTGCATATGCCCAAAAAGGGCGGGTTGTATTTTGATTGGGTTGACTTCCCGATCAAAGAAACGACGATGTCTGCCCTGGATAATTATCACTGGCCGCCTCCAGATCCAGTAGAAGTCAACGCCCAGCTGGGTCTGCGGGCGAAAACCCTGTTTGAAACCACAGAATATGCCTTGGTGGGCAGTGCTGTCATCGGTGGAGGTATCTTTGAGCAACCCGCCCGGGTTATGGGACTGGAAAGCTTTTTGATGGCTCTGCTCACTGCGCCGGCCTTTGCGGATCGTCTGATGGAGACGATCACCGATATCTATATTGAATCCTGCAACCGATACCTCGAGCACGTTGGTCCATATATCCAGGTATTCACCTTTTGGGATGACCTGGCTGGGCAAAATGGCTGGATCATCAACCCCGAGGTTTACCGGAAACGGATCAAACCGAACCAGAAACGCCTGGTTGAGGCGATCAAGAAAAAGACGGATGCCAGGCTGTTCTACCACAGCTGTGGGGCTACCCGCGGATTGATCCCCGATTTGATCGAGATCGGGTTTGATATCCTGAACCCGGTCCAGGTCTCGGCAAAAGGCATGGATACCAGGGAATTAAAAGCTGAGTTCGGGCGTGACATCGTTTTTTGGGGTGGAGGAGTGGATACCCAGCAAGTATTGCCATTCGGCAAGCCGCAGGAAGTGGTTGACGAGGTGAAACGACGCATCGATGACCTGGCACCTGGTGGAGGCTTTGTCTTTGCTGCCGTGCACAACATCCAGGCATTCGTTCCACCTGAAAATATTACCGCGGCTTTCGATACCGCCTTGCAGTATGGCAGCAGTCACACTTCACCCGCCTAGGATACGAGAATCTTTACCTGACCAGGGAAGAAATCATTATGAATCACCGTGAGCGTGTCTTAACTGCACTCAACCATCAAGAACCTGATCGCTGCCCGATGCAGATCAGCTTTACCCCCGAATTTGCCTCACGCCTCGAGGCTGACCTAAAACTAAAGGGACAGGGGCTGCATAATCCGCATGGGGGCGGCAACACTTATGCGCTCGAGCTCGCCCTGGACGAAGATATGTTATTAACCTCTGTGGGCTGGGTCAATGGATATTACCAGGATGGCTACCAGGATGTCGATCACTACGAGGATGAATGGGGAGTAGTCTGGAAGACCATTGATTATGAAACCCCGTATGGAAAAGGAAAATATACCGAGCCCTCCGGTCACCCGTTGGCCGAAGATCGAACATTAGACACATATATATCCCCCGATCCCAACCGACCAGAGCTCTACGCAGAAGCCCAACGCGTTTTGCAGGTATTCAAAGGAGAATACTGGATCGTTGGGGTAACGCCGACGACCATTTTCGAATCAGCCTGGGCATTGCGCGGTTACGAGCAGTTATTGATGGATATGGCTATGGACCCTGACAAAGCCAACCGGGTGCTGGATATCCCTTATTCTTATAACAAGGTCGTCACGCAGCACCTGGTGAGTTTGGGCGTAGACATGATCTGGCTTGGCGATGACGTTGGTGGTCAGAACTCGATGCTGATGTCTCCAAAAATGTGGCGCCAATACTTCAAACCCCGCATGGCCGATTTAATTGCGTCTCTGCGGGCAATCAACCCGCACATCAAGATCGCCTACCATACTGATGGAGTGGTTTATCCGATCATCCCCGACTTGATCGAGGTGGGCATAGATGTGTTGAACCCGGTCCAACCCAAGGCAATGGACCCGTTGGGGTTAAAAAATGAATACGGCAGGAAGCTGTGTTTTTGGGGCTCGCTCGACATCCAACAGACCCTGCCCTTTGGTACTCCGGAGCAGGTTAAATCAGAGGTAATCACCCGCTTGAAGACCATCGGCAGAGGCGGCGGATTAATCATTGGACCCACGCATAACCTTCAGCTGGATACACCCCTTGAGAATTTCTGGGCAATGGTCGATACCATTCGCCAGACGCCTTACCAGGCGCTGCCACAAGACCATCGATTGACTATATCGGATTGCTCTATATCATGATGACCAAGCGGGAAGTAATTCATGCAGTACTCGAGGGACGGGTGCCACCCTATGTGCCTTGGTCGTGTGGATTTACCCGCGATGCACAGGCGAAACTGCAGCCGCACTTTGCTGGGCTTGACCTGGAAGTTGCACTGCAAAACCACCTGTTAAAGCTGGGTAGTGATATTGGCTTCTTTACCGAGCTGGGGAATGATCGCTTTCAGGATGTTTTCGGTGTGGTTTGGGACCGCAGTATGGATAAGGATATCGGCAATGTCGAGGGCTGTCTGCTCCCTGAGCCTACTTTGGAGCACTTCGCTTTTCCCGATCCGCTTGACCGGCGCTTTTTTACCGGTATCTCCGAGCGCATCACGGATTTTGGCGACCGTTTCCGGGTCTTCCAGATCGGTTTCTCGTTGTACGAGCGAGCGTGGACCCTGCGCGGTATGCAAAACCTGCTGATGGATTTCTACGACCACCCGAAATTCGTCCGGGAGCTTTTTAATGCGATTGCGGATTACAACATCACCCAGCTAAATGAAGCCTTGATATATGACATTGATGCAGTCTATTTTGGAGACGACTGGGGTCAGCAGCGCGGTTTACAAATGGGACCGAAGCTGTGGCGCGAGTTTATTCACCCTGTCCTGGAGCGCATGGTTCACGCCGTGCATCAGGCGGGTAAATACGTATTTATCCATTCCTGCGGAGATGTCGATGAGCTGTTCGATGACCTCATCGCGATTGGCGTCAACTGTTTTAATCCATTCCAGCCTGAGGTCATGGATGTGCCCGACCTCCTGCGGAAGTATCACCGCCAGCTGACATTTCACGGCGGGCTGTCAACTCAAAAGACCTTGCCTTATGGGACCGTTGAGCAAGTCCGCGCTGAAACTCGCCGGCTGTTGGAGTTGGGAGGCAAGGGCGGCTTCATCTTCGCCCCCGCGCATGATGTGGAAGGTGACGTCTCATTGGAAAACATGCTGGCGTTTATCGAGCTGCTTCAAGGTCAGCCAGGGTATAAGAATAACGATGAGGAGAAGATGAATGAGTATAATTGATGACCTGCGTCAAAGTGTAATCGATGGTGAGATGGTCCTCACACAGGAGCTGGTGCAAAAAGCCCTGGCAGAGGGATTACCAGCTGAGCAAATCCTCAAGGAAGGTTTGATCTCCGCGATGGAGGAAGTTGGTCGAAGGTTCGAATGCAGCGAATTTTACGTCCCTGAAATGTTGATCTCGGCGCGAGCAATGAAAAGCGGTCTGGTATTGCTGCGCCCGTACCTGACCGCGGCTCATGTAGAAGCGGTCGGAAAGGTGATTATCGGCACAGTGCAGGGTGACCTGCACGACATCGGTAAGAACCTGGTAGGGATGATGCTGGAAGGGGCTGGGTTTGAAGTGGTCGACCTGGGAGCCGACATTTCCCCTGAAAGCTATTTGGCAGCTGTGAAAGAACACCGCCCTGACCTGCTTGCCTGTTCGGCACTCCTGACGACGACCATGCCGGGTATGAAAAAAGTCATTCTCCTGCTTGAGCAGGCAGGGTTGCGCGGCCAGGTGAAGGTAATTGTTGGTGGCGCGCCGGTCACAGACAAATATGCCGCCGATATCGGAGCCGATGGATTTGCCCCGGATGCAGCATCGGCAGCTTCGCTCGCCAAGGCGCTCATCCACAAGTAGCCTCTTTGAGGCACCGGTTTTTACTCATACCATTTGGGAAAATCTGATTAACCATGACCTCAGGCATTATATTTGACATCAAGGAATTCGCCATCCATGACGGACCAGGCATCCGGACGACCGTGTTCATGAAGGGTTGCCCTTTGTCATGCATGTGGTGCCATAACCCCGAGGGTCAGTCGCGGCAGCCTCAGGTGATCCGAGCTCCTTCCGGCGACCGAATTGCCGGGAAAGAATATTCAGGGGGTGGCCTGGCTATGCTCTTGAACCAGCAGGCTGCGATTCTGCGGGCTAATGAGGGCGGTGTTACTTTCTCCGGTGGTGAGCCGCTTCTTCAGGCAGCGTTCTTAGTTGAGGTGATCGCTTTGCTTGAGGATGTGCATATTTTATTAGACACCTCGGGCTATGGTCAGGAACAGGATTTCCGCCGCCTTGTCGATCGGTCCGATTTGGTCTTTTTTGACCTTAAGTTGATCGACGGTGCGGCGCACCGACATTACACAGGCTGTGATAATGATTTAATCCTGAGCAACCTGCATCTCCTGGATCAGATGGGCAAACCTTTTGTAGTCAGGGTGCCTTTGGTGCCTGGCGTCACCGATACCGACCAGAACCTGGCAGCCATAGCTCAAACCTTGCACGGAATGCACAGCTTGCTGAGGGTTGACCTGCTGCCGTACAACCAAGCCGCTGGCGCGAAATACGAGTATGCCGGGATGCAGTTCAAACCCGCTTATGACGAATCCAGAGAACTCAACCTCAACACGGCGCACTTTGAGCAGGCTGGGATTAAGGTGGCTATTGCATGAACGAACGCTTGATTGCCATGAAGGAACGCGTGCGGGCTGGCGAACATCGCTCCCTGCGGCAGGATGCTCCGCAGAAGGTCCTGGCTGAATGTGAAAGCAGGCAGCTCTCCTGGCCCAAACGCATCGCTTGCCTGGTCCGGCGGCAGTGTGAGGCTGAGCGAGTCATCATCGAACCGGATGAGCGCATCGTGTTTACACGGACGTTGCCCTCGGTTCCCCCGATTTACTCAGCGCAGGAATGGGCACATTTGACCGCCGGTCGAACGCTGCATGAATTGGGTCCTGTTAGCAATATCTGCGCGGATTGGAACCTGCTGTTGTCGCAGGGACTGCTTGGGCGCAAGGAAGCCGCCCTGGCGGCGCGGATGCGCCTGCTGGATGACGCGCACGCCATCGAATTCCTCGATAGCGTAGTGGAGACCATCGATGCGGTCCTTGGGCTGGCAGACCGCTATGCACGCGCCGCGCGCGACCTTGGACGGGAGGACGTGGCTAAGATTCTCGAGCACGTCCCGGCTCAGCCTGCCCGGACTTTCCATGAAGCACTGCAGTCATTAAGGCTTTGCCATGCCGTGGTGTGGCTTAGTGGGCACTACCATGTTGGTCTCGGGCGTTTCGACCAGTATATGTGGCCATTCCTGAACTCTGACCTGCAGGCAGGCCGCCTGACGGTCGAAAGTGCGGAAGAGCTGCTGGCAGAGTTCTTCGTCTCGCTGAATAAGGATAGTGACCTCTATCCGGGTGTGCAGCAAGGAGACAATGGCCAGTCGCTCACGCTGGGTGGTGTAACTCCCGGCGGGGATTCAGGCGTGAATGAGCTCACCCGCATGGTCCTGCGGGTATCGCGAGACCTGGCGCTGATCGACCCAAAGATCAACCTGCGCATCTCGGAGCACACCGACCTGGACCTGCTGGCTTTAGCCACTGAGCTGACCCGTATTGGGTTGGGTTTTCCCCAATATAGTAATGACGAAGTCGTTATTCCCGCACTTGTGTCACACGGATATGCCCTCGAGGATGCGCGTGATTACGTCGTGGCAGCCTGCTGGGAATTTATCATCCCCGGCCGGGGGATGGAAGTGGTTAACATCGGGGCAGTCTCCTTCCCCGCGGCAGCCGACCAGGCCATCCGGGCTGGTCTCACCGCCCAGGATGATTTTGAGCGGGTATTCCAGCGGGTTTCAGATAATATTAACCAACAAGTTCACCAGCTCGGTGATGCCTATTCACATCTGTTACTACCCCCAGCACCCTATTACTCGGTGTTCATGCACGGCTGTCTTGAGCAGGGCAAGGATCTTTCCGATGGGTTGAAATATAACAATTTCGGGATCCATGGGGCGTGTGCAGCCAATGCTGCAGATGCCCTGGCGGCGGTGAAGCAATTTGTCTTTGACGAGGGAAGTATTTCGCCGGATGAGCTGTTATCGGCTTTGGAGGCCAATTTCACCGGTTATGAACCCTTACGCCGTAAATTGGCCGACGAAGGTGCAAAAGTCGGTAATAATGATGACCTTGCCGACACATTGCTGGTAAAGCTGTTCGACGACCTGGCAGATGCCTGTGAAGGCTACGGGCGCACACCTCGGGGGGGCATCTTGCGCCCTGGTACTGGTTCCGCCATGTACTATATTTGGCTGGCAACTGGTCATTCTGGTATGCGCGAACCGCTCGTTGCCGCTACTGCCGATGGGCGCCTCCAAGGCGAGCCATTCAGCGCCAACCTTTCAGCATCACTGGGTGTGCGCGTACGCGGACCGATTAGCATGCTCCAATCTTTTGCCAAGATCGATTACCAACGCATTTACAACGGCGGACCGATCACCATGGAGCTTTCCGACTCCGTCTTTCGCAATCCCGAATCGATCCGCAAGACCGCCATGCTGGTACGCATTTTTGCCCAGCTGGGCTGCCAGCAGCTGCAGCTAAACAGTTTAAACATCGAAACATTACTCGATGCCAAAGCACATCCTGAAAAACATAAAAACTTAATTGTGCGCGTGTGGGGTTGGAGTGGCTATTTTTGTGAGCTTGCTCCAGAGTACCAGGATCAGATTATTGCCCGGCATTATTTTGGATAAAATGGACTGGAATAAAGAAATCAGGGACGAAGATCAGATCAACTACAAAATGAGCGCCAATGCGGCAAGACGAAAGAAGAACTTACTCTCGGTAATATTTATCCAACCTGAAGAGGATTTTGGCAGGTTCATGCATCACTCCCTGCAATCGCGTGCATGAGTTCATTCCCATCCACTTCGCCGGAAAACTCTGCCACTTTCTTTCGATCGCGCATTACAACGATACGGTGGCTCGTGCGCAGTACTTCCTCGAGCTCGGAGGAAATAAATACGCATGACACGCCTTCTTCAGCCAGCGAAAGTACCAATTTTTGAATTTCTGCCTTTGTTCCTATGTCAATGCCACGGGTGGGTTCATCCAGGATCAGAAGCTTGGGATTTGTGGCAAGCCAACGCGCCAGGATCACCTTTTGTTGGTTACCGCCGCTCAGATTCTTGACCGGTTGATCGGCCGAGGGAGTAGCAATATTCAACAATTTGATGTATTTCTCAGCAATCTTATATTGTTCTTGATCACCCAGGTGCTTGAACCATCCCAGGTTAGCTTGCATGGCAAGGATGATATTTTCTCTGACGGTCAATTCGCCGACGATGCCAGCATCTTTACGATTCTCCGGACATAGGGCCACCCCGCGTGAGATGGAGCTGATCGGCGAATAATTCTTCACCTGCTCGCCTTCCATTGTCATCGACCCCGTATCCGGTTTGTCAACGCCAAATAAAAGCTGTGCAATTTCGGTTCGTCCTGAACCAAGCAGACCAGCCATACCGACCACTTCCCCGCCATGCAATTCCAGGTTTACAGGTTCCAAGGATCCGGCGCGGCCAATTTCATGTGCTTCAAGCAATGACTCACTCTGAATGTGCTGCCTGCTGTCTTGCTTGAGCTTGGACATCTCATCCAGTTCGGTCAGGGACCGCCCAATCATTTTCATAATCAATTGCAAGCGAGACAATTTGGCCGTTTCATAAGTACCGACCAATGTTCCATTTCTGAGCACCGTGATTCTGTCCGCAACTTCATATACCTGATCCAAGAAATGAGTGATAAAAATGATTGCCACTCCATCGCTCTTGAGCTTGCGCATCACACGAAATAGTTGCTCTGTCTCGTGCGTGTCGAGGCTAGAGGTGGGCTCATCTAAAATCAAGATCCTGGCGGACGAAATATCCAGTGCTCGTGCAATCGCCGCCATCTGTTGGATGGCAACAGAACAGGAGCCCAACCTTTGGGTTACATCTATATAAATATCCAGTCTCAGGAGGACTTCTTTGGCGCGCGTATTCATGGCTTTCCGATTGATGCTCCCCCACCTCAGGGGTTCCCGACCGATCAGGATATTCTCTGCCACGGATAAATTGCTACAAAGGTTGATTTCCTGATAGACCGTACTGATACCGAGGGCTTGGGCATGCTGAGGAGATCGGATGGTTACTTTCTGTTGGTCGAGCAAGATCTGGCCGGTATCTGGCTGATCAACGCCGGTCAATACCTTGATCAGGGTGGATTTTCCTGCCCCGTTCTCGCCTACAAGGGCATGAATCTCGCCTTGCCTCAGCGAAAAATCCACATTGTCGAGGGCTTGGACGCCGGTGTAGTATTTATAAATACCTTTCATGCTCACGATTTCTATGCTTGGTTCGGCCATACTTTGCCTCGATCTATCGTTTTCGTAAATTAAGCTGACTGGGTCTATTTTGTAGAGAAGCGACTGGTAAGCCACTTCTCCATTCAGGAATAAATTTGGGTCGACAATACAAGTTTTCTTATGAACGCTTTCGCTTGATATAGATTACGCTTTGAATGCCAATAGCGATCAAGGTTAACAAGCCAACACCGATTCGAGTCCACCAAGAACTCAGTGTGCCATTGAATTGGAGAATGGACACGATCGTACCGTGGATCATTACACCAAACAAGGTGCCAATG
Organism: uncultured Chloroflexia bacterium; assembly: GCA_963809615.1. Classification (GTDB taxonomy): domain Bacteria; phylum Chloroflexota; class Anaerolineae; order Anaerolineales; family UBA4823; genus FEB-25. Next base: position 67,785 of record CAWEKR010000009.1, read on the forward strand.
ACGGTGCCGATGCCGCCGGTTAATGCAGTTCCTCCGATGACTACGGCAGCGATTGAGTCTAGCTCCATCCCTGATGCAAACTGTCCATAACCTGCCAGCAACGATGCACTGAAGACTATTCCGCCCAGAGCTGAACAAAGGCCGCTGAACGCATAAACCAAAATCTTTGTACGAGGCACTGGTAGACCCATCAGGATGGCGGATTGTTCGTTATTACCCATGGCATAGACCGTGCGTCCAAACCTTGTGTAGAAGAACAGGTAAATTGCCACCAGCAACATGATCGGCCCTACCAAAGTGGTAGGGTAGATATACGCTTTGGGTATGAACGGAATATGGATCGATGTCAGCGCCAGCATCTTATAAAACGGATCCTTAATGGTCACCGAAGTCAGACTGATGATATAAGCCATGCCGCGTGCAAAGAAAAGACCCATCAGGGTTGCAATAAAAGGCTGTACTTTGAGAGTCTGGATAATCCAACCCATGACAGTGCCCAATGCAATGCCCATGACGATCATCAGCGGAAGGACCACGTAGGGGCTCACCCCGCGCAGCAGCAATGCGGCGGAAGCAGTGCTGACCAGAGCAATCACCCCTCCCACCGAAAGATCAATCCCACCGCTAATAATCACCGCTGTCATCCCAATCGAAACAAGCAGCAGGGTGCCATCATTGATGAATAGATTGAAAAACACCTGCGGTTTCTGCATGGCAGGGTACAGCCGACCGCCGATAAAGTAGATCAATACGAAGACCGCAAAGGTTAATAGTAGCGGACCGTGTCGCGAAAAGATCAGTTTAGCTCGCTGTATCATGTTGGGTTGCTGTATCAGATTGGGTTGCCGTATCATGTTGGGTATCTTTTCTTCGCTCGAATAATCGATTGATCAAACGACGGGAGTAATCGGAATAGAGCAGAATGACCAACAGAACCAGTACTGCTTTGGCGGCTAACAGAGCATTGGCCGGCACACCTAAACTATAGACTGTTACGGTGAAGGTCCAGATAACGAGCGCACCGATCGCACTGGCAAGCATGGAGAACCGACCACCCGTCATCAAGGTCCCGCCCATGACGACCGCCAGGATGGCATCCAATTCATAGTACAGACCGTTGTTATTCCCATCTGCGCTGTGAACATACGAGCTAAGGATCAGACCGGCGATCGCGCCACAAAACCCGCAGAAGACATAAGCTAACAGTTTGACGTTCTTTTCGTCGATGCCACTATAGTAAGCCGATTTGGAATTAATTCCAACCGACTCAATGAACAAGCCGATGGCGGTCTTTCGCACCAATATCCAACCCAGGAGCGCTGCTGCCGCAACAATATATATCGAGACCGGCAACCCTAGGATGTAACCATTTCCAAACCAGAAATAGGGTTTGTAATAAATCGTCATGATCTGCCCATTCGTAATGAGTTGGGCAATTCCACGACCTGCAACCATCAGGATCAATGTGGCAACCATCGGTTGGATTCTTCCTCGGGAAACGAGTAATCCATTCCATAAGCCACATAGTGTGCCGGCTGCCAGGGTGGCCAGGATGATGAGCGGCAGGGGAGTATTCGTGGCATTCCTGGTTAGAATCTCATTTGAGATCAACATATTTCCCAGCGCCGGATTGATCAACACGGCGCCCATTGCCGCCGAGATCGCGATCACAGCGCCAACGGAGAGATCAATACCGCCGGTGGCAATCACTAATGTCATTCCAATTGCTGCCAACATGAGCGGCGCTCCGTTATTAAAAATGTCGATGAGATTGCCGTACAAATGATTTCCGTACACGGGGTCGTTCAAGATGCCAAGTTTGAAGAAACTTGGATTAATGATGGCATTAAAAATAAGGATAATGATCCAGGCCACAAGCGGCCAGAATAACTGGCTGTTACGGATTCGTCTAAGAAATGACATCAGTTTCATAATTCTCCTGTTTCGTCAGTCAATACTTCCTAAACGATGAGATTTATTCCTTGGTATGATTATATTCTGGGGTATACCATTTTACAATGGCCGGAATGTCTTCTTTAGGCAAAACCGTTCTGTCAACAATAATACATTCACCAAGTCTTGCAAGAGGGAAGCGGCGTTTGATTTGCGCCGCTTCCCTTTCTCTACTAGATCAGTCCGCACAGAGATAAGTAGACTTCAGGCGACTGTCAGATTTAGTACTTACGAGTCGGCAACAATTCGGCGGCGTTGTCTGGGTAATAGACCGTCTCGTCGGTGAGCACGTTTTTGTCTACCGTCTGGCCGTTCATGAGTTTCAAGGCCATAGCAGCAACTTGCGGTCCCAGCAATGGATTGCATTCAACATCAGCCTGGAACCATCCGTCGACCATGGCTTGGAAGCCACCACGCGTTCCGTCCACCGATACGATCTTGAGATCGCCC
>CAWEKR010000010.1:0-28770 GCA_963809615.1 uncultured Chloroflexia bacterium
AAAACATCAAGCCCTCGCCTCCCGATGGTCCCAATCCTGTCTCACTACGCTGACCAGTGTACCTGGCTGTAAATCCCGTAGCTGCCTCCACGTGCCATAATCCCAATCCTTCAACCTGATCGACGCAATCCGACATTTGTTCATAAATTTTGGAGGAGAATTGGTCACAAGCATAATTCCTCCTGGTAGAGACGTCCCGCCGGGGCGTCTCCGTGCTGCCAGCCGCGCCTAATTTATTTCAAACTGAGACGATAATTATAAATATAGCATAAATCAGGTAATTCCAATTGGTAAAATATCGAAAGAATCATACTCAGATTGCTCTCCACTACCCTACGCTTTCCTTAAATCTTCTTAAACCCCTTGTAGAAACAGAACATATGTGCTATTATTAGACTATACCTACTCAGCCAAGTTGTGAATGTTCAAGTTATTCCGACCATCACACAGTCCTTACCTCAATACTCCTCCCCCAAATGGTCTTTATTTGGGGGAGGTGGGAGGGGGTATTCCATTTTTTATAAGTTTCTATAACAGTAATTATCGCCTCACATTTTAAATGCATGGAGGTTAATTATCAATCGGTGAGTCTTCATGAATAATATTCACTACCAAACATGAAAATAGGCTATTTTCAGATCAGTAATTACATCAGTGCACTTCTGTACAGATCGCTTTTCATCTGTATAGGGTGCGTTCATATATGATATGTTTTTGTAAATGAACGCACCCGTACATCTGGGGGTTTTGCCCGTATACTGGTGGTTTTCCAGATCGATTAGTGATCTTCTAATCGAGCCGATATGCTCTTTACCGGTATATGCGCCTCCCTCCCAGAAGGATATTTTTAGTCCTCCATCTGACCATGCTATCCTCGCTTTCTCATCTATCTACCTTCGCCATTCATTTACCCTCTCCCACATCCTTGAAAGACATTCGTTTCGTTTCGTTTCGAGGAGCGATCCTGCAGTGTCTTCAGGGTTTCACTGTATTGCGACGAAGTCGCGAATGTTCTTTGAGCGATAACGAGGTTCGACTAGTCTTTCGCCTGATCTTCCCCATTTACCCGCGCCCTCCGTCGCTCCCTGGCCAGCCTGGATTGAATCGAATTGTTTTTTATGGATACAATTCCTCCGCACCGCTACAACCATCCAGTTGGGCTGGCTCTCCTCCAAACTACATCGTGTTGACATCGCGGCTGAGTGCCATTATTATTGCCGGTGTTATTAACCACAACCCGGCATCACCAGGAGGATTTATGAGTACCATATCAGAAGCTGAAGTCACCGCACGTGTCGAAACCCTATTAGGGCGGTTGAGCCTCGAAGAGAAAGTCGGTCAGCTCACCCAGATTGCGGGCGCGCCATTCTTCCCCGGTCCTGAGCCCGCAGACATCATCCGCAAGGGCGGAGCTGGCTCGGTCCTCTGGCTCAACGACACCCAACAGTTCAATGCCCTCCAGAAAATTGCTGTCGAAGAAAGCCCGTCGAAGATCCCGCTGCTCTTTGCCCTCGATGTCATCCACGGCTACCGCACCATCTTCCCCGTGCCCCTCGCCATGGCCTCCTCGTGGGACCCGTCGGTTCCCGAACGGGCGCAGACCGTTGCCGCCCGAGAAGCCCGCGCCGCTGGTCTGCACTGGACCTTCGGTCCGATGCTCGACATCGCCCGTGATGCCCGTTGGGGACGCATCGTCGAGGGCGCCGGCGAAGACCCATTCCTGGGTGCCGCCATGGCCGCCGCCCAGGTCAGAGGCTTCCAGGGGTCGTCTCTCGGTGCGCCCGATCGTGTTGTCGCCTGCGCCAAACACTTCGCCGGTTACGGCGTAGCCGACGGCGGGCGCGACTACGATTCGGTCTACCTCCCCGAGAACTTATTGCGCAACGTCTACCTCCCACCCTTCCAGGCTGCCGTAAATGCCGGTGTTGGCACCTTTATGAGCGCCTACATGGACCTCAACGACGTCCCCGCCAGCGGGAACCGCTTCCTGCTGCACGACGTCCTGCGCCGCGAGTGGGGCTTCAAAGGCTTCGTCGTCAGTGACGCCTTTGCCGTCGGGAACCTCGTCGTTCAAGGCTTCGCCCGTGATGGTCGCGACGCTGCTTTCCGCGCCCTGAGCGCAGGTCTCGACATGGACATGGCCAGCAGCACCTTCGCCGACAACCTCGTCGGTCTGGTCAATGACGGCACACTGAAGCTGGCTGACCTCGATGCAGCCGTGCGGCGTATTCTCGCCATCAAGGTCCGTATGGGTCTCTTCGAGCAGCCGTACACCGACGAGTCAAAGCTGGCGCAGGTCCTCGCCCAACCCGGACACCGCACTGAAGCACGCCTCGTCGCCCAGCGCTCGATGGTGCTGCTTAGGAACGAAGGCGGGCTCCTCCCGTTGGCGAAAACCCTCCAGCGTGTGGCAGTGATCGGTCCCCTGGCCAACTCGCAGGAGGCCACCGAGGGTTCGTGGATGGTCTTCGGTCACACCCCGGCTGCCGTCACCGTCCTGGAGGGCATCCGCCTCAAACTGCCTGGAGCGAGCGTCGATTATGCCCCTGGTCCCTTCATCCGTCGCGACATCGCCTCATTCTTCGATGACATGATGCCCGGGAACAAAGTGCCTGAACAGACGCCTGAACAGGCTGAGGTTGCTTTCCAGGCAGCCCTGGCCACCGCTCGCAGCGCCGAGCTCGTTGTGATGGTCCTCGGCGAGAACGCCGATATGGCCGGCGAGGCTGCCTCGCGCGCCTCGTTCGATTTGCCCGGTCGTCAGCAAGAGCTGCTCGAGGCGGTCGTCGCCCTGGGCAAGCCTGTGGTGCTTGTCCTCTTGAACGGCCGTCCTCTCAGCATTGGCTGGGCGGCTGAAAATGTCCCCGCCATCCTGGAAGCCTGGGAACCTGGCACGGAAGGCGGTAACGCCATTGCCGATATCCTCTTCGGCGACGCCAACCCGGGCGGCAAGCTGCCTGTCACCTTCCCGCGCAAGGCCAGCCATGCACCGCTCTATTACGCCCGCAACCTCACCCACATGCCCGAGGGCAGCCCGATGTACCGCTCGCGTTACTGGGACGGTCCCGTTACGCCGCTCTATCCCTTCGGTTTTGGTCTTAGCTACACCACCTTTTCAATCGACAACTTGAACGTCTCCGCCTCGCAGGTGAAGCTGGGCAGCTCGCTCACTGTGACTGCCGACGTGACCAACACGGGCCCGCTTGCGGGTGATGAAGTCGTTCAGCTGTACATCCATCAGCAAGCCGGCACCGACTCGCGCCCCATGCGCCAGCTGAAAGGCTTCGAGCGCCTCACATTGGCACCCGGTGAAACCAGGACCGTCACCTTCCATCTCGGTCCCGCTGAGCTCGGCTACTGGAGCACCAACGCCGGGAGGTGGGTCCAGGATGCGGAAGCCTTCGATATCTGGGTCGGCACTGACTCGCTGGCCACCCTCCACGCCGAGTTCACCGTGGTTCGCTAATATGGGTGGTATTGTAGAGACGCCCCGCCGGGGCGTCTTTACGTAAACCGCCCGTGAACAAAAAGACCCTCGGTTTGTCTCCGAGGGGTCCTGGATTTCTAAACTAGGATTTATGCCGGGGCTGTACCCAGGGTTTCGGGGGTTGCTCCTGCCATCAACAAGCCCAGCTCGGCTCGTGTGGCTTTATCGGCGTCCATGGTCGCCACGATCTGCCCGTGGTACATCACCGCAATGCGGTCAGAAAGGGACATGATCTCATCCAGCTCGGCTGAAACCAGCAGCACTGCCACGCCCTGGTCGCGCATTTCCACGATCTGCTTATGGATATACTCGATTGAGCCCACATCCAGGCCGCGCGTCGGCTGGTTGGCTACCAGCAGCTTGATCGGGCGGCTGAGCTCTCGGGCCACAATCACTTTCTGCTGGTTGCCGCCAGATAACTTCCTGGCTGGAAGCAGCGGGCTGGGTGTGCGGATGTCAAAGCGCTCGATCAGCTTTACCGCATTCTCGAAAACAGCATTCTGGTCCCGCTGCATCCCGTGGGCGAAGGGATGTTGGTAGTAGGTGCACAGCACTTCATTATCGGCAATGGAAAACGCCAACACCAGGCCATGCTTGTGGCGATCTTCGGGGATGTGTGCCTGGCCGGCTTCCACGTTTAGGCGCGGCTTCAGCTCGGGGATCTCCTTGCCGTTCAGCACCACTTTTCCCGATTTTCGCTTGCGCAATCCCGTCAGCGCTTCCACCAGCTCGGTCTGACCGTTGCCCTGCACCCCGGCAATCCCCAGGATCTCGCCAGCATGCACATCCAATCCCAGCTGCCTGACCACTTCCACATCACGGTCATCCAAAATGGTCAGGTTCTCCACATTCAATACGACGTCCGCAGGTTTGGCAACCGCCTTTTCCACCGTCAGGATCACCTCGCGCCCCACCATCATCGCCGCCAGCTTGTGCTCGTCCGTCTCGGCAGGAGTGGTGGTACCCACCACTACGCCGCGGCGCATGGCGGTAATCCTATCAGCCACCGCTAACACTTCCTTGAGTTTGTGGGTGATGAAGATGATCGATACGCCGCGTTTGGTCAGCTCGCGCATGATCGCAAACAGATCATCTGCTTCCTGGGGGGTAAGCACCGCGGTTGGCTCATCCAGGATCAGGATTTGGGCATCGCGGTAAAGGGCTTTGACGATCTCAACCCGCTGCTGCTCACCGACCGATAGCTGTCCCACCAACGCTTCCGGGTCGACTTCCAGCCCATATTGGTGAGAGAGCTCACGCACACGGTCGGCAACCGTCTTCTGATCGAGCACCATTCCGTATCGCACCGATTCGTCTCCCAGCATGATGTTCTCGGCTACGGTAAACACCGGGATGAGCATGAAATGCTGGTGGACCATGCCGATCCCCTGGGCGATGGTATCGTTTGGAGACTTGATAACAACAGCCTTCCCATTGACCAGGATCTCACCCGAATCGGGCAGATAAAGGCCATACAGGATGTTCATCAAGGTGGTTTTTCCGGCGCCGTTTTCACCCAGCAGGGCATGGATCTCGCTCTTGCGCAGGTCAAAGTTTACATTATCGTTTGCCAAAACGCCGGGAAACTTCTTGGAAATATTCTTCGCTTCGAGAACAATAGTATCGTCTACCATATCGTTCTCCTATTTCTCGTAAGGCTGACCATCCGCGGCGGGTGGGATGGTTTTACCGACGATTCCGGTTAGGATCACCATGGTCAATATATAAGGTGTCAAGCCGACCACGTAAGAGTTCTGTAGAAATGCTAATGAGACTGGAATACTTTCGCGGAAGAATTGCAAATTGATCTGGAAAGCCTGGGCTGCGCCGAACAGCAGGGCAGCTGACCAGGCGCCAATCGGCATCCAGTTGCCGAAGATCATCGCTGCCAGGGCGATAAAACCACGCCCGTTGGTCATCAGAGGCTCAAAAGACGAGATGGATTCGAGGGTCAGGTACCCGCCAGCCAGGCCAGCCATGCAGCCACCGATGATCACATTCCAATAACGCATGCGGTATACATTAATACCGACGGTATCGGCTGCCCGGGGGTGTTCACCTACGGAACGTGTGCGCAATCCCCAACGGGTATGAAAGAGGACGAAATGGGTGACGAAGACCAGAATAATTGCCGCCCAGGTGATAGGCTGCTGTTGGAAGATCCGTCCGAAGACTTGGATATCTGCCAGCAGGGGGATACGAATGGTGGGTAGAACCCCCGGTGCATGGGGGATCACGCCGCCAAAAACGCTGCCGGCACCGAAGAACATCTGCCGGTTGAGGAAGCCCGTGATACCGATGGCTAAAATATTGATCACCGTCCCGCCAATGATCTGATCTACTTTAAATGTGATCGATAATACTGCATGAAGCAATCCGAACAGTGCACCGGTAAGGATTGCCACGACAACACCGACCATCAAGCTCACTATGGCAGCCTGGTGGAAGATGGTATTCATATAGATCGCAGCCAGCCAGCCAAAGAAAGCCCCCAATAGCATCATGCCTTCGATGCCAATGTTTACCACCCCCGACCGCTCGCAATAGATGCCAGATAGAGCACCGAGGGTTAGAGGAGTAGCCACAGCAATGGTGGTTGCCAGCATGCTGGTGATGATCACCAGGGTAGAGTTCTGAGAAGCCCCGACCACTGCGACAATACCGAACATTACTGCGATCACAATCGCGATGATGATAAAACGTCGCCTGTCCATGCTTTCTCCTAACCGCCCCAACCGCGGGTTAACACGAGGCGATCTTCTTGAGCCGGGATACGATAAATGAAGCGTATAATGCCGTCAGCCGCTACAAACAACAGGATCAGACCCTGGATCACCGTGATAATGTCTACCGGGATTTGGGTCATGAACTGCATGCGGGTGCCACCGTTTTTCATCGCTCCAAACAGGATGGCAGCCAGCACCACGCCAAATGGGTTGGTTTTACCCAACAATGCAATCGCAATGGCATCGAAGCCGTAGCCGATCGAAAAGCCCAGCTCATGGCGATAATTGAGACCCACAACCTCGATTGCCCCAGCCATACCTGCCAGGGCGCCTGATACAGCCATGGTCAGGATGATGATGCGCTTAAAATTAATCCCAGCGTATCTGGCCGCATCTGGGTTGGAACCTACGGTGCGCACTTCAAACCCGAATGTGGTCTTCTCGAGCAGCCACCAGATGAACACGGCAACCAGAATTGCTAGCACAAAGCCCCAATGAACTCGTAATCCTGATCCTGGAAAGAGGACGGGAAGCCGGGCGCTTAGAGCGATCTCGGGTGTGCGGGCGGACAGGTTCAATGGGTTGGGGTCCTTCATCGGCCCATTCAATAAAAACGAGGTGATATTGAGGGCGATATAGTTCATCATGATGGTATTAATGACTTCATGCCCGCCGGTGTAGGCTTTGAGTGCACCAGGGATGGCAGCCCAAATTGCTCCTGCCAGCATGCCCATGCCAATCGCCAGGGGAAGATGAATAAACCAGGGGAGACTAAACCCCAGCCAACCTGGCAATGCATAACCGATCAATGCAGCAAAGACTGCGCCTAAGGCTAACTGACCTTCTGCGCCTATATTGAATAAGCCGCCTTTAAATGCGAAGGCAACCGCCAGACCGGCAAAAATATATGGCGTAGCCCAAACCGCTGTTTCACTCAACGCTTTTGGGGAACCGAAGGCACCTTGCCAAAGCCCCTTGTAGGCTGCGATAGGATCGCCACCCACCATCCAAATAATAATTCCCCCAATCACGAGGGCCGTAAAGATCGCCAGTAAAGGCACGAGCATCGAATTAAGGACGCGTTTTAGGGTCTTCACGAGGATCAATCCCTCCTTAAAAAATTACTTGAGGAGTTCTCGCTAGCTAACAATTAGCGTATATAAATTGTGGAAAGAGGATTGCTCCTCTTTCCACATTAGATATTACTCAGCTATTACCTTTTACTGGGCTGGCTTGACAGGTGGTACATTGGTCTTGATGGAGCCATCCAAAAGACCCTTGAGCAGAGCCTTCATCTCGGTATCAACATTGGCTGGTACCTTGCTGGCCAGGTCATGATAGGGAGCATAACCCGACGGTCCGATGAAGAAACCGGTAGCTGGGAACTGGCCATCATGCGCCAATTTGATCAATGCGGCCACGGGCTCGGTTTCCGGCTTCATGGCGCTGGAGAGCATTTGGGCTGCAGCTTCGGGTAGGGTGAAATACTGGTCGGTATCAACACCGATGGCATATACTTTACGCTCTGCTGCTTTATCAACAGCACCATTACCGGTCTTGCCACCGCAGCCAAAGATTACATCAGCACCCTTATCGATCATGGAGTTGGCGGTATCCGCACCCCAGACAGGATCGGTAAAGGTCTTGTCGAAGCCTACGTCACTGTGGTAAACCACGGTGACCTCAGTGGCGGTACCGTTCTTGGCGTCTTCATAGGCAGCACCGGCTTTGTAGCCTTCACCATAGCGCCAGACGGGCGGGACTGCATCAGTACCGCAGACTGCGCCGAGTTTGTGAGAGGCTGACATCATGGCACCCAGAGCACCCACCAGGAAGCCTGATTGATCTTCATTGTAGTTGATCGAGACCAGGTTCTTGAGAGGCCACTCGGAATGATTGGCGTCATTCGAAAGGAATTGGTCGATGCCGATGAACAGAACGTTGGGGTATTGCTTGGCTGCAGCGTATGTGGCCTCCGTCAGGTTGAAGCCAACGGTTACAATGTTATTGTAACCAGCATCAGCGAAGGTTGAGATGTTTTTGGCATAGTCCTTCGAGTCGACAGTCTCGATGTACTGCCCATAATCCGCATCTCCGTTTGTCACTGCCAGCTGGACGCCTTCCCAAGCCGTCTGGTTGAAGGACTTGTCGTCCACTTTACCGACGTCCGTCACCAGGCCGACGCAGAAGACGCCAGATTTGCCGCAGTCAGCTGCTGTTTTTGCAGCTGGCTTGCAAGCAGCCAGGAATGTCATGGCTATCATAATGACAACCATTACTACAGAAAATTTCTTATACATACAATTCTCCTCCTAAAGAGTTTGGGTAAGATTATTGATTTTCCCGAATGGGACACTAATAGTATAGCAAGAAGCAGTCATATTTGCAATGGTGTGATTAATAACCTCCTTTTTAGATTTATTACGTGCTTTTGTTATGCTTAATTGAAGAAATAATTAGTTCAGGGGGTATTTTCGCCGGTGGTTAAATCCACGCTAGTATCGATAAACCCGGCCTGCAAGTCAGATGACACCTGCTGAGCCAATTTCTGCTTGCCCGGGGTAAGGACTAAAGGGTTGATCTGCATAAATTGGATCGGCACTACCAGCGACTGTCCTCCCGTGATGCTGCCGTCCAGGAGTCCCGCCACCTGGCTTTGGATCAGGGGGATCGGGTCTGTGGTCAGTGAGACGACCCAGGCTGGGCTGGTAGATGGTGTGGGTTCTCCGCTGCTAATGATATTGACCTTCGCGTTTGCCAGGATGGACAGCATGGCTTCATCGCCCGCACCCGGGTAGACGTAAACCGTCTCCACCGAATGATCGACCATATAATTGGCGGCTTCCTGCCATTCCACACTAGTTGCGGTGGTAGGCAGCTCAAAATACATGGGATACTCGTAGAAGGGAGGGTGTGCCGCGCGGCATAGACCGCAGAAATAAATTGTGCCATTTAGGAAACCTGTACGGGCGGAGCGTCCTTCGACGGTATCGGAAGTGCTGATAACCCCCACGCGCCAATCATTCGAGAGCATGGCAGCGATCACACCTGCGACGAATCCCTGCTGGTCAGGGCGGCCTCCATCATTGGCGATGGTGGTCAGGTTGGGGGCAGCCGTTAAACTTGGAATTCCCAGGGCCAGGAATTGTGTATCAGGCGCAGCGGCGATCAATTCTGCCAGCCCAGGGTCTGGAGGCACCGCCACCACCAGGCGCAACGCAGGGACCAGGTCGTCTGTGGTCAGCTGCTGCCTGACCTGCCACTGCACTCCAGCCTGGATGACGATGTCATTCAGGGCAACTTGAAGGGTGTCTACCTGCGCCTGGTCGGCCCCGGGGGGAGCCAGGAGCACTGCGAAAGGGGGCTGCGGAGTGGATGTGGGTGTGAGGGTGGCAGTCGGAGTGGTAGTAGCGGTCAGGCTTGGGGCAGGAGTGGCGGAAGGCTTTTCCGTCGGTACAATTGTCCCGCAGGCTGCCAGGAAAACTACCAGGCAGAGCAGGAGAAGGCTATCGATTGTGCCACGAAGAAAACGCCTCAAGGGTAGGTGCTCCGACAATAGGGTCGGCGCGTATTGTACTACAAGGAGGGAGAATTGGGTTGCTTGGGTGGGCAGTCGGTAAAATCCGTGGGGTATAATAAGCTCATGATCGAGCTGAACATCCCAGGGCGTGGATTGATCCAGCTTCAGCACCTTGTCTGTGATATTAACGGCACCCTGGCTGTGGACGGACAACTACTTGAAGGTGTAAAGCTCAGGTTATTTTATTTGTCCGACCGATTGACCCTGCACCTGCTGACAGCAGACACGCATGGAAAACAAGACACCATTGACCAGCGGCTTGGAATGCAAGCCGTACGCATCACGCCCGGTAATGAAGCCGAACAAAAAGAAAATTATGTTACCCAACTGGGTGCTGATACGGTTGTTGCGATCGGGCAAGGTGCCAATGATGCCGGAATGCTGCGGACTGCCGCCCTGGGGATTTGTGTGCTTTCACCCGAAGGAGTAGCTGTAGAGACCTTGCTGGGGTCAGACCTGCTGGTAAGTAATATCTTTGAAGCTTTGGATATCCTCGATAAACCACTCAGGATTGTGGCTACCTTACGTAAATGAGCCTTCCCAAATCTGAATATATCCCAGATGACCCTGATTTGCTGCCACCGGCGCGGCGCAGGCGAGCACGCCGCTTGCTGGCGCCCCTGGAAGCGGATGAGCGGGCGATCGTTCTCGATCAGGTGAGACGGCGGACTTCACCCAACATTGATTTCTTCCTCTTCTCAGTGATTGCGGGGATCATCTTCAGCGTGGGCATCATGCTGGACTCGCCGGTCGTATTGGTGCTTGGGGCAATCTTGGCTCCTTTGATGGCACCGGTGATTGGTCTTTCTCTGGCGACGGTAGTTGGCTCATATAAATTCTTCGCCCGCAGCCTGGTGGCACTTGCCATCGGCAGCATCATCGTGTTTGTGGTCGGTTACGGGGCAGGCATCCTGGCGCAGGTTTGGGTGCCGGCTTCATTGAACCAGGCTTATTCGAATGCCGAGCTCTCAGTGATCAGTTTCATTGTGCTGACGGTGGGTGCGGTATTCACAGCCGCCACCATGGCCCACCACGAGCGCAGCCCGGCTGCACCCAGCGTTGCGCTGGCTTATACGCTGTATCTGCCCCTCATCGCCGCAGGTTTTGGACTTGGTAGCGGGGTGCCGCATCTGTTCCCCGATGGGTTGGTAGTGTTCGCTATAAACCTTGCCTGGGCAGTATTGCTCGGTGCCATAACCCTTGCAATCCTTGGCTTCCGCCCGATGACGGTGCTGGGTTATACCCTGGGTGGCGTGGTCACGCTGATCGGTTTGGCTACAATCCTTGGCGTGGGTGCCTTCAGTACCACCTTGGGATGGTACGGCCCGCCACTGGCCGTTCCAACTTATACTCCCACCGCCACCAATACCCTTACTCCGGTTCCCCCAACGGCAACCAAAACAGCAACACCTGTACCTCCGACCCTCACACCGACCGTTACGCTGACGCCCACCCTGACGCCTACTCCTACTCAAACATCAACCCCGACCACTGTACCGGTTTATGCCCGAATTGGCCCGGAACAAGGTGCGCTCATCCGCTCGGGGATCGGGTTCGATACCCCCATTGTGTACCCACCCGTCATGCAAGGCACGCTGGTGCAGCTGCTTGGCGATGCGGCGGATAAGGATAGCTACACCTGGATCCATGTGCGCGTGATCGAAGATGGCAGGGAAGGATGGATTCTCGAGTCGCTCCTGCTCATTGCAACCCCGGAGCCCAACTGGTAGGTTTTCCCAAAACCAAACACGTCATCCAATAACCAGCAAACCGCCCACAGATTGATCAGCGGGCGGTTTATTTAAATTTTCACAGAGATTTTGGACGTATTTATATTCGGAAATCCGGGGAACCAGCTCTATATTTAGACTTTAATCTGCAGGGCGACCAGCTTGTCCAGGCTCTGGCTCCAGCCCATTTCAGCTCCACCCCAAGCACCAGCTGCAGCAGCAGATGCCTTGACCAGCAGGATATGCAAAGTCATTTCGGTTTTGCCTCCGGTCTCGACGAAGGTGACGGTGCAAAGAGTCTCCAGCTGAGGCTCGCCTTTTTCATCCTCCATAGCTGTGTTGGAGAACACGAACCGGCGAGGTGGGTCGAATTCCTGAAAGACTCCCTTGGTGGGCAGGTCGATATCGAAATCGCTGTCCTTGGGACCATGCATTACGATGTAGAGTTTCCCGCCTGGTCGTGGATCCACTTCGCAGATCGGGGTGGTAAAGTAAGTGGGTCCCCACCACTTTGACAGGAGTGAGGGGTCGGTCCATGCTTTGAACACGAGCTCGCGGGGAGCATCAAAAGTACGCTTGAGAGTTATTTCTTTTTCCATTTTATACATCCTTTCTATTTATAAGGTTACCTTTCACTTTTTCGGTTTTGAGGATTTGTTCCAATACATCTAAACGCTCGTTCCATTGCTTCGTCAGCTGCTTCGACCAGTCTTCCAGCTCCAGAACGGTCTGTGGGTTGATCTGGTAGATACGCCGTTGGGCACGCTTTTCCATCTTAACCAGCCCAGCTTCACGCAGAATTTTTAGATGCTGCGAGATTGCCGGCGGACTCACACGAAAGTTCGTATAGATTTGGGTAGCAGTCAGCTCTCCTTGGCTCGCAAGCAGCTCCAAAATTTTTCGCCTAGTAGGATCGGCAAGAGCGTAAAACATATCCATGCGGGTTATAATAAACCCATCACTTAATTAAGTCAATACTTAAATAGTTAAAATGTGATTAGTATTTATGAGAGAAGTGCATGCTGAACCATTGGCAAAAAGACCAAATGCAGACAAAATAAGCGCATGTATACATTTGACTTCGAACGAAACTTTTTCCCAAGCCCCCAGGCAGAGCAAGCTGCACGCGACGACTATTACCAGGCGCTGGATAATTTAAACCTCCTCCGTGGAAACGTGGCTGCTTCCGCTGGTCATCTACTGCATATGCTCAAGCTATACGATAACGTTATGGTGCAGTTCATCCGCCTTTACTCCTACCACTACCTGCGCTACGCGGTGAACACGACAGACGCATCCAGCAGATCAACCTTCTCCAGGCTGGAGGCTGAATTCACCGAACGGACAGCCTTCGTGCGACAGGAATTAGTACACATTGATAAAACCGTGCTTTACAAATTAATTGAGCAGGAACCAGCGCTCGATGCTTATCGGTATGCGGTTGAATCAGCCCAGCGATATCAACCCCACACACTGTCCTCTGAGGCCGAAACTGCTTTAGGAAGCGCAATGGCAGTCAGCCAAGAGTGGGAGTATGAGCTGTATGAAGTACTGATCCAACGCACCCGCTTTGGCAGCGTAAACGCACCCGAGGGTGAGCTGGATGTTCTCAAGCAGCGCACTGCCATTGCCACCCATTCTGATCGAGCGGTAAGGGAAGCCGGGTTTAGAAAATTTTACGCGGGATTTGCCACACAAAGGGACCTCTACGCCTACGCGCTAATTCATCTGGTCAAGAAGCGCAACCGGTTGGCACAGATGCATCACTTCGAGGATGCACCCGCCGAAGTCTATTTCAACAGTTATTGGACCAAAACGGAAGTGACCAACCTTTTAGAAGAATTGGGCCAGCGGGCACAGGTTTACCTGCACTACCAACAGCAGCGCTTGGAGCATGCCACGGAAGTGCTCGGGGTTGAACATGCCAAATTATGGGATATTGCTGCGAGCCCGCCGGGTGTGCCAAGCCCGCGCTTTTCAATCGAACAAGCGACGGACAACCTCCTTAAGGCTTTATCCCCATTAGGAGCTGAGTATGGAAGTGAGCTGGCAAGCTTGCTCGACCCTTCCAACGGTCGCATTGACATCCTGCCGGGCGACCATCGCAAGGCGGGTGGTTTCTCCAAGGGTTTCCCTGGGGTCACCACGGTCTTTTTCAGCCACGGCTACGAAGGTTATTACAATGATATGCGCGTGCTGATGCACGAATCGACCCACGCTGTACATCGCCAGTTGATGAACAACCATGCGGTTCGGGCGGTGTATGCAAACGGACCGCATTATCTATTTGAGTCATTCGCAATCTTAAATGAGCTGTTGTTGGTAGATACCCTCTACCAAAACGAGACCAACCTGGTAAAAAGGCAGTATTACCTCGAACAATTTCTGGAAGGAAAAGGTATGGCGTTATTTTTTATCGCTCAAGACGCAGCCCTGGAACAAGCGATCTACGAGGCAGTTGAACACGGCAGCCTCGAAACGGCGGACGACCTCGACGCACTGACAGAGCAGATTAACAGCCGGTTTGATCTTTGGGTTAATAGGCACGCTGAGCTAAAAATGCGCTGGATCACCAACCGTCTTTTCTACGAAGACCCGCTGTACGAGATCAATTATGTCTATGGCTCACTCCTGGCACTCAAGTACTACGAAATGTTCATGCAAGCGCCGGAATCCTTCGGTAAGAAGTATATTGCTTTAATGAGTAACGGCTTTGATGCCGCACCTGAAGTATTATTGAAAAAGTTCCTGGGGATCGATCTATATGATCCTGGGCTGATCACCGGCGCTGTTCAAATCCTTGAAGATAAGGTCAGGTTATTAGAGCAGGTATATTCGGATGAAAAGACGAGTGCTGGCAATGGGTGAGGAATACCTACGCCAGGAAATTCCCCATTTTACGGATTGAGCTGATCGTTTCATCAGATAACACCGGAGGAGTGACCCCCATCGCCCGGCAGGTGAGCAGCTTGAGCGCGGTCACTTCAATCACATCGGTAATATCCGCTGCCCGGCGCAGGCTGCTGGCAGCCACCACCAGCCCATGGTTTTGCATTAGCACCGCTGAGCCGGCACCCAAGGCTTGTGCGACTGCCTCCCCAAGCTCATCCGTGCCCGGCATGATGAAGGGCACCACCGGGATATCCCCCAGGAAAGCCGATTCAAGCGAGATGGGTAAAAATTGGGTCCCGGTGAGCGCCATGAGCGTAGCTTGAGGCGCATGGGTGTGCACCACGGCGTTGACTTCGGGTCTGGAGCGGTAGATGGCGCAGTGGACTCGACGCTCGCTGGAAGCTGAATAATCCGTATCTACCTTGATACTCCCCTGCAAGTCTATCCGCACCATCATTTCGGAGCGCAACTCTCCCTTGAAGATCGATCCCGGAGTGATCCAGATGTCTTCGGAGTCTTCTTCGCAGCGTGCGCTGATGTTGCCGCCGGTGGCGGTGAGCAGCCAGCGAGTATACAACTCGTTGGAAATTTGCACGATCTGGGAACGGATATCACAGGGCTCATTATTTAGAGGTGTGGACATATCGAAATTATAGTCTGAATCGAACCAGCTGATACATAACCAGGATACCTAAATAAGTATGTTATAGTTTACCAAGCGAATTATCCAGCCTCATCCAGGATATTATGTTTGGATCGGATTTATAACACAGCGGTATCATCGATAACAGGAGGCAATCAATCATGGCGGATGTCCAACCTTATTTACAAAAAATCGTGGATCAGTTCGACGACCCAAAAGTTCAAACCAGTTTAAAAGGGTTCACCCGCACAATGCTGTTCAGGTTTACCGATACCAGGGAAGACTGGTTGATCAAGACGGTGGAAGGCAAAGAGGCCACATTGGTAAAGGACAGCCACACCAACCCCGACTTGACCATTACCACCACCGTGGACGTGTTGATTGGGGTGATGGATCGCAGGATCAACGGCATGGCGGCATACATGCAGCGTAAGATCCAGATCAAGGGGTCAATGGAAGACCTGATGAAGCTGCAGAAACTGCTCTTATAACCGAGACATCCCGGGAGATTAAATCCCATGGCTCCATCAACGCTGACAATCGAGAAGCGGTCGGTCGGGTTCCTTTTTGGCATGAACACGCTCATGCTGGGAGCCAACCTGGTTTGGGTGGCGTATATTACCATCCTGCTGCCCACCTTAGTCGAAAAAGTGGTGACGGTAAACAGGGGATTAGTGGTTGGAATGCTCGGGTTCTTTGGCACATTGTTTGCGTTGGTAGTCAGCCTCCTGTGGGGCATCCTCAGTGATCACAATACCAGCAAATTGGGGAAACGCACCCCAGCGATCCTGACCGGAGCGCTGATCGCGCTGCCCTTGATCGGGCTGCCATCTTTGATGCTATTGCCAGCTTTGCGTGACTACCTTCTCCCTTTGGCTATACCTATTATTCTGATCAGCTATTTTGGGATGCAGTTCTCCACCAATATGAGCAACGGTGCCTGGTGGCCCCTGCTCGTGGATGTGGTGCCGGAAAACCAGCGCGGTATGGCTTCAGGGATTATGGGGTTTATGACTTTGTTGGGGTCAGCTATCGGCTTCTTGGTGGTAACCGGCCTGAACCAGGCTGGACGCACCGGAGCCGCACTGTGGTTGATTGGCGGGGTGTTTACTCTGACTGGTGTGATCAACGCCTGGGCAATTAGAGGGAAGGATAAACCAGCGGAGACCTCAGAGCATATCAACGTATGGAGCGCACTGACCGAACTATTCACCGTGCGAACGCGCATCCCCGTGTTCTTTTGGCTGGTGCTGGCGATGCTGCTGGCTAATATGGGTCTAAACAGCTTGCAGTTTTTTGCACGCTACTTCTTCCAGACCTATTTCCCTGCTATCAGCCCCGACACTGCCCTCCGCATCATGGGCGGGATCAGCCTGACGGTGACGATGCTGTCTGCAGTGGCAGCGGGCGTTTTATCGGACAGGATCGGCCGGCGAACCATGATCTTATGGGGAGTTGTGATGTGCGCAGCGACCACGTTGTTGATGGGTTTCACCACCAGTTTCACCTTCTTTTTGGTGTTGACCACCCTCCGCTCTTTCGCCCTGGGACCCATCGTAGCGACAGCCCCTGCCCTGGCGAGCGATCTATCTCCTAAAGACGAAGCCGGCCGTTATATGGCCTATAACAACCTTTCGACGGGCCTGTCCACGGCGCTATCCGCCCTTATCGGGGGGTTGTTGTTGATCAACAATATGAACCGGACCTCCTTCATGTACCTTTTCATCATCTCGGCAATCCTGTTTGCTGTGGGCGGAATCGTGTTCTCCTCCAAAGTTTCGCAAGATGAGTTGGATGCGGGCGGTGAAGTCGTCGCCGCGGAAGCGGGAGGCTCAGCATGAAAAAATGGGTCTTCCTGGCGCCTCATTTTGACGATGTTGTGCTTTCAGCAGGGGGGATGGTATGGGAGCTTACCTCCGGCGGTGATCAGGTGGAAATCTGGACGATTTGCGCCGGCGACCCGCCGTTCGACAAGCCTCTCAGCGACTATGCTAAAATGCTGCATCTCTTTTGGGAGTTAGGGGAAGACGACGTGCCTTACAAACGCAGCCTGGAAGATGCAGCCTGCTGCAACGTGCTCCAGGCTGGTTACCGGCGCTACACCATGCCGGATTGCATTTACCGTTATTTACCCGGAACCGATGAGCCTGTGGTCAAGCTGCCAGATGACATCGAGGCAGAACCTGAACCAGTTGAATCTTATCTTATCCCACCGGTGACAGATTATCTGCGTAAAAATATCAGGTCTGGAACCGAGCTGGTGATCCCGCTCAGCATTGGTCACCACCGCGACCACGTGCTGGTGCGCCGGGCGGCTGACCGCTTGGGTGTCCCATTGTGGCACTACGTGGATTACCCCTATGTCATTCGCGGTGAAGTCCACCTGTCGGAGTGGATTCCCTCCGGCGCAGAGCAGTTATCCCTCCAGCTATCTCCTGGAGGGTTGAAAGCCTGGCAGGATGGTATCGCCTGCCACCGTTCGCAGATTGTTTTCTTCTGGGCGAGCCTGGAAGAAATGCGACCCGCCATCGAGGAATATTCCAAATCCGGCGGTGGTGGGACAATTTGGAAATTCTAGGGCGGCTTTAGCGACTAGAATCGTGTGCCTTACATCTCGCGGCGTGGCGGGTCCTTCATTTGCGTGATCACCCCAACCATCACCAGCATCAACCCAATAGCCAATAACAATGAAGGGGTGAATGCGCCATTCGCCGACCGCATAGCTCCCATGATAAAAACGAAGGCTACCGACATCTGCCCAAACAGCTGGAGCAAGCCGGCCGAGGTGCCCTCGGGGGCGGGGTAGGTGACCTCGGCAACATACTGTAAACCAATCGGGGCGATGCTGATCAGGAAGAACCCCAGTGAGAAGGCAGAAAGATACAGCAGCCATAGGCTTGTGGCAAATGTTATCCCCACCAGCCCGGGTATGGCAAGCAGCACCCCGAGCAGCATGAAGCGTTGGCGCTTGTGTTGTCTATCGGATAGTGCCGGCATGACCACCGCACCCAGGATACCGCCCACCACCATCAAGGCACCCATGGTTCCCAGTTGAGTTGCCGTGAATCCAGTTGTCCGGATAATGCCCACATAGTTGCTGATGCCGTTAAAGATCCCCATTCCAAAGAAATAGACGATAACGAACAGCCAAAAAGGCACAACGCGTATGATTTGATTAATCCCATCCAGCATCAGTGAGCGTACTTCCATGCCGGGAGGGCAGGGAGGTGTGATTGGATGTTCACGCGCCAGGACGATGAACAGCAATGCGGCAATGGCTGCCACCCCGCCATAGATCAGCTGAACGGTTGGGATCGGCATCGTTTGAGTGAGGATGGGTGTGAGCTCAAAACTGATCGCCGTTCCCACCAGGTTTGCCAGAGTGACCAATCCAACCGCAGTCGCGCGCTCGTTGATCGAAAACCAATTGGCGGGCACTTTCGTCCATGCATTTAGTAAAAATGGCTGGGCAATTGCAATCCCAATGGTGCTCGCCAAAACCAGGGCATAATTGTTTCCTACCAGCCCACGGGCGATGCCGAAGACGCCCGCCAGCACCGCCCCGATACTGACCGCCAGGCGAAAGCCAAACCTATCAATCACCCAGGAAACGGGGATGGCGAGCGGAATATACACGATCATGAAGGTCATACCCAAGAACACGATCTGCGCTTCGCTGACACCATAAAATTTGGCCGCTTGGGGGCTAATGGGTGAATAGGTGATCCACAGCATTTGGATGGTGAGGTTGATCAGCATGAACACCCCCAATACCACCCAGCGATAGCCGTATACCCGGTAGCTTGTATCCTTCATATCGTCTCTCCCAATTATCAGCGGTACTATTCTCTATCCTGTTTGTTCCAGGAAAGGGTTGAACAACATGCTGGTCTCTAAGATTTGTCTGTCTATATTCTCTTGTAGCTTAACCCTGATTACTCTTCGCGGGTACGCAAATGGGGGAACAGGATCACCTCGCGGATGTTAGGGTGGTCGGTGAGGATCATGATCAACCGGTCGACTCCCATGCCGAATCCGCCGCTGGGAGGCATGCCGTAGCGCATCGCCCGCAGGTAGTCCTCATCCATGGGGTGGCGCTCCTCATCTTCCGCGGTGTAGTCGCGCCCCATTTCCAGGAAACGCTTCTCCTGGTCGAGCGGGTCGTTCAGCTCGGTAAAGGCGTTGCATAGCTCGAACCCGGCTATATAAGCTTCAAAGCGCTCCACGGTAAGCGGGTCATCGGGTTTGCTCTTGGCCAGGGGTGAGATGTCGCGTGGGTAATCATACAGAAAAGTGGGTTGGATCAGGGTGGGCTCCAGGAAATCTTCCAGTAACTGGTCGATCAGCTTGCCGCGTGATTCACCGGGTTTGGCTTCGATCCCACGTGCCTTCATCGCTGTCTCCAGGCTGCTGGCTGTGGGGTATGCGCTGATATCGATCCCGCAGGTGTTGATCAAGCCCTGGCGCAGCTCCAGGCGCGGCCACGGGACTTCGAAGCTGAGCTCGTGACCGTTATAGGTTACTTTACGCCTGCCCAATACCCGGTCGCACACGTAGGCAAGCATTTGCTCGGTCATCTCCATCACCTTCAGGTAATCAGCATAGGCGCAGTAAAACTCCAGCTGGGTAAACTCGGGGTTATGCTTGAAGGAAACACCTTCATTGCGGAAATCGCGCCCGATCTCATACACTCGCTCGATCCCTCCTACCAGCAGGCGTTTCAAGTAGAGCTCGAAGGAGATGCGCAGGAACAGGTCCTGGTGCAGCTGGTTGTGATGGGTAATGAATGGGCGGGCGGCCGCCCCGCCGTAAATCGGCTGCAGGATGGGGGTTTCCACTTCCAGGAAGCCCTGCTCATCCAGGTAGCTGCGCAGGGCCGTGACGATGGCAGCCCGGGTTTGGAAAATCTGGCGAATTTCAGGGTGCACCGCCAGGTCGGCATAACGTTGGCGGTAGCGGGTTTCCGGGTCAGACAGGTCGTCATGGCTGACAATCCCGCCATCCACCAGCTCATCTTTCCCGGCGGGCAGCGGGGTGATGGCTTTGGCCAGCATTTGGAATGCTTCCACCCGCAGCGAGATCTCCCCCGAACGTGTGCGGAACATCTCACCACTCGCCTGGACGAAATCACCCAGGTCATACTCATGGTTGAATAAGTCCATCTGCTCCTGCCCGATGTCATTGGCGCGCAGGAACAGCTGGATGCGTCCCTCACCATCCTCGACATGGGCGAAGGTGATCTTGCCCATCGGACGGACGGCGCGTAGACGACCGGCTAAAGCAGCTTTGACAGGTGGAACCTCATTACCCTGTGGGGTAGCACTCTCAGCGGCCTCGAATTCACGGATGGCAGCCTGGCTGGTATGGCTGCGCATCGTGCGGGTTGGATAGGGTTCAATCCCTTTCTGGTGCAGGCGCTCCAATTTCTCCAGGCGGTTCATCTCCAGGTTGGTAGGTTCGTTCTTCATACCCTCTCTCCACATCTAGAACCGGTTATATGCATACTGATCGTTTAAGCAAAAACCCCGCGCAAGTTAACGCTGCGCGGGGCTGATTGTAAGCCCCTGATTTATTCCACCTTCACCAGGCTGACGCTGAAAGACCCACCTGGCGCGTCTACCTTGACCACATCTCCGGGATGGTGGTCTATCAATGCCCGCCCCAATGGGCTTTCGTTAGATATTTTGCCCTCACGAGGGCTGGCTTCCGCTGGACCGACGATGGTATAGATTTCTTCTGGGTTCTCGCCTTCCTTGATTGTAACCGTAGAGCCAACCTGGACGTGATCTTCCTTGGCAGCGTCTTCGATGACATGCGCATTTGCCAGAAGCATTTCCAGGTCTTGGATGCGTCCTTCGACAAAAGCCTGCTCGTTTTTAGCTGCTTCGTATTCAGCGTCTTCAATTAGCTCTCCGCCTTCCATTGCCTCATGTAAACGTTCGGCAACTTCATGGCGTTTTATCGTCCGCAAGTATTCCAGCTCATCCTGCAATTTCTGGTAGCCTTGCTTGGTCAAGAATGAGGGAGGCATCTTCCTATCCTATCTATAAGATGAAAGAACCACTCATTGTGAGCGATTCTTTGCTTTAAATTGGGAAGCTGGTAAATTACCTGGGCTGCCCCTTATGAAAAGTATGCGGTAAGAGGGGAACCAACTATTCCCGACTACCGCGCGGCGTGATTTTAGCACATATCACATGGAAACGCAAGCATTATTCAAGCGACCGGCTTCTTCCACAAGCGGATTCCGCCAGTCTCATGCAGATAATCTGCCACCGCCTGCCGCATGCTGAGGTCGTTCGACCAGAATGTGCTCACCTGCGAGGCATGGGCGCTGATCGAATCCTCCCAGGCTGCCAATCCATCTTGCGATATCGGGAATACCTGGTTTGCCCATCCTTCCGCTTCCATTTGCTCCAGCATGGTTGCATCGTGGAGCACATATGGGAAATCAGCGTAGTACCAATATGAGTTGCTTATGCCCTCGGCTGCAGATCGCGTGAGCTGGTGGTCTACATGGTTTCCCAGTGCCAGCGGGCAGACGAAGTTAGCATCCAGGTGCTGTGGTTGTTTTACCTCGTCCTGCAAAGAATGAATGACCTGAAAATCCCCTGGCTGCAGCATTCCATTCAAGGCGGCCTCATCAGCATACATATAGCCACCAGTCCCCGGATCACGGCGGTAGATGCAATCTGGGATGCCGTAATAGCGGCTGGATGCGCCCAGGCGCCGGCACGAATTTTGATCTTCAATTTTTCGCCGGGCTGGCGCATTCTGATCGAGCTTCCAGCGCGCGTGCAGCTCTTGGGCGAACGGCGAAAGGTCAGTCGAAGGGGGTTCACCCGCACAAACTGTCCAAATGCTTACCATTTCACCGCGCTGAGCTTGTTCCCACACCAGGCCTCCACAAGAAAGGGCCGCGTCATCAAAGTGGGGTGAAAGATAGATCCAGCTCATCTCATAATTTTACCGCGGGAATTTTCCGTTTCTGCCGTTCAAAACATGCCTTGATTGCCATTTTATAAACTTGGTGTTATCATCTACCCGCACCAGGAAACAATCATGACATCTGATCCATTTGCTCGCTCCCGATTACGCAAAGTATTGGTTGCCGTGATTCTCGCCACCTTTCCCTGTTACTGCGCCGGGTTGGTGGCGATCCTGCTCGCCCCTGAGAGTATTAACCGGGCGTCTGGTACGCCAACCTTCACCTCGACGTGGACACCGGTGGTATTTGCTACACTGACTCCCACAATAACCTTAACTCCATACCCCTTTGTCACACTAACTCCCAGCCAGTCAGCTACGCCTACAACCACGGGCACAACCACCTCCACGCCTACCATCACACAGACGCCAACGATCACAACCTCGCCCACCCCTTCAAATACACCCTTCATTCCGCCCACTTCCACCAAGACACCTAACTATACCGCTACGTACACTCACACTCCATCACCTACAGCAACCAATACGCCTCCCCCTACTTCTACTTTCACCCCGGCACCATCAACGGCTACTCCCCAGCCCACACCCACCGGTTCCAACCTCACCCCCGGCCCTTTTCCATTAATTCAGCATTGAAAAATATTGATCCCCTCTGGCCCACCGAGCGCAGGTAGAGATATGACTGAACTTCTTCCCTTTTTGAAAGAATTAATCTCCGCACCAGGTTTGAGCGGTTACGAAAACGGTGTCCGTCCGATCATTGAGCAAGCCTGGGCACCGGTCACCGATCAATTGAGCACCAGCCGGTTGGGCAGCCTGCATGGTTACCAGAAGGGGAATGGAAGCGAGCCAAGGTTCAGCCTCATGATCGCCGCGCATATGGATGCGATTGGCATGATGGTGAATGCGATTATCGATGGCTTCCTGCGTTTTACTGCTATCGGGGGGATTGATGTGCGTGTCTTGCCGGGTCAGATGGTCACCGTACACGGGCGCCGGGATCTACCCGGGATGATCGTTCCCACGCCGGCGCGGCTGCTGCCTTCACGTGTCCAGGCTGGTGTCGTCCCCCTGGAATACCTGCTTGTGGATGTTGGGCTCCTGCCAGATGAAGTTGCCAGCCTGGTAAGCGTGGGTGACACCATCTCATTTGCCCAACCGCCGGTCAGCACTGGCGGGGACACCCTCGCAGGACACACATTAGACAACCGGGCAGCCGTAGCAGCTTTAACCTCTTGCCTTGAAATCTTGGCCTCAAGGCCGCATGCGTGGGATGTATGGGCAGTTGCTACCGTGCAGGAAGAAACAACCTATGGAGGGGCATTGACCTCTGCCTTCCAGCTTCACCCCAGCCTGTGTGTCTCCATCGATGTGACCTTCGGCAGCGAACCGAGCAGTCCCAGTCATCTAACTTTCCCGTTAGGGATGGGACCAACCTTGGGATGGGGGCCGGTTGTCCATCCATTCTTATTTAAAACGGTCAAGGAGCTCGCCGAACGGCTGGAAATTCCCCTTACCATTGAGCCTACACCCCGTTATTCCGGGACTGATTCTGATGCCATGCTGGTGGTGGCTGAAGGGATTCCAAACGTGGTGATCGGGATACCCCTCAGGTATATGCATACCCCCGTGGAGATGATTGCGTTGAAAGATATTACCCGGGCAGGCAGGTTAGCGGCAGAATTTATCGCCCAATTGGACGAATCGTTCATGGATAAGTTAACCTGGGAGGATTGACGAACATTGATGGCACAAGACTACCAATTCCCCAACATCGAGGATGAGCAGATCAAATTATTAGAACGACTTTCGAATGCCTGCGCCGTATCGGGTGACGAAGGAGAGGTGCGCAAGATTGTATTGAGTGAGATTCGCCCGGTTACCGATGAGGTGAAAGTAGACGCATTGGGAAATGTGCTCGCCACCAGACGAGGTATCGGAGAACACCGATTAAAGGTGATGCTGGCAGCCCACATGGACGAAGTGGGATTAATGTTGATCAATAATCAAGGCGAGGGCATCTATCGTTTTGAGACGGTTGGAGGGATTGCAGCCTCAGATTTAGCCGGTAAAGCGGTTTGGATTGGGAAGGACCATATCCCCGGGGTGATCGGGATTAGACCCGTGCATCTCGCCCACGGGGAAAACCATCAAAAACCGGTCGATGTGGATGATTTACATATCGATGTTGGTATGGTAGCCGGGAAGGAAAAAGTGGGCGACCGGGCTGCCTTTGCTACATCATTTATGCGCCTTGGTCCAAGCTTGCGCGGCAAGGCATTGGATAATCGCCTGGGTGTATGCACCTTGATCGAGCTGGTGAAACACGCCCCACCCAACATTGACCTTCAGGCTGCCTTCACCGTGCAGGAAGAGATCGCCTCGCGTGGTGCCAGGGTGGCAGCGTATGCCTTTAACCCGGACCTTGCCATCGTCCTGGATTCAACCCCCGCTTATGACTTGCCAGTCTGGGATAGCGACGAAAATGACCGCTACAACACGCACCTGGGTGCCGGGCCGGCGATTTATGTGGCAGATTCCAGCACGCTGTCAGACCCTCGTCTGGTAAGGTACCTGGTTGAGATTGCCGAGCTGTACAAGATCCCTTATCAGCTGCGTCAGCCGGGTGGAGGCGGAACGGACGCCGGAGCGATCCATAAACAGCGTGTAGGCATCCCCAGTGTTTCCGTGTCCGTACCCGGAAGGTACCATCACAGTCCGGCAGCAATTTCACGTTTGTCTGATTGGCAGAACACCCTCACCCTGGTTGCAGCAGCTATCTCGCATCTGACGCCGGCCTTATTATCCGGTGAGAGGTAAATTTGGCAGGCCTTGTGCTGCTGAGCCGGTAGTTGTCAACAAGATGAAAACAGGAACCTTTCAGGAGATCACATGAAACCATTGATCCAGAAACTGGTAGAAACCCAGGGTCCTTCAGGATACGAAACCCAAATCCGTTCAGTGGTGCGGGCTGAAGTTGAGCCGTATGCCGACGAGATAAAGGTGGATGCCCTCGGCAACCTGATCGTACGTAAAGGCATGGGAGGCGCTGATGGGATAAAGATTATGCTGGCAGCGCATATAGACGAAATCGGCGTTATGGTCACCCAGGTGGATGAAAATGGTTTCGTCCGCTTCACCACCTTGGGAGGCGTTAGACCTTACACCTGTATAGGTGGGAGGGTGCGGTTTCTCGATGGCGCCCCAGGCGTCATCAGTATGGAACCACTGGACGATATGAGCAAACTACCCACATTCGAGCAGTTGTATATCGATATGGGATATTCCAGCGGCAGTGAGAACCCGGTGCAGGTGGGCGATGTGGCTACTTTTGACCGTCCCTTCCTCGACCTTGGAGCGAGGCTGGTAGCAAAATCGCTGGATGATCGGATCGGCGCCGCGGTGCTGATCGAAACCTTGCGCCAGGTCAAAGCAACCCCCCACCAGCTGTATTTCGTCTTCAGTACCCAGGAGGAAGTGGGTGTACGCGGCGCAACCGCTGCCGCATTTGGGATTGATCCCGACCTGGGTCTCGCAGTGGATGTGACCGGCACAGGCGATACCCCCCGCCGGACAAAGGTGCGCATGGACGTCAGCCTGGGCAAGGGTCCCGCCATCAAGGTGCGGGATGGAGGCATGCTGGCGGATAGACGTGTAGTGGACTGGATGATAAAAACTGCAGAGCAGCTCGGCTTACCCTACCAGATGGAAATTCTGGAAGGCGGGTCTACGGATGCACGTGCCATGCAGTTAACCCGGGCGGGCATCCCCGCAGGTTGCCTCTCTATCCCCTGCCGCTACGTACATTCCCCTTCGGAGATGGTGGACTTTCAAGATGTGCAGAACGCAATCCAGCTTTTGATCGAGCTGGTCAGCCACCCGGTAAAACTTTAAAGCCTGACCATTTGCCCGCATGAACACACGCTCTTTTCGGTTCTTGTCTATCCTTCTGCTGGTGGCATTGGTGAGCTGCTCCAGCCTTCCAATTAACTTTGGCGGAGGCTCAAATTCCACTCCAGATGCCAATGCGAGCCGACAATCACCCACTGTTGCCCTTACCTTCGACACCGTGCCGACTCAACCCCCCGTGCTGGCGGATGGGACTGTGGTCCCAACCCTTCCCATCGGTGCCCGCTTGGTGCGCCTCTGGCTGCCGCCTGAGTTTGATCCTGAGGGGAATAGCCCTGCCAACAAGCTGCTCAAAACCCGCCTGAATGAATTTGCCAGCCAGAATCCCGATGTCAGGTTGGAGGTGAGAGTAAAAGCGTTGGAAGGGGCGGGAGGATTGCTCGATTCATTGGTGGCTGCCAATGTCGCCGCCCCACTGGCGCTCCCCGACCTGGTACTGCTGCCACGACCCGTGCTTGAATCTGCTGCATTAAAAGGATTGCTCTACCCGTACGATGGTCTCACCAATATCATGGACGGCGGGAACTGGTTTGAGTATGCCCGGCAGATGGCGCACGTGCAATCCAGCACCTATGGGATCCCCTTTGCTGGAGATGCATTGCTATTGGCTTACCATCCCTCACTGAGGTCGACCCCTCCGGCTGACCTCGAGACGTCTCTGTCCTTGGGTGAGGTCTTGCTCTTCCCTGCGACTGACCCACAGGCAATCTTTACTCTCGCTACCTACCTGGCAGATGGCGGAAGTGTGCAGGATGCCCAAGGGAGACCTGCATTGGATGAAGCTGCTCTGACCAGGGTGCTCGAATTTGACCAGCGTGCCAGCCAATCGGGAGTCACGCCGTATTGGCTGACCCAGTACTCAACCGATGTCCAGGTGTGGGATGCGTTTATGGGCAACGAATATCCGATGGCCGTCACGTGGGCATCGACCTATCTGGGTCATAAGCTTGCCGGGACAGATGACCTGGCAGCTGCTGCCACACCGACCCTGGATGGAGCACCGTTCACACTGGCTTCCGGATACAGCTGGGCTCTGGCTGGTCAGGACCCGGAGCGTCGAACGCTTGCCGTCCGGTTAGCCGAATACTTGAGCGATAAGGACTTCATGGCACAATGGACTGCCGCGTCAGGTTACCTGCCGCCTAGCCTCGATGCCCTGCAGAGCTGGCCGGACCCTGAACAGAGCAAGGTGTACCAGCAAATTTCCACTTCTGCCCAATTGATGCCCCCGGTTGACCTGGTATCCAGCATCGGTCCAGCTCTGGAGCAGGCTGTGGTGGACGTACTCAAAGCTCAAAGCGAGCCTCAAGCTGCAGCCCAGGCCGCGATTGACCAGGTTGGCAAGCCCTAGATGATTAGATTGGCCTAATCTGTGCAACTTGACGCTTGTCATTAGGGATGTTATGATGCAAACCTGCGGAGGCTCACCACACTGAGAAGCAGCTTCCGGCGATCCAGCCGGAGGCAACCTCGGAATAAAAACCATGTCAAATGATCCATATCTCGACGAATTCCCAGCCGCCGAGGAAGAGGTGAAGGAGTCGAAAGCGGCTCCTCCTGGGGAGAAAACAGCCAAAGAAAGCTGGATACAACTGATCACGGGCAGACTATCTCATGCAGGTATCGGTGAGACAGTTTATCGCGTGGGGACGGCCTTCCTGACGGTGGCGTTGATCTTACTTGCTGTAGTGGGAATGCGCTATTTTTACCTCCATTTTCAGCAGCCCAATGCCATCCCGTCCCAGGAATCTGCCCTGGCAGCCGAAGCTCCCACCCCCACTCCTACTGCCATTCCGGCGGTCATGCCATCCTACTCACCAGAATGGACGGGATATGTCCATGGCATTTTCCGTATGGCGATGATCCACACCACCATTCCCTCCCGCCCGCGCACCGAGATTACCACCTATACCATCCAAAAGGGCGATACCATCTTTGGGATTGCCGAGATGTTCGGGCTGAAGCCTGAAACGATCTTGTGGGGCAACTACTACACCCTGAACGACGACCCCCACAACATTAACCCAGGGGTTGTGTTGAACATTATGCCGGAAAACGGCACTTATCATCGCTGGTCGGAGGGTGAGGGGCTGAACGGTGTCGCCCATGGCTACGACGTCACCCCAGACATCATCGTGAACTGGCCGGGTAATCATTTAGATCCAACTACCCTGGGTGATTATTCCCATCCCAATATTGAGCCGGGCACAATGCTGTTCGTTCCCGGCGGTCACCGTGACTACGTAACCTGGAGCGCGCCGCGCATCTCCCGCAGTAATCCGGGCGTGGCGAAAATCCTCGGTCCGGGCTCGTGCGGCACGGTTGTGGATGGGGCGGTGGGCACAGGTGCATTCATCTGGCCGGCTAACAACCACCGCTTGTCGGGATATGATTATTCGCCCTCCACCAACCACTTTGGCATCGATATTGCCGGAGCATTAGGTGACTCCATATACGCTGCCGATAATGGTGTGGTCGTATACGCCGGATGGAATAATTGGGGCTACGGCAATGTGGTCGTGATCGACCATGACGGCGGATGGCAGACCCTTTATGCCCATATGAGCGTTATGAATGTAGGCTGCGGGCAGAGCGTATACCAGGGTGACGTGATCGGTTACTTTGGCAGCACCGGCAACTCGTCGGGACCGCACCTGCACTTCGAGATGCTCAATGAGAGCTACGGCAAGGTGAACCCATGGAATTTCCTGCCTTAGCCATAATTCGATAAAATTTAACCACTCAATCGATAACATACACCAGGGACTTCGTCATGACAGTCCTTGGTGTTTTAATTATGAGAAATCTTAAATCTTCTTATACCCCTTGTGGATTAGAACGTTTGTGCTATAATC
>CAWEKR010000011.1:0-434063 GCA_963809615.1 uncultured Chloroflexia bacterium
GCGGAGCGCATGGTGAACGCGCCCGGCAGTGCCATTGCCGTTACCATGGAAGGCACTCGCCCGATCCTGGTGGAGGTGCAGGGGCTTTCGAGCCCGACCGCTTTTGGCAACCCGCGCCGCACTCCCAACGGGGTTGACTTCAACCGCCTGCTGCTCATTACCGCTGTCCTGGCGCGCCGCCTGGGGCTGCGCCTGGGTGACCAGGATGTTTTCGTCAACGTCGTGGGGGGCATTCAGGTGGAGGAGCCGGCTGCCGACCTGGCTGTAGCCGCCGCTATTGCTTCCTCAATGCGCGACCTTCCTGTGAAGGCAGATACGGTTCTGATCGGTGAAGTGGGTCTCTCCGGCGAGCTGCGCATGGTGGCTCAGCTGCCTGCCAGGCTGCGTGAGGCCGCCAAGCTTGGCTTCAAGACTGCCATCGTGCCCAAGAGCATTCGCAAAGGGGAGCCCTGGCCCAAGGGCATCGATGTGGTAGAGGCGCGTTCCCTGCGCGAAGCCCTCGATCGGGCGATGGTGAAAGGTGAGTAAACATCTCGAACAAAAGGATCATGCTATACTAAAATGATGAGTAAATTGTATTCAGATACACATCCAACAATGGAAGCTCTTCAGATACAGATGCTTAGTAAGGTATCTCCCTCTGAAAAACTGGAAATGCTAGCAGAATTGAACGCATCGGCTCATATACTTGCAATGACTGGTCTGCGTTCACGCTATACTCAAGAGAGTGAAGCAAAGATTCATCGCAGGTTGGCTGGTTTGCTCTTAGGAGAGGATCTGGCACAAAAAGTTTATGGCGAGCTTAATGATGTTGCCTGAACCGATCGCTGTCACAATCCTCGTCACAAGAGTGTTTGAAGAACTTAGAATCCCATATTTGATCGGTGGCTCATTGGCCAGCACCATTTATGGCCTGGTACGGACGACGCAGGATGCAGACATTATTGCTGAAATGAAGCCCGGTCATGTCCAACCTTTTATTGCGGCCTTACAAACCGAATTCTTTCTCGACGAGGAAATGATTGCCGACTCAGTTCTCCACAATTCGAGTTTTAATATCATCCACCGGCAAACTATGTTTAAAGTTGACGTATTTATTCCCCTTGGGAGCGATTTTCAACTATCTCAGCGCTTTCGTGCTCAAAAGCACATTATCGTAAATCAGCCAGAAATTAGTGCTTTCTTTGCCAGCCCCGAAGATACCATTCTTGCCAAGCTGGAATGGTCTCGCAAGGGGAACGAGGTTTCAGAAAGGCAATGGCGAGACGTCATCGGTGTGCTGAAAGTTAGAGCTGGTGATCTCGACCAGGAGTATCTTAGAAAGTGGGCAATAGAGCTAAGTGTGAGTGATCTACTTGAAAAAGCTCTGAAAGAATCAGCTTAGACTTTTCTACCGACTGCTATTACTCCTCATTAAAATATAAGTTGGTTTGACTCTATATCCCGAT
Organism: uncultured Chloroflexia bacterium; assembly: GCA_963809615.1. GTDB lineage: Bacteria > Chloroflexota > Anaerolineae > Anaerolineales > UBA4823 > FEB-25. Next base: position 1,449 of record CAWEKR010000011.1, read on the forward strand.
ATGAGCAAACTATATCCAATTAAGCTTGACCTATCCCCTCGAACAAATCCCTCTCTCGCAAGCCATTCTCGGGTACGGGGTAGGCACGCATGAAAGATTCCGTGCTCCCGAAGTAGCGCCGCAGCAAGCTCAATGGGTTCTTCCGTCCGATCACCCCACCGCCCTGGCTGATATGACATGCGCTCGCCTCGTCCCTGATTGCGCTCACACTACGGCAGTTGATGCGGGCGTGGGTGGGAAAGTCTCCTTCCTCCACCAGGCTCGCCAGGTCGATATCGTGGTTGCGGCCAAAGTGATGCGCGTCCATGCGCAGGAGTGGCGCTATCCTTACCGCCCAGCGGATCAAGGCTTTCGGCATGGTCTGGTAATACAGTTTCTGAGGCTTGAAGGGGGGTAGATCGGATGGATAGCTTGGATCGGCGGTCAGCTCGAAGGCACGCACGGTGGCACGGTGCATGGCAATGTGATCGGGATGCTTGTAGCCTCCGATGGGGTCGTGGGTAACCACAATTTGAGGGCGCAGTGACCGCATGTAGTTAACCACCTTCGCCGCCACCTCATCCACAGGCTGGGCAGCCAGTGCATTTGGATTGTGGTTATCTTCTGAGCCGGGCATGCCCGAATCGCGGTAGCCTAAAAAGTATACTCCACTGAGGCCCAGGATGCCGGCAGCACAGCGCAGCTCCGATTCTCGCCGCTCTGCCACACTGCTGAATCCCTGCATGAGCTCGTTGTCCACATCGCCCACATCGCCGCGAGTGGCGCACACCAGCTGCACCTGCACCCCACGCCGGGCATACAGCGCCAGTGTGCCTCCCATCCCGAAAGTCTCATCATCGGGGTGAGCCAGGCAGACCAGCATGCTGAGGGGTTGTTGGTCGCTCTTCGCCATTAATAGACCGGCTGGCTCGGGTCGACTTCCGTAGCCCAGGCGTTAAGCCCGCCTTTCAAGTTGTGCAGCTTGCGGAACCCCGCTCCCAATAAGATGTGCAAGGCGCGCGTAGAGCGCACCCCGGCTTTGCAGATCAGCACGATCTCCTCTTGCGGGTCAAGCTCAGGTATCCGCATCGCCAGTAATCCTAAAGGTATGCTTCGAGCGCCGTCAATATGCGAGATCTCCCGTTCGTGCGGCTCACGCACATCCACCAGGGTCAGGCTTGAGCCTGATTTTAGCCGTGCCTCCAGCTCTGTGGGGGTGATGTCCCATTCCATACCGGCTGAGCCTGTCTCTTCTTCATGACCGGGCACCCCACAGAAAGCATCATAGTCAATTAGCTGGGTCACACTTGGGTGCTCACCGCATACCTTGCAGCCCGGGTTCTTTCGCAGCTTGACGAACTCGAAGCTCATATCCTGGGCGTTGTACAGCAACAGCCTGCCGATCAGCGGCTCGCCTGTTCCGAGGATCAGCTTAAGCGTTTCTGTCGCCTGCAGCGTGCCGATCGTCCCCGGCAGGATGCCCAGGATGCCGCTCTCAGCGCAGGAAGGCACCAGACCCGGTGGCGGAGGGTCGGGGAACAGGCAGCGGTAGCAAGGACCCACCCGGGCGTCGAATACGCTCACCTGCCCCTCGAAGCGGTAGACCGACCCGTAAACATTCGGCTTGCCGGTCAATACGCACAGGTCGTTGGTCAGGTAGCGTGTGGGGAAATTGTCGCTGCCGTCGACGATCAGGTCGTACGGTTCGGCAATCCCCATGGCATTCTCAGAGGTAAACGCCTGGTTGTAGATATCCACCTGGATATCCGGGTTCAGGTCAAGCATGCGCTCACGTGCCGACTCCACCTTGAGCTGGCCGACTGTGGATGTGCCGTGGATCACCTGGCGCTGCAGGTTGGTGCGGTCGACCACGTCATAGTCCACCAGCCCGATGTGCCCGACGCCGGCTGCAGCTAGGTATAGCGCCACCGGTGAGCCCAACCCTCCGGTGCCGATGAGTAGCACTGAGGCCGTCTTGAGCTTTCGCTGCCCTTCCATCCCAACGTCTGGGATGAGCAGGTGGCGGGAATAACGCAGGATCTCTTCGTGGGAAAGGTTTGGCAGCATGAAATGAGTATAATCTATTTCTATATTGAAGACCTGACGTGTTTTCCATCAGACATGACAGGTTAACTACCTGACCTGACTGGTTTTCCATCAGACCTGACCGGTTAACTACCTGACCTGACAGGTTTTGAAAACCTGTCAGGTCTATCTATACTTTATATAGAAAAATCCTCGCCTTGCCACGACCCGTCGGTAGGGGCGTGGATGTGGGGTTTGCCGTTCGTAAGCCCATTCCCCTCGAATTCGAGCGCTTCTACCCGCTTGATCAGGTCCACCAGCGAATAGCCCACCAGGTCGGGCATGGCAGTATGGTCCAGGTCAGGGGCATCACTGGCATGGTGCGGCTTGCTTCGAGCGATGTTCAGCCCAGGCACACCCACCACCACTGAGTTAGCCGGCACCGATTTCACCACCACCGCGTTAGCACCGATGCGGGTATCAGCTCCAATGGTGATGGCGCCCAGCACCTTGGCTCCTGCGCCCACTACTACCCGGTCTCCCAGGGTGGGGTGGCGCTTACCCTTTTCCAGGCTGGTACCTCCCAGGGTCACCCCGTGGTAAAGCGTGACGTCTTCACCTATCTCGGCAGTCTCGCCGATCACCACACCCATGCCGTGGTCGATGAACAACCCCTGGCCAATCTGTGCTCCGGGGTGGATCTCGATGCCCGTCACGGTCCGCACCAGCTGGGAGAGCATCCGCCCAAGTAGCTTCAAACCGTGTTGCCACATCCAATGGGCAACCCGGTAGCCCCATATGGCGTGCAAACCGGGGTAAAGCAGCACAATTTCGAGCACTGAACGGGCAGCCGGGTCGCGCCGCAGCGCAGAGTGCACGTCGCGCCGCAGAATGCCCAGCCCACTTTCGAGCTTGATGTTATCTGCCACAGGTGTTCCAACCGTTTGGATTTCCATAATTCCTCCGATAACACGGGCGGGAAGATAAGTATCTCACCGTCCGATAAAGACTGTAAATTTCCGGCCGTTTCTAACCGGTTAATCTGCCAGGTCGACAAATAGTGCCGTGCTGAGATAACGCTCGCCGAAATCAGGGGCGATAACCACCACCAGCTTACCGCTATTTTCGTCGCGTTTTGCCACCTGTAGGGCAGCCCAAACCGCCGCACCGGATGAGATCCCCACCAGCAGGCCCTCCTCCTGCGCCATTCGGCGGGCAGTCTCCAAGGCTTCATCATTCTTCACCCGGATGATCTCGTCATAGATGCGTTGGTTTAGCACACTGGGGATGAAACCCGCTCCGATTCCCTGGAGAAGGTGTGGACCCTTCTCGCTGCCCGAAAGCACTGCCGATCCATCCGGCTCGACCGCCACCACCTTGAAGGATGGCTTGCGCGCCTTGATCACCTCACCCACACCGGTGATGGTGCCACCAGTTCCTACTCCAACCACGAGGATATCTGCCATTCCGTCCGTATCCTGCCAGATCTCTTCGGCAGTGGTGCGGCGGTGGATTTCGGGGTTGGCAGGGTTGTTGAACTGCTGGGGGATAAAGTAGTGCGGGTCAGCGGCTGCCATCTCTTCGGCTTTACGGATAGCACCTGCCATGCCGTCGCTGCCGGGCGTAGCGACCAGCTCGGCGCCATAGGCTCGCAGCAGCATCTTACGCTCCCGGCTCATCGTCTCAGGCATGGTGAGCACGCAGCGATAGCCGCGCGCCGCGCAAACCATGGCGAGGGCGATGCCGGTGTTTCCGCTGGTCGGTTCAAGGATGATCGTATCGGGCTTGATCGAGCCTGCTTTCTCGGCCGCGTCGATCATGGCGACCCCGATACGGTCCTTGAGGCTATGCGCCGGGTTGAACGACTCGAGCTTGATCACCACATCGGCCTTCGAGCCGTTGGTCAGCCGGTTCAGGCGCACCAGGGGCGTGCCGCCGACCAGCTGAGTGATATTATTGGCAATTTTCATAATGAATGTTCCCCTTCTCCTAATTGGTTGATAGCAATTAAAAAAGGTGGCTAGCCAGCCACGCAGGATATATATCGCTTGCGGGGTGCCACCACCTACTCGTCAGTTTGTCAGTCGCGGATTAAGGGATTAACTCGACGGAGAGGCGGTTATGAACCCCGCCTCAGACAGGAGCAAGTTAGTGAAAAGTGATCTCCAAAATATGACATTGATGAGTACATTAGGCGCAATTATATCTGCTATTAATGATGTGTCAAGAGGGCGAGCATATAACCCGTTATCAGACAAGATTGTGATTACGAGCAATCCAGGTATGAGCCTGGGTAGCAGCTAATAAAGAAAGTGGAATTGTATTAGTGCAGCTCTTTTATTTCACCTTCTCATTCGTGAATAGGAGAGGGGTAGATTGCAGTCTGGTTTAGGGCTGCATTGCCTGTAGATCGGCTGCAGTCAAGCGACTATCGGTTGCTGTGAGGAGGTGATAGTAGCCGCCTGTTTCCCAATTATAGGTTACCGTTGCGGTGGTCCCTTCGCTGCGTATTTCTTGAATGCCTCCTGAAGACGCGATGGTTGTGACGCTTACACTTTCAATTGTATTGGATATAAAGCCGGGTTGCTCAAACGTCACAGTCGATGAGGTCACCTGACCGTCAGCGGATAGGGTGGGCGTCTCATCCACCGATCCAAATGAGCTCCCCGAACCGGGCCCCCGGAGCGGGTTGGAGCTGCGCTGGTAGGTGATAACATGCCCTGCGGGATCGGTCCAGGTAAACAACAGGCTGCCATCGGTCATAAGCTGACCTTGAGGCTCCAAGGTGTAGCCGGAGACCACGGTGGGCAGGGTAAGGTCGGGGTAGCGGCTGAGCAGGTCACTCACGTTCACCATTTCGCCATCCATCACAGCCTGGGCGATACCGGCACCGGCGATTTCGCCGTTTGCACCCTGGATCGTCACTTCGTGATCGGTTTGTTGAATTATGGCGTCCGTGTTGCCGCTGGTGACCAGCTTGCCGGTTGCATCGTCAACGCCGACGGTGACTCCGTTGTAGGTGAAGAAACCCTCTATGGCTGCGCGGGCGGCTGGTGAGAAGGCGAGGGTCATCACAGCTACCAGTATCAGCGCCAAGGTGACCAGCAGTGTGGGACGAAGGATACGTTTTGCCATCGGGAAGCTCCTTGAGGATTATCGTGATAGATGTTCCCCTTCACCTTAATGATTGTACGGAAGGCAACTAAAAAAGTCAGTTTCTCCTACGCCGTAAAATTAACTCTTGCCTGGTGCAACCAACTGTTCACCACCTTGTAAGTCGGGGATTTCGTGATTTACTCGATGATGAGGTGGCCGGTGACCCCGCACCGGACTGATGTAAGTCAGTGAAGAATGATCTCCGATATAAGACAAAGAAGAGTTCAATAGGTGTAATTATACCTCTGGTAGAAAGACTGTCAAGCGCATATCAAGACCTGTCAGGTTTTCAAAACCCGACAGGTCTAACGCTTGGCGGCGATGGTAAAAGTCGGGGGTTTAAAGGCTGCCCAGGGTTAATAGCAGGATCCGCGAGCAACTGAAGACCCATGGTCCCTTTTTCCAAATGATTATTTATCCAGGATCTCTGGCTCCTGAGGCTGCTCGCCGGAACCGATGCCCAAGGGCTTCCACTTGCTGGGATCTTTGAGGCGGTGCTGGATACCGCCGCGCTCATGGAGCTTGTCGAAGCCATCTGGCTTGATGAACATCTCATCCCCATCCAGCAGAGCGGTGAGACCCTCCTGACCGGGTTCGGGGCGCTTCTCCCCATGGAACTTGGCGGCTTTTGCAGGCACGTAGTCGGTGGGCTCCTCGTAGGTGGTGATGTAGCCCTCGAAGTTGCGCAGGATGATCTTGTGGTCCGACATGCTGATCAGGTAGTTGGGCATGACGGGGATCTTGCCGCCCCCGCCGGGAGCGTCTACCATGTAAGTAGGCACGGCATAACCGGATGTGTGCCCGCGTAAGCCTTCCATGATCTCGATACCCTTGGCAACCGGGGTGCGGAAGTGGCCGGCACCGTGCACCAGGTCACACTGGTAGAGGTAATAGGGCCTCACACGGATGCGAACCAAATCCTGCACCAGCTGGCGCATGATGTGGACGTTGTCGTTGACGCCTGCCAGCAGCACGGATTGGTTGCCGAGCGGAATACCGGCGCGGGTGAGCTTGTCGGTGGCTTGGGCCAGCTCGGCGGAGATCTCGTTGGAATGGTTGACGTGAATGTTCAGCCAAAGCGGGTGGAACTTCTGCAGCGTATCGCACAGCTCGTCGGTGACGCGCATGGGCAGGAAAACCGGCACGCGCGAGCCGATGCGCACGATCTCGATGTGGGGGATCTCACGCAAGCGGGTGAGGATCTCTTCGAGGATCTTGGGTGCCAGCACGAGCGGGTCGCCGCCTGAAAGCAGCACATCGCGCACCTGAGGGGTATGCCTGAGGTACTCGAGCTGCATCTCGAACTCGGCACGCGAGAAGGTGGCGGAGGGGTCACCCACAATGCGCGAGCGGGTGCAGTAGCGGCAGTAGGAGGCGCATTGGGTGGTGACGAGCATGAGCACCCGGTCGGGGTAGCGGTGCACCAGCCCCGGGACCGGCGAATGGGCATCCTCCGAGAGCGAATCAGCCATCTCGGCGGTAAAGGGCACCATCTCGCAGTCATTGGGGATGACCTGTTTGCGGATGGGGTCTTCGGGGTCGTTTGGGTCGATCAACGAGATGAAGTAGGGGGTGATCTCAACGCGGAAGAGGTGGGCTGCGGAGAGGGCATTTTTCTCATCCTCGGTCAGGGTGAGTACCTCGCCAATCTCATCGGCGGTATTGAGGCGGTGACTGAGCTGCCAGCGCCAGTCATTCCATTTTTCGTCGGGGACGTCCTGAAAGAGGGGCGCTCGTTTGGAAAGGAAGGGGTGGTTAGACATATCGGTGTGCTCCTTGAAAGTACGGCGAGTATATCCTGATTTAGAAGAATGTGGGAGGGAGGGAAAGAACGCAATGAAGGTGCGGAATGTGAACGCTCCACCAAGTGCAGTGGGGGGCTGGCCCCTCCAGGTGCTGTGGGGGGCACTCGGACATTGCACCGAAGGCCCCCTCCAGGTGCTGTGGGGGGCACTCGGACATTGCACCGAAGGCCCCTCCAAGTGCTGTGGGGGGCACTCGGACATTGCACCGAGTGATTTTGGGGGAATTGAAGTTGCATTAAAGAATTAACCACAAAGGTGCGCAAAGTGAACGCCCTCCGACGCCAATGACACAAAGGTTTTTTTATATTTTTTTGGGTCTGGGTGAAACCAGCCCTTATTGGTTTTTGTTGGTTGGAGACTCCCCGGTTTGCTTTTCTACCGGGTTGTCTGGTATGAGACATAACGGATTCAGCGATTTCTATGAAACCCAACGCCTTCAAAAAGCTGATATCTAATTGAGTGGAAAAATTCAATTGCATTCAAATACTGTTTGGAAATCGGTTTTTTATTTTTATATCTACCCAGAATATTGACTGATAAAAAATAGCTGGATTTTTATAGTAATTCATCAAGTGAAAAGACAGTAGCCATTATTTAATAAAAAAAAGAAAAAACGGAGAGGATCGAACCATATACCGGAATACGGATGCTTTTATCAAAATAAACCATAGGAAAGCATTCTAACATCGGTCAAGATCATATCGGTCAAGATCATATCGGTCAAGATCATATCGGTCAAGATCATATCGGTCAAGATCATATCGGTACAGGAGAACACTGACCGATACAGGAGAACACTGACCGATACAGGAGAACACTGACCGATGTGGAAGAAGAACACTTCCATTATAGCACACAAGTTCTAAACCACAAGGGGTTTAAGAAGATTTAAGGAAAGCGTAGGGTAGCAGGGAGCAATCAGAATATGATTCTTTCGATATGTTACGAATTGGTTATCCCTAATTTATGCTATATTTATAATCATCGTCTCAGTTTGAAAAAAATCAAGCGCGGCTGGCATCACCGAGACGCCCCGCCGGGGCGGCTCTACCAGGAGGAATTTAGTGGGGATAGTGGCGTTGTGACATCGCAGCGGCAGTACAAACGGCGATTTTTGTCAACAGATGCTACCGTTGGGTTTCGCAAAAATCACTCAACCTCAACAAAAACTAAGACGGGCTGGTCTCAGAACAGCCCCTACAAAGAGGATATTGTTGGGTTTCGAATGAACAGCTGAATTCGGTATGAGGACATACCGGACGACCCCGGTAGAAATACAAACCGGGTGGACACAACCTACAAAAACAAGAAGGGCGTTCGCCGAACGCCCCTACAACAAAATATATAATTAGGTTTCGCAAAAGCCACTCATCGTATAAAAAAACAAGAAGGGTTGGTCATGATCCAGTATCACTCGGATATAAACTTGCGTATCTCTCGTGAAAGACACTCGCGATACAGTGGGAAAATTTGCTCTTGACATTTCGGACGATAAAAGTTCTCAACTGAAGGGAACGCTGCCGGTAGAAGAACATACCGGACCTAGACTCGCTCAGCCCGAACTGCAGAACATGACCTTCCTTGATCGATGTACATAACGAGTTAAATCTCTCTTAAAAGCCCGTTCTGGCATCATCTTATCTACACCTAATGTACATCTTCGGGTAGTTAGCATGGAGGCGTTTATAATAGATATAGAAGGAAAGGGAAAGGAGTTAAATGATGCGAAGACGTGGAATAGGTGGACCAGGAAGAAGGATGGTAATGCGCAGGCATCGCCGGATGCGCAGGCGAATGCGACGAAGATTGATCATCGGTGGTGCAGTGCTGGTTGCTGCCGGGACGAGTGCGGTGAAGATGTCGCAAAGCGAAGTCCAACAAGTTGAGCAACAAACTGGAAAGAAGGTTGAAGACCTGTCGGAAGAACAGCTGGATACCGCCATGGCTGATCTTGGCATCGAAGGTCAGGAACCGACCGACCAGGAAGTCGCTGCGCTTGAGGCTGAAGAGGATAAGAACCCGTCCGTCTGATGGAAAGATTTCGAGATTAAGGTTGGGTGCCGGGCGGTTGGCAACGCAAGGTACCTGTAGCATTGGATACAAGCAGAAGTAAATACCTGCCTGAACCGATATTCGTGCTCAGGCGGGTGACTTATTAATACGTGGGAAACGAACAGGAAGAAGCTGACGTATATCAATCCGTGCATCCAGGAAACCTGACCTGGGTACAAATAAAACACTTGTAACACTAAACTCGACTGATTAGTAAAGTGCAGTATTCGTTGTTCATAAGGAGATACTTTAATGACCCAAGGTGAGCGGCTAATTACTAAAAAAGTGCTTATCGTCGATGACGAGCTTGCATCCCAGACGGCTACCGGACGGGCGATACGATCCCTGGTAGAAGAACTGCGTGAAGGGGAGATCAGTGTCATCGAAGCGACCTCAGTTGATGATGGAAGGGCGGTGGTCAGGTCAGACCCATCCATACAGGCGATTCTGTTGGACTGGACATTGAGTGACGATGACAACGCCCACGATAAAGCTAAAGTGCTGCTGAAGCTGATCCGTGCACGCAATACGCATGTCCCAATATTCCTAATACTCCAACGCAACGACGAGGCGAGTCTCACCGCGGCTGTGCTGCGGGAGGTGGACGAATTGGTGTGGATGCTGGAAGACACGACCTTTTTCATTGCGGGACGGATCATGGCAGCGATAGAACGCTATCGTGAAGCAATGGCACCACCCATGTCGAAGGCGCTGATTGCGTTTGCCACGCGGTATGAATATTCATGGCACACGCCAGGTCATGCGGGAGGGGCGGCTTTCCTTAAGTCACCCGTGGGGCGGGTTTTCTATGATTATTTTGGCGAGAACCTGCTGCGTTCTGACCTATCGATATCGGTCGGCGAATTGGGATCGCTCTTGGACCACAGTGGTCCGATCGGTGAGAGTGAGAAGTTTTGTGCGCGTGTCTACGGAGCCCATCGCTCCTACACGGTGACCAACGGGTCGTCCATGTCTAACCGGGTGATCTTTATGTCATCGGTGACGCGCGGTGATTATGCCCTGTGTGACCGCAATGCCCATAAATCAACGGAGCAGGCGCTGACCATGACTGGCGTGATCCCAACCTACCTGGTGCCATCACGCAACCACCTCGGCATTATCGGACCCATCTACCCCGAGCGCCTCACTGCGGAAGGTGTAAGGGCTGCGATCGATGCCAATCCTTTGGCAATGAATAAATCCCAAAAAGCCGTCCATGCGATTATCACGAACTCTACTTATGATGGATTGACCTACCTGGTGCCGCGGGTGATTGACTTGCTGGATGCCAGTATTGACCGGATCCACTTCGACGAGGCGTGGTATGGATATGCGCGTTTCAATCCGATCTACAAGGACCGGCATGCCATGTACGGTGATCCGAAAGACTATCCGGCGGATAAGCCGACGATATTCGCCACCACATCTACCCATAAATTATTGGCGGCGTTATCACAGGCATCGCTCATCAGTGTCCGCGACGGGCGTAAACCAGTGGAACACGCGCGCTTCAATGAAGCCTATATGATGCACGCCACCACTTCACCCCAGTATGCCATTATTGCTTCGAATGAAATCTCGATGGCGATGATGGATGGGGTCGGCGGCCATACCTTAACGACAGAAGCAATTACAGAAGCGGTGGCATTCCGTAAGGCGGTTTGCCGTGCGCACGCAATTGCGCATTCTGAGGGTGAATGGATGTTCAAGACCTGGAATGCTGACTTTGTGACCGATCCGGCTAGCGGGGAAAAGGTCGCCTTTGCCGATGCCTCCGATGAGCTGTTGATCACCAACCCCGATTGTTGGGTGCTGCATCCGGGTGAGGCATGGCACGGCTTCAAGGACCTTGAAGATGGCTACTGCATGCTCGACCCGATTAAAGTCTCGTTGGTGACACCGGGTGTGGCAAATGATGGCTCATTTGAGAAAATAGGCATACCGGCTACACTGGTCACAGCATATCTCGACCAGCGGGGAATCGAAGTAGAGAAGACTACCGATTTCACAATTCTGTTTCTTTTCTCTATTGGCGTGACAAAGGGTAAGTTTGGGACTTTGATCAATGCGATGCTGCACTTTAAAGAGGATTACAACGCCAATACATCTCTAGCTGAAGTGATGCAGGCGAGTGTTGAGGGAACGCCCGCACGCTATACCGGCATGGGCCTACGTGACCTGGCGGATGAGATGTTTGCACAGCTGAAAGAGTCGAACCTGTTGAAGTGGCAGGCAGAGGCATTCTCTTCTTTACCGACACCGGTGTTCACTCCAGCAGACACGTATTCAAAGCTTGTTCACAACGAGATTGAGCAGGTTGCGGTGGACAAGATGGCGGGCCGCGTGCTGGCTACCGGCGTGGTACCGTATCCCCCTGGCATTCCCATGCTCATGCCCGGAGAAAATGCCGGCGGCGAAGATAGCCCTTATATCAAGTATCTGAATGCCTTGCAGGCCTGGGACCGTCGTTTCCCTGGTTTTAGCCATGAAACACATGGCGTGGATAATAAGGACGGCACTTATTATGTATACTGCCTGAAATAACCCTGGGTTTGAAGGAGCATTCACCATGAGTTCGCCCACTGCTGAAGATATCCTGATCCGTATAGATACGATTGACCAACTGTTCAATGATCCGGCGATCAATCCTTTCTCCGATAAGACGCCGGTTATCCTGGGCGAAGCAGCGCTTCCCTCAGTTATCCGGCAAAGCCTGAGCGGAGGGCTGCTTGGTAGGCAAGGGAAGCGGCTGATCATCCAGCTGCCTCCTGATCAGATCAGCCCCGACTTGCAATCGCAAGTCGTTAATGCAGTTCTAAGATATGCCAAGGTAAAGTGGGAGCACAATGACGCTTCGATACGGATTTCCCGCTGGCGCAGCCTGAGAGGGTTGATCATGGCGATACTTATTGCCGCGGTACTGCTTACGATTCTGGTGATAATAACCAATACAATACTAGCTGGGGCATCTGATGCGGTTATCGGCATCGTAGCCGGCTTAGTGACCATATTCATATGGTCCACTGTGTGGAATCCGTGGGACAAGCTGGTATATGAATGGATGGAGCCGTGGCTGGAAAACCGCATTTTACACAGGATCACCTTGATGGAAATCCTCGTGGAACCAGAGCCAGTTTCGGCTGACCTCTGAGATAGTGGAAGGATGGCAGCTAAGATAGGAAGGGGGAGGGAGATAGCTTCGTCAGGCTTGTAGAGAACGCTGGATCGCTCCTTTCGATATGACAGAGGGCAGGTTATAAGCGAACTGGCACCTGCCGGTGAAATGCCAATATTAAGCATACCCTTATCTTAGGTAGCTATAATTGGTGTCTAATTGTTAAGTAACCAGGAGGAAATCGATGAATGCAGAACAATTACGGTTGGATGAGACCAGGACCAACAAAGCTCAATGGAAGAAGTGGGGACCTTACCTGAGCGAACGCCAATGGGGCACCGTGCGGGAGGATTACAGCGAGACGGGGGATGCGTGGAACTTCTTCACCCACGACCAGGCGCGCTCACGCGCCTACCGTTGGGGGGAGGATGGCATCGCCGGTTTTTCTGACGACAAGCAGCACCTGTGCTTCAGCCTGGCATTGTGGAATGGCAGAGACCCAATCCTCAAGGAGCGTTTGTTCGGTTTGACCAACAGCGAGGGCAACCACGGCGAGGATGTGAAAGAGTACTACTTCTACCTCGATAGCACCCCAACCCACTCGTACATGAAGTACCTCTACAAGTATCCACAGGCAGCTTTCCCCTATGGTGACCTGGTGGCAACGAACCGCGGCCGTACTCGGGATGATTTTGAATACGAGCTGCTTGATACCGGCGTGTTCAATGAGGATCGCTACTTCGACGTCTTTGTGGAGTATGCCAAGGCGAGTCCGGAGGACATCCTGGTGCGGATCACCGCCTTTAACCGGGGTCCTGATGCCGCCGAGCTGCACCTCCTACCGACGCTGTGGTTCCGCAACGACTGGTCGGCATGGATTGCCGAAACCAGCCGGGCAGCTAAGAAACCCGTTCTCAAGCAGGTAAAAGGTGCCATAGGTATGAGCTCCGTTTTAGCAACGCACCCGCTGTTGGGGGAGTTTGTCCTATCCTGCGAAGGAGAGCCAGAGCTGCTCTTCACCGAGAACGAAACCAACCACGAACGGCTGTTCCCCGGGCAGAAAAACGAAAGCCCATACGTCAAGGATGGGATCAACGATTGTGTGATCCAGAGTGACTGTAATGCGGTCAACCCCGAAAAGAAAGGCACCAAGGTGGCAGCACAATATCAGCTGGTGGTGAAACCCGGTGAGTCGAAGATCGTGCGCCTGCGTTTGACAGGTACTGATACCAACAGGAAAGCTAAAGACATCCTGCCCGGCTTCGAGGCGGAATTTGACCAGATCTTTGCTACACGGCTACAGGAGGCGGACGAGTTCTACCAGTCGGTGACCCCGCAGTCGGTCTCACCTGACGCGGCAAATGTGATGCGCCAGGCGATCGCCGGCATGCTGTGGAGCAAGCAATTCTACTTTTTTGATGGTTTCAACTGGCTGGATGAGCACAACTCCAACCCACTGCACAGCGGGTATCGCAACTCGCGCAACTCGGAATGGTTCCATATGCTCAATGAGGACGTCATATCGATGCCCGACAAATGGGAATACCCCTGGTATGCCGCCTGGGACCTGGCGTTCCATACCCTGCCGCTTTCGATCGTCGACCCGGACTTCGCTAAGGACCAGATGAAGATGATGCTGCGGGGTGTGTATATACACCCGAGCGGGCAGATGCCAGCCTACGAGTGGAACTTCAGCGATGTGAACCCACCGGTGCACGCCTTTGCGACGCTGTTCCTTTACCGCACCGAGCAAGCATTACGTGGTGAGACAGACCTCGAATTCTTGACCGCGGCTTTCAACAAGCTGTTAGTGAACTTCACCTGGTGGGTGAACCGCAAGGACCGGTTTGGCAAGAACGTGTTCGAGGGTGGTTTCCTCGGACTCGACAATATTGGCGTGTTCGACCGCAGCGCCCCGCTACCCACCGGAGGTCACCTGGAACAGGCAGATGGAACAGCGTGGATGGCACTCTTCAGCCAGAATATGATGGAGCTGGCAGTGGAGCTTGCCGCTTACGACCCTACCTACGAGGATATGGTGGTCAAGTTCGCTGACCACTTCAGCTATATTGCCGCCGCCATGAACAAGCCCGGGCAGGATGGCATGTGGGATGGAGAGGACGGCTTTTATTACGACCTGCTACGACTCCCAGATGGCAGCTCGCAGAGGCTCAAGGTGCGCTCAATGGTGGGTCTCCTTCCCCTATGCGCTACAACAGTTATCGAAAAGTGGCAGAGGGAGCGCGTCCCCCGAGCATTGGAGGCAATCACGGCTCGTTTTCGCCATATGCCCGAGCTGGCGGAGGCGATCCATCCAACAGGCAAAGAGCACCTTGGTGTAGAGGAGCGGGGAATCACAGCCCTGGTCAACCCTGCGCGACTACGGCGGATCCTGGCGAAAATGCTCGATGAGGACGAGTTCCTGAGCCCATATGGTATCCGCTCGCTCTCCAAGTACCACGAGCAGCACCCGTATATCTTCAGGGTGGGCGACCAGGAATTCCGCGTGGACTACCTACCGGCCGAATCCAACACCGGTATGTTCGGCGGCAACTCCAATTGGCGAGGCCCTGTGTGGATGCCGGTGAACGCGATGATCATCCGGGCATTGCAAAATTTCTACTTGTACTATGGCGACAACTTCAAAGTCGAGTGCCCCACGGGCTCCGGCAACCTGATGAACCTGTTCGAAGTTAGCAAGGAGATTTCCAACCGGCTTACGCGGATCTTTTTGCGCGACGAAAACGGCCACAGACCCGTTTACGGCGGTATCGAGAAGTTCCAGAGCGATCCTAACTTCCGCGATTACGTCCTGTTTTATGAATACTTCCATGGAGATAATGGTGCCGGGCTCGGCGCCAGCCACCAGACCGGCTGGACCGGGCTCGTGGCAAAGACGATCCAGCTCTATGGTTTGCTAGATCCCAAGCGGTACCTGGAGGCAGGTAAACAAGGCGGCTTTGTGAAAGGTGCCTCGAAAGCCAGGGGGTCGAAGGGATGAAACCCTGGCCGACGAATCCTGTTATTTACGAGATCAACACCTGGGTCTGGCTGGACGAGCTCAGTAAAAAGTATGACCAGTCGGTGACCCTGGCATCGGTGCCGGATGAGGAGTGGGATCAGATTGCCTCGTTTGGCTTTGACGCCGTATGGTTCATGGGGGTGTGGGAGCGGAGCCCAGCTGGGATCGCGGTCTCAATGCAAAACAAAGGGAACATCGAGGATTTCAAGCGCGCCCTGCCTGACTTTGTGGTGGAGGATAACGTTGGCTCACCGTATTGCGTGCGCCGATATGGAGTAGACAACCACTTAGGCGGAGAACTCGGGTTGACTGCAGCGCGGGTAAAGCTGGCTGAGCGTGGTCTGCGGCTTATCCTCGACTTTGTGCCCAACCACGTTGCTCCCGATCATCCCTGGGTGAGCGATCACCCCGAATTCTTCATCCAGGGCTTAGCCGATGAGGCGAGAAACGATCCGGCGTCTTTCATCGAAATCGGTGGGACAGTATTCGCCCGGGGACGGGATCCCTACTTCCCAGCGTGGGCGGATGTGCTCCAGCTCAATGCCTTTCAGCCGGGACTGCGGCAGGCGGTTATCGAGACGATCTCGGAGATCGCTGGACAGTGTGATGGTATCCGCTGTGACATGGCGATGCTCATGCTGAACAATATCTTCGAGCGCACCTGGGGGAGACGGGCAGGAGACAGGCCGGTGAGCGAGTACTGGACGGCGGTTATAAGCGCGATCAAGGGCGGCTATGCGGAGTTCAGGTTCATCGCAGAAGCCTACTGGGACCTGGAGTGGGAGCTTCAACAAAAGGGTTTTAACTACTGCTACGATAAGAAACTGTATGACCGGATGGAACACGCGGACGCCGAAAGTGTACGTCTGCACCTCCTGGCAGATCCTGCTTACCAGCGTGGCATGGTACGTTTCCTGGAGAACCATGATGAACCCCGGGCTGCCGCTGCATTTCCGGGTGAGAAAGAGCGTGCCGCAGCTGTGGCGATGCTCACACTCACCGGGGCAAAGCTCTTGCATGAGGGACAGTTTGAGGGCAGGAAGGTAAGGCTGCCCGTGTTCCTGGGCCGACGCCCGGCAGAGCCGGTCGACCCTGACCTGGTAGACTTTTACAACCGACTGCTTGAAAGCGACCAATCAGAACGTCTTCCGGAACGGTGAATGGCAACTATGCGAGCGATCCGGCTGGCCAGACAACCAGAGCTGCATAAATACATTGGCCTGGTGCTGGGGCTTGGAAGGTGAGCGCTATCTTATTGTCGTTAATTACTCTGACGGACCTGTGCAGGGGCGTGTGCATTTACCGTGGGATGAACTGAGAGGTAAGACCTGGCACCTCAACGACCTTTTATCAGGTGAGTCTTATGACAGAAGCGGCGACGAGATGCGTGACGACGGCCTGTACGTCGACCTGGGGTCGTGGAAATACCACCTGTTTAAGCTACAGAAGATGTCTGAACTAGAAAAATGATTTGGAAACGGTTCCCCGACGCGTTAATCGTAGAAAAATTGTGATCAAGTATGACATATAACTATTCTATAAGGATATACAGATATGGCTAAAAAACAATTAATACTAGCTTTCTTTGCAAATGAAGGCGCTGCTGATTCAGCAGTGAATAATATCAAAGCGTGGGACAAAGCAAGCAAAGATGTCAAGCTGGGTGCGATCGGCGTGCTGGTCAAGGACGATAAAGGTAAAGTTAAAACCCATAAACTGGGCCAGAAAAAGACCGGTACATTCGCAGTCCTGGGTGCCCTGGCAGGTGTCCTCTCGGGCGGTGTGACCGTGTTGGGTGGTACGGTAGCCGGTGGTATCTTGGGTGCTTTCTTCCATAAAGGACTGGGACTGTCGAAGGAAGATATCGCCAGGATTGGCCGCGAGCTGGATGGGGGTAAAGCGGCAGTAGGCATCCTGGCAGAGGCTGGCGAAGCGGCTGGTGTATCCGCCAAGCTCGCCGAGCTGGGCGGGAAACCGGAAACACACGAAGTATCAGAAGAGGCCTTGGACCAGGCCCAGACAGCCACGGAAACTACGGTCGAATAAACCGATATCAGTTAAACTGGTATTGGTATGGTGTTTCAGATTACGTCCAACTAATGTAAACTAGTATAGGGATTGAGGTCGAAAATGTGCCGGTGGATAACCCAGAGCGTCGTGGGATTATCCACCGGCTTTTTGTTGGGGGAAGCCTTACGAGTGTCTCAATTCAGACACGTTCGGGTTAGTGGAAGGATATATTTCCCTGATTAAGATTTCAGGTATATCCGATCTCGTATGTATTGATAAGGGTACAGCGGCGAGAATCCATTATAGAAATGGGAGGGTCTAAGACCCTCCCTACATCTAAAATGGGCGAGTCTTCGAACCTTCCCCGCCCCAAAAATGTGGCCTAATTATGGCTGGTAGTCGTAAATCAATTAGGGACTTAATAGCACCAGGACACTGGTGAGGTGATCTATACCGGTTATGCGGGTACCGCTCTCGCTGACTTGCAGCCTTACCCAGGTGGGCGTCTCAACCTGGTAGGGCACTTCGACAGTGTAGGGCACGTACGAGCCATCGGGTGAGGCGGTGACGAACACCTCCTTGTAGCCGACCACCTTCCCATCGGCAGTCACCAATTGCACCAGCATCACGTCCTCGGTGGGATTGACGATCCCGCTGACGATCAATTTGCCACCCACGATAAGCTGGTTCAGGGTGGGCTGGCGGATCACGATAGGCTCGGTCTTCTGAGAGGGGGGCGTAATGGCACTTGACCCCATCGAGAGCAGGATCAAGTCGACCGAGTTGATCGAAACTGCACGTCCTAATGGGTCATACACGCTGATACGAAGCTGACTAAACTCAGACACCCTGGTCAGCTCGAACTGGATCGGCTGTTCCAGGTATAACCAGTCAATGGGATTACTGATGATCCTCTGCACCTCGCGGAACAGCAGGCGCGGCTCACCCCCCGGCTGGAACGGCTCGATCCACAGCTCGATGCGGTAATTACCCGAGGCTTCGGTGTGAATGTTGCCGGTCAGCTCGAGTGGTGAGACCACTCTTGACATGGGTCCTGGCGAGTTGATCTGCACGCCTGCAGCAGGGTTGACGGGTGTGCGGGTGACTGTGGGTGTGCGCGTCGAGCGAGGGGTGGCGGTCGCGCTCAGGTCAGGTGTGCTCGTGGCGCTTGGGGTAGGGCTCAAAGTGGGCGTCTGCTGATTCGCAAGAGGCGTGGGGGTGGCTTGCACCTGGGTAGATCCGCCCTGTGGTGAATGGGTGGGAGAGACGGGTGGAAAGTCTGCCGGGGTATTCACCAGGGTCGCGGTTGCAGATGACGTGGCAGTTTGTGCAGCATTGACGGTGAGCTGGACAACGGTGGGAATATAGTTCAGAGGCAGATGCGTGGGGATGGGCGTGCTGGGAGCGTTAGTACAGCCCACCCCCAACATAATCATGAAAATGGCGAAGAGGAAGAGAGCAATTCTTCTCATATTTCGCACAAAGTTGTGTGGATGGTGTCTCGTCCTCTCACAAAGGAGTTCACAAGCCGTAGATATCGCTGTACTTTTTAGTCAGGTAGCGTATATATGGCGCAGGGTCAATCTTCGTGCCGGTCACGCGCTGGATGAGCTCCTGCGGCTCGAACTTGCTGCCGTGTCTGTGGATCTTCTCGCGCAGCCATGCAAGCCAGGGTGCGAACTCTCCGCGGCGGATCTGCTCGGGTAGGTCGGGGATATCCTTGTTGAGCAGATCCCAGAGCTGGGCGGCGATCAGGTTACCCAGGGCGTAGCTTGGGAAGTAGCCGATCATCCCGCCCGACCAGTGCACATCCTGCAATACACCATTGGCATTATCGGGAGGCGTGATACCCAGGTATTCTTGGAAGCGACTGTTCCAGGCTTCTGGCAGGTCTTTGACCGCCAGGGTGCCTTCCATTAGCGCCATCTCCAACTCCATGCGCAGCATGATGTGCAGGTTGTATGTGGCTTCATCGGCTTCCACTCGGATGAGTGAAGGCTGTACCTTGTTAATGCCTTTATAGAAAGCTTCCAACGGCAGGCTGCCCAGCTGGGAGGGGAAATATTCCTGCAGGCGGGGGTAGAAGTGCTGCCAGAAGGGCAGGGAGCGCCCGACCAGATTCTCCCACATGCGTGATTGGGACTCGTGGATACCTGAAGAGTTACCACCGAGCAGAGGGGTGCGGTCGAGTGAGGGGTCGGATCCCAGCTCGTACATGGCGTGGCCGGTCTCGTGCAAGGTGCCGAACAGAGCGGGTGCCAGGAAATCAGGGTAGACGCGGGTAGTAATACGCACATCCCCCAGTCCGAAGCTGGTCGAGAATGGGTGCAAGGTCTTGTCTTGCCGGCCGTGTTGCCAGTCATAACCCATCTTGGTGATAAGCTCCACGCCAAAGTCCCACTGCTTCTGCTCATCGTATTTGAAGTGCATGAAGGAGTTGTCAACCTGTGGGCGGCTGGCGATTTTCCTGATCAGCTCCACCTGCTGAGGACGCAGGGTATTGAAAATTGCTTTTATATCCGCCGTCTTGAGGCCAGGCTCGAAGATATCGACCAATGGGTCATACACGTGGTCGAAGGGAGCAAATAATCCGGCATAACGGTGAATAAGGTCGAGGATTTTTTCCAGGTAAGGTTGGAATGAGGGGAAATCGTTCTCGGCGCGCGCTTTTCCCCAGGCTGAATAGGCCTCGGTGGTAATTTGTGAAAATTCCATTACCCACTCGACCGGTACCTTGACCTCTTTATCATAGTTGTGCCGGGTCACCTTCACCAGACGGGCATCGAATGAATCGGGATCAAGCTGCGAAACATACGGTTGTAGGTCATCCAGCAGCCTGCCGATCTCATCAGAAACGAACTTGGTGTGGGCAATTTGCTGCAGGGTGGCAAGCTGCTGGCCACGGTTCACCGCACCGCCGGGTGGCATATAGGTTTGTTGGTCCCAGCCCAGCAGGGCGGAGGCACGGTTAATGTCAAAGATTTCGGCTAAGCGGGTTTTCAATTCTTGAAGTTGTTGTTCGGGTGGCATAGAGGTCCTTATTTGTTAAAGATTTAGCATATGGTGGGTGGAGAAGTCCATTATAACAACGTATCGGACTACGTCCGCATTATCGAGGAGGCCGGGATTGTCAGTCCCGGTTATAAAGAACCTTAAATCGGAACATCAGACGATCTTCCAGCGCAGGGGATCACCCCGCAGGGCGTTGAGCACCTCGGAGGCGATATCTTCAGCAGCGCGGTCCTGTGCTTCCTCGGTCTGTGCCCCGATGTGCGGCGTGGCGACCACGTTGGGGTGGGCGACCAGGGCGGTAAGCCCGGGGGGCTCAGCAGTGAAGACGTCCAAGGCGGCAGCTGCCACCTGCCCCAATTCGAGGGCTGCCAGCAGGGCAGTCTCGTCGATGATCCCACCACGCGCAGCATCGATGATGCGTACGCCGCGTTTCATCTGGGCAAAGACCTGCCCATTCACCATGCCCCTCGATTCGGGCGTAAGCGGAAGATGGAATGAGATGAAGTCAGCTTTGGCGTACAGCTGCGGCAATGACACAGGCTCAGCACCACGCTTCATGATTTCATCCGCAGCGACGAGGGTATCATACCCGATGACGTTCATCCCCAGCCCAGCTGCCCTTGTGGCAAGGGCCGTGCCAATGTTACCCATTCCGACGATACCGAGGGTCTTGCCGGTCAGCTCAATGCCTTCAAGCTGCTTCTTGATCCATAGACCCTGCTTCATGGTACCATCAGCCTTGGGGATCATGCGTGCCAGGGCGAACATCATCCCCACCGCCAGCTCTGCCACCGCCAGGGAGGTGGACTTGGGGGCGTTCACCACTGTCACTCCATGGCTGCGAGCAGCGGTCAGGTCGATATTATCCACGCCGACGCCGGCGCGCCCCACAGCCTTGAGCCGGCTGGCAGCCTCGAAAACTGCCGGAGTAACCTTGGTCCGGCCGCGCACCACCAAGGCGTCATACTCGCCTGCAACTTTAAGCAGGTCATCGGCAGATATATCGGGCTTGTTATCCACCTGCGCTGCAGAGCTTAAGATGGATATACCCTTATCTGAGAGGCCATCTGTGATAAGGACCTTCCAGGTTGTCATAGAATACCTCCTTAGAATGTGAGCTACTGGGAATATGGTTAATTCAATTTTACACCAAAAGGGGAGAAGGCGATTGCAGGAGGAGGTTTGTCGGTCGAAAATATGAAGATGGACACTTTTGATGAGGTTAAAAATAAGGGATTGTGTTAAACTAGATGCATGATTAATTGCGATAAACAGTTTTCTGGTTTGCAATCGTCATCGGGCTCTTATAGAGGTGGGTATTGCGTAAATCTATTACACTGGGATGAGAAAAACAGGATCGCCTCAACCGGCTGAATAACCGAGAAAATATGGAAAGCCGATATCACGGCTTAGAATTTATCGCGAATTCGGGCAAAGGGCGTCCTCAGGAGCAGCAACGATGAGATACGATTTCGATCACGTGCCAGACCGCCGACCCACGGACAGTGTCAAGTGGAACAAGTATCAAGAAGATGTGCTTCCATTATGGGTTGCAGATATGGATTACACTGCCGCTGAGCCCATTCAGCGTGCCTTACGCATGCGCATCGAGCACGGGGTGTATGGATACCCAGATACTCACGGCAGCCTGTGCCTGCTTGCAGAGCTGCGCCAGGTGCTGGTGGAGCGGATGTTCAATCGATACGATTGGCAGATCTCACCGGATGATCTGCTCTTTCTCCCAGGAGTGATCACAGGTTTGAACCTGGCGTGCCAGGCAGTAGCAGAACCCGGCGGGAATGTACTGGTTCAGACGCCCGTTTATCCACCATTCCTCACCACGCCCCAAAATGCTGGGATGGAACGCACTGATGCCGAGCTGGAACGGCGCAGTGATGGTCACTATGAGATCGATTGGGAAGCGTTCGAGGCAGGTCTGACCACGCGGACGAAGATGTTTATGCTGTGCAACCCGCATAACCCGGTGGGAAGGGTGTTCCGTAAGGATGAGCTGGAGCGCATGGCAGATTTATGCCTGCGTCATGACGTGATTATCTGCTCAGATGAGATTCACTGCGACCTTGTGTACAAAGGGAGGAAACACATCCCCATCGCATCACTGGATAAAGAGATCGCCCAGAATACAATCACCCTGATGTCGCCCACCAAGACCTTTAATATTGCCGGGCTGCAATGCAGCTTCGCCATCGTGCAGAACCAAGAGCTGCGGAAGAGGCTGGAACAATCCATGAAGGGGCTGGTGATGTGGGTTAACCTGATCGGGCTGACCGCCGCGCTGGCAGCTTACCGGGATGGGCAGGAATGGCTGGATCAGGTGCTGCACTACCTGGAAGGCAACCGGGATTACCTGTTTGATTATGTGCGCGATCAGCTGCCCATGCTGCAGATGGTCAAACCGGAAGGCACCTACCTGGCGTGGCTGGACTGCCGAAATTCTGGCATTCAGGGGGACGCGTGTGCGTTCTTCCTGAAGGAAGCCCGAGTTGGACTTAACGATGGGGCTACTTTTGGCTGCGGCGGAGATGGGTTCGTCAGGCTCAATTACGCCTGCACCTGGGTGCTGCTGACCCTAGCACTCGAACGGATGAAATCTGCCATCGAGAGGTCGGCTGGCTGATCAGGCTCATTCGTAACGCAACGCCTCAACCGGCTCGAGGTTGGCGGCCCGGTTGGCAGGGTACAGGCCGAAGAACAGTCCCACTGCAGTGGAGAACAGGGTAGCGATCAGGATAATATCGATCCCAATCGAGGGGGTGATGGCGGCATTATTGGCTTTGGCGATCTGCGACACAATAATGGCGATGCTGTAACCGAGGATGATGCCGATCACACCACCAACCAAGCTGAGCACTGCCGATTCAGCCAGGAACTGGACCATAATATCTGCCTTGTGAGCCCCTACCGCCTTACGCAGCCCAATCTCGCGGGTGCGTTCAGTCACCGATACGAGCATGATGTTCATGATCCCAATCCCGCCCACCAGCAGGGAGATGGCGGCAACACCACCGAGGAAGATGGTCAATACGTTGGTGATAGTGCTGGCTGTGGAGAGGAAGTCCTGTTGGGTCAGGATGGTGAAATCATCTGCACCAATGGCAGTGCGGTGACGGGTGCGTAGGATCTGGGCAACTTCTTCACTGGCAGCTGGTACATCCTTCGGGCTGACGGCTTCCACCAGGAGCAAATCCACCTGGTCGGATGTGTTATGGTGGATCAGCCTTTCCTGGGCAGTGGAAAAGGGTACCATTACCTGGTTATCTGCATTGGAGAAACCTGAACCGCCCTTAGCCTCGAGTACACCAATCACACGAAACGGCTGACCTTCGACGCGCACGGTTTCACCCACCAGACCAAGCTGTCGCCCAAAGAGCTTGTCGGCGACTTCCGATCCGAGCAAGACGACTGAAGCCTGACCCAACATCTGTTCCTGGTTGATGAACTCACCCTCGGTCAGGTTGTATTTACGCACACTGGCATAATCAGGGGTCACTCCGGTGATGCTGGTGGTGGTGCTTTCGCGCCCAAAGGTGACCTTGCCGGTATCCTGGACAACGGGGGCGACCGCCATGACCGAAGGTGCCTGGAAAGGATCAGCGATGGCAGCAGCATCTTCCAGGGTGATCGGCTTTGGGTTGCGAACATCCTCCGAACCGCCGCGGAACACGAATACCAGGTTGGTGCCTATGCCATTGATCGATTCAGTGATCGTGGCTTGCGCCCCTCGACCAATGGAGACCATGGCAATAACGGCACCCACCCCGATCACGATACCCAGGATGGTAAGCCCGGCGCGCAGCTTGTTGGCGGAGAGGCTTTCAAATGCTTCGAGAACAGCCTGCCATACGTTCATTGCGCCTCCTCCACCACACCATCGCGGATGCGGATGACGCGCTGTGATTGAGCGGCGATATCGGAGGCATGAGTTACGATAATGAGTGTGGTACCATGTTCCCGATTAAGCTTGAGTAGGAGCTCCAAAATCTCAAGACCTGACTTGGTATCCAGGTTCCCGGTTGGCTCATCCGCCAGGATAATGGCGGGATCATTTACCAGAGCACGGGCAATTGCAACCCGCTGCTGCTGCCCACCCGAAAGCTCGTTGGGACGGTGGTGCACCCGGTCAGACAGCCCGACTGATTCGAGCGCCAGGCGTGCTTTCTCACTCCTGCCTTTAGCGAGGTTGGAATAACGCAAGGGGAGCTCCACGTTTGCCAGGGCAGTAGCACGTGAAAGCAGGTTGAAGCTTTGAAAGACGAATCCAACCTTCCGGTTGCGGATCGTTGCCAGCTGGTCATTGCTCAACCTGGAAACTGTCTCCCCATCCAGGATATATTCACCGGAGGACGGCCGGTCGAGGCAGCCAATGATGTTCATCAGGGTGGACTTCCCAGAACCGGAGGGACCCATGATGGAAACAACCTCCCCTCGGGCAATTTTTAATGAAAGACCATTGAGCGCGTGGACTTCCACTTCACCCATTTTATAGACCTTGGTCAGGTTTTCGGCTTGAATGACCCAACCGTTGGAAGGATTAACCTCACGGCTGGAATTGACGCTGGAATCGGTCATGATCACCTTCCCGAGCCGAATGGACCGCTCAAACTGAATAAATCCTGGGGAGGATTGAGCACAATCTGGTCGCCCACCTGCAAGTTACCACTGGTCACCTGGCTCTGGTTGTCAGATGAAGCTCCCAAGGTGACTGGAGTTTCAACCAGCTGGCCATTATTCAGGATGTAAACCACCTGCTTCCCATTCACCACCCTGACGGCGCGGTTGGGCACAAGAAGCGCATCTGTGATCTGGTCCACGATGATGTTCACCGCAGAGGTCATGCCGGGCTTTACATCCTGGTCGGCATCGGTCAACTCGACGGTTACATCGAAATTGACTACACCCTGGATAACGTCTCCTACCGGGGCAACCTGGCTGACAACGCCCTGGTACTGCTTATCCTGGATGGCATCGAAGCTCAGTGTGACCGGCTGACCTACCTTGATACTATTAATATCCACTTCCGAAAGCTTCACGTCCACCAGCAGCCGTGCCAGGTTGTCCAGGCGGAAGGCTATCGTGCCTGGAGAAACCTGATCGCCGGGCATGATATCCACTTCGGTAATTGTGCCCGCAAATGGGGCGGTCAATTTCGCCATATCGATGGTCGCCTGGGCGGCGGTAATGCGGTTTTGCAACACCGTGATGTCATCGGGGTTGGGACCGTTCTTCACTTTATCATAGCCGCGCTGCGCATCGGCCAGGGCGGCGTTGGCTGCATCCAAATTTGCCTGGGCAGTCTGCTGCTGCAGCTCGAGCTCGTTCACCTTGCGGACTGCTTCGTCATAAGCAATCTGGGCATCCGTCAGGCGCTGCTCGAAGTTCTGGCGGGTGGTATTGGTTGGGTCCCAGTCCTTGTAAGGGTCGAAATCTTTTTGTGCCTGGTCGAGGGCATCTTTTTTATCCACGACATCATTTTTAGCGCGGTCCAGGTCGTCTTTGTAGGGTTTCTGGTCGAACCTGACCAGGGCGCGTTGGGCATCATATACTGCCTGCTGACTGTGATTAAGGTCCTGAAGTGCTTGTTGAGCTGCGCTTTGACTGTTCTGAAGGTCGTTCAGCTGGCGGTTGGCGGTGATCAGGTCCGATTGGGCCAGGATCACCGTTTGGGGCAAGGAAGGTTGGCTCAGACTGGCAAGGGTCTGGCCTGCCGAAATCACCTGCCCGGTCTGTACGGGGACCTGATCAACATCTCCGGTGGTCTGCCATGCGATCATTGCAGTTTGGTCCGGGCGGACGGTACCCGTTGCCCCAACCGTAGCGGTCAGGCTGCCCTGGTTGGCGGTGACGGTCTGCAGGCTGCTGATATTATTTGCCTGGCGCCTGTTTTGAATTATCTGGTACCCAAAATAGCCGATGGCGACAATGGCCAGGATGACGATTAATGTGATAGCAACTTTTTTCATGTTATATCCATCCTCTCACCGGTACACGACCGGGAAGGAAAATTTGTTTAGATCTTTTATGTGTTAGGTTGAAGTGCCAATCATAACCCAAAGCGACTGAGTGCATAATTATAATCTTGCAAGAATCTTACCAGTTTACATGTGACAACCGTCACAAAATTATATGACAATAGGGACTAAAATTTTACCTTTATCCCCGATAATATGAAAACAGGATTGGTGCAGGAGGTATTGGATGGAAAAAATCTCAGGTGAATCATTGGCAATCGATCGAAAGGCGCGGGCACGCCTGCCGAGCCTCGATATCAATCACCGGCCGGTAGATCAGAGGGTGTGCGATTTTGATGATATTTGCATCCCGATGTCACCTGAGGAGGCTATGTTCGAGGCTTCACGCTGTGTGCACTGCCCAGATCCTGCACCTTGTGCTGAGGCCTGTCCAGCACACAATGACATCCCTTCTGCCATGTGGCTAATCGAACAAGGAGAATTCCTGGAAGCCGCCAAGCTTTACCGCCAAACGAGCAGCTTGCCCGAGATTTGTGGACGGGTGTGCCCACAGGAGCAACTTTGCCAGGGATCGTGCTCGCATATCAAGTCTCATGCCTCCGTATTGACCGGACCTCTTGAGGCATACGTTACGTGCTACGAGCGGCGAACTGTCGGTGTGAAAGTGCAGGTTGGAGAACCATCGGGGAAGAAGGTGGCGATCATCGGTGCCGGTCCAGCTGGACTGGCATGTACCGAGCAACTGCTGCAAAGGGGTCATGATGTGACCGTGATCGAGTCCAAGCCTGCCCCTGGCGGTTTGCTGGTATACGGCATCCCACCGTTTAAAATCCCCAAAGAGATCGTCTTTTGCCGTGTAGGCGATATGCAAGCTGCCGGTGCGAAGTTCTCCTTTAACACCTATGTGGGTAAGGATATCACCATTGATGACCTGTTTGATAAGGGCTTCGATGCAGTTTTCATCGGAGTAGGTTCCAACGTCGATGCACCCATGGAAGTGCCCGGGGAAGACCTGCCCGGGGTGTACAAAGCCACAGAATTCCTAGCGCGCAGCAATGTAGATATGGAATTATTACCTATCGAATGGCGCTCACGCCCGGAGATTGGGAAGAAGGTAGTCGTCATCGGCGGTGGTGATACTGCCTCCGACTGCCTGCGCACTGCTCTGCGCCTTGGAGCTGAAGAGGTGACCTGCCTATACCGCCGCACGATCAAAGAGATGCCAGGTGGACTGAAAGACCGCGAGCTGGCATTGGAGGAAGGCGCACATTACCAATTCCTGACCCAACCGGTAAAATTTATCGCCGATGAGCAGGGACACCTGGCGAAGATTGAGTGCATCCGAATGGAGCTGGGTGAGCCGGATGCGAAGGGACGCCGCAAACCCGTCCCGATCGAGGGATCCAATTTTATCGTTGAAGCTGATACCGCGGTATTGGCCCTGGGGTATTGGCCGAACCCAATTATTGGTGATACCACCCCGGAGCTAAAGACCCAAAAGTACGGGTTGATCATTGCCGATCACGAAACAGGAGCGACCTCGCGCCCGGGTGTGTACGCGGGTGGGGATGACGTCACCGGACCAGACCTAGTGGTGACTGCAATGGTAGCTGGGCGCAAGTCAGCCGCTGCGATTGACCGTTATCTGCACAGCAAGTGAGGGTACAGACGGATTCCCAGCCGGATTTCTCATCGATCGATCGAAAAGCCCGTATCCATTTACCTTCCCGTGGACTGCCAACCAGAGCAGCAGACGACCGCGTAAAGGACTTTCATGAAGCTCGCGCACCCCTGGATGGGGAATGGGCAAAATATGAAGCCAGCCGCTGCATCCACTGCAACGAGATGGCACCTTGCAGGCGCGCCTGCCCGGCAGGAAGTGATATCTCAAACGGACTGTATCTAATTGAGCAGGGTAATTTTCTCGAAGCTGCCAGTGTATTTCGAAAAACCAACTTCCTGCCAGAAATTTGCGGGCGGGTATGTCCACAGGAAAAACTTTGTGAGGGCGCTTGCGTTTTAAACAAAATCGGCGACCCTGTGCTCGTGGGTGTTTTAGAGTCGTTTACTTGCGAGTACGAGCGGAGGGAAAAGGGTGTGACCGTCTCGCCAGGAGCACTCACCGGACGGAAAGTAGCGATTGTTGGTGCTGGTCCATCCGGATTGGCGTGTGCGGATATATTGGTGCGGATGGGTCACTGGGTGACGATTTATGATACGCGCTCTTATCCCGGTGGGGCGCTGACCTACGGGTTCCCCAATTTCAAGCTGCCCCATACCCTGATTTCAGATATATGGGGAGATTTAAAACAAGCCGGGGTTACTTTTGTCGGGAACATATACATCGGAAAGAAGAAGAAGACGGTCAATGACCTGTTCACTGATGGGTATGAAGCCGTGTTCCTGGGGGTGGGAAGTGGTATTGACGCCCCGTTGGAAATCACCGGTGAAAACCTGCCTGGTGTTTATAAAGCTACTGAATTCTTGATCAGGGCAAATGCTGATAAAAGTCACCTGCCTCCGAGGCTGCGCATGAACCCTGAAGTGGGGAGGAGAGTAGTGGTGATTGGAGGGGGTGACCCGGCAACCGATTGTGCCCGCACCGCCTTGCGCCTGGGTGCAGAAGAGGTGACTTGCCTGTATCGTTATACTCAAAATGAGATCCCTGGGAGAGCCAGAGATAGAATGTTGGCTGTCGAGGAAGGTGCCAATTTTGAGTACCTGACCCAACCGGTGAGACTGATCCCTGGACCGGATGGGGAATTGGCGTGGATCGATTGTGTGAAAATTGTTGTTGGGGATCCTGACGAAACCGGACAGCGTCACCCGGCCCCAGTAGAAGGCTCAAATATCATCATCGACGCTGACACAGCCATCATCGCCATGGGCTATTACCCCGACCCAATTATTACTGCAACAACACCAGGTTTAAAAACACAAAAATGGGGCATGATTATCGCCGACCGCGAAACCGGAGCGACCAGCCGGTTCGGTGTATTTACGGGCGGCGATGTAGTCACTGGTCCAGATACGGTGGTGACTGCGATGGTCGCCGGACGTAAAGCCGGTTATACCATCGATGCCTATCTAGGTTAGTTCCTTTTAATTATTCTCCATGTGGCGTTCTCCGATCAGGAGAAGCAGGATAGAATTCATTTCCGAGGAGAAAATTTCATGGATATTCCCAGGGATTTTTCGAGTGTAGACCGCAGGTCACGGATGGCTATCCCTTCGCGTGGGCTGCCCACGCGGCCAGCAGCAGAGCGGGTGAAAGATTGGGATGAGGCCATCATCCGCATCGATGAGGAATGGGCAAAATTTGAAGCCAGCCGCTGCATCCACTGCCCCGACCCTGCTCCCTGCCAAAAGACATGCCCGGCAAAAAATGATATCTCCTATGCCATGTGGCTGATCGAACAGGGTGAGTTCCAACAAGCCGCCAGTGTTTACCGGCAAACCAGCAGCCTGCCTGAGGTGTGTGGGAGGATCTGCCCCCAAGAAAAACTGTGCGAAGGTTCGTGCGTGCGGGGCAAGAAAGGCGAGGTGCCCGTACCCACAGGGGTCTTGGAAGCCTTTGCAACACACTACGAACGGCGTAACGTGGGTGTCACGATACCAGTTGGTAAATTTACCGGTAAAAAAGTGGCAATTATTGGTGCGGGACCAGCAGGGCTGGCATGTGCCAAGCAGTTGGTAGGGTGTGGTCATTGGGTAACGATATTCGATGCCCGACCGGCGCCTGGAGGCCTGTTGATCTATGGTATCCCCAATTTTAAGCTGCCCAAAAGGGTGGTGTTCGATATCTGGGATGACCTATTAAAAGCCGGGGTGACATTCGTGGGTAATACCTATATCGGACCCAAAATCACCGTGGATAAGCTGTTTACCGGTGGTTATAATGCCGTGTTTTTAGGGGTGGGTACAACTGTGGATGCAAGCATGGACATCCCGGGTGAACATTTGCCGGGAATCTACAAGGCGACAGATTTCCTCATCCGGGCCAATGTGGACATGGATTTACTGCCGCACGAGATGTGTTCACGCCCCGAAGTGGGGAAGAAGGTGGTGGTTATCGGTGGAGGGGATACTTCATCGGACTGCCTGCGGACAGCCCTGCGTATGGATGCTGAAGAAGTTACCTGCCTATACAGACGTAGTGAAGCGGAGATGCCCGGCGGTTATAAGGACCGCAAGATGGCAATTGAGGAGGGAGCCAAGTATCACTATCTGACCCAACCGGTGCGTTTTATTGCCGGGGCGAATGGACGCCTGGCGCAGATTGAGTGCGTCCGCACCCAGCTGGGCGACCCGGATGAAAATGGACGGCGAACATTCTCCAGGGTCGAAGGCTCAGATTTCATCATCGAAGCAGACACTGCCGTCATGGCGATCGGATACAAGCCTGATCCGATGATTGGAGAAACCACCCCCGGGATTCAAACGCACAACTCTGGCTTACTGATGACGGATGAAAATACGGGCGCCACCCACCGACGGGGTATATTCGGTGGAGGCGATATGGTGACTGGTCCGCACCTGGTGGTGACAGCCATGGTGGCAGGACGCAAAGCTGCAGCTTCGATCGACCGTTATTTAGGCTGGTAGCAAGGCGAATTATTTCGTTTATAATTCAGATGTGTGCGCCTTCAGGCGGACACATCTTTTTTGTTATCGGGTGGGCCAGGTAAATGCACCTCTGGTTGTGACAATACAGGATATGATCAGATTTGGCGGCAGCACGATCATTCAAGTCAAGCTGATAGATTGAGGTTTTGATGGAAATCGGAAACATTGAACAAGTGGATATTGACCAGCAAATGCGATCGGCTTATCTGGATTATGCGATGAGCGTGATTGTTGCACGGGCATTACCAGATGCCCGCGATGGAATGAAACCGGTGCACCGGCGCATCCTGTTTGCCATGCATGACATGGGTATCGGTGCCGGAACAGCGTACAAAAAATCCGCCCGCATCGTCGGGGAGGTGTTAGGCAAGTACCACCCTCACGGAGATGCTGCGGTGTACGAATCGATGGCGCGCATGGCGCAGGATTTTTCAATGCGCTATCTGCTGGTGGACGGACAGGGCAACTTCGGTTCAGTCGATGGGGATGCTCCCGCAGCGATGCGGTATACCGAGGCGCGCCTTTCCAGGATGGCGGAAGAGATGCTGGCGGATATCGAACAGGAGACAGTTGACTTTATCGACAACTTCGATGCCACACTCAAGGAACCAGCCGTGCTGCCGGCGAGGCTGCCCAACCTGCTGCTCAACGGCTCTTCTGGTATCGCAGTAGGAATGGCAACCAATATCCCACCGCATAACCTGGGCGAGCTTGTGGCAGCAATTACTTATCTGATCGACAATAGCGAGCGGATGGAAGAGATCACCAATGATGAGTTGATCAAGCTGATACCCGGCCCCGACTTCCCTACAGGGGGGGTGATCGTGGGCAGCGAGGGCATCCACCAGGCTTACAATACCGGGCGGGGACGTATTGTGCTGAGAGGGCAGGCGCACATCGAGGACATGAACGGAGGCAGGCAGCGCATCGTGATCACGGAGATCCCCTACCTGCTCAATAAATCCAGCCTGCTGGAAAGGATCGCTGAGCTGGCGCGTGAGGGAAAGTTAAGCGATATTTCCGATCTACGTGACGAATTTGACCGGCGTGGGATGAGCATCATTATTGAGCTCAGGCGGGGTGCCCAACCGTCAAAGGTATTGAACCAGCTGTACAAGTACACCCCGCTGCAGTCTACCTTCGGCGTGCAGATGCTGGCACTGGTGGATGGTGAACCCAGGCTGCTTACTCTCAAACGCATGTTGCAGGTCTATATCGATCACCGGCAGGAAGTGATCGTGCGGAGATCACGTTTCGAGCTGAATAAGGCTCGGGCGAGGGCGCACATCCTGGAGGGCTTGCTGATTGCACTGGCCAATCTGGATGATGTTATCCTGACCATTCGCCAGAGCCCCGATGCCGATGCAGCCAGGGTGCGCCTGATGGAGCGTTTCAAGCTGAGTGAGCTGCAAGCGCAAGCTATATTGGACCTGCAGTTACGCCGCCTGGCAGCCCTCGAGCGGCAGAAGATCGAGGACGAACAGCAGCAAACCCTTGAGCGGATCGCCTTCCTGGAAGACCTGCTCGCCAGCCAGCGCAAGGTGCTGGATTTGATCAAGATTGACCTGGCGGAACTGGTAAAGAAATACGCTGACAAAAGACGTACACGCATTGCCCACGAAGCCCGGGAAGACTTCAGGGAAGAAGATCTGGTGGTCGATGAAGCGGTGCTGATCAGCATCACCCAGCGTGGGTACGTGAAGCGCGTGGCTGCCAAGAGTTTTAAACTTCAGTCTCGAGGAGGGCGCGGTGTTGCCGGTCATACCACCAAGCAGGAAGACGAGGTGATGTTCCTTTTCCCGGCACGGACGCTGGATACCATCCTTTTCTTTTCAGATAAAGGAAAAGTGTACTCAGAAAAAGCCTATCAAATCCCGGATGCCGACCGGACGGCACGTGGCATCCCCATCGTGAATGTGCTTTCCATGAGTAGCGGTGAAACGATCACTGCAGCGGTGGCGGTGCCAGATTTCGTCGCAGCCGAATACTGCACTATGGCAACCCGCAATGGGAAAGTAAAACGGGTGGAGCTGTCAGAGTTCAGCGCGGTGCGACCATCCGGGTTGATTGGAATCGGTCTCGAAGAAGGGGATGAGCTGGGTTGGGCCAGGCTGACCGATGGAGAGGATGAGATCATTTTGGTTACTGAGCATGGGCAAGCTCTGCGTTTCTCTGAAGCCTCGGTGCGGGCTATGGGACGGGCTGCCGGCGGTGTAAATGGGATCGGATTAACCCCGGGGGACCATGTGGCAAGCATGGAAGTGGTAGAAGAGGGGGGTGAGCTGCTTGTGATCACTACCGGCGGCAGTGGCAAACGGACCGCCCTCACGGATTATCCACCCAAGGGCCGCGCCACCGGAGGTGTGCAAACCATTGACCCGAAGAGCTTGAAGGAGCTTGGCAGCATCGCTGCGGCGAGAGTGGTGCAGCCTGTGGATGAGCTAACGATAATCTCAGCTGCGGGGGTAGTGCTGCGGACGCGGGTCAAGGATGTGAAACGGGGCGGACGGACATCCAGGTGCGACCTGTTGATCTCACTCGAAGGTGAGGATTGTGTCGCCAGCCTGGCGAGGATTTCCACGGCTGAGCTGCTGCGGGCAGGAGTAAAGGAAGGTGATTGATCCCCTTTATAAGGTGGTGACAACTGGGTCTGGGTTATTCCTATAAGCGGGGATGGTTAATACATGGATGGAGGGACAACTTTTGATGTGACCAACAGGAACAATACACCCACCATGACGGTAATGATCAGCAGCATGAAAGCAAGGATGAAGCGCTGCACAGGTGTCATGCCAAGGAAGTATCCTGTGTCCTTATCCTTATCTAGAGACACTTCGGCTTGATCATCATCGGAGAATGAGCTGTCGTCGATTTGCTTGCGGAAATCCTCAAACATATTAAAGCCTCCAAATCAATCCTGCGCAGCGGTTGGTACCAGATGAAGCTCACCGACCTGTGCGGTCACACTATCACCCGACCGGGTAAGTAATTTTAACGAGCCATCCATCGCGAGACCGATCACTTTCCCTGAAGTGACCGGTGGCGATCCAGCTGCCTGCGGGGAGGCTTGCCCGGGGTAATCAACAACCAGCTCCACCCACTGGTCCTTATAAGCCAGGCTGTCCTCCCAGGCTTTGATAAAGCCGGGGGAGTCAAGGCGAGGGAGCCAGGAGAAAAAAGCTTCGAGGATGGCATAAAGCAGCTCCGAATGGTCCACCGCATGACCCAGCTCCTTTTCCACGCAGGTAGCAGGGAAATTCAGTCCCGCAGGTGGAAGAATAAGTGGATTGACAGACTCAGGTGCAATGTTAATGCCAATCCCGATAACGGCAGCAATCAAATCTCCACCTTCCCAGCGCGTTTCAACCAAAACACCGGCAGTCTTCCGGTGGTTAAGCAAAACGTCATTGGGCCACTTGACCTGCGCTGGCAGGGAGAACTTTGTTTGGAGCGCCTGGCTGACTGCCAGGGCACCCAAGCCGGTAAGGAGCTGCACGAGCTGATGATCCAATGGGGGGGAGCGCAAGATAAGGCTGAGAGCCAAGCCGCTGCCACGTGATGTTACCCAGCGACGCTGACCACGACCACGTCCCGAGGTCTGCTCTTCGGCAATAACGAGGGCACGGTGTGGGGCAGAGGCATCAACCCAGTCCCAAGCTTCATCATTGGTTGAGCTAATACTCTGGTAATAGCGGATCGCTGGCAGATCTAGCCGGGACAGGAAGGATTCCACGGATCGTTGATCCATGCTCTGGATTTTACCTCAAACCGAAAGTGCAATGCTCTTAGTCGCCCATGGGCGGTTGGGCTTGCTTCCTGGCTTGCCGACGACTGCTAATAATTTCAATGATGGCTGGCAGAATTGATATGAAAATGATGGCCAGGAGGACAAAGCTAAAATTCTGTTGGACAAATGGCAGGTTGCCAAAAAAGTAACCCCCAAACAGGAACAAACCAACCCATGCCATTCCGCCGACAACGTTGTATGTAATGAATTTTGGGTAAGTCATTGCTCCCACCCCGGCTACGAAAGGCGCAAATGTGCGGATGATGGGGATAAACCGGGCAATGATAATGGTCTTACCCCCGTGCTTTTCGTAAAATTCGTGCGTCCGGTCGATGTACTCTCTTTTGAGGAAGCGAACGTTCCCGCTGAATGCGCGTGGACCGATAAAATGACCGACCCAATAATTGACCGTATCGCCCAGGATGGCAGCACCGCAAAGCACCAGGTATAAGACCCATACATTCATGTACCCCAATCCAGCCAAGGTACCGGCAGCGAAGATCAGCGAATCACCGGGCAGGAAGGGAGTGACCACGAAGCCCGTCTCCATGAAGATAATGATGAAAAGGAACAAGTAGGTCCAGATGCCGTAGTCCTGGATAATTTGACCAAGATACTTGTCCAGGTGGAGAACGACTTCGATAAAGTGTTGGATAATATTCATGGGCGGGTATCAGTTGTGGGGGGAGGATCTTCACTGGTTTGAAGGTTTTGGGGGATTGTCTCGGATGATGGTGGATTATCGTTCGGGGGGTTGGGAATAGAGCTGATGTCATCGGTAGCTGGCAGGGAGGCATCGTCCAAGATAGCAGGCTGAGGTTCAATCGGTACGTAGGAAGGCTCACCCGCTCCAGGCATTGGAGGAGCGGGAGCGATCACACTGCGGCGCAAGACTGAATTGAAAGCGAAAAATGAGACGAGGACGAGCAGACCCAGGGTAAATATGCCAACCGTTGCAAGGGTTCCAATTTGCGGCAACCAGGCGGGCAGGGGTACTGAAGTCACCCCTTCCAAGGAGGCGGCAGCACTCAAGACGGCTAACCCATTCCACAATCCATGGATTGATACAGCGATGGTAAAGCTGAGGCCAAGGCGCAGATAACGTCGTTGGGTCCAGGCGGAAGCCAGCGCCCACCCGACCAAACCGGCAGTGAAGCTGTGTAATAGAAGGGTGCTGATGCGCGATGTCGCCAAAAGGGCCCACCCTGCACCGGCACTGCTGGTATTCCCCAGGTTTTCAAAAAGTCCGAATGCAGCACCGCTCAAGACCCCAAAACCAAAGCCCTGGGCAGGGGTGATTTTTTGACCTGACAGGAACCACACCCCAAGGGGTTTTAATGACTCTTCGATGATAGGGACAAGTACGGATATAGTTGCGAAACCGAGAAATATGACCACCGGGTTAAGCAGGAGAGGCAGCAGGTGATTGATGATCGCTTGTGTATCAGGAACACCATTTTGCATTGGAAAAGTCAGATTGCTGAGATAGGGAGATAGGGACGGATTTAGCATGATCCACAAGACAGCAATGATTCCCACCACCAGGAGCAGGATTAGCTCAAGGACCAGGATGATCAGCGGTCCTAAGATCAACCCGCTGGCAAATACGCCCCAGGTGTACCTGGGTTTATTCGGCAGGAGACCACGCGTACCAAAATAAATAACCCATAGTGCTGGTAGACCAGTAGCGATAATGTTTAGCGGTGGCAGTATGAACCAGGCGATGTGGTCATTTTGGGCAGCCCAATTACCGAGCAGCAAGGCTCCGCCGACCACAACCAGGACCACCGCAGTGAGGATCAAGCCATAGTAGCGGGGTTCTGGTCGAGAAACCGGTTCGGTCTCCGGGTGGACGAGATGCCTCCAGGCGTACCAGGCTGATGGGGCGACCAACGCCCCGACGAAAGCCAGGCTGCCGGCAACCATGAAAGGTTGTGGAGAGATGGTGCTGCCGGTCCCACTGGTGAAGAATTCTGATATGCCGGTCAACGCAAAAATGCCCGCAATTCCCCACAAGAGTAGTGCAGCGATCGCGCTAAACACCAGCTGGATAATGGATGGCCAGTTGGGAGTAGGTCTGGATGGCGTGACAGAGGCGGATGAATTGGTCATAGTCTGGTTCAACTCCCCAGGAGCAGGAAGTTTCGCCTAGATCCTGGGTTGGAGTTAATTATTTCTCTTCAATGCTCACACTTAGGATCTTATCACCTGGCGGCAGGTCGCCGCTTTGAGATGGATCGCGCGGGGTCAGGCTGGTTGCCACGTCCATACCCTGGATCACATGCCCGAAGACTGTGTATTTTCCGTCCAGGGAGGGTTGGGCGTTGTATGTAATAAAGAACTGGCTACCGTTTGAGTCAGCTCCGGCATTGGCCATGCCGACCACTCCAGGAGCGTCGAAGGTTAAATCGGGAGAAATCTCATTCTTGAATGCATATCCGGGTGTGCCATAGCCAGTACCGCTTGGGTCACCTGCCTGGGCAACGAAGCCGGGGACCACGCGATGGAAGGTGATATTATCGAACCAGCCATTGCGCGCCAGAAAAATAAAGCTGTTCACCGCCAGCGGAGCTTTATCTGCCGCCAGCTCGATGACGATGTCACCTTTTTCGGTGTGCAGGGTTGCAACGTATTGTTTGGTCGGGTCGAGCGTCATTGGGGGGCACTGGGTAAATTGGCGGTCCTCCAGCATCGTCAGCTTGATGACCGAGGTAATGTTACCTGCATTCATAGCGACGTTGCCTGGCCAGGTCTCACCGTTGATAAATAAAGAAGGTGTACCCTGAAGCTTCATTTTTTGGCCGTCATCCCAGGCTTTTTGCGCCATATTTACCAATTCAGGGCTGGTTAAATCGGTGGTGAATTTACTAACATCGAGATTGAGCTCGCCAGCCTGGGTGATAAGCCATTGCTGGAAATCACTCACCGCTAACGCTGACCATTCAGCCTGGTTGTTGAACAGCACGTCATGCATTTCCCAGAATTTACCTTGCTTGCCAGCAGCTTCAGAGGCCTGGGTAGCAAGGGCAGCTTTATCATGGAAGGGTTGTTCGGGTGTACCGATAAGAGGATACTGGCGGTAAACAAAGCGCAGGTCATTGGGGAATTCTTTGAGGAGTTGCTCCATCACGGGAGCAAGCTGGGCACAATAGGGTCATTGGAAATCGGAATATTCTATGATGGTCACCTTGGCTGAATCGGGACCTTTGACCCAATCGCTGCTGGTGATGGGCGGGTAGATCGTTTCTGCGGTCGGACCGGGCGTGGGTTTTTTGGTGACCACTGTGCAGCCAGAGTCTGGTAGGAGGGAGGTCTGGGCAGGGACGGTTACAACGGTTGTCGGAGCTGGATGGGCAACCGTGGTGGCTGTGGACGTTGGACTGGCTTGCGTTTGGGGGAGACATCCCGACAGCACAACAGCCGCAAGCATCACAAACAATAAAGTAAACTTTCGCATTCGCTTCTCCATATTCATGTATATCGTGCAATTTTACCAGTGAAAGAGTAAATAAGGAAACAGCAGAGGCGCACTCACGCTGGTCAAATGTAGATTTTACCGGGATATCTTGTGGTAAACTCGAAAAGTGCTGAGAAAAGTGGTCGTTGCCTGCATATTATTGGTCTTATTATCCTCCTGCCAGACGGTTGGCCTGGCACAACCTACTGGGACCCCCACGCCCACGATTGTGGTGGCGTTGCCCTCCCCGATAGTTAGCAAGACAGCTACTGTGACGTCAACAAACACGGTTGCACCCACCGATAGACCGCCAACAACAACCCCTACGCCTGCATACACCCTCACCCCGCCGCCCAATACGCCCACGCCAACCCTGACGGCTTGCATGCAGGCTGGCGGCAAGGTGGAGGTGTTCGAGTTTTCAACTTCGCTATTGCCCGACCCGCTGGTATATCGCATCTATCTTCCGCCCTGTTACAATGAAGAGCCTGAGCGGACATACCCCGTGCTCTATCTGATCCACGGTCAAAGCTATTCCGATACCCAATGGGACCGTCTCGGCGTCCCTGAGAGCGCGGACCGGCTGATCGCCAGCGGTGATATGAACCCATTCATCGTGGTAATGCCCAGGGATAGAGTCTGGACGGAACCCAATGTGGATAACTTTGGTCTAGCCGTAGAACAATCGCTAGTCCCATGGATCGATGAGCACTACCGCACCATCCCAGATCGTGCTCATCGAGCAATTGGTGGATTATCCAGGGGAGGCGCGTGGGCGGTTCACATAGGGCTCTCAAACTGGGACCTGTTCAGTGCGGTGGGGGTGCACAGCGGTTTCGTGTTCCACAGTGACGTACAGCCGATCTACCTGTGGCTGAACAGTATCCCCGAAGGGATGGCACCCCGGGTCTATCTGGATATCGGTAATGCAGACCGACCAGATATCACCATCGGTGCAAAGTGGCTGGAGGGGTTGCTGACCAGGTTCGACATCCCCCATGAGTGGCACATGTTCGTCGGCGAACATGAAGAGGAATATTGGCAGGCGCATGTAGAGGACTACCTGCGCTGGTATACCATGGAGTGGGAAAAGTAATACTGCCGAATATAGCAAAGACTGGGAATTGATCCCCGTCACCATCGAAAGTGGGAGGAATTATGATGTTCAAAACGCTGCTGAAAGACCCCGCTATCTTTATGCAATGGAAGTGGAGCCAAATCAAACTCTTCGCCGACGATCTCGAAAAACGGCTATTATCCCAGACCAATCTTGACCAGTGGGTGATGGATTGGTCGGACCTGAATCGGTTGATCTCCGAAATGTTCGCACGCTTGTGGGTGGCTACCACGTTAAATACCTCCGACCCTGAAGTGAAAGAGCGCTTCAACACCTTCCTGGATGAGATCCTGACACCCTCATTGGCAGCCAACCAGGCACTCAAGCTGAAGCTGCTTGCCAGCGGTTTACATCCAGCAGGGTTTGAGATCGCTCTGCGTAATATGAGAGTCGAAGCAGAGATTTACCGTGAGAGCAACCTGCCCTTGCTTAATGCAGAGAAGAAACTGGTCAATGAGTACGATGAGATCATCGGGGCACAGACGGTGGAATGGGAAGGTCGAGAGGTGACGATCACCCAGCTGCAGCCGGCTTTCCTGAGCACCGACCGTTCCAGACGGGAGAAAGCATGGCGATTAAGCATGGAGCGCCGGCTGGTGGACAGACAAAAGCTGAATGGGCTGTGGGATATACTACTTGACATCCGACGCCGGATTGCGGTAAATGCAGACTTCCCGGATTACCGCGCCTACCACTGGCAAGAGCTCTTGCGGTTCGATTACACGCCCGAAGATTGCGCCGGCTTCCACAGAGCCATCGAGCAGGTGGCCGTCCCAGCTGCCCGGCGTATATATGAAAAACGCCAGAGCCAGTTGGGCCTGTCCTCACTGCGACCGTGGGATTTGAACGTCGACCCGTTGGATAGGAAGGCATTAAAACCGTACCAGACCGTCTCAGAGCTGGAGAACAAGGTTTCAGCCATCTTCCACCGGGTTGACCCGGAGCTGGGGGAGTATTTTGAGACCATGCGCAGCATGGGTTTACTCGACCTCGAGAACCGCAAGGGGAAAGCCCCGGGCGCGTACTGTAACAACTATGATATGTCCAGGCTGCCGTTCATCTTCGAGAACGCAGTAGGCATCCACGAGGATGTGGAAACCCTGATCCACGAGGGTGGGCATGCCTTTCATGTGTTCGAAGAGGCCCACCTGCCTTATTACCACCAGCTGGCGGTGGGAATGGAGTTCGCCGAGGTGGCCTCCATGGGGATGGAGCTGCTAGCCTCGCCCTACCTGCTGGCAAGTGAAGGCGGCTTCTACTCTGAAAAGGAGGCCGCCCGGGCGCGCATCGAACACCTGGAGGAAGCGGTAACCTTTTGGCCATATATGGCGGTGGTGGATGGTTTCCAGCATTGGTCATACACCCACCCGGATGCCGCAGCCAAACCAGACAACTGTGACCAGCAGTGGGGTGAGCTGTTTCAGCGCTACATGGTGGGGGTTGACTGGAGTGGGCTGGATGACATCATGGTCACAGGCTGGCAGCGCAAGCCGCACATTTTCGAGGTGCCTTTCTATTATATTGAGTATGGCCTGGCATCCCTGGGAGCATTCCAGGTGTGGCGCAATGCTATGCAAGACCAGCGTGGGGCGGTGGCCGCTTACCGCCGCGCGCTTGCGCTGGGTGGGACGGCACCCCTACCGAAGCTGTATGAAACTGCGGGTGCCCGGTTCTCCATGGACGCCAGTTCGCTGGAGGAAGCTGTAAGCCTGGCGGAGGAAATGATCGAGAAGCTGGAGAGGGTATGATTCTGTTTTTTAGGCGCAGCATCGCTCCGGTCTTCGACCGGACTGGTGCGCCCCTACAGTTCTTATGTCATCATATATCTTGCGCAAGATGGAGGGGCACGATCATACTAGATATCGTGCGCCTACTTTTTTGTTGCGAGGAGGGCGAACTTTAACCGACGTAGCTATCTTCTTCGGACAGTAATAATCAAATTACTCAAGGTGTGCCTATCGAATTGTCTTGGGATAGGAAGATTGCTTCGACAAGTAAAGGCTGCTTGCTCAGGGTCGCAATGACTGCTCCATCCCTGAAAATCAGCGGGGATAGGCGTGATGATGTGTTTTAATAGTCGGGCCAGGGGAGGAATCCGAAAAGGTCCATCTTCAAATGCCTCCCCTGTGCCCCTACTCATTTATGTGGAGTTCGCCAGCTCGTCTGCGGAGAAGATCACTTCTTCCTTGCCGGTGAGCTTTTCCTCCACTTTTAGCGCCACCAGGTCGAGGTGACCCGGATGGGCGACGTAATCCAGCGTATCAGCAGGGACGGTGAGCACCGGGCATAGGCTGAAGTTGGCGATCCAATCCTCATACAGCGTGTTCAGCTGAACGAGGTATTCGTAGGTGATGGTGCGTTCATAGTCACGCCCACGCCGTGAGATGCGCTCTTGCAGGGTGCCTACCGAGGCGCGCAGGTATACCACCAGGTCGGGAGGGGGCAGGAATTCGGTCAGCACGCGGTACAGCTCGTGGTAGCTCAGGTAGTCGCGCTCATCCATTAACCCCTGCAAAAACAGGTTTTGGGCGAAGACTTCAGCATCCTCATAGACACACCGGTCCTGGATGGCTGAAGTGGGGTGGTCGAGCAGCTGGCGGTGTGAGCGCAGGCGGCGGGTGAGGAAGAAGATCTGCGAGTGGAAGGACCACTGGTGCATATCGCGGTAGAAATCGGCCAGGTAGGGGTTATCGCCCACCGGCTCGAAAAAAGGCTGCCAGCCCAACCGGTTGCACAGCATGCTGACCAGGGTGGATTTACCGACCCCGATATTCCCCGCTACCGCCACAAATTTTTTCATTGTTGCTCCTCCTCGAGCTGAGTTTTTTGATTAACAGGTGCAGGACTTATTCGTCCGGCACAAGGTATGCCACGCCCTCACCCTTTTCGTCGTCCATCACCAGCTCCAGATGAGAGCCGGGGCGGAAGGAGGCTACCTCGATCAGGCGCACCGTCTCGCTGCAGGGTTCCGCATCAGGCAGGTAATCTTCCAAGATATTGGGGGTGTCATATAAGAATGAGTGGTTGAATTTGACGTCGGGGTCGTCCAGGTAGATGGCGAGTGGGTAAATATTGGCTTCCACCAGGTCCTGGAAGAAATGTGTGCCGAAAGACGGCTCGGGGGCGGCACTGATACCGTGCCCAGAGACCTCGATCAGCGAGCGTGTGTTGTAAATATCACCATAATTGATCGGCACACCCAGGTCGGGATTGATCGTGCCCCATCGTCCGGGACCGATCGTGATGAACACTTTTCCGACCAATTTGGCATTCAGCTTGCTGATGATGTGCCCGATATGCGTACGCTCTGCCTGGGTGCCGAGGGAGAAGTAGCCCTCGGGCGTCACATAGACCACGTGGGTGATGCAATCCACAAACCCGTCGGGCACCAGCCGGCGGGTGGAGAAGATCACATCGGCAGGGTTCAAGCTGGCAGGCAGGCGCACCTTGCTTTCCTTGAACTGCGACTGCGGGCGGCACTGCAGCAGGCAAATATCCACATCCGGCTGGGTGGAATCAGGGTTGAGGATGTGCAGGGTGAACTCAGTATCCACGGGGGAGTGATAGTTTTGCTCCAGCGTGGTCAACAGCTCGCGGAAGCGGCTGGCTAAGGGTGTCCGGCGCAGTAGCTCGTCAAAAGTGATGATCAGCTGGCTGGATTTCCCATCCAGCAAATTACTACGGATAGGGAGAATGAATTCATCATTATAGATTTGGGCGATATAGCGCAGTCCGGGCATGCGGGCAGTAAGCACTTCCTCGATTGGGATGGATTTGAGCTGGTTATCTTCGAGATCGATCAGGTCCACAAGGTGCTGAGAGTACTGGCTGATGAGAATGGGGGTGGCTTCCGGATGTAGCAGGGGGTGGCTCAAGGCCACCATGCGCGGGTAGTCGTTGCCCATGCGCTCCACAGCGCGGGTGCCGAGCCCGTAGACCAGGCGGATGAAGCCGTCTTCCCGGCGAATCAGCGGGTTCCAGCGGAACTGGTTGCGGCTGAAAGCCACTCCCGCACCGTTGGGCAGGAAGAAGCGACCCCGTTTCTCTCCCTGGACGAGCTGGATGAGGATAGCCATGCGCTCATCGTAATCCTGTAAACCCTTGCTGCGGCGGTAGAGCAGCACCTCGGGATTGAGGATGCTGGCATAGATGCGCTGGATCGCCTGGGTGAGCTGCTGGAGGTTCTCCTCCAGGCTGCTCTGATTGGGGCAAAACAGGCTTTCGTATTTGCCGGCAAAGGATGTGCCGAAGTTATCCTCCAGTAAGCTGGATGAACGCACGATCAATGGCTGCGAGCCGATCTTCTCCAGCAGGCTGCGTAGCTCACCCAACGTCTCAGGGGGGAATTTGCCTGCCAGGAAATCCTGAATGATGCGGGGATATTCAGCCCGAATACGCTCTTCAGCCTTATACTTTTGGTCATTCCAGTGCATCAGGTTGTTCATCGCCATGAAGGTATACGTGACATCTGCCCCCATAAAGTACGACTCGGGGATGGTCAGGTGAGCATTCAGCTCGGGGGAGGCCACGTTTTCAAGGATGCGCCGGGCGAGCAGGATGCCGGCGGATTTACCGCCGATCTTGCCGCTGCCGATCTTGTGCTGGTATATTTCGCGCAGGTCGCGGATAGTGAACCAATCCTTGGCGATATTGACGTATGCCAACTGGTCGCTGATGAGTGTGCGGATGAGCACAACCTTGATCTCACGCAGGTGGGGCTCGGCTGCAAGGCGCTCGGCGGCGGGCAGGTTCTCGATGGCGCTGGCTTGCTCGAACAGCATGGACTGGGGAGCGAGCTCGGCGTTGAACGAGACCATCAAGTCTTGGGCGCGAACACCGCGTTCCGCCATGGTATCACGCACGATCTGTTCGAACAGCTCGTAGGGCAGGTTATAAGCAAAGTAGAAGTCCGTCAGGTGGTCGCGCAGGCGTGAAAGGCGCAGCTCCCATACACCGGCAGGCTCTTCAAGGATGGGATCGTGCAGGGCTTCGCGCAACTGCGAATTGATCGCCTGCGCCTGCACCTCGGTTTCAAAATCCTGCTGGGTGATCACTCCGTGCTCGAAGATGGCGCGGCGCATGCTGGCGCGGATCTGCGTGCTCAGGATGGGGTACTGTGCGAGGGCCAGGTAGATGCGGAGCGTTTTTTCGGTGCTGACAGAGGGCAGGGTCATGATCGTCGAGCTCTCAATGATTTATGGAATAATTGTTTTTAAAAATTTATCAACAATATCCGTTACGGGCGCAGGGGAGGGATTTAAGCATAAATTACTTTGGATCCCTCCCCTGCGCCCCTACTATTTAA
This sequence comes from uncultured Chloroflexia bacterium, assembly GCA_963809615.1. Taxonomy (GTDB): domain Bacteria; phylum Chloroflexota; class Anaerolineae; order Anaerolineales; family UBA4823; genus FEB-25. The sequence goes on from CAWEKR010000011.1 coordinate 45,907, forward strand.
ATTGGATGCTTCGCCGTTACCTTCGTCCTTATCCACCTAAATGCATGGGCATGATCACATGTAGGAAATTATCCTCACCTGCCGGGCGGAAAACACCCGGCGTGGTCTCGATATTCGTCTCGAGGATCACATTAGCCGTCTTGACTACGTCAAGCACTTCGCGTAGGAAGCGCACGTTGAAGGCGATAAGCAGCTGTTTGCCCTCGATGTTGGCGTCGATCACCGTCTGGTTGAAGCCGGTCTCTTCGGATTGGCCGGAGATTTCCACCGTGCCGGGCTGGTTATCGGCGCCGGGGGTGATCTGAATGCGGGCAATATGCGAGCCCTCGCGGGCGAAGATCTCAGCCTGTTTGCAGGCTTTGAGGATGGCAGGGGTGGAGATGACCGTACGGGTCTGGTGGGAGCGCGGGATGACCTGCTCCAGGTCGGGGTAGGCGCCTTCGATGAGCTGGGAGACCAGCTCGACGTCCTTCATATGGAAGATGACCTGGCCGCGGCCGGAGGGAAGCACCATGGTAACGGTGGTTTCGCCGTCGCTGGCGATGCGACCCAGCTCTGCCAGGGCGCGGGCGGGGATGATGGCTTTGATCGGGCGCGCAGGTGAGGAGGAAAGCTCAGCTTTGCGGATGGAAAGGCGGAAACCGTCGGCTGCCTGTAAGTTGAGCATGTTACCCTGAGTGGTGAGCAGCACCCCGGTGAGCACCGGGCGAGCTTCATCGGAGGAGGCGGCAAATGCCACCTGCTGGATCATCTCCTTGAGCGCGCTGACGTTGAGCGGGATGCCTTCAGCCAGGTCGGGCACCGGCATGGGGGGGAATTCCTGCGAATCGATGCAGTTGATATCGGTGTTGGAAGAGCCGCAGCGCACGTTGAGCTTTTGGTTGCGCACGTTAAGGCTCATCTCCACCTGGTCACTGGGGAGTGTGGCGACTAAATCGGTGAATGTGCGCGCCGGCACGGTGGTGGAACCTTCCTCCACAATCTTGGCACCGATCCAGCAGGTAATACCAAGCTCCAGGTTGGTAGCGGACAAGCGCAGGCGACCTTCATCTGTAGCCACCAGCACGTTAGCCAGCACAGGTAGGGTGCTGCGCGGGGATACGGCGCGCGAGACGATGCTCAGCCCGTGCGCCAGGTTCTCTTGCAAGACGGTTACTCTCATAATATTACTTCTCCTCAGTAGGCTGCTTTGAGTATACAACGAGAGGGGGATTTTATCCAGTAATCAGGGTGAAGTAGATGAATTTCTTTTGTGGAGACGCCCGGGCAAGGCGTCTCTACGAGAAGCGTCGGGAATTGTTTTGTGATAAAACGAATACATTCGAATGCTCTTTCAGAGAAACATCATTATCTGAGTAAGCGGGGAGAATGTCCCCTTTGTGAACCTGGTGAACTGCCTGATATGCGCCGGTTTCTGGGTGGGTCCGCTTTTTGCCACCTGGCTGTATAAGCGCATGAGCGGCACGCTAAGCACAAAAGAAGGCGTGTGGGTGGGAGTGGCTGCAGGGGCAATCGCCGGTGTGATCGGATTTTTGCTCAGTTTCATTGGTGCAGCAGGAGCAGCGGGAATGATCAACCAGATCAATACCGTCATACCACAGGCAGATCAGATTGACATAAGGGGACTGGAAGGTGGAATCTTAAATATTGGACTCACTTTCATTGGAGTTATCTTCGACATCGTAGTAGGTGCGATCGCCGGATTAATTGGTGCTGCGATCTTTAAAGACAAGACCCAGGCAGTAACCCAAGTATAGAATAAAGATAGCTAGGCACAGGGGATGGACTAATAATGCTAACGATCAAATTTTTCCCCTGTGCCCCTACAGAAAACAATGTTGGGTTTCGGGCGGAATTGCACGGCTCTGAACCCAACCTACAAGAAACTATTTCCGGAAAAACAGAGACGCTCCAGCGGGGCGTCTCTACGGAAGATATTTTTGGTATTGATGAAATAAAATTAAATCCAGCCGCGGAGCTCCATGGCTTTGACTACACGGGCAATCGCCACCATGTAAGCTGCATCGCGCATGTAGACCTTTTCCTTTTCGGACATCTCAAGCACTGAATGGAAGGCCTGGGTCATCTTGGTATCGAGCTTTTCCAGCACCTCTTCCTTGGTCCAGTAGAAGTTCATGTCGTTCTGAACGCCCTCAAAGTAGGAACAGGTGACCCCGCCGGCATTGCACAGGAAGTCGGGGATGTTGAAGATGTTGTTCGCCTTGATGACATCGTCGGCCTCGGGGGTGGTGGGTCCGTTAGCGCCCTCGGCGATGATACGCACCCGGCTGTGGATCTTCTTGATGGTATCACCGGTGACCTGGCCTTCGATGGCAGCAGGGATGAGCACGTCAGCTTCCTTGGTGATCCAATCGTCGCCATCCTCAAGCACGTAACCCGCCGCCTTGGCTTTGGCTTTGTCGATCGTGCCGTACTGGTCGGTGATGGACTGCAGGAACCTGGGATCGACGCCCTTGGGGTGGCTGAATGTATAGGAGCACTTGTCCATACGATCCCAGCAGGAGACGCAGGTGACCTTGCCGCCCAGCTGATCGATAAAACCCATGGCAGCATATTGCGAGACGTTACCGAAGCCCTGGATAGCAGCGACCGACTTGGTGGGATCGATCTTGAGGTGCTTCATGGCTTCACGCACGGTGTAGATGACGCCGAAACCGGTGGCTTCAGTGCGACCCAGGGAACCGCCGCCGCCGAGAGGCTTGCCGGTGATCACACCAGGAGTAAAATGACCGACCAGCTTGGAGTATTCATCCATCATCCAGCCCATCATCTGGGGGGTGGTGCCGACGTCGGGGGCGGGGACGTCCTGGCGGGGACCGATGTTGCGCCACATCTGGTCCACCCAGCCGCGGCACAGTTTTTCCTTCTCGAACACCGAGAGGGTCGCGGGGTCAACCGGCACGCCGCCCTTACCGCCGCCCAGGGGGATGTCGGCGACGGAACACTTCCAGGTCATCCACATCGCCAAGGCGCGCACCGTGTCGAGAGTCTCAGCCGGGTGGAAGCGGATACCACCCTTGTTGGGTCCGCGTACATCATTGTGCTGGACACGGTAGCCGGTGAATACGCGTAAGCTGCCATCGTCCATGTGCACCGGGATGGTGAACTTGAACTCACGCGCAGGCCAGCGGAGGAGCTCGGATACCTGCGGGTCGAGATTGAGCTGTTTGGCAACGCCGTCAAACTGGCGCTGTGCCATTTGAAAAGCATTGATCTGTTCGGTCATAATCTACTCCTGTTGGTTTCTCAGTATTTTAAATTTCAGCAGGTGCCCTGGGAGGGTGCCCGCAATTTTCCTGAATGATCCAGCTTTATAAAGGTGATTCCCACATTTGGACGATCGCACCACTGGTGCGCTTTAAGATTAATCAATGTCTGACAAGTCGTCAAGTGACGAATGCCACACCTTTCCAGTGCCGGATGGTGATGTTTGGCGGAAATGATGATTCACGATCAGTTAGCCATGGCGGTGCATGAAACTCTCCATGCGGCTCAAAGCTTCCTCGATCTTCTCATAGGCGGTGGCATACGAGCAGCGCACAAAACCCTCCCCGCCCGCGCCGAACGAATTGCCGGGTACCACTGCCACGCGCTGCTCTTCGAGCAACTTTTGAGCGAAAGTCTCGTCGTCCATACCGGTGATGGCCACGTTGGGGAAAGCGTAGAATGCGCCGTGCGGCTCGAAAGTGGGCAGACCCAGCTGGTTCAAGCCAGCAACGATCAGCTTGCGCCGCCGGTCATACTCATCGCGCATCTGGTCGACAAACCCGGAGCCGTGCTGGATGGCTTCGAGGGCTGCCAGCTGCGACATGGTGGGGGCAGACATGATGGTGTATTGGTGGATGCGCACAAGTCCTTGGATGATATCCGCCGGTCCACAGGCAAAGCCCGCCCGCCAGCCGGTCATGGCGTAGTTCTTGGAGAACCCACCCAACAGGACGGTACGAGACTGCATCCCGGGAAGTGACGGAAAGCACACATGCTGGACGCCGTAAACCAGCTGATCATAAAGCTCATCTGAGATGACGATTAAATCATGCTGCTCGGCGATGCGGGCAATCTCAAGCAAGACTTCGCGCGAGTAGACCGCGCCGGTGGGGTTGTTGGGATAGCCCAGCAGGATGGCCTTGGTACGCGGAGTGATGGCGGCTTCAACCCGTTCGGGCTTTACCTGGAAGCCATCTTCGACGAAGGTGGGGATTTCCACAGGCACGCCCCCGGCGAGGATAACCTCCGCCTGGTAGGAGACAAAGCAGGGTGTAGGGATGATGACTTCTTCACCGTGGTTGAGCAAGGCGGTCATGGTGAGGTACAGCGCTTCGGATACCCCCACTGTAATGATAGCTTCGGCTCTAGGGTCATACTCGACGTTATAGGTCCTATAAATATGGTCGGTGATGGCCTGGCGCAACTCGAATAGCCCGGCATTGGAAGTGTAATGGGTCTCGCCGGAACGCAATGCCTTGATGCCGGCCTCGATGATAGGCGCAGGGGTGACGAAATCGGGCTCGCCGATGCCAAGCGAAATGACATCCTTCATGGTGGCGACGATATCGAAGAATTTGCGGATGCCGGATGGCTTCAGCCCGATGACATGGCGAGCCAGGTAGCTATGATCCATGCTTGCTCCTTAGGTTAGAGTGGTTGAACAGACCATTCGTCTGCGTGGGTCTCATAATCCAGCTTAAATATACCAGCGCTGGCAGTCTGCACCTGGTAGGAGAGACCAAGAGGGGTGCGATACCGCACCAGCACCTCGGTAACCTCCAGGCGCTGCTCCTGCCAATAAAAGGCCAGCGGTCGCCCAGTGTAATCATGGTCAGAGCGGCATTCCACCCGGTCACCCGTCATCGCAGGCTCAGCTCGGATTGGTCGCCGACATTAAGGACGCCAGCCTGACCGCTAATCTTAACCTCCCTACCAACCAGCGAATGCTCAAGGACCACATTAGACAGATCGGAGCCGTCGTCGATGATGCTGTCGCGGATGATGCTGCTAGAGACCTTGCAGCCTGCGCCTATGGCGGCATGGGGACCAATGACTGAACCCTCGACCGAGGCGCTGGGATGGATATAAACCGGAGGCCGGATGACCGCATCCTTATACGCAAGGACGCCTGCCAGGTTGGCATGCCCATGTTCCAGCAGGTAGCGGTTGGTACTCAAAACGTCGTCAGGTGTGCCAGCGTCCAACCAGGTTTCCACGGGCTGCACGCGCATCTTCAAACCACGCTCGAGCATGATGTTAATAGCATCGGCAAAGAAGAATTCACCGTTGAGGGCGATATTACGCTGCATCTGCTCGTCGATGGCTAGCAGCAGATCTTCCGCGCTGCGCAGGTAATAACAGCCCACGATCGCCAGGTTGTTGTCAGTATCCAGTGGCTTTTCAATCAGGTGGTCCACCCAACCATCTGATCTCAGGCTGGCGACACCAAATCGGCGTGGGTCGGGCACGGCTTTCACCCAGGCAACTCCATCAGCGGTTTCCGTGGAAAGGAAGGAAAAATCAGTCTCGATGAGGGTATCGACATAGACCATAACCATCGGACCAGTCAGGTATTCTTTCGCCAATGAGATGGCGTGAGATTGGCCGCGCATCTCAGGCTGCTGAACATAGGTTACCTGGAGATCGGGATGAGTCTGGTGCATATAGGCTTCAATTTTTTCCCCCAGGTAACCGACAATGAAGATGAACTCTAAATTTGGCTGATCGGGCAGAGTGCTTAATGAGTCAAGGACATGATCGATCACCGTTTTGTCTGCAAGGCGAAGGAGCGGCTTTGGCCGGCTCCAGGTGTGCGGTCGTAAGCGGGTGCCATACCCCGCCATGGGGATGACGATTTTCAGGCTTGAGCTAAGCAATGATTTCCCTCCGCTGGTGAGGATCGTGACGAAGACGAGCCACAAAACTTATTATACCTTAGGAGACTCTGACGCACTTGACTTCGAAGATATTTTCAAATTCGGTGATCACCGCTTGCATGACTTGCGGCATGGAGGGAGGGTGAGGAAGGAGTTGGCCTATGCTGGTGACGGGGAGACCCTCGAGCCCGCAGGGGATGATACCATCCCAATAAGACATATCAGTCGCAACGTTCAGGGCGAATCCATGGCGGGTGATGCCGTGTGCATCCACCTTCACACCGATGGCGGCGATCTTTGCGTCTTTGACCCACACACCGGTGAGGTTCTTGAACGTGCAAGCCTGGAGGCCAAACTGATGGAGAGCAAGGATAAGCACCTGTTCCAATTTGCGCAGGTAGCCGGTGTAATCTGCCTGGGGAAGAGACGAGGAACCTGCCTGGGTGGGAGCAACCAGACCATTATTTTGCAGGGGGATGAGCGGATAACCAACAAGCTGACCGGGTCCGTGATAGGTGATATCACCACCGCGGTCTACCCAAAACACCTCAATGCCGCGCCGTTTGAGCTCGGCTTCGCTCCACAGCAGGTTGGCAGCTTGACCCCGGCGACCGAAAGTGTAGGTGTGGGGGTGTTCCAGCAGAAGCAAGGTGGGAGGCAGTATACCTGCGGCGATCTGACCGGCAAGCTCTGCCTGTAAATCCCAGGCTTGCTGGTAGGGCACCAACCCCAGGCAGCGGACATGAGAACCCTGCATAGGGCTAGTATAACATCCGAAAAGATTTCGTTTGCTGAGAATAGGGGGTCGGATAGGATTGAAGGTTCGCTACTTAAATAATAACCTGAGCATAGGCTTGAATCGTCCGGCAACTTTAAGGGACGATTTTAGGCGGTTAGTTGGGATTATCCTGTTATTACAGCTCGATCGCGAGAGATCTCGACCACAAGCTCCCAATGATATCAACTAATCGTACCGAGCGTATTGAATAAATAGGCTAATTGTGATAAAATATGTCTGTAATAAAATATACAATTGCGTATAAAGGGTGGTGTTAAACGCATTGATTCCTTTAATGAAGGTTCGTTTTTTCATAAGAATTACCAAAGGAATCTAAAAAACTATTCAATTAGTCGGATTTACCAATAACTGACCTAAGGCGAGTTCTTCATGCTGTTAAGGTCTTACTATATTACGATTAGATTTAGGAGAATTTCGATGGATAAAATAGATCAAGCAACAATAATCGGCATCCGCCCGGTAACCAGTACCACTTCGTACCATTCCACCAAGATAGATAAAGGGATGGTGCGAATGACTGTCAGCGTGTGCATGTTGGTTATAACGGCAGTTCTTTCCGCATGCAGCTCCTCAGGCAGTAAAACGCCAGCAGCAACTTCACCAAGTGCAATCATGCCACAGGTTACAGCGGCGCCAACCCAGACAACCGTTTCTCCCACTGCGACCGCGCCGCAAGATACTGCAACGCCAATCCCGGCAACAAGCGTGCCAGGGCAAGCGACGGTAAAAACCCAACTCGACCCATGCGCGCTGATCAGCAGCCAGGAAGCATCAACGCTTGCCGGTGCCTCGTTCGGGGCTGGTGTGGAAGGGACCACCCCTGGCGGTTTGAAATCCTGCACCTATGGTTCTCAGGGAAAGAACGTGTTCACAGTGGATGTCGTTCAGGCACCAGATGTGAACGCAGCGAAGGCGGATAAGGCGCAATTCCTGGCGGACCTCCAGGCATCTTTGCAGCAATTGACGGATCAGGGACTCAATGTGACCGAAGAACCCAACTTTGCCGATGGAGCTGTACTAGCCGATGCGAGCGTCAACGGTGGCGGAATCATTATGAATGGCAGTGCAATTGGCTTTCTTAAGGGTACGGTCTTCTTCGGTTTTAGTGATATTGTTTTGGGCGGCGGCGCAGCACCTAACAGCGCGGCTTTGCACTCAGAGGCGACGACTGTGATCGGAAAGTTGCCATGAATAGGTAATGAGAGCATGATAATTTTACCCAACCATAGGAAACCATAGACTTTACAGTATACAATCACATAAAATGGGCTGGCTCATCTCGGGCCAGCCCTTAACTATTCTCTGCACTTACATGGATTTGGAGGTTTATATTGTAGATATGAACCCCAAAAATTATTATTTGGTATTAACTTTACCTTCGATCATTTTCTGATCGATGACCTTGATTGAAATGCGCTTTGGTTTGACTTCTTCTGCCTTGGGCAAGCGCAGGGTCAACACACCGTTCTGGTGTGAAGCTTCAATGGCATCAGCTTTTATCCTTGTCGGCAGGCTGATGCTGCGGGCAAATGATCCATAGCGGCGCTCGCGCAGGTGAACCTGGTTTTCCTCGACCTCGTTTTCCGATTTGACCTCACCTTTGATGGTGAGGGTGTCGTCAACGTAGGAGACATCAAGGTCATCCGGATTGATGCCGGGGACGGAGGCTTTGACGATGAAATCATCCTTGTTCTCAACCACATCCATGGCTAAACCCCACTGCATTGGCTGCCATTCATGGTCTGGATTGGCATTGTCGAACCGACGATCGACGGTGCGGCGAAGGTTCAGCATTTCCTGGAAAGGATCCCATCGAGCTAACATAGTTTTTACCTCCATCGTTATGAAAAAGTTGTTATTTTAGATTTCCTAAAACTATCCGTACTATAGAGTAAAATTGTTAAAATCAAAAATGAAAAATATCTGAAATTTATAAGAAACCTTCCCATCACTGTGATTGTCTTCATGGAGATCAGTGTGGACCCAATGGAAGGTTATTTATTCTAAAGGTAATGTGATGCAACAGCAAATAATATGACATGACTGAAAAACGAGGACTGGTCTTAACCCTGGTTATCGGAACAGTGGTCATATTTGTCGGATTGGTTTGGGCAATCTCCACTTACCTGCCGCTGAATTTAAACGCCTCTCCCAGCCCCACTTTTACCGTCGATGCTCCACGGGTGGCGATGAACTGTGCTGCGCCGATTGCTTTTTGGCGGGAGCATCCAGAGTTATATCCGGTCCAGCTGGTGATCGCGGGACAAGTGTACCAATCGGGGGAACTTAAGGTGATCTTTTCTGGTCAAACTGATGACCTGCCAACGAGGTTACAGGCCCAGCTCACGGCAGCATACTTGAACATTCTATCTGGTGCAGACCAGAGCTACATAGAAACAACCATATTTGAAGCCTATGGGTGGGTAGTGGAGCACCCGGCAGGGAGCCAGATAGATGGTAGTGTGCAAGAGGAAGGAACAAGGTTATATAACCTGTTGGAGGCGTATAACCTGGGATTAACAGGCGTGGCGCCATGTGAAATCGAATTATTAACTATGACCGAACCGGTAAAGATGGCTGATACGGCAACAGTCGTTTTTACACTGACACCCGGCCAAACCGAGACTGCCACACCCAGTGAGACCCCCAGCCCGACGAACTTTCAAACCGAACCCATCTACACTGTGGTCGTACCCTCCCGAACGCCGAGCCCAACAAGAAGAAACACCGATCAGCCAGCATCGACACCCACGAATACAACTGAACCAACTGCGACCAAAGCGCCAACAAATACACCTGCACCGCCGACGGCTACAACTGAATCCCCACCCACCTGGACGCCGCCTCCAATCGTTCCCACCTGGACCCAGCCACCAGTACCTTAACTTTCTGCCACTCGTCCATTGGCGATGAATGGATATCATGCTTTCGCTTAAATCAAGACTCAACAAAAATTCCCATCCGAAGTTGTGGGAATTTTTATCTATTGATAAGGAAAGATGAAATCAATGATTAAGTTGGGGTCAGTTTGATTTCGACTAGGAGAACTTGTTATGTGAAGCAAAAAGAATACCAGCTGGTACGGATTAGCGTATAATCTGGGCAGAGTGAGGTGAGAATTATGAAGAAAATCCTAAGCTTGACTGTTCCGCCTGGGCTAGTGGTAATTCTATTCATAATCATCCTTTCATATGTACCAGCAAGTGCGTCTACAGGCGGCTCAACCCTGGTGGGGGAAAATAACCGATCTGAACAAGCGGGTCCGCCATGGTTCGATGAAGCATGGCATTACCGGCGAGCGGTGGTTATCTCCAATGACGGAACAAGCCTTTCTTATTATCAAGTATTGATCAAGCTCGACATTAACAACTTTGTTTTCAGCCGGGCGAAACCAGATGGATCGGATGTTCGCTTCACGCACAGTGATGGAACCACAGAACTAAAATTCTGGATCGAATCTTGGGATAACCTAAACAGGCTAGCATACGTGTGGGTACGTGTTCCTGCCGTGTCACCCGGCGATACGCCGATTTACCTATATTATGGCAACCCCGAGGCAAGCTCAGCAAGTGATGGTAATAGCACCTTTGACAGTTTTGATGACAATTGGATTTTTAATAGTGAGGGATCAAATCAAAGCGTTGAACCCGCCATTCAACAAACTACAGAAGAAGTATACAGCCCATTCGAATGGGAGCCCATCAGCGGAACACCCGAGGTAATAGCGGGGATTCTCAACCTGGCTGATGGGACGGGGATTAAATCTTCGTCAAGTTACCAATTTCGCGCAGTTGGTATGCGGGCGAACTACAGCTTGAATTCGACCGATGAATGGATCGGTTTTATTAATGGTACCAGTGGTCCGCGGACTTTGATCAGCGACAATAAAGCAGGAAACGTCGATGATATCTACCTGCTTGATACAGTAAATGGTTCTGACTTTGATTACGTCGTTTTACCAAAAGTAGAGGAAGATAACTGGCATGGTGACATGCATGTGTATGAATTACGCTGGGAACTTGGGCAAAGCCGAGGAGATATCGATCATGGTGCTTCCACAGCATCATCGAACCTGCCTGGGCTTGTTCCAAACGTCTCCTTACCCGTTTCAATCTATAATGATACAGACTCAGGCGGAACCCTGCTGGTGGATTGGGTGTATGTACGCCAATACCGAGACCCAGAACCGATATCTTCCGTGCAAGGCGAGCAAGGGTTGGTTGAGCTGAGTATTGAGGATATAGATTACCCTGACCCGGTAAGAAAAGATGCAAAACTCACCTACCAGCTTACGATTGCCAACAGCAGCAGCATCAATGCGCCTGGGGTAGTCGTGACCGACACATTGCCCGGGAATATTCAAATCGGGTCGATAAGCCCTTCGCAAGGAACCTGCGAGCCTGGTAGCGTGGTTCTATGCGATCTTAACATCCTTTCTGCAAACACGACGGCAACAATTACGATTGTGGTCACACCTACGGTTGAAGGGATAATTACCAATACTGTGGCGGTAGGTTCGCTGGGTTATGAGCTGGATCTAAGGGATAATTCCAGCGTAGAATCAACTGTTGTAGATTCTACGCCCCCGGAAGTAGTTTGGGTAAAACCAGTAACCAATGGAAACGTATTCATCACGTTCGATCGAATAATCACCTTCGAGACTACAGCCTCCGACAATGATCAGATCAACCGGGTGGAATTCTGGTGGTATGACGGGGAAAATTATTGGCATATCGACACAGTTATAACTCCACCATACCATTCGTCATTCGATACAAGCGTTCTTCAACCAGGAATTCCATATTGGTTTGAAGCCAGGGCGTATGATAGGGCGGGTAATTCAAATTTTCCGTATAACCGCAGTTATATATACATCATTCGGCATCCTATAAATTATTTACCACTGATGTATAAATAAATCAGATCGGGATCAATTTATTTTTTTGTTGCATCTAACAGGGGGGAGTATTATTAACGCGCGGCTCGCAGGGCTGGTTGGAGTGATTCCTGGCTGCCGTCAAGGAAACCAGCCGGCAGTGCCAGGGATGCCATTGATGCACCTGGCTGGCTTAAGGCGGACGTGGGGGTGTAAAAAAAGGCGACCTCGCCTCCGGGCTCAGGCTGGTAGGTATAAAAAAGGTAGGTACCATCGGGGCTCCAGTGGGCATCGCGATAGCAGCACGATCCATTGGGAGTAAGCTCTTGGCTTTGGTCCTCATCGAGGTTATAGAGCTGCAAATCGCCAAAGCCTTCATTCACATACCCATTCAGTAAGAGTTGGTCATTGCCGTTCCAGGAAAGGCTGGTAATTTCCGGATGGTCATAATAGCCGCGCAGGGTGAAAAGAAAGTGTGTGGGGAGGATGTCCTTTATCAGCAGAGGGGTGGCTGAGCATTGGTTAAAGTCCAAAATGCTGACCTCATCGCGATAAATCCCATCCACCAGCGTTGAAAGCAGCATTGCCAGGCGGTTATTGGCCAGGGACCACACAGCAGCTTTCAAAACTTCGCCGGTATTGTAGGGAGCGAAATATGAACACTTGGCGTTTGAGTGAATATCGGCGGGCAGGCTCTCCTGGGGTAAGCTGAACAGCTGTGTATAGGGAAGCAGGTACAGGTTTGATCCTTCCAGCCCCAAGGCAACCTGCTGACCATCAGGCGAAATGTCGAAGGCGCTGATCGTGGGGAGGCCGGTAAAACAGGTCAGGGTCAGCACCTCCCGGGTATGCAGACCGACCAAATTGATGCAGTTGTCGGAAGTGTAGATTACCGATTGACCTTCGGGAGTCCAGTGCAGATTGGATTTCTTATCCCCATCGGTGGTCAGCTGGACGAGCTCGCTGCCATCCAGGTTGGAGGCCCAGATATCCGAGGACTTCACGAAAGCAAGCTTATCCGCCTGACCGAGTACCAGGGGGGATTGCGAGGAGGAAGTGACTGTACCTATGGCTTGAGATGGTAACGTTTCCTGGATATTCGGAGTGTCTGGTTTTAGCAAAGAGCCCGATTTGGGGGTAAATGGGAACACACCTTGCGTCCATAGGATAATCGCAACGGACAGGATGACGAGCACGGCGGCGGTTAGCAGCCAACCCCACACCGGGATGATGAACCGTTTCTTCAGCAGTGAGTCAGAAGGAGGACCTGGCAGAAGGTGGTCGTGCTTTCGACTTGTTAGAAGGAGAGCTGGCTAACAGGGCTGCGGGTTTTTGTGCTGCAGCAATTGATCCAGGGACGGGGGTCGAAGTGCCATTGGTTGTTTCAGAGGTGGCAGGTGCTGAGCTCCGGCGTTTGGATGAATCGGTTTTCGTTGGACTGCCCCGCAAGGTGGGCTTCCGGTGCACCCCGGTGGTTACAGCCTGGATCGCCTTGGCGAATTCTCCAGCTGACTGATAACGGTCATCAGGCTTTTTCGCCATAGCGATATCCAGGATAGCCTGGACACTGGTGGGCAGGGTGCTGTTTTTCTCAAGGATCTGGGGTACCGGATTGACCAGGTGCATCATCATCACCGATGCTGCGGTGGTTCCATAAAAAGGAACAACTCCACTGAGCATTTGATAGAGCACAACCCCCATGGAATAGATATCTGAACGACCGTCGATTTCACGATCGCCCTGGATCTGTTCTGGGCTCATGTAAGCCGGCGTACCCATGATCGTGCCATCGCTGATGTTGGCAAAGCCGATGGTTTCTCTCAAGCGGGCAAGACCAAAATCGGAGAGGAAGACGTTGTCGTATTTATCGAACAACAGGTTGTCAGGTTTAACATCGCGATGGGTGACCCCGCGGGCGTGAGCGGTGTCGAGGGCTGGCGCTAACCGCAGGTACATATCCATGCATTCGCGGAGAGATATAGGACCCTTTTTCAGCTTGTCGGCCAGCGAACCGCCGGACATGTAACGCATGACGATATAAGGCTGGTCATCATCCTCACCCATGTCATAAACCGGCACGATGGCGGGATGCTCCAGGAGGGCGATCATATACGCTTCACGGTCGAACCGTTCGCGAAACTTGGTGGAGTGCAAGTAATAGGGAGGCAGGATCTTGACGGCGACCTCACGCTGGGCGCGCGGATCATAACCCAGGTAGACGGTGGACATGCCACCCTGTCCTATCATCGATTTGATATCGTATCGGCCGATGTGCTGCAGCTCCATGAGACTTTCTATTTTAGTCAAGTAAGGTGTAAACGACAAGGTTTCAATCGTCCAGCTAACAGGTTTGATAGGAAAGCAGCTGACAAACACCGGACTGCACTCACTCGCACCTGATTTCAATTACCTGAATATCCGGGTGGGGACCTGCCCGAATGGACGATGCGAATTAAGGCGATTTTACTTATACTAAAAGAGCTATATGCATAAAATCTACAATGCAAGTGAATTGTAGAAATCTGGTAAATATCGGAGGTAGTCTATGGTTACAGGAAGTAATTCTCTAAGTGCATTTTCAGACTCGCTGGTTGAGGCAGTGACCAAGGCGGGTGAATCGACAGTAACAGTGAATGGACGGCACCGAATGCCGGCGAGTGGAATAGTATATGCAGCCGATTTGATCTTAACAGCAGACCATGTGGTTGAGAGAGATGAGGACATCTCGGTGACACTCGCCAACGGCACGAACATCACAGCAAGTATCGCCGGGCGAGACCCAGGGAATGACCTGGTGCTTCTGCGCCTGGAAAAAACGAGCCTCATGGCAGCTGAGAAAACGAGCCAGGAGACAAAGGTGGGTCAGGTGGTGATCGCACTCGGACGGCCAAGCCAGGAAGGGATCGAGGCCAGCCTGGGGATCGTCAGCGCGATTGGCGGGCCAGTCAGAACCGGGCGAGGTGGACTATTGGAGCGCTACCTGCGTACAGATGCCGTCCCATTCCCTGGCTTTTCTGGAGGACCACTTATCGATATAGAGGGCAGGGTGGTCGGGTTGAATACATCAGGACTGGCGCACGGGGCTGCTATCACTATTCCGGCTTTTCTGGCCTGGTCGGATGCGGAAAACCTGGCAAAGTACGGTTATATCAAGCGAGGCTACCTGGGCATCCGCTCTCAGCAGGTGGAATTGACAGCTGATATACGTAAAGAACTGGGCCGTGAGCAGGAGGCCGGTTTACTGCTGGTTTCAGTGGAAAGCGGCAGTCCAGCAGAAGCCAGCGGCTTGATGGTTGGAGACATCCTGGTGGGAATTGACGGGAAGGTGATCGCTGACCATGACGAGCTAATGGTACACTTGAGCGGAGATTCGGTGGGGAAATCCCTTTCAATGCAGATTCTGCGGGGTGGAAAGCCTTTGACCATTTCCGTAACGGTGGGCGAACGCAAATAATCTCGGGGCTAACCCCACGGGCATTATGTGTATGAGCGGCTTACAGGGTGAATCGTTCGTTATAATAAACAACAAATGAGGTTGAGTTGATCCGGATAACCATTATCGCGCCAGCAATTGCTGTCAGAGCAGGGCTGAGAGCACTATTAAGTGACGACCCAAGCATTAATATCGTCACTGAAGCAGCCAACCTGGTCGAGATGACCGGTACACGAACCGATGCGGATATCCTGGTATGGTCACCTGGGACTTCCCAAGACCTGGCAGTAGTGGTGGCAGAATTATCAACCCTGAAGGTCGATGGAACACTCGCGCTGCTGTTGGTTCACGATGACCCGCAAGTATTAGAACCGATCACCCGGCTGCAGGTTCGAGCTTGGGGAATGATTGATCCAGAATCAACACAGGCTGAACTGATTGCTGCCGTCCAGGCGTTGAACGAAGGACTGAGCGTGATCAGCCCTGTGTGGATGAACCAGGTGTTTAAATATTCAGCCGGCAGTAAAAATGGAAATGCTACACTGGTTGAGCCACTCACCAGCCGGGAAATTGAGATCCTGCAGCTGTTAGCCCTGGGACTGACGAACAAACAAATCGCATCGAGACTAAAGATCAGCGCACACACGGTCAAGTTCCATGTGTCCGCAATTTTCAACAAGCTGGGGACGAATAACCGCATGGAGGCGGTTAACCTGGGATTAAAGAATGGCTTGATTGTGCTGTAAACCGAGTGGTATTGGTCTATTAGTACATTGTTGACTTGAATAAAGGTGAAAAGGCAGAATCGGCTGGGTTGACCCAAAAGGGTCGCCCAGGTGCCAGAAAACTGCTTGAAAAGCCGCGTTATACCTGCCAGTCCAATGCAGGCCGGGTTGGGCGGCTAAATTCTTTTTATTACACCCATTGTAGTTCGGCGCATGATGGTGCGCGGTATCGTCACGCGGGAACGCCTCGTCACGACCGACAACCTGGCTTGGGTCATGGGCCAATGGCGAGACCAATCCTCAGCTCACCGCTTTCTTCACAAGCGCGCTGATCTTTGCCTCTTCGACGGCCGTCAACTCCTTCAGTGCGAAGGCTACCGGCCAAAGAGAGCCTTCATCGAGGTTCGCCGCATCGCTGAAACCTAATGACGCGTACCTCGTTTTGAACTTCAGCGCGCTCTGGAAGTGGCAGATGACCTTGCCGTCCTTGGCATATGCGGGCATCCCGTACCAGAGTCTCGGCGTGAGGCCTGGTGCGCTGGCTTTGATGATTGCATGGAGCCGCTCGGCCATCGAGCGATCCGGTTCCGGCAGCTCGGCGATCTTCGCTAGCAGGGTGCTTTCCTCATCCGCATTGTCCGCGCTCGAGCCGCGGCGCGCGGCCGCCTTCTGCTCTTTGAGGCGCTCCTTCATTGCGGCTCGTTCCTCATCCGTGAAACCCTTGTCCGTCTTGCCGTTCGCGGTGGTGCTCTCGGCGGACGATTGTGTTGCCATCTTGGTAGTGCTCTTTTCCTGGTCCATTTGAATCTCCTTCCGTATAATTGAATTAGTGTGCCGTAAAAACCCCAGAGAAATACCAGTATACACGTTCTAAAATTACAATAGCTTTGACAACAATTTCAAAGCACCTAACAAAACATTTATTGTACACCTATGTAATAAAGTTATTACCCCGCACACAGACTGCTTCATCCAATCTTAATAAACTTCTCGTCCAAGCAGGTGACGCCACACGCAACAAACACTGTTCGTATTCCATCGAAAAAACAAATGTCCATTGGGCAAATCGCAACATTTAGGCCTGCAAATTGAAGCAGGGCGCCGCTATGGATGCGGATCTCGCCAGATTATGCATATATTGAAACCAGCACCTACGCCACTCCCTGGGTAGGTTCGAGTAAGCCCAATAATAGGTAGAGCGTAGTTGTTTTTCCTGCTCCATTGGGTCTTAGAAACCCAAAGACAATACCCGCGGGCACTGCTTAATGAATGATCGTCGACATTTTTACAGCACCAATTGTGCGAGAAAGATGTGCGGTACGAATAACTGGTTCAGACATAGGAAGCAACTTATTTCCCCCAGCCGAATATTTTACCACTGTTGGTATCAACTATCAGTAAGTGACATTAGGAAGCGGATGGACGCCTACGTTTGTGACTGGTTCCGGCGGTATAATGCATTTGAAGCACGCAATCCTGGTTATTCAGTTACTCGCGAGGCGAATTGGCAAGCATAAAAGCTTTATCTTCGGTATGGAATAATATAAAAGAGATCGATCTAAAATCGATCCGGGATTCGGCTACTTATCCCCTCAGGATCGCGGTGGTAGGCGCGCCTGGGTCAGGGAAACACACCCTAGCGGGACAAATGCGCAGCGACCCATCCCGACCGGATGTGCACACCCAAAGCCCGCTGGCTCTGATCACCATTGAGGCAGATACACCTGCCCCTGTGGCAAACCTGATCATCGTCATGGTAGATGCAACCCGGACCGATTTCAGTGAAGAGCAATACCTGGTAAAAAAGTGGAGCGAAGCGGGGAAAAATGTGCTGGCCTTCATCAATAAGATCGACCAGGTGGGTGGAAATCTTCCGACAGACACCAGCCCAGGATGGCTGGCGGCGCGGGTAATCTCCGCTTCAGCCTGGGACAGTGCATCTTTACAAAAGGAATTTGTCCCGGCAGTACTCGAGCTCCTGCCTCAGCTGCACATCGCACTCGGCAGGCAATTTCCACTTTTCCGGGTGACGGTTGCGAACCAGCTGATCAATGAAACCTGCTTTTCGAACGCGGCTTATTCTTTCAGCACCGGATTGGCCGAAATTGTACCTGTTTTGGACCTGCCGCTGAATTTAACCGACCTGGTTGTCTTGACCAAATCGCAAGCGTTTTTGGCATATAAATTGGGCCTGCTGGTGGGATTTTCCATCCATTGGCAAGATTATGTGACGGAATTTGGCGGCGTGATTGGGGGCGGGTTCGTGTGGAGGCAAGCCGCACGCAGCCTGATTGGACTTGTACCCGGGTGGGGAATTATTCCCAAGGCGGCAGTAGCGTATTCGGGAACTTATGTGGTTGGTCACGCCATATTGGGCTGGTACCTGTCGGGGCGACATTTATCCGCCAAACAGATGCGGGATTTATCCATTCAAGCATTTACCAGAGGTAAAGAATTTGCGCGTAAGCTAGGGAATAAACTTCCCAAACGTCAACTAAAAACAGGGGATAAGGAAAGCCTGCCTGCGGGACCGAGAAAGCGACGCCTGCTGCCTGAAATCATCGTAATCAAGAAGAAGGGTGGAACTCCGCAAATGGAAATCCTGGCAGAAAATTCGGACACACCGCTGTTACCTGCAGATGAAATTTCAGCGTTTTATAGTCAGCCAATCGTCGAGAAACCGGCGAGGAGACCACGCCTATTAAAGCGAAACCATACCCACAGGCATGAGGCAGATAATTCGAATGTAATGAGCAAGGAACGAGTGTGTGCAGCCTGTGGAAGATTTTCTTCAAGCGAAGCTCGTTTCTGTCAATACTGTGGAACTGCGTTTGAAACCGACCTAAAGGCTTAACTGGTTTGACAATATCGAGAAAGTTTATTAGTATTAATTTGTTGATCAGGCAGGCACGAATGAAGGCTTGATTGTGAGAAGGAGGAGAATATGGCAGGAGCGCAGTATCGCCTGGTGATGCGGCAGGGACCTAATCCTGGTCAGGTGTTCGAGCTGGACCGAACTGAGGTATCCGTCGGGCGGGATATTGCCAATGATATTGTGATCAATGATGCAGAGGTCTCACGGAAACATGCCCGGCTGATCCTGGAGGGGGACCGATATAAAATCGAGGACCTCAACTCAACCAATGGTACCTACATCGATGGACAGCGGCTGATCGGCCCGCATGTACTTGCCATTGGTGAAGTTATCATGTTCGGAGATAACGTCGGGGTCGTTTTTGATGGTGAGCCAGTCGACCTGGATGCAACCGTCCCAAGTACAATCGACCTTCAAGTAACACCCGTGGCAGCCATCGCAGCCCCA
Organism: uncultured Chloroflexia bacterium; assembly: GCA_963809615.1. GTDB lineage: Bacteria > Chloroflexota > Anaerolineae > Anaerolineales > UBA4823 > FEB-25. The sequence goes on from CAWEKR010000011.1 coordinate 64,947, forward strand.
GTTCAAAGCCAACCCCAAGCTGCAGCTCCACCAGCAGTAGCGGTGATAAATATCCCCACGCCACAACCAATCTCACCACAGGGTTCCCTCGAAGAAGCACCAGAGATGGATAAAAAGCCAATCAATTCGTGGCTGCTGGCAGGGTGCGGATGCTTATTGGTGATTGTGGTGCTGGTGATCGCGGTCCTGGTTTTTATTGACCAACCATGGAACCCGGGAGGCGGTTTATATTGTGTATCCCCCTTTGATATTATATTCAAATCTTTAGGTTTCTGTCCTTAATTATTTTCAATGAGCACAAATGGCGAATTAAAACGTTCGTGGGTAGATCTGCTGGCACTGGTGCTGGCTTTTTTTGGGGCAATCGTCTCCTTCTTCGGAGCTGTGGTCACATATTTATCCCAGGCCCAGATCGCTGAGGCAACCCTCTGGCCGCTACCCGGACTGATCTTAGTTGATTGGTTGTTAATCGGATCGATCAGCTTCGTGGCGGTATTTTTCTGCCTTCGCAGGAAATCATCAGCCTGGCGTAAACTCGCCTGGTTTATGACGGGAACATTCATCCCCGTGATCATCCTGGGTGCGTTTTCGATCGGACTGCTTGTGTTAATTGCTTTCTTCTTAGTGGTAATTTCCACGTTTATTATTGCCATCCGCCAAGGATCGAAATGGCTGGAAAGCTTTGGATTTTTAATGCTTGGGTCCATTTGCAACCTAGGGGTAATTGCAGCAATCATTATTTTGAGCGAGACAGGGAATATTTAAACCTACGCCTGAACTCTTATTTTTGATTCCTTTTATGGAATGATTGACCATTCCCCGCCCGTCCGCTGTAGATTGATGGGAATCAACCCTGGTCCAGTAGCGTCGGTAACAGATGTAGAAGCAGTATCCCCAATGAGGGAAATATTTTGCACCGCGTACCCCTGATGTTGAAGCGTATCGGAGATGGCGAGATAGTCGGCGGTTAATTGTGAAACGGAGAAGGGGTCGGCCTGACCGCGGTCAATGCCATCCAGGACTGAGTTGATTGCATCCAGGGTTTGGCTGGACGTGATGAAATCCTGCCCAATCATCTGCTGATGAGCAGTGATGAACAGCGTTTCCAGTGCCAGGTTGGTTGGGGTGTGTGGGTGGCGCAGGTAATCAGCGACGATGCTTCGCTGACGCATGGTCTTATTATCCAACAACCAGGCGGTGCGGAAGTAAGCGGAAGGGTCTAAAAGCTGCTGGTAACGTCGCATGGTATCGTAATAAGTCACGGTCAGCCGGACGTCATCCACCCAGGCTGAGGTATCCGGCTCAGCATTCAGGGCGGAAAGGAAATCCTGTTCCAGCTGGGAGAAAGTGATGGAAAAGTGGACTAGAAGGGCAGAATTAATCGAATCAGATTGCGTTTCATTAAGGCGGCTGTGAATATCGCGGTAGAAAGCTGAGAACTCCTGCCACCCGTAGGTCTTAACCATATATTCAACCAAAGAGGCACCTTCCAGATAACCAATCTCGTGCTGAGCGGTGTAAAAATCATCTGAAAGGGTTTGCAAGGGGATGTATTGGTCAAGGTAGGCGGGCAGCAAGGCAGCCGCGCGGGGCATTAGCGGTTCAAATTTATAATGACCACCGGTTAGATAGACAGCAAGGCCTTCAACAAGGATCGTCGGGCGAAAATCACCCCCGAGATGACCATCAATGGAATGCACCATTTCGTGATGAACCACCAGCTCCCATGAGTTTGAGGCATAGTTACGGTCGAGGTAGGAGACGCTGATCTCAGAGGTGGTGAACCCACCGTGCCCTAACAGGCGGGGAAGGATGGTGATGGTAATGGGTTCGGTGAAGCTTGCCCCCATCTTCTCGATGACATCCTCAGCCTGGGTATCCACCAGCGTTGACAATGAAGACAGATCGCGTTCAGAAGCTGTGTTAGTAACATAAAAAACCGTGCAGCACTGGGTGTGGGTTTCGGCCCAATGTGCTTCTGCCTGGGCGGGTAGCATGGCAGTGGAAGGTAGAAGATTGACCTGTTCGCTCCAGGAAATTCCCTGAGGTTGGATTTCAAATGAAAGAGTATGCACCCCGGGCTGAAGGTCTTTTGTATCCCAGGCCCAAACCATTGCAGCTTCCGATCGTCCTTGAATACCCCATCCGCCGAAGGTGACAGGTGCGAGGTGTGAACCATCCGGAGGATCAACCTGCACCACCACGCTGGAACCCTTCATATCCATCGCGGGAGGGTTGATCACTTCGAAGCTGACCTGGTCACCAACATATAGCACATCATCCGGGTGATACAAGACCGAGAATGTTTGAGGGACCTGGGTGGGGGAGGAATTGTGTGCAGGTGTGTAAGTTGGAACCTGAGTTGAAGTGACCGAGGGCAAAATAGTGGGTGTCTGCGAGGGCTTAATGGTGGAGGTAAGCGAGGGGAAGGAAGTAATAGTCGCTGAAGGAATAGGTGGGAACAATGAGACAGGAATGCCAGCACACGAAACAGCCACGAATAGGATGAATATCATTCCCAAAAGGCGACGCATGGATGTATTATAAAATACATAGGGGTGGTAGAATAAATCCAATTCAATGAGAGATTTCACATTTAAAATCTGAGGAGGTTCGTATGTCACCGATGTTCGTTCCCGGTCCGGTAGATGTATCACCGGATGTGCTGCAACAACAGACGAGGGCAATGATCCCGCACCGCAGTAAAGATTTCGAGACGATTTTTCGGCGTTCAGCGGAAAAATTATGCCAGTTCTTTTTTACCCAATACCGCATTTTCATCATGACCAATTCGGGCAGTGGGGCGCAAGAATCTGCCGTGCGCAACCTGGCTAAAGAGCGGGTACTAAACTGCGTCAACGGGTCTTTTGCAAAACGCTGGTACGATGTGGCGATTGCCAATGGCAAGCTAGCTGACAAGGTAGAGGTTCCCATGGGGCAGGCGATCCTACCAGAAATGGTCGAAGAAGCTCTCAAGAAGCAGAAATACGAGCTGATCACCCTGGTGCATAATGAGACTTCCACGGGAGTTCAAAACCCGGTGAAGGAAATTGCTGAGGTGGTGCACCGGGTGAGCCCGGACACATTAATAGCGGTGGATGCTGTCTCTTCCTTGGGCGGAGTGAAGATCGAAATGGATGCATGGGGATTGGATGTGCTGTTCACTTCGTCACAAAAATGCCTGGCACTGCCGCCGGGGATTGCATTAATTGGGGTGAATGACCGGGCGATGGCACGGGCAGCCGAGGTACCGTACCGTGGGTGGTATTTTGATTACCTGCTGTTAGAAAAACACCGGGTGAAAGATTCCACACCCATGACCCCGGCGATGTCGTTGATCTATGCGCTGGATTACCAGATTGACCGCATGCTGGCAGAGGGGATCGAGAACCGGTTCGCACGTCACAGTGCGATGGCAAAGTACTCGCAGGACTGGGCAACCAAAAAAGGCTGGCCACTATTCGCTCCCGAGGGATACCGGTCTCAGACCATCACTGTGGTGGTCAATCCGCCCACCTTCGACTGTGGCGAGTTCAACAAGTTTGTTGGACCGCGCAACCTCAGATTGGCAAATGGGTATGGGGATTTGAAGGGCAAGACATTCCGCATCGCACACATGGCAGAGATCCAAATGAATGATCTGGAGAACCTGCTGTGCGGTATCGATGAATTTATGCAGGGCAGATAATACAAGCACACATCCCAGAGACGTCCCCGCGTGGGACGTCTCTGTGGTTAACCGAAATATCAGGGAAAATTATGGCAAGCACATTTGACGTCAGGATTGACAGGCTGGTTTACGGTGGGGACGCCTTGGGAAAGCTGCCAGATGGCAGGGTGGTTTTTGTTCCCTATGCCATCCCTGGAGAGCTGGTGAGGCTGAGGCTGCTGGAGGATAAACCCCAGCGCGCAACCGCGACCCTGGTGGAGGTGTTGGAACCATCGCCCGACCGGATAACCCCAAGGTGTGTGCATTTTTCAACCTGCGGCGGCTGCCATTACCAACAAATGAGTTATCCGGCTCAGCTCAAAGCAAAATCTGACATCGTGAGGGAGCAGCTGGAGCGGATAGGGGGCTTGCGGGGAATCGCTGATATCGAGAACCATGCCTCACCAGAACCCTGGTACTACCGCAATACTATCCAATTCCACATCACCCCCAATGGCAAGTTGGGATTTCAAATAGGCCATACCAACCAGCCTTTTGCCATCAGTGAATGTCACCTGCCGGAGGAGGCGGTGAACAGGTTATGGCCGCAGATCGAGGTCGAGCCAATCCTCGGTCTGGAACGAGTGAGCTTGAGGATGGGAAGTGGTGAGGAGATGATGCTCATTTTGAAGAGCTCTGACCCACAAGCGATGGAGTTCAGTGTAGAGAACCTGCCGGTATCGGTTGTGCAGGTGGGTCCGTATGGGAGCATTGTATTAGCTGGCAGTGAATACGTTATGATGGAGGTGCTGGGGAGGCAGTTCAGGGTATCCGCCAGCTCATTTTTTCAAGTGAATACGCTCCAGGCTGAAGCCGTGGTCAGGTATTTAATGGATCATCTCCTCATCAGCAGCGAGATGTCCGTTGTGGATGCTTATTGCGGGGTGGGATTGTTCAGCGCCTTCCTGGCTCCAAAAGTGAAGCGTTTGACGGGGATCGAAGTATCACCGATAGCATGCGAAGACTTCTCCGCCAACCTGGATGAATTCGAGCAGGTGGAATTATATGAAGCCCCGGTGGCAGACGTCCTGCTGAACGTCGACTTCCATGCGGATCTGATCATCATGGACCCACCAAGGGCTGGATTAGGCGCAAAAGCAGTGAAAGGGATCATTTCCCAGGGGGCAACCCACCTGGCGTACGTCTCCTGCGACCCGGCGACGCTGGCTCGAGACGGTAAGCAATTAACCGAAGGGGGATATTCACTATCAAGTATATCGGTCTTCGATATGTTTCCCCAAACCTATCACATCGAGAGCATCAGCCTGTGGGAGAAGAAGTAATCGAATAAAAAAAAGGGGATGGCTTATTCGAGATTAAGCCATCCCTTGTAAACGGTGAGGATTACTGTCGAGCGGTTAATGGGAGGAAGATAAACTGTCCTACAGGTACGACAGTCTCAAAAGTAGAGATTCCACATGGACCATTCACTGTCAAATGAACCTTAAACCTACCAAGAGAAGCGTACAAATGAGTTGGAGACTGATCGGTACTCGAAGAGCCATCCCCAAAGTCCCACGAATAAGTGAGCGGTAGGGTACCGGTACTGAGATTGGTGAATGTTACCGAAAGTGTATCCTTTTGCCAGGTAAACAATGCCGTTGGAGCTGTGCAGGTGGTGGTGACCTGGTCGGTAAAACTACCTGTACCGCACAAGTCGGTGGTATTTAACCTGACTGCAAAGGTAGAAGGAAAATTGTACTCGTGTACAGGGGAGGTGAGCGTGCTGGTCATGCCATCACCAAAATCCCATAAGAAGTTGAGTGGGAACCGACCTGTACTTTGATTGGTGAATGTGACGGTTAATTCCTCGTCCAACCAGCTAAAACCAGCCTGTGGGGCGGAGCATACAGCTGTGACCGGATGGCTGACGTCAACTGAACCGCACAAGTTAGCTGCGTGCAGGGTGACAACATAGTCACCTGGAAGAGCATACTCATGCACGGGTGAAAGCTCGGTGGTGGTGATGCCATCCCCGAAATCCCAGACGAAATCAAGGGGGGTGGGACCAGAAGTCTCATTGGTAAAGGTGAACACAAGCTCCGAGCTTATCCAGGAGAACTCAGGTGAGGGGGGAGGACCGGTAATAATACTGGTAGCCGATAAAGAAATGTTAACACCCTGACCGGTGGTGAGAAGGGCAGTGTTGGTGATTGGCAAGCAGGATACAGCGGTGGGAGTGACAGCGAAGGTGATCGTGATGGGTGCGGCGGTCGAAAGATCACCATTCCAGGTGACTGCGCCATCGGTGAAACCAACCAAACCGGAGGAAGCCCATGCTGAGTCAGGAACGTAGCTGGTTTCCGATGGGATGGGATCGTTGACCTGGTTGCCGGGGACATTATCGAAACTGTTGAGAACGATCGAGTAAGTGAACGGCTCGAATTGATTTACCCAGGCGGGGGCTGTCTTTTCACCATGGATATCATATACACGCTGGGTATAAATATCTTCCTGGTTGCGGCGGGTGTCCACCCAGGCGGGGTAGACGAAATCATTGGTAGCCGCTAAACCACTGTAATCACCGATAAAGGGAGTAGCAAAGCCACCGATGCTAGAGTCGGCCGTAACTTCACTCATGCGATGGTTGGGTCTGAAGGTTAGACCTCCATCGGTGGAAACGGTGACGAACTCATCATACAGCAGGGGCTGGGTAAAGGGTGTTGGGTCGAGGCGGGAATCAAACCAGCCCACGAATAATTTACCATTTGGGGCGACGTCCATCCAGGGGAAGAATTGGTGGGCATCGTTGGATAAAGGGTCGTCGTTGATGCGAACCGGTTCGCTCCAGTTAGCGCCGCTATTGGTTGAACGCGTGAAGTAAACATCGGCATCCGCATTGCGGTAATCACTCCAGGCGACGTAGATATCGCCAGTGTTCAGGTCGACCGCCGCAGTGGGGAAGGAATTATCGCGGAAACCAGCGCCAGGCAGGGGACTGGGGATTTCGTCCACCGAGGCGACCGGGAAAGGCGTCCCGAAAGATTCCCCTCCATTGGTCGATTTTGCCATGCGGATACCACCAGTGTCATAATTAAACCAGGCGACGTAGATGACACCATCCGGTCCGACGATGGGAATAGATCCCTGGTTGGAAGAATAGCTCGTGTCGCTGATACGGTACGGAACGGAAAAAGATGCGCCTCCGTCAGTGGAGCGAGAAAAGTAAATCGGTGCAGAAAAGTCGAAGTGCGTCCAGGTGACATAAACGTTGCCATCATAGGCGCTCCCGGTTGCGTCCACGGTCAGGTATTCTTTGTCTTGGAATTCTGAAGCCGAATTCCAGTCCACCACTACTGGATCGAGCCAGGTCAGACCCCCATCGGTAGATTTCGAGACTGCCACTCCACCATCATCGGTGGAGCGGTTAAAGGCAATGTATGAATAGTAGACGTTATGGATATCGTGGATGGCGATGGCAGGGTCACCGGCGGCGAAGGTGTTGGGGATGGTGGAGATATCGATAATGCCATCACCTGGCCAGGTATTGCCGCCATCGAAGCTGACGTAAAAACCAGCACGGACATCGTGTTCGGGAGGGGGCTCGACGCGCAAGCGGTAGTCGTTGGAAGTGGCGATAATATGGTTGGGATCGGATGGGTTGACAGCGATACTGGGCTCATTCTGAGCCTGGGTGGTCTGGTCTTGATTACATAAGACGTTTGGACCTATGGGAACATCTTCCAGGACATTAAGTAAGGCGCCAGATGACTCCAGCAGAGAGAATGGCTGGAAAAGAAAAGGGCTGGACCAGGAAGGATCGCTCACGACCACACCGGAGAGCATATCCCGAAATTCAGGATTATCTCGGGGTGAAGGAGAAGCACTGAGCGCTGGGTGCCAGGCAGAAAAGATCAAGGCAAAACCAATTACAACTAAAACAGTTAAGGTATTGCGGAAGTGGCGGGACATGAGGGGAGCCTCCAGAGGGGTTGAACGGATTCCTTTATTGTAACTGTGAATTGAGCCATAAATGGTTAATAAATGCTGGTATGTATCCTGCACAATAGGGGGAGAAAATCCCTTGATGAATCCTCTTGACCTAGAACAAATGTTCTGTTATACTATAAAGCGTGGCAATTATGCAATAATATCGAGAAGATCACTCGATATCCAGTAATAAGATAACGTTGGCGGAGGTTTTGAAATGAACATCGGAATGCTGTGGTATGACAATGATAACAAGGCTGACCTGGCGACTAAAATCCAGAAAGCAGTGAATTATTACCATTTGAAGTATGGGAAGGAACCCAACCTATGCCTGGTGCATCCAAGGACGTTGGGCACAACATCGTGGAAAAGTGTAGGTCTTGAGGTAAGAACCACACGCTCGGTACTACCGAACCATTTTTGGTTGGGGGTTAATAATAATGGAAACCCGGTTAAATCGTGAGCTCGGTCACCAGCAGCTCAAGGGCCAGCTCTGCCTCCATTTGACCAGTCTTAATCGCTTCATCAAGGTCCAGCAACCGGTGATAGATCATATCAAGGGATTTACCAGGAAAGTGTGGAGCGCTCTCCATTGCCAGTTTAGCGGGGTAGTAGGCAATTTTTAATGACCTCGGAATGTCATTGATAGATCCACGGTCGTCGATCAATTCTTTGGCAATAATTAGCACCCGAATTTGATAAACGATACTCTGAAAGATCCTCCCCGGATCGTCCTCCTGCAGGCTCCTATGGAGCAGTGCTTGGGCTTTGCCTGGGTTGCGATCACGCAGGGCATTCACCAGCTCGAAATCACCGATTTTCGCAGTCAAGGGAGTGAGGTGCTCAACGTCATCGACATCCACCGGGCGTGAGAAGTTTACATATGTCAACAACTTGGTAACCTCCTGTGAAGCCAGGCGGGTATCATTACCAATTTGGTTGGAAAGTGAGACAGCTGCCTGGGGTGTGATTTGCCCACCAACCGATTTCACATACTCCTGGATCCACTTGACCATTTGTGCACCGCCCGGCTGGGGATGGTGGCGCAGGTAGACACGTTTCGATTGCTCAGCCGATACAGCCCATTTTTCCAGCCAATTCAGCCTGCCATCTTTCCGTTCTTTTTCGCTGGTGAGGAACTCGTATTCGACCAAAATCAATTTTGAGCTTGGTTTATCTGCTGCCAGATAGGTTAAGAATTCCTGCTGATCTTTTTTGTCTTTCAGGCGGAAAGTTGGGTGGCTGAGAATGACCAGCCTTTTGGCAGCCAGGAAAGGTACCGTAGCAACTGCATCTTTGAGCTGGGATAAGGAGAAAGACCTGCCATCCAGGCGGGTGGTATTCATGCCGGCGATGCTGGCATCGCCGAGTCGGCTGGTTACCTTTTCAATGGATTCGTTGATTGCAAACTCATCGTCGCCATCAAATAGATAAATTTCGGGGGTCTCCTCTGCCACACCTAGCCTCGAGTTTGGATGCGGTGGAAAGTGAGGTGACCTTGTTCACGGTGGGTGATAGAGATGACTTCCAGTGAGCCAGGATCACCGGAAGTGGTCACACGCCGTTGAATTTCCAACCCCAAAGGCTGCGAGAAGATTAAAGCGATGGTTGCCAGGGCGGCAGCGAAGGGTAAGCGGCCAAGTTTATCCTGCCAGCGCCTACCGCTGCCCAGCATGGAGGCAGCACCTGCCAAACCGGCGAGCGCCCCGGCAGTGGCATAGTTCGTCCCGCAGTTGGGATGAACTGCCAGCTGGCGCTCTCCCGCTCGCAACCGGGCGATGGCTTCCTGGACTGCGGAATGGAGCAGCTCGGCAGGAACATCACCGATGATCCAGAATCCACCGATGTCGGAATGACCCATCAGCATGGTGTGGGGGAGATAGTTCGCTAGAACATGTAAGGTGGCATGCTCCAGACCGTGATTACGGCGGACGTGCGAAATCACCGGGAGCTCCAAAATTGTGGACAAACTGTATGCTTCAGGCTGCGCCATGGACACCTCCGATCCAAAAGGATTATACCAGTGTGCAATGTTTCATTGTTTGAAGCAGAGGTGTACTGATTAGGACTTGAAAATCCGATTGATCTGGTTTTTCGTTACTATTATTGAAGTGAAACCTGATCTGGGTAATTGAGAAATTACGAGATTCCCAACGATCCCATAAAAACGAGTCAGATAATAAACCTGGTGGAATTATTGGATAACATACTGGATGAAAAGGGGAATTTCCGGTTGAAAAATTCGTTTCCGAAACCGGAGGCAGCAGGAATGTGTGTGACCTGAGCTATTGGGTGTTGTCTTGCATCAACCTGGCAGCTTTACGCCCGATTTCTACAGCGAAGTTGGTGCCCCGATCCCACGGATAAACCTGGCTCATACTGGCAAAGTACAGCCCAGGGACTGGTGTTTGAATGGCTGGTATGTTAAGCGAATGGTTAAGCAGTGGGACAGGCTGGGCATAATTGGTCCGATACAGCCAGGTTTTATTGATCCAGCCGGGCTCGAACTTTGGATTGAAGCGGCTTATGGATGGCAGGAAACGCTGCAACAGCTCTTCCTGGCTTAAAGTGAAGTACTCATGACCTGTTTCAAGGTAGTCACCACAGTAAATAATATGGTCACCACCGAAATGTTCGGGTGAAACGAAGTTGGTATGTTCCACTAAAGCCAAAAAGGGGAAGCCAGCAGCCTTGGGGAGGTTATACCAGTAATAGCCCTGCTCGGAGAGCTGGTGTTTGAGGGAAAGCGTCATAACCACGGCTCCCATCGATTTAAGCTCGAGCAGCCCCTTGAGATAACCTGACGGAATGGAGGGGGCAAGCCGGGCAAGCAGGTTTGGAGAAGTAGTGACCAAGCATTGGTCATAATGCGCCTGACCTTCGGGAGTGATAAGGTCTATCCCGCCCGAAGGTGAAGAGAGAATTTGTGTTATAGGGGAAGACCGTCTGATCGAGACGCCCAATTCCAGCAAGGCGGTGGCAAAGCGGTCAGCGAAGGCTTGAAAGCCACCTTGAAACGTGCCCAGGCGAGTAGTGCGGGCTTTCAGACGCGCCCACATCCAGGCCATATTGACCTGCCTGGCATACCCCTGGCCGAATTTACCCACCATCAGGGGTTCCCACATCAGCTCGTAGACGCGGTCCCCCGCCCACCTGCGCATCCAGGTGTCTACGGTATATTGTTCGAGGGTTTTCCAGTTATTCGTGAGACGCAGGAACAACCCAACCAAACCGAAACGTGCTTTATTGATACCCCAACCCAAGCCCGGGAAGAGAATGGCTTTTAGGATCGAATCGAACGGATAGAAACGCCCCTGGTAATACATGACTGTATAGGGGCGGGGGAAGATGACTTGATCGCGCCAGCCCAGCTCATCAATCAACCCCAGGATATGGCGGTCTGAGGCAAACCAGTGGTGGTAGTACTGTTCCACCGACCAATCCCAATGCGACTCTTTGAAACCGCCTGCCAATCCACCGACCTGGGAAGAGGCCTCATAGATTGTAACCTGGTGCCCCTGCCGGATAAGATCGTAAGCGGCAGACATGCCTCCGAAACCTGCCCCTAGAATCGCTATCTGCCTCATTGGGAATTAATCCCTTCCGGTTGAACTGGCTCATCCTTCGCCCGCATTGCTTCCGACCATGATATCCCCTCGCGGACCATGTAGTAAAGACCCAGCGCGGTGACGGGGAACCATAAAGCAAAATGCAGCACGAAGGTGTAGCTTGCGGCTATCTCGCGGGGAATATTATAGGCCTGCAGCACGGCGATCCCGGGGAGGTCAAAAGTGCCGAGATAACCAGGGGCAGAGGGGATGGTGGTGGCTAGATTGACGACTCCGTTCATCAGCATTAAGGCAAAGAAACTGATCGAGAAGCTGAAGGCATGCATCACAAACCAATATTTGACCGTCTCAAGCAGCCATATCAAGACCGAGGTAAAAAAGACCATCAGCACGTCGAAGGGGGACCTGAGCGATTTGAGTCCTTCGAGGAAACGGCGGATAACCCCTAGGGTTTTTTCGCGTATCCGCACCGGCGCCAGGTGGATGACAAGCCAGGTTACGAGTCGGTCGGTGGGGGCGGGGAACATGGCAGCAACCAGGAAAAGCGCAAGAGCACCAAAAAAAGCGATGCTGCCCCAAATGGCAACCTCTCGAATCCCGAATTTTATCCCTGCCACGTCGATGGCAACGCTGGTGAGCCGTGTGAGCTCGGCCAGGTTGACGAAGACAAAGCCGAGCATTACGATGCCATCAAACATGCGCTCGATAATGATCGTTGCCAGGGAAGCCGGGATAGCTACTCCTTCCTGACGTTTGAGCACCACTGCGCGCAGCACCTCTCCAGCGCGGGCGGGGAAGATGTTATTGGCGGCATATCCCATGGTGACAATAGGAAACATGGTGCGGGTGGGAATAGATTTAAGTGGACGAACGAGGTAATGCCAGCGCCAGGAGCGGACCCATAAAGCGATGAAATAAACTGCCACTCCAGGGATGAGCCACCAATAATTAGCTTCGATCAACACCAACCACAGCTGGGAGAAGTCAATTTTTCTTAAAACCAGGTATAGAAATAAGGCGCTGATTGCCAAACCAAACCAGAACTGCCAGCGTTTCATGGTTCTCATTCTACCATACCGGTTATTTCTGTCATGTTGATGAAAATGCCCTCGAATGTTGAAGTGATTAATCATGGAAACGAAGATCATAAATAAATATGACAATATATGCTATCCCCAAGGGTAAGGAAAAAATGCCAGCAGGGTGGATTATAATTTTCAGTATGAAGACAAAGATCGCAGTAGGAGGGATCGTGTTGTTAGTGCTTGTCGGCGCGGGGATGGTGATTTTCGCCTGGAGCTCGAAGCCGCGACTGGTTGAGATCTATCCTCAGGCAGGGGCAACCAATGTTCCTGAAACGACTGCTATCCGGCTGGTCTTTTCAGGCAGTGTAAATGCGGAGACGTTATATGAACGTCTGAAAATTGAACCTGCGATGGTTGGGAATTTCACCTGGGATCAGAATACCCTCATTTTTACTCCCACCCAGGCCTGGCCCGCCGGGCAGGAAATCAAGCTGTACCTGGCAGCGGGAGTACGGGCTGCAAGCGCGATTTCATTCCCCATGGGCGGGCAGTCCTGGTCATTTCAAACCAATGCCGCCATGCTTGCCTATCTGTGGCCCTCAGATGGTCCAGCTGATCTATATGCCCTGAGGCCAGATAGCGGCGAAATTCTACGCTACACGCGTGGGATGAGGGTGCTCGATTTCTCGGTGAGCAGCAATGGGATCATGATCTATTTCAGTGCAGCTAATTCACGCGGAGGGGCGAACCTTTACCGGATCGACCGGACCCAGATTGGAGCATCATCCGACAGTAACTACCAGGCGCAGGAGCTGCTTGATTGCGGTTCAGCACAATGCAGGAATCCTGTGATCTCTGCTGACGACCATTATTTAGCCTATGAATATCTGCCTATTAACGCGGCTGGAGGAGCGGATGCCGCGCAAATCTGGCTGATGGATATGGTATCTATGGAGGCAAAGCAGGTGAGCCCTACTGCCCATGAAACCGTGCAACCCGCCTGGTCGTCAAAAGGCTTGCTGCTATTTTATGATCGAACCAGCAGCGCTTATGAAATTGTTAATCTCCTCACCCAAGGCAACACCCTTTTGGTAAACCAAACCGGTCAACCCGGAGATTGGAGCCCAGATGGGGAATACTACCTGGCACCAGAAATTACATATTACCGGGCACCTGGAGATACTGAACGGGGAACAAGCCAACTGATGCGATACAACTCACAGAACGCAAATGCAGAAAACATATCCAAATCGTTGGATGTTGAAGATGCCGAAGGAACATATTCGCCAGATGGAGGCTTCATCGCATTTGCGCGAAAATTCCTGGATGCAGCCCATTGGTCGCTTGGCAGGCAGCTGTGGAGCATGAATTCAGATGGGTCAGGCGCCCATCCCATCACAAATGAAGCGGATTACAACCATTATGACCTGGCATGGAGCCGGGATGGGTTGAAGATTGCCTATGTACGCTTTGACGAATCCAAATTATCGAACCCCCCTGAGCTGTGGATGGTCAATTCAGATGGAAGCAATGCAGTGCAGCTGGTGATTGGAGGCTATTCGCCGGTATGGATACCATAATTAAAATTGGAGAGCTGGCGCCTCGTTTCCGTCTCTATGATTTGAATGGGGAAGCACACACCCTGGAGGACTTCCTGGGCTGGATCGTGGTGTTGAATTATTGGTCCGCGGAATGTGACTGGTGTAAACGTGTGGATATTGAATTGGTTAACCTTGTGGGTCCTTGGAAGGACCGGGTGAAGGTTTTTTGGATCGCATCGAACGAGAATGAAAGCCGAGAATTGATTGAGAAAACAGCTACCGAAAGAAAACTACCCGATGTGCTGCTCGATTCTGATCACCAGGTGGCAGACCTGTATGGCGCACAGACGACCCCACATTTTTTCGTCTTGGATGTGGGAGGTACACTTCGTTATCAAGGGGCATGGGATGACATCACTTTTAGAAACCGGACAGCAACACAGGTTTACATGCCCGTGGTCATCAATGCCCTAATATGCGGTCAGGCACCTGCAGTGACATCCACACCGGCGTACGGATGTACGCTGGTCAGATTTGCGGGTTAAGTTTATAGTTTCGATTTCCCGCGGGCAACCAATTCCTGGGGTATGAGACTGTCATACATAAATCCATACACCGGTGTGGGGATGTTTAACTTTTTCCCCATACGCACAACTACCCCGATTTGGGCTTCCAATTCGGACGGGCGACCCGTGATGATATCCCGTTGCAGGGAAGAAATTTCACCCGGAGGGTATTTATCTATAGCAGCGAGGATAAGTTTAACACTGTCAGATGGAAGGGTAATACCCTGAGCCACTGCTATGGAGTAACACTCGTGCAATGCATCTTCGAGCATTTGACGGGTAGGTTCCTGGGAACGGAACCCGCCCACCGGAACCCGGGTGATTGCCCCGATGCCGCTGAAAGCTGAGACAAACAAGAATTTTCGCCACATTACCAGGCTAATATCAGCAGGGATTTCTGCTTCGACACCGGCGTGCTCAAACGCTCGCAGAAGGCTTTTAGCTCGGGCACTCGAGTGATTATCCAGCTCTCCGAATGAAACCCAGGGTTTTGCCCCGGTGTGTTGGATATGACCAGGTGCGGCGAGGTGGCTAAAAATGCCACATACTCCACCCAGTACATGCTCTCTACCGAGAATTTCGGCCAATTGTGAAGGAGCTTCGAGTCCGTTTTCCAACGGGACAATGAAAGTGTCGGATCCAAGCAGTGGGGTGATCGCCTTGGCAGCTGACGGGACTTGCCATGCCTTCACACACATGATCACAACATCGGCATCAACAATTTGGGCCGGATCATCCGTTGCGACTACTGGTCGGACGGTAAAATCCCCCTTGAGGGATTCGACAACGAGACCGTGGGTAAGCATGGCATTCAAATGTTCCCCACGAGCGACGAAAGTGACCTTTTCACCAGCCAGTGCCAGGCGACCCCCAAAATAGCCTCCTACACCACCGGCACCAAAAACCACAATGTGCATTTTATCCTCCAGAGACCCGGCTTTCTGATTGTACATTATCATCATGATAACAGGATGAATCGTGGGAATGTGCCACAACTGGTATAAAATCGGGTAGAATCATTTGGAACAATCCTTTAAGGAAAAACGTCTATTATCTTTGATGATATCGGATCAAGGAAACTTGGTTCCAGCTTTCGTGAGGAGAAGCACATGAGTGAAAAAGAATCACCCCAAAAGGTAATCGAGGCACACCGCAAGCGACAACAAATGCGGCAGGGCACTCCGGTGGCCGTGATGATAGGGGCAGCAATTCTTCTGATTGCAGGAGCAGCAGCGCTGATCTTCTGGTTGTTGGGGGAAAATTCTCCACTAAAAGGGGCAACACCGACTCCTACAGTAACTTCGACACCAACAGCGACCAATACTGCCACCCCCTTACCCCCAACCAACACACCTACGATAACACCGACGTCTCCGCCGACCGAAACTGCTACACCGACCATTACTCCCACACCATCAGGTCCATTTGAGTACACCGTACAGCAAGGAGATAAAGGGTTGGACGATATAGCCACCCGATTCGGAACAGATATACCAACCTTGCTGGCGCTCAACCCATCGATTGATCCAGTGACATTGATCATTTATGTGGGGCAGAAGATCTTAGTACCACCACCCAACATGCAGCTGCCCACAGCGACAGCTGTATCGACCCTGGTACCACCGGGAACCATCATCCTCTACACTGTCTTGCCGGGAGATAATGTAGGTATCATCGCGATACGGTTCAATAGTACGATCGCAGCAATTGTAAAGGAAAATAAGCTGGCAAATGCGAACGATATTAATGCCGGTGACATCCTGAAAATACCGGTAAATATCGCCACACCGGTTCCGTCTGCAACAGTGGGGACGGTCTATCCAACTGTGGTTTTTTCGACGAATACGCCCCTCCCGCCCACAAAGACACCTTAATCATCGCAACCTAGTCAGAGTTAAAAGCCACAGCGAATCTTTCGCTGTGGCTTTTATATTATCTTTTATATTATCTTGACAAGAAAGATAAAGTATATTTCAGACCACTAGCAATAAGCTATTTTATAAACGAGTCTTTTGAGACGATCCCCTGTTAGTAAGCGATCCATTCGATAATCGTCGCTTCACCCTGCCCGACACCCACACATAGGGCAGCCAGACCAAAGTATGGTCGATGTTCACCAGGTGCCCTGCGGCGCATTTCGTGAAGCAGGGTAGTGAAGATGCGGGCACCTGAACAGCCCAATGGGTGACCCAGGGCGACGGCTCCACCATTGACATTGGTGAGTTCGGGAGGCAGACCAAGCTCCTTGATCACTGCCAGAGATTGGACAGCGAAAGCTTCGTTGAGCTCGACCAGGCGGATAGCTGATAGGCTTATCCCTGCCCGTTCGAGCGCTTTGCGGACTGCACCGACTGGTCCAAGCCCCATGATACGGGGAGGCACACCTGCGGCAGCAGAAGAAACGAGGCGCGCCAACGGCTTGAGACCGAGCTCAGCTGCTCTTTCTGCGCTCATCAATAAAACCGCAGCAGCTCCGTCATTCAAGCCAGATGAATTCCCGGCTGTGACGGTGCCATCCTTGCGAAATGCAGGACGCAGGCGGGAAAGGGATTCGATGGTGGTATCGCGGCGTGGACGTTCATCGGTAGAAACGACGATTGGATCACCTTTCTTTTGAGGTATGCTGACCGGTACGATTTCTTCAGCGAATTTACCTGAATCGATGGCGGCGATAGCATGCTGGTGACTTGCCACAGCAAAGGCATCCTGCTGCTGGCGGGTTATATCCGGCATCATCTGAGCGATATTTTCAGCGGTTTCACCCATCGAATCGGTACCATATAGCTCCTGCATCCTGGGATTTGGGTAGCGCCATCCCAGGGCAGTATCCCAGGCAGTCTGATTCCCGAATGAGAAGGGCTGCTCGGCTTTAGGGAGCGAGTATGGTGCCCGCGACATACTTTCTACACCCCCGGCAATGAAGACATCTCCTTCGCCAGCTCGAATAGCCCGGGCTGCCTGGTTGATGGCATTTAACCCGGAGGCACATAGGCGGTTGAAGGTGACGGCTGCAACTTCAACCGGAAAACCTGCCAGGAGAGCAGCCATCCGGGCGACGTTACGATTATCTTCGCCTGCCTGGTTGGCACAACCTAGAAATACTTCCTCGATCAGGGCAGGATCTAGCTTATTGCGCGTGATGATGGCTTTTAATACATGTGCGGCAAGGTCATCAGGGCGGACGGTAGCAAGAGCACCACCCAATACACCTATGGGAGTTCGGATTGCATCAATGATCACAGGGGTAGGCATGAAGGTTCTCCTATAACAGTATACTCTGGCAAGGAATGGATATGATGATTTTACCATTCGGAGGGATTATTTTTCTTGTGAAACGGAAATGGAAGGGTCTGATTGTGGACTTTTTTATTTTGAGGCTTGCATATTGCGAGGTTTTCCGGTATCCTTATGTATTATCGGGTGATTAGAATTGGTGAGGAGAGGACAATGCAAGAGAGAAGAAAATACCCACGAAAAGACCTGCTCTTGTTTGCCAATGTTTATGATTCAAAAAGCGGAAAGATCATCGGGACATTATTAAACATCACCCTTGAGGGCGCCATGGTATTGAGTGAAAACCGTATCGATGCGAACAACACCATGGAGCTGCACATAAAATTACCTGATAACTTCGTCCAGAAAAATGAGCTGATTTTTACCGCCAACAGTAGATGGTGTGGACCTGACATCAACCCTGAGTTTTTTGATGTAGGGTACCAATTTGCGAATGTTACTGACGAGGATAGCCAGATCATCCAGGCAATTATTGAGAAGTATGGTTTTAAAGAATAGGAATTAGGGGATTTACTGCCTGCGAGTATGTTGCTCGCAGGTTTTTATTTAAAGTAATTGCTATAAGAGGTGCTTAGGCAGCTTGCTGTTCCAGGCTCAAGAGCCAGGCTTTTAATTTAATCCCACCCGGACCACCATAACCATGCAGAGAACCATCCGAACCGAGAACTCGATGGCAGGGTATCACCAGGGGAATGGGATTGGTGGCTTCGACACGGCCTACGGCACGTGCGGCATTCATATTGCCGACCTGGATAGCGATATCCTTGTAAGTTGAAGTACTGCCATAGGGAATCTCAGAGGTTAGGCTCAGCACCTGCTGTTGAAACCTGGTCCGTGTAGATAAATCCAGGGGTAGATTAAATTGGCGCCGGATACCGGCTAGGTATTCGCCCATCTGCCGGACCGGCTCGGAGGTGCGCGATTCATCATAGACTGCAGCAGCATGAAAACGCGCCTTAACCTGCTTTATGAAATCAGTCTGCGACATGCTCCATTCGACTGTCACGAGCCCACAGTCGGTAACCGCCACCCACAACGGACCAATCGGGCTGGATCGGAGCAGACCTATATAAACCGGCGAGGCTATCAGATGAGTAGATTTTGGATGATACGCAGCGGATGGTTTCATTTTTCTTGAAAGGGGGATATTTTAGTAATTCGTAACCATATCGAGCAAGCCCCTCTCCCTTGCGATGTGCTCACAATAGCGAAAGAGATAATAAGCGATAACACCAAATACAATGGATAACGCAATCAGGATGCCGACAATCTGCTGATTACTTAAGTTCTCAAAGGTGGGAAAAGCGGCGGCAACTTCACCAACCAATGCACGCCGAAGAATTTCCAGCCAATAGGTGACGGGATTAAGATAACCTACCCAACGAATCCAGACCGGCAGGACTTCTAATGGAAAGATTGCCCCACTGAAAAGGAAAAGCGCGCCGGCGACCGCATCACCGATGAACCAGACATGGTTTACGATCATCAAGCTGATCCCTGCGAGGATTAGCCCCATCATAGCGAGCATGACGATGCCAATGCCAAGGGATCCAATGAAGAGCGGCCAATTGATAGCTGCTGGGTTAATACTCACGTGCAAAAAGAGCACACCGAAGATGATGGTGATAAAGACCGAGATTGAGCCGACCAGGAACTTGGCGACACCCCGCCCGATGAGGTAGGCCGGGATATTAATAGGCGCAATATACATAAATTTTAGCGTCTTGTAGTGCTCGCGGTCATCGATCACTGCCCAGGATATCCCGGTCATCACAGAACCCACGTAGATATAAAATGCATTTCCCAGGTAGATGTAGGTGAATATTGGCGAGGTGAAATCACCGCTGGTGATGACACTATACATGACGACCAGGATGGCAGCCCCTGCCAGTGGCTTGATGATGGAATAAATCGCAAAAAGGAAGGGGTCAGTCCAGTTGGATTCTATCTGCCAGCCCAACCAGGCAGCGACGCGAAAAGAGCGCGTATAGGTGGGCAAGCGAGTTGTTGGTGTGGGGAGTTCGGTTGATTGCATAGCAAGCCTCGAGGCCTATTAGCGGCGGTTTTCAGTAAGACGCCCTTCACGGATAGCCAGCTTTTCCATGTGGGCGAGCATTAACCTGGCGGCGAAGAGAAATACGACACTCAATACCAATAAGATGATGATCTCAACGCGCACAGATAAAAAGCCCAAGGAAGGACCGGTGGGGAATACGAGCTGGCGCATGGCATCCATACCCAAGGTGAGGGGGATAAATGAAGCGGCAGCAGAAATCCAGAAACCAAAGTTGCGAATGGGGAAATAAAAGCCGGAGAACAAGTATACCGGCTCCTGGGCAAGGTTGGAGATATGCCAGGCTTCCCGGCTGAGCAGGAGGTAAAGTGAAGCTGCCATCATCCCGAGACCATACAGGGCGATCATGGTGAGGAAAAAGACGGCAAAAAGCTGGGCGAAGCTGGACACAGCATAATTGACTTTGAATAGCAGGCTGCCGATGACGATAATCACCACGGCACGCAGTGTGGTGGCTAACAAACCACCCAACGCCATTCCCAACAAGATCGCCATCATTGAAGATGGGCTGATGATATACAGCGCGAGGTTGCCCTGTTCCTTCTCCCAATACAGCTGACTGGACATGCTCCAAAGCACATTCATCCAAAAAGCGATCATCGCCCCACCGACGACGACGAAACCGATGTAGTCCTCAGGCGCATTGATCGCACGGTATACAAACACATAAGCGAATACAGAAAGAAGCGGCATCAGGATGTCGAAAAAAAGCCAGGATTTTTCACGCTGCTGACCAATGAGGCGAGGGTAGGCTCGGGCGAACACACATTGAAGGTACAGCCTCCAGCCGGTGTTCTTATGCAAGCGTTCCTCAGTAGACGGCTTCAATCCGTCCTGCTGAGCAAGAATGATGGGAGCGGTGGAAGGATTATCACTCATCCTCCACCTCCTTCTGCTCAACCTCTTCCATACTCTGCCCGACGAGCTTGACGAACACATCCTCCAGTGAGGGTTCGTTCTTTTTTAAGTTTAACAGGCGGATATTGGCAGAGTTTAAGGTGTTAATCACCCCCGCCAAGGCCTGCTCTTCTTCAAGGATCAAGTCGAGGGCCTCGAACCCTTCCTGAGGACGGTGAACGACGTTGCAAACGCCGGGAATCGTTTCGAACTGCGACGCATTCAAGCTGCCATTAAAAGGACTGACTTCCAGGTGAAAAATTGCTTCCTGCTGCAGGTGGCGTTTGAGGTTGGCGGGAGTATCGCATGCCAATACTCGCCCCAGGTTAATGATGGCGACCCGGTCACACAGCTCATCGGCCTCTACCATGTAGTGAGTGGTGAGCATCAATGTGCGTGTGGGATTTTTATCCACCCAGGAGCGGATGAACGCACGCACTTCACGTGAGGCACCTACATCCAGACCGAGGGTGGGCTCATCCAGGAAGAGCACATCCGGATCAGTCATAAATCCTCGGACAATGTTCATCTTCTGACGCAAACCGGTGGATAAATCGGAAGACTTGGCATTGATGCGGTCTGACAGACCAACCACTTCAAGCAGGTATTTGATGTTACGGTTGGCAACATCTGAGGAAAGCCCGTAGAACTGGGAGAACATCCATAGGTTCTCACGCACGGTAAGCAAGCCATAGCCGGAGGTCTCACCACCAGATACCATGTTGATGCGCGGGCGCACTTTATCAGGGTCTGCAGCGACATCGAAACCAGACACCCAGGCATGACCGGTTGTGGGAGCGAGCAAGGTGGTGAGGATCTTGATCAAAGTGGTCTTGCCGGCGCCATTCGGACCGAGCAAGCCGAACAGCTCACCAGGATGGATTTCGAGATTAACATCGGTGAGTGCTACCAGCGAACGGGGCTCTGATTTTTTTCCGCCGCGGATCTTGTAAGTACGTCCCAGGTTTTCAGTGTGAATTGCAAAATCCAT
Source organism: uncultured Chloroflexia bacterium (assembly GCA_963809615.1). GTDB lineage: Bacteria > Chloroflexota > Anaerolineae > Anaerolineales > UBA4823 > FEB-25. The sequence goes on from CAWEKR010000011.1 coordinate 86,543, forward strand.
AGAATCTTTCTACCCATTTCTCAATATTGTTGGTAATTCGTAGGGTAATCGTAGGTTACCCGTCAAGTACGAATTCTTGGTATCTGCTATGATGTTAGCTGTAGGGCGATTTCTCTTCTTCTCCTCCTTTTAAAGAGAGCCGGTAGTGGCGTACCCGGCTCTCGTTTGTTGTGGAGACACCGGTTAACCAGCCTGAACATCCATAGCTAAATCGATCTGATAACACACCAGCTGGCGTATCTCTTCAAACCCCAGCTCGCGGTACATTTTTAATACCTCCAGCTTATCTCCCCACGATTCCAGCTCCACTATGGTCTGTCTCTGTTGATGAAGCCATCGGATGCCGGTCAGCACAAGGGCGCGGTATAGGTCTAAGCGGCGATGCTGGGGGACAACCCCTGGGGCGTCAATATAGCCGGTGGGAGTCCCGTTTTTCATGGTCCGCCCAGGTGAAGGTTCCGCCCGGCAGATCCCGACTCCCCTGCCTTTTTCGGAAAAAACCAGGAAAAGACCCTGTTGATCAAAGCCCGGCAACCGGGTGGATAGCTCTGCTTCACCAACCTGGTGGTGACCCCATAGAGGGATATAGCCCAGGCTCATTATCTGACTCAGGATGGATACATTCTGGACCTCCGAATATGGCCGCATGGTATATCCAAAGGGCCAAATAACAGGGGGCAGACGGACATCCTGGGTGAGGCGCAGCTCTGTGTAAGCTCCCTGAGCAATGAAACCTCGTTTTTGTAGGAACCCAGGTGCATCAGGTTGGCTGGCGCTGGTATAGATTTGCATGGCGGTGGAATCAAGCTGGTGCGCCCGATCCATTACACTGGATAGCATGGTACTGCCAAGTCCATGGTGACGCCAATCGGGATGAATTACGATATTCGCCTCAGCCATTGTTGCTCCTGGGATGGCTTTCAGTAACGCTACACCAATCATAGTGGAAGGATTGTCTGGGTCATCCACAACCCAACGGTCCTTGAGCGGGTCGTGCCCAGGTAAACGCAATTCGTCCAGCAAATCCATCTCACTGAGCGCAGTCCCAGCATGGTCAACGGCTTCTACGACTGAGTAAAGCGATAAAAGTCGGGGGATATCCTGGTCTGGAAAGAATGAACGGATAAGCAACTGGTTCTGGTTCATGGTCATGATAAAGCGAGCTTGCCTTATTAATAATAAAAATTCTGAACCTTGTGTTCCACACTATATGCGAGGTGGTCAGTGACACGCTGCAGGAAAGCTAATAATTTTCCCTTGCTGATAAAGGCTAATTATTGTACCACCTTCCACAATCAGGCGATTTTATCTACCCCATCACAAAAATTGGAAGGGAGGACTACGATTCCGTTAGGGTAAGAATTTCCTGGTAGCGAAAACAATCTCTCGTATGATCGTTAACCATGCCCACCGCCTGCATGTGGGCATAACATATAGTAGGACCGACGAACTGAAAACCACGCTGAATAAGGTCTTTGCTAAATTGGCGCGAAATTTCCGTCTCCGCGGGGATCTCATGATCCGCGGTCCAGCAGTTAACGATGGGCTTGCCCCCTACGAACTGCCACATGTAGGCATCAAAGCTGCCGAACTGCTGCTGGATTTTTAAGAAGGACTGGGCATTACGGATGGCGGCGTTGATCTTAAGGCGGTTGCGGATAATGCCCGGGTTTGCCAGCAGCTCTGACAGCTTAAGCTCATCGTAAGCGGCGATTTTCTGGGGGTCAAATCCATCAAAGGCTGAACGATAATTGGGACGCTTTTTCAAAATCGTATACCAGCTTAAACCGGCTTGTGCGCCTTCTAAAATGAGGAATTCGAATAGCAAGTGGTCATCGTGGACAGGAACCCCCCATTCCTGGTCGTGATACGCCTGGTAAAGCGGGTCATCCGTATTGGCCCAAAAGCAGCGGGTTGGCATTAAGTTGTCTCCTTGCCATAGCGTTGTTCACTATTGATTGGCAGCGCGATGCGTAGCGATCATTCGACCAATTCTGCCCCGATAGCCGCTCGAGAAGAGGCCCAGCATACTGGAGCTCATGGGCGGCAAATGGATCATCAGACTCGGATAGCATTAGGATGGTGTAGTAAAACGGGAAGCCGTGCCATTTCCCTTTTCCATCGCGGTGGCCCGCCAGCGCAGTCAAAAATTGGCTCAAATGCACTGCAGAGTCTTCATTATCGAGGGCAGCCAAATAGCGCATATATGCCACCGTCAGTGATCTGCATTCTCCCTTGGAGCAAAACGTACTATAACACATCAAATTCATGCGCCGGTCGGATAATTGGATGGACCTGGCGGCAGCTGGATTATCCGGCGCAAGGAGGGCAAGCACTCTGGTAGTCTCGATGAGTGGCATGTGGCGGCAAGCAAACTCAGTACGAAGCATTTCGCCAGTGAAGAGCCTGGTTTGGCTGCGCGGTTCAGAGGCGTACGGGATGAAGAACCCGGAATTCGATCCTGTAAGTATCTGCCGTTTAATGAATAAGTGGGCAAGCTCATCCCGAAGCGCAGGCGCGATGGCCCTTTGAAAAAATAATACCTCCGTTGCAGAGTCAAGACTGGCGGTTAAACTGGTTGGATGGAAGATGATCATTTTCACCCCTCTCTCATTCCATGATCAAAGAATATATCTCATGATTGGACGGGTCTCGGACCGCCTGGCGACTTCGCTAAATCCGGCTTGCTTGAATGCGGAATATAACCCGGTGTATAAGAAGACATCCGGGGCTTTACCGCCTTTTGGCTCAACAGGATACCCTTCAACGATACAAGCGCCTTTCGTCCTGGCATATTCTATGGAAGCCTGTAATAGCTTCACGGTTAATCCCGTCCGTCTCTGGCGGCGAGCGGTAAAGAAGCAGACCACTGACCAGACCGGCTGATTGTCCACGGGTTTAAGGATGCGCGAGCGCGCCAGGGTGGGGAACTCTTCACGCGGGGCGATGGAACACCAGCCGACAGGCTCATCCGCTTCATACGCCAGGATGCCCGGAATATTGCCCGAATCCACCAGCGCTTTGATATTCCGCCTGTTTGGCTCACCATGCTGCTCGTTATATTGGGTAGGAGAAAGGCGCCAATACATGCACCAGCAGCCTCCACAGGCGCCACGCGGGCCAAATAATTTTTCAAAATCCGTCCAACGTTGTGGGGTAAGAGGGTGGAAAGTGATCATTAATAGTGTTCCTCAAAAAAACGAATCGGTTCGATTCAAACTCAGGTGAGGTCGAATTCGAGGTATCCCCGACCCTGTTCAGCCTGGTATGCCGTAGTATTGGATGGCGAGGTAGACTGGATCTCCGAGGGCAAAGTCCGAGAATCAGGAGTGGAGTCAACGGGAGAATAAGAATTTAGACCCTTGAGATCCTCGTCATCCCCAAAGTCATCCTCGTCATCATCATCATCTTCATCCCAATCGGATTCGTAATCGTCCTCGTCGTCATCATCCTCGTCATCGTTGTCATCATCCTCTTCTTTATCCGGCTCTGGAATAGCTTCTTCTCCTTCGAAATCCTCATCGCTCCCAAGATCATCATCATTTTCATCGACCTCAACAGCGGGCACGTCATTCTTATCCTCATCATCAAGGTCGTCTTCATCGTCAGGCTCATCGCCGTTACTGCCGTCTTCTTCAACCAGGTCTTCATCCTCATCTAAATCGTCTTCATCATCATCAGGATCACCCCCGTTCACCGCGTTAAAGGTGTTATTGGTTGGAACCAGAGCTACACGTTGGGATGGAAGGAGGTCAAATTTTTCACATTGCCCGATAGAATCACCTTGTGGGATGCGGTAAGAACTGATGAACTGAGATGACCCGGTTTGAAGCGGTCGTGCGCTGCGGTCATCGTAAGTACCAGTCTGCACCAGGGCTAGCGCAGTGAGGGTAGTTATTTTTACCACTAACTGAGAAAACAGGTCACCTGCCGGAGTGGAGCACTCGTTTTGCGGAGTTGGGACGATTGAGGAGAATAAATCCGCTTGGGTGAGTGTGAACATTGTAGAAGCAGGGTCGGGAGTATTGTTGGAGAGACCAAATAATCCGGCGAAATTGAGGCGTGCCTTGCCAAGGATGCGAAGATGAGGGTTTAAGCGATAATTTGTCACCATTGCCTAACTTTCGTTTTCACATGCGGAAGGTCTTCCCAGATCAATGTAGTATAGCCAGGTAAAATCACACATACAGTCGATCGAAATATTTTCGTAATCGATCAAACCTGTGTGGATGGACCTTCCCATGAATATATTATTAAGTCGATCCGATCGCGGTCATCAAAAACCACTCCCTCAGATTCGAGCAGCTCGCGTTGTTGAGAACCACCTACCCCAGGGCGAAGGCTGACTTTACCTTGAGAGTTGATGACGCGCTGCCATGGGACGTCCTGTGGGCAATTTGCCATAGCACCACCAACCCAGCGAGCGCCGAATGACAGGTACGATTTTGGATCCATCCCCGGAGGTGGAGGTAGAAAAGCAGCAATTCGACCATAGGTGGAGACCTTACCAGCAGGAATCTGGCGAACAAGCGCCCACACGCTGTGATTGAATTCATCCCGTCTGGGTGGTGAAATGTAACGTTGAGCTGCATGAATGGCTGCAGGAGCCATAATTCCCATCCTTTTTTACGTAGTAACAAATATACCAGAACGCATGTTCTAGGTCAAGTGGTTAATTGCTTTTCTAATCTTAGTAATATGGATTGAGGTAAATGATCACCTTAATCCAGGCTAAACCATTAGATGTCTCAAGTATAGAATGGATGCACCTGTTATTATATGAATAATGTACGTTGAAATACATAATAATGTTCACCCCTGTCTGGGTGACCGACCATGCTATATCGATTACAATATGGTTTGTCCGACAACATTGACAGAGCTCAGAGATCAACAACATGGCGATTGACACACCGTCCAACTACCGCAACCTTGTGATTTACGAAATATATGTGCGTAACCATGGAATAAGCGGCACATTTTTAGATGTGGAGAGGGATTTGCCCCGCCTGCACACGCTAGGGGTGGACATACTTTGGTTCATGCCGATCCACCCGATCGGAATGGTGAATAAAAAGGGGAGTATGGGATGCCCGTATTCGGTCAGAGATTACCGGGAGGTGAACCCGGAATACGGCACGATAGAAGACTTCAGGCGGTTGGTCAGGCTGGTGCATGAGATGGGAATGAAGGTGATAATCGATGTGGTATATAACCACAGCTCCCATGATTCGGTGCTGGTGAAGGAGCACCCGGATTACTTTCACCAGGATGAGCAGGGCAACCCGGTGACAACGGTATCCGAATGGACTGACGTCATCGATTTGAACTACTCAAATGCAGCGCTAAGCGATTACCTGATCGACACGCTGAAAATCTGGGTGGAGCTCGGTGTGGATGGATTCCGCTGTGACGTGGCATCACTGGTGCCCCAGGAATTTTGGCTGCGAGCGCGAAAGGAAGTAGCAAAGGCGGGACCAGGGGTGGTCTGGTTGGCAGAGTCGGTACATGCCAGTTTTGTGGGCTCCAGGAGGTCTAATGGACTGACCGGGCTATCAGATGGCGAGCTATATGCCGCGTTCGACTTTACTTATGATTATGATATTTGGCCCATCTGGCAGCTTGCAGTGCAGGGAAAAGTACCGGTACGAAGGTATATCGAGATGCTGCGTTACCAGGAATGCATCTATCCGGAGACGTATGTGAAGATGCGATGCGTGGAAAACCATGACCAGGCACGCATCATGCGGCTGGCTCCCAGCCGATCGCAGGCAATGGCATGGACAGCATTTGAGGCATTTAATAAAGGACCTTTCCTGATCTATGGCGGGCAGGAGTCGGGCACAAAGCACACGCCTTCGCTATTCGAGATAGACAAGGTGGAATGGGGGGATTACTCCCTTCAGCCGTTCATCACCAGGCTGGCGAAGCTTAAAAAAGACCCGGCTCAGGTTGAAGGCAAGTTTGGGGTGATCCAGGCGGATCCAGCTATCCAGGCGGTGTGGGAATACCCGGAAAAGAACTTATATGGGATATTTAATACAAGTGGGAAGTCTGGCTACATCATGGTCAGCCTGCCGGACGGGACTTACCGTGATCTCCTGAACGATGGGCAAGTGACGGTGAGAGGGGGTAAGATGCTGCTTCCGGAAGCTGCAGCGATCGTACGATACCCACAAAAAGTCGTCCTCCGCCCGGCGTATAGCGAGCTGCTGGATTACACTGTCAGTGGGATCAACGCCTGACTTATTCTTTGCCACCATGCAGACGTAGGATTTCGATCAACCCGGTTTGATTTTTCTCAATTGCCATAGCCAGGGGTGTCTTACCATCAAATTTTGGATTTGGGTCGACACCTCGATCAAGAAGCCACACAGCCATTTTGGGCTGGTTGAACATGACTGCAGCGTGAAGCGGTGTTATCCCGGTAGGAGAGGTCGCATTGGGGTCAGCTCCGTGTTGGAATAGATATTCTGCCACCTCAACCCTGGCATGGATGACGGGGAAATATAACAAGGGGATGCCATGAGCGCCGCGGGCGTTTATCAGGTTGGGATCTTCCAAAAGAAAATCATTCATGCAGTCCAAATTCCCTAGCATGGCAGCGGTACAGATATCGTAATCGGCACCATGATCGATCAAGTAATTAACGATCTCCACCTGCCCAGTCTGGGCGGCAGCCTGAACTGCAGTTTCATCCCAGATGGCGGCCGAGCTTATCATTGATGGGTATTTTCCGAGCAGATCCCTGACCAATGAGAGGTTGCCATGGGCGTTACCGACAAACTGGTCAATGGTCTCTTGTGTTGGGGTTATGGTTACAGCCATAGAATTGCTCCTAATTAAATGCTTATGTACCCAGATAATTTAACGAACTTTACCGCAGATAAACGCTGATAATCGGATGAATCCGATAAAACAAGCATGATGACCAGAAAATAACGAAAATTTATCGGGATGGTAAAGGGCAAGATGAATAAACAAGGCTATATTAGACCATAATAGTCTGGATTTACAAGAGAAAGTTATATGTTTTTTAATCTGCAGGAGATTGACTACCTATGAAATTAGTTGAAACTGGCATTTTTAATCGAGGGTAAGCTGCCAGGTGAGGTAGTATCGGAGAGATTTTAGGATTGGGAAGATAGGTGAGGACGAGGTCGATCCTGTGAATGCCTTACTGAAATTGATGTGGCATTTGGAAATGGTAGCGTGCTAAAATAGAGCCAAACACGGACACAAAATATTCACATGGAGATATTTATGGCAAATAGAAAATTGAGGACGATCACAGCCGAAGACCTGTACGAGTTCAACACAGTGGCGGAAGTACGCATCTCACCAGATGGACAAAATGTGGTTTACACAGTTCAGAGAGTGGATCGAAAAACAGAAAAGAAATATACCAACCTGTGGGTCGTTTCAACAAAGGAAGGTGACCCGCGCCAGTTTACAATAGGTGACCAGCACGATGGGAGCGGTCGCTTTTCGCCGGATGGTAAAGCGATCGCTTTCTTATCGGACAGACGTGACAGGGAAAAACCTGCTCAAATCTACCTGATCCCTTTCACGGGGGGGAAGCCAGCCGACTTACCCAGATCGCTGGTGAGATTGGAGAAATTAGCTGGTCACCTGACGGGAAGCAAATCTTGTGTACTGTGCGAAAAAAGGATGTAGAAGTACTGGAACGCGAGAAAGATGAGCAGAAAAAGAAACTGGGAGTAGTGTCTAGGCATTATGAGCGTCTGTTTTATAAGCTGGATGGATATGGCTACCTGCCTCACGAGCGCACGCACGTCTGGACAGTAGATGCCAGGACAGGCAGAGCGAAACAACTGACTGAGGATGCAGTATATGATGAGCACCATCCCAGCTGGTCGCCAGATGGGAAATGGATCGCCTTCGTGTCCAACCGGAGTGAGAACCCAGACCTGACCCCTGAGCGGACTGACTTATTTATACTGCCGAGGGAAGGTGGAAAATTCCGCAAGATCGAGACGCCAGTAGGAGATAAGTATCTGCCTTCCTACTCACCGGATGGGAAGTGGATCGCTTACATCGGTGTGGAAGGGGAGGGATTATCGTATAAAAATGCCAGCCTGTGGTTGGTGCGAGCAGATGGCAATAAACCTGCCCGCAACCTGACTGAGAAGTTCGATGTGCACGTCGATTCCAGCACGATTAACGATATAGGAAGCCCGGAGACCATGCCACCTACCTGGTCGAAAGACGGAAAACGAGTATATTTCAACACAGTGTTGCACGGGAGCACCAAGCTCGCCTCCATCGCGGTGAAAGGAGATGACCTGCGGGATGAAATCGGTGAAGGCGGTGTGGTGGGTTCATTCTCGCTGGATAAAGCACAGGAAAAACTGGCTTACTTCTATGGGAGAATAAATGACCCGGTGCAAATCTACGTGCGAGATATGGCAACAAGCAATGAACGCCAGCTCACCAGGCTGAATAAACTATTGGATTGGATCGATTTAGGGAAAATGGAGGAAGTGTGGTTCAAGGGACCAGCCGGGAATGACCTGCAGGGATGGATCCTGAAACCACCAGGTTTCGATGCGTCAAAAAAATATCCATCTATCATGGAAATCCACGGCGGACCGCTGACCCAATATGGAAAGTTCTTCATGCATGAGTTTTACTACCTGGCAGCACACGGCTACGTGGTCTACTTCACCAACCCACGCGGTGGTCGCGGGTATGGGGAGGAACATGCCAAGGGTATTTATGGGGATTGGGGAAATGTGGATTATGCCGACCTGATGGCGTGGGCCGACTATATGGCGAAGCGACCTTACATTGACTCTGAGAGAATGGGTGTGACAGGAGGAAGCTACGGTGGATATATGACGGTGTGGATCATTGGGCATACCCAGCGGTTCAAGGCAGCCGTCACCCAACGCTGTGTAAGCAACTTCGTCTCGATGTGGGGCTCGAGTGATTTCAACTGGACATTCCAGATGGAGCTGGGTAACAAACCGCCTTATGAGGACCTGCAGAATTTCTGGGCACATTCACCCATCGCGTATATCGGGAAGGCGCGCACACCTACATTGGTACTGCATAACGAATTTGACCTGCGCTGCCCGATCGAGCAAGGCGAGCAGGTGTTCGTTGCATTGAAAAAGCTGGGTGTGGACAGCGAGATGGTGCGTTTCCCGGATGAGTTCCACGGGTTATCCCGCACGGGGCGGACCGATCGCAGGATCGCGCGGTTAAACCACATCCTGCGGTGGTTTGATACCTACTTGAAGGATTAAAAATCAGACGCCTCGCAGTAAAAACAGCGAGGCGTCATTCTTTTTAATTTACCAAAAAAACTCTAGGGGGAGAATGCCGGAATCCCGGCGACGGGTTTGGCAGCCCGGACAGCACGCAGAATTGCCTGGGCAAACACTTCGGCGGCGAAAGCACCGACGATATTGACATCTGCGGAATGCTTGCCGGTGGCGAGGCTGAAGATTGTGTCTCCGTCCAGCATGGTGTGAGCAGGACGAATGGTGCGGGCCAGACCATCGTGAGCCATCTGGGCGACTTTATTCACATTTTCCTTATCCAATTTCGCATTGGTGGCGACTACGCCAATCACGGTATTGTCGCGGCTGCCAAAACCAAGGGCAGTCCGCCCGATCAGCGTCTGCATCACCTGCAGCGTATCGGCAAAGTAGCCGGGAGCGCCGATATGCAATGGACCGACGTCCATACAACGGGCACCGGCGATGATCTGCCCGGTGGCAGGGTCGGTGACATCTCCGAAGGCATTAACGGCGGCAATGGCAGCGACGATCACACCGGCACCAATTTCCATACTGGCAGTTCCGATCCCCGATTTCATGCACTGTGACGAACCAAGGATTTTACCCACTGTGGCACCGGTTCCAGCGCCAACGTTGCCCTCCGCAGGGGGCTCGGAGGAAGCATTCTGGCAGGCAAGGTAACCCATCGCAGCATCCGGGCGGACGTCGGGATTCCCGATACCGAGGTCAAATAGAATCGCCGAGGGGACGATGGGAACCCTGGCGATGTGGGTATCGAAACCAACGCCGCGCTCTTCGAGGTAGCGCATGGCACCCGTGGCAGCGTCCAGGCCGAAGGCTGAGCCCCCGGCAAGGACAATACCGTGGACTTTACTTACCAGGTGCATCGGATGCAGGGCATCGATCTCCCGGGTGCCGGGGGCTCCACCACGCTGATCCACTCCCCCGACAGCACCTTTCTCATACAGGATAACCGTGCAGCCCGTTAGGGCTGCGTCGTTTTGAGCGTGCCCGACCAGGATGCCGGGAATATCGGTGATGGCATTGCGCAGTATCATTTTCAGTCTCCAGTTTGGGATATTCGCATAACACCCCAACTGGTCTATTTAGCCAGTAATTTTACGATCTCAGCCAAGACCTTATCGGCAACTTCGGATTTGGTCAGTAATGGCAGGGGCTCAGTCTGCCCATCCGGGAACAACAGGGTTACTTCGTTGGTGTCCACCTCGAAACCAGAATCGGGACTGGAGACATTATTTGCCACGATAAGGTCGAGGTGTTTGGAGTTAAGCTTGGAACGGGCATTGCTGATCAATTCCTGGGTTTCAGCGGCAAACCCGACGACAACCCTGGGACAGCCGGTTTGCTGGCGCTGCTGCCGCACTGCCTGGAGAATATCTGGGGTTGGTTCGAGCTCAAGGTTAGGCAATCCCGAATCCTTTTTGATTTTTTGGGAGGCTTTCCAGGTTGGACGGTAGTCAGCCACCGCGGCTGCCATAATCAAAACGTCTGCCTGGGGACATGCCTTAAGCACGGCGGATTCCAGGTCACTGGCGCTGGCTGCCTTGACCAATTCTGAACCATGGGGAGCTTCGAGGGAGACCGGCGTGGTAATCAAGGTGACCTGTGCCCCGGCATCGAGAGCTGCCTGGGCGAGGGCATAACCCTGCTTCCCGGAGGAGCGGTTGGTGATCAGGCGGACGGGGTCAATGGCCTCCTGGGTGCCACCGGCGGTGACTACCACCCGGAGACCTTTCAACGGCCCGCTTCGAGTCAGCAAGTAGCGGATGTACCCGAGCAGCACAGCCGGCTCGGTCATCCGTCCACGTGCTTCCAAGCCTGAAGCGAGATGCCCAACCTCCGGACCGATGATGATCGCCCCTCGGCGGCGTAAACATTCCAGGTTCTCCTGGGTGGCGGTATGGTCGAGCATGCCCCCATCCATGGCAGGGGCAATCAAGAGGGGATGGTCGGCGGTGCCAGGACCGAAGGAGAGCCCGGTTAGGACGAGCAGGTTATCCGCGATGCCGTGAGCCAACCTGGCTATGGTATTAGCAGTGGCAGGTGCAATGGCGAACAGGTCGGCAGTATGACCCAACCCGACGTGCAAGACGTGAGCCTGTGCACCCCACAAGGCTTCATCGGTGAAAGCCGGCCGACCGGTGACTGATTGGAAGGTGAGGGGTGAGATGAATTCGAGTGCAGCCGGGGTGAGGATGACATCTACCAGCGCACCTGCCTGGGTTAGCTTACTGGCGAGGTCGGCAGCTTTATAAGCAGCAATTGAGCCAGTCACACCCAGGATGATATTCTTTTGAGCGAGATATTTTTCTGCCATAGTTTTTCGAAACAAGCCTCCCGAATATGTCATCCGGGAGGCAGCGAACTTTTTTCCAAGGTTCCACTCCCGAAGAAGGACTTACCAGGGAACCGAATTACCCATTATTTACCCAGGCGCTTGCGGAAGGCCTCAGTGAGAGCAGGGATGATTGCAAAAAGATCGCCAACCACACCGTAGCGCGCCAGTTTAAAAATGGGAGCCTCAGGATCGCGATTGATGGCAACAATGACCTTGCTGGTGCGCATGCCGGCCTGGTGCTGGATGGCACCGGAGATTCCACATGCGATGTACAGGTCGGGTGAAACGACTTTACCAGTCTGACCGACCTGATGGGCATAGGGGATATAGCCGGCATCCACGGCGGCACGGCTGGCACCGACTGCAGCGTGAAGCACCAGGGCAAGCTCTTCGAGCAGCTTAAATCCTTGCCGGGCTTTCCAGATCTCGGCTTGTTTTTCGTCCAGACCCGGAGGTGGGGTAAGACCGGGGTTATTGGAGACTCCCCGACCCCCCGAAATGATCACGTTTGCATCCGTCAGGCTGACACCGGCTTCACCCGCGGCATACGATTCCACTCGCGAGGGAATATCTGCCTCGCTCATCACAGGACTCACCCTGGTGATGGTCCCCGTGCGCGATGTATCGAGGGGGAGCTTGTTGAACACGCGCCCGCGCAAGGTGACAAGCTGGGGGCGGGTTAGGCAAACAACTTTACACAGCAGCTTGCCAGCATAAATGGGACGTGTGGCGAGCAAAGAGCCATCTTTTACTTCGAGGGCGATTACATCGGGCAAGACGCCGGTGTTCAAATCGATGGCAGTCATGCCAGCCAGCTCGCGCCCGCGGGTGGTGGTGGGGAACAGGATTACCTCCGGTGACGATTCACCTGCCAGCTTAGCCAACAAGGCAGTAAACGGCTCCGAGCGATAATCATCCAGAGTAGGGTCATCCGCCAGCAATACTTCATCAGCACCATATTGGAAAGCCTGGGAGGCGATGGGTTCAACACCCTTACCGAATATCAGGGCGGTGACACCCCCTCCAAGCTGCCCTGCCAGAATTTTGGCGGCCCCGATACCTTCCCAGGAGGTGGGCAGAGCCTGACCTTTGAATTGATCAATGTACACCCAGATCTTGTTCATAGGATCTTCTCCGCCATGATTTTATCTGCCAGCGTATCGGCAATCTCCAGAGGGCTGGCGCCGGTGATCATTTCGGTAGTGACCTGGCGCTGAGGAGGATTCATGAGCTCAGGCCAGCTTATATTGGCTTTGAGTCCGGTCAATCCTAAATCGGCGAGGGACCACACAGGGATGACGGCACGCGAAGCCTTACGGATACCCATGAACGAAGGGTAGCGCGGCTCGCCGAAATCCTTGACAATGCTGAGCACGGCTGGCAGCCTGGCGCTCACGGTGAGCCGGCCTTCTTCGGCACTGCGCTCGACACTGATGGTATGGGCGGCTGGATCAACAGCCGAGATGACTGCCACCAGCGTCAATGCAGGCCAGCCAAGGAGGCGGGCAGTTTGAGCGGCGGTGAGACCGGAATCGGTGTCTATGGCTTGCCGTCCGAGGAATGCCAGGTCGACTTCACCCATTTTGTTGACCGCAGCAGCGAGGACACGCGAAGTTGCCTGGCTATCCAATTGCACCAGGGCATCATCCGATATCAGGATTGCATCCGAACAGCCCATCGCCAGTGCATGCTTGAGAGCTTCCTTGGAGTTTTCCCCGCCGATGCTCACAGCGATGACAGTGCCATTGTGTGCCTCAGCCTGCTGCAGAGCAGCTTCCACGGCGTACTCATCCCAGGGATTAATGATCAGGGAAGAATCACCCCAATTGGCTTTACCGTCCACCGCAACCAGCCTGGCAGCTGAGTCAGGGACTTGTTTGACACAAACTACGATTTTCAAGACTGACCTCCTTTCGATGTTTGCGTTTGAATTTTAGATGATAATTCTAGATGATCAGCTATCGATCAACAATCCACATTGTAGACGATTCATTATACAGTGAAATGAATGAAAGAGTGATTTGCCCATTTGATCCATTAAGCTACACGACCTATATTATAATATGAGCACGTATCTGTGAAAACTTGATAAGGAGGTCAACATGAACAAGATATTTAGTTTTCTTACGGGTGTGCTTGTTGGAGGATTGGTAGGCGGGACTATTGCCATCCTCATGGCGCCGAGCTCGGGTGTGGAGTTGAGGGGACAAATCCAGGATAGATCAATCCAATTACGGGACGATATCAAGGCAGTTGCCGATGAACGGAGGGCAGAACTGGAACGAGAACTTGAAACATTGAGGGCACCTCACCGCAAGAGTGAATAATAAGGCGGATCCCTTCCAGGCTGGATTGGGATGGGATTCAATCAACCAGAAAAAAAATAGCAGTTCGTTGCCGGATGCTGAGAATTCTATTTAAGTTTATAGACTGATGGTGAGCAACCGGGTAAGACCGATGGGGCTGGGATTAATGTCCAGCCCCATTTTATTTATTCTTAGGAATCAAGGTTGATCTACGCTAAAACGATAGGGGGCTAGCTGACGAGTAAAACGCGTCGTCCCTGACACGACCAGGACGACATTGTAGACACCATTCCCAATGGTGAAGGGGATATCTGCGGTAATATTGGGGCTCAGGGTGATGTTTTGGACACTGGTCGTATCACCGACAGAAATGAGTGCCAGACCATAGGTTTGAGGGAGCACATTCTGGATGCGAGCCCAACCCTCTGGCTGCCAACCGCCAGTATCCGTTTCAAAGTCGGTGCTGTAACCGATTTCAGGGATGGACACGTCATCCAGCAAAAAACCTTCACCGGTAACATTTGAATCGGTGACATATTCAAAACGCAAGCGCAAGTTCTGACCGGCAAAACGGGACAGGTCCACCGTCTCCTGAATCCAAACGGAAGAAGACCCACCTCCACTGGCACCGGTGTATCCCCAACCAAAACTGTTCCCCTGTGGATCGGTGGACGTACCCGAAGGCGTATCGAGGATTTGCCAGGTTACACCATCCGTCGAAGCTTCCAGGTAGACGTAATCCCACCCATTTTCAATGTCGTACCAGGTCCAGAAGGAGAATGACAGGGGACCGGATGTGTTGGTTAGGTCGAAGGTTTTAGTGAGGGTTGTGTCTGACTCGTCATTTTTATTGGACCAAAAAGCAAACCCACCAGAATGGGGGTCCTGCGGTAGGAGTGGGGTCTGGATAGAACCCTCAAAGTGAATAGTGTAGCTTCCAGCGCATTTGAAGCGAATATAATCCACTCCAAACTGGTGAACATCACGGGTGAGGTTCTCAATGGGGCATGAATTTATGGTTTCGGTGGCTTCTGCACGGGGGGCTCCCCGGTAGCTGGTGTAGCTGTAACGACCATCACCAACTTTCGGGTCCATTATATAGTTCGTGACGGCCCAATCGAGGAAGAAACTATCGGCGGTAATCGCCTTGCCCGTCTGGGGGTCTGTGGCATTAATCTGGCGTAAGGTGGAATCAACACTGTTCAGGTCGTTATCCTGGTTGGCAACCAGTGTCTTGGTGGCAGATTCACCGAAGCGGTCCAAGAAATAGGTGAAAAATAAAAAGCCTGCTCCATAATGCGGGGTGGTATCTTCCTGGGATTCATCCGGCCAGTTGTTCAGCTGTAAATCAGGCTGGCTGGTGTACAGACCGTCAAACCCACCGGAATAGTAATCATTCAGCAAAACTGCCAGCTCGGAAAAACCTTCGCTGACCCAACTCGATTCATTGCGGTCCTGGTACCAATGGATCATGTGCTGAAATTCATGGGCAAGGATCCCGTAGGTATACGCAGCATCGAGTGGCGAATTATCGGCATTGACGATGAACATTTCGTGACGATTGGAGAAACGGTTCACCTCGAGAGGGTACTCATCTGCGGACGAAAAGTAGCCGGCGTTTTCATCACCGATGCCACGTGCATACAGGATATAGATATGGGGATCGGCATCAACACCCGGAGTCCATTCGCTGTCGAAAAACGAGCGGTTGGTGGGGTAGATTTGGTATTCAAAGGCATCTGCCAGGTCACGCAGATCGCGGTTATTGAAGCGCACACCATCTTCGATCCAGAAATAGGCATGATCGGTCACGTATTGCAGGGTTGCGTCGACACGAAAATTATCCACTTCGCCATTACCAACCCAAAAGGCTTGCTGGGATCCCACGGTAAAGAAGGAAGCCGGAGCCGGCTCGGTGGGGGATAAGTCACTCAACCCGAGCAAGCGATGTGCCAAATCGATGGGATCGTTGATGGGTATAAATGTGTTTTCCAGGGTCTGAATGGTATCGGTTAGCACCAGCAGCGGAACTGAGGTGATGCCTGGCACAGGGGTGATCGCAACCTCTTGAATTGCTGTCGGATCCAATGGTGATGCTGGGGTTGAAACGACTTGCTGGGGAGAAGGACGAATTACATATGGGGTTGTGGTCGGTGCGCCGGATTCCACCGGCAGGATGGGTATATTTGAAGAGAGGGTAGGTGAGACAGCGCGATAAGTGGCAATACCAATCAGACTTACCATTAAACAAAAAACACAGGCACAGGAAATTACGATCAAACCAATAATGCAGGCATACCAGCCATTTTTCGACATATATTATCCTATGAGAAATTTCCGAGGATGGCGGGATTATAATTCATAACAAAGCATTACCACAGGGTTGATATACGCAGGTGCAGTAGGAGTAGAACAGGTTAGCTCTCATACGTTTTTAAAATGAATGAGCGGGTGATGTGAGTCATCACCCGCTCTATGCTTTCCTGTTAGGACCAAGAGAGTTTTATGGGCTGAACGAGATATCGGAGGGTTGAGTGTAAAGCACGACGACGTAATTTCCCTGCGATTTTTTTACCGCGACCCGCCACCAGTAGTTTCCAGCTGTGATGTGCGTCCCATCGGTAAGGGTGCCGTCCCACATATAGCTGGTCGATGCCAGCTGGTTAGAAACCCAGGTCGGTTGATCACTGCCGGCTGGACCGAGTGCAACAGAATACGAGCCTCCCTGGTTATAAAGCGACCAGCTGAATTGAATCGGATTGGAGGCATTGATGGCACCAGCCGAATAAGCGGCTCCATCTTCTGGGGCAATCAGTGCAAAGAGCATCCCACTGAGGTTAAGGCTGATCTCCAGGTCAGGCAGATCGATTGGATTCACATCGGCGGGAAGAGTACCTTCGATCCATCCAATGGAGACAATCTCGGCAGCAGGTGTCAGACCGGGATTATTGGATTGCTTGAAAGTCAAGATGAAATCGGAACCAGGTGCAAGGGTGATAAAGGAGTAATGACCGCCAGCAATGGTGGTGGACGAGCGTGCAGCCGTATCATCGGCAAAACTGACGACTACATTGGGCACGGGTGTGCCATTTTGGACTACACGACCCGTGACACGAACGTAACCCGCGGCGAGGGTACTGGTGGCAGTGGGGGAGGTGCTCGATGTGGCACTTGATGTGGCAGAGGGGGGTGTTCCTGTAAACGGCTGAGTCCCGCCTGGCGTAGGTTGAACTGTGGTGGATGGTACGGGAGTAGGAGCAACCGTGCCGGGTGTGGTGACCTGAGAAGGTGACCCTGAAGGGGTACCGAGTCTGGGGGTTTGAAAGGCAAATAACGGGGTATAAGAGATACGGTGGGTGGGTGTGGGGGTAATGGGAACGGCAGTCTCGATTAAAACGATGGGAGTGGAGCTGCTGGTTGCAGGTGGAGGAACAAAGGGAAGGGGACCGTTGGGGTTCTGCAGCAGATAGAAAGAGAAAGCTGCCACGAGCAGCAATACGGCTGCTAGCGCAATTAACAGCAATTGATTGGTAGTTAGATTCTTGATCATTGTCCTGAAGCTGAGATGTGAATCATGACCGGCGGGGTCCGGCGAATTTATTGGCTCTCAAGGCGTTGGCAGTCAAGGCGATTACCAGCTTGAGACCCATCAGGAAATAATAAAACCAATTAAACAGGAAGAAATAATCCCTGGCCAGGTTTTTACGGTAATACAGGAAATAAGAACGGTGCCACTCATAGATTGACCGGTACGGTTGGACGCGCGACCCGCCCTGACCCCCAAAATGAATGATTTGGGCTGCGGGAAGGTAGACTACCTTCCAACCACTTTTTTTTGCCTGAAAGCAGTAATCCGCGTCCTCCTGATAAGCAAAAAAACGCTCATCCAGATAACCAATTTGCTCGCTCACCTGCCGGCGGATGAGCATACATGAGCCAGAGATTCCGTCCACCTCATGGGTCTCATCCTCAGCAAGATAATTCAGCAGGTAACCGCCGAAGAATTTACTATGTGGGAACATGGTAGAGAGACCGGAGAAATAGCTAAAAGCAGCCCAGGGACGTGATACCCCCCTCCGGCAGGCTTTCTGCAGGCTGCCATCCCGGTTCAAAACCTTCGGTCCACAAATACCCACCTCGGGGTTAGATTCCACGTAGTCAACCAGCTCGTTGATAGCGCCCGGTAGGACGATCGTATCGGGGTTGAGCAAGAGCATATATTTACCCAGGCTGGCTTTAAGCGCCTGATTGATGGGACGGGCAAAGCCGAGGTTGGCGTCGTTTTGGATCAGTTTCGCTGCGGGAAATTCAGACCGGAGCATATCTATGGTGCCGTCGGTGGAGCCGTTATCGACTACGATCAGCTCAATGTTCAATATTGACCGCCCAACCGGTTGGTCAGCAGCGATCGGTTGAGCAGCGATAATATTTAACTGGGAGGACTGCTCGAAGATCGAACGCAGGCAATTCTTTAGATAATCGCAGGCATTAAGAGTGGCGATACAGATGGAGACTTCTATCATGATGAGCGACTATGTTGGCAATAGGAAAAATGAGTGTCGATTGGGAAGGTATCCGAATACTTATCAGGATTTCACTCGAATTATCAGGCACCTGCGTGCAGGATGGCATTGGCGATGCGGGGGGCGGCTTGACCATCGCCATAGGGGTTAACCGCATGCGCCATCTGTGCATATGCCTGGGGGTCATCCAAAAGCCGGCGTGCCTGTGAGATGATCTCTAGCGTATCTGTGCCCACAAGGCGGACAGTGCCTGCCTGGACGCCTTCAGGACGTTCGGTGACCTGCCGCAAGACCAATACCGGGACACCGAATGCTGGTGCTTCCTCCTGAAGACCGCCAGAATCGGTTAAAACGAGACTGGCATGCTTCATTAGCTGGACCATGGGGAGATAATCGAGCGGCTCCAGCAGGCGGATGTTGGAGATACCGCCTAATATCCGATGGACCGGCTCCTGGACATTCGGATTCAGGTGTACCGGATATACAATGCAAACCGAGTCGCGGTAGATTTCAGCGAGCTGTTTCAGGCTGGAGCATATACGCTCCAAGGGTGCACCGAAGTTTTCGCGCCGGTGGGCGGTGACCAAAACTAAACGCGGGCTGCCGGCAGCTTTCACTGAAGTTTCAGGCAGTTGGAACGGCAAATCGATGCGCTTGAATAAATCGAGCACCGCAGGGGTAGGTGGCATCTTGACGACTACCTGTAGGGCATCGATAACCGGGTTGCCAGTAACAAGGATCTGATGAGACGGTACATTCTCACGCAGGAGATTTTGCCGGGCCCAATCGGTGGGGGCAAAATGCAAATCAGCCGACACGCTGGCAAGGCGGCGGTTCATCTCCTCCGGGAATGGCTGCCATTTATCATGGGTACGCAGACCAGCTTCCACGTGCCCAATGTGGATATGGCGGTAAAAGGCAGCAATTGATGAAGCCATTACTGTGGTAGTGTCTCCCTGGACCAGGATCCAATCCGGTTTAAGGCGGGCAAGTACAGGGTCGAGGTGGGTAAATATCTCGGCGGTCAGCGAGGCCAGGTCTTGATCTGGCTGCATCAGGTTGAGATCCACATCCGGATGAATATCGAACAAGCCCAGCACCTGGTCGAGCATCTGGCGATGTTGGGCGGTGACACAAACGTGTGAAGTGATCCCGGCAGTACCTGCCAGTGCCTTGATAACGGGTGCCATTTTCACAGCTTCGGGTCGAGTTCCGAAGATTGACAGTACCCGCAGGGTCATTTGGTCTCCAAGGCGAGCTTCAATGCTATTTTCCAATCTGGCAGCTGCAAACCAAAGGTGTGGCTGAAGAGGTCACAATTTAGCGCCGAGAATAGGGGTCGCCTGGCGGGGGTGGGGAATGCGGCTGATTCGACAGGTAGCAGCTCATGGACAACCTGCTGCTCCTTGTGGGGGTCCAGCCTAATCACTTGCTGCCCCCATTCAAAACGGCTGCAATGACCAAAACCTGCCAGGTGATAGAGACCATGATGTTCGATAAACCATCCTTGCAGGTCAACCCTGCCCAGGGTGAGCAGAAGGGTGGTGACTTCGGCGAGCATGCGTGCCCAGGTGGGACCGCTGACCTGGTCGGTAACCAGTTTTAGCGCTGCCTGAGTGCGCGCCCAGTGGAGGACTTTGGTGACAAAACTATCCCGGCGCATACTGTAGACCCAACTGGTACGCAGAAGGAGATAGGCGCCTGCAACCTGACAGACAGCCTGCTCACCCGCCAGCTTGGTGCGACCATAGACGCTCAATGGATTGGGCTGATCGCTTTCCAGATAGGGTGACCCCTTTAGTCCATCAAAGACATAATCGGTGGAGAAATGGATGAAGGCAGATCCCACGCGAGCAGCTTCCTCCGCCATGACCGCAGGTGCAATAGCATTGACCTTTTCGGCCAGGTCTGGCTCCGCTTCAGCTCGATCTACGGCGGTGTAGGCAGCGGCATTGATGAGCACATCAGGCTGGCAATCGCGGATTAACCGGCGCAGGCTGGATACATTCGCAAGATCGACCACGGGGTAGTCACAGGCGTTAACCTCACCCAAAGGTGCCAGGGTACGTTCCAGTTCCCAGCCGAGCTGACCGGTATTACCGAGAAGAAGTAAGCGCATAGGCGTCGTATAATTTAGGGGTGAACATTAATATATATCGATTCTATTATCCATGGAACGGCAGCTGATCATCGAGTAGTTGTAATAAATATTGCCCATACTGGTTGCTGTCCATGGTCTGCGCCTGATAACGCAGTATGCCTGCGTCGATAAAACCGAGACGGTACGCAATTTCCTCCGGGCATGAAATCATCATCCCCTGGCGGTCCTGAACCGTCTGGACAAAGTTGCTGGCTTGCAGGAGGGCTTCATGGGTGCCGGCATCCAGCCAGGCGACCCCACGACCGAGAACTTCCACTCGCAACTGCCCACGTGACAGGTAGATCATATTCAAATCGGTGATCTCGATCTCACCGCGGGCAGACGGTTTTAGACTGGCAGCCAGCCGAGAGACCTGGGAATCATAGAAATAAATCCCGGGCACGGCGTAATGGGAGCGGGGTGTGGCAGGTTTTTCTTCGATGCTGAGCGCCAAACCACCGCCATCGAACTCTACTACACCATAACGCTCGGGGTCACGCACCGGGTAGGCATAAATCAGGGCACCATCGGTGAGCTGGGCAGAGGTGCGCAGCTGGGCGGGCAGTCCATGCCCAAAGAAAATATTATCTCCCAGGATCAAACACACCGGCTCACCGGCGATGAATTCCCGCCCGACCAAAAAAGCATCCGCCAAGCCGCGCGGTTCTGCTTGTTCGGCATAGGAAAATTTCAACCCAAGGTGGGAACCATCCTTTAGCAAGCTGCGGAAGGATGGAAGGGCATCCGGCGAGCTGATGACCAGGATATCACGGATCCCCGCCAACATCAGCATGGAAAGGGGATAATAAACCATCGGTTTATCGTATACAGGCAGGAGTTGTTTGCTGACCCCAATGGTCAGGGGATAAAGGCGGGTGCCTTTACCACCTGAAAGGATAATACCCTTCATAACCGCCTCCTCAACTCATTGTCGTTTATCATAATTTCGCTCCAGCCACTCCTGGTAATCCTGCTGATGGCGTATTGCGGATACCCACTCGGGATGGGTGAGGTACCAGCGGATGGTTTTTAGCAGGCCGCTGCCCAGAGTATCCTTGGGCTGCCACCCTAATAGGGTATGGATCTTGGTAATATCCAGGGCATAGCGGCGGTCATGACCCGGACGATCGGGGACGAAACGCACCAGGGATGAATGCGGCACGGAGGGAGAAGTGGGCAATAACTTGTCAAGGGCTGCACACAGGTGGTGAACAACTTCCAAATTGGTGGGTTGTGAACCGGCGGCGATGTTATACGTCTGACCAGGACAGCCTTTACGTAGGACCATCCAGATGGCTTCGCAGTGGTCTTCCACGTACAGCCAGTCGCGGATTTGTGCGCCATCACCATAAATGGGAAGGGGCTTTCCGTCCATCGCGTTCAAAATCATCAGCGGTATCAGCTTCTCGGGGAACTGGTAAGCGCCGTAGTTGTTGGTGCAGTGAGTGATAGAGTAGGGTAAACCGTAGGTATGCCCATATGAACGCACATAATGGTCAGCGGCTGCCTTGGAGGTGGAGTAGGGAGAGCTGGGTGCGTAGTTGGTGTCTTCGACCCAGGCGGGCTCGCTGGGTTTCAGGGTGCCAAATACTTCATCGGTGGAGATATGATGGAAGCGAAGCTGGTCAAGGGGAAGTGCCTTCTCATTCAGCCAAAACGCTCGGGCGGCTTCCAGCAAGGTGAAAGTGCCGATCACGTTTGTGCGCAGGAAATGCTCGGGATAAACGATCGACCGGTCGACGTGCGTTTCAGCGGCGAAGTTAACCACCGTATCGACCTGGTAAAAATGGAACAGGTGGTCAACCAGCGGACGGTCACAGATATCACCCCGGACGAATGTGTGGCGCTCTGGAAAAGGTAAATCCTTGAGGTTCTCCTGGCTGCCGGCGTAGGACAGAAGATCTAAATTTATCACGTGAACGTCCGGCTCAGCCTGAAGCAGGTAGCGGACGAAGTTGGAACCGATAAAACCTGCCCCACCCGTGACGAGGATGTTTTTCATCGGATCACCTGCTCGTATACTTCCGCTTTAGAAAGGAGCTTGCCTTGTTTATCCCTGGCTGAAAGAATGGGCTCTTCACCGGATGGGATAGGCCAGGTTATGCTCAAAGCGGGGTCATTCCAAACGAGGGTGCGTTCCCATTCGGGGGCATAATAGTCAGTGGCTTTGTAAACCACCTCCGCCCAATCACTGACCACATAAAACCCATGAGCAAAGCCGGGCGGGACCCACAATTGGGTTTTATTCTCGGCAGACAAATTGATCCCTACCCACTGACCAAAGCTAAGCGACCATCGGCGGAGGTCGACCGCCACATCATATACCTCACCTGCAATGACGCGCACGATCTTGCCTTGGGCCTGGTGAACCTGATAATGCAAGCCACGCAAGGTACCATGCTGTGACCCGGAGTGATTATCCTGGACGAAGATGTAAGGCAAGCCAGCCGCGCCAAAACGCTGCGCCTGGTAGGTCTCCAGGAAAAAGCCGCGTTCATCACCAAACACCTGGGGAGTGATCAAGACGATATCGGGAATCTGCGTGGGTTCAAACAGCATGGGGAAGGGTCTCCAAATAGGACATATCCAATTGAATTAGTAAAGAAGATTATACCAATTCGAATCAGGGGTTGATGATTTGGCGTAGCCTTAGTCGCAGCTTTAATGGCAGCCAGGCATAGGTCAGGCGGCGCAAGTACCAACGGAATTTGAGCAGGGAAAGGCGAGAACCGCGTTCACGCTGGTAAACCCGGATCATTTCGGGGTAGCAACGCTCATCCATAGCGACAGATTTTCCCCCACCATGAAGGCGGAAATTCGCCCATAAAGCAGGTATGTAAACGAACGGTGCCAGCTTTACCAGGCGTACCCATAAGTCGTAATCCATGGCAAACTGAAAGGTCGGGTCGAGGGGTGCTACCTGATTCCAGGCACTTGCCCGGAAGAAAGCCGTCTGCTGAGGGATGTGAACTGAACCGCGCAGCAGCCTATTTAAGTCCGTTTGGCGGGAGGGGAAGCGACCGATGATGTGCCCGGCTTCATCGACCAGGTTGGCACCGGCATAAACCAGGGCAGCTTCAGGGTGGGCTTGCAGGCAGCTCACCGCAGCTGAAACAGCCCCGGGCATGTA
The DNA here is from genome assembly GCA_963809615.1 of uncultured Chloroflexia bacterium. Classification (GTDB taxonomy): domain Bacteria; phylum Chloroflexota; class Anaerolineae; order Anaerolineales; family UBA4823; genus FEB-25. The sequence goes on from CAWEKR010000011.1 coordinate 110,270, forward strand.
TGTATCGTCGGAGTTAAGCCAGGCGAAAACCTCACCGGTTGCGTGAGCGAAACCCTTGTTGAGCGCATCCGTCTGACCCTGGTCGGGTTCTGAGACCCACCATGACAAACGTGGTGCGAAACGCTGGATGATTTCCACCGAGCCATCGGTGGAACCGCCATCGACGATGAGGTATTCCACGTTGGGATAATCCTGTGAAAGGACTGATTGGATGGTCTCTTCAAGGAAATGCGCCTGGTTATAGGACGGGGTGAGGATTGAAACAAGCGGTTGTGGGCTCACGATGTTAGGCAGGGATCCAAACAAAACAGATCAAATCTCGATCAGGTGGACACCCTGATCATCCAGGCGCAGTCCTTGACCATGGTGTTGGAAGCGGCGGCGGGTATTGCGATAGGCGAGGAACAGTTTTTCGAGGCCCAGGGTATTCCCAGCAGCTTGAACGACCTTGAACCAGTTGTGCAAGACAACCCCGGGAGATAACCCTGCAGCTATTCGGAAATGATCCAGCGCCAGGCGGGGCTGACCGGCATCGATCAGCCGCTTTCCGGCGAAGACATGTAAGCCTGCATATATCTCCGCTCTCCGATGGCTGAATAAAAGCTGAAAAAGGGGGTCATCCTCCCGTGAGCGGACGAACTGGAAAGCCTCGTAAACGAACTTGGCTGCCTGAGCGATCGTCTTGGCATCGGCGTGGGTCCGCTCAACGGCCCAAAATTCACCCAAATGGAGAATTGGGCTGCGTGCAGCGATTTGTACCCATAAGGTATGGTCCAGGATCAGGTTAAACCCGGTGGGTAGAAACCCGGCTTGTTGGAGCGCATCCCTACGCATGAAAACTGTCGGCTGCAATAAGACGTTGAAGGAAAGCAAGTCCAGCAGGGAATACTGCCGGTAGGTATGCCAGTCCAATACCCTCAAGTCAGCATCGACCATGACTCCGTCGGCATACACCATGGCAGTATCCGGATGAGATTGTAAAGCCCGCACAGCCTGACTGACCGTGTCGGTGCGGAAATACAGGTCGTCTGAGTTCAGCCAGGCGATGATCTGCCCGCGGGCGTGCCCAAAACCCTTATTGATCGCATCGGCCTGACCGTGATCAGGCTCGGAAACCCACCAGCTAAAACGGTCAGCAAAGCGCTGGATGATCTGCAAGCTGCCATCTTGAGAGCCACCGTCCACAAGCAGGTATTCCAGATTGGGATAATCCTGGCATAGGACCGAGCGGATGGTTTGTTCAAGATACTGCGCCTGGTTGTAGGAGGGCGTGATGATGGAGACCAGGGGGAGATCTGAGTCAGCCATTATGGAGCAGATTCCAAGGGTTGGGTCAGGTCGAAAATAAGGTAGCCATCCCCCTCCCCGTAAATGGGATAATGTTCATACAAATAGCTCTTCAGCATGGGTAGAGCGTTGAAATCGTTGAACATGGTCACAATAAAATATTCCTGACCTTGCGTCGCTTTGTCGAACGCGGCTTTGAATGCTGCCTGTGGATCCACTGCACTGCTCAAAGCTTGCTCATCTCCAGCAGTTAAAAGCCAGGGAATGACCTGACGCCAGCCATAATAGGCTATTCGGTAGCCCTGTTCGTGGGTGAGACCGATCATATTTCCGTCTTTTGGCAAGTGCCCACCCATTTGTGTCCAGGCTACGGCTTCAATCCGGTAATTCTTCCCTAACATGATGGAGCGTGCCATCCAACCAGAGTAAGCAATTGAAAAGACCAGGATACCAACCACAGCCCAACGAGCCAGGTGACCCCGATCGGTGAGGCGGTCAAAAATCAAGCCGGCAATCGGGGCAAGCGAAAGGGCAACGGCGGGGATCAAGGGAATGGAATAATACTCGTGGGTGGTGATGTGGTACGAAAATGCCAGACCATACAGGATATAACCCACCCACAAGGCCAGCGGAATGATACGCGCTTTTTTGGGCAGCAGCCATACACCTACAAAGCTGATGAAGGCAACTCCCAAATCCACCAGACCACCAGCGAAGATGATCCAGCGGATGTAAAATGACGGTGATACCAGATTTTTGAGCAACCCGAGGCTAAAACTTAACCATCCGCTGGATTGGCCGGGGATGACAAACAAGTAGTATACAGCTGGAAAAATGATAAGCAGTCCTGCCATCGCCCATACCTGAGGGTGTTTAACCGCCTTTTTAATCCCGAGAGTGGACAGCACGACCCCAGCCAGCATCAAGACGATCGGGAAGACCGCGGGCAGCTTGACGTAGGCAGCCAGACCTGCCAGCAGTCCGGTTAGAATTGCCCACTTCCAGGCAGGGCTCTCTCCCCAGCGATAGAGGGTATATGCCACCCACAGGGTTAACATTACCATGATCAGGTCTGGCTGGAAGATGCGGCTGAAGATCACGCTCCAGGGGAGGAAGAAATAGTAGATGAGTGGAGCAATCGCAGCGAGAGGAGAAGTCATGCGGCGGGCAAGGGCATACAGGGCGATGCCACCGAGCAGCCAGAACAGGATTGAGTACACACGTGCCACCCAGAGATGTTCGCCCCCGGTGACCAGGTAGGTAACCGCCACCAACCCCTCAAATACGGACGGCTCGCGCGGGTCCATTGTATTTGCCAAAAAGACCGCCTGTTCACGGGTGGCAGGGTCGGCAGAGGGCAGCAGCTGGTAATAGAGCGCCCGGGCGATGATGGCGCCGCGTAGCTGGCGCTGGGGGAAGTAATCCAGGGGAGGGTCGGTTAGGTCCACCAGGCGCAAACCCGTCCCCAGGATGAATACGGCGATAACGCAGATCATAATCCAGATGGGGGTGCGTTTCGCCGTTACGGTAGGGATTTCCAGCTCAGCCATTTGTTGTAACCCTTATTTTTTGTACTCGTAGTTAACAATATATATATAGAAGCTCAAATTAATCCTGGGGTGAAGTTGTTCAATTAATGGCAGGTAAGGTCATCCCGTTCGGAACAGGGACAGGTAATCGACCTTCGGAAATATCGTCAGCTTGCCACCGACGGTCGCATCAACAATACGCCGACCCGCCTGTGCGTAGGCATCGCGCGCCCTGGCGTAGCCGCGTTCTGAACCAGCCAGGTCGGGCAGCTGCCATTTGAAGCCTTTGCCGAAATAATTGGCGGCAAAGTGGTTGGGGTCATCACCTTGAGAAATGACTGCCTGATTGGCATTCCCTTGGGTAACATAGTTATGGTCCACACCCACGAGAATGATCTCGGTGAACCCCATATAGTATGCAAGCTGGAGGGCTACATTGGTAACTGTGAAGCCTTCGAAAATTCGACCAGTCGAATTTGACGAGAAACCCTCCTCCCCGGTGAAGTCGGTATCCAGATAGGTGATATTTGGGTCCGGGTGAAACCAGTAACGCGACCGCCAGGTGACGAACCTGGGCAGGGTGAGGTTTTGTATCTCGGCGGCGCATTGTTCAATCACCATATCGTTCACCGCGACCAGGCACGAGGTGGAAAAACCGAGCTCCGTGAAGAGCAAGTAGATGCGGTTTAGACCAAAGGTGTACTCTGCCCGGAGGTGGCTCAGGTCGGTCTGGCGCAGACTGGGGCCATTGCCGATGATGAAACAGCGCTGGTTTGCGTTTGCATTTTCAAGTGTCTTAAGCCTGTGGACACTCTCTGACCAGCGCTGGTCATACGTATGTGCCAGGCAGTGCCGTCCTCGGTTGTGCCACCACCAATACGCGTCTGAGCCCATTCCCCAGATTGGTTTTGGAGTGATTTTTTTTAACGATTGGCGGACGGTCATAGGGTTATACCCGGGCTCCATCGAAATTAATTCACTCGGTGCTGAGGCGGGCGGTGGCACCGCCATCCACGATCATCGCCTGACCGGTCATGAATGAAGACTGTGTGCCATCGGCGAGGAAGTAAATGGCGTGGGCAATCTCCTCCGGTGTGCCAATGCGCCCGTTGACTGTTTTACGGGCCAGGTTATCCAGGCGGGTCTGGATATCACCCCCTTGGACGTGATCACGCACCAGACCAGCACGCAGCATGGGAGTGTCTACAGCACCAGGCAGGATGGCATTGACGCGGATATTGTTGGGAGCAAATTCAATCGCCATGGCACGGGTGAGAGCTAGCAAGCCCCCCTTGCTGGCAGCATAGGCAGCAATGTTAGCAGACGTAGCCACGGCATGGACGGAGGAGACATTCACGATGGCGCCTCCACTGGCAGCGATGAAGAGTGGGAACGCAAGCTTGGCACTCAAAAAGACGGAGCGTAAATTGGAGGCCATGACTGCATCCCATTCTTCCACGCTGGTCTGGATGATGGGCTTGGCAATCTGCACGGCGGCATTATTGACTAGCGCGTTCAGATAGCCCGTATGGGCAGTAGCCTGGCTGAAGATCGATTCCAGGTTACCACCGACCGAGATATCTGATTGGATGAAAAAACCATCCTTGGGGAAGGGTTCGCCGAACGGAGAGCGGTCCACACCGATGACGCGCCAACCCAACGAGGCAAAGTGGTGGACTGTGGCGCGGCCGATCCCTCCGGCAGCCCCGGTGATCAGCACGGTGCGCGGCATGGATGAATTTGGACGATCAGAGACTATGTTTTGCGACATCAGGTTTCCTTCGATAAGGTGATGTTCAAGCCTGCCAACAAATTTTCGACCGTATTCTGGTGCACTCTTTCCCAGGCTTTAGGGCTGGAATTGGCATTATGGGAGGCAAGCAGGACGTTATCCATCTTGGTCAGCGGGCTGTCTGCAGGGAGAGGCTCAACCTCGAATACATCCAGAGCGGCACCGGCGAGCTTGCCAGCCAGCAAGGCGGAGACCAGCGCAGGCTGATCGACGACCGGTCCACGTGAGGTATTAATGAGCACCGCGGTCGGCTTGATATGGGAGAGCGTATCTGCATTAATCAAGTGTAAGCTGGACGGGTTCAGGTCACAGTTCAAGCTGACGAAATCCGAGCGTGCCAATAGGTCTTCCAGGGTGGTCATAACAACCCCGTTTTTTGTAAGGAAGATTGGATCGATGGGGATAATGTCATTTCCGAGTAGCGGCATGCCAAAAGCGCGTGCCCGGCGGATGACCGCCTTGCCGATCTTCCCAACACCGACTACTCCCAGGGTACACTCACTGAGCGAGCGACCGGGGATTTTCTCCCACTGACCCAACTTCACCGCCCGGTCCATCCAGGGGAAGCGCCTGGCGAAGGTGAGCATATAACCGAGTACCGTATCCGCCACCGGCAGGGTGAAGGCATTGGGGGTATTGCGTACCTGGATACCCAGGACTTCAGCCGCCTGGCGATCGATCGAATCAATTCCTGTGCCCCACTTGGAAATGACTTTCAGCCGGGGGGAGCAAGCCTGCAATACCCGGTCAGTGTATTGGTCATCCCCGCAGATGGTGCCATCGAATGAACCCGCATAGGCTAGTAATTGGTTTACGTCCAGGCGTTCATGCACCTCAGGGACGATGAGCTGCAGGCCGAGACCTTCAAGCAGCGGGCGGTAGCGGGGCAGAAGGGGGATCATATAAGGGGCAGAATACAGAATAGTCGGCATGGGTTCACCCATTTGTAGGTATTTTTTGCTGCATCAGGAATTCGCTGATGGCAAAATCTAGCTCATCATCGATATCCCAGGCTTCGGAGGCCTGCATGGCGAACATCAATGGGCGCTCACCAATGCGGTTAAGCCGGTTGAATAATTTTTCACGGGTAAAGATATAGATACATGAGTTCTCTTCATATACAGGGGGCAAATCCTGGGTTTGCAGCAGGATGGCAGGGTTGTGATTAATCGCCCGCCCCAATTGGTCCCACAATCTCACCTGCAGAGGGGTGACCGAAAAGAGTGAATCATATTCAGGCGCGCTGGCAAGCATGGATTGGATGGCTCGCGAGATGGTGGAGGAGCGCAAGAGCGGGTTGGTGGTGTGGGTTTGCAGGTAATAATCGGCCTCCGCCTGGGAAGTGTCGTATAACAGGATTTCATTCATTGAAACAGCATCGTCACGCAGATGAGCTGGACGCTCGAGGATGCGTACCGTGGGGAAATGCTGTTGCAGTCCTTCCATGATCGGCTGACTATCCGTATCAACTACCACCTGGGCGATCTCCGGGCAAGCCAGCAGTGAGGTGATGATGTGGTGAAAGAGCGGCTTCCCGGCCAGCGGGCGGAAGTTCTTGTTGGGAACACGCTGTGAATGGTGTCGCATGGGTACAAGAGCGGTAAATGTGGACATGTTACCTCTGGTGAGTATGTGTGCTTCCTATTACTTCTGTTTACAAATTCCCACGGACTGATAGCGTGGATCCCATTTTCCCCACGGCATTCCGGTGTCTCCGGATTGGAAGTAAAAATCTGCCAGGTTGTCGCGCAGCTCGGAGCAATTTTTCAAATCTTGGAACAGATCATCGTAATGTGAATAATTTGAAGGGACGTCTTCAGCCAGGCCGAAGAGACGGCGCAGGCTGGCGTCTGTATAGCACCAACCCTTGGAAGGCTCATGGAACCAATCTTCATCACGAGTTGCACCCAGGGTGGCCAGCAGGAGACCCCCCGGTTTGAGCACACGCATAAGCTCGGCAACGACCCCAGGCAACCCATCGGGAGAGTTATGCTCCAGAGAGGATACCGCCACAACCGCGTCCACAGAATTGTTGGGAATAAGCGGCATGCTTTTTAAGTCCTGGTTGTAAATAAACACCCTTCCGGGTGAGTCCTTGGGAAGGGCAATCTTCACCAGGCCACCGACGCCCCGCAGAAGCGAGCGGGTTTTGGCTTTTATAGTTGAAGCTTGTTTTAAATTTCCACGGAGGACTCGCGTTGGGGAACCCAGGTCTTCCGGTCTCAGCCCATGCACGTTAAAGCGGGCGCGGAAGCGTAGAGATAGATCCGTCCGGCTGGAACGGTCCACGCTGATCACTTCTGCACCTCCACCGGCCAGGTACCACTGGAGCAGCCCTTCCCCGGCACCGGCATCCAGGATGCGTTTACCGCTAGCCGCTCTAACCTGAGCGAGGATCCAGGTCCAATCGAGCAAGTAATGCCAACCTAGACCAATTCCAAGAGTCGCGGCAAGCAGTTTAAGCTGCTCAACTTGCTGGCGGTGTTCGTCCAGGAGGGAAACAGGCAGGATCTCGATCTTTTCTGATAATACCTGGGTTGAATCAATCATTTCGAGAGATTATCCGCCATCTTGGTCATCTAAAAGGAAAGGTGCATCATGCAGGATGCCATCGAGCAAAATCCGAAAGGTGGGCGAGTTATTTCGAGAGAGGTTATGTAACTGAAATGACCGCAGACTTACAAACCCCGGCAGGCTGGTAGCTTGAAGATAGTCTCCAAAAGGCAGCGAGGACCGGTATAACTGGTAATAAAGAAACCGGCGGGCGTTGCGCTTGAACTCGGGTGGGATGGAAATTGCTTCCGCGGAAAGGAAATCATCGGCTAGCTGCTGGTATTCCTGGGAGGTGGTTGGGTAGAAAACAGTCGGGAGCTGGGTGAAACGCGCCCGCCCGGCACATAGCACAGGAGCACCCATGATGGAGGCTTCAAGACCGATGGTGGAGTTATACACCATGATGAATTTTGAGCGCTGAATCAGCTCATACGAGCTGAGCGGCTGGTCTGCATCGACGAAGCGAAGGTTGGGCAAAGAATCAGCGTGGTTTTGAAGTACCCACTGGCTGACGCTCTCCTGGCTGGCTTTGCCTGGCCGGGCTTCATCAGGGTGGGCACGCACCACGAATAATGTATCTGGGTGATTACGGGCGATGTCTAATACCAGGTCGAGCCAGGCGAACATATGCGGAAAGAGCACATTGGAATGCGGCTGGCTGGTATCGAAGATGACATTGGTAAAGACGGGCACGATTTGTTTGAAAGCGCTGGCGTGCTGTAAAAAGCTTGCATCCAACCCCTTCATCTCAGGCCAGAATCGTACACCGGCCATTGAAAACTGCCCTTGGAAACGCTGGCTTAGATAAGCATCCAGGCGTTCGTTCTGCGCACCACTTAACTCGAACTCATCCGGCACGTGCAGCGGATAAGCGGTGGCCTCGCCGGTGGTAAAGAATGCAGTAAAGGGCTGCAAACCAACTTCGTGGGTGATGCTGCGAATACCCCGCTGCCCAGCCACCCAGCGTGCAGTAGCTTCGGGGAAGAACTGCCCGTTGAAGAGGACGACTGCCTGAGGGAAGATATTATCCAATAAGGTGGAGAATTCTTGAGCGATGTGATAAGCAGATAGGATATATTTCTGATAAAGCGAGCGAGTTGGCACATCATCAGGCAGATGGTGGCGGCGCAGCACCCAGCATATGGATGACTGGACCAGCCGACCGAGAGGCAAGAGCGGTGTAGACGTATCAGATGGTGCACCATTCTCTCCCGGAAGCCGGTACTCAAATTCCATCAAGCTATCCAGCGAGAGGCCGCGCAGCAGTTCGATCAGGTCCGGCCGGTTTCGATAGGTGAAGGGGATTGCCAGGCTGCTCGAATAGAACCAGCGCGATTGTGCTATACAAGCCTTACAAGGGGGAGATTTGGACGGATCATTCCGGTCAGTGCCTAATGTACACCGGCTCATACCTGCCTGGCAGACAAAGTGGACTACAGGTACATTTTGGAGGCGCAGCGCCCAGGATGTGAGCAGGGAAAATGCTGCGTTCAAGCTCATCCCGACCAGGCGGGTGGAAGCATTGAAAAAGACCACCGGTTTTACTTCAGGGTCGGGATGGGCGTTCCGGCTTATCAGTGAGCTAAAGTTGAACGTCTGGAGATTATATTTATGCTGCTGAAGCCGCTGTTGCAGCGCTTCAACGAATTGGGGTGTATCTGGCATGGCAGGTTAGGCTTAGAAACTTTGGTGAACAGGAGTGACAGGAACTGCTCGAGGATGTTCGAGAAGTGGAATGGAATGAGTTAGGCTGCGGAGAGTGGTATTAAAACCATCCGTGATGTCTCAATCTTTTACCCTGCGCAGCTTGCGAAGGGAGGGTACTTCGCTATCATAGACCCGCTTGACCCCGTCTCCCAAAGCTTGTTCAGTGACCCGGATATACTTAACCAGGCGTTCCATGCCACCAGGCTCAACCGAAGCCGCCTGGTCGCTGCCCCACATGGCACGGTCAAGAGTGATGTGCCGTTCAACCAGGCAAGCGCCCATGGAAACGGCCACAACGGTGGGGATCAAGCCCACCTCATGCCCTGAATAACCAATCGGGCAGGGAAACGTTTCCAGGAGGGTGCGGATCATCTTCAGGTTCAGCTCTTCGGGGTCACATGGATAGGTGCTGGTGGCGTGGGTGATAAGCAGGTTTCCCTCACCCAATATTTTTACCGCAGCCTGGATCTGGTGCATGGTGGACATGCCTGTGGAAAGGATGACCGGAATACCGCTGTTACGCGCGTGGAGCAGGAGGTTTTTATCGGTCAGGGAGGCGGAGGGGATTTTATAGCAGATGGGATTGAACTGCTGGAGAAAATCAACTGAGGGTTCATCCCAAACCGACGCAAACCACGGCATATTTTTCTGTTTGCAATACTGGTCAATCTCGCGGTACTCATTCAAACCGAACTCGACCTTGTAGCGGTAATCCAGGTATGAGATGTAGCCCCAGGGAGTCTCGCGCATGTGCTGCTGCTGGTCAGGTGGGACGCACAGCTCGGGAGTGCGTTTTTGCAGCTTTACTGCATCGACACCCGTTTTCACCGCGACGTCGATCAATGATTTTGCGATTTCGAGACTGCCATTGTGGTTAATGCCAATTTCTGCGACGATAAAGGTTGGGTGACCATCACCGACCTTCTGATTACCAAACATAATTTCACGCGGCATAGTGTTTCACCTCTCTGATCTATTTATCGCCAGGATTGGTAATAGTTGCGACTGGCAGAGTTCATGAATTTACCCCTGATTGCTGAGAATTCGGTCGCACAGCTCCCTCACTGCCCCACGCCCACCAGGACGAGAAAGTACGATATCTGCCTGTGGAATTACCTCCGGGTGGGCATCTGCGACCACGATGGCACAACCGACCAGGGGAAAGCACGTTAAATCATTGACATCATTCCCCAGGTAGACAATATGGGCTGGATCAAGCTGGCGTTCCTGGATAAGCCTGTGTAAACTGGTAGATTTATCCGACAGACCCTGGATGACCGGCAGATTTAATTTTTGGCAGCGGGCAGCGACTACCGGATTTGTCTCGGTTGATAGGACCACCATGGGCACACCGGCTTTATGCAGCATGGCTATTCCTAATCCATCACGGCGGTTGGCGGCGACCATTTCATGGCCATCCTGGTCAACCCATACACGGTCATCGGTCATTACGCCGTCAAAATCCAGCACCAGCAGGTCAACCTGGGGCGGTATAGGTCGTTTACCCCTGCCAGGATGGACTATCGGCAGGTCTCCCCCGGAGATAACCCATTCAGCACGCTGCCAGTCGCGCAGCGTGTCGATATCGACGGCATAGCGAGGGTCCAGCTGTAGGGGAAGAATAACATCTCCACTGAGTGAATTCTTCTTAAGGATGGTGGAGAGGCGAATGGCGTCGATATGACCGGTCTGCCAGTAGCTTAGGGGCAGTGCCTGGCGCGGGGCATTGTAAGGCTCTTCGAGACCCGGCACGCTGAGTAGCGGAGTCATGTGACCCTGGTCATCCACGCGCCACATTTTATACGGGTTTTGTCCGGAGGGGATCACCCCGCGCACCGAATCGGCTTCAGGATGCTCGATTAGGATCTGCAAAGCCTGGTCGACGCAACCGGGTGGGCGAAGAGGCGAAGTGGGTCGAAGCTGTACCACGATATCAGGCTGGTAGTTCTCCTTTTCTCGCAGCCAATGCAAAGCGTGGATGAAGACGGGCAAGTCGGTGGTGTCATCACGGGCAAACTCTGCTGGGCGCAAGAAGGGGGCTTCGGCACCGTAACTTTGAGCGGTGCAGGCAATCTCATCGTCGTCGGTCGATACGACGGTGCGCGTCACCAGCCTGGATTGCATGGCAGCAGTAATGGAGTAAGCCAGAAGGGGGTAGCCGGCGAGCGGCTTGATGTTCTTGCGGGGGATGCTTTTCGATCCGCCCCGGGCAGGGATAAGGGCAAGGATTTCCATGAGCGTCTGTCCTATCGTTTATTACCAGGCAGTCCAGCCACCATCGACTACCAGGTTGGAACCGGTCATATAAGATGAAGCATCGGATGCCAGGAAGAGCAGGGCACCGTTCATCTCGTCCTTGTGCGCCATGCGCCCCATTATGGTGCGGGCGGAGTATGCCTTAAGGAATTCATCGTCATGGTTGTTAAATATGCCACCCGGGGTGAGGGCGTTGACACGGATCTCGCTACCGGCATAATAAGCGGAAAGGTAGTGGGTGAGCCCTAATACCCCGGCCTTGGTAACCGGATAATAGACCGGTTTATAAGATGCCTGAATGCCATCTCGCTGGTAGATGCGCTGGTCGGGGGCGACCAGGCCATAGGTGGAGCAGATATTGATGATCGAGCCTTTCTTCCCCTGGGCGAGCATCGGCTTGATGGCTGCCTGGCAGCACAGGAACACACCGGTCAGGTTAACATCCAGGGCAGCCTTCCATGCGTCCAAGGGGTAATCTTCGAACGAGCCTGAGAGGGTACCTTTCTTCGCCATCTCAGCCAGAGCCTCGGGGTCGAACTTGGGGTCTAAAGCGGCGGAGTTGACCAGGATATCCAGCCGCCCGAAGGCAGCCAGAGTTTCATCGACCAGGCTATGCACCGACTCGGGCTGGGTGACGTCGGTGGCAATTCCAAGACAGTGATAACCCTCTTTGATCAAGGTCGTGGTAAGTGAACTAACGCCATCTGCGTTGAGATCGGCGATTACTACTGCAGCACCTGCCTGAGCTAACGTACGGCAGAATTCCTTTCCCAACAAGCCTGGTCCACCGGTGACGATGGCGACTCTGCCGGTGAGGTCAAATTTTTGCAATACACTATTCATGAGTAATTCCATTCTATTAATAAGAGCCGAGTTTTCACTGATGGGAACTGCCAGCCCATCGAACCCAGGGACTCATCTCCACACCTCTTGTTGGCATTGGTCAATCGCTCCATGCGATATTTATTTCTTAACCGGTTGTGAGAATGCAAGCGCGCTCAACGATAGGCGCAATGCATGAATTCCATCCTGCAAGCTGCACACTGGCTCGGCTGTGCCATCCAGCAATTCATGGAAGTGGCGCAGCTCATCCAGGAACATCCAGTTGCGTTCGAATCCTTCCGGTGGGTAGAATTCCCGCAAGGATAAAGCATTATCGCCACTGCCAACCTTGGTCAGGTGGACGATGCCATCGGCATTGTCCCAACGGATGCTGCCATCTGTACCGATAAGCTCGAGCCAGTGGGAGGCAGGTCTCTGCAGGTAATCCAGGTGGATGCTGCCCAGAGCACCGCTGGTAAATCTGAGCGCAATCTCAGCGGAATCTTCCACCGGCAGGTTTAATCCCACCCGGCTGGTGAATGCAGACAGATCATCGACCTCCCCCAGCAGCCAACGCAGGTAATCCAATGGATGCGATAACGTCAGTACCACGCCGCCACCCAATTCGGGGCGGGCAGCGTAACCCTGTTTATAATCCTCCCAGGGGTGCCAGTCGGGAAGATATTCACCCCAATGGGCATGAGCAGAGACTGGTGTTCCAATCGCCCCAGCACCCAGCAGCTTTTTCACCTGCTGTAAACCAGGATGGAAGCGAAACTGGAACCCTACCAATACCCGGCAGTGGTTATCTTGGACCGCGCCTTCAAGCTCATCGAGCTTTGCCAGGGAGTGGGAGATAGGTTTTTCGATCAGCAGATGACAACCACATTGAGCGGCGGGGATGGCAACATCCAGGTGCAGCGCGGTGGGGTTGGAAATGATGACTGCATCGGGCTCATATGCCAGCGCAGCTCGCAGGTCGCTCTCGACCGGGAAACCTGCCAGCTCGTCATCCGGGAGGGTGGATTGGTAGGTGTGGTAGACCACGAGGTCCCGTTCCCCGAGGGCGAGCAGGTTGCGAAAATGACGCCGACCAATGGAGCCGAATCCGGCAATCAGAAATTTCATGAGTTGATCAGGATATGCAATCGGTTGTAAAGCACGAGTGCCAGGCGCTTAATAATGGGGATTCGCATCACCCGGCTAACCGAGCCGGAGGGAGTTTTAGGTGTTGCACCCGCTTCGACCCTTAGACCCAGGCGCTTTGCTTCAGCAGCATTCTCGGGGCTGATTACATTGCCGAGTAAGCGGGTGACCGGAGTATACGTGCTGAGGCGGAGATACCCCAGCTGGTCGACCGAGTTTTCGAGCTCGATCATTTTACCCATCAGGTTCTTATCCCAGGCCGGTAATACTTCCAGCATGAGTTGCCGTGAAGCGACGAACTGGTGGTGTCCGGCGGAGGCAAATGTGCTCACGCCGCCGTAGCACAACCCGAGATCTTCCAAACCGCTGACTTCCGTCTGGTAGCTCTCCCAACTGCGCCCCATATTATCGATATAATGCTGTTCCAGCTCGCGGGGTATCAGCAAACCACGCGAGACCTGGACATCTGGCTGAGCCGCAAATGCTTCAATGCTCTGGGTGGCATACCGCAGGTGGGAGCGGATGTAAAAGCCAGTCACCAGACCCACCCGTGGGTAGGTTTCCAGGATCTTAAGGTGCGCATCCAGCCAACCCGGAAGGAAGAACACATCATCATCCGTGTAAGCGACAATCTCACCAGGGGCAGTGCGAAAGATGAGCTGCAAGGCGCTGATCTTACCGATGTTGCTGCTTGAAAGGATCAGGTAGTTAATCTGACCCTGCTCGCGCAGCTGGCACAGGTAGCTCACCAGCTCTGGGCAGCTGCCGTTATCGAAAACAATCAGATCGTGGGGCTGGGGGGTGTGGGCGATCAGGCTCTCCAGGCTCAGGCGCGTGACTGCCATGCGCTCGGAAAAGTATCCTGCCTGGTTGGGAAGGTAGGTCAGCATCGCCAGGGTAATTCGTGAAGGGCTGTATTGGGTGATCTGACCGCGGTTGGGGTTTATGCCAATTCTGGGCATCGATTTATCACATCAGAGAGTTGCAGTGGGTAGCCACGCCCGCTGTGGAGAAATACGCTCGGCGACCCGGCGGCGGATGAAACCGTACCAGCGATGGAAGCTTACCAGGTGGTCGGGTTTGAAGGTATAGGCTGCACTGTCATCAGCTTGAGCCAGCAGGGTGATATAAAGGGGGATCAGCTGTGAGCGAGGCAGTCCGTGCGATCGCAAACGGTCAACCCGGTAGCCGGCTTTCTGGACGACCTGGGTCAAAGTGTGGTCACTGAAGGAAATGAGGTGAGCCACTTCGAAGCTATCATGGGCGTACAGGTTGGGCACTTCAAGCAGCAGCCAACCGCCAGATTCGAGGAACTGGGTGCGCAGTTTTTGGAGATAATCGACCGGGTCTGGCAGATGCTCCAGCACGTGCATCATGCTCACCAGTTTGAAGCGTGGTAAACCGGCTTGTTGAAGCTCATCCAGGGAGGCATATACTTCCAATCCTTGGGATTGGGCATATTGGCGGTAGAGGTTACCCGGTTCAACCCCATAGACCCTGGCTTGTAGGTGGGACTGAAATTGCTGCAGCAGGAGACCGGTCGAGCAGCCGACATCTAGGATGTGGGCAGCTGAGCTGATCGATTGACTGATAAACTCCAGCGTGACCCGGGCACGGGCAGACTGAACCGCCACATCCTTGGGATTGGGACCTTCCTGCCCCTGGTAGAGCAGTCGGTACTCGGTCTCGTAAAATGCCTGGCTTTCCGCAGCGGTCATGCGTGGCGATTGGTAGACCAGCCCACACACCCGGCATATAACATTGGTCACCGGGTGGCCGCGGAACTCACGCCGGTCAAACTGGGCGGTGTTGTTTGCACCACACAACAGGCAGTGGGAGACAAGCTCAGTCATTTGTGGCTCGAATTCGACCAAGCTTGTAAGCTACCCGGCCACGGAACTCCTTCAAGGCTTTAACCGGGTGGAAAACCGAGAAAAATACATGGGCGAGTGCCATCGAGTGGAGCTGGACCAGCGGGAAAATCTCGATCTCGCGCAGGAGTTTACCCGAACGGAGCGGGATTTTTTGAAGCTGGTCATGCTCAAGAGTGTAATCTGCGTCCTTCAGAGTGAAAACTACACGCTGGCCTCCGGCGAGGCGAAGGTTCTCGGACAATTCGGGAAGCCGGTAATGCGCCTGTCCATTGGGGAGGTGCGAATAGTCGTGGTCTTGGTGGATAACCATGATGGATGCGCTGGCATCGACCACCGGTATATGTTGGCTTCGGGCGTGATAGATCATCCAGTTATCCCACCCGGCACGACCGATGGCAAAGCCGAGTAGGTCGGTGAAACACGAACGCGGGAAAATGAAATAGTCACTCCCGGCGGGGGGGTGCAGGTGGCCGCGGGTTTGTCCGTCTGCTAAAAGGCGCAGATCCCAACCAGAGTTGAATTCGAGCGGTTGCTGCAGGTCCAGGTCATATCGCTGGCCGACGATGAGGAATTGTTTCACCTGGCAGTAGACCTGACTGGCTGCAGTGACAAATGGTGGGGTGAGCAGAATATCAGCGTTGACATATGCCAGCAGGGGAGAGGTGCTGATCTGACGAGCCGTGGAGAAGAGCGAGCTTACCAGAGGCGTACCGGAAGGATTACGGGCTACATCCGGCAAATGTTGGATGCCCTGTTCTGCGGCAAAATCAGCTACACCGGGCTCATCCCCGATCATAACCACATTTACATCATCTCCCAGGTGCTGCCAGGAAAGGATGGCGTTGCGCTGGATCAGGCTGATGTGCGGGTGGCTGAAAGGTTTGGGAGCGGTGAAGATGGTGATGAGCGGATCGGGAGATGCCATTTGGGGGATGCTATGATGAGATGCTGCGCTGGTCGACGTCAAACGCGGATTTATGCTGGACAGAGGCATTTATGGACGCCAGCTCGGGTTCGCTTTGCAGGAGGACCAGGATTTCCTGCCAGCTGAAGGCGGCCTCACCTTCAAAGCGGGTGTAGACCTGGTGGACGAACTCCAGGTCTGCCGCCGTGTCAACCGTCCATCGTAGGGAACCCAGGTCAGGAATGTGATTGAGTAAGGCGATCCGGAAACCGAGGGGTGTTGTGCCATGATCAATGTACCAGGTCGTTTCGAATGGAAGATCAGGCTTTGGGAAAGAGATTCCTTCATACAAAAATGGCATCACATGCTCACGCTGGTACACCTGGTCAGCTTCCTTCCAGGCGCGCTCCAAGGCATCGAAGGAGCATACCTCTACATCTAGGCCGATAGGGAGGGTGCGCTTCCAGGGTGGGGGCAGGCGGTTGGTGGCAAAATCATATGGATAGGTAATTCGTGATTCGGTACCAGGTATCTGGGATGAAAGAGGCTCAGCCTGGGTTAATCCTTGTCCGAGAAATGTTGCGACCGTGAGATCTATCACTGCTGGATCGATGAGGGGGCAGTCAGCAGTCAAGCGGACGATGCCATCAGCGTTGAACTGTACAGCGGTGCGATAAAAACGGTCCAGCACGTCATGCAGGCTGCCGCGGAAGCATGGCACGCCTCTGGCTATGCAGTACTGCTCGAGGACATCATCGGAGTAATCGGTAGTTGTGGCAACCACGATCGCATCGATCGATCTGGCTTTCATTGTGCGCGCGATCACCTGCTCGAGCATTGGACGTCCGGCGATCGCCATCATCACCTTGCCGGGCAGGCGGGAAGAGGACATGCGGGCCTGGATTATTGCGATATTATTCATGGGTTGATCCGTCCTTTGAGGTGATGAATTTTATCCGAAAGCGATCGCGTAAGCTTTTTCCAGCTGGGGGAAATTTTTTTCCCAATCTGCACGTTCCTCAGCGAGCAAACGTGCCGAATGCCCCATCTGTGCTAGGCAATGGCGCTGGTCGACTGCATTCAAGATAGTGGAAGCCAGTGCTTCAGCATTGCCATCAGGGAACAACCAGCCGTTCTCGCCCGGTATGACCCATTCGCGGTTGCCAGGGATATCAGGGACGATGGCAGGTGTAGCGGTGGCAAACGCTTCCAATAAAGAGATCGAAGTGCCATCGCTGTGGGAAGCGCCAATATAGAGTTCCGCATACTGGTAATAAGCGGGTAGATCTCGATAGGACACCTGGCCAGGGAATACGACTTTATCGAATACGCCGCCATCCATTAATATCTGGCGGATGAGGGCGGATTGAGACCCATTCCCCAGAAGGGTCAGGCGGAGCTCGGGGCGAGCCTGGGCAGCGATGACGAACGCACGTGAAATCACATCGATACCATAGATTGGCTCCCAGATGCGGGTGGAAAGCAGGTTGAACGTTTGGGAATTAGAAAGTTTATCTGGGGTAACATTGAAGTGGGTTAGATCGATGCCCCAAGGGAAGGTGATGATGCGTTCATCTGCCATGCCATAAGAGATAGCCAGGTTGCGGATGGTATTGCAGTCGCCGACCATTGCGTCACTGCGGCTCAAGGTGTACTGAGTTGCCAAGCGCCAGAATGGATTGATGTTGGCATCATGGAGCAGGTCATAGCCCCAGGATACAGTGACCAGGGGATGAAAACGGGTTAAAGCAACCAGGAATGCCGAGCGCTGAATTGGACCTGCGTGTATCAAGTTGGGCTTGATCTGGCGGATTACCCGGCGCAGATCATCGAACAGGTGCATTCCATCGCGTAATTTTACCGGTTGATGCCCACCCGCCCACATTATCTGTTCGATCTCTGGAGGTAAGGGGCGATCTTCGAGGACATGACCGCCATCTTCAAGGCGTAAATAAAATACCTGGTGGTCGGTCTTTGACAAAGCGGTGAGGAAACGATAGTCGTGGGTGCTGTAATCACGTGAGAAGTATAAAATGCGAGGCAAAGTGAGGTTATCCGAAAATCAGATCTGATCGGTTCCAGCTGCTGTTACTGACCCAGGTCGGACCAACGAATTTCTTTCCCAAAGGGCATGTCCACTAATGCCCGTTTGCCTACCACAGACTCAATCTCGGCTGGATTGATGGCACCGGGTGTGGCAGGGCGGAGTACGTCGATCATTGCCCGTTCGAATACTTCCCCGGCTTTGATGAGGCGGGCAGCGCGCAGGCAGCGGCGTTGAACGATGGCTGTATCGATCTCGTTACCGGACACAAACTTGTCCGTGCTGCCCAGGCTGCGTTCCAGGATCCTGGTCTCATCGACCATCCCCGCCCATTTTTGCGGGTCCATAGCGAACTTGTGATCGGGACCCTGGCGGTCATTACTGTCGGTGAAATGGCGTTCGATTACCCGGGCACCTAACGTCACCGCCGCCAGCACCGGTGCGAGTGCATGGGTGTGGTCGGAGAGCCCCAGGATGACCTCGGGGAACATGGTGGCATAGGTTTTGAGCACGTTGATGTTTAGATGATCGTAGTTTTCAGGGCTGGCAGTGTAGTTGGTGTTGCACTGCATCAGCACGAGCTGATGGTTGAGCTTGAGGATGGCGTGAACGGCGCGCTGGACCTCGCCGATATCAGCAGCACCGGTAGCAACGAACATAGGTTTCCCCTTGGAAGCCATGCGCTGGAGGGCTTCGATCCAATCGATCTCGCCCGAGCCAGCTTTATATATCTGGACGTATGGATCGAGCATGTCAATGGCTTCGAAATCATAAGGGGCAGAGAAGAAGTCGATTCCCGCTTCGTCACACGCCTGCTTCAACACTGGGGTCCATTCAAATGGGATCGAGGCCTCGGTGTAGACTTGAAAGACGGATTTTTTCCAGGCTGCCTGGTGGGAAACCTGCCCATCCATGTGGGTGAAACCATAATCAGAAACGATATGCGGGGCACGGAAATTTTGGAACTTGGCCGCGTCGGCCCCGGCTTCGCTGGCGAGGCGGATGAGCAGCTTGGCGCGCTCCAGGTCTCCATCGTGGTTGGCAGCGATATCGGCGATAAAGTAGGTGGGGTGGGCAGGGCCAATCTTACGCGTGCCGATCTGAATTTCCATGATTATCTCCGGGATTGGATGAACAAGGTTAACGGGTCAGCCTGTCACCAGGCTGCGAAGCATGTGGGGATAACCCTGTTGATAAAGGGTGAACAACTTATCCAAACCTGTGGATATCATGGGGAGAGATTCTCCCAGAGCGCCGGAAAGCTTATCGGTGCGTAAAGACAGGTTGGGAGAGCGGGCAGCACGCAGACCAGAAAGGGTGACGGAAGTGGGGTTGATCAG
The DNA here is from genome assembly GCA_963809615.1 of uncultured Chloroflexia bacterium. Classification (GTDB taxonomy): domain Bacteria; phylum Chloroflexota; class Anaerolineae; order Anaerolineales; family UBA4823; genus FEB-25. The sequence goes on from CAWEKR010000011.1 coordinate 129,524, forward strand.
GCTGGTATCCAGGTCGAAGCGGTGGGCGAGACGGATGCCAAAATCATACTTACTCAAGGATTCAGAGCTTACCACGTGGTAAATTCCGCTCAGACCCTTTTCCAGCATCCTGGTGAATAGTTCTGCCAGGTCGTTAACAAGCAGGGGGCAAAAACACACATCGGTGAAACCCATCACCGGTTTCCCCTGGCTAAGGTTATTGAAGAAAAACTCTGCCAGGCTGCGGTCTCCATACAGCGACCAGCCGAACAGGTTGACCCGGGCGATGATGGCGCTTGGGTCAGCTTCAGCAACTGCTAATTCGCCGTTGAGCTTGGTACGGGAATAGACGCCGACAGGGATCGGGATATCTTCCTCCCTGTAATCACCCCGCAAACCATCGAATACCGAATCGGTCGAGACGTGAACCAGGCGCGCTCCGCTCCTGGCGACATGATTTGCCAGTGTGCGGGGTAGGTCGGTATTCAGCTGCTGCGCCAAGAGGGGGTCAGCCTCGCAGGCATCTAAATTTGCTAATGCGGCACAGTGGATGACCCAGTCGGGTTGAGCCGTCTCGATCAGGTGCTCCACTGCGCCAGGAACCAGGAGGTTGGTCTGGATCACCGTGAAGGCATCGGTTTTTACGACGTGCTGGCTGACCGTACCAAAAACCGTGTGCCGGCGGGTGGTTTCCAGTGCCAGGTTTAAACCCAGTAAACCACTGGCTCCGGTGATGAGGATGCGCATGTCACCTATTCTTCAACATAGCCATTTACCTGGCGACCATCAAAGGGCGCCACCATCTCACGGATCTGACTGACGCTTAACCATTTTGGGTTGTTATCACTGCCAAAGCGGAACCCGGTGGGCAGAGCCTGCCCCTCAGACTGCCAATCGTGACCAAACCATGCATTCGGGTTGGGCTGGACGATATACATATCCTCCATCTCCACAGCCGAGCGAGACTCGTCCTCAGAGATCAACACCTCGTGCAGCTTCTCACCTGGGCGGATACCCACTACATCTAGGCTGATTCCTGGAGCGATGGCTCTGGCCAAATCGATAATCTTCATGCTGGGGATCTTCGGTACGAACACCTCGCCGCCATGCATTTTTTCAATACAGCTGGTGACGAAGCGAACTCCCTGGTCGAGGGTGAGCCAGAAGCGGGTCATGCGTTCATCGGTGACGGTGAGCTTGCCTGAAGACCTCTGCTGCAGGAAGATTGGGACCACGCTGCCACGCGAGCCAACCACATTGCCGTAGCGGACGCAGCTGAAACGGGTCGCCATCCCTCCGGCGTAGGAGTTGCTTTGGATGATCAACTTCTCCGCCGCCAGTTTGGTGGCACCATATAGGTTCACCGGATTGACCGCTTTATCGGTGCTGAGGGCAAGGACTTTCTTGACGACTGCGTCAAGGGCTGCCTCGACCACGTTGCTGCTGCCGAGGATATTGGTCTTTATGGCTTCCATCGGATTGTATTCGCAGGCAGGCACCTGCTTGAGAGCAGCTGCGTGGACCACGATATCCACCCCGTGCATGGCCCGGCGCAGGCGCTCGACGTCGCGCACATCCCCGATGAAATACCGCAGGGAGGGGTGGTCGAGACCCGCCACCCGCATCTCGTGCTGTTTAAGCTCGTCGCGGCTGAAGACGATCAGCTTGGCTGGATGGTATTCAGCCAGCATCGTCTCGACAAATTTTTTTCCAAAAGACCCGGTACCACCAGTGACAAGGATGACTTGTTCGGTCCAGTTCATAGTAGCTCCATCAGTGTCTATCTTAGTAATTTCATTTCTATTTACCCAGCTCGACGAGCGGGTACTGCCCATACTTGCCCAGGAAGTGTGGGAAGAGACTTTCAAACATGTAGATCAGCTTGAGCAGGAATTTACCCGCAAAGCGCCCATGGATGAAGGTACGCAGGAAGCGCACACTGACGCTGCGCCAGCAATAGATCTTAATCGGCATCTGGCAGCCAATTTCCTTCTGCAGCCAGGCAGCATTTTCTTTGCGCACGTAGGTACCTCGGGCTGAAGCACTTTCGGCTGAAAGATGAACAGCCTTGACCGTGAGAGCACCTTTGGGCTGGGGGTGAAAGAATGCGTATAGCCGATTTACCAGCTCGATCCACATGTTCATGAATATCGTCAGGGGAGGGTTATCCCACCCGTTGACGATCACACCTTTGCCATGAGTGCCAAGGCTGCGGTGGAGCTCGCGGTAAGCGCGCACGTGGTCATCGGGAGGCAAATGGTGCAGGGTATGCAGGGATATCACACCATCAAAACCATCCGATTTGAAGGGCAGGTTGGCAATATCGCACACCACATATAAGCCATGGCTGCCAAGACGTTTACGAGCTTCCTGCAAAGCTACGATCGAGATGTCTGCACAAACCCTGTACTGGTAACCCCGGGAATATTCCAGGTATTCCGGGTACTGGATCGGACCGCAGCCTGCGTCAAGGAAGAAGCGCCCTGTTGGGTTCAGATGGCGCAATACCCGCAAGTGGCAGTTATGGATGTAATCATGCGCGACCGGTCGCAGGTCTTCATAGGAGGCATTCTGGTAAAAACCATCACTCTCGGTCTGCCAACCAACCCGGTCATAAAACTCGCGCACTTGATTTTTAATATCAGTGTCTGAGATCATGTCTCACCAACGGATTGGCTCGCCAACCATATAGCGGAACGTTTGCTGATAATCAGCCAAGCCTTCAACACTGAGCAGGCGCGCAAGCGGCCAGGTTTCCAGATCCTTCCAGAAGTGCACCAGGTGCCAGGGGAAAGGGTGCGGGTACTCAAAGAAGAAGCGATAGGCATAATTCCAGGCCTGTGTCACCTTGACCTGGGACAACCGGTATGCACCAGGATCCAATAAGACGTTGTTAAGCAGCTCAAAATATGCTTCCCAGCTGGGGGGGTCCAGGGTGAACCCCTTGTCGCGGTAGTGTGTGTTACCCACTACGATCACCGGTACACCACTCATCGCCATTTCCATGCCTACAGTAGTGGTGTAAACCAGACCCAGGTCAGCGATTTCCACGATATCGTAGGTATTCACCCGGGCATCGGCAGGTACCAGGTGGATATTTTCTGGGATGGAAAGCAGGGTTTTATGGACCACTTGGGCAACAGAAGGACCTTTGGTGATCAGTTCCCCTGGGTGGATGCGGACCACCAGCTGCACATCGGCGTGATCGGCAAAATAATGCACTGTGCGCTCGAGCCATTCCGTCATTGAATCGCTGAAAACTTGCCGTCCCAGGGTGAGGCTGTCACCAATCACATTGGTCGCCAGCAGGATGATTGGACGCTGGTCCAGGCATAGAGACTTGCGCACCTGTTCGCCGCCTTCTGAGGGTAGTCCTTGCCAGCGACGGGCGAAGTTTTCCCACAGGCTGGCATGTTGGCGAGCGGAAAATAGCTGGCGCACCTGGTGCTGCTGTTCCTGGCTGAGGGCCTGGTCCATGCGGGCGTGCCACAATGGTGCGGTTTCCTGGCGCATGACCTCGGCATTCTGCGCCAGCCATATGCGGTCGCACTGCTCGCCGAATTCATAGGTAACGGTTGGGATGCCAAAATAACGCGCCACCTGGTAGATTACCCCAAACTCGAGGATGGTTCCGTTGGGTAGGATGATACCATCAGGCTTATGCCGTTCCAGATAGGAGAAGGCAGCCGCCGCAGCAGCCTGGTTGCGTTGCAGGCGCAGCTTATACAGATCACTTTCCAGGCTCACCTGCTCCACCTGCAGGGTGTATTGCGTGTCGCGCAAGGAAACCAGCTCAACCGCCTGCTGCAGCTCAGCCGGCAGGTGTGAAGTCTTCGATTGGCTTAACAGCGGTACGATGTTCAGCAGGGGTGAGGTTTTAGCCAGCACGCTTTCGGTATATACATTTTGTCGCCGCAGGTTGAAAACATCGATGGGTTCCTGCCAGCGGGCATATGGCAGGTATGCCAGGCTTACATTGTGCCCCATGCCTGCCAGCGCCATCCCCAACAGCGTGGCATGTTCAAGCCAGTAGCGCAGGGTGGCGAAGATGAAGATGTTCTGTGGCTGTAGAACCGACGGACGACTGACAGATGCATACACCTCCGACGCCAAAACCTGGGCGCGCCACTCGGGGATCGAGGCTTCCAACCGGTCGAGGGTGAATTCGGCGGTCACCGGCTTGCCCGGCTGGCGCAGGAACCAATACGCTTCGGCAGTGAGCGGGATCTGCCCCAATATGGATTTAAGGTCTTGCTTGCTAACCATTCTCATACGCGCTCAATCGTCCATTCCAGGGCGGGGCGTACAGGTCCCATGCGGGGCTCGGGCCACTGCTTACCCGGAGCTCCCGTGGCATCGATGGTGAAGGCCAGGGAGTGGTCGTCCCAAAAATAACGCTTAATCCGGAAGCTGCTGGCATTGACGGCCAGGATGTAGCGACCTTCGTTCAATGTATTAGCCGGGATGGTACAGCGGCTGGTGTAGTGACCTGCTGCCCGCACACCCTGCAGCTCGAACTGCTGGGGGTCATCCAGGTCGAAGGAGGTGAACACATACTCACCGCGCGTGGTGAGGAGATATATTCCAACCCGTAAACCAGTGATCGATTGGTCCAGGCGGTACTCGATCTCTACAGTGAACGGCTCGGTAGAGCGCAAGGTATCGACGATGCGGGTATTCCTATCCCGTAAGCGCACAGCAATGGGAGAGAAAGGGGCAGCCTCTGCAGGTATTTCCGCTGAGGTCCACATGCGCTCACCTGCACCGGTGAATCCGGCTGCCATATAATAGTCCACCGCTTCAGGGGTGGGGGCACGATAGGTGAGATGCCCGTTTTCCAGCACCATGGTCTCTTCGGTGAGACGCAGGACAGCCGACATGTTGTGGCTGACGAAAAGCACGGTCCGCCCCGCCTGGGCGACGTCGGTCATCTTGCCCATGCATTTGCGCTGGAATTCAGCATCACCCACTGCCAGCACTTCGTCCACCACCAGGATTTCCGGTTCAAGGTGCGCTGCCACGGCAAATGCCAGGCGCAGGTACATACCGCTCGAATAGCGCTTGACGGGAGTGTCGATGAATTGCTCGACTTCGGAGAAAGCGACGATTTCATCGAATTTATGATCTATCTCCAGGCGCTTCATCCCCAGGATGGCACCATTCAGGTAGATATTCTCACGGCCGGTCAGCTCGGGGTGAAAACCCGTTCCGACCTCCAATAAAGAGCCAACCCGACCGTGGATCTCAGCGCTGCCTTCCGTGGGCTCCGTGACACGCGACAGGATTTTGAGCAGGGTGCTCTTCCCGGCGCCATTTCGCCCCACGATCCCAAGCACCTTTCCTCGCTGGACTTCAAAGGTAATATCGCGCAGAGCCCAGATCGAGCCAGCTTCGGCTGAGGTGGATGTGACCGCCGAGCCTCTCTTCAGGCGTTGAATGGGCGCTTTGACTCCTGCTGCGATTGTATCCCGCAAGGTCTTATATCGTTCAGGAGCGGTACCGATGCGGTAGCGCTTGCCCAGGTCTTCGACGCGAATAGCAATATCATTCATAAAGTAGTAAATGAATACCCGCTACAAAACATGGTCATATAGGCTCTAAATTTCATCAGCGAAGGTCCGTTCCATATTGCGGAAGTAAATCAACCCCGTGATGAGTAAAAATACGGCGACCCCGGCTGAGACTGCATTCACCTGCCAGGGCAGGCTACTGATACCCAAAAGACTCCAGCGAAACCCTTCAACCACACTGGTGAGGGGGTTGAGTGCGTATAATATTTGCCATTTGCCAGAAACTGACGAGGCAGAATAAACAATCGGGGTGATGAAGAACCAAATCTGGGTCAAGAATGGGAGAATATGCCCCACATCGCGATAAATTACATTCATCGCTGATAACCACAAGCTGACACCCAATGTGGCGACCAATGCCAGGACAATGAATAATGGCAGGGTGAGGATTGCTGGGGTGACCTGATAGGTATAGGTCGAGCTGGGAGCGAAATTGTAGTACAGGATTATCAGGATGTATACTATGAAGCCAATCCCAAAATCCACCAAACCTGCCAGGACAGAGGCCACTGGGATGGTCAGGCGGGGAAAATAAATCTTTGTGATCATATTGCGGTTGGTGACCAGTGAGCGACCGGCATCATTCATCGCCTTGGAAAATAAACCCCAGGGTAGAAGTGCGGTGAAGTTGAAGATGGGATAGGGCACGCCTTGTGAAGAAAAGCCTGCCGCGCTGGAAAAGATTACGGTAAATACGACCATCTGGACGACAGGTTGAATCACTGCCCAGGCGGCGCCTAATACGGTTTGTTTGTAACGCACCAGGATATCGCGCCAGGTGAGGAACAGCACCAGCTCGCGGTACACCCACAGATCACGCAGGTTCAGTGCAGCCAGACCATGCGTCGGACGCAGGTAGGTCACATCTGAGCGGGGTTTGCTAAGCGGGTTGGTAGTCATGGATGAATAATTAATTCTTCCGGTTTTCGCGATACCAGGCGATGGTCTGACGTAATCCTTCTTCGAAATTCACGCTGGCCCGCCAGCCGAAATACTCCGCTGCACGGTTCGTGTCCAATCCCCGGCGGGGCTGTCCGTTCGGTTTGGATGTGTCCCAGACCAGCCGTCCCTTGAAGCCAGTCAAACGGGAAATCAGCTCTGCCAGGTCTTTGATGCTGATCTCCTGACCTGAGCCGATGTTTACAGGCTCACTGCCATCGTAGAACTCGGCCGCTGATAGGATTCCTTCTGACGCGTCGCCGGCGAATATGAATTCGCGCGTCGGAGAGCCATCTCCCCACAGCACGATCTCCTGATCGCCACGCTCCTGGGCTTCTATGCATTTGCGCACCAGCGCTGGGATGACGTGGGAAGTCTCGAGGTTAAAATTATCCCTGGGTCCATACAAATTTACCGGCAGCAGGTATATGGCGTTAAAGCCAAACTGCTGGCGGTATGCCTGGGCTTGTACAAGCAGCATTTTCTTTGCAAGACCATAGGGTGCGTTGGTTTCCTCGGGGTAACCATCCCATAGGTTTTCTTCCTTAAAGGGTACGGGAGTGAACTTGGGGTAGGCGCATACCGTGCCTATAGCAACGAACTTGGATACCCCGCGCTTCCAGGCTTCATGCATCAACTGAACACCCATCATCAGGTTGACATAGAAGAAATCGGCGGGGCGAGCCCGGTTAGCGCCTATCCCACCTGCCAGGGCTGCCAGGTGGATGATGAGGTCCGGCTGACTGGCATCCAACATACGCTGGATATCCACCGGGTTAACCAGATTGTATTCTTCTATCTTGGGAACAAAGATATCTTTCGCTCCGCGATCAGCCAGCGCCTCCAGCAGGAAGGAACCTAAGAAACCTGCACCACCGGTGACGCAGATGCGTTTATATTGCCAGAATTTTGGATCAGATTGTTGCGCCATCATTACTCCTAATCTTGGGTCACATGCACGGAGTGATAAATTTATTGGACGATGAACTGGGCATTGCGGTACCGTTGGTCGTGGGGATTGCTGATCAAGCCCGTGCGGATGGCATGCAGCACTTCGCGGATGCCATCGTCAGGGGTCAAGCGGGTCTGGAATCCCAGCTCGCGTTGAACTTTCTCATACGACACGGTAATATCCCGCATATCCCCTCCAAAGGTCATGTCCTTGTAATTGACCACGGTTTCAGGCATACGTTTGAGTACCAACCCAACGATTTGATCCTTGGTGTAATTGCCATTATCTGAACCCAGGTTATAAATCTGGCAGCGCACCTTGTCATCGGGAGCCTGCAATCCCAAGATGAACCCGCGCACAGCATCGTGGATGTGGATAAAGGAGCGCGAATAACCCCGCTGGTAGATGAGCAGCTCGCGTTTGGTAAATGCATCCAGCACAAACTGGTTAATGATCAGGTCAAACCGAGGGCGGGGGGAGATGCCGTACAAGGTTGCCAGGCGGTAGATCAGTGGAGCGCAGGAAGCGTTACTCTGGGCAAGCAGGAAGCGTTCCGCGGCGATTTTCGTCTCTGCATACAGCGACTGAGGGGTGAGCGGCGTTGATTCGGTGACGGGCTGACCATCGGGCGATAGACCGTAATTGCTGTAGGATGAGGCATAAACCATGCGTTCCACACCTATTTGCACCGCCTGCTCGTAAACACGTTCTGTAGCTTCAACGTTATAGCGCCAGGCAACCTGTCTGCCAACTGACTGGCAGGCGGGGAAACCGACGATGGCAGCCAGGTGGACCAGCGCGGAAGGTTTTTCCCAGTCTGACCGCAGGCTGGTGCGTAAGATGCGTGGCTCGATCACGTTCGCCTTGGTGAAGTGAAAGTTGGGATGAGCCAGATATGCCATTAGCGATTCACCACCAAACAAAAGATCATCGATGACCGTGACCTTCATCCCCAGGCGCAGCAGCTCACCGGTAAGCAGGGAGCCAATATAACCCGCTCCACCGGTAATGACGATATGGTTTAACTGAGATGGTTCCATATAGGTTTCTCCCTGGTTCATACCGTCACCTCCATGCGCAGGGTGACCTTAACCCCGTGCACTCGCAGGGTGGGGTCGGTTGGGTCCTGGCTGATTTTGATGCCCTGCTCCAGGCAGGTCAGGCGGCAGATATCGACGATGTCATTAGTCTGGGTCGAGCCGCTGGGATCCTCGTTACTGGTCTCGGTCTCGATGCGGACGCGATCATAACCATTATATTTGAGCTCAACCAGGAGCTCGCGCACGCGTTTGCGTATGTTTCGATAGAGCAGGAAGGATTGTTCAATATAATCAATGGTCAGATGAGCCCTGAAGGCGATACCTTCGGGGGTGATGATGTAGCGCAATTTACGCCGTTCAGCGCGCTTTACCTTGACGTAACCCTTGGAGATCATGCGCTTAATGTGCCAGTTCACCGTGCCGACTGCCACACCCAACTGTGTTGCCAGGGAAGCCTGCGTGACATCGGGATTATTCTCGATCTTTTCGAGAAGGATCATATCACGTGTGGCTTCAGGGTTTTCTGCCATTTGATGATCGGGGTTATTATTGTTGGCCAAAGTCTGCAATCATAATTCAGTGATTGAAATTCAGTGACTGAATTATAACTTAATTCGGTTAATTTTGTGAATGGATCGTAAATGGAATTGCCTGTAATCCTAAGAGCATCTAAGCCATCCCAAAATTACCTACGATGCGTAGGATGTCAAAACCTTCGGCATAGGGCCGTTCAGCCAGGGCACCGTGGCGGATTAAGGTGGCGCGCAACACATCAGCACTGAAATAATATTTATCGTTATAGGTGGAATATTCTGCCAGGGCGTTAATTTTGTGTTCGACGTCCTCAGCAGTTACGTCCACCAGGAAGTGAGGGAAAAATCCATAACTGCTGCGCAGGGCATCAAACCCCAAGACAGTGGTACCGCGGAATGCGCGCAGCACTTCCTCAGTGGTCTGCTGGTGGTCCTGGTGGATGTCTGCGCGCGAATGGGTGATGACAATATCGGGTTGATATGCGTGGTTGAGCTGATATAAATATTCAAGGATTTCCTGGCGCAGCTCAGGGAACCGGCGGGTGACAAACGACTCCAGCTTCACGTGCTCACCAGGTACTCCGAGGACGGACATGCTGCGGTAATGCTCATCCACCACATGGGCGAGGGCAGGGTTTTTTTGGTTATCCGATAGGGTGACGCATAAGATATCCGCTTTGCCAATGATATTGGAGATAAAAGCACCACATCCCAGCTCGATATCATCGGGATGGGCTCCAATGAAACAAACTTTTTTTGCATGAAAGAGCATCATAATCTGTCCTTTTCGTGAAGTATCGGGTAGTGGAAAATGGGCGAAACCAACCGGCGGATGAAGATCCAAATTTGCTTTAACAAAGTACGAACGTTTCTATGCTGCAGTGTGTATACTCCTCTGCGGAACAGGGAGGGATAGCGCTCTTGTTTAGCGCTGTTCCAATAAGTTTGAGGTGATTTCTCTCGGGATAAACCCAAATTTTGGTTTTTATGCTGGAATAAAAATTTTTTCGCGGAAATCATGTTTAGGGTCTCCACGAGCTGAGCCGAGCGCAGCATGGGATGGTAGCGCTGCAGGATATCTTGGTATGCATTCCCGCCGAGATTAGCCCGGTTTTCCGGTGATTCTACCAAAGCTTCCATACATTGCAACCAATCCATCTCGTCATTTACCAGGTAGCCGTTATCTGCATGCCGGATGGCAGTTGAAAAGGAATCATTTGGACTGGCGATGGTAGGTATTCTTAACAGTGCCGCTTCAACATACTTGTTCTCACTTTTGGATTGCCCAAATGGGTTGTTGAACTCTAGCGGCGCCAGGTTGATATCGAACATTACTTGCATCTCCGCTAGCTTTCGCCAGGGTACGAAGTCGAACTTTTTTATTTGACTGCTTAAATAACCCCAATCATTGCCTGGGTTCAGGCGACCTACCAACCACAGCTCAACCTTGGGATGGCGGATCAGACATATCTGCATCGCTTGCGCGACCATCGCAAAATCGCGGTCGTGGGTGGGGGTACCGCTGGCATAACCGATCACTACCCTGTTCGAATCAAATACTCGGGAACGATAGGCTCTCTCAGCTAAAGCAAGCATTTCCAGACTGAAAGCATTGCGATGAACGAATGCCGGTTTCCCTATCTGGCGGACAGCGTTTGCCAGGAATTTGCTTGAGGTAATTGCAGCATCACATACGTCCAGTGTTTTTCGGTAGCGTTGGATATCTTCCAAATACAATGATCTGCGGACGGAGTCAGCGAAATCGGGAGTGTGGATAAATTTGACCGCCCCAGGGTCGAATACCAGGTCATCAAGATCGTGGATCAATATCCCACCCTTTTGGTGGATCACCTTTTCAATCCAGGCGATCTGGGAATCGTACGGAGCACGATGGAGAATGACAACCGATGCCCGTTTTACCTTTTTTCGTAGCCCTGGGTCGGTTACATGTGAAAGCTCGCAGCTCAGACCTGCCAGGTGTGCCTGTTCGTACAAATGAAATGTGCGATAGCGTCGCGGGTCACCCTGGACGCCGCTAAGAATTAGCAGAGAAGGTGCATCATTCGTCATGACGAATGATCTTTGAAGATGCATTCGGTATAAGTCATAGTAAAAACCCAAGATATCTATTTATCATCAGGTTGTGTTACTGCATGTGCGGATTTAATTTTTTCCGTTCTTTTTATTCCCATAATGAATAACGGAATGGTAAATAACATTGAAATTAAATAAACCGGATATTGATATCTTAATGCTTGAAGCTGAGAGGTGAACATGATCACCACGGATTGTGCAATCATTGGCATTGATATTAATAACCATTTTTTTCGACCTGTTCGATAAACGAAAAAAGCCAGACTTGCAAGAAACAGATACATATAAATCGCAGGTCGCCATAATATCATGTGACTGTCCCTGTGCCATTCTGCTTCGACCACACGCTTGATCAATCCACGAACCTCAGGCAGTAGGGAACTTTGATTTATTACGTCTTTGTAAACCAGCCACGATGGTTTTTGATCCAAATTGTAATTATCGAAGAGTATCGTTTCTAAATAGACGTTATCCGGCTGATTAAGCTGCCATACAAATGAGCTCAAACAAAGAAAATGATTGAGCATGATTTTCGGATCGCGGATGGCTAAGTGGGTAAAAATCTTAACCATGGTCAAAGGATCTCTGATCAATGGGTATATATTTGTATCCTCATAATAGAAAACTGTGGCGTCGTAACAGCTATAATTCCAGGGCCTATCCAGTGGATAAATATTCTTTAAATATTGTTTCTCATTCTCAGATAAGGATGCAAGATATGCTTTGGATTTCACATAGGAGACTATAGGATTAAGAAATGCCAAGCCATAATTTTGTGAGAATGATTTATCGACCTTGAAAATTGTATACATCGGACCGAGGACAAAAAGGATAATCATGAGCGTGATCATGGATGAATAAGCGAAATGCCTGAAATACTTTTTATAGATGATAACCAGGATTATCATCCCAGATAAAACAACTGGGAACCCATTAAAACGGAACAGCCAGATACCGGCAAGGGTCGATCCCAACAGGATAAAATGTGTAGGCTTTAGGATCCATCCTCCGTCACTCCGCACGATGTTTAATATTAATATTGCAAGTAGAAGTACATTGTAACTATATAAGATATCTTTCCATAGCGTAACATTCATCACCCCTACCAGGGGGTTGGCGCTGATCACAATACCAAGCATGATAAACAAATAACCCGGTAATTGGCTGGCGTTGCGAATTGAATTCAACCCATAACCGATGACAAGGCTGGCGAAGATAACTTGGAATAACGAAATGATGGCCGGAGAATACCATAGTCGGGTCAGCAGCCACATCAGAATTGTATGAATTGCAGGGTGCCAGTTCGTAATTTGTAATGTAGAAAGCTGGTCCCACTGATTCACGGAATCATAAGACATGATTCCCGGGAAAAACGCCAGCCAGTATATCAATCCGCAGACAAATGGGATGAAATATAAAGAAAGTTTCAACACCAGGCTGTTATGATTTACTATATGTGTATTCATGCCTGGATCATACACAGAAGAAACCCTGCCGCCTGTGAATCACAAGGCAACTCATGCGAGTCACGCTAATCTGCACATCGAAAAGTATTAGAGACACACTTCGGGTTAAAACCCGTCCCAGCACGATTAACATAAAGATTTGATCAGCTCGACCCAATCAGTGCCATGCTGTGAGAGGGTGCGTTGGGTACATAGATAACGGTACGCTTCCCGGGCAATATTCGAACGCAGGGTTGGGTCATTTATCAAGGAATCCAGCGCTTCCTCCCAAGCCCCTGGAGTGTTTTCTGCCAGCCAGCTATTTTTCCGATGTTGCACGGTGGATATATAAGCCGGGGATTGGCTAAATATACCGGCTGTACCGATGGAAGCATAATCCAGGAACTTAATATCCGATTTGCAATTGTTGAAGGGTGTGTTAGCCAGTGGGGAGATGGCGATATCCCAATGAACGTGCCCGGTAAACCAGAGCATGAACAAAGGGTATTCCTGTTCCTCGGGCTTGGGAGATACATAATGAATGGACAGCTCCTGCAGATCTTTTTTGGTCTGCTCCTTATTCAACACGCCGACTAACTGGAATTCGATCTGGTCTGGGTAGCGTTGGTGTATGGATTTGAGCGCCGGCAAGACCATGCGCAAGTCTTCGTCATGGGTAAAAGTGCCCATATAACCAATCACGAGGCGCTTTTGGTCAAGCTTGGGATATCTATCGCTGGGATAGCGTGGAACTAGCAGACGCTCATCCAATTGGTTAGATAAGACATGGATATTTTGATTGAATGCCAACAGACGCTGGCGCAGGACAAGTGTGGTAACCAGCACTGCATCTGCCTGGCGCAACAAATAAGAAACGACAGGAAGGATTTCGCTGACAGGCCTGCCGTCCTCAAACAGTGACAGGTCAAAAAAGTTATCATCGAGACTGTAAATGATCCGGGTACCCCTCAGACGGATCCGATTGACCAGCTCCTGAACCAGTGCCAAGGAGACATCCGGTCTCCAAAGGCGATCGATGATCACCAGATCAGCGGGCTCGTTATTGAAGTCGAGCCCGAAGGTAGTATCGACGTGTGCTTGCACCTGGGGATGGGTGAGCGACCGGATCAAACGCAAGAATGAGCTGGAGTTCGGACGATAGTCAGGTCCATACTCATAAACCACATGCACACGCGGGCGGCTGCCAGATTGATTGAAATCGGTCATTTAGCCTCTTGAAAGAGTGCTTTAAGCATATTCAGGGCAGGGATTTCCGCAAAAAAATGTGCCGCAGCAGGAATAGCGTTCTTTTGAAGTCTCAAACGGAGGTCATCGTCTTCGATTAACCGTCGGAGAGCGTGAAAGCAGGCTTCCCGGTCATGGGTATCAACCAGCAGGCAGTTTTGCTCATGGTGTGCATAAATACGGGCGCCACCATTCGCGGGAACAATAACTGCCAACCCGCTAGCCATGGCTTCCAATGCGGTCAGCCCGAGAGCCTGAAATTCTGAAAAATCCACAAAAATATCGGCGTCGTTAAACAGGTTGGCTACCTGGGTTGAGCGCAACTCACCGGCAAGCTGCCAGGCGAAATCATGCTCGAGAGAGGCAAACCCCGGGTCCGAAACATCACAGCCGAACAGCCTGATTTCCACACTGGATGGCTGCCTCCTGCTGGCTTGCTTTAAGATTGACATGGTCATGCTAGCGTTACGGCGCGGGGTTGTCGGGCGAATCATGGCGGTGATCCTCAAAGGACGGTCTGGCCACGAAGGTTCAGTGCGCGGACGCGGCTGGAACAGGTCTGTATCCATATGAGCGCCAACAACAGTGCTACGGACGTGGTGTTGAAGCTCGATCTGGTCAGCAATCCAGGGGGTCGTCACCATGCGGATCAGGTTCGGGTTGAGGGTGTAGGAGGAAAAAGCTTTTTGGAATTCGTGGGAACCAGGCGGATAAAAATACGGCTCATAATCCTGGATGTAATAACCGAATGCCAGCTCTGGGCGTTTTACTGCTGCAGGTGCTATCCAGGAGACCGTTGGATTGGAAGTAGCAATGGCAGCATCATAATTCAAAGCCTGGAAGGGGATCTCCTCAACATCTGTAAAAATGATGGGAAGGTTGAGATCGGGATAATTTCTTTCGAACCAGGCGCGGTGGACATTGAGGTTCAAAATCTGGGCATTCACACCCATGGACCGCATTGCTTTAACCGCCATGAAGATCAAGTTAGCTCCCCCACCCAAAACGCGGATGGGCGAGACGAACAATACACTTCGGTTGGAAAAGAGGACCTGACCCTGTTGGACGATAATCTCACGCTCGAGGCTGTACGCCTTATGGGAAACGATACCCTGCATTACCAGGTCGCTATGGTAGGATGCAGTACCTGCAGGTGTAGGTATTCCTTCTATATCCTGGGGATTGAGTAGAGGTATGACTTGAATATCCGCCACTTCGATCAGCTGACCACTGGCAGGTTTTGCCAGTTTGTAACGGATCGACTGGTAGGTGCCCTTAACCCGCCAGACGCTCAATTGATACAGTCGTTTGAGAAAATATACCCACCCATCCTGGCGTATGATGCTGAATCCATAACGGATGTGGCGCATGGATGTTGCCAGCCAGGAGGCGGGATGATTAATTCGATCGGCAGAATGCCTGGTACCGGTCATATCAGAGGGAATTCCTCGCGACCAAGCTTATCCACAGTATCTTCACGAGCATCATCGGAACGGTCCCAGCCCAATCAAACATTTATAGACCTGTCATTCGTCTCGGCAGCCATCAATCATGTCGAAAAAGCGCTTCGAGCAGATTATATGCGGGCAGCTCCGGATAAAATTGAACCGCAGTAGGTATGGCGTTGCGCTGGAGCTGTTGGCGGAGGGAATCATCTTCGACCAGCCGCTGGAGAGCATTGAAGCAGGCGGTTTGATCGTGGGAATCGACGACCAGACAGTTTTCTTCATTTTTTGCGAAGGTGTCTGTGCCCCCATGACTGGGGACGATGGTGGCCAACCCACATGACATGGATTCCAAAGCCGTCAGCCCAAAGGCCTGATAGACCGAATAGTCCACAAAAATGTCACATTGATTGAGCAGGTTGGCTACCTGAGGGGGTCTCAACTCTCCCGCGAGCTGCCAGGGGAAATCCTTCGGCAGGCGGACAAATCCCGGATCACCTGGTTCGAAACCAAAGAGTGTGAATTCCAGCCTGGAGCCATACATTTTGCTGGCTAGTCGCAATACTTCCATCGTCATTCTGGGGCTTCGACGCTCGGAGACCGGTCGGATCATGGCAGCGATATGCACAGGTAGGTCTGTACCGGAGGTCCCAGTGGATGGGCGAGGACGGAACAGATCCGTGTCCAAATGGCCACCAATAACGTGGCAGGCGACATTGTGATGTTCTTGAATCTGGTCATAGATCCACTGGGTTGTCACGCAGCGCACCATATTAGGGATCAGCGTGTAGGAAGATGCGGCCTGGTGAAACTCATTCGTGTCAGGTGGATAGAAATACGGCTCGTAATCCTGGATGTAATAGCCTATCACCAGCTTGGTGCTCTTTTTTTGAGCTGGAGCAATCCAGGGAACGCTGGTATTGGATGTTGCGACAACAGCATCAAAGGCAGCAGCAACCTCGGGGACATCTTCAGTATCACCATAGATCAGGGGTACGTTTGTGTCGGGGTATGATTTTTCGAATGATGAGCGGTAGATGTTCAAATTCATAATCTGTGCATCAACGCCCATACTGCGCATCGCCTGCGCGGCGAGGAATACCAGGTTGGATCCACCTCCGGCGGCTTTAACCGGTAAAACAAACAGCACCCGCCGGGCATTGAAAAGTTGATGCCCTTGTTTGCTCAAATTCGTCCGGTTAGCGATATAACAGTTGTGCCAGTAAATGCCATCCCGCACACGGTCGTCATGGTTGTAGGTGGTCCCTTTACTTGGATATTCCGGTGCGTCTTCATATGGGAGTAAATTCTGGGCGATAGGGTTGATTTTTATAACTTTCGCCCCCCTCGGCAGTGTCAGCCAAAAACGCGCCTGCAGAAGGAGCTCAATTAATTCCCCGAATATCTTCCGGCTGATTCGCCTTATTGTGGAAGGAAGCCCCTCCTGACGCAGGATGGTAGCCCAATTTTGTGCCGTGTTCACCTTGTATCTCGCAGGCTGCAGGGTGGAATTACCCGATTGGGTAACCGACCCCTGCTTGTTGCATTGGATTGCAACTTGACCTTAGGCAACCTAAACATGAAATATTGCTTTTAAAATATTGTAGGCTGCTCGTTCTGGGAAATAATTACAAATATCATGGATTCCATTGAGTTGCAGGTAGTTGCGCAGCTTTTCATCTTCGATAAGACGCTGCAAGGCGACCCATACGTTATCAAAAGCGGACGTGTCGACCACCAGGCTATTCTGTTCATGGACCGCGTAACTGGATACACCACCATATTGCGGGATAATCACCGCGGAGCCACATGCCATGGCTTCCATGGCGGTGAGGCCCATCGCCTGATGAGATGAGTAGTCAACAAATATATCCGTCTGGCTGAGCAGATTGGCTACCTGCGCAGGTGAGAGCACACTGTATAACTTCCACGGGAAGTCATGTGGCAGATCCTGGAACCCGGTATTATTAAATGGGGTTCCAAACAGGTTGATCTCAACTTCACCTTTGTATTT
Source organism: uncultured Chloroflexia bacterium (assembly GCA_963809615.1). Classification (GTDB taxonomy): domain Bacteria; phylum Chloroflexota; class Anaerolineae; order Anaerolineales; family UBA4823; genus FEB-25. The sequence continues at coordinate 146,780 of CAWEKR010000011.1, forward strand.
TTGTGATGCCTTGTGGAGCAGCTCCATGGTCTTGAGCGGTTCGCGGTAGGGAGATTCGGGTCGGATCATCGCAGTTATCCTGAGAGGACCAATCGGCCATACCGGCAAGGTACGCGGTCGAGGGCGGTACAGGTCGATATTCACACTTGCGCCAACTACTTTACTCTCACCCCCGGTGGCTTGCTTTATCTGCTGGTGTGTCCATTCAGTTTTGGTGAACACGACCATATCATCGATTGATGTATAGGATTCAAGGGCGCTTTTATAGCGCTGGCTGGCCTGTTCGTACATTAATGGCTCAAACCCCTGGACGTAATATCCGAATACCGGGTGGGGCTGTTTGGATTGGAGAGGCTTAAGCCAATCGACGGTTGGATTATATGTGGCAATGACGGCATCAAAGGTCTGAGAGGCGGGTTCCAAGTCCTCCGGTTTACCAAAGATGGTGGAAAGAGCCATATCTGGGTAGGACTGGATGTAACTTTCCTTGTGATCCTCCAGATGAAAGTAGGATACTTTTACTCCCATCTCTTGCATGGCGAGGCTCTCACTACGGATGACATTGGCTCCCCCGCCAGGGCTGTAGATAATATGGAACAGATAGAGTATCTTTTTACCGGAAAACTGCCTGCCTTCATTGACACATTGCTGCCGGTCAAAGGCTGCCTGGGATCGCACACGAATCCCTTCCAATACGGGGTCGTGCTGGCAGAAGCGCACTCCCTGAGAAATCATCCCTTCACCGTGTTTCTCGCGCAGGATTTTTTGAGCCCGTTCAGACAGGGCATGACGCCTATCGCTAGAATAACTTTTTGATTGGGCATGATAGATGTAGACATCATCGGCGAGTGCCATCTTCCAGCCCAGTTTACGCGCTCGCAGGACGAGGTCATCTTCTTCACCATAACCCTGCCCAAAATTTTCTTCGTCGAATAATCCAGCCTCATCTAACAATTTATGCCTGATCATGAGACAGAACCCATTTAGAAGCGGCATTTCCACGTACAGCCGCCCAGATTTGGAGGCAATTAATTGAGCCATGCCTGTAGGTGACAAGCCATGAGGCAGCGGGTTGGAAGCCCAATCACCACCCTGCTCGATTTTCGGCACAGACTGCCATGAAGCAGTGTTGGAAAGCGGGCCGACCATCCCGATTTTTTGATCACTCTGCATGCAGGCGGCAAGTCGGTCCAGCCATTCAGGCGTTAGGATGGTGTCACTATTTAATAGCACCAGATATTCAGCCGAGGAGGTTCGCATCCCACGGTTAGCAGCGAAGCAGTAGCCCGTCGCCTCAGATGATCGCAGGAGCGAGGCGTGATGAGCATCGGCAAATTCACTTAAATAACCGGCTGTCACTCCATCGGAGCCATCATCAACCAGGATCAGATGGTAGGGTTGGGTGGTGTGATCGAGCAAGGATGCCAGGCAACGCTGGACGTCCTCCAGGGCATTATTGACGCAGATGATGATGTCAATGATAGCGGTATGGGCTTCTATCTCCGCACGGGCTACAACCCCTTCTATCTCACAGACCTGACCGGTACTGGGTTGACTGGTTTGTCTCAAATTCAATTTATGCCAGAACCGGCTGGTTTTAAATGTTAAAGCTGCCCGTACCTTTTGGAAGAAGAAGACAGGAAAACCAAGGATGCCCTCACGCCGGATCACTCTAATCCCGCGGAACATGGCAAACAGAATTGCTTCGCGCCGGCTGCCGAGAGGAATAATTCGCTCACGCCAGCGCTGGATGCGTTTGATGATCTTCCAGCTGGTGCTCAGCTTGATCTGATCCAATTCAGCTTCAAGACGTTTCGGGGCTGACCTCCAATATTGCAGGTCCATCTCCTTCCGGGCGAGCTCATTTTTATACTCCACGCTCAGCTCGCGCCTGAGGGCAACTTCCTGCGAAAGCTGCCAGACCTTCCGTTCGTAGATCGAAATCCGGTCTTCCAATTGCAGCTGAGCTTTCAGGAAGCGCATCGCCCATGGAGCAATATAAGATGCATCGTACTCGAGGTCATGGAAAAAATTAAAACGGTTGAACAGCTCTGCCCAATACTCAGGAGGTTGTGTAGTGATATGAAGTGAATCGTCGGGTTCCAGCGGGATGCTGGAGAATAGTATGTCATCGCTATGGAGGCACAGGTTTTCGACCGCGCGGATTGCGTCTTCGGTGGGCAAGTGCTCAATGACATCGATGCAAATGATCAAATCGAATTGTGGCTGCTGTAGAGGCTTGAGGATCGACCCCACCCGGCAAAAAGGCTGGATTTCCGGCAGACTATTCTGGACGGTAGTCTCCGAGCTGTCTATCCCCCAAGCATCCACGCCACGCTCGCGCAGCGCTTTGACCAGGTAGCCGCGTCCGCAGCCAGTATCCAGGACTGTGGCCGGTCGCAACTCAAGAAGGATGCGATCGGCGAGGCTTTCAAACTGCTTCACCCAGGAATCATCGGAAGGGGTTTGATCGCCCCACCGTGCGGTGTGGTAGATCAAATTGAAATTATCCTGGCGGGTAGATATCATGCTAGCTCAATGCCCGGTTGAGTTGGTGAAAGACTGTGTAAGATCAGCATTTTTTACAGCAAGTGCCATTCGCCGTTCATGGTCATTACCCCATAGCGGTCGTGGATATCATGACCATGGTTATTTATGCGGAAGGAATAGTAGTGATCGTGGAAATCCAGGATGATATTTCCGAGGCGGTTAACCAGGGAAACGGATAATTGGTACATACCTTCCATCAAAGGGATCGAGGGGATGGTATATACGATCCCACCGATCCCCGGCGGTGCTTTTATTTCCAGACCATCGAAAGCCGTGTTCGGTCCCGTGATGTGAACGCCATCCTGCCTGTGGATGGCAATCCCCACTTCCAGCGAATTGACCGGTTCATGCGCCACATATTCGACCTGCACCTGTACGCATTCGCCGGTATGGAATACCTGCTGCTCCCGATCGTGGACGTTTAATATCCGCACCTGCCTGATCTCAATAGGCTTATATTCCTTTCCCTCAACAGCATCTCCCGGCTGGCTTTTGGCAATAAGTTGCCTGTTCTCTTCCTCCGAGACGAGACCCAGGTAGCGGTCGACCACCGCCTTGGCATTATCCATAGAAAGAATTTGCCCGCGATGGAGCCATGCAGCCCGCTGGCACATCCCCTCAATCACGCTCATTGAATGCGAGACGAGCAGGATAGTCGCTCCCTGGGATTTAATCGACTGTATGCGGTCATAGCTTTTATGCTGAAAAGCTTCATCGCCCACTGATAGTATCTCGTCTACGATCAGGATGTCTGGCTGTGAATCCGTTGCCACAGCAAAGCCCAGCCGGGCAGTCATGCCCGATGAATAGGTGCGCAGTGGGGCATCGATGAAGTCGCCCAGTTCTGAAAACTCAACGATGCGCGGGAATTTCCTATGCATTTCTTCCTGGCTAAACCCGAGCATGGCACCATTAAGATAAATATTCTCGCGTCCGGTCAGTTCAGGGTGAAAACCGGCACCGACCTCGAGTAAGGGAGCCACGCGACCTCTCACGATGACCCGCCCGGTTGAAGGGCGGATCACCTTTGCCACCAGTTTGAGCAGAGTGCTTTTCCCGGCGCCATTATGACCGATCAAGCCGAATACTTCTCCCCGCTTGACGGTTAGACTGACTTGATTTAGTGCATTAAAAGTACGCTGTTTGACCTTCCCCTCAAGTAAGCGGATAAAGTATTCCTTAAATGTACCAATTTGCTCCTGCGGGACGCGATACTTTACCGAGACGTTACTCAGCTCGATAATCGTTTGGTCAGCGGTTAAAGCGGCAGGATTTTCTGTCATTATTCTATATCCGGTAGGCAAATTCGTCCGATTTCTTAGTAAAAACCAGCCAGCCGAGGGTCAGGAAGAATAAAGAGATTCCGAGCGGTACCAGGAGCTCGGTCGTGGTCGGTAAGCGACCGAAATAGATTGGTATGCGGAAGAGTGTAACCATATGATACATTGGATTGAGCGTGGTGAGATAGAATCGGTAAGCTTCGGGCAGGATTGTGACGGGGTACATAACCGGGGTGAGGAACATCCACGCCATCAAAACGATCTGGTACATCTCGGCAATATCCGGGAAGTAGACCGCCAGGGTGGAGATCAGTAACCCCACTCCCAGGGCAAACCCAGCCAGGATCAACACCGAAATGGGGGTAAACAAAATCGACCAGTGAAGCTTCAGTCCGGTGATAAGCATGACCCCAATCAGGGGCACCATGGATAATGTGATGTTTACCAAACCTGTGCCTATCGCGGCGATGGCAAACGAGGTTCTGGGCATATAGATGCGGTTGAGCAAGCCACCCCCCCATACAAGGTTGACCATCGAAGCAGTCGTAGTCTGGCTGAAAAATGTCCAGGCTAGCAAACCGCTCAGGACATATGCCGGATAGGAAGGCAGGTCACCGGCCTTAAAAAACTGTGAAAAGGCAATCGTCCACACCAGCATCATTCCCAGGGGGTTCAGCATCGTCCAGGCAACACCGAGGAATGACCTTTTGTACCTGGTCAGGATATCTCTGCGGATCAGCTGCAGGATCAGGTAGCGGTAATTAAATATCTCGCGTAGCTCTTCGAGCACGACTGAGCCCCGGCGAGTGCTATCGTAGACCACAGAAAGACCAGGTTGAGACTTCATGAATTGCCTTGTTAGGATTCCTGATTATTATATATCGTCTTGTTGCTCGGGGTGGACGCCGTTGCGGGTGACCATCCGAGTGGTTCTACTTGGTGGCTCGAAAACCGCCGACGACCTTGGTCATCACCAGCTTACCATCGCGTGCCAAGCGTTTCCCGGCAGCGTTTTTGATGGCCTGCATGACCTGTTCGAATCCACCTGCATCTACGAACAGGCTTTTCCATAACCGGCGGTCTTCAGATAATGACGCCCGTGTATATTCGAGGAATGGCTCAACTTCTTCGAAGGTTAACGGGTTTTCGAAAATGTGCAGCTCGACAGTAGAAAACAAGGCTTGAATGTTCTTGTAGATCAAGCTGGAATAGCGGGAGCTGCCCGGCATGGGTGGGATGGGTTTATGAGTGGCTTCGAAGATAATATCGTAAAACATTTTTTTGTTTTCAGGCATGGGTCCGGTGGTAAATAAACGACCACCCGGTTTGAGTACACGGTGCATCTCCGCGATGGTGAAGGGAATATCCTCGGAATAGTAGATTGCAAAACAGGATGTCACCAGGTCGAACTCGTCAGCATTTACTGGAAAGCGCTGGTTGAAATCGAGATCGATGAACTTGATCCGGTTCCCAATCTTGGCATTTTCCTGGTGTGCTTTTTCAAGCAGCTCCTGGTTTAAATCTCCACCGGTGATATCTGCCTCGCCTTGCATGGCATTGTAGAACAAAAAGCATTGTTTCCCTGCCCCGCAACCAATATCGAGGATTTTCGAGCCTTTCTGAGGATTAATTACATGCAGCATCCATTCGTCGATGTCACGGCTGCCAAATTTTTTATGAATATCAATGCGGGCGAGCAGGTCATTGGTCGTTTCCTGGTAATCGATTTTCATTATGCATCCTCGTCAATGGTTTTTATTTCGATGATTAGTTTCACTCATATCAGTTGAGGTTACTGCCTGCATGCACTTACGTCAATCAACAGGCGGTAATCCTTTTTGTTATCCTGCTCACGCTGGTCAACGATATCGACACACGTTGCTTGGTAGTATTCCTGTTGGGTCTGGGTGAGTCCTTCCCACCAGATCTGGTCCATGTACACATAATCATACCCTGCATCAGCGATACGGCTGGGATTGGGATCATCGATCAACGCTTGCCAATCCGGCAGCGGATCGTACATACTTGAATATGCCCGGGTTATCCGTCCAAAAATCGTGACGGACCGTTCGGGAACGCGGTCTAGTACCTGGGTGCCGGGAGGAAGCTTGTTCCAATAATCTGCAGCATACCTGGCGTCCAGTCCGTCAATAAAGTATGCATATTGTGGTGTATTAATAGAATAGAGCTGAATCCTGAAGATAACCACCCCTCCCAAAATGGTTACTAAAAATCCCAAAGCCAATCCAACTCGGGCGGCAGTGCTTATACTGGGAAGGGCCAGCCATAGGATGGGGAACCCCAAGACGAGCGCAATCCACAATCCGGTGGCAGGGATCCGGTTGATTTGCCTGTCAATCTGGTATTGGAAGAAGAGTGGAAAAACCATGCAGAAAACTACACTCACGGCCAGCCCACCTAGGAAAAAACTACCCTGCTTCAGGTCCTTGGTGAAGCGTAGAAATGCGAAGGGGATGATCAATAACGCTGGTCCTAGCTCAGTCAGTAATGCAACCAGCTGACCCGGATTTATTATCGACAGGGTTCCGAGATGGGAAGAAAGTAAACCGGGTGGCAGACGCAAGGTAAATCCACGCGCGTTATAACTCTGTGTGGCGACCCCCGTTATTGAGTTGATCATAGTCCGGGCAGTCTCAGTGATGAACCCTCCCTGCACCAATGCCAGGATACCGGTCAGCACAAGGATGATCCCCCATTGGGCAGCCAGCTGTTTGAAAAAAGTGATGTGGAATTGCTTCCTGAAGATGAGAGCAAGACCCATCGTCAATAAGATACCCACCCAGATGACTGCGAAAAGGTGCTCGGCGCTAAGGGCGAGTGTGGCGAACAGCAGGCTCCAAATGATTAAGCCAGCGATCGAGAATTGTCCCCTCGGGAGCAGCAGGAGCAACAAGAAAATGGTCATAAATGGCAGCGCACCGGTGCTGCCGAGGATAAAAAATACGGGAACGAAAATGCCGTTATGGAAGGCGAAAGGGAATGGGACCGGTCCACCACCTTCAATCACCCACGAACTGTGCAGGGCTTGAGCTAATGTAGGGGCAGTATCAAGACCCGAATTAATGAGATTTACACGCTGGCTGACCCAATTCAGCCAGGGGGCAGGCAGCAATAGGAGTAACCAGCGAGCTCCACCGGCAAAGGTGAATAAAAAGCTACCCAACCAGGCTGCCAACCTGTTGCCGGTGACTTTACGCACCCAGATCCATCCTAAAACCAGGGTGAACCCGATCGCCAGGGCGCGGCTGGCATCCCAGGCGCTCCATGGAAAAAAGTTAGCTAGGCGGACCATGCTGGCGGCAAAGACCTGGATGGCATAATGATAAGCAAAGTAAAACGCAGGGTTCAGGGTGAAGTGGGGTGGGATATCTCCGGCTGCCATAATTGAGATGAGTGGCAGGTGCAGGTATTCATCGAAGATGGACTGACCCCGGAGGATAAACGTGAATAGAATGGTGATGGCTGCCAACCCGAACAGTAGCGGGATGGATCGCAGGTCGCTATGATCGAATCCAGCCTGTTTTTTCGACCGCCAGGCAAGCATGAGCCCAGCCACCAGGATCATGAGTGAGGCGGTCCAAAAGGCAGCCGTGAGCGGTAAGACGTGCGCCAGCAGGTTACCGAGGCTGATAAACAGCAGAAAACCGGCTGCCAGACCCGTCACGATACGCTCATTGCGGTGTAATCGGAAAGTATACCTGACGAGCAACAATCCACCCATCGCCCATCCGCCAGAAAACAACAGGAACAGGATAAAATCAACCAGGTTATTGGTGCTAAACCAGTACATGGGCGGGCAGCTTGTTCACTTGCATGGCTCGGGGCGGGGGGTGTAGATAACCAGGCCAACAGAATCCAGTTTTATCGCTGGCTCGTAATAACACAATACCGGCTCAGAGATGCGCTGCACCCAGGCATCATTTTCCTCGCCAAAACTGTGGTTTCTTCCTTGATATTGGATGACCAAAGGTTCGGAAACGATCATGTCGAAACGCTGATTGCTGATATCTTGGTGGAATGCATCCAGGTATGCGCGGTTATCAGACATCGCCATTTCCATCAGGAAGACGAGCTCATCTTCCGGCAACAGGGGCACATTCTTGACCTCATTAAAGGTCAGCAGCTGCCGCTGGCTAATGAATAATACTTCACCGCCCCTTTTTGCAGCCTGCTGTGTGGCAGTGTTGATCGTCTGCAAGGCAGCCTGCGCGGCAGTGAAATCGCGCTGGGGGATTTGACCTCCCATACTCAGGGTGAAATACAGCGGGATGATCAAGGCACCGGCAATGAATATATTTTCGATTGTGCCCATTAGTTTGCTAGGCTGTGGAGGTGTAACCTCAGGTCGATTTTCAGCCAATTGGGCTAGTTGATCGGGTTCGAAGCGCTCAAAGTATATATAACTCCCGATCACCAACAACAGCGTGAGATACGCGTCCAGATTGTGCAGGTTGCTTCCACCGCCAATCTTCAGGCTGACGATTACTCCACCCGCAAACACCACACCCAGGATGGCAGCCAACCCTAACAGGCGGATGAAGTGAAACTCCCGCCACCGGTTGATGAGACGGATGAAAATGAGACCAATGATGGGTAGAGACACCAACACAGCACTCAATAGAATCCCCATGGGGTACGTTGGGTTGGGGAAGAGCCGGTACCACAACAGGTCGGAGGTGAAGCTGGAGCCGAACCAGGCTTGGGGATTGCCTGACCACAGCTGGAATGCTGATTGGCTGGCAAAACCGATGCCTGTCCCTGCCAGCACCCAAACAGCCGGAGGGATGAGATACCTGATGATGGTTTTATCTTCCACCCTGGATTCCATCAAGTACAGCACGCTGGCTAACAATCCCGGAACCGGCAGCCAGTTGATCCGGCTTAGGCCTGCCCACAGGGAGGCAATCAGGACCAGGATCAGGTTGCGCCAAAAATGATTGCGGTTGAAACCCCATAAGATTAATATCACCATGAATTGCAGGTGGTAATAAACTGGTCCCTGAAACAGGAAAATGAATCCCCAACATATCATGCTGAGAGTGATCACCAGTGGTTTTCTGCGGGCAGGCAGGTCGAGCCGGCGTACCAGCAAATAGCTGGTTAGCGCAGTGGGGACTACCCACAAAATGACCTGCCATAACCGGTTGAACCACAGCGAAGAACCGGAGATCAGGAAGGGAATCGACTGCAGCAGGTAGCGGGTGGGGTGGAGCACCGAAGGTGGTAAAGACATCCCATAAACCTGTTTGGATAACCACAATGAGGCGTAATAATACCGGCTGCCTTCCGACCAGCCCAATGAGAATGGGTATGATGAGATGTCGGGGATAAAACTGGCTATCTTGTATGCTGAGGCATACCCCAAGGTCGTGACCAGGAGGGCAGCACCCCAGCCTTGTTTTGGCCACGCCCGGAGAAAGAGGAACGCCCCGCCGATGGACAGGAGACAAAATATACCGAAACGCAAGGGTAGGCTCGCCGCTAAGCTGACCGCAGGTGAAAGCACCAACCAGGGGAAGAGTATAAAAGAAATGAAGTAAATGATGCCGAAAATTTTACGGGCCATTATTTTATTAATTATTTTCTTCCCGCCATGATATCGGGGATGAACAGCGCTCCAGGCAGGCTGGCGATCATTTGCAGGAGGCGCATCAGCAATGCCAGGGCAAACCCGGAAGCTGGGGTGATACCCCCAACCGCCGCATAGAAAAAAGCCATCGCCAATTCCTGCACCCCCATGCCATTGATGGAAATGGGCAGCAATGTAATGAAATAAGTTGCGCTCCAAAGTCCCATCACCGTCCAGAAGGATATGTGTTCACCCATACCGGTTAGCAGTACACTGACCGTGCCGAAAGTACACAGCATGTGCACCCAGGTGAAGCCGAGAGCACCTAATAAGTAGCGGGGTTTTTTAAGCCATATTTTCAATGCCTGGCCTAATTCCTCCAAAAACCGCTGGATTTTGTTCGCCAACGGCCGCGCCCAGGGGATTACCGGGGCGCTCCTCGCAGCGGGGACGCTGAGGTAGTGTTGGTATGCCGGGATGCCAAAAGGCAGCGCCATCGCCATGCCCGTCATACCCACCAGGCGATCCACCACCAGCGATGCCAGGCTGATCGCATTATCGAACCCCAACCGTACCGCACCGGCATATCTGACCACATCCCCTCCGATGGTGGTTGGTAGGAAATTGGAGGCGAACAGCATAGCGAATGTCAGGCGTATGGATTGGCGGGGTGTAATCCCTGTCCCAGCGGAATGCATGAGCACGTGCCAGCGACCAGCGACCGCCAGTCGTGATACCATCACCAGGACGAGCGCAGCAATAAATCGCCACCAGGCAATCTGTCTGAGCGCAGCAGCGATCGCTGCCCAGCCTTGCTGGCTTAATAAATAAATGAGCAGTCCCACTGCTAGCAAGGTGCCAAACCAGCGCAGCCAGGAGGAATGGGTCTTTTTTGCTACACCCTTGTCAGGTGGAACGTCAGCCTGAAAGGTTAGGTTTTCGCTCAGGTGACCTCCCCCCCAAGTCGTTTCAGGTCAGCATCCACCATCATTTCAGCCAAACCATTGAAGTTGATATTGGGTGTCCAGCCGAGTGATTGGCGCACCCTGGATGAATCGGCAACCAGCAGGTCCACCTCTGCCGGGCGGATGAAACGTGGGTCCTGGACGACGTAATCCTGGTAATCAAGGTCGAGATAGGAGAATACTTTTTCACAAAATTCACGCACGGTATGCGTTTCACCGGTGCCGACGACAAAATCAACTGGCTGATCATTTTGGATCATGCGCCACATGGCATCAACATAATCTCCGGCAAAACCCCAATCCCGGCGTGATTCCAGGTTGCCCAGGTGCAGGTCTTTTGCCATGCCCAGCTTGATCCGCACCGCACCATAGGTGATCTTGCGGGTAACAAATTCGGTTCCGCGGCGCGGGCTCTCGTGGTTGAACAGGATTCCGGAAACTGCGAACAGGTTATACGATTCCCGATAATTGACCGTGATCCAGTGTCCGTAGACCTTGGCAACACCGTAGGGGCTGCGGGGGTAAAACGGAGTGGTTTCTCTCTGGGGCACTTCATGGACTTTACCAAACATCTCACTGGAGGATGCCTGGTAATAGCGGGTTTTCGGGGCCAGCAGCCTGATGGCCTCCAGCATACGGGTGACACCCAGGGCAGTGACTTCGCCGGTGAGCACGGGCTGGTTCCATGAGGTGGGTACAAAGGATTGAGCGGCGAGGTTATATACTTCATCAGGCTTATACTGCTCGATCAGATCCATCAGAGAGCTCTGGTCGTGGAGATCACCCTGGATGATATCAATCTCGTCCTGGATATGCTGGATGCGTTCGAAGGTGACCACACTGGATCGCCGCATCATTCCAATCACGCGATAACCTTTTGATAGTAATAACTCAGCCAGATAAGATCCATCCTGACCGGTGACTCCGGTGATGATTGCTGTTGGCAAGCTGATTCTCCTCAGAAGTCAATATTCAATGACTGAATTATAAACTAGAATCTCCGGATGATGGTTTTTTGTTATGGAGCTTATCCCACACCAGCCCACCGAGCAGGATCGACCCGCACGCCACCAAGGTGAGCAGCGACATCCATTTGATATCCAGATGGACAATACCTGGGTAATAACGCCCGATATACCATTCGGTAAACAATCCCACAAAGACCAGCTCCACCACCAACCAGCGATAAAGCCAGGCGTCTTTACGGGAGCGTGCCCATTCCCATGCCCAGGCTGCCAGTACCACCTGCCACACCAGGAGGATCGCCCGGTAGCGCGGGTTGTCCCACTGGTCTGCGCCTGCATTGAGTGCAGATATCATAATCCATGCCCAATTGACCAGGCTGATCCAGATCAGCTGGTAGCGCCGGGCTTCCTGACGGCTGCGAAGAACTCCCAATGTCCCATAAATAAGGAAAAGTGCCAACGCATACCAGCCGGCAGCCCGCAGAAAACCAATGATCCGCAGCATCATCTGTGCACCAGGGTCACCCACGATGGCAGGTAAGACGGGCTGGGCCACTCCGTAAACCAGAATAATCAGCCAGCGCCACTGTTCGCCGATGCCGGCTACCAGACTCTGAAATATCCCGGAGTTCCGTTCAAGCAGGTAGCTCTGGAAGGTAAAGTTATTCTTAAACCAGGTTAGATATACACTGATCAGCCCGCTGCCTTGCAGTGAGGGAAGACTTACCAGCACCGAGCTTGCCACAAGCAGCGCAACCATGAGAACCCCCAGCGACAGGACGATAATAAAAATTGTCCGGCGCTGTTGGAGCGATTGTAAGGTTTCCGGGTCGAAAAACCACATCCCCAGCAGGATGATAAATGAAATTATAGCCACCAATGGTTGGATGGGCAGCATGATCAATCCTGATAGGATGAGCCACAGCCAGCCTGTTTTCTTCCCCGATTGGAGTTCAGTTAGCCCGAAAAAAGCTACCGCGACCATTGGAATGATGATCGCTTCGCGCATCTCCGTGCTGCCTAACAACACACTCTCTGGATATAGAGCGAAGATCGTGGCTGCAAGCAAGGCTGTTTTTTCACCAAACCATCTGCTCGTCGCTTTCCACAAGGCTAGTACACCCACTGCAGCCGCAGCTGCGTTCATGATGAGGATCAGGAATGGGCGGTGGGCATCAGGGCTGAGGTAGCGGTAAATAAATGCACTGATAGCGAGCAAGCCGCCATATTGGTCGCCAGAGAAGCTTCCAGAGAATGCAGTCGCCAGTGACTTTGCAGAAGTCGCCAGGTCCCACGCCTGGTTGTCGCGGATGGATGAATCCGTGTAGAAATAGCCTGTATGGTGTTCAGCATTATCCTGGTAGCCGTATATAGGCAGCAGCAGGGTCAGGGCAACCCCAATCCCCAGCCGCAGGCAGAAAGCGATCCAGGCAACCTTTGTGACCCCTGGGCTGGCTTGAACTGCCTTGCCTACGCCATAAATACAGATAGCTCCCAGCCCCAGCAGGATGGAATATGCGATCCAACCCCGGTAGGGTTGCCCGCTTTTATCCACAATAGTCAGCAAGGCTGCAGCCAGAGCTACCCCAATAGAAATAATCCAGAAAGCCTTCGAACGCGGTTTATTCTTCATGTCATGAATGGCGAATGATCGCTGATACGCTATAAGTGGGTCGGAATGGTGATTTTAGCCTGTTTTGTGCCAGCTAATTGGAATATGAATACAGCCACCCATAGGACCACAAAGGACTGTAACGGTACCAGGAAGCGGGGATTATCTCCATGGTCGATCAGGGTCTGCAGGATGGAGGCGATCCAGATATTGCCCAGCAGCATCCACAGATAAATATACACGGGGGATTGAGTGTCGGGGATGTGCAACGGGGAGGGTTTTCTCCGTAAGGCGGATAGACATTCGATGAGAGCAAATGAGATCGAAGTAAATATAAACACCAGGTTGCAGAGAAACAGGAGACCGCGTTCGAGCAACACGAGCAGCCTGACCCCTCCCGCCAGCCAGGGAGAATATAGGCCATCGGCGGACCAATAGACGGGCACGCGCCAGAACATCCACCAACCTGAGATCGCATTTTCTATATATAACCAGGGATGATGCAGGATAAGGTCAATTGAGATGCGCGCCAGCACTCTTGATAGGGCGTAAAAGCTGTACCCTGAAACCTTGCTCATCTCGGGGATGGCAGCCCAGATGGCGTTAGTCTGTGTCCCGAATTGGGCAATTTGGGCGTTACGGTATTTAATATACGTATCCCGCAGGGAGGCATATTCATCGGGCACATATTCAAAATAACTTCCCGTGTGCTGGATGAGGTTGTATCCCGTCATGGTGGTAAGGGACCATTCGCCAAAGTTCTTATAGATGAAAGAGAGCCAACCCCCCAGGAGCACGACGACCGGGACCATGAATGCAATTCCAACCCACATGGCTGAAATCCTATGACCAGTCTGACTATCAACTATCTTCCCCTTCTCAGGGACGATCATGGCAGGGGTTGAGGCTAGCCTGGAACCTACCCACAGGAACAGCAGCAGGTAAAACGGCAGGTAAATGAATAACGGGCGGACCAGGAGCGTTGCCGTTGAAACCAGTCCCAATCCGAACGCCAGCCAGGGTCTACGATATTTTGGGTATAAAAACCACAGCAGAGCACCGGCCATGGTTACGGTCATTAAGAAGGTGGTCAACGATTCGGTCAGCAGGTTCGATTCAAAGAAGAGTTGTCCCAGGTTGAGTGTGTGGGCCAAGGCGAGCAGTCCGCCAAACCAGGGCTCATTCGTCAGCTTCCAGCTGATAAAAAATATCAACAGCGTGGTGATAAATCCCAGTGTGAGCTGAACCAACCAGACGTGCTGATCGCTGCCTGCCAGAGCTAAAAAAACCGGATATCCGGGAGTGCGCGTCCCATCATAATTGGTGAAAGCGTGTAAGACCGTTTCTGCCAGGCGACGGTAGCTGGGTGTATCACCATAGCTGATCGGCTGGTAGAGCAGGATGGTGAGCAGACGCATTAGGAATGCTGCTGCACCGATGATGAACACCCAGGCGATGGGTGACGAAGCGTACTTTCTAAGGTTCATCGGGAATGCTAAGGGTTTCGGATGGATAAACAGCTGGATATGGGAAGCCTTCCAGCGCTTTATGCTCCCGTTCCAGCCAGGTATATTGCTGGATATCCTTCCAGGCTTGCTCGGCCAATGAATGGCGCTTCTCTTCATCCAAGATCAGCAATCCCAACGCCTGCGACCAGGCTTCGATGTCCTGCGCAGGGCACAGCACGGCATTCGAGGGGTTCAACACTTCGCGGATAACAGGCAGGTCGCTGGAGATGATCGCTCGCCGGCTGGCCATATACTCGAACATTTTCATCGGGCTGGCATAAGTGGATGAGTTTCCACCGCTGCTGCCGGTGATCACTCTTTCATAAGGCATCATCAGGATATCGGCTGCTGCCTGATACATCGGCAGCTGCTCGTTTTTGATGAACCCGGTGAGGGTGATATTCCCGAGGTTATTAACCGCCGTCTGCTCGCGCCACTTTTTTATCTCATGTTCGTTACCGCCTACCCACAAAAAGTTGATCCGCGGGAAACAACTGGCAAGCTCGGTCAGCAAGGTCATCCCCCTCCCGGGATAAAGGTGCCCGGTATAACCAACCGTCGTTGCAGCAGGCAGCCCGAGCAGTCTGCGTGCTGTAGCTGGGTCGGGCAGGTTGGAGTAGCGCTCTAAATCGACTCCGTTGGGTGAGATTTGGATCAGGCTCTGGTCATCAAGATCGGTTTTGAATCGTTCAAGCAGGATATTAGCCA
Organism: uncultured Chloroflexia bacterium; assembly: GCA_963809615.1. Taxonomy (GTDB): domain Bacteria; phylum Chloroflexota; class Anaerolineae; order Anaerolineales; family UBA4823; genus FEB-25. The sequence goes on from CAWEKR010000011.1 coordinate 161,958, forward strand.
GTGCCCGGGTAATGGTGAGCAGGCGTTTTTTTCCGGAAATTTTCTGAAATAGGCGGAATAACGTCGGACCAAACTTGCCTTCGGGAGGGCCATGCAGCTCGATGATTACCGGCAGGTGAGCCAGGAGAGAAAATATACCCGCCTGAAGGAACCAGACGTAGGTGAGGTCCGCCTTTATGCGCTGGGCTTTCCGAGCTGCCCGGTAAGCAAAATCATAGCGGTGAAAACCGGGTGGGGAGGATAACCATTCAATCGTAAATTGGGTCTCGAGGCCATAGAAAGCGGCGAGATCGGCCTCCTTGAGCGCTCGTTTTTGTTTCGGTACAAAAAGATGGACTTCGTGCCCCAGCTGGCTGATTGCCTGACAGGCTTTCATCACCTGGATGCTGTTCGCTGTGGTTGAGGGTACCCTGGAAGTGGAGATGCAGGCAACTTTCATGGCGCGATCCAGTGGAGGTTCATGGTAGATCGCTCGGCACGGGCTCAATGGATATTTTATCTTGAGCTTCCTGATCCCTGATCTCCCGCCATCCACGCCAGGCAGTGATACACACTGTGGTGGTTAAATAAACTGAAAGGATGGTTGCCATCATCAGATAGCCATATTGCGGGACGAGCAGGAGAATGAGCAGGATTTCGATCACCCCGGCAAATAAAGATACTAAAAGCGGGTAAGAAGGTTTTCCGAACGCCAGCAGTAAGGGCCGGTTCCAGTTGAAGATATTCGCCATGCCATATCCGACAAGCAGAATGAGCACCACCGGGTAAACCGGCCGTGCGGCTTGTCCATATACCAGGGGGATCAACCACCACCCGAATATTGCAATCCCGGCTGTGACCGTAACCGTCCACACCCCGGCGATGGAGCTCACCTGCTTGAGCAGGCTTCGAGTGCGCTGCCACTGGCGCACGGCAATCGTGCGTGTAATTTCTGCATACGTAGGCCAAATAAAAGGGTCGATGGGCAGCGTGATGAAATTGACGATGGATAAACCCAGCTTGATATAACCGACGTACGTCTGGGCAATGTACGCCGGGCTTAAATACGCCAGGTATAGGTAGGCATTGTCACGCGTGATCAGGTTAACTGTCCCATTGAGGTTGGTATTGACTGCAAAACCCCAGATGCTGCGCCAATCCTGCACCTGGTTAAGCGAGGCCCGCCACCAACCGCGACCTGCCGTTTGATCCATCTCGCTGAAAGCCATCACCGAGATGGCAATCCCAGCAAAGGCTTTACCGATCAGGTATGCTGCCAATATTTCAACAACACCGCGTCTCAGCAGGACTGCCAGCAAGATGAGTGCTGTAGTGAGGATGCTTTGGATGGTATTGATCAGAGCCATCCGGTCAAAGCGTTTGTGGGTCTGCAGCACGCCTGCTGAGGTCTCATAGACCAGGTTTGCCAGGAGCATTAATCCGTAGAATGGAATTAAAACCACTGCCGACGGATCTTTAACCAGCTTTAGCGCCGCCCAGGATGCGAGTAAGAGTAAGACCAGGTACGCAAGTGTAGAAGTGGCTGCTTCTACCAGTCCAATGCCTTTGACCAACGCCGCGGCCTGCAACCTGTTCGGAACCCTCTGGTCGGCACTCACCAGGCCGTAGGCTTGCTCAGGTGGCTCTTTTTGTCCAGCCGCCAGCACTTGCCCCAGGTATTTGACAACCACCTCACTCATGCGGAACGAAAGCAGCCGGTTGACATTGGTAACGAAGGTTTGGATGATCGTCACCAGGCCTAAACCCTCCAGACCCAGCAGCCGCGTGGCGAAGATTGAGTTGAGCATGGCCAGTGCGGCAGAAATCGTGTTGCTGCTGAACAGAAAACTGGAGTTTTTCACCACCCCTCTGAGCAGTTTATCATGCCACCAGGCGCGCAGCGTTTTTAGCATTTATGTTTGGGATTAATTAAGGCTAAATATCTGTGAGGGAGAAAAAGAAAACATTACGGGGTGAGGATCTCACTCGCCCATGCCCGTTCCTGGTTGTACCATTCAACCAGGTGAGCAACTCCCTGCTCCATCCCGGTGAATGGTATCCAATCCAAGACCCTGGCAGCTTTACGGACATCAGCCCAATTTGTAGTCATATCTGCTGGATGGGCAGGGAAATTCTCAACAATGGCTTTTTTACCCGTCAGGGCTTCGAGCATGCGGATCAGTTCATTGATCTTGATCACTTCATGACCACCCAGGTTGATGATCTCATACCCCAAGGGTTTCAAACCCAACAGGGTTCCTCGGGCGATGTCTTCCACATACGTGAAGCCGCGTGATTGCTCGCCATCACCGTTTACTCTGAGGGTCTGACCTTCGCTTATCCATTGGGTGAAGCGGAACATGACCATGTCTGGGCGTGGTGCCGGACCATAAACGGTAAAGTAGCGGAATATGGTAACATCCAGACCATATAAATAATGGTAGACGTGGCACAAGACTTCAGCGCTTTTCTTTGTGGCTGCATAAGTCTGCAGCGGAAAGTCACTGTTGTATGATTCGGGAGTGGGTAGGGGAGCGTTCCTGCCATACACGCTCGAGGTGGAGGCGAGGATAAACTTCGGGATATTAAGCTCACGGCAGTATTCAAGCAGGTTTAATGTGCCGGTAATATTCGTATCCAGGTACACCCATGGATTTTCGACCGACTGGCGAACGCCTGCCCGGGCTGCCAGGTTGATCACAGCATCGTAGGCTTGCTGCCTGAGCGGTGACGCATTGGAAAACGTCATCCGGTCGGCGATGTCTAGCCGGTGGAAACTAAACTCGGGATGCCGCTGGAGCTTTTTCAGGCGGTAGTCCTTCATGCGCACGTCGTAGGCATCATTCATATTATCCACACCCACAACTGTGTGACCTGCTTCCAGCAGCATCCGTACCACGCTGGAGGCGATAAAACCTGCGGCACCCGTTACAAGATAATTTCCCATGAATTAGAGGCGCACGACCTTGGGGTTATTCTTACCCAATTTTCCCAGGGCGTTACGGCTGTCGAAAATAAACTTAGCTTCCTTAAGGATGGCTTTATAGTCATATACTGAATGGTTGGTGATAATGACCACACAATCTGCATGATGGACTGCATCCATCACATCGCTGACACTCACCATCTCGATATCATCGTGGGTGCGCAGGTGTGGGATATATGGGTCATGGTACTCCACCTGTGCCCCTTTCTTCTGGAGCAATCCGATCACATCCAATGCGGGAGATTCGCGGATATCGTCGATATCAGGTTTATAAGCCGCCCCCAAGACCAGGCATTTGGCACCTTTCAGCGTTGTACCCCGGTCATTGAATGCATCGATAACCCTGCTGACCACGTAGCGCGGCATGTTGGTGTTGATATCTGCTGCCAATTCGATAAAACGGGCATTGTACTGGAATGCCTTCATTTTCCATGACAGGTACAGCGGGTCAATGGGGATACAGTGCCCTCCAAGACCAGGACCCGGAGTGAACTTCATGAACCCGAAAGGCTTGCTTGCTGCTGCATCGATCACTTCCCAGACGTCCACGCCCAGGCGCTCACACATGATCGCCAGCTCATTGACCAGCCCGATGTTGATCATGCGGAAGGTATTCTCGAGAAGTTTGGAGAGCTCAGCGGTCTCTGCTGATGATACCTGCACCACCGTCTTGAGGGCCTGTGCATACCAGGCTGAGGCTACTTCGCTGCATTCTTCAGTGATACCGCCGATCACCTTGGGTGTATTCAAGGTGTTCCAATCCTCACGTCCTGGGTCAACCCGCTCAGGAGAAAACGCCAGGAAAAAATCTTTTCCAGCGACCAGGCCTTTTTCCTTACCGAGTTTTGGCAGTAGTACCTCACGCGTCGTACCGGGGTAGGTGGTCGATTCGAGCACGATGATCATGCCAGGATGAATATACTTGGCCAGCTGTTCGGTGGCACTGAGGATGAACGACATGTCGGGGTCACCTGTTTTCCGCAGCGGGGTGGGAACGCAGATACTAACTGCATCGCATTGGCTCAGGGCTGAAAAATCGGTGGTGGCAGATAACTTCCCCGCTTTCAACAGCCTGGCGATTTGTTTATCCGATACGTCCTGGATGTAGCTTTCACCTTTATTTAATGCCTCCACCTTGCGTGGGTCGGGATCGATACCGATAATTTGAAAGCCTGCCTCACCAAACGCGGCTGCCAGCGGTAAACCCACATATCCCAGGCCGAGAATTCCGATTTTGGCAGTGTGGTCTTGCAGGGATTTGAGCAATTCTGCTTTTATAGGATTCATAGTTCCTCTTTAAATGGTTCAAATAATATCAAAACAAGCTCAGCTGGGTGGGTTCTGATTTATCTTCAGCCGGTTTTACTTCTTCGATCGAATGCGTATTGTCTGTCTTGGTAATCAGCTCAGGCAGGTGCAAAAAATCGCGTTCTATAGATGATTTTAAAGAAGGTTGGTGTAATGCTGCTGCAGGATGGAACATCGGCACCACCAGGCGACCTTTGATGTGGAAGGATTGCCCATGTACATCACTGATCTTGGCATTCGGCAGGAACCTGGCCATCGAGTACCGCCCCAGCGTGACGATGACGCGTGGGTTGATCACCTGGATCTGACGTTCCAGGTAATCGCTGCAGGCCGCAAGTTCTTCTGGCAGGGGGTCCCGGTTGTTGGGTGGACGGCATTTGACGACATTGCCGATAAACACATCCTGGCGCTGAAGGTTGATTTTTGCCAGTAATTCTTCCAGGAATTTTCCGGCTGCGCCGACAAAGGGGCGGCCTTGTTCATTTTCATGGAAACCGGGTCCTTCACCGATGAACATGATCTCGGCATCCACCGGTCCTTCCCCTGGGACAGACAGCTTACGTGAATGGTGCAGCATACAGCGCTCGCATACTGAAACTTCTCGGGCAATCTGAGCCAGGGTGGCTTCAGCGAGATGTTTTTTATCTTCGTCCACTAGCTGCCTCCTTGAAAATGTGGCGTAAGTATAAAGGATAACCCGTCATAATCCAAGGCTGATCCCCGTCTAAAACCCAATACGATCCAACCAGGTCAGGAATCCTGGTCCCAGACTTTTTAGAGTCATTAAAATAGCATCCTCATTATTATCAAGGTAATATTTCAATCGACGCCCAACAACTTCAAAACCAAATTTTGAATACATTTGCTGGGCGATGAGATTATGCTCTCGGACCTCCAGGGTGGCGAGGACCGCACCACGTTGGACGGATTGCCGTAGAGTCTCTGATAGCAGGTTTTTTCCGATCCCATGACCCCTAAATTGAGGATGGATGGCGATCGTGGCAATATGCGCTTCATCAACCAAGATCCAAACTACAACCATACCGATGGTGATGGCTGTAGCCCCCGGCGGGACCAGATCGACAACAATGGCGAGGGTGGTGGGGTTCTGGGTCAGCTCGAATTGGAAAGATTTCTCGGGCCAGGGTAACGAAAATGACAGTACATCGATCTCATGCACCCTTGGTATGTCTTCCAATTTCATCTGGCGGTAATTTAAAGAATACATTTGAGCGGTATGCAGTGAGTCAGGCTCACACGCATGTGGAGAGTGTTTCCAACAATCAGCTGCAGCAGCAGCCGGACAAGATGTTTAACCGGGGATTGGTTCACCCTGGTGCAGATAAATGGGTGAGAGGTTTGCCGGGTCGTCGACATCGCCAGCTTCCCACCGCTTCCAGGCAAGTTCTGCCAGTAATGCGGGGCGCCGTACTGAATGAGCCGGCGAGACCAGGATAACATTTTTATATTTCCTCGCTAGTGTATGCTGCTGTGCTTCAGTAAGCTCGCCACAAACCAGGGTGGGCTCGTGGATTTGATGGGTCAGCTTGAGGGCGTCCATAATTTCGATGGGCGGGATAATCTGCCAGCGACCATCTGCGGCTGTGTACCACCCAACGACCAACCGACCCCGTCCTGCCTGGAGAACGGCTGCCAGGGTTATCCCGAGCGATACCGGCTGGGATTCAGCCACGATATCCAGGGTTGGTATCCCTATGATCGGCAGGTGGCATGCCAGGGCGATGCCTTTCGCTACTGCCAGACCGATGCGCAATCCTGTGAATGACCCTGGTCCCGTTGCTACTGCTATGAGTTTCAGATTATGGATGTCATAATCGGCGCGGGTGAGCATCGCCGCGATGGCGGGAGCTAGCTCAACCGTATGGTAATTCTGGCTTGCCCACGTGCTCTCACTCAAGACACGGATGCCATCATAAATGGCGATACCCACATTGTGGGTGGAGGTATCAATGGCTAATAGCACTCAGCCTCCATAAACCAATTTGCGGAACCTGGAGAGTAAATCGGTATAATGGTCACCCCTCCCAGAAAATACCAGGTCGCGTTGCACATCATCAATGTAGTTCAGGTGCACCCATAACCCCTCTGGTGGCAGCACATTCTGGACGCGCTCCGCCCACTCGACAACCATGGGTCCCTGGTCGAGCATATTATCCAAATCGAGTTCAATTGCTTCAGCCGCACCGTTCAGACGGTAAGCATCCAGGTGAAATAAACGCAGACCATCTGTGTGGCGGTAAACGTTGACAAGCACAAAGGTTGGGCTGGAGACCTGGTCGAAAGTTCCCCAGCCGGCTGCAATTCCTTGTACCAGTGTGGTTTTACCAGAGCCAAGATCACCTACCAGGGCGACCAGGTCGCCGGGTTTGAGCAGTGCTCCGAGCCGCATACCCACCCGCCGGGTTTGTTCAGTGCTTCGGCTGATGATCTCCAGGGAGTGTGAATCGAGGATGGGCATACGAGGATTATACAGCGGATTATTAAAAATGGATAATAAGTTCCACTGGACTGGCTCCTGCGAGAATTCGCTATTGTAGTAATGGCTATCCTTTCGTTTTCAGGTTCGCCAGAGATGCCGCAACGCGCTTCATCCCAATATTCTCAAAGAATATATCCACAATTTCATCATCATCCTGGATGCGGCTGCTCAACACCATCCCGTCACCCCACACCGGATGCTGCACGTGCGTTCCAGGTCGATATTTTTGTGTGTTGCCCCGCCCGCTTTCGGTGCGTTTTGATTCCCATCGCGTACTAACCGAATCATAACTGCTATGCCTTGATGGACGCCTCGATCGCATGGAGGCGGTTCCATCCAGTAGGTGCTCGGGGATATCGGAGAGGAAGCGCGAAGGTTCGACCGGTTCCGGATATCCAAATGCACTCCGGTTTTGGGCATAGATTAGATATAGACGGTCTTTTGCCCGCGTGATTCCAACATACAGCAGTCTGCGTTCTTCCTGCATCGATTCCGGGTCATCAAAGGAGCGTGAATGGGGAAGCGTACCCTCATTCAATCCAACAATAAAGACGACTGGGTATTCCAATCCCTTGGCTGCATGCAGCGTGAGCAGTGTGGGCACATTGGCGCTGGTCTCGATCGTGTCCTGGTCAGATACCAGGGCGATGTTTTCGAGGAAATCGCTCACTGTCTTATCCTGGTATTCAGCCGCCAGGCGCCGCAGCTCCATCACGTTTTCCCAACGTTCGCTGCCTTCGTCAGTCCCATCATCGATATATGCGTGGTAATCGGTCTGGTCGATGATTTGGTCCATGATATACAGCGGGGAAAGTTCATCTCCCTGAGTGGTCAAACGTAAAAATAACTCACCAAAACCTGCCAGGAGAACCAGTGCACGGTGGGATAATAACTCGGTGAACGGTCCAGGATCGCGGCCCATTTCGAGTAGGAGCCTGCCGGGGGTCAGGTTGGCTTTCTGCGCCTGCGTCCGCAGGATCTGCAAGGTTTTATCACCAATCCCCCGCCCAGGCACATTGATCACCCTGATCAGGCTCAGTTCGTCATCCGGGTTGTGCACCAGGCGCATATAGCCGATGATATCTTTCACTTCACGGCGACCATAGAATCGCTGGGCGCCGACGAGTTTATATGGCAGACCGGCGTGGAGAAACGCTTCCTCCAGCAGGCGGGATTGGGCATTCGTGCGGTACATGACTGCCACATCACCGGGTTTAATCTGATTCCGTCCAACCAGGCTGGATGTAGTATCCACCACGAATGCTGCCTCCTGGCGGTCATCATATGTTTCGTGCGAGATAACCTTATGCCCTTCCGCACGTTCTGTAAACAATTGCTTTGGGGTGCGGTTTGGGTTTGGGTCGATGACTGCCATTGCTACATCCAGGATCTGCTGAGTGGAGCGGTAATTTTGCTCCAGCAATATGATCTGGGCAGTGGGATAATCCTTCTCAAACCGTAAGACATTGCGATAGTCTGCCCCCCGCCAACGATATATCGATTGGTCGGCATCCCCGACGGCGAAGATATTGTTGTGGTAAGTCGCAAGCCTGCTCAACAGGGTGTATTGTGCCAGGTTGGTGTCCTGGAATTCATCCACCAGGATATGCTCGTAGCGACGGGAGTACCGTTCGCGCACGGCTGGGTTGTCTTCCAGCAGGGCTGCCGTGTAGAGCAACAGGTCGTCAAAATCCACAGCATTGTTGGTCAACAGCATCTGCTGGTAGCCTATATACACCCGCCTGACCACTTCATCGCGGTAGGTTTGCACCGGGAATTCATCCGGAAGGAGCAGCTCATTCTTGGCGTTCGAGATGGAGTTCAAGATTGCCAGAGGCCGGTATTGTTTATCGTCCAGGTTTAGATCGAAGATAACGCGTTTGACCAGTCCCACCTGGTCATCTTCATCAAAGATGACAAAGTTCGCGTTGAACGGCAGGTGTTCTGCTTCGCGGCGCAGGATTCGTGCACAGATGGCATGAAAGGTGCCCAGGGTCACCCCTCGCGCATTTTCCTCCCCGAGCAAATTGTATACCCGGTTTTCCATCTCGCGGGCTGCCTTATTGGTGAAGGTCACCGCCAGGATGTTGTAAGGTCGCACACCCATTTTGCCGATCAAATAGGCGATTCGATGGGTGAGCACGCGTGTTTTACCAGAACCAGGTCCCGCCATTACCAGGACGGGACCCACGTCAACCATAACAGCCTGTTGTTGTTGCGCATTTAGACCAGTGAGGAGGTCCATCCGGCAAATTCTACCATAATTACAATTCCGGCATCTTTTAAGATGAAAAGGGGTTGCTGGTTGTCAAGATTATGGCTCTAGGCTAAAATCACAGCATGGATTGGAGCATGATTGGGCATCAATGGGCGGTTGATCTGCTCGCACAACACGTTGCCATGCAGCGGGAGCGGCATGCCTACCTGATCACTGGAGCGCAAGGTGTGGGTCGTAAAACCTTGGCGCTGCGCTTTGCCCAGGCATTAAATTGCCCTAATCCGCCTTCCCCCGGTCAGCCTTGCCTTAATTGTTCCACCTGTAAGCGGATGGGAGCGCTGCAGCATCCTGACCTTACTGTCCTGGAAGCCGCGCACGAAGGCGAGATTCTGCGAATAGACCAGGTACGCGAGCTACAGCACAACCTGTCCCTGGCACCGTATGAGGCGCGCTACCGCATCGCCCTCATCTTGCGCTTCGAAGAAGCCAATACCAGCACCGCGAATGCCATGCTCAAGACGTTGGAAGAACCGCCTTCACAGGTGGTGGTGTTATTAACTGCCAAAAGTGTAGAGAACCTCCTCCCCACCATCGTCTCACGCTGTGAAGTCTTACGCCTGCGGCCGCTCTCAGCAGAGGAAACTTCTGATGGGCTGCAGGCTCTCAAAGGAGTACCAAAGGAGCAGGCAGACAGCCTGGCTCACATCTCCGGAGGGCGCCCGGGATATGCCCTTCGCCTTTATGAACAGCCCAGGCTGTTGGAACAGAGGCAGGGGTGGTTGGAAGAGCTGCTGCGCCTCCTTGCCAGCTCGCGCGGTGAGAGGTTCGCCTTTGCCAGGGAAAGCGTTGAGCATGCGGATGAGCTGCGCAGCCAGCTTCAGGTGTGGCTGACTTTTTGGCGCGATGTGCTCATTACTGCAGCAGGCATCTCCAGCTCGCTTACCAACCTGGACCATTTGTCCAGGATAAAACAGCTGGCAGGGGAAATCGGTTTGCACAATGCGCAGTTCTATGTAAACGCCATCGAGGACACGATGGAACGGATTGACCACAACGTAAACCCACGCCTGGCAATGGAAGTTCTGCTGATGGATTACCCCCGGATTAATTTTTCAGACTGATGTGGAATTATGCTATACTGAGCCCAGGTCTCAATTTTGATGAATGAGCTGCTTCCAAAAATAATAGAAGACAATTCATCCCGTGCCTCACTGGAATTGCTGTATAACATCAGCCGCGAGCTGAGCTCGGCTCTAGACTTGCGAACGCTTCTTGAGCGTGTACTGTTTTTATCCATGCAATATGTTGGAGCAATTAATGGGTCCATTATTGTGCTGGATGACAATGGCGTTCCCATTGATTCGGCTATTATTGCAGGAAACACGGTCCATAAGCACACTACCAAGCGGTTGTTGGAGCCGCTCGATAAAGGGTTATCAGGCTGGGTGGTGCGGGAACGTCAGGTGGCACTGGTGGAGAATACCAACCAGGATTCACGCTGGATGCCGCGCCAGTATGAAGATGACGAACGTCAACTGCCAAAATCTGCGGTCAGTGCACCCATCCTTACCCGGGATAAACTGGTGGGGGTCCTGACTCTGGTCCATCCAAGACCTGGCTTCTTCCAGTCGGAACACGTTTCCTTGGTGCAGGCGATCGCTGATCAGGCAGGGATTGCAGTACTTAATGCACGCCTGTATGATGAAAGCCAGCGCCAGGCTGAAGTCATGACTGCATTGGCAAAAAGCGCTTCGGGGATATCCGCCAGTTTAAATTTGGATAACGTCTTTATGGGTATTCTTGAACAAACGATTATGGCATTAAATGTTCAGGTTGCCGCCCTGACTCTGGTTGACCTCCAGAGCGGCGGTCTGGAGCTCAGGGCCGTCAAGGGCAGGACGAAGACAAAAGAAGGCACCATCCCTTACAAGGTAAAAGGCGGTATTTCTCGTTGGGTCGTCGACCATGACCATGGCGTGATCATCCAGGATACACCCCGTGATAACCGCTATGATCCCAAGGATGACCAGGTAATGCGCATCATCTCCAAAGCGATCCTGTGTGCCCCGATCCATTATCGGGGTCAGGTCATTGGCACGCTGGAGGCTATTAATCCACGCTTGGGTGAGTTTAATCATGATTCCTTATTGCTCCTGGCAGGGATTGCCGACCTGGCGGGCACTGCCATCCGCCATGCCCTGCTGTTTGAGCAGCTGCAGGCGGCTCATCAGAGATACCAGGACTTATTTGAAGACAGCATTGATCCAATCTTGATCACGAATTGGGACGGCGAGATTCTGGATGCTAACCGGAAAGCTGTCTTGACCTCGGATTATAGTAAGGATAATTTGCGCTCGATGCGGATCGATCAGCTCCACTCGGTCGACCAGGAAATGGTCGGAAAGGATTTTACGGAGCTACATTCAGGTAAGACCCTGTCTTATGAATCGCGGTTGCGTACCGCAAGTGGACATGAAGTGCCAATACGGGTTTATGCCCGCGAAATCAAAACCGAAGAATTATCCCGCCTGCAGTGGATTTTACGCGATATCACCGAGCAAAAAAAGTTGGATACCTTGAGGGATGACCTGACCTCCATGATCTATCATGACCTCAGGTCGCCCCTGGCGAATGTCGTCTCCAGTCTTAATATGCTGGAGACAATGCTACCATCTGATGATACATCGATGAAGTCGCTGTTGGGCATTTCCTTGCGCTCGAGTGAGCGCATCCAGCGCATGACCGAGTCACTATTGGATTTGAGTATCTTGGAAGCCGGGCAGCCGATTGGAAACCGGGCTCAGGCGAGTGTCTCTGACCTTATATATGAAGCGGTGGAGGCAGTCGAATCAACGATTAATAATAAGAACCAATCCATCAGCTATAATGTTCACGAAAACCTCCCCAAGGTGTTGATCGACCAGGACATGATCCGCAGGGTGGTGACCAATTTATTGGAGAATGCCAGTAAATACTCGCCCGCAGGCAATGATATTGAGGTCGGCGCGCGCTCAGCTGATGGACTGATCAATATCTGGGTCAATGACAACGGAGCCGGTATTCCTGCCTCAGAACAGGAACGTATCTTTAATAAATTTACCCGCCTGAAAGCAGAAAACGGTCCAAAAGGGCTGGGTTTGGGACTGGCTTATTGCCGTTTGGCTGTGCAGGCACATGGCGGCAGGATTTGGGTCGAGAGCGAGCTGGGAATTGGTTCCCGCTTCATCTTTACCTTGCCAGTGCTAAATAATTAACCGCTCGAAAAATAAATCAACACAGAGATGACTATGCAGCAAATCGAACATGGAATTTATTACGAAAACTCGTACCCTGGTGTGACCGTTGGAGCAGTCTTGCTGCCAATGGGAACCATCCTGGTTGATGCTCCGCTTCGTGCGGAAGATGCCCGCGCCTGGCTGAATGTGATTTACAACTTAGGCGGCAAGCCTAACCGTGTGCTGGTCAACCTGGATGCCCACCCAGACCGCACCCTGGGCGCAAGGTCGATGGAGTGTACCATTATCGCCCACCAAAAAACTGCCCAGGTTTTCCGGGGTAGACCGTCTGTGTTCAAAGGTCAAAATACAGAAAGTGGGGCAGTGTGGGAAACCTTCGATGATGTGGTCGGCACGCGTTGGGCACTGCCAGATATCACCTTTACCCATAAGATTTCCATCAACTGGGGAGAGCAGGAAGTTTTCATTGAGTACCATGCAGGTCCGGCACCGGGCGGCACCTGGGTTGTGATACCCTCCTCCAAGGTGGTCTTTGTCGGCGATGTGGTTCTGCTTAACCAACCTCCATTTTTAACCAACGCAGATATTCCTGCCTGGATAGAAACCCTCGACTTGCTAATGAGCTCCTACCGCGATTATGTCGTGATCAGCGGTAGAGGGGGTGAGATTACCCAGGATTCGGTCAAGGCTCAGCAGCGCCATCTCAAGAGCATTCTTAGGGGGATGGACCGCATGGTTAAAAGGAATGCACCAACCTCGGAGGTTGAGCGGTTGATCCCCAATTTACTCTCTGACCTCACCTTTCCAACCGATTTATATGATCAATATTATCAAAGATACCGCCATGGTTTATTCCAGTACTATGCCAGGCGTTATCACCCGAGCGAATCCAGTGGTGAATAACAACCAGGTATGAAGAATACCTCCTACGAACCGATTTTTCAGCTAACCCGCGGTGACATTGTAGAATCGCTGCATTTTGGCTCGATCGCCGTCATGGAGCCGGCAGGTAGGTTGGTTGCCTGGTACGGCGACCCCGGGCTGGTCACGTTCACCCGTTCTTCTGCCAAGCCTCTGCAGGCGCTCCCATTTTTGGAAAATGATGGCATGTCATATTATGGGTTAACCCTGCAGGAAGTAGCCCTGCTGTGTGCCTCACATTCAGGTACGGATGAGCACGTGGCGATGGTTAAATCCATACAAGCCAAGACGGGGGTCACTGAAGCAGACTTGATGTGCGGCACACATACGGTTTACGATCGCAAGACGGCAGAGGCGATGCGTAAGCGGGGAGAAATCCCCACACCCAACCGCCATAACTGCTCGGGTAAGCATACCGGTATGCTGGCATTCGCCCACATGTTAAAGATTTCCACCGGTCCGGGAGATAGGTCTTATATCGATCCTGCTCATCCGGTGCAGCAAAAGATTTTAGCCACCTTGGCCGAAATGGCAGACCTGCCTCCAGCTCAGATCCATATAGGGATTGATGGCTGTTCCGCTCCCAATTTTGCTCTACCACTGCGTAGCACTGCGCTTGCCCTGGCGCGTATATGCCAGCCGGATGGATTGGCGCACAAACGGGCTGAGGCCTGCCACTTGATCACCAGGGCTATGCTCACCTACCCCGATATGATTGGCGGACCGGATAACTTTGATACCACCCTGATGAAGTCTTCTCAAGGCAGGGTGATCTGTAAAGGTGGTGCCGAAGGGTTCCAGGCATTCGGGATCATGCCCGGCGCGATCAGACCGGGTTCACCAGCCCTGGGAGTGGCTTTTAAAATATCTGACGGGGATCTAAAAGGGCATAATTTTCCCGCTGGTGATCCCAGGGGTCATGTGCGCCCTGCGGTAGCACTGGAGATATTGCGCCAGCTCGGCGTGTTCGAGGCTGAGGACCTGGAAAAATTTACTGAGTATGGTCCTGAATTTCCGGTGGAAAATTGGCGCAAGCTGCGGGTGGGCCTGGCATCTCCCTGTTTTACCCTTGCCAAGGATTAATGGACCCACGCCAGTGCGCTTTAGAGGTGTATCGCCGGTTGATGGAAAAATATGGTGAGCCATCCTGGCATGAGCCATTGCCGGTTTTGGACGAATTAATTTCCACGATTTTATCGCAAAATACGAATGATATAAACCGCGACCGGGCATTCAAACAGCTAAAGCAGCGATTTTCTACCTGGGAGAGTGTGCGTGATGCTGACCCCGCAGCAGTGATTGCTGCAATCCGTACAGCTGGGCTGGCGAATCAAAAAGGTCCCCGCATCCAAAAGATCCTGCGTCAAATTACCGCCGAAAGGGGCTCCCTCGACCTAAATTTTTTAAAAGATTTACCCGATGATAATGCCTGGGAATGGCTGATTAAATATAACGGTGTGGGACCCAAAACCGCTTCCATCGTCCTTTTGTTTTCTTTAGGAAAGGCGGCCTTTCCCGTGGATACACATATTCACCGGGTGACGGGTCGTATTGGTCTTCGACCGGAAAAAATGAGCAATGAGCAAGCCCACCATTATCTGGCGGAATTATTTCCTCCCTATACATATAAAGCCGCCCACCTGAATTTGATTCAATTGGGGCGCGATGTTTGCCACCCCCGTGCGCCTGCCTGTGAAGTCTGCGTCATGCAATCTCTTTGCGATTATTACCAAAAGTCACAAAATAGATTGTGAGTGATGTCACTAATTAATAATGACAGTTGACAATAAGAAAAAAATACCTCCTGATGTATGATTAAGCCTGAGAAGTGAGCTGAGGTATTTACCAAACGCTTGCACTCGTTGCTGTTTCCTCCTTTGGCGAAAGCCTCCGCTGGGTACCTCACCACCCCAGCGGAGGCAGTCATTTAACGCCTAATTTCGTCCCGTTTCTACCCTGGATCGAATTGATCTAGATGCGATTTGGTTGCGCCGGTAGGATGACGGTAAATGTCGTCCCGAGGGGAGAAGACTCTAGCCAGATGCGTCCCTGGTGTTTTTCAACGATCGATTTGACGATGGATAAACCCAGCCCCGTGCCGTCTGTGACCTGAGAAAGGTTGCTTCCCCGGTAGAATTTCTCGAAGATGTGCGGCTGGTCGGCGAGAGGGATTCCAGGACCATTATCCGCCACCTCCAGGATGGTTTGCCCGGCTTCTGTCCTGCATTTTACATCGATCCTGCCCATCGGAGGAGTGAACTTGATCGCATTTTCGATCAGGTTGCTAACCATGCGTTGGATGTGCAGCGAATTGCCCAAAAATACCGGAAGGTCATCCGGCACATCCAGGATCACATCCTGCAATTTTTCACTGATCTGATATTCAAGGTCGCTGACGGTTTGCTTGAGGATGTCTTTTAGATGCACATCCCCGATTTGTAAGTCATAGCCCGATTCAACCCGGTTGAGTTCCAGCATATCATTGATCAATGCAGTGATATGCTGTACGCTGGATTGGATATGGCGGATAAACTCAGCCTGCTGATGGTTGATGGGTCCGACTCGATCGATCAATCCAATAAACCCATAAATCGAAGTCAATGGCGAGCGTAAATCGTGGGAAATCGTATTGACAAAATCAGTCTTGACCCGCTCGAGCTCTTTGAGGTAGGTTATATCCTGCAGGATTACCGCGATCCCGACTTCTGGGATCAGGCTCGAATGCGCACTGTATACGGAACCATCCTCCAAAGCTATCTCGCTGCGAAACGGGAATGTCCTTTGGGGCTTGAATATGTCCAAAAAATATGAATTATAAAAGACCTCGTTGACTGCCTTACCTTCCACCTGTTCCTGCGAGATTTTGAAAATAGACCGGGCGGATTGGTTCATCAGCACCAGGTTGGCTTTTAAATCTGCCAGGACGAACCCATCCACAATCCCGGCAACAACCCTTTCGAACTGGTGCTCCAAACGTCTGGATTTTTGACGGGTTAAAGTATTTTCCACAGACTTCAGTAAGATGGGTAGATCGACCGGTGTGGTCAGGTAGTCAGCCAGTCCCACTTCCATCGCTTGTTTTAAGAAGGATTGGTCGATTTCATTCGTGACCAGGATGATAGGCAGCTGTGCGTGTGTTGAAAGGATTTCTGCTGAATAAGCCAGTCCTGCACTTGCTGATGGATGCGCAATGATCAGGATAGAATTATTCAGATGGGGTATCAGCCATAGCTCGAGCTCTTTCGGTTGCGAGATGGGTGTTACTTCATATCCCGCATCTGTGAGTCCGGCTAAGTCGAGCAGGTCTGAATACTCTGCCGCAGTATAGATCAATAAGTGAGCGATATCAGTCATATTTTCTTTCCCCTAGTCTGCTGGATTCATCCTCTCGGGAGTGAAAATGAGATGGAAAAACCGCTGCCCTGCACGCTATCGATCCATATCTGGCCTTTGTAGGCTGTAATAATCTCTTTGATCATTGCCAGGCTGATGCCAATCCCTCCGAACCGTTTAGCACTGTAACCGAACAAGCTGGATTTTATCTCGAATAGCTGGTCTGTCAATTGCTCATCAATCTCGTCTCCCTGGTTACTCACCGTCAGGACGGTGTTATTTTCATTTTGATCAATATGGACAGTGACTTCACTATTGGTCGGGCTGTATTTAAGTGCATTCGAAAGCAAACCTTCGACAGCCTTCGTGATCTGTAGTGGATATACCTTTATCATCGCCGGTTGGGAGGGGATTTCCAGGTTAAGCAAAATCCTGGCCATCTGAGCGATGGGTCGGTAGCGGTTCACCGCATTCTGCACCACCTCATTCAGGTCAATTGTCTCCAAAGTGCGCACCGTCTGCTCTTGACGGCTGGTGACCATTGAATCGGCCACATCCATCAGGATTTCTGCCTCTTCCTGGATGTCGTTAAGCGTGGTGGCTTGTTCCCGGCTTAACTTGCGCTCGCTATCCTCCAGTAATCTGTCCACATTTTCCATCAGGATTTTTAGAGGGCTGCGTAGTTCCAGGCTTGCCTGTCGTAGTAAATCATATTTCAAATTGGACTCAAGGGTGGCATAGATGATTGATTGTTGCAGATAGACCAGGCTCTGCTCGATTTGATGGACACGTTTACCATTTTCCAAGATGATCCAGCTGAATTCTGCAGCCAGCTCAAGCATGGCTTGTTGGCTGGTATTGAAAGGTTGAGCTTCTTTCCTGGCAGCCGAGATAATGGCAGCCACTTTTCCATTATGTAAAACCGGCACTGATAACGCCGCTCCAATCCATTCTAATCCGGAAAACCGTTTTAACGCCTCTCCGTGGAGGGAGATCGCACGTCCCGACACGCTGGTCAGGGCACTTAAATCATCTTCATAAGGACAGTTGAGCGCAGATTGCATCGCTATTGGCACATTCTGGCAGGCACGCAGGATTAACCCCGGCTGGTTTGCCTCTATGGTTAAAATCCAGGCACTATCAGCTTCGGTGAGCGTAACTACCAGGCTGGTCATTTTTTCGATTAATATGCTTGGGTCTGTGGTGGATAATGCCAGCTTGAATAACGAAAAAATCTCGGAAAAACCGGTTAATTGTCGCTCTAGTGCGTTTTGCGTTTGGTCCAATTTTCTTGAAACGGTATCCAGCGAGCTGCCTGTCCGCTTTTTGTTGAGAGTGTTCGCAACGGTATTGACCAGCTCTGTTTCTTCGATCGGACAATACAGGTAATCAACTACCCCGAGTCTGAATGTCTGTAAAATTTCTTCTTCCTGACCTTTGTTGGCGAGCACAATGATGGGCACATCGATTTCGCTCGGAGCTAAAGCAACTAGCAGGTCAATCCCACTCGTTCCAGGAAGGTTTAGCTCGGTTAGGATGATGTCCGGAGAAAGTTTTTTAACTTCTTCGACTGCCAGCGAGCCGGATTCAACGATATCCACAAGGTAACCGAGTGGTTTTAAGATTTGTTCGGCGATTAGCTGGCTGATCTCCGGGTCATTTTCGATCAGTAGGATGTGCTCATTGTGGCTGTCCATATAATTAATCATAGCATGTTTGTTGAATTAGCGGGTCATTTATCGGATGAGTCAGGGAATGAGTTAGAGTTTTGTAAGAAATCTATCTTAATGCTTGACTTTGTACGCCGGATGAGCATACAATGGTGTAGGCTTAAGATAAATATCGCCATGTAGCGGTGGATATAATATGGAATATAAAGATTACTATAAGATTCTTGGTGTTGAGCGTAATGCCGGCAAAGATGAGATTAAGCGTGCCTTTCGAAAACTGGCATTAAAAACACACCCTGACCGCAACCCTGGGAACGCCAAAGCTGAAGAGCAGTTCAAGGAAATTAATGAGGCTTATCAGGTCTTGAGTGATCCGGATAAGCGCTCTCGATACGACCAGCTGGGTGAATCGTATTCCCAATGGCAGCAAGGTGGCGCTCCTACGGGGGGCTTTAAGTGGGATGATTGGGTCACTCAGTCGCCATCCGGCAATGTGCGGGTTAATGTGGGTGGTTTTGAAGACATTTTGGGCGGGGAATTCTCAGAATTCTTCCGCCGGATTTTTGGAGGCGCACCCGATATGGGCAATCCCAACTCTAATAGGACTACCTACCAGCGCATCCGAAGGGCGGTTGCTCCTTCGTACCAGCAGGAAGTCATTATCAGCCTGGCTGAGGCATATCAGGGTACCACCCGGCAAATTGAGCTGGATGGACATCGACTGGAGATTAAGATCCCCCCGGGTGCAAAAACCGGCACCAAGGTGAGGGTAGCCAATACTGTTCCTACCGGTGATGGCGGTCAGAAGGGCGATTTGTACCTGGTGATAAAAGTGGCCGATGATCCGCACTACCAGTTAAAAGGGAATGATCTGCACACAGAGGTCTCCATTGATTTATTTACTGCCGTGCTTGGGGGCGAGATCACCGTCCAGACCCTTTCGGGGAATGTCGTTTTAACCATCCCGGCAGGCATACAACCCGGGCAGAGCATCCGTTTAGCCGGTCGAGGCATCCCCCGTCTAAATTCTCCCAACAGTAAGGGAGATCTATTCGCCCATATCAAGGTAAAAATCCCACACAATTTATCGCCGAAACAAATCGAGCTGTTCAAAGAACTTAAGCGCGGGGTGGGTTAGCCATCCCGTAAAACCAGGTAAATTAGAGGAGGTATTATGTTATCTGAAACGAATCTGCAGGAATTACTTGGTTATCAGTCGGATCATCGAGTGCTTAGTATGTACTTGAACACCGATCCTACCGAAGGTAGTGCAGATCTTTATAAATCGAACTTAAGGAGCATGTTAAAGGATATAAGCTTGCCTGCTGATGTGCAGGCAGTGGAAAATTATTTCAGCCGAGAGTTTGATCGGATCGGTCGAAGCACGGTGGTATTTTCATGTGCACCCGATGATTTCTTCAGAGCTTACTCACTGGCAATCTCCGTGCATAACCAGGTGATCGTTAGCGACCTTCCCTATGTAAAACCTTTAGCCAGCCTGCTGGATTACTATGGTGGGTACGGGGTTGTATTGGTGGACAAGCAAGGTGCGCGTTTATTTTCGTTTCACCTTGGTGAGCTAAAGGAACAGGAAGGAATTTTAGGAGAATCCGTCAGGCATACCAAAAGTGGGGGCTCTTCTGCCAAAACCGGGATGCGGGGGGGAGTTAGCGGCAAGACCAACTACGAGGATGAGCTGGCTGTGCGGAACATCCGTGATGTGGCTGAGTTTGCGACTCATTTCTTTAGCGAGAATAATGTGCGCAGGATATTAATCGGGGGCACCGAAGAAAATATTGCCCAGCTCCGCAGTCATCTCCCTAAAAGCTGGCAAAGCCTGATCGTAGGCACTTTTCCCATGAGCATGTCAGCCAGTAAGGAGGAGGTGCTCGAGAAGTCGATGCAAATTGGTAAAGAGGCGGAATATCGTAAAGAAGAACAGCTGTTAAAAAAATTAGTTACCGGGGCTGCCAAAGAACGCCGTGGTGTGCTTAACCTGGATGAAACTCTCGGCGCCGTCCATGACGGTCGTGTACAATCATTGGTCGTCCAGGATGGATACCAGGAACCAGGTTATCGCTGCCAGGGTTGTGGATATGTCACTGCAGTCGAGCTGCCCCAGTGCCAATTTTGTGGCTCTGAATTTACGCAGATCCTCGATGCCGTCGAGATGGCCGTGCATAATGTGATGAAAGCCGGGGGTGATGTAGAAATCCTGCAGCACGAGCATAAAGTGGACGGATTTAAAAATATTGGGGCGCTGCTTCGCTATTGACCGGATGAGCAGCGCACATCAAGCCCTTTTGCAAGGTGTGAGAGTATTGGACCTCAGCCGTGTTTTGGCTGGACCGTACTGCACGATGCTGTTAGGCGACCTGGGGGCAGATATCATCAAGGTTGAAGCCCCCGGTTTGGGTGATGACACCCGCCAGTGGGGTCCACCGTTTGCGCAGGGGGGAGAGTCAGCCTATTTTTTATGCGTCAACCGAAATAAACGCAGCCTGACGCTCAACCTGAAATCAGAACAGGGGCTGCAGCTCCTCCGCCAGCTGGTCCGACAGAGTGACATCCTGGTGGAAAACTTTCGCGTGGATACGATGGAAAAATGGGGCTTGGGCTACGATACTCTCCAGGCCTTGCATCCCGGGTTGATCTATTGCACCATCACCGGTTATGGTTACAGCGGACCCTACCGGCAGCTACCTGGGTATGACTTCATTATCCAGGCCCAAGGCGGGTTGATGAGCATCACCGGGCCTGAGCAAGGTGAGCCGTATAAAGTGGGTGTGGCAATAGCCGATATCACCGCCGGGTTGTTTGCCAGCAACGCCATTTTAGCCGCCTTGTTCGAGCATCAGCGCAGTGGTGCAGGGCAGAGGATCGATATTTCGCTGCTTGACTCGCAGATCGCCTGGCTGGCGAACGTGGGCAGCAGTTACCTGGTATCCGGAGAAAAACCGGGGCGCTATGGTAATGCCCATCCTAATATCGTCCCCTACCAGACGTTTAAAGCTCGCGATGGTTATTTTGCCCTGGCAATCGGTAATGACGGCCAGTGGAGACAATTTTGCGAAG
Source organism: uncultured Chloroflexia bacterium (assembly GCA_963809615.1). GTDB lineage: Bacteria > Chloroflexota > Anaerolineae > Anaerolineales > UBA4823 > FEB-25. The sequence goes on from CAWEKR010000011.1 coordinate 183,184, forward strand.
TCGTCGGCAGCAAGGCTTGGACGGAAGATCCCCGCTTTTTGACCAATGCAGACCGGGTGAGGAACCGCGGCGACCTGATCCCATTACTGGGAGAACTTTTTGTGCAGTTCGAGATAAAACATTGGTTATCAATTTTAGAGGCGGTTGGAATACCCTGCGGACCGATCAACACAATCGACCAGGTGATGGATGATCCTCAAGTTCGTGCGCGCGGGATGGTGGTCGATGTTGATCACCCTGCTGCCGGATCGATAAAAATGGTCGCATCCCCTTTGAATATTCCCACCGCTCAGACCACGGTTCGTTATCCACCGCCTATGCTGGGAGAGCATACCGCCCAGATCCTGCAAGAATTGTTAGCCATGGATGATAAGTCTGTGAGCGAGCTGCGTGCGGCCCGGGTCATCTAGCGTTTCCGGCCTTTGCTATCAATCCCCGAAAATTCCACCATTGGTCAAGGACTTAAGGTCTTTCAATGCCCGATCGATCTCCTCTATAGTTACCAGGCGTCCTTCGTTGAGATGGTGGAGCTTGCCGGCGGCAGCCATTTCGAGCGCTACTTCGCGGATAGTGATATTGCGGCCGAGTGCCTCTTTCACCAGTAACGCGCTGGCAGCATAACCGATCAGTGGGTTCAGCGCCGTGGCGACGATGGCATTACGCGCCAGCCAGCCTTCGGCTTTCTCGCGATTGGCTTGTAATCCAACAACACATTTTTGGGTGAACGCCATGATCGACCCGATCATCACTTGCATCATCTCGAACAGGTTGTGGGCTATGATCGGCATCATCACATTCAGCTCGAGCTGACCAGCCTGTGAGGCTAACGAGACCGTCAGATCACACCCCTGGACGTGGAACATCGCCATATTCAGCATCTCAGCCATCACCGGGTTCACTTTGCCCGGCATGATGCTAGAGCCTGGCTGCATAGCAGGCAGGAGAAGCTCATCCAGACCGGTGGAAGGACCCGATGCCAGCAGACGGAAATCATTGGCTATGCGGGTTAATGTAATCGCCAGGGTACGCATGGAAGCCGAGAATTCAGCTGCATCCGCCATGGACTGCATCGCTTCGAACAGGTTATCCGAGGCGGATAATTTTAGACCGGTCACCTCTGACAATCGACGCACCATGCGGGAGGCATATTCTGGGTGGGCATTCAAGCCAGTGCCCGTCGCCGTGCCGCCGATCCCCAGCTGGCGCAGGCCTTCTGCAGCATGGCGGATTCGCTCTGCATCCCGCCGGACGGCAGCCGCATAGCCACCAAATTCCTGCCCAAGGCGCATTGGCACTGCATCCTGCAGGTGCGTGCGGCCTGACTTGACGATACTATCGAATTCCACCGCTTTTTGACCCAGGCTGTTTGATAATCCTTCCACGGCTGCCAGCAGCTCACCCAGGCGCCACAGGCACCCCAATCGGATAGCGGTTGGGATGGTATCGTTGGTCGATTGCGACATGTTGACATGGTCATTGGGATTAACCAGGTATTGCCCCAATTTTCCGCCCAGCAGCTGTGTGGCACGGTTGGCGATAACTTCATTCACATTCATATTGTGGCTTGTGCCGGCGCCTGCCTGAAATGGGTCCACCACCAGCTGGTCATCCCACTTGCCATCGATGACTTCCTGTGCCGCGGCGATAATCGCCGCTGCTTTCTCGCCGTCCAGCAAACCCAGGTTCCGGTTGGTTTCAGCGGCAGCCTGTTTGATGACCGCCATTGACCAGATGAATGCGCGCCAGGGTCGGAGTCCTGATATATTGAAGTTATTTACCGCGCGTTGGGTTTGAGCTCCATACAGAACTTCGGCAGGTACTTTTACATCCCCAAGGGTATCATGTTCAATGCGAAAAACATCATCCATATCTTCACTCCCCATTATTTATGGATGGATTGTACTACAGTGCAATTGAATCAGTGAGCAGGAACTCGTTCGTTGATTTGGCTTGCCAGGGTATTGAACTGCATTGCAATGATCCCATCGGGCTGTACGGCGATGAGCGGAACGGCGCGCTCCGATGCCCGGTAGGCTTGTTCCACCACCGGTGGGAATCCCATTACAGCCGGGTATCCCAGGATCTGTTCCACCTGGCTTATATTGAGCACGATATCTGAGCGGGTACGGTTGACCAGGACCGTACTCATGGTTTTCATGCTGCCAAAGCCCTTCATGTGAAGCTCGCTGGCAAGCAGCTTGGAGCGTTTAATGGGTACGGGCTGCGGCTCAACCACCATGATCAGTTCATCGCATTTATTCAGGATGGCATTGAACCCTGGATGGAAGCTGGTACCGATATCCAACACAACCATCGATGCCAGGCTGGTTATATAACCTAGCACCGCTTCCAGCTGGGGTATGGCAGCCGCATATTCCACATTCTCAGTATGGTTGGTGGCTGACAATACCTTGATGCCAAAGTTAGTTTGGATCAGCTCCTTGGATACTGTTTCCATGTTGATGTCTTGCAGCTCCATGCCCAAGAGGTTGGTCAGTCCGACCGGCTCCGTCAGGTTCAGGTCCAATGCCCACGAGCCCTGCCCAGGTTTCATTTCTCCAGCGATGACTTTTACATTATATTTTTTAGCATAGGTGATCGCCAGGTTGAGCGCAATGGTTGATACACCGGCACCGCCGGTGGCAGAGAGCACTCCTACGACATAACCTCGATCACCCGTGGCTTCAGCCTTGGTCAGCTTTTGGGTCAGCAGGTTGCGGATATTGGCTTGCAGGTCAATGGGGTGGATGGGCTTGGTGAGGTAGAGGTTCACTCCGGCGTCGTAACCGGCCAGCTTATCCTCGATAGTGGTCTTGGCAGTGAACATCAGGATGGGCGTGGTGGCAGTCTTGGGGTTCCGCCGCAGGTTTCGGCTGACCTCATACCCGTCCATCCCCGGCATCATCACGTCCAGGATGATCAGGTCAGGGTGCTCTACCTGTACACGTTCGAGGGCTTCCATGCCAGATGTGGCAGACACCACCTGGTAACCCAGTCGGCTCAACATGATGTTGATGAACTTGACGGTATCGGGATCGTCATCGACCACCAGGATTTTATCTGCCATGGCTGCCTCTCCTCACTGTGTATTCGTGTGTGTATATTCAGTTTAGCACAAATTATTTTTTTATACAATTGAGAAGGGATATTCAAGGCAAAAAGAGGCGATAATTTAGCTTACAAAATTGTAAGTTGCACATATGCATGTTGTCAATTATTTCCAATAAAAGCAAATTATTAAGGATGAAATAATTTGTAAAATATGCTTGTGGGTTAATTCACTAGTGATATAGGGTGGAGGCTCCGTCAGCTTGCCATGAACAACTTCTCCTGATCACTGCAATATATTTTAGTTAGATTTATTCGTCGAGGAGGATACATGAAAAAAACCTATTGGATCGCGATACCAATTATTGTCCTTGCCATCGCTGCAGGTGTCTTCGGCAACCGGATGAGGTCGGACCAGGTGCCCAGCACCACTCCTCCAACCCTTCCGCCGACCAGTCTGTCAACCCTGCTGCCGACCATCATGTCAACCCTGCCATCGACCAGCCAACCGGGCGCCCCGATGTCCATGCAGGCAACTCAAACAATCACCTCGACGGTTGTGTCAACCATGACCCAACCGATAAAATATATTGTGATAGGCTGGAATAACCTTGGGATGCATTGTTATAACCCTGATTTTAGCAATTTGGCTATCTTGCCTCCCTACAATACACTGATTGCCCAGGTGATCAAAGTAGCCGAGCCTCCCCAGATAGTCACTTCGGGTGTGATCGTTGAATACAGCTTCCCTGATAACACCTATTCAGCTGGCGTGCAGGGCAAGCCAGACAAGACCAATTTTTGGGATTTTGAGCAGGCACTTTATGGTGTCACAACCCAACCTAATATCGGATTAACCGGCAAGGGTCTTTCAGGTACGATGGATCTGGCGAAAGATGGTGCTTACTTCATTGCTGAAGGAATTCCCCTGACAGACATCCTGGATAAAGATACGTCTACGATGACGCCTTATCCTTTCCAAAAGGCGTTGATCACGGTGAAAGATGCGGCTGATACCTCCATGATCCTGGCTCAGCTCACCGTGGTTGCACCAGTCTCAACTGAGTTAAGCTGCCAGACCTGCCACGCAGATGATGCAGATGCCACCACCCGTTATCCGATCACTCCCACCGGTAAAATAGAGACCAATATCCTGGCCATCCATGATTACCTCAACACCATCAGCTACACCCAGTACCTGGCAGATTACCCCGACCTGCTGGCGAAAACGCCCCTGATGGACCACCAGCCGGTGAACTGCGACTGGTGCCATGGCTCGAATGCGACCGGTGCTCCCCAGGTGGGGCAGATCAAGAGTTTATCCAACGCCATGCACGGGCATCACAACCCTACAAACGCACCCGACATTACTCCCGATACCGCCGGCTGCTACAGCTGTCACCCTGGACCGACCACGCAATGCCTGCGCGATACGATGTCGCAGAATTTCAGTATGAATTGCACCAACTGTCATGGAGATATCACCGTGGTCGCTCAAAATCCGAACCCGTGGCTAAATGAGCCAAAATGCAGCAATGAAGGCTGCCACGGGAGTGGATACGATACCAGCCTGCCGTTATTCCGCCAATCCATAGGCCACGGTGGGCTCTACTGCGAGGCCTGCCACGACAGTACGCATGCCATCTCCCCCAGCCGCGAAGCCAACGACAGCATCAAGTTCCTGGCGCTGCAGGGGCACACAGGCAGCCTTAGCGATTGCACCACCTGCCACGCTACCACCCCAACTGACAGGTTTATACATGCTCTGGTGAGTACAAAATAAAGAATATGTGCGAAGGTCAGGCAGTCAAGTGACTGCCTGACCTTTTTATCCTAGTATCCGCTCAGCTCCAGAAAACGAGTATAAGCCGCTCGGCGCCTGATCTGTAAATCTTCCAATTCCCTGGAAAACTTTTCCTGGTCATCAGACTTCGATGAAATTGCGCTTCGATAAGCCTTTAGCGCAGCAAATTCTTTTGCGGAAAGGTCTGCAATCTCCTGAGTAGTAGACATAATCTCTGCATCGTGCCTGGTTAGAGAAGATATCCTGGTTGATGCCTTTAGAGTAAGTTGCTTAAGTGAGTCATCCGCGTTCAGCACTAACTCGTCAGTGGTGGGCGTGTCTTCAAAGCCTGCCATAAAATCTGCTGTGGATAGGTCTGAAATCGCCTTATCGAAGTTCTGATAAGCGATCGAAAATTCCGTCAGTGCTTTACTGTCACCGTGACCGAAATGGTAAAGGAAGAAAGATATTCCTGTTAATCCTAACAGGATGATGATAACGAGAATTATATTTTTTTTCATCTTCTTAATTGTGCTTATATTGTACTCCTCGTTTAATATCTACCAGCCATTCTTACAGAGCCCACCAGGGCGAAACCTAACACTGGGTTATTTCCTCCCCACCTCCACCCACATCTGACTCCCATCCGTCGTGATCTCGATTCATCCGCTCTCGTCGGTGTGCAGGATCGTGAGTATTTCCAGAATGTCAACCCGCTACTCCTCCAGGTTTGTGCCCACCAGTAGGATATTCAATATGATCCCGATGCCAGCGACGATGGCTCCATTGCGCACACCGCACTGGCTGCGCTCCCCCCTCAAGGATTTTCAATGCTTCAACACCTCACAGGCTTTCGCCTCGGACCTTGGTATGTTCAGGTGCTTTATTCAAGTAAAGTCCAAGAAAAGTAAGACTACTGTTTTTGCGAGTGAATGTGTATCATGTATAATAAACTTATGATAAGTCTCAGTGAGATCCAACAAATCTTAAGCGATCAAGAACCGTACCTGGCTAAAAAATATGGAGTAAAGATAGTGGGGGTATTTGGCTCCTATGTCCGCCATGAACAGCGCCCAGATAGTGACCTGGATCTGTTAATCGAGCTGGAAAGTCCTCCAAAGATCAGCCTGATTGGCTTGGTTGAGCTGGAAGACTATCTCAGCCAGCTTTTAGGTATTAAGGTGGATCTCGCCATTAAAAAAAATCTTAAAAAGCGCATCGGTAAACAAATTCTACAGGAAGTTGTCACAATATGAGCCGTGAATTCCTGGATTTTATTGATGATATTCTCGATGCTATGAACAAGGCTGAGATGCTGCTCGACGGGGTTGGATACTCTCAGTTTGAATCAGATTTTCGAATAAATTTTGCAGTTATACGAGCCTTGGAAATTATCGGTGAAGCTGCGAAACGGGTGCCTGATGAAGTGCGTCAAAATTACACAGATATCCCGTGGAAAGCGATGGCCGGTATGCGAGATCGCATCATCCATGGTTATGACAATGTTGATCTCCAGATTGTTTGGGATGTGGTAAAGCGCGATATCCCAGACATCAAGCCTATAATCGTAAAGATACTGACTGATTACGAAGGGAAGTAATACCTTCGGTTTTTCCGTCATTTATTTCCTCCCCAACTCCACCCACATCTGACTTCGCATCCGGCGTGATCTCGGATCAGCACGTTTACCGTCGGTAGGGAGGAGAGAGAAACTCTGGAGGTCTTGAAGGATTTCAGGAGAAGGGTGGCTGAAGCTACTGCCTGGAATCCCAATCCTTGCCGATGTTTCCGTCTAACGCTTTTCGGTAGCCTTAAATTGGCTTTTTTCTCATTTTAAAACCGCATTTTTCATTAAATAAGCGGGGAAAGGTTTACCATGGGCAGGGTAGACTGTCTTGGCGCCCATATCCAGCAGTTTTTCCCAGCTCTTTTTAACAATCTGGATATCATCACCAAAGATTGGTAAACCAGGGCTGAGGCGCATCGGAAACATATTCATCGCTAAATCACCTACAAAAACCTGCCCGCCATCCAGGAAGACACTAATAGAACCCCAGGTGTGCCCAGGGGTGTATACCACCTTGCCGGGAATCCCATATTCAGCCAGGGAGATCTCATTATCCCCGGCCACAATATCCACCTTAAAGGTGGGGATATGGAGATCTGATGTAAAGAGTTTTAAGCCTTCGATAATGATCTTGCCCCAGAGTGTGAAACCGGGAGGTTGAGATGGGTGAGGTTCGTCTAAAAAATGCATATCTTTCTCGTGCAAAAGAACTTGAGCGCTGGTTAAAGCTTGGATATCTTTGGTAGAGCCAATATGATCCCAGTGCCCGTGAGTCAGAAGGATAAGCTTAATTTCATGCGGACTGATGGCTGCTCTTTCGAGTGCACGCTTTAAATTCCCTATCTTGTGGGGATCTCCCCCATCGATCAAGATAACGCCCTCACCTTTGATGGCATAAATCGTATCAACCATCATAGGGATTGGAAATATGTTTATATTCATGGTTACCTCCCATCATTTATCAAACCTATACAAACCAACCTGAATTCATGAACTAGCAATATTATTGAATCATTAGCATGATTCTTATCAATTTTCCACTTCCACCCACATCTGACTCCCATCGGTGGTGAGCTCGATCCATCCGTTCTTGTCGGTACGCAGTAAGCTATATTCCTCCAAGGCATCCAATGTCTCTGGGGATGGTAGTCCAGTTTTATCTCCTGCTGCTACGCTGAGCACAGCCAGCTGCGGATGCAGGAAGTCGATCAGCTCGGGTGGGTTGAGTGGGGCATAACCTGATTCTGGCAGCAGCACTGCAGAAATATTGCGCATAGCCATACTTTTTTGAAGGGTCTCCAGGGAGTCGAAATCCATCCCCATCGGCAGCAGCATGCGGAAATTACCCCACTCCAACAGCAGGTCGGCTCCCTTAGGATCGGTGGAGAGCACCAGCAGGGATGCACCTGAACCCAGGTCCAGCGATTGACCGGGCTGCATGGTCGTTATTGGGATGGATAGGGCAATCAGCTGGGTCTGCAGGTCAGCCACAGCACGGGTTCCTGAACTATTGCCCGCCCACAGCACATTCGCTGGTTGGAAGCGCTCCAGGTTGCCGGGAATTGCTGTCAGGTCTTCGTTGTCAATATCCGCCACCACCAGCCAATCCAGCGATCTATCAAACAGCGGCAGGCGCCTTCCCAGGGCATCGGATAATCCGAGAGTGCTGGGTCCACCATTGATCAGCACGTTGCGACCAGAGGGGGATTGGATCAGCACGGCGTCACCCGTGCCCACATCCAGGATGGTCACGTGCAGGCGGTTATCCGGGGCATTGAGTGCCGCTTTCCACACCCCGAAGCTGAGTAGAGCCAGTATGGTGAGAGGGATTGCGGGTGATAGACGGCGGGCTATTCCTGAAATCCGTGACCCTGCGAAGGTGATAGAAAATAGCAATCCATAAAATAGCAAGATGAGCGGTAAGGCCACCTGACCCATGGGGATTGAGCCACTGGGCACCGCCGCCAGCCATTCCACAACGCGGATGGTATAAGCGGTGAAAGGCCAGGCTGCCAAGGCCAGCAGCTGCCCAATGGGTTTAAAGATCACTCCGCTCAGCATAGACAGTCCCCCCAGCACCATCAGCGCCGGCTGTGCCGGCAGGATAAGCGGGTTGGCGATTAATGCTGTGAGTGACAACCGCTTAAAATAATAGATCATCAGCGGAAGCGTGGTGAGCTGCGCCGCCAGGGTGAGCAGGAAGAATTCACCTACTGGGGCTGCCAGTCGGGAGGCTTTCTCACTTGAAATAAAACGTCCTGCAAAATTTGTGAAACCCTGGGTGAATGGGTCGGCATACAGCATGATCCCCAGCGTGGCCGCGAACGAAAGCTGGAAGCTGACATCCCACAGTACGGTGGGCGTGATGATCGCCATCACGGCTGCTACGATCAACAGACTGTTCAATCCAACCTGGCGGCGACCGAATTGGATGCCAATCAGGGTGAGGATGCCCAGGATGGCAGCCCGCACGACGGCTGCGTTTGCACCCACGAATAGCGTATAGATGATGATCCCAATGATGGCGGCAACGGCACCCTTGCGCACACCCAATATGCGGCTGAAGACCAGGGTGAACATGGCGGCGATGATGGTGATGTTGAAACCCGAGATGACGATGATGTGGCTGGTGCCTGTCAGACGGAAGGCTTCCATCACATCTTCAGGGATCCCCGCCTGTACCCCGAGCAAGATCCCGGTCAATAACGCTGCTTCAGGGTCTGGGTAAAGCGAGTAAACCACTTCAACCGCATGCTGCCTGAATGAATACAGCGCCGCAAAAAAAGGGCTCCCCTGGCCTTGCTGTAGCAGGCTCGCCGCTGGGTAAAAAAGGATGCTGTAAATGCCGTGGTTGGCCAGGTAATCACGGTAGGAGAAATCCTCGTTTTCCGGGGGGGTTTCGAGCTTACCCTCCAACCTTACACGATCGCCATAGTGATAAGCTGCCCCAACCGGCAGCCGGGCCAGGAGCAGTCCATCCACCGGGATGAATGCGCCCACCTCACCTGCGCCAGGAACTGCTGCCACTTGTTCTACCCGTAAGCGCAGGTTGGTGTAAGTATCGCGTTCGTCGGGGGGCTGCTGGATGATCCCATCAACGATGTACATGCCGGGCTGATCGTTATAGAAAGCGATAAATGCTGGTTCTAACTTGGGTTGAGCCAGCTGGTAGCGGATCGCACCCAAAGAAAAGAATACGACGAGCAGTGGGATTATTATCGGTGATGAGAGCTTCAGCGATTGAGCAATTTGAGTGAAGGTTGTGGGTAGCCGTGATGTTAAACGGCTGGAGAAGGGTGGGAGCAGCGGGATAACCGCCAGCACGGCAATCCCACACCAGACCAGGATAGGTATGGTCAGGCTGGGTGATATCAGTATGCCGCATAGGAACACCAGGGAGATCCAGAACAGGGGCATGGGTGGGGTTAACGAATATTGGTTGCCATGATAGTTAATATCATATGACTGCAAATCACAAACTTCTGTATTAATATTTATCTATTATGGCGTAACGATAACAGTTATGCAACTGGATTGATAATAACGATATTATGCAGTTGGTAGATCTGAATTTTGTTCTATAAATTAATGAGCAAATCCTTCTGGTTTTACCCTTCTATTATCCGTATGGTTGATCGTCGCGGGATTGTCATATTTTAATATGGAAACAGAATAATTGACATCCAACGATTGATAACGATATGCCAGGGTTCTTAGTTATCAGGAATTATCCTTTGGATATTTATGTCAATTGAAAAACCTATCTTTCAGTATTCGGGCATAATCGCTCTGAATGTTCAGGCTTACCGCATATCTTACATACTCGCCGCGGGATAGGTTTATTGCGATCCTTATAAGCATAATATAAGCAAGCCATATCTGCCTATAGACGATAAGCGATGTATTTCCGATAGGTAAAGGATCTCATAATGATCAGAATAATGGTTTATTTGTATTTAGAAACAATTTCCTGATGATAAATTAGCTCCCTTTTCTTGTTATCAAGATTATTATTTATTATTGAACTTTCTCTAACTAAATTTTTTCCTATAACTCCTCTTCTTTCATTTTCTTTATTCTTTTGTGAGTTTTGATGTAAAAAAAAGATTATAAAAATGCCAGATATAAACACAACTATTAATGCTCCCTCGACATAAGAGTTTATGATAGAGATAACAATTAGTAACAACCCTATCGTTAAGGTAATCCCTAAAGCCAAGCTAGAATTATTCTGTTCAATATTCTGATATCCACGAATTTCTGCTTCGTTCGTTACATTATTCAATGCTCTTTCTAACTCTTCAATTTCTTTTTTTATCCTTACGATCGCTAATTCTGATGCTGTCTTATCAACACCTAATTGTAAGCTCTTGATACTATCTATAACGGGTTTTAGAGAAACTATACCTCCACTACGATTTACAATATGCTCGTTCCCACAAGCTGCACAGGCAAATCTATCAATATCTTCCGTGATATGAAGTTGATTCCCACATGATGGGCAGGAAAGGGTGATGAAATTGAGCATAAGTGGCTCTCTAAATTTCTGCTTGTTAATTTGATAAATTGCGTAATTAATGGCATCGTGTGGATTACAGTAATTATTGAATTTGCTTCTAAATCATGGGAAAGGCTCGCATGCATCCCCATCTTTATCATCGTCAAGCCAATGAACATCCCCAGCTCCTATACTTAAACAATACTCATAGCATTGCTGTGCCTGCGATCCTGAAAAGTCAGAACAATTATAGCGATTATATGAACAATCGCATGTATATAGACTAGCTGTATTGGTTGGGTCATTGGTTTCTGAATAACCAGTTATCGGAAGATCTTGAATATTTTGAGATAGGTCTAAATAACTGATATATACCCAGCCATTATCAATTTCCCCCCATAAATTATCATCGCTTCTTCCTAATAACGGAACACAATCTTTATATTTTAGTGTTCCAACTCTCTGGTTTGTAACACCCGGTCCGGATCGAATGTTTAGACCCGTAATGATATTAACGCATCCTTCAGTAAAAATTCCTGGATTCTCATTTATTAATGACCCCGGATCATAGGGTATAGATGTTGGCTCTGAAGAATAATCATATATATCAGGAACGTAGCTGTCACCCGGATCATATTTGTAATCTCGACCGCCGGTTTCTGCTAGATAGTCTTGATAATCATAATAAGTGTCATTATTGGAATTATCAAAAGGAAATTGCTGTGAATTATACTCAGGAATATATGAGTCAGGATTGGATAGGCTATTGGTCGAATCACTTAATTCATTGTATATAAAACTACCAACAAATATTAAAATAATGATTAAGCAACCATAATTAGAGTATTTTTTTTCTTTATTATTATGCGATTCATTCGTCCCCATTTTAAACTCTCAATTTGATCGCAATATGGTATTGAAATGAAAAAGTGAACTTCGATTATTGGATTAAAGCTTTACGAAGTATTGAATTATAAACCTTTATAGTAAATTGAACATTCTAATTCGATAGACAAAATTAGCTATTAAACATCAAGCTATTATTGAATATGCCATTCCTCATGAATTTGTGTTCAATCCCCAATTAATGATTGTTCTGGGTCCGGAAAGGGTTAATAAAACACCTCAATGGCGTGCAGTTAAAATCCATTCAGCGCAGCGAAGATAGGGCTCCTTGCCCTTACTACAGCAGGCTAGTTGTGGGGAAAACAAGACGCTGTAAATCCCATAGTTGGCCTGGCATTCACGATAGGAGAAATCCTTGTGGCCTAAGCAGTTAATTTGAAATAACCTTCCAACAGTCACCACGATCGCCATTGGTCATTTCCCGGAAGGTTGCTTGGAGCGGGATATGGTTATTGCACTGGCATTGTCATCGAAGAAATGGTGAAACCGTCTCAAAATTCAACATTAAACAGGCAGCTTGTAAGCTGCCCGCCAGGGGTCACTCGTTCAATAAGCACAGCGGATCCGTTCACAGGAGCGCTCGCTGGGACCGTAACCAGGTCATGGCATATCTAAGTATGTCAGGTCGGGTTAATTCCTCGTCTTTTTCTGTCGCCTTTTCTATAAATGGCACAAGCCAGGCCTCAAATATATCATCGGGAGTTTTTGCTAATTCTATCCAGTCAGGAAAACGATGTTGGGTTATTCCTAAACTTTTTAGCAATTGGGGCAGCTCTTGAAATTCGTCATATTCTATGTTGTGTTCCAACATTTCCCTTACCGTCTCCCGACTATCCCGTAAATAGTCCCCAACCATTAGATTATGGATTGTTAATTGTTCCCTTATTAGTTTCACCAGGCCCTTTACATATTCTTCGGTGTCTCTGGGCTGCATCATTGAGTGAATCCCACTTAGGATATCGGCGTTTTTTATCATACGGTCTATGGTCCGCATTACTGCCCGTATATATTTCTCAAGCGCGGCTTTCTTATATTCCGGCAAATTTGAGTCGTGCATTTTGTGCAATAATTTGGTAGTCGCATCAAAAGGATTCTCATTCTCGGTTGTCATAATTAGTTGCCTATCCTTATACCCCGTTCCTAATATGGCAAATGCAACAATTCCGCCATTTTGGCTTTGCCTGCCTCAGGGCGTCTTAAAAATCTCTGGGCGGTAGTTAGGTTCTCATGTCCGGTCATTTGCCACTCTCCCTGATCCTGCCCGTGCCTGTTATATGTACCGTGAATAGTGGCTCATCGTGGTCAATTCCTTAATTCTATTTTTTCTGCATCGTCTCTTTCATTGCCACCAATAAATCCCATTCTCCTGGCATTCAGGCATTCTCCTTCATCCCACCCTAAATGATCTGTCTGGTGCCAAAATACCGGATTTACCCACCCCCTAATTGTTGCAACCATTGTTGGGCAGACTGGCATAATTCTAAGTTACTCCCGCAAAGTTCTACGGCTTTTGAAAACTCTTTTATCGCATTCGATGTATCGCCTTTATAGTTATAAGCCTGTCCAAGGTTAAAATAAATCATGGCAGCATTGGGGTTGAGTTGAACGGCTTGGTTCCAATCGTTGATCGCCTGCTCTAAGTCACCTTTATTAGCATAAGCCGACCCGCGGTTGTTATACGCCTCCGTGTAGTCAGGTTTCAGCTGGATCGCCTGGTCGTAATTACTGATCGCCCGATCCATGTAGCCCTCTTTAGCATAGGTCAATCCTAGACTATAGTAGACCTCTGCATAGTTTGGATTTATTTTTATCGCTTGATTAAAATTGCTGATGGCTTGCCCCGTATTACCTTTGTCTAAATAGGCTGACCCTCGATTGCTGTAGGCCTCAGCAAAATTTGGATTGACTTGGATGGCCTGGTCATAATTGATGATAGCGCTATCTAGATCACCTTTAGTATAGTAATCCAATCCGGTTTTGTTGTATGCCGCAGCAGAATCAAACATGAGACGGTCGGATCTGTTGTGGATCACCAGGATAACAACAGCAATGATTGCAATCACCCCGATTGCGACGATGGCGCTGACAATAGTCTTATTTCGTTTAGAACGGTAATGCATCTAATTAATTATTCTCCAATTTAATTCTAACCCTGTTTTCGAAATCTGCATCCACTAACTGGAATTCCGATTTTCCTTATGAGCGGATTCCATTATCGGTTTTTTGATTGCTTACGGATCTTCCATCTGCAGGTGGAAGCGGTGCAAAAAGCGGTGGTAAAGCGGGGCGAAAATGACACCCACCACCACCAGGAAGATGATCCCTGAATACAATGCATAGAAAGAAGCGAACAGCTTTCCTCCGTTGGTATGGAGCTCATTCACCGGTCCCATGCCGCCCAGCAGCATCGCTGCATTCACCAGTGAATCGATCCAGGAGAGCTTTTCAAGAATGTGGTATCCCAGCATACCCAAAAAAAGTGAAAGGGTAATAATTAGGAACGCCACCAATAAATAGATCAGCTGTCGGATGAGGAATTCACGTGGAGAGAGCAAGGGCTGCTTATGGTGCTCGAACATGAGACGCACCTCCAGATGGGTGAGATGGGGGATTGGCTTGAACAAGTATAGCATAGGAAGAAAAAAGGTTTGATGAATGGGACAGAGGCCGCAGGTGCTGTATCGGTATTGGCAGGTATGGTCCGTGACAAAGGCAACAAAACATGCCATAATGTATCGTTGGATGCGGGTCAATCCATACGATGGGAGGGCAGTTGGATAACCAATCCTGGCTGGGGAAGCAATTACGGGCGGGAATTCGCTTCATCGAATCATTGATCAGGAAATGCGAGCGCTCTTATGAATATTGCGATGATCCAGGTTGCGTCCTGCGTATCCAGCTGATGCCTTCTCCCCGGCAGGTGACCCTCGGGGATAAAGTCATTTTGAAAGGTGATCCGGTCCTGACCCTCCACGTGTGGAATGATCGCATGCCTGCAATCCCGGCAACCGGAGCCGACCTTCAATGGGCACTCCAATTTAGAAGACAAGTGATCTATTCTTTCAAAATGTTGGCCAAGGTGTTGCAGGACGACGCCGTATATACACCCGTCCGGGCGATTTATGGTGCCTCCGCCCTATTCTCGTCCACCAGCCATACCGGCGGGATGCGCTTGATGCAGAGTTTTGGCTTTACCATCCTGCCCTATCACAGCCCATTGGGAAAGTTTGGTGAGTTTTGGGAAAACCTGTTTTCCTGGTGGCTGATGTACGCCTATAATACCGCCAGCATGGACAGCCGCAAATTCTGGCAGCTGGAACGTACCGAGATCTGGATGGATCGTGTTGAATTCAACCGGCGGTATGGCGAACAGGTTTCCCCCGAAACTTAAACGATAACGAATAAGGTGATTTATATCGTATTATTTTATGTCAGCTTGGCTTGCATGAAGCGGAAGGTCAGATAACCTGTGCCGAGGGACAACAAAACCGCCATCGTGGTACCCATCACGAGACCCACACTCGGGTATAGGGTGCGCACCATGATCTCGTACAGCGGGACGTTGATCAACCCACTGACCAGCAAGCTTTTACCAACCGGACGAGAATAGGCAGCACCCCCGATATGATGGGTTATGACCAGGGTAGAGAGGAACATCGCTGGGAACGAGCCGAAAATACCCCCCAGGAGCGGACCACCAAGCTTGCCCATCAAGACTGCGAAGGAGATTATCGTCCCGCCAAATAATGCCCGCCAGATTAGTTGGGAAGGTGGGTAGGTGTACTCCTGCTTGCCGCGCGAGCTGATATTCATCCTTTTTTCGAGGACGACGTAGCAGAAGGTCAGCAGGATCAGCCAGCCAATGATGGAGACCAAAAAACTCTGTAAGTCCACTAAATATAACAGCACTGCCAGGATGGACCACACCAACAGTGAGCCCGGTATTGCTAGCTTGAGTCCGCTTCTGCTCAATTGCATAAAGGTGAGGATGAACAGACCGTTCAGCCCCTGCGCCAGGGGCATAACCGTGGTAGCCTTCGCTGCTTCTTCGGCTGACTGGGTATAGCCGATGAAAAGCAGCACAATCACCACCGTGGAGGGTAGTCCACCGATCAGACCACCCACTTTGCTCCCAAAGCGTTCGGCGCTCAGCGTAGTCAGGGTCACCCACAGGCTGCCGATAAAAAATCCCAGGGCTAGCTTGAGCCAGAACGAGCTGTCCATAACTTAGGAATGTCTCAGCTTTTATGCCAAGGATGGAAAAACCCCAAGCCGGGAATAAGCATTGGGGTTCTGCGGCGGTAATCGGCGTACTTTTCCCCGAACTGGTTCAATAGCTTGCGCTCCTCGAATGTGGTCCCGATGAAGATATACGCGGTGAGACCGATATTCAACGCCAGCAGGTTCCACGTCATGATTGGCAGCAACCAGATGAATACGAGCCCGGCGGCGTACAGCGGGTGGCGGACGTACCGGTACAACCCATCCACGACCAGCGAGGGAGGATTGGATTCTTCAGGCTGGAAAGCCTGGCGCAGACCAAGAAATGAGCTGATCCCGGTTTGGCGTAGGCCGATAATTAAGGTAATCGCAGCCAGTATCTGGATGGTCATAGTCAGGATGACCCAGGGAATCGGTATGGTGTAGATCTTCTTGTCAATCAATACCACCGGCAGCACCAGGATCGGCAGCAGCGTAATTACCGCAATAAAGTTAAATGCCAGGCGGAACCAGCGGTCGGCAGCTGCACCGATCTGATTGCGGGCATGATATTTAATATTCGGGGAAGCCAATAGAGAATGGAACAGTCCGTAAGCCATTACGGCTAGCAGGATCAACCAGAAGGAGAGCGTCATGCGTTGGGCGAAAGTGGCTGGAGTGGTCGGGTGGCATCCTTACGGAAGCGCAGGTCACGGTCGAGGGTTAGTTTAAGCCCTTCGGCGAGCGAAAACGTTGGCTGGAAGCTCAGCTTGGATCGTGCCAGGGTGAGGTCGGCACAGATCCGCGAAACCCCTGCATCGGTCCGTGTGTTGTAGACAATCTCAGCTTTCCCTCCGGTCACCTGAATGACCAGGCTCGCCAGATCACGCACGCATACCTCGGTGCCGCTGCCCACATTGATCACCAGGTTGTCCAATCCGGGAGCGGTGGAGGCGGCAACCATTGCGCTAACGACATCATCAAGGTAAATGTAATCCCGTGTTTGTGTGCCATCTCCATGCACGATGATGGTCCCGCTGCGCATTGCCTGTTTCAACATGAATGGGATCACCGGTGGATGCGAGGGAGGCAGATGCTGTCCTTGTCCATAAGCATTGAACACCCGCAGTGATACCGTTTCAATCCCCCATAGGTCGCCGATGGTGCGCAGGTAGTACTCCGCAGCCAGCTTTGAGACGGCGTACGGGGATCTTGGGTTGGGCAGCGCAGTTTCGACGACAGGCTGATGTTCCTGGTCGCCATATACAGCCCCGGAAGAGATCAGCACCACCCGGCGCACGCCTACGTCTCGCATCGCTTCCATCAAGCTGACCGTACCTCCTACATTAACACCATTATATTCGCGTGGATACAGCACCAATTCAGGCACGGAAACCCTTGCCGCCAGGTGATAGACACAGTCTACATCCTGCAGCAGTGTCCACAGTTTTGGGCGGTCATTTACGTCCCCGCGGGTGAAAAGCACTTCGGGATGCAACGCGTTTGGATCCCCCGTCGATAGGTCATCCAGACCACGAACCTGGTGTCCTTCCCATGCCAGGCGGTTGGCTAAAGCTGACCCTAAGAACCCTGCTGCTCCCGTGATGAGAAAATTCATCTCGTAGATTATAGCATGGAGAAATACAATAGTTAATCAAGACTTAATTTGACATCGCAGATATGAAAGGTTATTATGGCTTCGTGTCTTATAAAGGTGCTTTCTGGCTAACCATTCTGTTGCTGATGATGACAGTTTTACTGGGGGCAAGCAACGTTCCCACAGCAGATCCACTCGAACGGGTTCGAGCCCTCACCCGGCCGATAGAATTTGATTATGTTTCCTGGACCCTCGACGCCCTGGGTATAAAGTTGGGTCAGGTTGCTTTAGGCTCGGCGAATTATCTACCCGACAAGGATCGCTCGAGTACGGTGTTGGAAACATTAGACTTGATCCGCCAGATCAACGAGCTCGATGCCAGGCTGACGGATATTTATGCTGATCCGAGTATTTCCGATCCCCAGACCGCATCGGTGGTCCTGCGCAGCCAGTTGTCAAACCTAAAGCAGCAGCGTGCAAACCTGGAGCCTCTGGCAGAGTCGATCTTGCAGGAGCAGGTGAGCCAGGTGGCTGCTCAAGCAGGCCTCACCTTGGGAGGGCAGACAATTCCTCCTGTCTTGTATCACACTACTCCGCCGCCGGATGCGCTGATCATTTCTCCCCGCAATGTTATCAGGCAAGACCAGGATATCTCAATTTCGCCTGATCTCAGCGTGGACCAAATTGATGTATTGGAAAATCAAGTTGATCAATCCATGGATGTCTCTTCACTAGTGGTGGGGATTGGTGGGATTGGTCTTTATCCGACCATGGTCATGGAAACGACGGACATCAACGGGTTGGCTGAAGTTGTTGCCCATGAGTGGGTGCACAATTATTTGACCATCCATCCACTTGGGTTCAGCTATATGAACAGCCCTGAATTACGCACCATGAATGAGACCGTAGCGTCGATCGCCGGCAAGGAATTAGGACGGGCAGTAGTGGCAGAGTACTATCCTGAATTATTGCCTCCCGAAGCCCCTCCTGCCCCTACGGAGAGTAACCAGAGTCAAAGTGAGGTTCCTCCACCGTTTGATTTTAATTCTGAAATGCACCAGACCCGGCTGAAGGTTGATGGACTATTGGCACAAGGAAAAATCCAGACTGCAGAGAGTTATATGGAACAGCGCAGGGTATTTTTCTGGGAGAATGGTTACCATATCCGCAAGCTTAACCAAGCCTACTTTGCTTTTTATGGCGCTTATGCCGACCAACCGCAAGGTGCGGCAGGAGCAGACCCGGTTGGGTCGGCGGTGCGTTTGCTGCGCGAGAAATCCTCTTCCCTGGCGGATTTTATTAATCGGATGGCTTGGATGTGGAATTTCGATCAGTTAAAGTCAGCCGTGGGTGGTGGTTGATGCTCCTCAGCGGGGCTCGACTGTGAATTTTATCGCTGTACGGACTTTGTCCTCGATTTGCACATCTACAAATTCAGGGATCACTACGATGTCGAAACCGTCACCGCTAAGGTAGCCTCGTGCCAGTGCCATTGCTTTTACAGCCTGATTGATTGCGCTTGCTCCGATTGCCTGGACTTCAGCACGTTTATTTTCGCGGACGACCCCCGCGATAGCCCCAGCTACAGCTGAGGTACGAGAGGTGCCTGAAACCTTGATAATATCCATGTTGGCTTCCCTCCTTTGGTCATTGGACAGCTGTTAAGGTATCGGCAGGTTGATGAATAGATTGTACAGGATTTTCCATCCAATAGCAAGCGGCAATGGTAGAATTCCTGGTAGCAGCATGACCGCAGGAACGAATAAATTCAGAGTGTGAGGCAACGATGTCGCGTTGGACAAAATTCCTGATTGCCGTTATCCTCGGAGCCGCAGCAGGGTTGTTTTATGGCTGGGTGGTTAATCCGGTTGAGTATGTGGACATCGCACCGGATTCACTCCGCTCGGATTACCAGACGGATTACGTATTGATGTGCGCCGAGGCGTACCAGGTGGATCATGATCTGGGTCTCGCCGTCAGGCGTTTGGCGCGCCTGGGGAGCTCTGCACCCAGTGATATTGTTGCGAACGCTCTGAATTATGGCCTGCAGCATCAATATGCACCTCAAGATATGGCTGTTATTCAGCTGTTAGGTGAAGATTTATTGACCTGGAACCCGAACCTGGAGGTTCCCACTCCATGAGGCGGGAACGCAGAGGCTCGTGGTACCTGTTAACCGGCGCAGTCTTGGGGGTAGCGATGGGTTTGTTCTATTCCTGGGTCATCAGCCCGGTAAAGTATGTGGATGCGCCTCCCTATGCACTAAGAGCAGATTATCGAGATGAATATCGTGCCCTCGTTGCGGCTGCTTACATGTATAGCAGTGACTTGCTCCGAGCAATGGATCGGTTGAAAGAGCTGAAAGATGACAACCCAGCCCAAAGCATCGCGATGCAAGCTCAACGTGCGCTGGCTGAAGGTCGACCTGAAGCTGAAGTTCGCGCTCTGAGTCTTCTGGCAACCGCTCTGGCGAAGCAAGCGCTAACTGCTTCACCCAATTTAACCACAGCCAATCCTTCGATGACCACCTCTGGTGAAGCTCAACAGGAGAATGTTCCTCCCCATGACTTGCAGCAGACCCCGATAACATCTACCACTTCCGGACCAGTACCAACCGTCAAATTCTCTCCCACACCTGGTGCCCCATTCGTTTTACAGGATTCCTCGTTGGTGTGCAATATTGACCAACCCGATCCGCTGATCCAGGTGAAAGTCCAGGATGCTGCCGGGCAACCCGTGCCCGGCGTTGAGCTGGTGGTCACGTGGGACGAAGGTGAGGATCACTTCTTCACAGGTTTACAACCTGAGCTTGGTCTCGGGTATGGAGATTTCTTGATGACCCCTAACGTTGTATATTCAGTCCACATGGCAGACGGTGGTCAAGAGGTGAATGATCTAACCGCCACGGAATGTGTCGCTGAAGATGGCAGCCGCTTTTGGGGGTCATGGATGCTGACGTTCAATCAACCATAATGGATCATCCACCCTTACAAACGATAAGACTTAGCCGCTCCTTCGGAGAATTTCAGGCGGTCAGTCCGTTGGATATAAAAATCGAACCAGGTGAGCTGATCATCCTGACCGGTCCTAACGGCTCAGGGAAGACCACCCTGCTGTGCTGTCTTGCCGGGTTGCTGCGGCCCACCAAGGGGAATGTAATCGTGGCGGGGTACGACCTGTACCAGGATGAGGTTTCCGCCAAGCAGCGTCTGGCGTTTGTCCCCGATGTACCTCGCTTTTACCTGGAATTAACTACCTGGGAACACATGCGGTTTATCTGCCTGGCTTTCAGAGTAGAAAAAGGTTGGGAAGCGCGGGCAGAAAGCCTGTTGCGCGAATTTGGTTTGTGGGACAACCGTGACATGTACCCTCATAACCTCTCCCGCGGGATGCGTTTAAAACTAGGCATCTCTCTGGCGTTGATCCGGCCGTTCAAGGTGCTGATTTTGGATGAACCCACATCAGCCCTTGATCCAGAGAGTGTGATGTTTTTATTGGATAAGCTAAAAACCCTTCGGGCAAGTGGATGCGCAATTTTACTTTCCAGCCACGATATGAATGTTTTGGATGCACTCGATGGGACACGGTGGCGGATGGAGCATGGCGAGGTGATTACTGCTTAGATGAATGCGATCAGGATGGTGCGCTCGCGTGAGTTGGTGAGCCGAATGAGGTTTTGGACTGCCATCGTCGGTTATGATCCGCGAGATCATTCAATAAGCCACAAACTCTACCTGATCTACGTTGTTATCTTCTTCTGTTTGTGGGGGTTTTCCGTCCTGGTGCTTCTGGCAGATGTGGGGATATGGGTTTTATCCTTTTTTAAGGGACTAGCGCCTGTCGCGGCAGCAGTGCTCATTCTCGTAGTAGGATTATTATTGGATGCAGTTGTGCGGGCTTATCAGGCTTGCCGGAGAAGTCCGTTTGTGTTTTCAGAGGAAGATGCCGGTTTAATCTGCCAGACACCAGTGGATCGCCGGCAAGTGGCACTTGCCTGGTTGTTGGGAGATTGGTTGCCGGCTTGCCTGCCGTTTGTGGCACTGGCTGTAGTGTTGTGTTTTTCCAGTCTTCAGCTGACGGAAAAGGGACCTTTTTTGTGGAGCTATCTTCCCAGATATTGGCTGGCAGCTTTCAGCGTAACCAGTATCATACTGCCACTACACCTGTCGTTCAAGGCGGGGGTTTACACACTTGGGGCATTGCGGTTGCGCGGCAATCAGGATATACCCGCCCTGGCTTGGCTTCCTATTGGATTCGCCCTGATTATGATCAGCCTGGGTTTCACAAATCAGGGATTATTAAGAATTATATTATGGCCGGTGATTTTTCCCCTCTCTGCAAGTTTCGGCGGGCTAAGTTGGCTGATTGGGTTTGTTCTGGCGCTGATCCTGGCACTGGTCAGTTTGCTAGCGCTCTATTACGCCAGTCCGAGGCTAAACCTCAGCCGGGCAGCTCAAGAATCAGGTCCCATGCGGGCTTATCAGCAGGCGAGCTTGTTCGCAGACGCGCGCCTCGCCGAACGAATGAGAATCCGCAAACGGCTTGGCGTTCAGCATCCGCCGAGCAGCATACCGGGACGACCTGGTGCCTGGTCACTGGTGTGGAAGGATGCTGTAATCTCTCCGAGATCGATGAGTTTCGGCCAGGCGATAGCCTGGCTGGCTATATTCGGGATAAGCGTTGTATTGGTGGTTGCACCAGATTGGGGCACGCGAATTTGGGCTTGGATTATCTGGTGTTGGTTTGTCGGGCAGCGCGGTACGGAACGCCTTCGGTCAGACTTGGAATTATGGGTGATCAGCCGGCAGCTGGCCGTTTCTGGGCGAGCGGCATTGATTGCAGAATTCGTCATACCAGTGTCCCTGATTATAGCTATTACCTGGCTCGCAATCGGATTTGGTGCTGTATCGGGTTTTTCACCTCCAGCCACTTTTATTTTACTGACACCGGTGGCAATTATTTCCGTTATTCTGGCAGCCTCCTTTGATATCCTTCGCAAATGCCATAGCAGTGAATTATTGTCTGGTCAGGCAGCGCAACCTGGTGCAGTTGGGTTGTTACTGGGTGCGTTGGTTGCTGGAATTCCCATGCTAATCGTTTATTGGCTGACACATCAATCTACTTCTCCTGGGGTGAGTCTGGTGATTGCCATTTTCGGGTTTGCTCTTGGATCGGGAGTTTCATACCTGCTGTGGCAGTTAACCGCCTCCGTTTATCAAGGCATAAAATAAACCCTTTTCAGAAGCGAGCTTTCCACCATCAGATAATTATCTCCAAATAGGATACCGCCTCCCCGGCTTTCAGGGATTATTATATGGTATGATTAATTCTGATTAAATCAAGCTTGGTCTTCGATAAGTTTAATTGTAAGAGAGGAGGTAGCAACACTGGAAACAGCTAATCCTGTTGCAGTAACGGTATCGTATTATTGATCGCCCTATTCACCGATAAATCATCAATATATAAGGAGAAAGCCCGATGAAGTATTTTCAGAGGATATTTTCTATACTATTAATTGCTGGTATGTTGCTTGCGTGGACGAGTTCAGGCTCCATTCTGGCCAGCTCACCCCAATCCGCCAATCTTCAAGTTGATTCAACCGCAAAATTTGAATCCCAAGTTCTCACCCAGCTTAATTCAGGCAAAGCCGATTTCTTTGTGACCATGGCAGAGCAGGCAGATTTAAGCTCCGCTGATAATCTGGCGACAAAAGAAGAAAAAGGCGCTTACGTATTCCGAACGCTGCTAGCGACGGCTGACCGCAGCCAGGCAGACCTGCGCGCATACCTGGACAGCCAGGGAGTGGCATATAGCAGCTTTTACATTGTGAATACCATTCTGGTAAAAGCAGGCACACTTAATCTGGCGATGGCGATTGCTGACCGCAAGGATGTCTCGCAAATCAGTGGCAATCATACCTACCAGCTTGATAAGCCAATGATCGATCCCAAGGCTCCCAATACTCCGACCGGCATTGAACCTAATATATCCTTCATCAATGCACCCGCGGTTTGGGCTTTAGGCTATACAGGTCAGGGAACGGTTGTTGCAGGGAATGACACTGGTTTGGATGAGACTCACCCGGCAATTAAAGCTCGCTATCGCGGCTGTGTGGATCCTCCCACATGTACTTCCTATGACAATAATTACAACTGGTGGGATGCGACCGGTACCTATCCCAATGATCCGTGGGACGGATTCGGCCACGGTACCCACACAACGGGCACCATGATGGGCGATGATGGAGCTGATAACCAGATCGGTGTGGCTCCGGGGGCACAAACCGTCCACTGTAAAAATATGACCGATGGTGGTAGTGGTTCTGACAATACCTTCCTGACCTGCTTTGAGTGGGACCTGGCTCCCTGGGACCTGACTCACAGCAACCCTCGCCCAGATATGGCCCCGGATGCAATCAATAACTCCTGGGGTTACTGGGGTGGTGGGCAAAACCAATTCCGCACTGCGATCAATAACCTCCAGGCAGCTGGGATTTTAGTTGAGGTATCCGCCGGGAACGAAGGTTCCGGGTGCTCAAGCTTGCGCAGCCCTG
The DNA here is from genome assembly GCA_963809615.1 of uncultured Chloroflexia bacterium. GTDB lineage: Bacteria > Chloroflexota > Anaerolineae > Anaerolineales > UBA4823 > FEB-25. Next base: position 207,336 of record CAWEKR010000011.1, read on the forward strand.
GTGACTATGTGGAAGTATTGACCACCGGCTCGGTGAACCATGTTCCTCCTTTCCCAGGTACGATCACTGGTTTCTCCAGCCGCGGTCCTTCCTCGCTCGATCCAGGCGAATACTTCCCCGATATTATGGCTCCAGGTGAAAACATCCGCTCATCTGTCCCTGGTGGTGGCTATGAAGGTGGCTGGTCTGGTACAAGCATGGCTGGTCCGCATGCTACAGGTCTGATTGGATTGATGTGGTCTGCCAACCCTGCCTTACGTGGGCGTGTGGCAGAAACCATGCAGATCATCCATGATACCGCAGTACCTCTGGCCGGACAGGGTGGCTCCAACTGTGGTGGTGATTACACTACCGGACCCAACAATGATTGGGGTTTTGGTACCATCGACGCTCTGGCAGCGGTACAGGAAGCGATCTCCATGGGCGGCGCTGGTAAGCTGGATGGTACTGTTACCGATTCGGCTTCAGGTGATCCGATTCAAAATGTAAATGTCAAAGCTGTACATGAAGCCGGATTTACCTGGAACGATCTGACCGATGTCAGCGGATATTACACCATGACTGTCGCAGTTGGCACCTATACAGTAACTGCCTCAACTTATGGGTATTTATCCCAGGAAATAACCGGAGTGGATGTTGTCACCAACTCAGTGACGACTCGGGATTTCGAGCTGGTCGCTGCACCAACATTTACGGTAAGCGGGCATGTCTATGACTCTGTCACTGGTGACCCCCTGGAAGGAACAGTCCAGTTCACCGATGCGCCTGTACCGCCGGTAAATACTGGCCCGGATGGCTTCTACAGCCTGACGGTCGCCCAGGGCACCTGGCATTTGCTGGCAAGCGCGCCTTCCCACTTGAGTCAAGAGCTGGTGGTTGAGGTAAATGATGATCTCACCCAGAACTTCAGCCTTGACCCGCTCCCTTGTATCCTGCTCGTGGATGATGACCAGGATGGACCGGATGTGCGCGCCTCATACACCAGTGCCTTGGATAATCTCGGGTACGGCTACAATGTATGGGATACTGGCACACAAGGAGATCCCGCACCGGCTAATCTGTCAGGTTACAAGAATGTGATCTGGTTCACAGGCTACCCGTATTCGGATTCATTCACAGGATCGAACGAATCTGCTTTAGGATCGTACCTTGATGCAGGCGGTAACTTTTTCCTCTCCAGTCAGGACTATCTCTTTGAGATGGGTATCACGTCCTTTGGGCAGAATTACCTGCACATCTTATCCTTTACCAGTGACGTCGCTCAGACCACGGTTACCGGTCAGAATGTGTTTACCGGTTTGGGTCCCTACGAGTTGAGCTATCCCTTCACCAACTACTCCGACATTGTCACTCCTGACGCCCAGGGGCAGGTCGCTTTCACTGGGGACCAGGGCAATGCCGCAGTGAGTTACGATGGGGAGAGTTTCAACACTGTCTTTTTCGGCTACCCCTTCGAAGCAATTCCGGCATTGGCTGACCGGTCTTCCGTCATGGGCACCGCGGTGGACTTCTTCGGTGGTTGCGTTACCGCACCTGCGGTATCCCTCGCCCCTGATGACCAGAGCAAGACCGGTGAACCCGGCATGCAGGTGAGTTATGTCTACACAGTGACCAATGAAGCCGATGTGGAGCAGGATGTCCTGCTGAGTGTAGCTGCCCTCTGGCCAACCGTTGCGCCTACCTCTACCGGCGTGTTGGCACCCGGTGCCTCCACGCCTGTTCCGGTGGAAGTTACCATCCCGAACATCCCAGACGTGATCATTGCTGATGACACTTTCACCTTGACCGCTCAAGGTTCAGTGGGAGGCAACGACACAGCCACGGGCACGACCCTGGCGAACGTGAACCCGGCAGGAACGGTGGATGCGCCGGTAGGTCAGACCGGCATGCCACTGGATGTGGTCAGTTATGAGTTCACGGTGACCAACACGGGTGATTACACTGACTCGTTTGCCCTGGCGGTGAGCGGAGTGTGGACGGCTACCCTACCGGGTGGAGATAACACCGGGCCGCTGGCTCCAGGAGCGAATATTATCGTAACCGTCCTGGTGACTGTGCCTGAAGGAGTTGCCCGTGGGGATTTCGATGGTACCACATTGAAAATCACCTCCATCCTGGATTCTTCGGTCTGGCAGACCGCCACAGTTACAACCACGGCGAAGGTGATATACAACAGCCTATTACCGTTCGTCCGTAGATAACCATCTTTTGTAAGAGAATAAATTTGGGGCACGGTGAACACCGTGCCCCATTTTTATTGATATCCATCGGCTTATTTCAACTTAGGGGCAGGACTCCCCGTCTGATCCAGCCCAATAGCTCAATAATTATAACTCTGTGCATACACCCCCTTGATGCCTGAATCAGACCTGCCCATCATAGTATGTCTTGCGGTGACTTATGGGTGATTCTCAATCATGAGTAGGGGCAGGTCTACACATATTACCCAGCCAAAGAGCGTGATAACGATTACTCCGTGACTCCACCCTCTTGATGCCTGTATCAGACCTGCCCGTCCTGTGCACCTGGCATCGTGTCATGAGCGGGTCTCTCTTGCGCGGGGAACTGCGCCCTCCAATGGATGGCGAGGTCAGACTTGCGCATGTATGCAAAGAAGACCTACACCTTCTGGCATTCCCAATACGGCAGCGATTAATCGCCCTTGTTTGACAGCGGCAACCATGTCCTTTTCAGGCCATCTGTCGTGCTGAAGCTCCAAACAGGTCCAATAACCTGGTATTCACCATCATGGGCAATCACCTTCCAGTAATAGGTACTCGCAAGGTTCAATATACCCGGATCATAAAACGGCATGGTCAGACCATATTCGAACAACGGCGGTGGCGAGACTGTACCGAAGGCAATATCATAGGTGAGCGGGTCGCAATTCAGGTCCGTGCTTATCCAGCTCAGGGTGCTGGTGATCGGCTGCTGGTTGGCTCCATCGAACGGCGATGGATAGGCCGGCACGCTCGGAGGGGCATTCCCGACGTCCAGCGTCACCTTGCCGGTAATGATGCCGTTCACCCCGTCATCGAATTGTGCGATGTTCAGAATAGAGGTCCCTGCCGGTAAGCACTGGTTCACCGTGATACCGTATGTGATTGTCACCGGCTCGCCGGGAGCCACATCGCCCTGCCACAGGATTTGACCGTTGTCGAAAATGGGGATTCCCTGCGTGGCTGTCAGGTCACCTGTCCAGGTTAGTGATATCGGCAGCGTATCGGTGACGATAACCAGGCTGGTCAAGCCGAGGTTTTCCACATGCAGCTGATACTGGACCACATCTCCGGGCACTACCGAAGTGGAGGAGACATGCTTGCTGGAAGGGCTCAAGTTGGGGGTGGGGTCGAGGCTAAAATTCTGCACCTGGTTGTGATCGATGTTCACTTCACGGTCCTGCGGATAATGCCAGGGTGCCGAAACGTGCATGGTATAGGTGGAAGGGCATACGGAAATGGAATATTGGCCGTTGGCAGGGTCACTGGATGTTACCTGGCGTGAGCCGGTAAACTCGATATTAGCTTCGAGTGGTAACCCGCTAACCGAGTCAGTGATCGTCCCTGAGACAACCCACGGTATTTCGGGGCACATATAAAAATCCCGGGTGGTCAGCGTGCCTGAGAACACGCTGATATCGGCAGTCTGGCTCAGGTAGCCCTCAGCGCTGGCTTCCAGGGTGTAAGTGCCATCTTGGATCACGCGGTGGTAATCTCCCACTGCTGGGTCGGTGAGGATAGTGTTGGGAACATCCCTGCCTACCAGGGTGACGGTGGCATCCAGCGGTGTGTTGTTGCGTGCGTCCAAAACCTCCCCGCCCAAACCGGTCCAGACTCGCTGCAGCCACCACAGCATGGCGTCGCGGTTTTCTTCCCAATATGAATTCATTTGTGTATAGGGAGGGCTCTTGATATCAGAAATTTCAAGGGTGACGTGATGTTCACCATGGTAGTAATAATCCCAATCCTGCATACCGCCCCAGATTTGTACCATTCCCAACCGCGGGTGATGCCATACTCAAAGCTGGGGTTATTCCACAAGTCTGGGTTACGCGAATGTGTAACCCAGTACCAAAGTCGAAGAATAGCTGGTCATCCGGAGCATAGGCGGGGATCATCGGATCACCAGGGGCAGCTACCGCATCCCATGGATAGTTGAGCACCTGCTCTCCGCCGTGGTAATTGGCACCCATCACAAACCGGTGCGTCATCCTCAAAGTTCCATAAAGTATTGCGTTTCAGGTTGTAGAGAAACTGGAGGACCTTCGAAACGGTCGGGGTAATTGCGGTTGAGGTCGTATCCATTATCGTTATAACGGTCACCACTCACATATCCATCCGGGTTGTAGATCGGGCACAACCAGATTTCCATTTTATCGACCATATCGGTGATAACGGGGTCGGTGCCGTAGCTGTTTGCCAGTAGCTCGGCAAAGCGTATCGTCATCTCAATACCGGTGGTTTCATCCCCATGATGGGCTGGCGGTGTATTTGAACTCGGGCTCGTTTTCATCCATGCCTGGGTTGTCACTTACCTCCATGCACCACAGATCAAGTCCATTGACTGATTTACCAATACTCTCCAGGCTGACGATGTTAGGGTGAGTAGCCGCCAAAGTCTGCATGCGGGTGACATATTCCTCAAAAGTGGGCCAGGCATTAGGCGCACCCGAACCAGGACCATATGCCAAAAAGCTGCGGTAGCCTTCATTGAGGATAGGGATGGGGGTTAATCCTGCCTGGCTTAATGCCGCTGACTGGGGCGGATTGATGTATACCGTGGCAATGGAGGGCTCGAAACCAGAAACCACTGGGTTGCGGGTACCGTTCGCCAGCTGCATGTCTCCAATATCGATCTTAAGGTCATACAGCACCTGCAGGTCGGTAGCTGTTGCCAGGTATACGACTGCCGGATATACATCACTATTGGGGTAGGGTTCTGGGGCTACTGGGGTCGGAAGCGGGCTGTCAGGCTGCAGGCTGGCAGAGACAATCCTGGGGATAGCAGCAGCTGTCAGGCTCAGGATCAGCAGTACAGCCAACCAGGCAAATTGATTCCTATGGGTCGACATCGTTTTCTCCTCGGATATACCTTTATGGTGATACGAATTACATGGACGACAGGATGCTGCCCGCTCAGATCACACCAGGATGTGTAGATTCACAGCCATTGCCAAGAATATACGGATGATATTAATGTGATGGTATATGCAATGAAGCCAGGACAGTGCCCACAGCATCAAGGCATTCCGCTGAATTGTCATACGGTATGGTCACCTGGAGCATCGGTTTTGTTGCCAGCGCGGCCTCGTCCAGTCCACCCACCAGGACGTACTCACGCAACGACCACTTATCCTGCTGGGTTCTGTAAATGTCGTACTTCAGCGCACCGATATCGATGGTGTTGATTAATGCACCCTGGGGTTCCCCTGGTGCGGCTTCAGTGATCTCACAGTTGGCATTTTTTGTGTGGGTCAGCTTGAATCCGCCTTGCTTGGTCTGAGACGCCGTCCACTTATCTGAGTAATAACTCGCCGCTATCGGAGAGTCTTTTAAGTCAATTTCATAAATATAAATATTTGGTTCGAGCAAGAGGATATCAGGGATTTCTTTTGAATTATCATCATCATGGAAGGTGAATCGATTAGCACCTGGCTTGGGGGGGCGGAATGTAAATGTGCCATAGTAGGTGATATCTTTTTGCATTACGATATCATCGGCGGCATCCCCACTTACAATAATTGAGTCGTAGCGGTTACCCAGGTTATCCGTAAGATACATCTTGGGGTTATTGACGTCCGACCTTTTAGTCACCTCACTAACTCCTTCGGACGAATCAAAGAATTTCCAGGATAGGACGAATATCATTGAGCCATCCGGGTGGATCTCAACATACTCCACACACCAGGTAAAACTGACCCATGGCCAGCCATAATTTGTCTTTTTAACAATGGTCATGTCAAGACATCCCCCGCTGCTGTAAAAGCCTGGAACCAATGAGGTAATGGCCAATTCGGGCGTCAATGTTGGTGTGGTGGTGAGCAATTGAGTTGGCCCCTTTGTAGGTGTAAGTGTCAATGTGGGTGTAGGAGCGAAGGTTGAAGTGGTTGTGGATAATTGGGTTGCTGTGGAGGAGATCGGTGATGGGATTGACTTCGTTGGAGCTACAACAATTACACCCTCGGGGCTCGCAGGTGGGATTTCAGAAATGGTTTCAATAGCCTGCTGATTGGTGCAGCTAGACAGCAGGATTAATGAGCAAATTAGTATACATAAGCCCGACATCCTTTTCGAGATCTTTATGGGGCTCCTCCTCGTTTGTATCATTTCGAGATCGGTCAGATCAATACAGTTATTATATAGCGAAAAAGGTAATTGAGATTATCCAGCGGCCGAGTATAAAGTCGTTAATAACCTTACGGCATGGGGTTGCTGCCAGCCCAGTCATCTCCAAGGATGACCAGCACATCCACCTGGCTGTTCGGGTCATACTGCAGTGAGATGCTGTAAGGTGATATCTTCATCAGGTCAACCAGGTACTTATCGGTGTACGGATTGCCGGTGTAGTCGATGATCTGTGTGTAGGTGTTGTATTCACTGTTCTGCGTACCAACCACGTTGGCGCCTTGTGACTGCAGGTAAGCCTGCGTCTCCTGGGCAAGACCCTCGGTATACGTACCATTGGCCACTACGATCGACGCTCCTTCAGCCTGCATATTGGCACGTGCATCCCCTGAGGTCAACCCCGGGCTGGCCATATTGCTAGAGGCGAAAACCTGGTCGCGGATCAGGCGGATCTGGTCGGGCACCGGGATGAGGATGTCCTGTGCGCCATCCGGAGATTTAGCGAACCCGACTGCATTGGGTGGCGCAATCGCTCCACGTTGAACGCTGGACATGGGGATATCCAACGCCAGCCAGCCGAGTTTCAATGCATCATTCAGCGACAGATTGGTGTGGATGCCTGCAGCTAATTCATTGTAAAGGGCAGGAACTTTCGCTGCCACCTGGGCTGGACCCAGATCCACGATACGGTCGCGGATGGCCAGGATGACTTGCTGTTGGCGTTGGGCACGATCAAAATCGCCGCCATCAGTGTGGCGGGCGCGTGCATATGCCAGGGCAGTCGGTCCGTTCAATAAGTAGTTTCCAGGCTTTAATACCACCGTGTTCGCCGGACCGATCGGGTCTACGCTGATCTCGGTATCTACTTTCACGTTGATTCCCCCCAGCTCATCGATAAACTTCTCGAAAGCGCCAAAGTCGATGATGGCATAGTAATCGATCGGTACACCCAGCAGCAATTCGACCGTATCCATGGCTTGTTGTGGACCTCCGCCTGGGACGTTATAAGCGATCCCCAACGGGTAAGCAGTGTTTATCCGTCCATATTCGAACCCGGGGATATTGACCCACAAGTCACGCGGGATATTTAACATCCCGGCAGTCTTTGTCAACGGATCTATGGTGAGCAGGATCATCGTATCCGTGCGGGGAGGGCCATCAGCACTTTCCCAATCCCGGTAATCCAACCCCATCACCAGCATAGTCACCCGGCTGGCACCATCCCACGACGCGGGGAGCGGGTCAGATGAGGGTGAGGTAGGCACAGGTGTGGGTGCAGAGGTACCGTCGATACTGGGAGCCGTCGTGGTAGTAGCCTGAATGGCCAGGCCCGGTATTTGGGCGACATTGAACGATAGGAAGAAATCGTATGACTTTGTATAGGCAGCATAAGCCGCGAAAATCGCGGCTAGGACGAACAAGCTTAATAAACCTACTTTAAGTGGCGTAGGGGATTTATGCATCATTTATTTTATTCTCAAGGCATGGTATTGTTATCGGCCCAGTCCGTTCCCAGCAGGATGGCGATGTCCGTTTGACTGTTGGGGTCATAACGGCTGTAGATGCTATTTGGCTGAATATTCAACAATTCGACCAGGTATTGCACGGTGTAGGGTTTACCGGTGTAGTCTATGATCACGGTGCTGTCCGATTTTTCTTCGGCGTTGCCCGTGACCGATACATTAATCCCTTTTGTGCTCAGGTAATCGCTGGTCACAGAAGCCAATCCGGCGGTCGTGGTGGCATTCAGCACTGATACGCTGGCATTCTCTGCAGCGCGTAATTCTTCCGGGTTGCTGATGTAAAGGGTAGCCACTGGTGCTTCACCGGTGGTGCCGGCATCAGTGGAAAACACCTGGTCGCGCACTGCCCGCACTGCATCAATATCTGGAAGAAGAATATCCAATCCGTCGGGTGAGAAAGTTCGCGTGGTTTCATTCGGACCGATAATGCCGCGTTTGATATTTTCACGTGGGATTTGAGACACCGTCCATGCCAGTGAAATGATTTCCTTCAGGGTCAGGTTGGTGTGGATACCGTAGCGCAAATTGTTATAGATCGTTGGTGCATTGGCGATCAGCTTGGGTAAGTTTCCCAGCGAGGTTAGCTTGTCGAATATCGCCATGATCACTTGCTGCTGCCGGTCAGCACGATCGAAATCTGCGCCCCATGTATCACGGTTGCGGGCGTAAGCCAGGGCAGTTGGTCCATCCAGGTGTTGGACCCCCGCAGGAAGGGTGACCGTATTACCCGGACCGATTGGGTCTACTGTCAGCTCGTAAGGCACTTCTACATCAATGCCGCCGATTTGGTCGATGAAATTCTCGAACGCTGAAAAATCGATCTGGGCGTAATAATTTGTGTCTACTCCCAGCAGCTCGTTTACCGTTTGCTCAGCCAGAGCAGGACCACCACCAGGTAGTTTGTACAATTCGCCCAGATAGTATGCCGTGTTGATCTTGCCATAATCATAGCCTGGTACGTTGACCCACAGATCGCGTGGAATGGAGAGCATTCCGGCAGTACGGGAGACAGGATCCAGCGTGAGTAGCATCATGGTATCGGTGCGTGACGGACCTTCGCCTTCCCAATCTCGGTAATCCAAACCCATCACCAGGATGTTCACCCGGTTGGCGCCATCCCAAGGGACGGGTGTTGGGCCGTTCTCCGCCTGCAGCGGGGCATTGACATTCACATTAGGCTGATTGACATTCGGGGACTCGGTTAATGACAGCGGTGACTCAGTGCTTTGAGAATAGCTCTCAGCTGTGGCACCACGTACCACCGAATAGGTTAAATAAACCGTGGCAGATAAGGTGATGAGAAAGATTATCAACAGCCCCCACAATACTGGGTTCATTCGAAATGGTTGTGAACCGCGTCGCCTGGGGGATGATCTCTGGTTAATATCTATGGGATTATATTCGTCCATCGAAGTCGGATTATAACATGTAGCAGGTGTTTGAATACGGGTTGTGATGAATTGTTGTGGCATAATTATACATCCAGGCTGGCGTAGCCTATCCTTTTAGACATGATATTGCATATATTCAGACACTGTTGCATGAAAAATGCCACCGCCTGGGATGGTTTGATGACGAATTATTATCCATTCTGGTTCCATGAGTTTTTATTAAGGAACGCATCCCTGTTCTATGTCTCTGATCACTGCACACAATCTTGCTAAATCTTTCGGAGCGCGCGATATCTTTTCAGGTATCTCGCTCAGTATTCCGCACCACGCCCGCATTGCGATTATCGGTCCGAATGGTATCGGCAAGACCACCCTGCTGCGTATCCTGGCGGGGGAGGAGGAACCATCTGCGGGGGAGGTCAGCCAGGCGCGCAACCTGACAATCGGACACCTGGCGCAGGAAGCGGGGCTTAAAACATCGCACACCCTGTGGGAGGAATGTTTGGTCCCGTTCCAGCCAGTGAGGGAGATGGAAACCGAGCTGCAGCGGCTCGAGCATGCCATGGCGGTGCCCGAACAGGTAGGCCAGGTGTTGGAGAAGTATGGTCGTCTGCAGGCTGAATTCGAGCACCGGGGCGGATATACCTACACCCTGCGCATCCAGCAGGTGCTCACCGGTCTGGGTTTCACTCCCGAAGAATACCAGTCACCATTATCCCGATTGTCGGGCGGCGAGCGCACACGCGCCCTGCTGGCTCGCTTGCTGTTAGCGGAGCCCGACTTACTCATCTTGGATGAGCCAACCAACCACCTCGATATTGCTGCCGTGGAGTGGCTGGAAGATTACCTCCGCCTGTGGGAAGGAGCCACCCTGATCGTCTCGCATGACCGCTATTTTCTCGACCAGGTGGTGGATACCATCTGGGAGATGACCCGCTCAGGTTTCGAAATTTATCACGGAAATTATTCGGCTTATGTTGACCAGCGCACCGAGCGCTGGGAGCGCCGTCGGGAAGTGTTCGAGGCTGAGAAAGAGAAGCTCGATAAGGACCTGGATTACATCAAGAAGAACATCTCCGGGCAGAATGTCACCCAGGCAAAGGGTCGCCTGCGACGGCTTACGCGCCATCTCCAGGCGATTGAGCAGGTGGGTGTGCAGGCAGCCACGACAACAAAATGGGCTGAGCTGAGCCGAAGTGTGGATACCACCACCAGCATGCTCAGCCCTGAGGAAGCCGAGCGCCGGATTAATGCCCTGCGTGAGCCGAGCAACCGGCCTCCCCACCTGCATTTACGCCTGCATGCCGACCAGCGTAGTGGTGAGATCGTCCTTCGCACACATGAGCTGCAGATTGGTTATCCTGGTAAGCTCCTGTTTTTTGCTGGAGAGATTGAGCTGCGCCGCCTACAGTGCACTGCCCTGATCGGCCCGAACGGTGCCGGAAAGACCACCTTCCTCAAAACGATCCTGGAGAAGATCCCGCCACTGGCGGGTGAAGTGGAGCTGGGTGCCAGCTTGAATGTGGGTTATTTTGCCCAGGCGCATGAAGATCTACATCCCGAACGTACCCTGGTTCAAGAGATCGATTCGATCGCACCCAAGATGCTGCTGGCAGACATCCGCAACTACCTGGCAAAATTCCTCTTCACTGGCGAGGACGTGTTCAAGCTGGTGGAGGTGCTTTCAGGGGGTGAGCGTGGCCGGCTGGCGCTGGCCAAACTGGCTTTATCCGGCGCCAATCTGCTCCTGCTGGACGAGCCCACCAACCATCTGGATATCCCCTCTCAGGAGATATTACAAGAAGTACTGGACCAATTCCAGGGCACCATCCTGCTTGTTTCGCATGACCGCTACCTGATCGATGCGCTCGCCACCCAGGTCTGGGAGATTGATGAAGCGAAAGGCATCCTCCGCACGTTCAAGGGCAGCTACAGCCAGTACCACCAGAAGCTAGAAGCAGACCGCCTGGCAGAGCAGGAAGCCAAGGGAAACAATAGTGAGGTAAAAGTGATCCCTCATAAACCCGTAGCTTCAGCCGAGGATAAACGTAAGCGTGCCCGCCTGAAAGAAGTGGAAACGTTGATCGATCAGCTGGAGGCTGAGCTGGCAGTCCTGGGTCACCGGTTGGAAAACCCACCCGTCGATGCCGCCAGGGTGCAGAAGCTGGGCACGGAATATGTCAGGGTGCAGAAGGAGATCGAAGGCTTGATGGATGAGTGGGGGGAATTGCACGGATAAAAACGTGTTGAAATCGTGATCGACCAGGGATTATTGGCGAACAGCTAAGGCTATTTGTTTACCGTTTTGTTTTCAGAACTGAATTGTTTCTTTAATTTATTATCTACTAGGTTTGGAGAACTCTAATAATCAGGTTGAAACGTGAAACAGATGACATGGACGAATTAGTTTCCCCCATGGATGTGGGAAGCCTTCTCCACCAAAATATGATAATGCGTCAATATTTCCGGTTGTTCTAAAGCCTCTGCAAATTGATTGAGCCAATTTTCGATATATTCGTAATCTAAATCTTCGTATTGCACGATTAATAACTCTTCAACGTCCTGCCAGTCCTTGGACCGTCTTGTGATTGCTTTTTGAATGATCAAATCTTCAGGCGTTGAAACCCATACAGGGAGATTACCGAGCGTCCTTTGGGTTGCACGCTCAATTATTTTTTCCTCATATCCTGGCAAGCAGAGCAGAAAATCAACGATAACGTCTTCAATCCTGACTGAAACAATATATGGATTTGGAGGAGCACCCGTGCGACCAACTTCGGGGAAAGCTGTGTGGAGAAAATTTCTTGTCGACGAGTAATCCAAATTAGGAACTAATATTTTTATGTCGATATCATCGTTAGCCGAACTATTTTCCATTGTGAGAGGGCAATGCCTCCAATCAGCGCGTAGCGGTAACCCGACCTTTCAAGTGTCGCAACGATTTTTTGGAGAGGAGAAAGGAACATCGGCTCCATGAGATTATTTCCAATTATATAGTTTTTGAAGTGCGTCATAATAAGGCTGTAACTCTAAAATTTTTTGTTGGTGAAGGCGGTCATTTATCTGAGGATTATTTTTCACCACGAGATTCCACAAAGCTAAGTATTGGCTCCATGCTTGTTCAGGGGTAAGCTTTCTGGCATCGAGCAAGCGCTGAATTGACTCGAATTCATTCCATTTTTTCAAGTCATCGTAAACTTTACGGTATAGCTTTTTATCCAACTCCATAATTTCATTATACCCTGATGGGTTCCATATTCTCGTCCTTGCACACATAAGGGCGTAGGAATTTAGCTGTGTACGAGGCATCGACTTCGCAGATCTCTTCCGGTGTGCCTTCAGCGATCAGCGCACCACCACCATCCCCCCCCTCCGGTCCCAGGTCGATGATATGGTCGGCAACCTTGATGATATCCAGGTTGTGCTCGATGATCAGCACGCTGTTGCCGGCATCCACCAATCGCTGCAGCACCTCGATCAGCTTGTGCACGTCGGCAGCATGCAAACCAACGGATGGTTCATCCAACACATATACGGTACGCCCGGTAGCTCGCTTGGAAAGCTCTCGCGCCAGCTTCACCCGCTGGGCCTCTCCACCCGATAAATATGGGGCGGGCTGTCCGATGCGGATGTAGCCCAGACCTACGTCCTGCAAGGTCTGGAGGCGGGAGAACATGTTTGGGAAGGCTTCGAACACCTCCAGGGCACGGTCTACACTCAGGTCCAGCACATCCGCGATGTTCAGGTTCTTGAACCTCACCTGCAGGGTCTCCCGGTTGAAGCGCGCTCCATGGCACACATCGCAGGGCACGTACACGTCCGGCAGGAACTGCATCTCGATTCGCAGCTGTCCCTGCCCCTGGCAGGCTTCGCAGCGCCCGCCATGCACGTTGAATGAGAAGCGCCCTGGCTTGTAACCGCGCATTTTGCTTTCAGGCAGCTCGGCGAACAGGGTGCGGATCTGGTCGAACAGGCCGGTATAGGTACCCGGGTTGGAGCGCGGGGTGCGCCCGATGGGCGACTGATCGATATTGATCACCTTGTCCACGTATTCGATACCATCGATGCGATCAAAATCCCCCGGTAAGGTATGAGCGCCTTGCAGCTTGGCTGCCAGTGCTTTGTACAGGATCTCGATCATCAAGGTGGACTTGCCAGAGCCCGACACGCCGGTGATGCACACGAATTTACCTAATGGGATATTCACCTTGATATTTTTAAGGTTATTCTCGCGTGCCCCGACGATGGTAATATTTCGCCCATTACCGGTACGGCGATCGCGTGGGATATCCACCTGCAGCCGTCCGGAGAGGTAAGCCCCGGTGAGAGAATCGGGACTGGCGAGGATGTCCTCCACGGTGCCTTCAGCCACCACTTTCCCACCGTGCTCGCCTGCCCCCGGGCCCAGGTCGAGCACCCAATCCGCCGAGAGGATCGTCTCAGAGTCATGCTCGACAACGATGACCGAGTTGCCCAGGTCGCGCAAGCCCTTCAGAGTGCGCAGCAGGCGGGTATTATCTCGTGGGTGTAATCCGATCGAGGGCTCATCCAATACGTACAGCACCCCCATCAATCGTGAGCCGATCTGGGTTGCCAGGCGGATGCGCTGGGCTTCCCCGCCAGAAAGCGACCCTGCCGAGCGGCGCAAGGTGAGGTAATCCAAGCCTACATCCACCAGGAACCCCAGCCGTTCCGAGATTTCCTTCAGGATGCGCTCGGCGATGGTCTGCTGGCGCTGTGTGAGAGGCGTGGTGTCACCGCACAATTGCTCGACCCATTTCAACGTCTCCAGAATGGGCCACTCGGTGACTTCGACGATGTTTTTATCGTTCACCGTCACCGCGATGGCTTCACGGCGCAGGCGCTTCCCACCGCAAGTGGGGCAGGTGCGCATGCTCATGAAGGTGCCGATCTTCTCGCGCATATACTCCGAGTTGGTCTCGTTGAAGCGGCGCATCAGGTTCCCGATGACTCCCTCGAACTCGCGGTCGAAGCTGTATTCATGGTTGTCATCGCGCTTATAGGTGATGGGGATCTCTTTGCCGCGCGTGCCATATAAGACGATATCCAGCTTTTCCTTGGGTATCTCACGCACCGGGGCGCTCAGGTCGATATCATAATATCGGGCAGCAGCTTCCAGGCTTTGCCAGTAATAGCCGCCCTCTTCTTTAGGACCACTCCACTCGCTGCTGGCGATGGCGCCATCCGTCAGCGACAGGTCCTGGTCTGGCATGAGCAGGTCGGCATCGATCTCGAGTTTGCCGCCCAATCCCTGGCAGTCGGGGCAGGCGCCATGAGGAGTGTTGAATGAAAATGTACGCGGCTCGATCTCCGGTAGGACGGATCCGTGCTCGGGGCAGGCTAGGTGTTCCGAGAAATACATATCCCGCGGGATTTTTGGGTCAGTAATGTCCTGCACGATCAGGTAGCCATCGCCGAATTTCAGCGCTGTCTCGATCGAATCAGTCAGGCGGGTGACGAAAGCCTTGTTTTCCTCCGGGTCAGGGTCGTGATGCATCAGCACCCTGTCCACCACCGCTTCGATGTTGTGGATCTTGTAGCGGTCCATCTGGATGTCTTCGTCCAGCTCGTGCACTGTGCCGTCGATCCTACCACGCACGAACCCGGTCTTGCGGATTTCCTCCAATACTGCCTGGTGGGTCCCTTTTCGGCCGCGCACCAGTGGGGAAAGGATCAGCAGCCGGCTTGAATCGGGCAAGGCAGCCACCACGTCCACGATCTCTTGGGCTGACTGCTTGCTGACTTCGCGCCCGCATTCGGGGCAGTGCGGGATGCCCACTCGGGCATATAGCAAACGCAGGTAATCGTAGATCTCGGTTACCGTACCGACTGTTGACCTGGGGTTATGCGACACACCTTTTTGGTCGATGGAGACCGCCGGGGATAAGCCCTCGATGTAATCCACGTCGGGTTTATCCATTTGACCCAGGAACTGGCGTGCATACGCCGAGAGCGACTCGACGTAACGGCGCTGACCCTCGGCAAAGATGGTATCGAAGGCGAGAGACGACTTACCGCTGCCGGATAACCCAGTGATAACCACCAGCTTGTCGCGGGGAATCTCGACGGTGATATTTTTTAAGTTGTGGACGCGGGCACCAACCACCCGAATGACATTAGCTGTCATAATCCCTTGTGTGATTCCGTTTCCTGATTGAGTTCAGTCCCCTTGTAGGGAATGATCTGCACGTTTGTAAGTTCAATGACCATATATTGAGGTAAGTACTCACCATCTCGTAAATTATTCTCAAAGGATCATTATGCATCCATCGCGTAGAACCTTTTAATTGTAATTGCGAACCCAGCGTTCTCTGCTGGGTGAAGCAATCTGCACTTTGTTCCGTACTTTAGGTGGCAAATTGCCAGTTATGGTGAGTAATTACCTATTTATGTAATTACGCACTAATTTGTCCGTAAGAAGAAAATCTTATAAATAAATCTGACAATTTGGTTAGAATGCGTCCGCTAACCTGTGCCTGGTGTCCATCTAGGTATCCGTTATTTATCCGTTTACAGAGCGTAATTCGTGCATTTGTGTCTTATTCGTGGATGGTTTCCTTATCAATTTCTGTGTACACAATGATTGCCTATCGATAGTGAGTAATAACACATTGATTATAGCACAAATGTTTTATTAATAAAGTGCAAATCTAGCTAGCTGTCGATTAAATTAGACAGCGATTATACCCCTTAAGATATCAGGTGATCAGGCAATTAGGAATGGTTTTTTAGCCGGGGTCATTGATCCCGACAGGCGCTCTCAAAACCGCCATCACCGATGGTGGCTATTAATTCTCTCCTCGCTTTAGTTGTCTTCTGTATAGACGCCCCACCCGGACGTCTCTACATTACATAAATCGATGCAGGTATCATGATTACATTTTTTATTTATGTGGTGTGGAAACCTTTAACCTTCAACACCCCAAAATAATTCTCAATGGCAAACGACCGTTCCTTGATCGAGGACCGAGCCATCATTGGCATCATACAACCTGTAATCCGCCGAGGTGGTATGCAGGGTGAACTGGATCACACCGATCGCATGACCATTTGCGGGGGGGAACGTATCCAGGTACAAAGCTGAGGCGGCTTGGGCGATCGATTGTTGTGAGCCAGTTCGGTTATCTTGTCCTCCGATACCATCAACAAACGTTGTGATCCCATTGGCATTGTCCTGAACCCCATTGGGGTTGATGGGGTAAAAGCGCTGGTAATCGTGGTCATGACCGTTGAGCTGAATATCCACCCCAGCGGTATATTCAGCCTGGTTGATTGGTTTTAAGCCAGGTGAATCTCCATGAGTTGCTCCTGATGAGTAGGTGGGCACATGCCAGTAAACCAGCTGGCATGTGGTATTGGCGTGTGCTGCCAGGTCGGTGGTAAGGAAATTGAGTGAAGGGGTGTTTACTGATCCACTGACCTGGTCTAGGGCAACGATATGCCAGGTTCCCAGGTCATAACTATAATCGGTCAGCTTTTTGCCTTCGATATTGAACATGTGGGCATTAACCCCGAAGTAATCCCAGTAAGCCGCACCAGAATTGTGTACCGTACCGTCGAAATCGGTATAAGAACCGGCTGATTGTAGATCGTGGTTGCCGCGTACCTGCATGAATACGCCCTGGGTGACGAACGTTGCGTAAGTAGTGCCAAAGTAGGACTGATAATTGCTAATGGTTGGTGAAGTTTCCTGTTCATTATCTCCCGTTGAAGCCACCAGCATCTGCGTGCCGGGGTGCTGGCTCATCAAATTCAAGATGAGGTTCACCACCGATTGGGCTCGGCTGACCGAGCTCCCTGAAACGAGATCGCCGGTGAAGAAAATGATTGGGTCATTACCAGGATTGGGTGTCGGCGTTATGGTAGGCGTCGGTTGCCCAGGCGGAGTAGCGCTTGCCGTTGGTTGCTCAGTTGCAGTGGAGGTTGGCGATGGTTGAACAGTCGGAGTTGAACTTGGGCTAAGATAATTTAATGCTAAAGGTAAATATGTGTTTTGAGCGGCATTTATTTGTGCCAAAGTAATAAGGAGAGGAAACACGAGGGCTAGAATGATTATCCCTGTAATTAGAAACCATCTAAATCTTTTGTTCATAGCTATCTCCCTAATTTTAATGCTCTATCTATTCCCCCAAACAATTAGTGTTGAATCGATTAGTAATATTATACAACCAAATTTATCTTAATTGTATTAATTAATATAAGTTTGTTGGATTACATGGGAAATGCCAAAATTATATCGTCGCCTTCAGTCATTTCAGCTTTAATTCGCCCAATTAATCTACCCAATAATTTGTATACATTACCATCAATAATCCAATCAGTTTCCCCGTTATGTAATTTCTAGCGGATCAGGTTTATCGACGACTACCGGAATATGCTAAAATTATTCCATGAGTTTCCTGAAAAAGCTCGGAAGGTTCTTTTCAGTCTCCCCTTCGAATTCAAATCGGATCCTATACCTCTACGTCCGATGCAGCCGCTGCGACGAAAAGCTGCAGGCCCGGGTGGACACCTGGAATGAGCTGACCCCCGATTATGAGGATAACAGCGACAATCCGTGCTCTTATTTTTGCCGCAAGGTGTTGGTGGGGGAAACGATGTGCTTCCAGCCGGTTGAGTTGAATCTGACCTTTGATAAAAATCGCATGCTCACCAATCAGGAAATCACTGGGGGCAAGTATATTGAAAAAGCTGAGTTCGATCCACAGAGCTAGGGCAGCTCGACCATCTCGGGCATGGTGATGATGTGGAAAGCCAGTGTCTCCAGGTCATGCGCCTTGATTGAATTCTTCCCAGCCGCGCGAATTTTTTCAATATGTGCCAGGATCAACGGCTGGTCCCCGAAGTAGGACATCAGTGACTCATCATCATTAAGAATATCTTTCACCCCCAGCTGCTCGTAGATCTGGCTGACCAGCCCATAGCTCCAGTCCTCCACGATTCCTAATTCATCCGCTAGCTCCCGCCGTTCCATGCTAAACAGGAATGCCAGCCGCGACACTTCCGCCTGATGCCTTGACAGGGTGCTCTGCAGCGTCTTCCTGCCATCCATCACCACGCATGGGTGGGGCAATGAATGGCGCATTTCCGCAGCTAGGGATCGCACACCTTCGGTGACGACATATTTGCCCGACAGGGCAATATCGATCGCCCATGCCAGGGAAAAATTGATTTCAGTCTTCAGGATATAACCCACGAAGCATGAGTTTTTAATGTGTGACAAAACTTTCGGGTTGGCTCGAATTCCCGTGCATAATATGGCAGGGGAATGATGCATCCCGGAGATGGCGGACAGGATTTGTGGGATCCAGTTTTCCCCACCCGGGATGTCGGTGTCCATCAACACCAGGTCTACCAAGGAGGCTTTTTGGTGCAGCAAAGGGATGATCTTTAACGGTTCATCGAACTCACCGGCCAGGCGCGTGCGCCAATCGCGGGCGGCAAGCAGCGCCATCCAATTACGGGCGAACGGGTCATCTTCCACGATGGCGATCTGAAATTCGGTTTTAGGCATAGAAGGTCCTCCCCGGCCGATTATAGCCGATTAATGATTATGACTACGTAGGGGAGGGTCTTGCTAACATCTTGTAGAGCATCTCATCACTCCAACAACAGCGAAACCCCATCCTCGCCTTACCAAGGAGACCCTCCCGTATGTTGTAAATATACAGGTGGGTCAAATTATCAACGGCGATGTGATATTTCGTCCCATGCTATTTTATGGGTATTGCCTTACCACTCCATCGAGACCCACCCCTTGCTATTGGCCGAGGGATGCAATTCGCTCCTACACCGACAAGGATTTAAAATGTGGCAGATACGCCTTGTTCTGCTCGAACATCTGGTTGACCATCTGGCGGATCTCTGCCAGCGACAGCACCGCGGAGGTGAGTGGGTCGTAGCAGATCGCCTGAAAGACCAGGCGCGGGTCGCCGGTGAGCGCACCCTCAACCGCCATCTCCTCGATCTGGGCGGTCAGGTTCGTCAATGCCGCACACTGCGGAGGCAGAGCGCCTACATGCACCGGCTCGAACCCCTTGCGGCTGACCCACACCGGCACCTCCACACACGCCCCCTCTGGGAGGTTGGTCACCAGCCCGGTATTGGGGATGTTACCGTTGAACGAGAACGGATCGCCTCCCATCAGGGCGTTGATGATATGTGCGGCGTATTCCTCCCCGCGCTCCAGCTCGATGGGCGTTTCCAAGGCGAACCACTGGCGGGCTTCGTCTCTCCAGGTGCTCTCGGCGTTTTGATATTCCTTAAGAATATAAGCATACTCACCTGGGTTCCACCCAGTGCCTGTGGTACAGTATTTTTCGATCAGGTCGGGGCGTTTGCGGAACCAGGCATTATATTCCGAGTTATGCCCGCTGGATTCGGTCACGTAGTAATCCAGGCTCAGGAACATCTCATTGCGCACGACCTCATGGTTGTAGATTTGCGGTCTCTCGGTGACGGCTTTGCGGATCAGTGGGTAGGCATCGACGCCATTCCACTCATATTTCAGGTACCATGCCATGTGGTTGAGCCCGGCGCAGGTATAAGTAATTTCCTTATATGGCGCACCGATCCAATACGAGAGCATGATGGCAGTTCCTTGTACACTGTGGCACAATCCTGTCAGGCTGATAAATGTCTTTCTCTGTAGTGCGCGACACAGCATCGCCATCGGGTTGGTGTAGTTGAGCAGCACTGCGTTGGGGCAGTAGCGCTCCATGTCCTTGGCGATATCCAGCATCACCGGGATGGTGCGCAAGGCGCGGAATATACCTGCCGGTCCACGTGTATCTCCTACGTTGATATCCACCCCATACTGCTTGGGGATCTCGATGTCATAGCGCCACACCTCGGTACTGCCCGCCAGGATAGTTACCAGCACGATATCAGCGTCGCGCAGGGCTTCTACCCGGTCAAGGGTGGCAGTGACCCGGGCGGAGTATTTCCCCATGTCGATGATGCGCTGGACGGATTTGCGTGCAAACTCCAGCCGTTCAGGGTCGATATCCATTAAGGATAATGTGGCATCCTGCAGCAGTGGGAAGGTGAGCACATCCCGAACCAGGTCGCGGGTGAATCCCAGGCTGCCAGCTCCGATAAATGCGATTTTTGTCATAATGCCTCCTTGAAGGGGATGAGTATCCGCCAATTATAACTTGGCGTACTGATTCATTACCCAAAGAAATTCCCAGAATTTATGCAACCGGGACGCAGCGCCGCTGCGCCTTACGATAAGAAGAATGGAATTATTTCCGGAATTTCTAAACAGAGGACGAAACAAAAGGTTGACGTGGGTTTAAGGCAGAAGTGGTCTGTGCAGATTTTTTCGCTTCGCCCCTACCCGGATTCACGCGTGTTTCCGCGCCACAACAACCAGATTCGGGCTTTTATCTGGGTTGAACGGAGCACCGCTCATATTCCCATAGGGGGCAAGGCTGGTAAAACCGGCCTCGAACAGGCACAAGCTGAGCTCTACTTTAAGGATGGGACGCATGAGCGACGTGATCACTTGCTGAGACCAGTTGTCCTGCTGACTACGCTTAAGGATGACCATGTTGAAGGTCAGCAGGCCGTCAGGATTAAAATCATAAAAACGCTGGAAAATCCACTCAGATCCATTCTCCCGATGGGATTGGGGCTCCATCCAGCGCTCATGGTTGGCAATCACCGCATCAAAATTTCGGTTCTGGATAATGAGAATGCCCCCCGGCTTTAAGCAGACATCGAAATCGACCAGGGTCTTATCCAGGTCTCTGCGTGAGAGTAAATGGGGCAGTGAGTTACCGAGGCACAAGATTGCATCGAAGGACGCCGCGCCAAATGTTTGTGCTAGATCTCCAAATCCGGCAGTTTCAAATCGTATCTGTACCCCGGCTTCATGGGCATTCGAGCGGGCTTGTTCCACCATACCGAGGCTGATATCTGCCCCGGCTGCTTGGTACCCATTCTTTACCAGAGCAATCGCATGCATCCCGGTTCCGGTGGCCGCATCCAGCACGTACCTGGCGCTGCTCGCATTCAGGGTGTCGGTGATAAAAGGCAGCTCAAGCGACAATCGGCTTTGCCAATTTACAAAACGATCATAGTCTGGGCTCAGGGTTTCATACATGCAGTACTCCAAAGGTATGGATTTCGGATGGAATGAAGTCGGTAGATTATAGAACACAATTGTCGATATTGCCATGAAGAATCGGATCAAAAAACCATTAATACCGTCAACTTAATCTAAGCTTAAACTAATCTCAATAGGTTCTTCACACATACTTCACACGCAAGTGGTATGCTTAAGCAATAATGGATTAATGGAGGTTTTAGAATGAGTAAAGTATTTAAATGGATTCTATACGTCGTACTTGGATTGATTGTATTAGCGGTTGTAGCCGGGATTATATTTGCGATTTTTGGCGGTGTTGGTCAAGGGTATTACATGATGCGACCAGGCTTTAGAATGATGGAACCATACCGGTATTCCTACTTCAATCCAGGTAGGATGATTTTTGGCGGATTATTGGGTCTGGGCTTTTTCATCCTGATCATTGTTGGGATTGTGGCACTCATCAGCGTGATTATGCGCGGCAACCGACCGGCGCAAGTGGCTCAAACTTCCCAACCTTTATCAACCGCTGAGTCAGCTCAACCAACCCAACCTGCTGCAGCCGCTGAAATGGCAGCTCCTACGCGCACTTGTTCCAACTGCGGCAAACCTTCTCAGGATGACTGGAAGACCTGCCCCTATTGTGGGAACCCTTTGACTTAAGCTAATAATGCGCGGGATACTCCCGCGCATTGAGATCGATTTATGGCACCCGACTCACAACCCAGGCTGTGGAGAGACATATAAAAAAGGTACCTCCGCAGCTTGTGGTTTAACGGAGGTACCTTTTTTGGATTCAGTTGTCTCGCTCAACAGCCTGAGCTGTTCACAGCACCAGCTTGTTTCATCATTACTCACCATTATCGCCGCCTGGTGGCGCATTGTGTAAGCCGTGATGCGGAGGTAGATCGTTACAAAGTCAGCCAGGTTCCTATCCCCATGGCTTTCGCCCGGCGGTAAATCTCGGGAGCAACGGCCATATCATCCATCGCCAACCCAAGGTTCATCGCAAGTGTCCGTTCCTGCGCGCTTTGCCGACCGGGTTTGAGTCCGGCAACGATCTCACCCAGATCGGCATAGGGGGCAGGAGTGGTCTGGAAGTAGCCCACCGATTTATAGTACTCAAACTGGGCATGGTCGTCGGTGCTGATGCGGTCCATCTGGGCCAGCGCACCCGCGGTCCAATAGCTGTCAAAATCGACCGCGCTACCAAAGGCGCCTGGTTGCAGCCAATCCTTTTGGATGGCTGGCGTGGGGTGCTTGAGGATAGGTCCGGATGTGACGACGAGCTCGCTTTCGACGACCGCCGCCTTGGGATCCTTCACCCCGATGATCTCGATTCCCAGTTTGGTGGACATTTCATCTGCATAGCGCTGTACCACTTCGGGATGAGTATCATATGCGTATACCTTCTCGATCGGGAAGAGTACTTTTAGCGCCTCCAGGTTGGTACGTCCCTGCACTCCACAGGCGAGGATCCCGGCAGTCTTGCTTTCCGGACGTGCCAGGTACCTGGCAGCCAAAGCGCTGGCTGCACCTGTGCGGTAGGCAGTGATCCATCCGCAGTCCATCACCGAGTATGGGATGCCCGTCTCGACATCATTTAAAATGAGCAGACCGGTTATATATGGAAGACCACGCTTCTGGTTATCTGGATAACCACTGACCCATTTGATGCCTGCTGAATGTAGCTTGGGGATGAAGGCTGGCATGGCATGGATGAATGCATCCGGCATGGTGTGGATACCCGGCTTGGGGGGCATCTCTACTTTGCCGACGCCTTTTTCGCGGAAGGCAGTCTCGAGCAGCTCGATCACGGTAGCCATATCCAGATTGACCTGGGTCACTTCTGCCTGGGATAGGTATAGTATTTGGTGGGTGGTCATAGGTTTCCTCTATGCAATGAATTTTGGCTGTGTCAGTTCAACGCAGGTTGATGCATATCTAACATGGCAAGCCCTGTGCAAATCTTGATCACCAGCAGCCTGATCGTTTTATGCCTGAATTATACAATTTATCAACCGATTATGGATAAAAGTTCCCTTACATTTTGGAGCTACTTAGCTTGCGCTTGATCAAGTTCCGCACCCACTTTGCGATTTCCACTGCCATGAGCAGCCCAAGGGCAATGGCTGCAATCCAGCTCCATTGCTGAAGGGTGAGAGGCACAATTCCCAGCAGGTTTCTGATCGCCGGGAAGGCAAATGCAATCACCACCATCAGCAAACCGGCGATCACCGCCCAGATCAGTGGTTTATTTTTACTGAGCGGGCTCATGCGGAACAGCGGCAGGCGCATTGACCGGTAGGCAAAGATATAGATCATCGAGTTAACCGCGAAGCTGGCGAACACCAGGCTTTGACCTTCAGCGATGTCTCCGTGGGTGATGTAAAAATGACCAAAAAGGGATAAAGCGGCGATTGCACTGGCAATACTGATCACACCAATCAGGGTCAACCCAAGCGGTGCCAGGACGGGCTCTTTGATGGATTTGGGCTTTTCATCCATGATGCCCTCCTCTTCCGGCTCGAAACCCAGCACGATGTCAGATGGACCATCGCAGATCAGGTGGATCCACAGGATTTGGGCCACAGCAAGCGGGGCAGGCCAGTGTAGCATCATCGCCGTGAAAATCGTCAGCACTTCAGCAAATGAGTTTGACAGGGTATAGGCAACTACTTTACGGATGTTCTCGAAGATCACCCGTCCTTCTTCGATCGCCGCGACGATGGTGCGGAAGTTGCTGTCCATTAAGATCAGGTCGGCGGTCTCCTTGGCGACATCCGAGGCAGTGCCGACCACCACCCCGATATTGGCGCGCTGTAACGCCGGGGCATCGTTGACGCCGTCACCAATCATGGCGGTCACTTCTCCATTAGCCTGTAAAGCCCTCACGATTCGCAGCTTATCCTGCGGTCGGATGCGTGAGTAGACTGCCACCTGTTTTACTTCCTGCTGCAGCTGCTCGTCGCTCATGGCTGCCAGCTGTTCTCCTTCCAGGCTGTGGTCTTCTGGCTTCATTAAGCCGATCGTCCGGGCGATTTTCTCGGCAGTCTTGCGATAATCACCGGTGATCATCTTGACCTGGATACCGGCGTGTTGGGCGATACCCACCGCTTCATGCACGCCATCACGGATGGGGTCCTGCATCCCCAGCAGACCTACCCAGGTGTAGCCCGAGTAATCTTCCAGTTTACCCATCGTGCGGTAGGCCAAACCCAACAAACGCAGTCCTTCCCCTGCCCAATCGTCCACCTGCGCCAGGATGTGCTCGCGCTTTTCCTTGCTACTCTGGCACATCCCCAAAACGATCTCGGGAGCTCCTTTTAGGAAGTTAAAATTCTGCCCATTAAAAAATACACCCGTAACGGCAGTGATCATGTACTTCGTCTCGCTGGTAAACAGCTCCTCTGCCAGGCGTTCTGATCCGTCCACCATATCTTGAGGAGACATGCTCAGGTTGGCTTTGGCGTACTCCCACAATGCGATATCCACCGGTCCTTCCAGGTCGTTGCATAACACCATGGTTTGCACTGCCCTTTCCGGGTCGGTCACATCCAGGCGAGCCACTCGCATGCGTCCTTCGGTGAGGGTTCCGGTTTTATCCGTGCAGATGACGGTGACGGAGCCGAGGGTCTCAACCGCGAGCAGTTTTTTTGCCAACCCCTGGCGCTTCAGGATTTTACGCATTCCCACAACCAGGATCACGGTGACCGCAATCAGCAGCCCTTCAGGGACGGCGGCGATCGCCAGGATGATCGACACGCGCAGCATCTCCAGGAAACCTCGTCCCATCAACAATCCGGTGACCAGGATGGCAATGGTAAAGCCGATGACGATATAGGTCAGGGTTTTGCTGAAGCTTTTTAGCCGCAACTGGAGCGGAGTATCTTCTTCGACGTACTCGCTCAAGCTGGTGGCAATCTGACCCAGCTCGGTGCTTGAACCCGTCTTGGTCACCTCCATCGTTCCACGCCCGGTTAGGACGGTCGTTCCCATAAACACGATGTTATGTTCCACCGTATTATTCTTGTTAACCGGTTCACTCTCACCGGTCAGTATGGCTTCGTCCACAGCCAGCTGCGTGCTTTCGGATATCTCACCATCGGCAGGCACGTGCTCGCCAGAATTTAATAGCACCAGGTCTCCTGGCACCAGCTCCCACACCTCCACTTCCTGTCGTTCTCCCCCCCTGATCACGGTAGTGGTGGGCTTCAGCAAGCCTTTGAGAGCGGTATAGGTTTGGTTCGCTTGATATTCCTGAAAAAACCCGAGTACCACATCGATAATAACTACCGCCATAATGATGATAAAGTCGTTGTACTCTTTGACCAGCAGTGATACCCCTGCCGCGACCAGGATGATATATACCAGTGGGCTTTTGACTTGATTGAGCAGGATCACCCAAACCGTAGTCCCTTTTTCGGCGGGAAGACGGTTTTCGCCATACTTCTGACGTAAATCGAGCACATCATTCTGGCTCAATCCTGAGTCGGGAGTACGGTTGGAGGGAGTCAATTGTTTTTCTCTAACGTTGTTCGTAATGGTCATTGTCTTACCGGCAAAGATTATTTATTTTCGATTTTCTCCAGTATGGATGGGAATTCCAGCTCGACGTTAGAAAACAAGTCATGCGCCTCTTGTAATCGCAGCTTCAACGGCTCGGGTTTGTCTGCCATCAAAAGCATGCCTCGTTCGGTGATCTGATGCAGACCCGCCATTAAACCCAGCCATTGGCGCATATAAATGATCCATCCGCCTGGTTTAAAGCGGTAATAATCCCGGCGTGGGATCGGAGACGCAACCCGTTCGATCAGCCCACGCTCCACCAGCAGGCGTGCCATGATGCTGATCGAGCTCTTGCTGGCGTGCAACCGGGCACCCAGGTCTGTGATGGATTGGGATGGTGGATCGGATATGAGCAGGGCTCCCAGGATGCGCCCGGCCATCCGCGGCAGCCCCATTTGCTCGAAATACAAGCCAATATCTTCTATAAAATGAATTTCTTCTATGGGTTGGTGATCGTCCATGGTGTGTTTCCTCGGATAGATATAACACTACGATTTTCTAAACTGCAGGCAGCACATTAATAGATCCCAGGTATGCCTCGGTTGACCTCATTTATTGAAGCTGGAACAACGATGGTCGGTAAGGGGATAACTTCACATTTCTCATAGAATGTAACTATAATCCCGGGTGGTAATTTTTCATGCCGTCCGGGAGCGCTGTCTCTCACGCCGCAGATGGTGGTCTTCATCCGGGCCTCGCCACCCGGATCATTTCATTAGCTGAACGTCTCATATAAATATTTCTAAGAATTAGCGCGGAAGTATACGACGTTTCCAATGTTTTGTAAATACTAAACGATCGTACTGAATGATCAATTCTGGGAGTAAATCAGATAGATTTTACTGATCCAGGCCCGCTTTATATCTTGTTGCGTAAATTGACGCGGAAAATATTTCGTGATAACATGAACATTAATTCGGAATGAGTATCGAGGCAATCGAATAAGGCCAGTAAGATCCGTAATATAGCGACGGTTCTTTATTTTCTGTTATTAAATCCAACAATCTCGTACATAGGACATCCAATTTCCACACATCTTCATACGAAGTTACTCACCAGCAGAATTAATCATCAACCGTTCAGCAGGGGATTTATGGATACAGGTGTTGATGAAGGAGGAGATTGATGAAAGTATTATTGATCGGCGTTGGGGGAGTGGGTGAAGCGATCGCGGTAGTGGCTCAAAATCGCCCTTGGCTGGAGCACATGGTGCTGGCGGATTACAACCTGGAGCGCGCTCAGGCAGTGCAAAATCGGCTGGGTAACCCCGATAAATTTCCCATCGAACAAATAGACGCTCGCGATATTCCCCAAATCGTTCGAGTTGCTCGTCGGCATAAGATTGACCTGGTGATGAACGCGGTGAGCAACTTTTATAATGATACGATTTTCGATGCTGCCTTTGAAGCCGGATGCCATTACCTCGATATGGCTATGTCGGATTATGGTGCTGCCATGGGTAGCCATCAATGGACTCAGGCAGAAAAATGGTCAGACAAAGGCTTGCTCGCCATCCTGGGGAATGGTATGGATCCTGGGGTGAGTGATATCTTCGCCAAATATGCCTCTCTCGAGCTGTTCGATGAGATCGATGAGATCGGCATCCGCGATGGTGCCGCCCTTGAAGTAAAGGGATATGAGTTCGCCCCAGCCTTCTCGATCCTGGATACGATCGAAGAATGTACCGATCCGCCGCTGGTGTGGGAGGCCGGAAAGGGCTGGTACACCATCCCAGCGTTCGAAAACATCGAGGTTTTTAATTTCCCCGAAGGGATTGGTCCCTTGGAAGTGGTGGATATCGAGCACGAAGAAGTAGCTCTGGTCCCACGGTATATCCAGTGTAAAAAGGTCACCTTCAAATATGGCTTGGGCGACAAGTTTATTAATGTGATCAAAGTGATAAAAATGCTGGGCTTGCAACACAAGGAGCCAATCAACGTCAAAGGCGTGATGGTCTCTCCTATCGAGGTGGTGGCAGCCTGCCTTCCAGACCCGGCAACCCTCGGCGATAAAATGAGCGGGAAAACCTGTGTGGGCACTTGGGTAACGGGAGTGAAAGATGGCAAAAGGCGCGAAATTTATATCTACCAGGTAACCGATAACCAGGAAAGCATGGAAAATTACGGTTGCCAGGCGGTTTCCCTGCAAACGGGGACTGGTCCGGTGATCACCATGGAGCTTCTGGCGCAGGGTATCTGGAAGGGCAGTGGGGTCTATGGACCCGAGATGTTTGATCCTCGACCTTTCTTGCATAAGATGCTGGAATATAACTTCCCTTATAAAATCCGTGAAACGGAAAGCGAATATACCAAAAGCATGTAGTTGTGCATCAGGAAATCGACCATTGGTAGCGTTTGAAAGGAGTGTAGGAGATGAATATTAAATCAAAGCGGGTAACGTGGATATCAATTTTACTCATTCTCGGAATACTCATTTCTGCATGTGCTAAAAGTACAGCTGCGCCTACTTCGCAACTACCGGTGACGGGTCCGACTGTTGCAGTGCCGGCGGATACAACTGCCCCCACTCCCCTCCAGGCGAAGAGTCAGATTGTGATTGTCATCGCAGAAGATCCGCCATCCTTTAATCCTACGATCACGGATACAGGATATGACTCGCTGGTTATGAAGCTCGTAATGCTCGGACTGGCAGACCTGGATTCGAATGGAAACCCTTACCCTGAATTGGCCGCAGATCTTCCCACAGTTGAGAATGGTGGCGTTGTAGTTGATGATGCCAATGGGACCATGGATGTCACCTGGAAGCTGCGCAATGATATTAAATGGGCCGATGGTACTCCGGTTACCGCGGACGATGTCGTTTTCACCTACGATGCCCTTGTCGATCCTGAAAAAGGCGCCTGGATTCAGGGGATTGACTACGTCGATGGGGTTGAAAAAATTGATGCTACTACAGTTGTGGTTCATTACAACATTATTTACCCAGGTTACCTGACCCAGTTTGGCGGTGAGCAGATGGCAATCTGGCCGGCACATTATTGTGATGCCACACAAGGCTTCACCCAATGGGACTGTGCCTCAAAACCCTTAAGCGATGGTCCGTTTATCCTCACAGATTGGGTCCTGGGAGATCACATGACCTTTGCGAGCAACCCCAATTATTACCAGGCCGGTAAACCTGCCATCAATGAGATCATTGTCCGTATTATTCCGGATGAAACCGTGCGCAAGCAAATGCTGCTTAATGGTGATGCCGACCTGGATATGTGGACAACCGAGCCAATCCTGGCGGAGTTACAGAATCAATCCAATGTAGAAGTCAGCTTCAGCCCTTACAACCGCTGGGTAATGCGGATATTCTTTAACCTGGCTGCCAAAGGAACGACAGATCCTTCTGTCACACCTCATCCGGTGTTTTCGGATGTGCGTGTGCGCCAGGCAGTACGCATGGCAATTGATGTGGATACCATTTCGAAGGAATTTTTCCTTGGCTATGCAGAACCAACCTGGACGGAGTTTTTCCGCCCTCCCTATAACAACTGTGAAATTCCAAAACCTGTCTATGATCCAGAAGCCGCTAAAGCTTTGTTGGAACAAGCCGGTTGGACTGACCAGGATGGAGATGGCGTGCGAGAATGCCACGGTTGTGCCACCGGTGCGGCCGAAGGCTATAAGATGGAAATGGAATTTATTACATACGGGGAGTATGGTGAAGCGCTGGAGCTGACCCAGCAATTTATTGCTGAAGAGCTTGCCAATATCGGCATCAAGCTCAACTTATCGGTAGTTGAGGGAAGCGTGCTGTGGGCTGCCTCCACCGATGGGGGGATTGAACAGAATGGCAATTTTGATATTGATATTTGGGATGATGGGTATGGCGGCAGCGATCCGACCGATTTCCTGTCGAGCTACTATACAAGTGCATCAGCCGTCCCTGACGCTGGTTACAATTATGGACGCTATATTAATCCACAGGTCGATGATTTAATTAACCAGGCATACACGCTGGATGAGGCTACACGACAGGATCTATTCTGCCAGATGGCCAAGATATTAGATCAAGATGTGCCGGAGCTGCTATTGTTCACTACCATTGATGCCAATTCCCATTCGACCCGCCTGCAAGGTGTGCAGTCAAATCCAAATGATCTGGTAACCTGGAATGCGGCCGAATGGACGCTAAAGTAAGGTTCTGGCTGTGAGAGTATAACTTTTAGGGTATACCCGTAGTGGGAACTTATGTCGTCAGGAGGCTGCTGCAGGCAATCCCGCTGATGTTCATTGTCAGTATCGTCCTGTTTGCATTGGTCAACCTGGCTCCTGGTGGCCCACTGGCTGGACGAGGGTTATCCCGTACGTTGCGTCCCGAGCAGGCAGCCATTCTAAAACGACAATTCGGTCTGGACCAGCCAATATGGAAGCGTTATATTTTCTGGCTGGTGGGAAATGACTGGACTCAGGTAGATACGAATGGAGATGGGATAAAGGATAGCCCCGGGCAGGGTAAGGGCATCCTGCGTGGTGATTTTGGTACGTCTTACCGCACAAGGAAGCCGGTGATTGATTCTATCGGCACCTATCTGAAAAATACGGTATATCTCATGTCGGTCACCCTGCTCGTGGTGGCAATTATCGCAATTCCGGTGGGGGTGATCTCGGCGGTAAAACAGTACTCGATTTTTGACATTATCGTTACTACGCTGTCTTTCATTGGACAGGCCATCCCTGAATTTTGGCTTGGCTTGATCTTGATATTAATATTTTATGTTTGGTTGAAAAACCCGTTGACCGGGGATCCCCTATTACCTGCTGGGGGTATGTATACGCTTGGGGTGGGGTTCTCGCTCATAGACTGGACCAAGCATCTTATCCTGCCAGTCACCATGGGTGTAGTGGGCTGGGTTACCTGGTACTCGCGCTTCTTACGCTCGAGCATGTTGGATGTGATCCATCAGGATTATATTCGTACCGCCCGTGCAAAAGGACTTCAAGAGAGAAATGTATTATTCAAGCATGCACTGCGGAATGCTCTTTTACCCCTGGTAACGATATTTGCCCTGGACCTTCCATATATTTTTGCCGGATCTCTGTATGTAGAGATCCTCTTCTCCTGGCCCGGGATGGGACGTTTGTACTACCAGGCTGCCCTGGATCGAGATTATCCCCTTCTGATGGCAATCTTAACCCTTGGTACAGTGGTTGTGATAGGATGCAACCTGATGGCTGATGTTGTCTACGCTCGACTGGACCCTCGTATCCACTATGACTGAGACTGCGCTGCGTTTAGCCCAACCCGAAAGTATGAGCCACCTGATTTGGAGGCGCTTCCGCAGGCATCCTGGCGCAATTATGGGCAGTATCGTGTTAGGCTGCATCATCCTGGCAGTTACTCTGGCTGGTTTTTCACCTTATGATCCAGAGAAATCAAATATGGCTGAACGCTACCAGCCGCCATCCCTATCTCACCCGATGGGAACAGATGCGTTGGGTCGTGACCTGCTCACCCGGGTTTTATACGGAGGCAGGGTTTCGTTGGCTGTGGGGTTTTCGGTCATGATCATCACTCTGGTGATTGGCGTACCCGTGGGGGCGATTGCAGGGTATTTCGGGGGAAGGATCGATAATATTTTAATGCGCATAACCGATGCCGCCCTAGCTCTGCCGTCATTGTTGGTGTTGATCCTTTTAAGCGCCATCCTACGCGAGGTTGACGCACCGTTACTAAAGAGCAACCCGGTGATCACCATTGCGGCTGTGATTGGATTATTGTCGTGGATGTTCGTCGCCCGCCTGGTGCGGGCATCTTATTTGGCGATCCGCGAGATGGATTTCGTTACCGCCACACGTGCATTGGGCGCCAATAGTCTGCGTATCATCGCAGTGCACATCTTTCCCAATGCCATTGGGCCCGTGATCGTCGAAGCCACCCTGGAAGTGGCTTACGCCATCCTGGAAGAGTCGGGGCTCAGCTACCTGGGATTCGGTATTCAGCCACCCACTCCTTCCTGGGGCAACCTGCTCAGTAATGCCCAGGACCACATGATCAAGTATCCCTGGCTGGCGATCTTCCCCGGTTTGATGATCTTCTTATCAGTCATCTCGATCAACTATATTGGCGATGGGCTGCGCGACGCGTTCGACCCGTATAAAGTTTTGGCAAAGATGGGAGAAGTCTGATGCAAACCCTGGTGCAGGTCTTGTCTGCGGATGAATGCAGCCGCATCCATGAAGAAACGCTGAAAATCCTGGCTGGAACCGGTGTGCGCGTCGATACCGAAAAAGGTCGCCGCTACCTGGCGCAAGCTGGAGCGGATGTTAATGACAATACTCATATCGTGCGCTTCCCACCCCAGTTGGTTGAGCATTGTCTTCAGCTGGCACCCAGGGAATTCAGCCTGGGGTCCCGCCGTCCGGATATGGTATTGCCCATGAATCAGGGGTTGTGTGCGGTGATCCTTGATGGTGGTGCCATCTACACCTATGATGCGCAGAAGCAAATCAGACGACCTTCTACGCTGGAGGATTGGTACCTCGCGACCCGCCTGGGTGATAGCCTGGATGGGATAGACGCTTTCTGGAGCGTGATCGAGGGCTGCTGGGGGCATACTCCGGGCGATATCGTCGCCTATTGGAAAGCGATTTTCCAGAATTTTTCCAAGCATGTGCAGGATGCGACCGTGACCCCTGGAGAGAGCCGTTGGATGCTGGAAGTATTCCAGGTGGTCTTTGGGGGAGCCGCCGAGTTCAAGAAAACGATGCCCGTGTCATTCATTGTTTGTCCGGCCTCCCCTTTGATCATCGAAGGGGTTTACACCGATGCCTACCTTGAAACGCTGGGATGGGGCATCCCCTTGGCAGTCATGACCATGCCGCTCCTGGGTATATCCGGCCCGGCTACTCTGATTTCAGAGCTGGTGCTGACCAACTGTGAGACCCTCGCCATGCTGTGCCTTGTCCAATCCGCTGCACCCGGCACACCATTCATTTACGCTGCGGCACCCGTAATTGCAGATATGCATTCAGGCAGGTTTGGCAGCGGTGAGGTGGAGCATTCCCTGTTGGGTGCCGCCGTAACGGAGATTGCCCGCATGTACCACCTCCCGGTTGAAGCGAGCGTGGGTGGCTCTGATCAGCATATGCCCTGTATCCAGGCTGGATATGAGCGTGCTCTGAACTATACTCTGCCGGTACTGGCTCGGCCCGACCTGCTTGTTGCTCCCGGTCTGCTGGGTGGCTCAACGATTTTTAGCCCCGAACAGCTAATCATCGACGAGGAGGTTCTCCGGCGATGTAAACGCCTGAGCGCAGGGATTGGCAGCCAATCAGAGAAATGGTTGGGCGATGTGATCGCTGAGCTGGGTAGCGGTGGGAACTACCTTAAAGATAGATCTACCCGCAACGCTATGCGCTCTGGCGAAGTCTATTTCAGCCAGCTGGGGCTGCACGGAAGTTATGAGCAATGGGTTAACTCGGGGTCTCGCGATCTGTTGGAGCAGATACGCCAGGAGATTCAAGCTTTGCTCATTACTCACCACCCCATCCCCCTGCCAGAAGCGGTTGAACGAGAGCTGGAAGTCCTGGAACGACGAGCGAGGTCAGGTAATTCATAGGAAAAAACTCGCAAAATTGTAGAAATCTTGGGAAGATGCCTTCCCTTCACCATAAAATAAGCTTAAGGAGAATCAATTCATGCCAACCCAATACCCTCCCTTAGAGCCATTGAGGACCTCCTTCCATCTGCGGTTTCTCTCAGATGCTCAATTGGATAGCTTGCAGCAGGCAACCCTGCAAATCCTGGAAAAGACCGGGGTCCGTTTTCCCTCCCAACAAGCTCTCACCATTTTCGCTGAGCATGGCGCTCAGGTGGACTGGCAGAGGCAGGTCGTCAGGATGCAGCCGGATTTCGTCTTAAAAGCCCTTTCGACTATACCCCGGTATTTTCTGCTGGGTGCCCGCCAGCCTGAATACGATCTTCAGCTGCAAGACGGCGTGACCTACTTCACCACGGATGGCTGCGGTGTAGAGACGGTTGACTTCGATACCCGCCAGCGCCGTCCTTCGTGTAAAAATGACGTCGCCACGATGGCACGCATCGCCGACTACCTGCCATCGATTGGTTTCGTCTGGCCAATGGTCAGTGCTCAAGATCATGGTGAGACCGCCCCGCTGCACGAGATTGAAGCCTGCTGGAATAACTCGGTTAAACACATCCAAAGTGAGACGGTGATGGGTGCAGTTCCCTGCCGCTACGCCGTCCAGATGGCGGAGGTCATTGCTGGAAGCCGGGAGGCAATGCGCAGTCGACCGCCATTTTCACTGGTGGTGTGCACGATTGCTCCTCTGGTACAGGATACAGCGGGGATCGAGGGAGCACTGGTTTTGGCCGAAGCGGGCTTGCCGGTTGGCTTTCTCGCCATGCCCACCCTCGGCACCACGGCTCCAGCAACTCTGGCAGGCGCCTTTGCCATGGGTGACGCCGAAATCGTCAGTGCTGCCGTGCTCATGCAGCTGCACGCCCCCGGAGCGCCAATTTTTCACTCGTTGATGCAGGCCTGGGTAGACCCGCGTACGGGAGGGTATATCAGCTATTCCCTCGACAGCCGCACGCGTTATGCGCCTGTTGAGATGGCCCACCATTGGGGCATGCCTTCCCTGGGCGCCTGCTACGGCACAGATGCGCATGAGCCGGGCACCTGGCAGGGCGCAGGTGAGGTAGCGCTTGACCCATTCCTGGCAGGGCTCTCTGGCGCAGACATCGTCACCGGTATGGGGCTCTCAGAGACCTACACCCTGCTTTACCCTGAGCAGATCATCATGGACGATGACCTGTACCAGCGCGCCCGCTATGAGCTGATGAACCTGGTTGTAAATGAAGACACGCTTGCCCTCGATACCGTGCATGCCGTTGGACCGGGTGGTCACTTCCTCGGGCAGAAGCATACGCGTAATCACCTGCGTGATTCCCTGGTGCGCGGGATCACCCATCAGCTGGGGGAAGATGGAAAATACCGAGAACCACGCCAGGTGGCTATTGATAAGGTCGATTGGATTCGGAAAAACCACCAGCCAGAACCGCTGGAAAGTGAAAAACAAGCTGAGCTCAGCCGCATCCTGGCAGCTGCGGATAAGGAAATTTGCAAAGGATAATTTTATGGTAAGTGAAACACCAATCCTTCAACCAATCACTCCCGCTTATCACACTCAAATCCTTGAGGATGAGCAGCTGGATACGCTTCAATCTGCCACCCTGGAAATCCTGGAGCAGGTGGGGATCCACTGCCCATCAGAGAAAGCATTGAATATCTATGCCGAGCATGGCGGGCAGGTGGATTTTTCCCACCAGCTGGTCAGGCTGCCCAGGTCTGTCGTCTTCGATGCGATGAGCTATGCCCCGCGCTTTTATACCATGGGTGCGCGGCTCCCTGCCTTCGATTTAATTTTGGATGGGAAGACGATGTATTGTGCCACCGACGGGTGTGGAGTAGAGACCATCGATTTTGTTACTCGTCAGCGCAGGCGCTCATGCAAGGAGGATGTGGCTACCATGGCTCGGGTCTCAGATTTCCTTAGCGCCCTTAGCTTTTACTGGCCCATCGTCAGTGCCCAGGATTTCCCTTCCACCGCGCCCCTGCATGAGCTGGATGCGAGTTTCAATAACACCATCAAGCACGTACAGTCAGAGACGATCATGGGTGATTGGACCGCTCGTTACGCCGTCGAGATGGCAGATGTGATCGCCGGCAGTGAACAGGTAAGGCGCCTGCGCCCTCCCCTGTCCCTGCTGGTATGCACCATCGCTCCCTTGGCACAAGACCGCGACGGCCTGGAATCAGCGCTGCGTTTTGCCCAGGCAGGACTGCCGGTCGGGTTTATGTCCATGGTCAATATCGCCTCAACCGGTCCAGCGACGATTTCCGGTGCCTTGGTCACCGGCGATGCCGAGATTGTCTCAGCCCTGGTGTTAATGCAGATGGCGCACCCCGGCGCACCTGTCTTCCATTCATTGCTGCCGGGCAGCATGCACCCCCATACTGGCGCCTACCTCAGCTCCACCCTGGAAGGCTCACAGCTCTACCCGATCGGGGTGGAGCTGGCTCATCGCTGGGGAGTCCCCACCCTGGCAGGGATCTTCGGTACTGATGCCCAGGTGCCTGGGTGGCAGTCAGCGGCTGAGGCTGAATCATCCCTGCTTTTATGTGCCCTCACCGGCGCAGAGACGGGCAGTGGATTGGGGTTGGTTGAATCGTGCAGCCTGCTTTACCCTGAGTCGATCCTGCTGGATGCGGATGTTTATCACCGCGTGCGCAATGAATCCAGCCATTTAGATACCAGCCCTGAAGCTTTGGCGTTGGAAGTGATCAAGTCGGTCGGACCACGCGGAAATTTCCTTGCCCACCGGCACACGCGCACTCATTTACGCCAGCGCCAATTCTCGAGCTTGACGGGTCAGCCATCCCCGGCGGGAGGTTTTCGTGACCCGCAGGAAGTGGCACGTGAAAAAATCAACTGGATTCTCGCGAACCACCATCCTAAACCGCTGGAAGACCTCCAAAAAGCTGAGCTTACCCGCATCCTGGCTGCTGCGGATCGTGAAGCTGGATCTAAATCCATTCACTAATATTATCGGACAGTCAAAAATCTAATCATTTGATCAGCCTGGAGCATGTAATGGAATTAACTGCCCAAGTTTTAACCGAAGATGAACAACACCGCATCCACAACCTGAGCTTACGCATCTTGAAAGACGTGGGTCTTCGCTTCCATGGCGACCGCGCACAACGGATCCTGCGCGAAAATGGAGTAAAAATTAACTCTGAGGATAAAATTGGCAGGATCCCGCCCGAGCTGGTCGAACAGGCGCTGAAAACAGCCCCCAGGTCATTCACCTTGGGAGGCCGTAACCCGGCATATAACTTCCCACTACCTTCCCCCCATACCCGCTACTGTATCGATGGAACTGCCTCCTTCACTTTGGATTTTCATACCGGTGAAAAGCGCTACGGGACGAGCGGGGATATCGCCAACGCCTTGCGCGTCTTCCAGCATATGGATATGGGTGTGATGGCGTGGGCGCCAACCTGCGCTGAAGACCAGCCGGCCAATATCCGTGCCCTGTCCGAGTTCTTTTGCATGGCGCGCTACAGCTCCAAGCACGGTGAGCATGAGCTCCACACGGTGGAACAGGTGCCATACCTGGTGGAAGGTCTGTCTACCATCATGGGCAGCGAAGACGCTCTGCGCAAAAGCAATGCCTATTCGCTGATCTACTGCCCGGTTGCTCCGCTAACGCATGACGGTCAAATGCTCGACGCCTACCTCGAGCTGGGTGAGGTCGGGCTGCCGGTGATGTGTATGCCCATGCCGGTGAACGGCACCACCGGTCCCGCCAGCCTATATTCGAATATTGCCCTGGCGAACGCCGAGATGCTCTCCACCCTGGTGATTTTCCAATTAGCCCATCCCGGCAGACCTATTATCTATTCCAGTGCCACTGGGACGGTCGATTTCCGCAGTGGGGCTTACCTGGCGGGCGTGCCGGAGATGGGACTACAATCCGCTGCGCTGGCGGTGATGGGGAAATTCTATGGTTTCCCCACTGGTGGCGCCGGGTTCACCTCCGATGCCAGGCAGGCGGGTCCCGAAGCTGTGCTCGAGAAGCTGATCACTACCCTGCCAGCCGTCCTGGTGGGTACGGATATACTGGTGGGGTTTGGTGAGATCGAGAGCGACCAGCTGCTGATTTTAGAGCAAATCGTGGTCGATAATGAGCTTGCCCATTTGATCCAACGCCTGGCACAGGGTGTGGATTGCTCAGATGAAAAAGATTTGTTTGATGATATCGCCCATATTGGTCCGGGTGGTCATTACCTGGCAGCCAAGAGCACACGCAAAGCCGCCCGCAGCGATGAAATCTATATGTCCCGGCTGATAGACCACCATTCTTACGAAAGCTGGGTGTCCTTGGGTAAACCATCCATGTATTCCAAGGCCAGGGAAGTGGTGGCAGGCATCCTTGAACAGCCGCTGGTTGACCCGCTGCCGGGAGAGATATGTGACAAGCTGGATCAGATCCTGAGAAAAGCCGAGCAGGAAATTGCTGGCTGAACGTGAAGTTATCCAACTCATTCCATTGAGGAGAACAAGCATGCAGACACTGGTGTGTGGGAAATCGAAGACGGTCAAGATCGATACCGATGGTACTTTTACCATTATCGGAGAAAAGATCAACCCTACCGGGCGCAAGAAGCTGGCAGCTGCCCTGCTGGAAGGTAACGTGGAGTATGTCAAGGAGCTGGCGACCAACCAGGTGACTGCTGGAGCCGATTTACTGGATGTGAACGTGGGCGTCGCCGGTGCAGACGAGGAGGCTTTACTGCCGATGGTGGTCAAGATGCTGGCGGAATCGTTTGACGTACCGTTCTGCCTGGATTCACCCAATCCCAAAGCTCTGGCCCTCGCCCTTCCCATTACCCCCGGCAAACCGCTGGTCAACTCGGTGAATGGCAAGCAAGAGTCGCTCCAGGCGATCCTGCCCTTGGTCAGGGATCGCGGCGCTTCCGTGATCGGTCTGACCATGGATGAGCAGGGTATCCCCGCGGATGCCGACACACGGGTTAAGATCGCCGGACGGATTTTGGAGGCTGCGGCGAAGTTAGGCATTCCTCCCGAAGATGTGATCATCGACCCGCTAGTGCTTACAGTCGGCGCTGAAAGTCAGGCGGGTGCGGTTACCCTGCAGACCATCCGTCGAGTGCGTGAAGAATTTGGCGTCAATATCAACGTCGGTGCCAGCAATGTGTCCTTCGGTTTACCCGAGCGCGAGACGGTAAATGCCGCCTTCCTGGCACTGACCATCGGGGCGGGTGCCACCTGCGCCATCACCGACCCGATCAAGTTCACCCGCGTCCTCCGTGCCGTGGATTTGCTGCTGGGCAGGGATAATTATGCGTCTAGGTATGTGAAGTACTGCCGCGCGCACCCCTTGGAAGAGAAGTAATCTCACCCTTCCCCCTATTTTCGTAGAAAATGGGGGGATTTGAGCTGAGTCGCTAATGTAGTTGAGGACGTTCTTTGTCCGTAATATCGCGTGTGGTTTATACAGGTGATTCCGGGATCAGCCTGCCCCCCACTGTACTTGGAGGGGGCCTGCCCCCCACTGTACTTGGAGGGGCCTGCCCCCCACTGTACTTGGAGGGGGCCTGCCCCCCACTGTACTTGGAAGGGGCTTGCCCCCCACTGCACTTGGAGGGGGCCTGCCCCCCACTGCACTTGGAGGGGGCCTGCCCCCCGCTTCACTCAGAGGGCGCTGATCCCGGCCTGGATTTATCCAACCCCCTGTAGACGCGCAGGGGAGGAATTCCGAGGGAGACATCTACAAATCCTCCCCAGGTCTGTTACAAAAAATAACACGACCGGGATTTTTGATACCGGACTATATCTTCCTGTTCGCTCTGATCTTAGATGGCTCAATTCCCACATAACGAATTACCTAAATTCCAGACAAAATCCTCAAAACCTCAACGACATGCACGTCAGCCCACCATCCATCTTCCGCACTTCGCTCACATCCAGCTCGATGATCCTCAACCCCAAATGAGCCAGGCTGGCGTAGGTTTTTGGGAAGCCCTTGGGCATTAATAGGCTGTCGTTCACCCACAAGGTATTGGCGGCGTACTCTTCATCTTCATCCACCACGATTTTGTCATAATGATCGAATGTGGGGTGTTCCGCCAGTATTTTGGTTACCAAAAGTGTTTCGCTTCCCACATAGTTGACCCCCGACTTCAAGTGCAGCCCATTGGCTACAGGTACAGTCTCTGAGGTGTGCCCGGCGGTAGTCAAAAGCGTTGCCAGCTGTGCCGCTCCGTCAATGTTGGTCCGTTCCGATAAGCCGATAAAAAAGTGGTTCCCCACCATCAATATGTCTCCCCCATCCACGGTCCCGGGAGGGTGGATGTGGAAAATGGGGCGGTAATATTCCAGGTAGGGTTCGAGAGTTGCACCTTCGCCCCGTCGTGAAGGAGCACCCGGGTGGGTGATTACGGCGATATGGGGAGTGACGATGGCTGGGTCTTCGACGAAGTAGCCATCCGGGTATTCCGGTTCTGCAGGCAAGACAACGATATCCAGTCCCAGGCCGAGCAGCGCTTGCCTGTAAGCCTGGTGCTGTTTCAAGATCATCTCGTAGCTTGGGGTGCCCAGGTTGGCCGTGGTCAAACCACCGGCAAAGTTAATTCCCGGCAGGCGGGTAAAAGCGTGGGTGAACATGGCTTAATTGTAAGCCAATGTGACCTTCATTGGTAAGCCAATGTGACCTTCATTGGTAAGCCAATGTGACCTTCATTGGTAAGCCAATGTCACCATTCCTGCATCAAACGGTCCATTGGTCATGGACGATACCAACCAGATACCATGTGCCGTTATCTTGCATGAAAACCAGGCGCAGGCTGCGCCAATCCATGCCCGCATATTGAGGGTCGAAACCCGGGAAATAAAATTCTACCACCATCGAGCTCTGGTAATACTCGAAGATGTTATCGATCGAGTTCCCCACCCCCAACCGGTGGTTGAGTGCGATTTGCGGCGCACTGGCGAAGTCTTCATCATAGACAAATTTGGAGTAGTAGTCGGCGAAGGTCAGGTTGATCGGTTCCCCGCTGCCATCGTAATGCCCCCACAGGTAAGCCGTGGGGTCATCCATCAAGCCTGCCACTTTCTCCGCCGGGAACACCTGATCCGTGTCCTTCACCGTGGCATATAGAGAGAAGCGCAGACCCATCTGTGGGTGGACGAGCTGGGACAATTTATTCATATCCTTGTTCTTGAGTGCGCTGATTATCCCAAATGCCTGGTCCAGCACTATCTGTTGGTCTGAGGCAGGTTGTGATGATGGTGAGACGATGCTTTGGGTCAGGTTTAGCGTGGGTAAGGCAGTGGGAATGGAGCTCGGTTGGCTGAATTCCAATGTAGGAATTTCAGGAGAGGTTGATGTAGTTCCCACTCCACGGGAAGCAATGCTGCACCCAACCAGTGTGCTTGCCAGGAGTACTAAGATGAATTGCGATTTAGCTGCCATATGTCCTCCACAGATGTCTATTTTAATCGATGCGGTCTGCCAGACCGATGAGATATCCAAATATAGACGCTCTTGGTAGGGCAATGGTTTCCGGGTGTTGCTCCGGCGAATAATCGATGGTCTATCTTCAAAGGATGATACGACTAAAGGCAAGCAAGTATAATAATATCGGTAGGTGGAGATTCTGCATGTGGAAAATCATCATCCCCATTGCCGTGAAACTTAGCCAGCGAAAATTGGAAGGTTGGAGGAATTCATGACCGCACAGCCTCACATAGAACGTCATTTTCTTGCCAACGCCATGGTGCGGGATATTGTCATCGGCATGTCCGATGGCCTCACCGTGCCTTTCGCCCTGGCGGCAGGGATATCCGGCGTGGCCGGGGCACAGACCAAGATTGTAGTGTTGGCTGGATTGGCAGAGATTGCCGCCGGCTCCATTGCTATGGGATTGGGTGGTTATCTTGCCGCCCGGACGGATTTCGAGCATTATGACACTGAAAAAGCCCGTGAAAATTGGGAGATCGATCATCTACCTGATCGTGAAAAAGAAGAAGTGTCTGATGTTTTTCGCGGTTATGGGATGGACGACGTGCACATCAAGCCGATCATAGATGCGATGGTCAAAAACCGTGAGCAGTGGATTGATTTCATGATGCGTTTCGAGTTGGGCCTGGAACCACCCGACCCCAAACGGGCTAGCGCCAGTGCCCTGACCATCGGTATGTCGTATATCGTGGGTGGATTTATCCCCTTGACACCCTATATTTTGATCCCAAATTTAACCACCGCCCTGTTGGTTTCAGTCGTGGTTACCCTCACCGCCCTTTTCGTTTTTGGCTATATCAAAGGACGCTTCACCGGCACGAAACCGCTCAGGTCCGGTTTTCAAACGATGCTTGTGGGTGGAGTGGCCGCGGGGGTTGCTTTTGTGCTTGCCAGGTTAATTGGATAGGGGGTATGATGGGGCGCGATCATGGATCTATGTCTGAGGAGGCATAAATGGCACAATCCGCAGTGAAAATCAAAAGAATTGGTATATCGACGGGAGGGGGCGATGCACCTG
Source organism: uncultured Chloroflexia bacterium (assembly GCA_963809615.1). GTDB lineage: Bacteria > Chloroflexota > Anaerolineae > Anaerolineales > UBA4823 > FEB-25. The sequence continues at coordinate 249,380 of CAWEKR010000011.1, forward strand.
GGTTGAATGCGGTCATCCGTGCAGCCGTGTTATCGGCGATCAACCGGGGCTGGGAAGTGTATGGGATCCGTGATGGTTATAACGGTCTGTTGATGCCTGAACAGTATGTCGAAGGTGGATTGATCCGCCTGACGCGTGAGCGCGTGCGGGGTATCACTCATCTGGGGGGCACAATCATCGGCACCACCAACCGGGGCAACCCGCTTAAATATCCTATCAAGGGAGCAGGCGATACCATGGTAGAAATCGACCGCTCGGATGAGCTGATCCGTGCCTTCAGGCTGCACCAGATCGATGCACTGGTATCCATTGGAGGGGATGGGTCGATGCAGATTGCGAATGAGCTTGAGAAGAAAGGCTTATGGGTGGTGGGTGTCCCCAAGACGATCGATAATGACCTGGATAAGACCGTGATCACATTTGGTTTTGATACCGCCTGCTCCTTCACCGTTGAGTGCCTCGACAGGCTTCATACCACCGCCGCCTCGCATAATCGGATCATTGTGATGGAAGTGATGGGGCGCTACGCCGGCTGGATCGCCCTCGAGAGCGGTTTGGCAGGTTCGGCGGATGTGATCCTGATCCCCGAGATCCCTTACGATCTGGAAAAAGTTGCCCAAAAAATCCGTGACCGTGAAGAACATGGCAGCCTGTTTTCCATCGTGGTCGTCGCAGAGGGAGCAAAGCCGAAGGGTGGGACCACTTCAATCATCGCTCGGGAAACCGGGCGGGCTGAACGCTTGGGGGGTGTCGGCGAAAAAGTGTCGGAAGAGCTGCAGGAATTGACGGGAAAAGAATCCCGCCTGGTGGTGTTGGGGCACCTGCTGCGGGGCGGGTCACCCACCCGCTTTGACCGGTTGATTGCCCAACGCTTCGGTGCCGCCGCGGTGCGGGCAATAGCCGAGGGTCAGCGTGGCATCATGGTAGCGCTCGACCCGCCGACGGTGAAATACGTGCCCCTTGAAGCAGCTACCCGCCGCATGAAAACCGTGCCGATGAATTCAGATATTATGCTCACTGCCCGTGACATGGGCATCTGTTTCGGCGATTGAGCCTGCCGGTAAGTATCTAAAATAACGAATCAACCTGTTCACTGGTTAATTCCTGCATTGTTGCCACTACGATATCCGCCTGGGTGAGTGCTTCGGGCGGATTTGTGGTAGTTACTGCAATACAGCGCATACCTGCCCGGCAGGCAGCTTCGATCCCCGGGATGGAATCCTCGATAACAATACAGTTTTGTGCTGGCACACCCAGCTGGCTGGCAGCCAGCTGGAACACCGCCGGGTCGGGTTTACCTGGCAGATCACCCGGTGTCACCAAGGCATCAAAATACCTGCGGATGCCTAGTTCGTCCACCAGCGTTTCCACATTTTCTGGCGGAGCGGATGAAGCCACTGCCTGGCGATAGCCCCAACGCTTAAATGATTCCAGCCAGGTTACTACGCCCGGGAGTGGGTATAGTTGCCCATGCAGAGCCTGCCTGAAAGCCAGCTCTTTTTGACCGGCAATCCACTCGATCCAATCGGGATCCAGGGGTTTGTTGGTCAGGAATGGCAGCAGGTCTTGGTTCTTCAAACCGTAGATCAGGTGGAACTTTTGCCTGTCGAAGGGGATACCTTGTTCGGTCAAGATCCGTTCCCAGGTCTCGAAGTGCAGCTGGCTCGTATCTGCCAGTACGCCGTCCATGTCCCATAGAATGGCTTTTAGAGGTGACATGGTCACCATTCTACCATTGGGCGTCTGAAAAGGGATTTTGCATCCGATCGAAATGGTGTCTGACGTGAGTGCTGTATTGCTCGCCATGGGTATCCAAACGCCTGAGAATATCTAAGGGCACACCTTTCAGATTATGCTAAGCTGGTATTGGCTATGGAGGATACGGGAATGAAACAGATAATAGATGCGGTAGGGTCAGAACTGTACTGGGAACAGCCAAAGTTGTCGCAGCGGTCTTTCGTCCTGCGCTCGCCTGAAGATAGTTTTGCACAGCTCGATTTCACTTCAAGCTTTAACGCCACTGCAAGCGCATCTTCAGCTGATGGAAGTTGGATCATCCAGCAGATGGGATTTTTATCCGATCATGTGAGTATCCAGATTGTGGATTCAGAGCTTGAGCTGGCAAATTACCAACCTGACTGGATGGGGACCTCGGGTGAGATCCAATTTTCGATGGGTGGCAAATATCGTTGGAATGTGATTGGCTTGATGGGCAGTAAGTTTTGTATTAGCAGAGTGGATGGACCCGGATTAATCACTTATGTGTCCGGGGCGAGAAACAGGAAAATCACCAACCTCTTCAAGCAGCAGGCACAGATGGTGATTGCACCAGATACCTGGCAAATCAAGCACCTCTCAGTCCTGGTGCTGCTTGGCTGGTACCTGGTGATCATGCACTATGAAGAGGCAGCGGTAATTGCATCCACGGCTTCATTAGGGGCACTCTATTAATTCCGTCTAAGTCAGAAGAAATAAAGGGGGAAGGTAAATTTTCAGGATGGTTGTCATGCAATTCTGGTGATACCTCACATTGAACCGTATGGGACGTCGAACTATAATATATTCAAGAATTTGAATATATCTCCGGAACGACCTTTTGCCATTCAATGGAAAATATCAACAATGACTGATTTCGACCCTTCTGCAAAACTTTTCAAAGCCCTGATGCACCCTTCCCGTTTAATGATCCTTGAAACGCTGCGCGATGGGGAGCAGTGTGTCTGTCACCTCGAGGCTGTGCTAGGTTGCCGGCAGGCTTATATCTCGCAGCATCTGATGGTGCTGCGTGAAGCCGGGTTGGTTGAAGACAGGCGCGAAGGCGCTCGGATTTTCTACCGGGTGATCAAACCCGAAGTGTTCGACCTGGTGGATTATGCCCATCGGCTGAGTGGTGCTAGTCCAATTCAAATTAATTCAATAAAAATTGATGATTGTCCTTGTCCGAAGTGTAATCCGGCTCTAGATACCGAGCTTGTGAGGACATTAAAGGTTGAGAAAGCGATTATAAATTAATGCCAGACATGCTTGAATTTAGGATTGATAAGTTTACCTTCAAGGTAGCCACCGACCGCTACTATACTGAAGAAGGTCTGTGGGCCAGGCAGGAGGCGAATCGGATCCGCATCGGCATTTCTGATTACCTTCAGCAGCGCAGCGGTGATGTGGCATTTGCCGAGATTAAATCCGTCGGGTCTGCGATAGTTTCTGGGGATGAGCTAATTGTTATCGAAACCATCAAAGTGGATATCAGCCTGGCATCACCGGTCACTGGTCGTGTGGTTGAGGTTAATCCTGCGATGCTAACCAGTACTGAAATTATCAACCAGGACCCTTATGGGAACGGCTGGCTGGTAGTAATCGAGCCAAAAGAGGTTGGTACCCATGTGGAACATTTATTGGATCCACAATCCTACTTCACTAAGATAAAACAAGAGGCTGAACAGGAGACGAATAACGAATGACAACACATCACCGAGCCCCCGTGGTTGTCATTGTGCCTTGCAGCGGCATAGGTAAAACTTATGGAACTGTCAGCCGCGAAGCCGCTTATACCGTCGTCGAAGATTTACGTCCTGAGAGTACGAGATTGGTGGCATTATCCAAGCTCGTACTGGGTGATGAGGAGGCACGTTCAATCGTTGCCTGCAATCCCGCCATCACCATTGACGGTTGCAAACTGGCCTGTGCCACGAAGATGGTGCAGGAACGCGGCGGGAAAATCGTTCAGGATTATGCTGTATTGGAGGTATACCGGCGTTATAAGCAGTTCAAACCGCAAGGGATTGCTCAGCTCAATGAGGGTGGGCAGCAGCTTGCCCGGGTACTTGCGGATGAGATTTCCCTTGTGGTGGATAATTTGACCATGGGCGGAGAGGGCGGCGAAAATGGTTGATCTGCCCAAAAAGAAAGTGGGGATTATTGCGTGCTCAGGTGAGGAGCTGCCCGAAGGAACGATCACACGGCTTGCAGCCCTGCGTGTGCTGGAACAGCTGCGTCCGAGTGATACGGTGACCATCTGCCTGCCGCTATTTCTAGCTGGCGGGGAAAGCGATCGGGCCTTCGCCAGGTTTTACCCGACGATTGCGATCGATGGGTGCGATTTACGCTGCGCAGCCAGGGCCACTGAGCGATATTCCCATAAACCTGCCGCCAGCATCATGGTGCAGGACGTAATCAGAGAAAATCAGCTCGGATTGCCGGAGGGGCGGCGGCAGCTGAACCAGGCTGGGCTGCAGGCGGTGGAGCTCACCTCAGTCAAGATTGCTGATACAGTCGATGCATTGTTGGGAAAACAAAGCGGCAGGAGGCTGGGTGACGTCATCATGTTGGACATGATTAATAAGGAGTCTCAGCCCGGTGAAACTCAGCAACCCGAGATAGCCACCTGCGCCTGTGGGTCAGGCATTCCCATCCAAAATGTGATCGTTGCCGGGAACGAAGTTACTATCGTCGGGCTGCCCCTGATTTTCCAGCAGTTCACCGAAGCGGGAAAATTCCCAAATGCTGAAAATATAAGCGAGCTAATGGACATGGTCAAAATCTATAACCCCATCTCCATTGAAGATGAACCAGCCTATTTGAACGGCATCCGAAAAGCTTATAAGAACTACTGGTTCAAGGAAAAAGACAAGTGAGCCAAACTGCCAGCTACTTCACGACCGTTGAGTGGATAGGAGCACACTCCGGGCGCATCCGCTTGGGCAACGGTCCAGAGATGGATTTTTCAGCTCCGCCCGATGTCAGGGGCCTCCCAGGCGTGCTCACCCCGGAGGATGCCTTTGTGGCTGCGGTCAATACCTGCGTCATGATGATGTTCTTATGGTCGTGCGAACGGTTGAAGATCAATCTGCTTTCCTACCAGTGCCGCGCAGAAGGCACTAAGCTGATCGCACTAGACCACACCGAGATATTTACCAGTGTCAGGCTTGTCCCGGTAATCCAGGTGAAAGCTGTAGGTGAGGCACCTGCCAGCATCGAAGCCCGCATTCAAAGGGCCTTAAAGTCCGCTCAAAAGTATAGCCTGGTGGCAAACTCGATTAAGTCTGAGCTGGTCATCGAGCCGGAGATCTCGGTAATTCGGTAAGCCTTTCAAGGAATAAGTGACTGCCAGAGTCATTCAATACATTTCATATTTGGAGGTTTTTCGTGCTAACAGTGAAAGTTTTAGGCTCAGGCTGTGAAAATTGTAAAAAGGTCGAAAGCATAGCCCGCAAAGTGGTGACGATCATGGGCATGCAAGCCGAGGTAATCAAGGTGACCGATTGGGCGGAAATAAAAAAGTACCCCATCCTGGGCACACCCGGGCTGGTGGTAAACGAAAAAGTGGTCTGTGCAGGGCGCATCCCCACGGAAGCCGAAGTGACCACCTGGTTGGTGAACGCTGAGATGGAGATGGCCTGATGAGTGCTCAAAAAGCCGTCGCTGCCCGACCATCGGGCGTTTCGGGTCAGCTCTCCACCCTTGACCGCTATCTAACCCTGTGGATCTTCCTTGCCATGGCGCTTGGGGTGGCATTGGGATACTTTTTTCCTTCAGCGGTAACAGAATTCAACGCCCGGGTTTCAGTCGGCACCACCAATATCCTTATCGCTGTCGGTCTCATCCTGATGATGTACCCACCACTGGCAAAAGTGCGTTACGAAGAGCTTGGTGATGTATTCAGGAATTGGAAAGTGTTGGGGCTGTCACTGCTGCAGAACTGGATCATCGGTCCAATCCTGATGTTCATCCTGGCGATCATCTTCCTGCATGATTACCCCGATTATATGACCGGGCTGATCCTGATCGGTCTGGCACGCTGTATCGCCATGGTGGTTGTGTGGAATGACCTCGCTAAAGGTGATACGGAGTATGCTGCCGGGCTTGTCGCATTCAACAGTGTCTTCCAGGTGTTATTTTATTCCGTATTTGCCTATGTATTCATCACGGTGCTGCCCACCTGGTTTGGGATGGCGGGAAAAACGGTGAATATTACCATCAGCGAGATTGCCAGGAGCGTGTTTATCTACCTTGGGATCCCTTTCATCGCTGGGTTTCTCACCCGCTTCTTCCTGGTGAGAGCAAAGGGAAAGGAATGGTACCATACGAAATTCATCCCCAGGATCAGCCCGATAACCCTGATTGCGCTGTTGTTTACCATCATTGTGATGTTCAGCCTGAAGGGTGAATATATTGTCCAGCTGCCCCTGGATGTTGTGCGCATAGCCATCCCATTGCTGATTTATTTCGTGGTCATGTTCCTGGGAAGCTTCTTCATGAGCCGGGCCGTCGGCGCCACCTACCCGCAAACGGTGACGTTGTCCTTCACCGCTGCCAGCAACAACTTTGAGCTAGCCATCGCAGTGGCAGTCGCTGTGTTTGGGATTTCATCCGGTCAGGCATTCGCCGCCGTTATTGGTCCACTGGTGGAGGTGCCGGTGATGATTGGGCTGGTGAATGTTGCCTTCTGGTTGAAGAAGCGATTGTATCCGGCATGATTGATCTCAAGATACTCAGCTACCATTCCGCCCAACGCTATGCCGTCAGGCAATCCGTGGTGGCAGCCCAGCGTACCTTGAGGAATGAGCACCCTGATCTGGAAATCTCGATCACAGAGCTGAAAGACTGGGCTCGGATTGAGCAGTATACACCCGTTCTCTCTGCCCCCAGCCTGGTGGTGAATGAAAAACTGGTCTGTGTTGGCAGGGTCCCTTCGCGTGAAGAGGTGCTGCTTTGGCTTAGAGCTGCTCTTGATGGATAAGTGCTCATGATCGTTGATTACTCACCTTTCCGCTTTCATACTCTTACCCGTCAGGGAATTGGATTATACAATCGAAAAAACGGTAGCACGGGGCGAAGACCCTGCGCACCCTGTTTTTCGATAACTCGCCCCTCACCCACCTGCGGGGAAGGGGTTGGGGTAGGGGATAACGCAATACTACGATCTTAGCTCTGAGCTGGATGGAGGGTATTGATTTGAAAAAAGGAGTCAACATTGTATTGGATGACCAAGAAATAGTGGAGCTGATCCACATCCTGATCGACAATGATGCGCAGGATGCATTATCTTTCCTAAAGGCCCACTTCAAAGGGAAAGCGCGTGAGCTGCTGGAGGGTGGTTGAAAGGTAATGATTGAGGTGCCCGGTGCGGGCATCGCCCAGGTGACCGGCAATATGCTGAGATAGTGGGATAGTCATGTTCCTCGATTCGATAACCCTGGTTAAAACCTTGCCCTGCATGGCAGAACCTGGCAAGATCATTGTGATTGGTGAGCCTTCACGAAAATTAGATGATGTGCTCCCATACCTGGCGACGCTGCCCAATGTGATCTCGTATAACCCTGAAAGCTGCACCCTCACCCTGCGTCGGCAGCCGGGTTTCATTTCTTTATATTCCGAAAAAGCATACATCACCAAGGTCAAGGATACCGAAGAGGGGCTGGAATTGTTCCAAGCACTGGTCGATGCGATCAACGCCACCTGGGATCATCGCGACGAGCTGGTGGCGATGACAGCAATGAAGCATGCCCCGCGCCCCCTCGACGTTTGGACGCTGTTACCCCAAACGAATTGTAAACAATGCGGGGAGGCCACCTGCATGGCGTTCGCCTGCAACCTGCTGCTGCAGGAGCGGGAGCTTGAAGAATGCACTCCTCTATCTACCGATGAAACCTTCTCTGAGCGCAGGGCAACTTTGGCTGCCATGCTGCCTTAACTCTAAATGGTAAGTATAATTCCCCATTTTAAGCTCGTTGCAGCTTCGTTTACCTAAATATGAGCCAGCGCACGCAGTTCGTCTGCTACCAAACCAAAACCATCCTCAATAAGGGCAAGCGCGCTGATCACTGGTTCTGGACCCGCTACAGTGCCTACCCCTACCTGGGTTGCCAGCACGGCTGCGCGTTTTGCTACTCCCGCGAGCGTAAATATATCCCCCATAAACCGCAGGAAGCTGAGTCTGCGTATGACGCCGAAGCCGATGAATTTTCACACCTAATCAAGGTCAAGCAGAATGCCCCCCAGTTATTGCGTAAAGCACTGGCTCGTCTGCCCGTGGATATGGTCTTCACGGCTGATTACCAGCCTGCTGAACGCAAATTCCATCTCTCCCGCCAGATGCTGGAAGTGTGCCTGGAGCTCGGTTTCCCTGTTTTCGTGCTCACCCGCTCCCCATTGGTCATGCGTGACCTGGATCTGCTGCAAGCCATCAACCAGCGTTCCCGGGCAGTGGTGGCATTCAGCATCATTTCCACGCCTGGATCATCCCGCTACAACGATTGCTCCAAATTGGAGGGTTTGGCACCTAGCGCTGAGCTGCGCTTCAAGGCCATGCAAGAGATCGCCCTTGCAGGTATCCTTACCGGGACGGTCGCCATGCCCCTATTGCCTGGTCTGTGCGATGATGATCTCAGCCTGCAGCTCCTGGTGAAATGGACCGCCAGTCACGGGGGGTCGTACGTTCTTGGAGGCGGGTTGACCCTGGCGGACCAGCAGAAGGATTTTTTCATTCGCATTTTGCAGCGGGATCATCCTGACCTGGTCCCACTCTATACGCGTCTGTACCCCTCAGGTAGCTACGCTCAGGCACAACCGTGGCAGCAGGTGGGTCAGCATATCCATGATTATTGCGCTCAGGAGGGAATATCAGACCGGATACCCCGCCCAATTATCCCAGGCGAAAAACGGGCATTGAATAAACGCATCGTCGAAGCGCTGGCGTACAAGCTCCATTTGCTGGAATTGGAAAATCCCGTCTCAAGCCGTGTTTGGGCTTACCGCAAGGCTGCCTGGGCGGTTGAAGACCTGGAGCAGGATATTCGACTGATCTACAACAGCATGGGTCGGAAAGGATTGGAGAGCATCCCGAACGTCAATCCAAATCTCGCAAAGGAAATTGAAGCCCTTATTATCTCAGGATAAATACCACAGTTATTTTGGAAGCTGGTACAGCTCCACCAGCACCCCGCTGGTGCTCTTCGGGTGGATGAACGTATACAAACGTCCATCTTCCCCAACTCTTGGCTCTTCGTTGATTAGCTGCACATTCTTTGACGAAAGTTCCACCATCAATCCCCCTAGATCATCTACTTCCAGGCACAGGTGGTGCATGCCCTGACCACGTTTCTCCAGGAAGCGGCTCAAGCCGGAATCGGGTTTGGTTGGTTGAACGAGCTCGATCTCTGATTCTCCCAGAGGAAGAAAGGCGATACGGGCATCTTCCTGGGGATAATCGGAGATATGCGAAGGCTCAATTCCTAATACCGATTGCCAAAAATTTAACGAAGCCTCTATATCTTCAACCAGTACGGCGATGTGGTGGATACGTTTGATCTCAGTCATGGCTACCTCTTTGAGCTATATATAGGGTGTTCATACCCAGGCAGATGGGTGATATTCTCCGAAGACAGTTCGTAGAACATTGCAAATTTCTCCCAGGGTGATATCGTTTTCAACGCATTCGATGAACAGCGGTACCAGGTTCGTTGTACCTCTGGCTTCCAATTCCAGTTGACTGAGCAGCTGGCCCACTTTGCCGGCATCGCGCCGGCTGCGAAGCTCTTTAAGCTGAGCGCGCTGAGCTGCCTCGATTGAAGGGTCGACCTTCAACCGCTCTAGCGTGATTTTCTCCTCACTCTGGAACGCATTGACTCCCACCACCACCTGCTCTCCTTTTTCAATTTCCAGCTGCGTGCGGTAGGCGGCATCCTGGATCTCACCCTGGATATAGCCCTGCTCGATGGCTTTGAGCGCACCCCCCATCTCATCGATCTTCCGGATGTATTCCATGGCACGTTGCTCGATTTCATCGGTCAGGGTTTCGATCAGGTACGAACCTGCCATTGGGTCGATGGTGTCTGCCACCCCGGATTCATGGGCGATGATCTGCTGCGTCCGCAGAGCAACCCGGACGGATTTTTCGGTCGGCAGCCATAATGCTTCATCCATGCTGTTGGTATGCAGTGATTGTGTCCCGCCCATTACCGCCGCCAACGCCTGCAGCGCCACCCGCACCACGTTGTTCTCCGGTTGTTGGGCGGTGAGCGTGGAGCCGCCTGTCTGCGTGTGGAATCGCAGGATCAGCGAGCTTTCTTGTTTGGCTTTGAATCGCCCGCGCATCAAACGTGCCCACAGCCTGCGGGCAGCGCGGAACTTAGCCACTTCCTCCAGGAAGTTATTATGGGCGTTGAAGAAAAAGGAAAGCTGCCCGGCAAATTCATCCACGTCGAGGCCTGCCCGGATGGCTGCCTGGATATAGGCAATGGCATTGGCTAAAGTAAACGCCACTTCCTGTACCGCGGTTGAGCCAGCTTCCCGGATGTGGTAGCCCGAGATACTGATAGTATTCCAGTGGGGCAGCTCCTCTTGGCAGTAACGGAACACATCCGTGACCAGGCGCATGGATTGGGCAGGCGGGTAGATATAGGTACCGCGGGCGATGTATTCCTTCAGGATGTCATTTTGGATCGTCCCCCGCAGCGATTTCGTCTCTACGCCCTGGCGCCTGGCAACAGCAATATACATCGCCAGCAGGATCGAGGCGGGTGCATTGATCGTCATGCTGGTGGACACTTTGCCCAACGGGATCTGCTGGAATAGAGTTTCCATATCCTGCAGGGAAGAGATCGATACCCCCACTTTACCCACTTCACCCTGCGCCATCGGGTCATCGGCATCATAACCGATCTGGGTGGGCAGGTCGAATGCCACCGAAAGACCGGTCTGCCCCTGTTCGAGGAGGTAGCGGTACCGCCGGTTGGATTCTTCGGAGCTGGCGAAACCGGCATACTGCCGCATGGTCCACAAGCGCCCGCGGTACATCGTTGGTTGCACCCCGCGTGTATAAGGATACTCGCCGGGGAAACTCAGCTGGTCCAGGTAATCTGGGTCAGGGTCGGTTGGGGTCAGGATGGATGGCAGTGAAATCCCCGAGGGGGTCTCGAATTTGGGTTTGCGTTCGTGGAAATGCCGGTCGAGCGAGCCCGCAGTACGTTCCTGCCAGCGTTTTTTTGCTTCTTCCAAGGTCATATAGGCCTCACTATTCTTCATAAAATTATCCCCACGAGTATACCTTATGTTTCCTCAACCTGGACACGGATAAGTTTTTACCCTCTTTCATGGTTGTGGTACACTCGCCTCCATGAAAATACTTACCGTCGATATCGGCACCGGCACGCAGGATATCTTCCTTTACAACTCCAGCCTGGTTATGGAGAATAACTTCAAGCTCGTGGTTCCCAGCCCAACCATGATCGTCCACCGGCAGATAAAACAGGCGACTCAACAGGGTCTGCCCATCCTGCTGACCGGTGTGACCATGGGAGGTGGACCCAGCACCTGGGCAGCTGAGGCCCATCTGCGGGCAAGCCTCCCGGTATATGCCACACCCGACGCTGCCCGCACTTTCAATGATGACCTGACAGTGGTGAAGGCGATGGGTATCGTGCTTGTGAGCGAAGATGAGGCTGAGGCACTGCCCAAAACAGTGAGGCGATTCCAGCTACGCGACTTCGATTTTGCTTCCATCGCCGCTGTTTTCCAGACATTTGGCATTGTCCTGGAGCACCTTGATGCGGTCTCGGTGGGTGTATTTGACCATGGCAATGCCCCGGTGGGTGTATCCGACCGGCAGTTCCGCTTTGACTACCTGGATCAGCGCATCCGTGAGCTAAACCAGTTGACCGCTTTTGCCTACCGCAGTGATGGCGTGCCAGCCAGCCTGACCCGCTTGCAGGCGGTGGTTGATTCAGCCCGCCGGATTGATTCGCCCTTGGTAGTCATGGATACCGCCCCGGCAGCAGTCTTGGGAGCCACGCTTGACCCACACGTTGCCGCTAGAGATCATCTCATCATCACCAACGTAGGGAATTTTCACACCCTCGCATTCCGTTTGGGACCAGGTGGGATCGAAGGGATGTTCGAGCACCATACCGGCATGTTGGATGTTGATAAGCTGGAATCTTTGCTGCAAGCTTTGGCAAACGGGACGCTTAAGCATGAGGATGTGTTCAACGACGAGGGTCATGGAGCGTTGATGTACGACCCAACTCCGCTCACCCTGGGTGAGGGAGATTATGACGTGGTGATCACCGGACCCAGGAGGAATATGATGCATCCACATCGGTCGGGTCCCCCGAATCATAATCTCCGACCCTATTTTGCCGCCCCCTTTGGAGATATGATGATCACCGGTTGCTTTGGGTTGCTGGCTGCCACCGCCGTTGTGCTCCCTGAGTTGGCTGAACCAATCCAGGCTTCATTGCATGGAGAAGCTGGTAGGGGTGTTGCGCCTTGGGATACCGAATGATCTAGCTTCCCCGCGGGATCAAGTGCACCGCGGTGGCTTTAAAGCTTGCGGTTACAAGCTGGCCTTCTATAAGCTTCATATCATTGGCAGATCCCCGCGTGATCAGTGCAACTACGGGCAGGCCGCAATCGACTACCACCCTGACGAGAGGCCCGCTCGGAGCAATGCGCAGGATGCGGCCGCTGATTTGGTTGCGTGCACTCGAACCTTGCACCCGCTCTTTAATAGACAGAGTGATATCCTCCGGGCGAAGGCAGAACAACACCTGTGTCCCCGTTGGTATATTTCCTACTCCTTCCAGCTTAAGTCCGTTGGCTTCAACAATGACCTGCCCGTCCTCTGAGACTGCCACCTTGCCTGCGATAACCGTTTCAACACCCACGAATGCAGCCACCTCCGCGTCGCTTGGGGAGCTGAATACGTCTTGGGGTCGTCCCACCTGCCGTAAGACACCTCCCAGCATCACGGCTACGCGGTCGCCAAGCATCAGGGCTTCATCCAGGTCGTGGGTAATGAACACAGTGGTGATACCGGTTTGAGATAATAAGGCATGCAGATCTTGAAGTAGGCGAAGCCGGGTTGGGGCGTCCAGGGCGGAAAATGGCTCATCTAAGAATAGCAGCTCGGGCTGTAATGCGAATGCCCGTGCCAGGCTGGTGCGTTGGGCTTCGCCACCCGATAACCGTTGACCCTTCCTGTCCTTCAAAGGGCTGATTTCAAGACGTTCAAGCCAATCGTTTGTCCGGATTTTAACTTCCGCCCGTGGTATTCCCCTGAATCTTAACCCGGCAGCAACGTTATCAAATACGGAGCGATGCAGCAGCAGCGGTTCCTGGAGCACCAGGGCAATTCTTCTGCGGTAGGATAATTCATCTTCCTGCTCCATCGGCTTGCCGCGGAAATATACCTGCCCGTTGCTCGGTGGAAGTAGCCGTGCCAGCACCAACAGGAGCGTGCTTTTGCCAGCTCCGTTGGGACCGATGACAGCCAGCACCTCACCTTGCTGGATCTCCAAGGCATCCACCTTTAATACCATCTGGTCGTCGCGGCTCACTACCAGATCTTTAACACTGAGGATCGGTTCTATCATGGAACCTTAACGCGCGTCCCGCTGCTGGATCAGGGTTAATCCCAAATTCACCAGGTAGGCCAGGATAAGCAGGATAATACTGAGTGTGATGGCGTTTTGGAACTCGCCTTTGCCGGTTTCAAGCACGATGGCAGTGGTCAGAACCCGTGTCTGGTGCCGGATGTTCCCGCCGACCATCATCGATGCCCCCACCTCCGATATCACCGCTCCAAAACCAGCCATCAAAGCTGCCAGGAGCGGGAGACGCGCCTCCTGCCACAACGAAATGACCAGTTGCACAGGAGAAGCGCCCAACCCCAAAAGCTGCAATCGCAAGCGGGGGTCGAGCTGCTGTAAGGCAGACGCAGTTAAGCCGGTAACGACTGGCGCAGCGATGATGGTTTGAGCGATCACGATGGCAGCCGGTGTGTAGATAAGTTTCAGGTCACCCAGGGGACCACTGCGCCACAGTGTCATGGCAACGAACAGTCCAACCACCACCGGTGGCAGTGCCATACCGGTGTTGATGATGCTGAGCAGAAATTTGCGCCCACGCATCCGTCTTAATGCCAATAAAGTTCCCAAGGGTAAACCGATGAGGAGGCTGATCCCGGTAGCCAGAAGGGATACTTTAAGGGACAGCACGGTAATTTCGAAGATATCTGAGCTCATGAGCGGTATTTTATCACGGTGTGTTTAAATAGCGACTGCGGACAATTATGCCCGCAGTCGGAAAAAGAAACAAATTTATTTTGTGCCGAGCGCTGATTCGTCTTTGCCCGCATCGGGGGTGAACAGAGCCTGGCCGTATTTATCCACTCCGAAAGTACTGATTAAAGCCTGTGTATCGGGGGATACCATGTAATCAGAAAAGGCTACCGCCCCGACACTGTTCACTTTGGGGCAGTTAGCAGGATTTACCTGGATCACATGATATATGTTCAACAGAGTAGAATCACCTTCAACCAGGTTCTCTAACTGAAGGTTTGCTTTGTTAGCCAGGAAAGTAGCCCTGTCAGTCAGTGTATAGGCTCCCTTTTCTGACGCAATCTGTAAGGTCGCACCCATGCCTTGCCCTGATTCGGTATACCAGCTCCCTTCAGGGGTTATTTTGGCAGCTTTCCAGATCGCCAGCTCTTTGGCATTGGTGCCTGAATTATCACCTCGGCTGATGAACGGAGACTGAGTGTTGGCAATCTTTGCGAAGGCGTCTGGAGCTGATGCTGTTCCCTTAATCCCGGCAGGATCTGAGCTGGGTCCAACGACAATGAAATCATTGTGCATCACCAGGCGGCGATCGATGCCGTAGTTGCTGTCCATGAAAGTTTTTTCAGCCGCTGGAGAGTGGACGAGCAGGACGTCGGCATTGCATTCCTGACCCATCTTCATCGCTTCTCCCGATCCGACCGCTACGGTTTGTACAGTGTATCCTGTTTTTTGTTCGAAATCCGGGACGAGCACATCCAATAAACCCGAATCCTGGGTGCTGGTGGTCGTCGCCAGGATTAGCGTCGGATTGGCTGGTTTGGGCGGTGTAGTGGGTGCCTGGGTGGGCACCTGGGTCGGAGCTTGAATGGCAGTGGGTGTTGCTGTGGCACATGCCGCCAGGAACATAGCTATTACTAATAGGGCAGAAAAAACGATATTGAATTGCTTTAATGCTTTCATTATCTTCTCCAAAGAATAAATTTAGTCTACCCCGATCATGACGCTGGAAGCCTTGATGATGGCGTAGGCTTGTTTTCCTTCTGTCAGACCGAGAGTATCAACCGATGTGTTGGTGATGATCGAAACCAGCTGGGTGCCTCCGGGAAGCTCGATGGTCACTTCTGAATTGACTGCCCCGCGCACAACTTTTAGGACCTTTCCAATTAAGATATTTCTTGCACTGATTTTCATTTTTAATCTCCTAAAGAATTATTTGGTCCCCCAAATGGGTGATGTCGTATCCTGTGAGATTTTCTACAGCGCGACGAAATTCACCACTGTAAAATCTATCGAATAGCGGCACTAGCTGCTGATCAGTAAATTGTTCCTTGGACAGCACCAGATCATAGCGTTCATGAAAAAGCGGGATGAAATCCAAATGGCGTGATACTGCTGCCGCGTGGATACCCAAACCTGCCTGTGTGCGACCTTGGAGGATGGCATCCGCCACTTCGGTGTGGGTGCGGGCTTCATTGCTGTAGCCGAGGATGCTCTCCGGCAGGATGCTAAGGCGAGTCAGCTGTCCATCCAGCCAAATACGCGTGCCAGAACCCCGGTTACGGTTAATAAATCGCACGTTATTGGTTAAATCTTCGAGCGCATTTATATGACGTGGGTTTCCCGGCTCGACGATCAAGCCCTGCTCCCGGTGGGCAAGGGTGAGCAGGACCATGGTTTTATCCGGGAAAAAGTGTCGCACGTATGAAGAATTAAAATCCCCGCTGCCTGCGTCATAGAGGTGGCAGCCGGTGGCATTACACATCCCCTGACGTAATGCCACCAGGCCATCCAGACTGCCGACTGGGAGGGTGAAAACTTCCAAATCTCCATACGTAGTTCCGGCCAGCAGGTCCACAGCCAGGTCGTGGCTCCCAGACAGCACCACCATCTTTTTCCCATGCGATGCTGGGAGCAAAAGCTCTTGGAACAGGTATGCATGGGCTTTGGATTGGTAGAATTTTTCGATGTAGCCTTCTGATACCTTAACCTCGACCAGTTCCACCAGCTTCGCCGCCTCGAGGATTTTCAAGTGGTGCCTCACCCAGGAAGGTTCCTGTCCCAATATACGACCCAATTGCGAAAGCGTGGCTTGACCGCTCATCAATTGCCTGAGGATCGCCAGCCTGTGTGGGTCTGAGAGAATCTTGAGTTGATCGAAGGTAGTTAACCGCTCTAAAGGTTGCATAATATTGTGATGAGCATATTAAATTAAAAATTAACGGTATGGAATAGTTTAATCTGATAAAGGGGATTTGTCAATGCGAATGGGGGGTATGAGCCCGAGCTGAAATGAGCGACCACCCGTAGATTCACATTTTTTTACTAATTACTAAATTGGCAGGTTTGGGCAGGAAAGCGCTACCATACTTATGGTATCGTTCTCGTGGTTAAATAAAAATCCAGAGCTCAAAGGAAGCTCTGGATTCAAGCAGTCAAAGTTAGATCGTGGGTGGAAGCGGATCGTCCGGGTTCGAAGGGGGTGCCGGTTTATCAATGCTTGTGGCTGGGATGGGCTCCACCGCCTTCATCGGCAGGGTTTCAGGTTTTCGGTGCAGTAACAGATAACTGATCACGATCGTGATGAGCACCAGGAAGAAACCGATGCATAATCCGAAAGCCCCAAAAGTATTTGTCCAGACGGGAGAAATACCACCTTGATTATTGAGTATCGGATAAAAAAGGAAACTGGACAGCCCCAGGCACATACACGCCACGCCAGGGATACCTAACAAAAATATTATAAGCACAGTAAAGATCACACCAAGAGTTCGGTCGCGCATTGTAACCTCCTTGATTCATGCTGGGTTTTGGTTGAATTAAGTATAAGGCATACCTACCGGGTACGCAAGTTAATAATCTTATCCTTTACTTCCCTCGATACTCACCATAGCTCATGCACGTAATTTTGCACCCAGCTCTTGATCCAACTTGCGGATCACGCGCTGTCGTATTTGGGCGACATCGTTATCGGTCAGTGTTTTATCCGACGATTGGTAGGTGAGCGAATATGCCAGGCTTTTCTTGCCTTTCCCGATTTGCTCGCTGCGGTACACATCAAACAAGGTGATTGCCGCCAATGTCCGACCGGCTGCCTGCCTGATCACCTCGGCGACCCGCCCGGCAGGTATCTGCTCTTCTACAACCACCGCCAGGTCTTCCAGCACTGGCGGGAATGCAGACACAGGCTGAATATCATATCGCTGCGGGATCAGGCTGATAAGCAGGTCAAGGTTTATATCGGCTGCAATAACCGGGTTGGGTGATAAGTCGTAGTGTTCATGCACCAGGGGATGTACCTCACCGAACACACCGATTTGCCGCTCACCGACCTTGATGTAGGCGGTTTTGCCAGGATGAAAAGTTGGGTGTTCAGCTGGCTCGACCTGGTATTCAATATGCAATTCTTCCATCAAGCTGGTTATGATCCCCTTAAGGTCGTAAAAATCCATCACACCTTCGGATTGATTTTGCCAGCCAGGCAGTGTGCGTAGTCCCGTGACCACAATTGCCAGGCGGTGCAGCTCATCCGGGCGGCCTCCCGTCTCTGTGGCCATAAAAATAGGGCCAACTTCGAATAATCCTATGCGTTGGCGGATGCGCGCGTTCCTTTCCACGGCTTCGAGCACGCTGTTCAGCACACTATGCCGCATCACCACCCGGTCTGATGCGATAGGATTGATGATCCGCAGGTATGGTTGGTCATCCGGAGGTGTACCTGGGGCGAGTCGGCGAGCCTCCCGTTCAGGTGTTGTCTGGCGGTGGCTGACGATCTCCTGCAGGCCTAAATCGACCAGGCGATCGATGATGCGTTCTTCTCCTTCAATGGTAGGGTTGTTCCGTTGAGGTGGCAGCTCTGATGTCAGGCGTGTCTCAGGGATCCGATCGTACCCATAGATGCGGGCAATCTCCTCCAAAAGGTCAGCCTTTCCAACCAGCCCTTGGTTGATATCCAAACGGTGGTCAGGCGTGGAGGCACGGATAATCACCAGGGGAGGCTGGTCGGTGATCAGCTCGCATTTGAATTCCAGGCTTTGTAATATTTTAATGATTTCGTGCACGCTCAGCTTGATCCCCAGCACCCGCTCTACGTCATCTGGAGTGATCTCATTGATCGGTTCTGTGGCGTGCACAGGGTAGTTGTCAATTAATCCCTGGTAGACCACGCCTCCAGCCAGCTGTTGCATTAATTTTAATCCGCGCTGTACCCCACGCTCCGCCATAGCAGGGTGCACCCCCCGGGAAAAACGGAAGGCTGCTTCTGATTGAAGTTTTTGAGCCGCCACAGTCTTTCGGATATTGATGTTATTCCAAGACGCTCCCTCGAGCAGAATGCTGGTCGTGCTTTTTGTGCGGGCGGATGGATCAACATTTTTAGGTTCATCGGGGTTGTCATCTGGATTCGATGTTGCCTCGAACACCTCCGATTCGGCTCCACCCATTACACCGGCGATGGATAGCGAACCGGCAGTATCGCAGACCAGGACTGTGAAGGGATTAAGCCCCCGGTCTACACCATCCAGGGTAGTCAGGCGCTCATTGGGTTGGGCTGTACGCGTGATGATTGTGGGCGGGTTGTCTCCGGCGCGCTGCACCAGAACATCATAATCGAATGCATGGAGGGGCTCACCCACCTCGAGCATGGCATAATTGGTCACATCCACGATATTGTTGATCGGTCGCATCCCTGCCAGCTTCAACCTGAGCTGCATCCAGTATGGGCTGGGCTGGATGCTTACATTTTGGATCAACCCCAGCACAAAGCGTGGGTTCAGCTCCGGGTTGGTGATCTCAATTGCTGCCTTACCAATCACGTCAGGTCCTTCGGAAGGGACGTGATAAAAGTCGTCAGGGATATGCACAGGCACCCCGGTCAGCGCCGCAACTTCACGGGCAACACCCAGGATATTGGCTGCCCGGGCAATATTGGGCAGGATTTTAATATCCAACACCGCATCGCCCAGGTAGTCTACCAGGGGGATGCCCACCGGGGCATCCTCATCCAGGATGATCACCCCTTCGTGGTCCTCCGAGATACCGAGCTCTTTCTCGGAACAGATCATCGAGTACGATTCAATCCCTCGGATCTTCGCCGGCTTGAGGGTGGTTATCACCTGTCCAGGCTGATGGCCATCGTATATGTGGGCTCCTTGGCGGGCATAGGCAACTTTGAGTGGCTTGGATAGCGGGCCTGTCCCTTTATACGGATATAAGTTCGGTGCACCAGTGAGCACAACATGCTCCTGCTCGCCATCGTATAGCTTGCATAATACTAATCGGTCGGCGTTGGGATGCGGCATGACCTCCGACACCGACGCTGTAACGATTTTATCGGGTTCCCAGGCTAATCCTGAGCTGTTGGTCCCGGCGTTTTCTAATGCCGGCTCCTGGTCTGCAGAATTGGATTGTGGCAGGGGAAGACCAATATAAGTCACATGCTCCACTTCCAGCCCTGCCATGGTCAGGCGCCGGGCAAGCTCAGGGAGAGGGATGGTTAATTCGACGAAATCTTTAAGCCAGGATATGGGTACGAGCATTTTATACCTCCGAAAATTTTTCTAGGAACCGCATGTCATTCGCCCAGAAATTGCGGATGTCTTCAATTCTATGGTTCAGCATCATGATCCGTTCAGCGCCCAGTCCGGCCGCAAACCCGGAAATTTTGTCCGCATCATAGCCTCCATTTTGCAACACAGCAGGGTGCACCATGCCGCAGCCGCCGATTTCCAGCCATCCAGACCAGCTACAAACCGGGCATCCTTTACCGCTGCAGATGAGGCATTCAAAATCAAATTCCGCGCTGGGTTCGGTGAATGGGAAATATGAAGCCCTGAAGCGGGTGTGGATATTTTGACCAAACAGGCGGTGAGCCAGGTCGCTCAGGGTACCTTTTAGATCGCCGAGAGTGATATTTTTACCGACTGCGAGCACCTCGAGCTGGTAGAACTGGGTTTCATGGCGAGCGGTCACTTGTTCGTACCTGTAGCACATCCCCGGCAGGATCGCCCGAATGGGTTCCGGGGCATATTGCCGCATCACATGGATCTGACCAGGCGAGGTGTGTGGGCGCAGGGAAATATTGGGCATGCTGGTATAAAACGTGTCGTACATATCCCGGGCAGGGTGATTCGGAGGCATGTTAAGCAGTCCGAAGTTGTAATCATCGGTTTCTGCTTCCGGTGAGCGGTAGACCTGGAAACCCATATCGGCGAAGGCACGGATTACTCTGCGCAGCGAGATGGTTGCAGGATGGAGCCGTCCCACCGGGTAATTACGCCCGGGCAGCGTCACATCCAGGCGCTCGGATTGAAGTGAATGTTGCAGGTTTGATTGGCGTAAAGCTTCCAAGCGGGTGGCATACGCAGCCTCTAGGCTTTGTTTCACCTCATTTGCCCGCCTCCCGACGGCTGGTCTCTCCTCCTTGGAGAGCTTGCCCAGCTGGTCAAATATGGGCATGAGAGGCGCAGAGCGGCCCAGGTAAGCCACACGCCATATTTCCAGGCTGGTTTCATCTTGGATTGATTCCAAAGCTTTGAGCGCCTGTTCCTTGATCCGATTTAATTCCGCTAGCATGGTCACCTCCGTGTCTATAATTAAAAATCCCGCCCCGCTAAGGGACGGGAGGCGTTTCCCGCGGTACCACCCTTATTGGTCGCAGCTGCGACCCACTTCATCCGACGGCCTTCTGGCGATCGGCTCCCATGCTAACGCTTGGGCTGCGTTCTGCGCTACTAGCCGCCATCACATTCACGCAGACAGCTCCGGAGGGAACTTCGCTGAAGCGTTGCCAGGTGGGGTCTCAGTCTGTGCCCAACACGTCCCTGTTGGTTTCGGTCCAGCTACTTTCCTCTTTCAAAGCCTTTATTCTTGTTCCCCCTATTATCGACAATTGTGATTTTCTGTCAAGACCATTGTCTATCTTAGGCATAATAATCGGATAACGATGGCCTCTTTCACCCCTTCCCAAATTTTTGGGAAGGGGTGAAAGAGGGGGGTTGGGTGAGTAATTATATTCTCCATGTGTGGAACAAGTGTTTTCCTTGTGAGAGACTGGTGTTCTTTCTGTCTCGCCTTCCCAGAATTAAAAGGATAGATGGCATTCTTCACCTTAACGAATACTAAATTATGGGTCCTTTCACTAATAACCATTCACGGTGAAATGTCTGAAATTTCGACCTAACCGAAGGATCAAAAAAATTGGCGTAATTCTATCGGCAGAAAAAGGTGTAATTTCGCTATAGATTTGCATCTTTTATTTCTATTATTAAAGCTGGGATTCGATTTACGGGTATAATCTGTCCAATGAGCCTTCGCAAAATCATAATAATCGTTATCGGTATTATTCTGCTCCCCGCCGTGTTCTCCGCCTGCAAACAAAGCAGTCCGCTGCCCACGGGCACTGCTGTTGAAGTAAAGACTTCCCCTACAATCATTAACACTCCTGTGCCATCGGGTACACCCGTACCTCCCACGGCTACGGCGGTGCCATTAGCCGCTATGATTAATGGAGAGGGGATAAGTTTGAATGAATTTCAAGCAGAAGTCTCTCGCTTCCAGGCATCGACTGAAATAACTGGCACGAATCTGGCAACCGACACGAATAGAATCGTGCTCAATGAGCTGGTCGATCAAACCCTTTTGGCTCAGGCTGCAGCCGAAAAAGGATATGTTGTGGATGATACCCTGCTCCAAACAAGAATAACTGCCCTCGAAAATCAGCTTGGAAGTGCTCAAGCCTTGATAGATTGGAAAGTTGCGCAGGGATATACCGGTGATTCCTTCAACGTTGCATTAAAACGGTCCATTGCGGCTGCCTGGATGAGAGACCAAATCATAGCAGCTGTGCCTGGGACCGCTGACGAAGTGCACGTGCTTCAGATCTTGCTGCCCACCCAGGCAGAAGCAGATGAGGTGTATGCTTCGCTACAATCGGGAAAGGATTTTCTGAAAATTGTGTCCACCTATGACCCGGTGACCAATGGAGATTTGGGCTGGTTTCCCCGCGGATATCTCAAAGAGCCTGCCATCGAAGAGGCGGCGTTTGGGCTGCAGGCTGGTCAATACAGTCAGGTGATTAAGACCGCGGTTGGTTACCACATCCTGTATCTGCTGGAGCGTGATCCCCAACACCAGCTTCAGCCAGACCCGAAAAGAGTCCTGCAGGTAAAAGCCATTCAGGATTGGCTGAGCGAACGCAGAATGCAAAGTGAAATTCAGATATTGCTGCCGTAACTCGCTCTGGATGGGGAGATGACCATGGATGTTCATGAGGTTTCAGCGCTGAAAGGTCCGCCACAAAAGAAAAAATCCCGTGCCCGGGTATGGAATGTTTTATCCATCTTGATATTAGTCGCCTTATTATGTATTCTTTCGTACTTCGCCCTGATCTTTCTCAATCCGAATAGCAGCTTAAATCCCTTTCCACCCCCGACGTTGAATCCTGCCTTGTATACATTGACGCCTTCGGTGACGCCTCGCTTCACCTTGGTGCCTTCGTGGACGCCTACGGATGCCTCACAGCAACTAACCAACCCACCAGCTCCATCAGAAACACCCATCCCTCCAGTCATCATGGTTGATAACCCTACAAAAGTTGAACCGGTTGTTGCAGAGGCTTCCAAGGACTTTGCATTCGTGGTTCAACAAGGCAGTCCGTCTGCAATCGCTGCCTCCCAATTTCACCAGACCGCCGCATGCGATTGGTCTGGTGTTGCCGGACAGGCTGCCAGCATGAATGGCGAAGCAGTGAAGGGGTTATTTGTTCAATTGGGTGGTTCTTTGCCGGATGGCGAGAGTATCGATAACTTAGTCATGACCGGTTTGGCACCCCAGTATGGTCAGGGCGGTTTCGAGATCACCCTGGCTGATAAACTGCTCGCCTCCAGCGGTATACTCTGGATCCAATTGTTGGACCAACAAAATCTGCCATTATCAGACCGGATCTATTTCGACACTTTTGCTGACTGTCAAAAAAACCTGGTGATTATCTATTTCTCTCAAGTTCGCTAGTCAAACACTACTATTTATTATTCACCCCACAAGGTTTTCATATAAAGCGCGTCCTCTTCCATGACCGGACTCTCACATAATATCCTCCCCTGGCAATGAAACGCTGCGAGAGCCTTGAATAGACCCTCCAGGTTCAGATCGGAATCCTTGAGTGGGAGGTGCTGCTTTTCGCCCTTCTCTCCGTACTGAATGCCTGATAGGTGGATATGTAAGCGGGAGAGAGCCACCTCTCCCAGGCTTTCACCATACTGTTCAAGGATATGGTAAAACTCATCGAAACTATTGATCGAGCCATCCCCCGGACGGGCATGTAGGTGAGCAAAATCGATACATGGTTCGACCCCTGGTATAGCTTTTGCCATCGCTAGGGTATCCTCGAGTGAGCCCAACATGGCAGATTTGCCCATGGTTTCCGGACGTAGGTTCACCATATTTCCAGCTGATCTGAGTTCTTCCAGGCAGCCCAGTAAACGCCTTATTGCAATTGGCAGGACATCGGCAGGAGCATTACCGAAGTAGGAACCAGGGTGAAAGATGATGTCGGTTGCTCCTGCCAGGTTCCCATACTTTGCCGCATCCATCAAACGCTTGCGTGAGTTAGTCCATTCTTCATCAGTCGCATTTAAGTTGATGAAGTAGGGTGCATGGATACTGATTTTAACATCCTGCTCATCGGCACAGGCGCGGATGGCAGCACAGGTCTCCTCGGTTACGCGCACAGCGCGTACCCATCCGAGCTCCAGGGCATCCAGTCCCATCTCTTTCATTCGCAGGATGGAACCTACACTGCCGCCGGGTTTTTTAGGTGTGGATAGCGGGCTGCCGACAGTTCCAAAGCGAAAGGAATTCGACATATTATTCTCCGATTTCGTAGCCTGATTATGGCTATTTTTATTCGAAATTTACGTAGGCAATGATTACATGTGCTTAGAATAGATTTTTTACTACCACCCATAAAGGTGGACCCAGCACCAGCAGACCAATTATGACACTTGCGACCGCGGCGATTAACACTGCAGCTGCGCCAACATCCTTCCCCAGCCTGGCGAGGTCGTGTTGTTGGTGGTTGCTGGCTAGATCAACCACCGCTTCCAGCGCAGTATTGAGAAATTCCGCGATCCACACCATGGCAATAGCGAGCACGATCAGCGCCCAGCTGGTGGTGGAGATGTGCAGGAGCAATGACATCACGACCACGGCGACGCTGACGAACAGATGGATCCAGGCGTTACGCTGAGTCCGGATGACGAACCACCAGCCTGTAAAGGCATAACCGAACGCTTTGATACGTGACTTGATAAATCCCGGTTCCTGGTTCGACATCTTCACATTGGGCTGATTAAAGTCAGACCGAGCTGTTTCAATATCTTATCCTGGGTAACTTGCATCCTCTTTTTATCCTTTGTTTCCGCATGATCATATCCTAATAGGTGCAGCGTCCCATGGACCACCAACAATTGTAATTCCTCTGCTAACGGGTGACCCTCAGTAGAGGCTTGTTCCTGGGCACGCGGCATGGAAATGACCACATCTCCGAGATACACATCGGATGTATCCGGATCGACCTCACCGGAGGGAAATGACAGCACATCCGTCGGTGTATCGATGTGGCGGTATTTCAGGTTGAGCTCATGAAGCAGGTTATCGTTGCCGATCACTATGCTCAAACCAGCTTTTTCGTTAGTTTCAGTTGCTTCGATCGTTATTTGTGCAGCCCTCAGCAGGATGGTTTTATCCATGGGCAGCTTGACGTTGCGTTTTACCTGGATCGTGACCATATGACCAATTTATAAAGGACCGGTTTCATCGTTGCTGGTTGTGGGCTCAAAGTTGGGTGCGACTGGTGGCGTATCTGCGTCCGGGATTCGATAAGCCACAGGCCTGGTTTTAACATCGATTTCGTTCTTGGGATACTGGATACGCGGATGGTAGACACCTCTTAATGTAGAGGTAAAAGAGTCAGTGATATCCTCCAGGTCCTTCAATGTTAGCTGAGTTTCGTCCAATTCACCAAGCTCGAGTTTATCCTTGATAACGCTCTTAATCATTTCGTGCAGCTCATCCTCATCCTTGGGTTTTTCGGCTCGCATTCGGGCTTCGCTGGTATCTGCCAGCATCAGCAGGGCAATTTCACGCGTGGAAGGTCGTGGGCCGGGATATTTAAACTTATCAAGATCGACTTCATCTTTGTTCATCCCTGCCAGCTCCAAAGCCCGTGAATATTGGTAGCGGGTAATCGTTGTCCCATGATGCTGTGCGATAAAGTCGAGCAGCTGTTTGGGTAAGCGATATTTATGTCCTAGTTCCACGCCGTCAGAAACATGTCTGATGATGGTCGCAGCACTGGTTTCAGGGTCCAAGTCATTATGAGGGTTCAGGTTTCCCGGAGGTTGATTTTCAATAAAGAAAAATGGATTGAGCAGTTTTCCAATATCATGGTACAAGGCTCCAACACGGGAAAGAGTCGCATCTGCGCCGATGGTTTCTGCCGCCTGTTCGACCAGGTTTGCCAGCACCAGGCTGTGCTGATAAGTGCCGGGAGCATTTCTGAGCAGCAGCTGCTGCAATGGGTTATCCGGGCGTGAGAGCTCGATCAGTTGTAAATGAGAAGTCTTGCCAATAACCGGAGACAGGTAATAGTGGAAAATCAAGCCTATACTGGCGGATGCAATTCCGTTGATGATCGCAGCCAGAGCCAGTGTCGCAATTCCGATCCAGTCCGCCGTCGGCTGGACGATGCGATAGGCTACGGCAACAATACCGCCCGAAACCACAATCGCTGCCCCTGCCCAAAAGAAAGATGTCAATCTCTGGGCTTTCCGCAGGACGAATACCCCGAACATGCTGCCTACTAGGTAATAAATCGTAAGCACCTGGGCATCTGGCAGCCCGATTGGGATCAGATAGGCCAGGGGAATAACGGAGATTAATGCCAGTTCAGCCGAAAACAGTGTTGAGATAATTAATGCATAACCCATTACTGGATATACATAGGGGATGATAGCATGTCCTGGGATCAAAAGACGGGCAATGACCAGGAACAACAGGAAGAGTATGATGAGGAGCAGTAGCTTCCTGATGCCCAGGCTGCCCGAGAAGAGCTCCGGGTGGCGGCGGTAATAAATAACAAATATCGCCGCAGTGACAAAAGTTAGTCCCAGGGCGCTGACGATATCCTGCCAACGGTTATTCGGCTGGGAAAGTCCGAATTGTTGCAGGGCTTCGAAGTCGGTTGGCGTGATCACTTTTCCCCCTTGGATAATAATTTCACTCGTCATGAACGAGCGTGTGATGGGGATTACACTGCTGCGTGCCTGCAGTCTGGCAGCATCGGTTGCCTGTCCATCGTACAGGCTGTTGGGTACAACAAAGGCTTGGACCAGTGCGCTTATGATCTTAGATTGATCTTCAGCGAATGACAGGCTAACCAGGGTGGGAATTCTTTGATTTACCGAGCTAAGCTGGTCTTCTCGGATTGGTTCGCGCATGACTTGATCAAGCAGGGTGGTAGCTTCTTGCGCAACGCCCAACCAGCGGGACGAGCTCAGTGAAAGAATATCGATGATGGTGTCCCGGCTGAGTTGAGCATATTCAAGCGCCGCCAGGTCGCTAATTTTTTGATCCTGCGTCGCGAAAGTATCTGCCCGTACATCATTTATATAGGCAATGGTGTTACGCAGCTGTTCAAGCTGGTGCCTGGCGATGCTGGTATCTGCCGAAGAATAAACTAATGGAATATCAGCCGCAGCTGAATCCTGCTGGCGGGAAGTCAGGATCTGGCTTGGGTAGGTGAGGTCACTGGGCGCGTGGATGTCATATGGTGCTACGTCACCGATTCTAAGGGGAGGCTCAGATAGATCCTGGATGACTGGGATTAATAAGGCCAACAGGATAAACCCACAGAAAACCAGGAATATCAATCCAAGGAAAAAAGCACGCCGGGTAAATTTTATTGCTGGCACTTTTTACTGTAACAGCTTTCGCACTGCCTGGCTCGCCTGTTCACCGGTTGCCCGGGCCTGTAATCTGGGAAGCAGGATTGCCATCACCTGGCGCATGTCCTTGATCGATATGGCACCAGCTTCCTCAACAGCCGCCCTTGCCATCTCTTCCAATTCCTCTTCAGTTAAGGCCGCTGGCAGGTAAGCTTGTAGTATCTTGATCTCATCTTCAGCCGGCGGGACTAAATCGGGGCGCTTGGCTCTCTCTGCATCCGCAATCGTTTCCCGGCGTGATTTTATCTCTTTCTGGATGATAGCCAGGTCTTCTGCTTCATTCAGGCTTCCACCTTTATCAACCTCTGTCAGCTGAATTGCGGTTAATGCCATGCGGATCGTGCTCTTGCGTGTTTCTTCACCTTTGCGAATGGCATCTTTTAAATCAGATTGGAGGGTAGTTTTTAAGCTCATTAGCCTGTTCTTCTTTCGATAACACGGTTGGAAAATTTGATCTAATTGATTATATCGTATCTTAATTCGTCTAAAACGATAATAGTTCCGCCGAGATTTTGCCGGATAACCCACCCTGCATTAAGCTGTTTATGTATACTTTCATGATCTGGTTACGGCATGGCGAGGACCATACTGAGTGCACCTGCATATAATTATCAGATAGTCCTCTTAGCTGCCACTGACCTTCTGCGACAGGGGTCACCTTTTCCCATAGCACTTGTAAATTCTGTCCAATTTGCTTTTCACGGTATATGATTGCACTGTCCTGAAGGATTTTAGATATCCTGGCATTTCTCTGCTTGGCAATGAAGGATGGGATTTTATCCGCTAAATTCATCGCTGCTGTGCCGGGTCTTGCGGAGAAGGTAAACACATGCCCGTTGGAGAAGTTCATCTCACCGATAAATTCGATGCTCTCAGAGTATTCGGCTTCGGTTTCACCCGGGAACCCGGTGATGATATCCGTGGTGATCGCCACAGCAGGGATGGCGCGGCGTGCCTCAACAATCAGTTCAGCATATGCCCCAGGGGTGATCTTGCGTCCCATCCGGTGTAGGGTCGTGGCACATCCCGACTGGAGCGGTAGGTGTAGGTGGCGGCATAAGCGTCGATCTCTCCACAGCTCGAAGAATTTGGGCTTGATGTCCCACGGTTCCAGCGAGGAGAGCCGCACTCGGGGGGTTGTGGTGTTAGCCAGGATCGCACTAACCAGGTCCTCCAGGCACATCGCCTGCGTGAAGTCAGCTCCCCATGCCCCCAGGTGCACCCCGGTGAGCACTATCTCCTGGCACCCTCCGTCAAGAGCCGACCGGATATCTACCAGTACATCTTCGATCGGGCGGCTTCTACCTGTACCACGGGCAAGTGCGGTAACGCAGTAGGTGCAGTGGTTGTCGCATCCATCCTGCACTTTAATAAATGCCCGCATGCGCTGGCGTGCCCCTGGGATGGGCTGGCGGCCTAGCTCAGTCCTCTCGAAAGTGGATGCTGGGAGGTTGAGCACGATTGGTACTAGAATGTCTTTTGTTTGGTTCTCGATCACCTGGGTAACGCCTGGAAGCGCAGCCGTCTCGTGCGGGTTGAGCGTAGCGTAGCATCCGGTGACGATAACCTGCTGTGCGCCTGTCCGGGCAGCCTGCCGGATCTTTTGGCGCGAGTCTGATGCAGCCGCAGCCGTAACCGTGCACGTATTGATTACAATCAGGTCAGCGGTTTCCACAGCTGAAGTCAGGTTATGACCGGCAATTCGGAATTGACGTGCATATGCTTCAATTTCGCTTTGGTTCAAGCGGCAGCCGACCATATCCAGGTATACCTTCATCGCTTTATCCCTAGCTCTCTGCTTGGAGTACGCTTGGCCGGTGAGCAGTAACTGAAAATTTGGTGATAGTCTTGAATGCTGTCATATCAACAAGTGAAGATAGCTCGTCGAAGAATTTACTGGACGTCAGCAGTAGGTTTATATACGAAAAAGTTATCGAACAGTATGTCGGTACCGCTCGTCGCAAATGTCCCGGCGAGCAAGCCTATATTGCCGGTGATATACTCTGTGTCATTTTGCTGGTCCAGCGGGAAGCCATTGACATACAGAGTGAGTGTAGAACCAACGCAATCAAACCGGATGTGGTTGCTGGCAGCACCCTGGGAAATTCTCTCACTTTCGAGCATGCTTTCCCCTCCGATTGGCTGTGAGCCCGAGCTGCTCATTTTCATAATCCCATAGTAGCCATCGCTGCTGACCACGGCGTAATAAAACTGGTTCGCATCCATATACCGGCAGATAATACCAAATTCGTTATCATCCGGACCAGCATTCTTTAATGCATCCACTTCGACCCGCGTGTCAACGAAGCTCTCATTGCCGGGGTTGGCCCACGCGCTGTAATTGCTGGCGTTCACGGTGATGCGGTAAGCATCGTTGTAATATTCGGTTGACCCCGAGCTGTCTGAGATCTGATCCCAGTTTTTATTGGGATTGGAAAAATCATCTGAGAAGAGCACAACCGTGGTTGTTGAACGTGTGGGAGCATTCGAGCACGCCAGGCTGGTGAAACCCAATACGAGAATCACACTAACAAGACTCAAGAATCTCATTTTATCTTTCTCTCAGGCCTGCTAATTCAGTGACTACTTCCTGTGACTGCTCAGATCCAATCGTGAGGTGGCGTGGAGCGCTGCCAAATACGGTCGCTCCCGCTTATGGTTTGTAGACGAAGAAGTTATCGAACAGGATATCCGTACCGGTTTCAGTATAGGTTCCGGCAATCAACCCGACGTTGCCATCTTTATACGCCGGATCGGTTTGTTGGTCGATCTGGACACCGTTCACATACAGGGTCAGGGTAGATCCAACGCAGTCAAACCTGATATGGTTTGTGGCTGACCCCGTCAAGATTTTGTCGCTGAACTGCTCTCCACCTTGACCGAGCTGCTCACCGCCTTGCGCGGTCTTCTTATATATCCCATAATACCCATCGCTGCTGATGACACCGTAATAGTAACCGTCCTTACCGATGTAGCGACAAATGACTCCAAAGTCGTTGGTATCGGGTCCACCATTCTTGGTGGCATCCACCTCCACCTGCACATCAGTGAAGCTTAAATCATCCGGGTTTGCCCATGCGTCATAATTGGCTACATTCACCAGGATGCGGTACGTACTGTTATAGTAATCAGTGGTCATGTTCGTGTCGGAGGCTTCATCCCAATTATTGCTGATGCTCGAAAAATCATCCGAGAACAGCACATTGTTCGTGCTCGTACAGGCACAAATGAGTATTCCAAAAATGAGCATGGCGCAGAAACGGGTAATAAATTTCATTAAAACAGCTCCTGAAGGATTTATTGTCGGGTGGATTGTACCATCGACTACGAGACGGGCGCAACCCGCCGCCACATTCAACGGAAAGGTATAAATCCAATGTCCTTTATGGGAAATAGTAATCGATCATTCTCGTTGCCTGTACGCCCACCCATGAACCAGGTTCCATCTTCTTTGCCTTATCGAGCCATTGCAGCGCGAGCTCGGGTTCGTTCTGATATAGGTACGCCGTGCCCAGGTGGAGGTAGGCTGGGGCGTAACCCGGATCGTAGCTCAGGGCTTCCTGTGCATAGCTCTCGGCGGAAAGGTAATCCTGGAGCTCAAGCATCACTTTTGACATCAGGTCGAGGCTGGCCGGATCATGAGGGTTGAGCATCACTGCCTGCCGTGCAGCGGGTAGCGCCAGCTCACGGATTTGGATTTGGTTCTCCAGGGCATACTCTGCCAGCAAGCGCTGGAACACTGGGTCCTGCGGAGCAATCTTGATCGCTGCTTCATAGGCAGATTGGGCGGTTGGCAAGTCTCCCGCTTTGGAGAGGATATTTCCCAGCTCCGTGTATAAATACGGGTCATTCGGGCTGATGGCGATTGCCTGTTTCAGGTAATATTGGGCTTGTGAATATTCTTGCTGGCGCTCCCAATATAATCCCATGAAGGTATTACCGAGGATCGATTTACTGTCCACTTCCAGCGCTCGTTCAAGCTCTATATATCCTGCCTCTGAAGTTGAGCCGGTTTCCTTCATCCCGACCTGCTGCCGGGCTTCACCCAGGAACGCCCAGGCATCCGCATATCCCGGGTCCTGCTCCGTCGCCCGCCTGAATGCTTCCGCTGCCAACATCCACTCTCCCATGTTCGCCAGCTGTCGCCCTGAAGCCATCAGGGTATATGCAGGTTGGTCAAACAAGGTCGCAGTGCGGATTTTATCATGCAGCTCTTGGGCGTTGGATGCATTAGCGGGGTCGAGTTCCTTTGCCTGGGCTAAAAATGGCAGGGCTTTGAGTGGGTCAGTCATTGCATACAATAGACCAATCTGGTAGTACAGGCGTATATCCGACGGGTTGAGCGTCAGCAGTTTTTGCATCTGCTCAACCGCTGATGCATAATTTTTTTGCTCCAGGTACAGGTCCGCCAGGCGTTGTTCGGCTTCGCTTGAATCCGCCTGGTTGATCACCTCCTTCCAGGTTGCCTCAGCCTTGGAGGTGTTACCGCTCTGGTAGTATGCGTCACCCAACAAGATCAGGTCATCAATGCTGAGCTTACTAAAAACCACCGGGCGTTCCAGGTACTGGATCGCCGCCTTGGGGTCACCCCCCTCGAAGGCATAATGTGCGGCTTTTATCACCAGGTCTACCCTTTCCGGGTAATATTCGGCTGTATTTGCCAGGTTGGTAGCCGCGCCAGACCAATCTCCTGAGTCGATGGAGCTCTGGGCATTCCTGAAGAATGTGCTGATAGCGTGTGGGGCAGGGCTGAGTCCGAGCAGTGCAATCACTATGCTCACCAGCCCAATCCGGAGTGTCAGGGATAATCGTTGATCTGTCTTCACTAGAATTGATTATAGCGCAAAGGATGATTAGAAGAGTCTCATTCATGCATGCTGGGTGGATGATCGCTCTTTTGTGCGTTGGATATGCAGAGCATTATTTGCATTTTCCCGGCATGCTTTATAATGGTGCCATCTCACTTTTTCCGGAGGAAGTTTATGGATTTCGCGTTGACGGGTGAACATCGGATGGTTCAACAAATGGTCAAGGATTTCGCCCAAACAGAAGTGGCTCCTGTGATCAAGGATTTCGACCGTGCTCAGGAGATGGCGCCTTTTATCCTGCCTCGTATGGGTCAGCTGGGTATCCTGGGGATCTGCCTGCCGGTCCGCTATGGCGGTCAAGGCATGGATTACATTGCCCTGGGGTTGGCATGTGAAGAGCTGGAGGTAGTCGACAGCACCCTGCGGGTGATTTTATCGGTGCATATCGGGCTGAACAGCCTGGGATTGCTCCAATGGGGCACCGAAGAACAGAAGCAGCGGTTTTTGGTCCCGCAAGCCAGGGGAGAAAAGGTTGCCTGCTTTGGGTTGACCGAACCCGGCGCCGGGTCCGACGTAGCCGCCTTGGTGAGTACTGCCCGCCGGGAGGGAGACGAATACGTCCTCAACGGTGAAAAGATGTGGATTTCGCTGGCGACCAAGGCTCATCACTGCCTGTGGGTGGGCCGCACCGATAAAAATAAAGCTGACCCCCATGCTGGCTTATCTGCCTTCATCGTTGAGCTCGACCGCCCTGGGGTGACCACCGGCGACCTGCACGGTAAATTGGGTATGCGTGCCGGCTCAACCGGTTGGATCAACTTCCAGGATGTCCGCGTCCCGGCTGACCATTTGCTGGGTGAGGAGGGCGAAGGGTTTAAGATCGCCATGTCTTGCCTGGACAATGGTCGTTACACCGTTGCATCGGGTGCCACCGGGCTGATCCGCGCCAGTCTTGAAGCGAGCATCAAATATTCCAAGGAGCGTAAAGCCTTCGGCAAGGAAATCGCCAAGTACCAGCTCGTGCAGCAGAAAATCGCTCGTATGGTGCAGTCCTATGAGATGGCCCGTCTGCTCTATCTGCGCGCCGGCTGGATGAAAAACCAGGGTCTTCGCAACACCAAGGAGACCTCGCTGGCGAAGTGGTTCGCCACCGACGAATCCTTCAATGCCGCCTCCGAAGCTATCCAGATCCACGGTGCTTACGGCTACAGCGACGAATACGATGTTGAGCGCTTCCTGCGCAACTCACGTGGAGCAATCATCTATGAGGGCACCAGCGAGATCCACCAGCTGATGCAGGCCGGCTACGCCTTGGGCTTGCGTGAAGACACCCCTTTGCGCTGTGAGCTGCCCGCCTACAACGCTGAAGATTGGCAGTAAAACTGCTAGCTGAAAAATAAATTGTTTTAGATTAGCTGCAAATTACCGAAGAGGCGCGACCTGTCCGGTCTGATATACGACCGGAAGGGAAGGTTATTAATCAGACTTATCAAAATCTACCCTTGCGCCAATTCTGTTATAACGCTTTAGTATCTACTCACCGCAAAGCTACAGTGGTAATCAAGGTGGACATTAGCATAGTTGTCTTCTAACTCTTTTACGCGCTTCACATCACTTGCAAACATTTCAATGGATCATATACTTAAAACAGGTGTCTGCAGGTGGTTTTTCCTGCAGACACCTGTTTTAAGGCCTCTTTCCCCACTTCCCATTTTTGGGAAGGGGGGACAAAGGGGGGTTGGGTGAGTAATTATGCGCTTTATTATTTTCCATCCCTTCTATGGTCTCTGAGTAGTAGCCAATCTAAAACGGTCCATTATTTCGGCCAAGGATAGTATAATTTAAACTTGCAATCTACTGATAAATTACAACAAAGGTTGTCTCAGACAAGGATCAGGGTCAAATGATATTGCGTCGTAGCTTTCTCTGCTTTTTTGTGCTCATCCTGGTTTTTACCGGTTCTGTCTCAGCGCAAGCTCCAGCAGACGATCTCGCCTGGGAGCCAATCGTTCCGGGGATCGAATTTCAAAAATACCAGCTCCCCGACCCCAATAACGTCTTCGTGGTGCGCATGGATCGGGCAAATCCTTCCCTCACCTTGGAAAGCACCATCGCCCAGGGGAAATTATCCGAGGGCAGGGAAACGGTCAGCGGGATGTACGCTCGCTATGACCAGGCCCTCAATTACTGGGGTGGCAGCGCCAATCCGCCCACCTGGGGCATGCGCAGCCAGGCAGTCGTTGCGATCAATGGCTCCTATTTTAATTGGGGTACTGGTGTGCCCGAGGGCGGGCAGGTTCAGTCAGGGTGGTATGCCAAGCGTTACGATAATTTTGGTGGTTGGAGTGGTTTTGCCTGGAAGTTGGACCGGAGTGCGTTTATTGGAGAGTGTGTCACCCACCGTCCAGATAGGCAAATAATCACCTACCCTGCCACGGGGGGTATCCAGCAAATTACGAATATCAATATACCTCGCGGCACCGATGAGATCATCATGTATACCCCCCAATACAACAGCTACACTGGCACCGATAATTCTGGTTTGGAGGTATTGGTGGAGATGGAACGTCCTACCTTGATTTTGCCTTCACCTGCTTATGCAAAGGGAATTGTCCGTCAGATACGAAATGGTGAAGGGAATAGCCTGATCAGGTTTAATTCGATCGTGCTCTCCGCGGTAGGAGCACCCGCCGTGACGATGTTAGCCAATGTTGCCGTTGGGAGCGAGATCCGCATTTCGCAGGAAATCACCTCATATGATTCTGATTGCTCCACTCCCAATGCGCTCAACTGGACCAAAATCTACGCCAGTGTCCAGGGAGCCTTTTTCTTCCTAAAAAATGGTCAGATTCGGGATTTTAACGATGACCCTGGTGCCGCCAATCGCAACCCACGCACTGCCATTCTTTATAATGATCAATACATATTCTATCTGGTTGTGGATGGGCGCGATGTTCAGCATAGTGTCGGTATGTCTATTCACGAGCTGGCTCTGTTTGCCCGTGACACGCTGAGCGCCACCTATGGAGTGGCGCAGGACGGGGGTGGGTCATCGACCATGGTGATCAATGGTCAGGTGGTGAATAACACTTTTTGTAATAACTACACTTGTGCGGAATATACGATCTATCTTCCATTGGTCTTGCGCAATTCCAAGAGTGGGCAGTCCGTACCTCCAACCGTGGATGATGTGATCAGCTCATCTGCTGGCGTCGAGCGAGCCGTTGCGAACGGGATGCTGATGGTCATCGTCCAACCTGGGGAATACTCCAATGCCTTTATTCCCGGCGACCCAGTGACCACACTGGTGGATGCAGACGTACGCCTAGGACCAGGGACGAACTACCCCAGCATGACCACCATATCCAAGGGCTCCAACGGTAGCATCGTCGACCAGATGAACGGTCTGGATGGCGTGCAGGCAAAGGGAGCATTTTGGTGGTATGTTGACTTTGGTGACGTGACCGGTTGGGTGGCGCAGGCTGCGCTGGCACACCAGTCGGTGACCGTAGATACATCGGATAAGCTAGTCGACCATTAGTCATAGCTTGGGGTGATCCGGTTCGTTCTACTACCGGATTGAGCACGCTGGTCTCCCGTGCAAAACCCAACATCTGGCGTTGTGAGTGCGGATAGTCCAACCCGTTAACTTGCCTTCCGTTCTGCCTTTATAAAGATAACGAGGGAAACAAGATGGATTCATTTCACGAGTATTTGGGTGAATACAGAAAACAGCTGGAGCAGGGATCGATTCAAAAAGCCTATAAGGGCTTGCTGGAATACATCATGGATTTGAGGACACACTTTCAAAAGAAATATCCCGATTATTTCGTCTCCGGTAGCCTTTATTATGGCTATATGGATATGACCTATTTTTCTTTCTCTCCACAGTCATTACAACGGTTAAAATTAAAGGTCGCCATTGTTTTCATCCACGAAGCCTTTCGCTTTGAAGCCTGGTTGGCAGGAGCCAATAAACAGGTTCAAGGAGAATATTGGCAGTTATTAAAGCAAAGCGGTTGGAATAAATACCACCTCGTGCCAACCACCAAAGGTGTCGATTCAATCCTGGAGCATATTTTGGTTGACCAACCGGATTTCAGGTACTTGGATGCTCTAACTAACCAGATCGAGAACGAGAGCTTGACCTTTATTAAAGATGTTGAGAGCTTCTTACTTACGCCCCTATACAACGATAAAAAGGAGTCCATATGATCCATCCACAACCTGAAGGTTTTCTCGCCCTCCCACCCGCGGGCAGCGGTCCCGGTGTATTGGTCCTGCATGCCTGGTGGGGGTTGAACGACACCATCAAGGGTGTTTGTTCCCGGCTTGCCGCATCCGGTTTCGTCGCCTTTGCCCCCGACCTCTACCATGGCAAGGTCGCCGATACCATTCCTGCGGCAGAAGCTCTTGGCAGCGCTGTCGATGCCAACTTCCTCCAGGCCAAAGCTGAGGTCGCCGAGGCAGCCAGGTTCCTCAGCGAACAGGTCGCCCAAACCGACCGCCGGCTTGCAGTGCTCGCTTTCTCGCTAGGCGGCTTTTTCGCTCTAAACCTCTCCGCTGCCGATCCCGAACAAATCCGTTCTGTGGTCCTCTTTTACGGCACCGAAGGCTCCATGGGCACCGACTTCAGCCCCTCGAAGGCCGCCTACCTGGGTCACTTCGCCGAAAACGATCAGTATGAGACCAAGTCCAATGTCGATCACCTCGAACAGTCCCTGGCAAGCTGCTGGTCGCCCGGTGACTTTCTATGTGTACCCTGGCACTTCGCATTGGTTCTTCGAGCCTGACCGCACGGATGCCTACAACCCTGCCGCCGCCAGCCTTGCCTGGGACCGCACTCTCGCCTTCCTTAATCTATAGGTTGGGTTGTCCGGTTCGTTCTAATACCGGATTGAGCGGTCTGAGCGAAACCCAACAGCTTCCTCTGTAGAGACGCCCCGCTGGGGCGTCTTCGCGAGGTCTGCTTGACCTGTAAGACATGCCTTGTTCCAACATCTGGTCTTGTCAGGTGACTATCTGTAGGTTGGGGCTACCCGGTTTGTCTTCCTACCGGATTGAGCATGGTGTTCTCCCATGCGAAACCCAACAGCATTACCTCTGTATAGACGCCCCGCCGGGGCGTCTCCGTATGGAATTTTCAGTTTGGATTGGTTCGAGCAAGTTTTACCCCCATGTCAATCGTAGGCTGGGGTCATCAGGTTCGTTCTAATACCGGATTGAACGTTATGTATGAAACTCCACACATTCTTTTATTGTAGGATGTTGAGGAGATAGATCAATCGGTATTCCACAATAGTTGGCGTGCGTAGTCTGGTTTTATTTTCTTGGTGAAATACTTCTCGCCCCAATATTCGATTGACACACCACATACATAAATAAAATCCGCTAATCCGTTACCCTATCCGTTTACCTGGTCTTCTCCTATCTGTCTTCTGATCCCACGAATTGCGTTTCTAATACCGATACTCAATTTCGTGATACATTCGTATATGACATAATGGAACCTATAAGACCTATAGTAGATAAGTGGTTACTTGAGTTTGTACAGAATCATGAATTTTCATAAAAGATTTTTATGAAAATTAAGATGGTGATGTCAGGCTGACGCTTAAATTAACTCCATACCTAGCTGAAACTCTCCCATTGTGGGCGAATAAAATTGAACCAGTGATAGAGCAAGTGAAAGCCATTCTTCTGGACAATGGAACAGTTGAAAGACAAAGAAATATTTCGATCTGAGTAAAATCTGATGGTTTACTGTATACTTATTGCACCCATAGAAAATTATTGCGATGTCAATGTGAGTAGATGGATATGCAAGAAGACGTGTAAATAATAATTGTATAAGTATGATGGAGTGCCACCATGAATAAACCAACTAGCTTGGTACATGCAATTTTGAGCTATTCGCATTGGGAACAAACCCAATAAGAGCAGATTATTCTGTAAGTGTCCTCGATAGCCAGTTATCAGCAGAGTTTATATTGACAAGAACATTGCCACAATGACATGGGCATTGATGGAAAAGTCAAATTATCCCGAAGGACGAGACAATAAAGCAGATTGCTCTTGTTTTGCCGGAGTTCAAGTCGGGAGTGAAATTAAATAACCCTACTTATGCTGATGGAGAAAGAATGATTGCGAGATTTACAGATGATCTTTCCTTGGCAAAAATATGTATATCACAAGGATTTGTATAACATCCCATATTCAGGTTCTACGGAAAATAGTGTAGTAGTGGTTTTGGGTATACATTATGGAGTTAATTGGCACTCAGGAGATTGCCAAGATGCACCCAACTTATTAGAATTCTTATTAGGATATGGACTGACCAATGGAAGCGAAAGGTTACCAGGTCCATAACAGATTTCAACCAACGTGATTTTTCGATTTGGCGGAATGATAGGTGAATGTACCTGCATTTTTCTATACGATGACAGCATGGGAACAGTAATCCAGACTACGAGCTAAGGAAGTAAGATACATATAATTTGGGATGCTATAAGTTCTTTTTAGAAACATTCTATAAAAACAGGCATAGTATGGGATGCCTTTTATTGATTTCCAGAAAACCTAATCCAGTGGGGCATAAACAGCTTTAATGGCTGAACGTAACAAAGAGATTAGGTAATGATTATCTTATTACGCACATATCTTTCAGTGGCACATGGATTATCCGCGGTGGTTAGGACAAAATTACGACTGAATCCTGAGATACACTTTCTCAGGACCGTTAATTCTGACTTTTAAAAAAGATGATACTTGCAAAGTTGCTACGGAGAGCAACCAAAAAGATGAAGAATAATGGATTAATTCTGACCATCGATGAGTAAATAGGTCCTGCCTTAATCGGTCTGAAGTCAGATTGTTTACCACAACTTTTGAGCCGATGTAAATACAATTTTTTCAGACAAAATTGCGGATATAAATCTTTAGCCTTGTTCTTTGTAATCCCATTATCATATCTGGAGATTTCTGACCAGTCCTTGACTATTGCCCAACTTACTTCGAGTTGAGGATTGATTATGAATTCTTTCTGTAGTTCAATCTTCAAGCCAGAGATGGTAGTAATTTAGTTAAATCATGAGTGTAACTGTCTTCGATTAATTTACGATCTGGAAAATCAGTCTTCTGATTTGCTTTGCGATGCAGGCCTTAAATGCACATTCAATAGCAAACCCAAGAAGATAATATGCGCCTGGGTATAAACCATT
This sequence comes from uncultured Chloroflexia bacterium, assembly GCA_963809615.1. Taxonomy (GTDB): domain Bacteria; phylum Chloroflexota; class Anaerolineae; order Anaerolineales; family UBA4823; genus FEB-25. Next base: position 288,469 of record CAWEKR010000011.1, read on the forward strand.
CTCAAGGAGAATTCTGGCTTCTTTCAGCTCTTTGGCGGGAAATTTTCTGTAGATCTACTCTGTTCATAATACTTCGGTTTATGGATGAACCATTTTTCGTGTAAATAAATAATCCAACTATCGATTCTACTGTATATTCTTTGTTCATAGTGCAAATTGCTGAGGTGTTTCTGTTATAAAGTTGTGCATAACCCCAGCATATAACATCTGGCGGTGGGAACAGCGAACGCTGATAACCTTACCCCTCCCAATTTTCCCTCTTGACAATTAGAACAATTGTGCTATAATAGAACTAGGAAAAATATCCCTCATGGCTCCCATCCGATTGCATCTATCCGCACCAATCCATCACCATTTCTCTGCCCTCAAGGAATTGAATGCATTTAATTTTGATGTTTTTTTATTAAATAATCGCTTTCTTCCAACCAGGCACCTCGATCGCCATGCCCCGATCTAAACTCTTGCACTCGTCTTCTGAACGCTAAATTTTGGTTAATAGGCGCTTCGTTCCTCGTCGTTTTTTTACGAAACGAATGACTTATGTTATCTCAAAAATCAACAATTTACCGGATACCAAGTGACCTTCTTGGTATGATTACCCATGAATACAATTAGAACAAATGTGCTATAATAGAACTGGAAAAATATCCCTCATGGCTTCCATCCGATTCCATCTATCTGCACCAATCCATTTCCCTCCCATATCTCTCTGCCTTCAAGGAATTGAATGCATTTGAATTTGATGTTTTTTTATTAAATATTCGCTCCCTTCCAACCAGGCTCCTCGATCGCTATGCCCTGATCTAAACTCTTGCACTAGTCTTCTGAACGATAAATTTTGGTTAATGGGCAATTCGTTCCTCGTCGTTTTATTACGAAACGAATAACATACGTTATCTAAAATAATCATCAATTTACCGGATACCGAGCGTCCTTCTCGGCATGATTGCCGGATACCGAGCGATCTTCTCGGCATGGTTGACTAATTACCTTATTACCGGATATCGAAGCCTGTAGCGTCCCCGTGTGCTCGCTGTGATCTTCTCGATATGATTGCCTATGAAAAATAGTATAATCATTCTCAGCACCCACATCGATCTCGACTGGGATGCTCGTGATCAAATTAAAATACAAAATCTCCGGCCCCTACCATAACATTGAAAGGAGGGTACCATGTCAGTAACACAAGCTCCAAATACTACAGAGGAACGTAAGAAAGTTACCACTCGCCTCGTCCAGGCGATGAAAACGCGCCACGAGCCCATCACCATGCTCACTGCCTATGACTATCCCACCGCCCTGGTCATGGACCAGGTGGGTGTGGACATGATCCTGGTGGGTGATAGCCTCGGCATGGTCGTGCTTGGATATGAAAGCACCCTGCCCGTCACCATGGACGAGATGATCCATCACTGTAAAGCCGTCGCCCGCGGGGCGAAATATGCTCTGCTCGTCGGAGACATGCCGTTTATGTCCTATCAGGTTTCCACGAATGAGGCTGTCAAAAATGCCGGGCGTTTTCTCCAGGAAGCCGGGATGAATGCCATCAAGCTTGAAGGTGGCCGCGAGCGTGCAGAGACCATCCGCGCCATCGTCAGCACCGGCATCCCGGTGATGGGTCACCTGGGGTTAACCCCCCAGAGCGTCAACAAGTTTGGCGGTTTTCGGCCTCAAGGTCGCGATGCCGGAGCTGCCTATAAGCTCCTGGAAGATGCCCAGGTGCTCCAAGATGCCGGCTGTTTCAGCCTGGTGCTCGAATCCATCCCCGGGCGGCTGGCTGAGCTCGTCTCCCAGCGCCTGGATATCCCCACCATTGGCATCGGCGCTGGTGTCGGCTGTGATGGCCAGGTGTTGGTCACGCATGACCTGCTGGGCATTTTCGAACGCTTCACCCCCAAGTTCGTCAAGCATTACGCCAATCTATCCGGCGAGATGCGGCGTGCCTTCACCGAATTTAAGGCGGATGTCAAAGCCAGGGAATTTCCAGGACCCGAACATACCGTGGATATCAGCGACGATGAATGGAAACACCTGGAGCAAAGGCTCGCGCAAACCAGCCCCGGGTTTGCCCTTCACGATCCCTCTGTGAGTTAAGCCGATGAGCCTTCTGGTCGTGGGCACTGGCGCATTAGCCTGTCTGTTCGCTGCCCGGCTGGCGGGCGCAGGTCTGCCCGTGACGATGTTGGGCAGCTGGCCTGAAGGATTGGCGGCTTTACGCCAGCATGGCGTGCGGTTGCTCGATCTGAACGGCACGACCCATGCCTATGACGTCGAGGTCATGGATGCTGGCAGCTGCCTGGGAAGCTACACAAAAGCCTTGGTGCTGGTCAAGTCCTGGCAGACGTTGCGGGTGTCCAGGCAGCTGTTGGGTTGCCTGGACGGTTCTGGGATTGCCCTCACCTTGCAAAATGGGTTTGGAAATGTTGAGTCTCTGCAGGCTGTACTCGGTTCAGAACGGGTAGCGTTAGGCGTCACCACCACCGGTGCCAGGATGCTTGAGCCGGGCTATGTCCAGCATACTGGTGAAGGAAAAGTGAGCCTCGGATCGCCTAAAAAATTAGCAGGTTTTGGAGAGCTGCTGCAGGAGGCTGGATTTCAGGTTGAGACGATCGCCGACCCGCAATCTCTGCTGTGGGGCAAGCTGGTGATCAATGCCGCCATCAACCCCCTCACTGCCTTACTGCGAGTTCCCAATGGTGAGCTGCTGGCAAGGTCTTCCGCCCGTGAGCTCATGCAGGAGGCGGCAACCGAAGCCGCTCTGGTCGCTGCTGCCAAAGGGATCAAGCTGCCGTATGACGATCCGGAGGACGCCGTTGAAGCGGTGGCAAAGGACACGGCCTCAAATACCTCCTCCATGCTGCAGGATGTGCTGCGCGGTACCCCCACGGAGATTGATGCCATTAACGGTGCCGTCATCCGTGAAGGTGAAAAAGTGGGCTTGCTTGCTCCAGTGAACCGCATTTTGTGGCGGCTGGTGATGGGTCTGGATCAACGATAAAGGAGGCGTGTCGATGGATGTTGTTGAAACGCTGCAGCAGCTGCGTCTCGCTCGCAATGGGTTGACCGAGCCGGTCGGTTTGGTGCCCACTATGGGTTTCTTGCATGAAGGGCATTTATCATTGGTGCGCCGTGCACGCCTTGAATGTCGCAGTGTGGTCGTCAGCATCTATGTCAACCCGACCCAATTTAATCCTTCTGAAGACCTGAATGCCTACCCGCGTGACTTGCCGCGTGACCTGGATATGCTTCGCTCTGAGGGGGTCAACCTGGTCTGGACGCCCGGCGATAAGGTTATGTACCCTCCTGGTTACCAGACCTGGGTTCAGGTGGAAGATGTCACTCAGCTGCTGGAAGGCGCACTCAGATCGGGCCATTTCCGCGGTGTGGCAACCGTGGTCGCCAAGCTGTTCAATGCCGTCCAGCCTCACAAAGCCTATTTTGGTCAGAAAGACGCCCAGCAAGCCGTTGTCATCCGCACAATGGCTCGCGACCTGGATTTCCCTCTCGAGGTCGTGGTGTGCCCGATCGTGCGTGAGCCTGATGGGTTGGCCATGTCCAGCCGGAATGTATATCTGGATTCGCAAGAGCGGAAAGCCGCACTGGTGCTTTCCAAAGGGTTATTCAATGCCAAGGCGGGCTTTGATGCCGGTGAACGCGATGCCTCTCGCCTGCGAGCGTTGATTCAGAACACGCTTGCCACCGAGCCATTGGCAAAGGTCCAATATGTATCTTGCGCTAATCCGGAGACATTGCAGGAATTGGAAGGTCGAGTGGACCATGCCTTGATCTCGCTGGCTGTGTTCATCGGGAAAACACGTTTGATCGATAATGTCATCGTTTGATTATTCCCCACGGGTTCATTATTTGCCTGAATAAGGCCAAAAAGAGAGGTTGCCATGCTGTTAGCGATTGATATAGGGAACACCAATATTACCTTGGGGCTGTATGACGGCAAAGTGCTTGGTCCCCGCTGGCGCCTGGCGACAGCCTTCGATCATATGCCGGATGAATATGGGCTCCAGTTGCTGGGCTTGATCGAGCATGCCGGGCATACGGCGGATACGGTGGATGGGATCTGCCTGGCATCGGTCGTTCCTCCCATCACCGGTAAAATAATCGAAGCCTGCCGCCGCTACCTCAACCGGGAACCGTTGGTGGTCGATGCCGGCGTCAAAACCGGGGTTCGCGTGCGCTACGAAGACCCGCGTTCTGTGGGTGCTGACCGTATCGTGGATGCAGTCGCGGTGATCCACCAGTATGGCGTTCCGGCATGTGTGGTCGATTTCGGAACCGCTACAACCTTCGATGCCATCTCAAAAAACGGAGATTACCTCGGAGGTGCGATCGCTCCGGGGATTGGTATCGCTGCGGATGCCCTCTATCAGCGCACCGCCAAGCTGCCGCGGGTCGATCTTCAAAAACCGCCCTCGGTGATTGGTCGCAACACCGTCCATTCGATTCAGTCTGGGTTGCTTTACGGCTATGTCGGGCTGGTGGAGGGGATGGTGGCACGCTTTCGTCAGGAATTGGGTGCGGAGATGAAAGTGATCGCCACGGGAGGCCTGGCGGATATTGTCGCCAATGAGACCGCCGTGATCCAGATCGTTGCGCCCTGGCTAACTCTGGATGGTCTCCAGCTCATCTGGGAGATGAATAAGCCTGTTGAATAAGCTAGTGCTGGGCAGGGATGCTGAGTATTTCCAGGAGCTCCAGACGCACACAGGCTGGAGCCGGACGTTGTATGGTTTCGCTGCCTGGTGTTCACCTCAACCTGGGTGGATTACATTGGATGTTGGCTGTGGTCCCGGGCTGTTGCCGGCGCTATTCACCAAGCTCGGTTGTAATGCGGTGGGTGTCGACCTTGATATGGAGATGTTCAAACCATCCCCGCTGCATCCCACTGTGGTTGTCGCCGACGCAAGGGATTTGCCCTTCACTTGCAACACTTTTGACCTGGTTACCGCGTCCAACCTGTTTTTCTTTTTGCCAGAGCCTCTAGACCTTCTTATAGGGTTAAAACGGTTGCTTCGCCCTGCGGGTAAAATCGCCATGCTCAATCCGTCCGAGCTTCTTAACCCAGAGTCGGCATCCGGCTTTGCCGACGATCAAGGTCTGGCAGGGGTCGCACGGTGCACACTATTAAACTGGGCTAAGCGCGCATCAGCGAATCATCGTTGGACGGAGGCAGAGACCCGTCTTCTCTACTCCAATGCTGGATTACAGTATCAGGGCAGTGTTCTGAAGGTGGGGCCGGGTTTTGGCCGATTTTCATCGGCGACAGCATAATCATAACTTTATTGCTCAGGGTATAATTCATTCTTAACTAAAAATGCTAACCGAAATATTAAAGGCAAGCTATCCCGGTGCATTGGAACATGCAGCAGATGTGCTGCAGCATGGTGGATTGGTGGCATTTCCCACCGATACGGTTTATGGTTTAGCCGCGCTGCCATTCACAGGTGAGTATGTTGAAGGTCTCTTTTCTGCTAAAGGGCGTAATAATACCCGGGCGATCGCCATTCTGATCGGTGAATATGCAGATTTAGATCGCATCATCGAGCAATTTGACGATAAATCTTCTCGGCTTGCTCACCATTTTTGGCCTGGGCCGCTCACGCTGGTGGTCCCAAAACATAGCGGCTTACCCGAGGAGCTCTCACCTGATAGCACGATTGGTGTTCGCATGCCCGATCATCCGGTTGCCCTGGCGTTGCTCCGAAAAGTTGGTCCCCTGGCGGTCACCTCTGCCAATATTTCCGGTCGTGACAATGCCAATACAGCTGATGAAGTGCACCAGCAGCTGAACGGACGGGTGCACCTGATCCTGGATGGAGGACGCACCTCGGGCGGGATTCCCTCCACAGTGGTAAATTGTACCTCAGCCACCTTGACCATCCTGCGTGAAGGACCCATCAGCCTTGAGGCGATAGAATCGGCACTCGCATGAGACCGCTTAATTCTCACGAAGCTATTAATCTTTATTCATTCCATTTTTAGGTGGATGTATATAATGAAAGTTGCATTCTCCTCACTCAAACTCGCCCGATGAGATTGGAGCCATCTCAGAGGGCGATTTGAGTTTAAAACGGAAAATTACATCCCCCACAAATTTATTGGATTTTAGAGTTGTACTGGTGCTGGGACTTCAGAAAGCGGCCAATTGGGCAGTACGTCCATATCCAGGGCATCCCTCTGATTGCGGATATACCGGTAATACGCTGCTCCGGCGATCATGGCCGCATTATCCGTGCACAGCCAGATAGGAGGAATATGCACCGGGCAGGTAGCCCGCAGCTGGATGGAATGTCGCAGTGCGTTGTTGGCCGATACACCCCCCGCCACGACGATGTTTTTGGCGTTATATTCTTTTGCTGCCTTGATCGTCTTGGTGACCAGCACGTCCACAACGGCAGCCTGGAAACTGGCTGCCAGATCTGTGACGGGCAGCGTTTTCTGCGGGGATTCCTGGCGTACTTCCCTCATCACTGCGGTTTTCAGCCCGCTGAAGGAAAAATCCCAGCTGTCTTCCAGCCAGGCTCGTGGAAAGTTGTATGCCAGCGGGTTCCCTTCAACTGAAGCCTTCTGGATCGACGGACCACCTGGATACTCGAGACCCAGCAAACGGGCGACTTTATCAAAGGCCTCTCCCGCAGCATCATCCAGTGTGGCGCCTAAACGCTGGTACTGCAGGTGGTCTGTCATCAAGACCAGCTCCGTGTGACCGCCGGAAACGATCAGGGCGATTAATGGGAACTCGGGTTGGTTGGGTGGGGTTTCGTCTGGTTTGTACACCCAGGCAGAATAGAGATGGCCCTCAAGATGGCTGATACCAATGAGTGGCAGCCCACTGCCTAGAGCCAATCCCTTGGCAGCATTCATACCCACAACCAGCGAACCAGGTAGCCCTGGGCCGCGGGTGACAGCGATCGCATCCAGGTCATTCAGGGTGAGATGCGCCTCATGCAGCGCCTGATCGATCACCGGGTATATGGTTTTGATATGCTGCCGTGAGGCCACTTCAGGGAAGACCCCTCCATATTGGGCGTGCAGATCAATTTGAGAGGCAACCACACTTGAATGAATGACTCGACCATCCTCCACCACGGCAGCAGCAGTTTCGTCGCAAGAGGTCTCGATCCCGAGAATCCGGGCAGGAGGAGCAGTTGAAGGAGCATCAGGTTTGGCTGTGACTTTTGCCATTTTTATCTCACCATGTTTATCAAAGGGTTTCTATGGGTTGGTTATCCACCATTAACTGGCAGGACCAAATCCATGGGGTAGTCTGCCAATACTTCCATCTTTCCGTCTTGGCGCACGACCAGGCTATTTTCCAGTCGAACACCCATTCCCTTGTCAGGATAGTATAACCCCGGTTCAAGCGTGAATACTGCTCCCGGAAGCAGGCGGTCTTGATCATCGCTGTTAATCCCACTCCACGGGCGCTCATGGATGTTCAGCCCTATCCCATGACCCAGGCTGTGAACATATCCCTTCTGAGTTTGGGGATCCTCCTTGATAGTTGGATGACCTTGGGCTGAAAACAGCTCACAGACCATCTCCTGGTACGCTTTGAACGGTGTTCCCACCTGGAGCTGGCTTGCTACCTGGTTATAGGCAGATAAAACAGACTCATATAATGACATCACTTCATCAGGAGCATAACCGAGGCACCAAGTACGCGTAAAATCGTAGAAATATCCTCCCCCAGCTTCACACGGGTAGATATCAAAAACGATGGTCTGGCCAAGCCTAAGGAAGTCATCAGGATTTCCGGATGAATGGGGTACGCCTGCGTCTCGACCGATGGCAAAAATTGTATCCTCTGGGTTTTCAGCTCCCCGCTCAGCTAACCACAGGTTTATGCGCTGTTTCACATCTCGGATGGTTAGTGGATCACCATTGGGCTTAACCATCAGTCCATCTTGCACTCGCTGTGAGCTAATATAATTCGCTACCAATCCTACCACCTGGGTGGTCACTTTGCCCATATTACGGATACGTTCTATCTCAGTATCGTCCTTGGTCATGCGTGCTTGCATTAATACTGAGTTATTTACTTCACCAATCAGGTTTATTCCAGGCATCTCATTCTGCAGTGCGGAGAAAATTGCATAAAATGTCCCGATTTCCGACCGGCCGTACAAAGCGATATTGCCTTTGTCAGCCCCAAACTCACTTAGCATAAGCTGGTAGCGTTTGGCGATCGCCCGCTGGTAATCACCATTGGATTGAGAAAGCAGATTCGTGAAGTTGTAATCCATCAGGTTTTTCGTGATTAATCCCGATTTGGCTGCTTCATCCCTTTCCATAGGGTTGTAGAACAGTACGGGCTCATGACCTCGTCTCTTGATCAGGTCCGCGCTGCTCACATGGCCTCCACCCGTCATGTAGACCATGGCAGGGTTATGTTGAGCGGGTCCGGTTATCAATATCGCATCAAGGTCTTTCTCTAGCATTAATGCATCCAAGTCGGTTTTCATTTTGTGGAATATCCTTTTTTAGAATTGTCTAGCGATACATGGATTGCAGCTAATAGCTCCTCGTCCTGGTGTTCAAGAACCGTGCGAGGGTCAAAAAGGACTTTATTCGCTTCTAGGCGGCCGATAACCGGGGTCTGGTATTGCCTTAAGCGACCTAAAAATCGGTCGGGTGAGTGCACCGGGAGAGCGAGGACATATGTGGGTAAAGTTTCCTCTGGCAGAGAACCACCACCAATCGTAGATAGGCTGGGGATGACCTCACCCACCTCCAGCGTCTTCGACCAGGTTTCTGCCCGTTTTTGGATGCTGTCGGGTGAGGCTGCGATCATCTGCCAGATGGGAATTTCTCGCAGGGCTTCATCCTTCAGATAATGGAGTAATGTGGCGGAAAGGGCAGCAAGACAAAGCTTATCTGCGCGGACCGCACGTGCAAGCGGGTGCTTCTTTAGTTTGGTAATCAGATCATCCCTACCGATAATGATCCCTGCCTGTGGGCCTCCCAACAATTTATCCCCCGAGAAGCAGATCAGGTCCGCTCCAGCTGCCAAGGATTCGTATATCGTCGGTTCGTGGTCCAGACCAAAAGAAGCACTATCCAATAAAGCGCCCGAACCCAAATCATCAACCAGTGGAATCCCTGCCTGATGAGCTACCTCAGCCAGCTCTGATAGGGTAGGCTCACTGGTGAAGCCTCTGATGCGAAAATTGGAGCGGTGAGCATGCAGGATCAGGGCAGGTGAGGTTTCGTTTATTGCGGCAGCGTAATCCGCCAGGTGGACACGGTTGGTGGTTCCGATCTCATATAGGTGTGCACCTGATTGCTTCATGACATCCGGGATGCGGAAACCACCCCCAATTTCCACCAGCTGGGTGCGTGAAATAACCACCCGGTGACGGTGAGCAAGTGCTGATAAAACCAGTAGCACAGCAGCCGCATTGTTATTAACCACCAGGGCAGCTTCTGCATGGGTTAATTGCTTCAGCGACGCTTCAGCATGCACCAACCGGGAGCCTCGCTTCCCGCTATGCAGATCAAATTCAAGGTTTGAGTATCCCCCCGAGACATCCTGCATTGCCTGGATGGCAGCCTTGCTGAGAGGTGCGCGTCCTAGGTTGGTGTGTAGAATAACACCGGTGGCATTGATCACGGGTCGTAATGAAGGAGCAGTCCATATCTGCAGAGTTAGCAGCGCATGCTCCAATAAGACCTTACGGGCAGGGACACTGTTCAACTGAGAAAATTCAACCCTGGCTTGATCTAACGAAGACCGAAGCGCTTCCAGAGTAAGCACACGACCGAATTCAGTAATCCATGAATTCACAGTAGGCTGTTGAAGTAGCTCTTCGACTGAAGGCAGGTCACGTAAACTGCTCATAAAAGGATTATCAATTATGGGACTGATGACAATTCAAGGCTTAACCCTTCCACTGACTTTTCTCGCTCAACCTCAACAGGAATTCAATGAGGCCTAAACCAATTGCCAGTAGAACAGCCAATGCGGGGTTGAGTACCCGACCTATCTGCAGCCAAATAAGCGTGGATATATAAACCGCAAACCAAAGGGCCTGCCTCACGACGACAAAATAAGTGGGAGGGGGGAGCTCGGGAAGCGACGGTTCAAAAAAGCAGTCATGGGTAAAGCTGTTCCTGTGATTGCCAAGACAGACAGGAAATAAAACAACCAGCGAGGTCCAACGGTTGGCAGAGATGAGATTACCAGGAGTACCAATCCTCCCCAACCAATGATAAAAAGTAAAAAAGCAGCAGGCAAAAAATTGGCAACCCGTGGAGATAAGTTCGTTTTCATAATTGCGATAATTCTATCACAGGCGATAAAAATAAAAACAGGCGAGTGGATCGTCCATTCGCCTGTTCACGGCGATCACATTTCTCGAAACTCCCCTTCGAGGACTTCCCCTTCATCTTCTGGTTTATTAGGATTATGACCATTTCCACCAGAAGTAGTTCCCGTAGTGCTGGGGTTATTAAGTCGACCAGACCCTTGGGCAGCGTTAAGTTGCTGGCTTAGAGCATAAAATGCGTTTTGAAGCTCGTTGGTAAGCGAACTTATCAGATTTATGTCAATTCCCTTCATTGCTTCACGTAGTTGGTTGATCTTCGCTTCAATGTTTTGTCTATCCCTGACTGGGACTTTTTCCTTTAGTTCAAGCATGGTTTTTTCGGTCTGGTATGCCAGTCCATCGGCGGTGTTTCTTGCCAGGATAAGCTCCCGCTGGCGCCGGTCATCGGTCTCATGTTCACGCGCCTCGCGTACTTTTTTCTCGATCTCATCCTTATTGAGATTCGTTGATGCTGTCACGGTGACTTTCTGTTCCCTTCCGGTGGCTTTATCATGCGCTGTCACATTTATAATACCATTGGCATCGATATCGAAAGTCACTTCAATCTGTGGAGTACCTCGCATGGTTGGTGGGATTCCTTCCAACCGTAAGCGACCCAGACTCATATTGTCAGCTACCATTGGTCGCTCACCCTGCAGAATGTGAATATCCACGGCAGTCTGATTATCTTCAGCGGTAGAGAACACCTCTGACTTTGTCACCGGAATGGTAGTGTTTCGTTCGATGAGAACTGTCATTACTCCACCCAGGGTCTCGAGGCCCAAAGAAAGTGGTGTCACGTCGAGCAGCAATACATCTTTCACTTCACCGCCCAGGACACCCGCCTGTATGGCAGCTCCTACGGCAACTACCTCATCGGGATTCACCCCTTTATGGGGTTCTTTATCGGTTAAGGATCGTACCAGATCCTGAACCATCGGCATGCGTGTGGCACCACCAACTAAAACGACTTCATCTATTTCAGATGAGTTCATGTTTGCATCTTTGAGAGCAGAGAGGAATGGTTGGCGCAATCGAGCTGCTAAATCCTCGGTCAGCTGCTCGAAGCGAGAACGACTTAATTTGGTTTGCAGGTGTTTAGGTCCATTAATATCAGCGGTTATATATGGCAGGTTGATTTCGGTCTCCAATACACTTGAAAGCTCTATCTTGGCTTTTTCGGCAGCTTCGCGTAGCCGCTGAAGAGCCTGCCGATCCTTTCGCAAATCGATCCCTGAATCGCTCATATATTGATTAGCCACCCAATTTACGATGCGTTCATCCCAATCATCGCCACCCAGGTGTGTATCTCCATTAGTGGCACGGACTTCAACCACACCGCCGCCCACCTCGAGCACAGAGACATCGAAAGTGCCCCCACCCAGGTCAAATACTAGGATGGTCTCATTATCTATCTTATCTAAACCATATGCAAGTGCGGCTGCAGTTGGCTCATTGATAATCCGTAGAACTTCCAAACCGGCAATCTTGCCTGCATCCTTTGTCGCTTGTCTCTGCCTATCGTTGAAGTACGCAGGAACCGTAATGACGGCCTGTTTGACAGGTTCTCCCAGGTAAGCTTCTGCATCTTGCTTAAGCTTACCGAGAATCATGGAAGATATATCTTGAGGCGTATAATCAGCCTTCATTATCGGAATATGCACACGGGCATCATTGGAGGGTCCTGGAATTACCTGGTAGGATACCATTTTACGCTCGGTTTCTACTTCATCAATGCGCCTTCCCATAAACCGCTTAATAGAATAGACCGTATTCTCGGGATTAATTACTGCCTGTCGTTTGGCAGTCTGACCAACCATTCGCTCGCCGTTTTTGTTGAATCCGACAATAGAGGCTAACAAGCGTGATCCCTCCGCGGTGGTGATTACAGTTGGATCTCCACCTTCGATTACAGCCACGACACTGTTGGTAGTACCGAGGTCAATACCTATAATTTTGGACATGTGTTTTTCTCCAGGTATGTTCTCTATCCTGGTGTCTATAGAACATACCAACTATATTATTTTTCACCGTATGTAGCATACCTTTGTTATGCAAGAATCTCATTAACAAGATGTAGGAGATATATTTATCCCCGTCGAGAGACCGCCTTTCAGTCCGTGGCTAGTTGATGGTCATTGTTAAAACAAGAATACTTCTGCCAAAATGTGGAATTTTAAATGTTAGGTATTTGTGTGTTTCTAAGAGAATTGACATAAAAAATGTGCCATTTTTGGTGAAGAATATGGATGGGTGCAATAATTATGCGAATCCAGATTTGTATTATTCCACCCCTATATATGCATAATTTCACAAAAATCACTAAATTGTGCCATATATAGGGGTAAGAACAATTGTTCCCTAATCTCCAGGCAATATTAATTTAACAATCAATAATATAAGTTTTCACAAATCTATGTCATAGGAGCTGATTATTTAAGATAAGGAACCTTAAATAATTCGTTATTTTAAAGATATCGTAGGGTAAAAGTATTGCATAGCTAGCCAATTTTCTGCTAGAATGATGCAGGAATTATAGAATAATAAAAGTTCATCGGTATGGTTAGCCAGCCTGTATAGTGAAGTGTCCGGCTGGCTTTTCCGTAAAAGTATAAAGCAGGTGAATAAATTGTATAACAACCGGTAGATATCTAAACGGGATTATCTATCTCGCTGTTTTTGCATCCTGAGCAAGAGGAGGAAGGATCGCATGAAAGCTGAGCAAGCGTGGCAGGCTGTATTGGGCCAACTGCAAATGGATATGCCCAAAGCTTCTTATGATACATGGGTCCGGAATGCAGAAATTGTCAGTTATGAGGATAATGTTTTCATAATTGGCGTGCCTAATACATATGCGCTTGATTGGCTGGAAAGCCGCCTCACCAGTAAAATTAAACGCCTTTTATGCGGGATCATGAACAAGACAGTTAGTCTTCGTTTTATAGTATGGCACGATGAGACAGAACCTCAACTCCCTGCAGTGGAGTTACAGGAAGCAGAACCTGAAGAATCTCCCAACCCGGTTAATAATTGTACACTGATCAGCCGTTATGCTTTTGAAAACTATATAGTAGGGTCGTCAAACCGTTTGGCGCATGCAGCCTCCCTTGCAGTTGCCGAGCGACCTGCACAGGCGTATAACCCATTATTTTTGTACGGCGGGGTTGGGCTAGGGAAAACCCATTTATTACATGCCATCGGCAACCATTGTATAAAACATAGGCAGAGTGTACTTTACGTAACATCTGAAGAATTTACCAATGATCTAATCGATGCAATTCGCACACATACAACTCCATCATTTCGGGAAAAATATCGTCATATTGACATTTTATTGATCGATGACATCCAATTCATTGCTGGCAAAGAGTCAACGCAGGAAGAGTTTTTTCATACCTTTAATTCCCTACACGGACAGGATAAGCAGATTGTCATCACCTCCGACAGGCCACCCAAGGCATTAGTCACTTTGGAAGAGCGCTTACGCTCGCGGTTTGAATGCGGTCTGGCAGCGGATATTCAACCCCCTGATTTTGAGACCCGCGTAGCCATCCTCCAGTCAAAATCTGAACGGATGGGTCGGAGGATCCCGGATGATATTATCGGAACAATAGCACGCCGCGTCCAATCGAATATTCGTGAGCTTGAAGGAAGTTTGACGCGTGTGCTCGCCCTGAGTGACTTGAGCAACCTACCCCTTAATGCAAAGCTGGTCGATATTGCTTTAGCTGATTTACTGCCAAAACCCAGTACGATTGAACCATCAGCGGTGATGACCCAGGTCGCTGGAGAATTTGGTGTATCCGTGGAAAACTTGATCGGACCTGATCGCAGGCAGGAAGTTGTATTGCCCAGACAAATTGCCATGTACCTGCTTCGAGAAGATGCACACTATTCATTACCCAAGATTGGTAATGCTATGGGTGGACGGGACCACACGACTGTAATGTATGCTTGTCAAAAAGTAACTGATTTACTTGAGCGGGATGATAAGCTGCGGCGACAGGTGATTAGAATTCGAGAACAGATCTATGGCCAATCGAAATTGTCGATTTAATTTTTAGGGTTCACTTATATCGGTTAATATGATTAGATACGTGATTGGATTGACATCAGTTTTCACGGAATTATTCTTTAAGAACCTTGTCACTATTTCTAGACTTCCACCACTCAGATAGAAACTTAAATAATCTCCCAAACCAATGAAAGCCCAAGGGTTCGGATTCTTCCTTAAAACCAATCCAAGGATCACGATCGAGCATTTTACTAATTGTATAGCGTCCAATTAATGTTGCACTTGCCAATACCGGGGCGGCTAAAACCAAGCCAATGATACCAATCAGGTTGGCAGCAATAATTGCTACGACCAATACCGCTGCTGGATGCACCCCCAAGCTTTTTCCCATGATGCGCGGAGACACCAGATTATCATATATTTGATCCATGATTATCGATAGTCCAATACAAAGTGCTGAGTAATACATCGGCTGCAGATTAAAGTAATTACCACCTTGAAATAGAGTCACCAATCCCATTACAATATACGTTATTAATGGGCCGATATAGGGGACAAAGCGTGCTAGTCCAGCCAGGATAGCTATAGCAAAAGCAAATCGAACGCCGAGAATCGATAATAGAATCGTATAACTTATAATTACCATGATAACGATAGTCAGTTGACCCCTGAGGAAAGCGTTCCAGCTGCGACCGAGAGCTTTGCTCATTTTTTGTATATCATATGAATATCCAGGAATGTCGATGTAATCGAGTACATTGGGAACTTTACCAGCATCAGCAAGAATAAAGTAGGAGATAATCAGGACAAAAAAGCCCCATCCTATAGTACTGGCGGTGGCAGTCGCCAATGTCCCTACGATTGTCCCCGCTCGACCAAGGAGTGATTGTAAGGTACCTATTACCTGGTTTCCAAACTGCCCGAGATCGGTGAATTGACTGAGATCAATCCTGTAAGGTCCGAGAATGAAAATCTGACTGGATAGCCTGTCTATTAGATTTGGCAGGTCAGCGACAAAACGCTCAACGACCTTAATTACGCTCTGAACCTGCTGTAAAGCGGCCAGTCCGGTCAGGGTAGACACCCCAATCAATATCACTAAAAGGAAAACGTAGATGATATTTACAGAGGCGCGCCATGATAACCTTGTGTGAGTATCGAGAGAAGCTGCTACCGGATGAAGAAGATAAACAAGGATAAAGGCTAGAATCAATGGTCCAATGATGGAGCGGAAATAAATCAGCATTGCTATGATTAATCCAGCAACGATGAGCCCGATGAGCATTTTAAAGGTTGAGCCCCACTTCGGTGAGGAGGGGTTTGGTTTTTCAACGCTCATGGTAATCTCTCTCTTCTTTGAGCGCGCTGCCACCAGTATGTGCTTGGGGGCGGGAGCGGCTGGACTGAGCTGACAGGTGCCCATTCCATATCAAATAGATGAGCAAAGATATAACGGCCGATAACTCGCAGCGAGGCGATGGTAGGTGCTGCCAAAGGGATCCCAATAATACCCGCCAGGATGGCTCCTGCAACGATCCCAAAGATGACTACCAGGGGCGGTAGGTGAACGCTACGCCCAACAATACGGGGGATCAAATAATTTAAATCGAATTGTTCAAAGATCAAGTGCAGTCCAATAACGATCAGCATGAATGCCCAATTCGGAACCGGAATCCATGTAGAGCCCAGGAAAAATGCTAGCAGCGATGCAATTACCAACCATATCCCATGACCTACACTGGGAAGGAACTCCAAGATACCGGCAAGGATTCCCATTACAATTGCAAAGGGCAATCCAATGATCAAACCCACGATAATAAATAACGCAGCGACGATTGAACTTAAAAGCAGCTGACCCCGGAAAAACGCACCCCATATTTGATTGATCTCATCCCTGATCCATTTGTAATCGGGCAAAAAGGCAGGTGGCAAGTGGGAACTGACCCATTTATCTAGCTTAGCGCCATCTTTGATCAGGTAAAAAGACACTAGAAATATGAAGATAATCCAAATTATGGAGGTAATTATGTTTTTTACGAGGGTTACCGTCTGACCGACAACTGGTTGAACCAACCCCTGCAATGCTCCGAAGAATTGAGTTGCCAAAGCACTTGGGTGAATAGTAATTCCTGCCACACTATACTCCTGTGCCAAAGCATTCTCAATGGAGGTAATTATTTTCTGAGGGTTTATCTGCAGCTGTTCAAGGTTCTCGCCCATTTTTGGGACGATCACGACGAGAACTGTTGTGATGATCCCAATAAAAAGTATATAGGTAAATACAATTAGTAGAGCTCTCGGCAGCCGAATCTTTTTCTGGATAAAATTTACGATCGGGTTGAGAATAAACGCGAGAATAATTGCAATAATAATAGGTGGGACAATCTCACGGAAACGTGTAAAGAGGTATATAAAAAAAGCCAACAAGAGCAGGCTGATTGTCAACTTAGTTGCATATGGCCAGCGTTGTCTTTCCATTGCCCGCCTTTACAGTATTATCCAGGGCAGCGGCCCGATTGCTCCGTTACAAATGAAGAATTAATGCCAACGTCACCAGGACGATTATGAAGGATCCTGCCAAGATACCAACCCGGCGAATATCCTTAATCACATAATGATAATCAGGATTAAAACCTGTTGGTCGGTTACCAACCAATGGATCTGAGCTCGGTTTTTCTAAACCGGTATTAACTTCCCTACTGACTGGACGTTTTAATTTTTTTGCCATGCACCACTCCAAGATACTTCGGGTGTGATTACAAGTTAGGTCATCATTCACCCGATAAACACACGAACCATATTATATATCTTATTTATCTCCATTATCCAAACGAGCTTGAACAATAATTCTTTTGTTATCGACCATATATGGATAGCAGGAGATTAATGTTACCGTCGGATTGGAGGTGGGAGCCATCACCTCAACTTCGGTGGGGGAAACAATTTTCACAGCATAGATAATGTAGGTGAAGGCGTGATTTGCAGTATAAATAATAATTTCATCACCTTTTTGGAGTTGATCCAAATAACGGAATATTTCACCAAATACATCATTGTGCGCTGATAGGACGATGTTTCCAGTTAGACCGGGATTAGCTGACCCTGGATGTTGAGCCACACCTTTTTTTAACTCTTCCCATCCATCGCCTTGGACCACTGGGGCATCAACATTAATTGTTGGGATTTGGATCTGAATTGCCTGCTCAGGACCCGGAGTTGGGATTGGTATTTGCGCCATCGATTGGTAAAGAGGGAGTAGATGGGTTGGAATTTCTCCCTCGTTCGGCTGAGCGCCATTTTGTGAATTCGGTGATGTGTGACCAGACGGCAGAATTACCGACACAACGAGTGGAGTAGGAGTGAGGGTGGATGGGATTAATGATTTATTTAATTGTGTATTTAAATTTCGTAATATCTGAATCCCACTGAAGATGATGAAAAACAACCCTATTACTGCAAGGATTTCTATAGCGAGTAAAAAGTGGTCCAGAGTATGTTTCACACGGTGAAGCAGGGGTTCTCGATGATCGTCAAGATCCGATTGTGCTTCAGTATTAGAGTGAAGGTAGTCAAGAGGTTCAGTTACTTGATCGGATGTCATCGTGATTACTCTACCCGTATGGCGGAACCGTTCCAGGTGCTCCATGCGCGTTTTACGCCGTTTTTCCACCATAAGCTGCCGCAGCTCATCAATGGATAAATCCTCTGGTGAATTTTCTTTGACCACGAGGCGATTATACTCTGTTTATTATGGTGACCTTTTTACCAAAGGTTAGTCTATTGCGATTGGGTGGGTTTCGTAGACCGATGGTCGTGATGAACAAACAAAACAAATCCAACCAAACGGACCCCTGTACTAAACAACAGTGCATTGGTTAATCCGATTTGGACGGCAAGATAAGTGCTCAATAATGGTGCAAAAACCGCTGATAAATATTGAATACTTTGGGCGAGAGACACGAATGTGGGGCTGTAGCGCGGCGGTATGGTTTTCATCAATTCGTCGAAAAAAACCAGGTCAATTCCCGCCTGAAAAATCCCAGTGGCGGTTGAAATGATAAAAATCATGGTCTGATTGGTGGTTAATGCCACTAATGCGGGATAGAGTGATACACAAAACGTCGTAATTAGAAGAACAAACCTGGAACCTTTTCGGCGTGATTGTCGAGACCAAAAGAAATAGCCCACAACCAAGACAGCTGTTTGAGCCGTATACAATAATCCGATCCATGCATCGGAGGCATTTAATTCACGGACAAAATACAATGGAAATAATGGAGTAGCTAAAGTTATCCCGAAGAGATAAATAAATCGTTTGAGTGCAAAAGAGATAAAATCAGGCGAAGAGTTGATAAGCTGATAATAATCGGCCAGGCTGGACGTGATTGAACGCCGGGTTGTAATTTCCACCGGTTCTGCATCGGGAATCTGGATCCGGCTAGAAAAATAGTAGCTTATCAAACCGCCCATTGAAAGTCCTAAAAATACGATTTGATAATTAAGATGGAAACCGATACGATCCAACATCTGACCTGCAATCGCGACTGCAATCGCAGTCGTGAGACCCAGGATCGACCAGCGTCGGCTCATCAGCTCATAACGCCCTTCAGGACCTGACACTGCATTCATGACCACCGAAAAACCTACAGCTACCATGGTTTGGGGTAGAGTCGCAGCTGCCCAGATAATTAGCACGACTAGTATGAGGAGATTATCGGGGATAAAGAAAGGTGCTAACCCAGTAAGCGCATATGCCGATATAACCAACAGTCGGGAGAGACTGAACCAGGGAACAATATTTCTCTGTCTCTGCAAGAACCTCCCAACCCATAACGCCATGAATAATCCCGTGATCCCAGGCATCGAAGTTAATAATCCCACTTGGACGGGAGTTGCTCCCAATCGCGTTAGAAACACTGGTAGAAATGGCGCAGCAGCGCTAGCTGTGCCTACACCTATGGCATCTATCTGAACATAACGCTTGTTGCGTTCAGGTATATTTATCGGATCATTATTTTTAACTGCAGGTGGATGAAGGGCGGTCCTCATGCAACCATCTCAAGCATTAATTCCATCATTTTCGAAGCAAGGATTGACCGGTCAAAATGATTTTCCACATACAGTCGCCCTTGGCAACCCAATCGGTGAGCTAATTCAGGGTTGTCAGCAAGACATATCACAGCCTGGTATAAATCCTCTGGATCACCTGGATGAACTTGTATCCCAGCTTTCGCATTTTCGATGACCTCTCGGATGACTCCGTCAATTGCCAGAATCACTGGTTTTCCAGCTGCCATATAATCAAAAACTTTATTGGGATAGGTGGTTTTGTAGACTTCCACAGGCTTGAGGATTGCAATACAGGCATCAGCTGCTGCAAGTGCGTATGGCATCTCAACCTTAGGAATCGGAGGCAGGAAGAGGACATTATCCAGACCCTCTCTGGCAGCCTGTGCTTGTAAGGCTGGTTTATCTTTTCCATCGCCAAGCAAAATAAAAATGACATCTTTTCGCGTAAGAAGCATTTTTGCCGCTTGCAGTACTATCCCAAGATCATTTGATAACCCATGAGCTCCGGCGTAGAGCACCACGAACTTATCATCAATACCATGCAATCGCCTGAAAGATCCTCCATTTATATCTGGAGCGAACATACTGGTATCGGTGCCATTTGGGACGAGCTCCACGCGAGAGGCTCTTCGGCTTTCAATATGGTTGATATATCCAGGTGAATTAACTACAACTAGGTCAGCTCTTTTATAAAGAAAAGACTCCAGCCCTTCTGAAAGCCAGATTAAAAGTCGGTTTTTCAAGACACCAACCGCAACCGCAAATGCGGGCCAAAGATCTCGAACTTCGAAGAGAAATGGGCAGTGTTTAATTTTAGCTAATAGCCATGCGGTAATTCCTTGAAAAATGGGTGGCGAGGTCCCCCAGACCAGATCGACATTATTTACCCTCAAACCAATTAGGAATGAAGAGATCATAAAGCTGATGAAGTTTATCAGTCGGAAGGCAAAGCTTCGATGCAATGATGGATAGGTATTTGCTCGGAGAATAGTGATATACTCTCCATCCATCTGTTTTTTGGGCCAAGGAATTCTTGTGGAGCTGGCTTTCCCGGTAAGATAGCTGATCGGACTGGTGATGATCGTCACCTTGTGCCCGTGAGAGGCAAAATATCGTGCTAACTCATGGTGGCGCGTCCCGCCTGGTTCATTTAATGCAGCGAAAGCCTGGTGTATCAACAGAATATGCACGGGATAAATTCTATAATTAAGAATGAAAGATGATGAATTTATTCATCAACAATCTAAAGTTGATCATCAGATTGTTGACCAGTCACGATGAGGGGCTGCTCAGGCCATCCTGAGTGGTGCGAGGTCAGAACAAACTCAGCCATCAATTTTGGAAATACTGGTTGGCTTAATAGATCATTTATTGGAACCCAGATAGGATGATGTGAGCCTTTTTTTGATTCAGGTAGACTGCTCATTTCTTTTCCTGTGCCAAGACCAAAATGGCCGCCGATTGTTCGACCCAAAAAGTAGTATTGAGGTGTCTCCTCATACCAGACTTCCGCGACCATCTGGTGAATTTCTACATCCAATCCAAGTTCCTCCTTTAATTCCCTTTGTGCAGCAAAAGCAGCAATTTCGCCAGATTCGATTTTTCCACCCGGAAATACGAGATAATGTTTTCCCAAACGATAGCGCTCAATCAACGCAATTTTATCATTCTCGATGAGGATGACTGCAGCTCTAGCTTTCATCTGGAAAGATCCATTCGCTATTTAATTTGATTGGCAATGATTGAGTAATTTCGAAGCTGCAGGAAAGGGCGGGAAATTTTTCCCCGTATGTAGGAGATACCCAACCTGAAATAGGAGTTACACGTCCGGAACCATATATCAGTTCTCCAGCTCGGACAAGCCGAAAACTGCTATTTATAATTTGTATCGGTTTCCCGTCGGTTTCAAACCGTCCAAGCTTTAGAGTTATCCACCCATATGGAGATCGAATTCGAACATCGTAATGAGTATTTTCGGTTGCCTCTGCATATGACTGAATTTCATAATCCCAGTCTGGCAACAGCCAATGCAGGCGGGCTGTGTGAACAGTACCGGGTGAACCATACAGGCAGTCGGTAACCTTCCAACTCCCATATTCTGAAGGCGCAACAAATCGTTGGTACCGCACGCCGATACCTCGATAACCATTGTGCTTGGCCAATATGCTTAAGTTGATTTTTCCGATTTTGAACGAGCCACCGAGGACTTCAGCCTGAGCCCAATCCAGATATAAGAAACGTCCAGCCCGGAGCATGCATTCCTTACCATCGACAGTGACTGTGTTATGAACAAAAGCGGTTGTCAGCGAATTATCCCAGGGAGGGTCGGCGTTATACAGATATGTCCCCGGGTCCAGGGCAATATTCAAACCTCGCCACCACAGATCGAGGTGCAACTGGTCCGCATGGGCAGGACGGGAGTGAAATCTAGCCACACGTAAGGCAATCCAGGAATCACTTTGCTGGTTCTTAAGGATATGGAGAGGTACCTTGAAAATACCTTGCGAAGCTTGATTCTCCTGGTATTGATTAAATCCATCCTGACCTTGTGGGCTGTCCGATGATGCGCAAAGCCAACTGACCATATCGCACCACGGACCTTGAGAACCTGGTTGTTCTTGAAGGAATATTTGTGTAGCAGCATGGATCACCGGGCGATAATCCTGGTATGGGCAGACGGTGATCGGGAGGATATAAGAGCCATCATTGTGACCCAGGTTGGGAACATGCCCAGACTCGTGGTCTACCAATTTCAACAACCAGCGTGTGGTTGCTTGCAGGCGAGTGATAATATCTTCTGGAATTGGCTCATTATTGAATGCATGTCTATGAACAACGAATGTCCACAAAGCGGCCTGAAGCATCAGCCGGTGGTAATTTGTGCTATGCTGTACATATGTACCATCCGGGTCAATTTGGGTGATCAGGGCGTTTTGCAGCCAACGCCACCCCAGCTTGTGCCATTTAGACGCCAAAGGATGGTTTGGAAGAAGCGCTGAGGCTGTATAAAGACCAAGGGCTTCAGTGATGAGATGGTTATTATTCTGCGAACGGGCATATACAAGCGTGGCAGGAATCCGTTCAGCGTGGATGGTGATGGATTTTGCCACTAAATCAAGTATATCTGCCGGAACATTATTAGATTGGGCAAACACCTGAAGAGCGAAAGCCAGGGCAACGAGACGGATGCCCACTTCTTGAGCTGAGGACCAAAGCGGACCCAGGTATGGCGGGTTAGAGGTTAAAAAGATCTCCGTATTTTGCCAAAATGTATCGGCATAACGTTCGTCCTTTGACAGGTGATATGCCATGGCAAGAGTACAAGCCCAACCGAATCTACCTGGTTCCCAAATATATTTGATATCCTGGTTACCGATAAGATTACCCCTGCGACTATAATAGGTCCAATCTGCCAGCGGTACAGGCGGACTCAAGACTAGCGGGACTGGTTGACCACCGAACAAGCGAACCTTTCCACAAACAATCTCATTTGCCTGCTCATAGAGTTGACCGATTTGATCTTCAAGCAAATACAACATGGTAGCCCGATCAGGTAAACCACTTAGACAGGGTTTAAGATTGAGATATGGCACATAATTAAGATCGTTCAGCCTAATAAGTGAAGTATTCAGTTGGCGGT
The DNA here is from genome assembly GCA_963809615.1 of uncultured Chloroflexia bacterium. Lineage (GTDB taxonomy): Bacteria > Chloroflexota > Anaerolineae > Anaerolineales > UBA4823 > FEB-25. The sequence continues at coordinate 311,516 of CAWEKR010000011.1, forward strand.
GGTAATGCCCAGTTTTAAGCCCAAGCCGGTAAATGGCATACAACCCTACCTGTTCAACCCCCAACTGGTGTAAGGCCTTGACGGCAATTATAGAACGAGATGCAAGATTCATCGCTAAAAAGACACGAAATGAACCTACTTGTAGTTGGAATTCAGTGAAATTGGTTGCCGGCAGCGAATGGAGCTCACAGCTGCGAAGGTAGCTTCTGTGACGCCGAACAACTGCTTATACGGGATGGGTGGTGGTCCTCCAGCGATTATCGCTTTAGAAAATATTTCCCACTCTGCACGATGACCTTTATCCTGGCGTACAGATGAGCGAATTACCTGACGCTTTCCCTGAGAAACCATTTCGAGGGTACGAAAGTCATCCAATACCGCCACAGATCCTCCCGAAAAAACTTCAACGCGCTCCTTTGGGAATGCTTTATCCCCATTTGCCAGATAGAATATCGTCCCAATAGATCCATCAGGGAAGTTTAATGTAATCACGACATTATCTTCCCTGTAACGGTTATCGTCTTGTAGAGATTGTGCAGCTACGATGGTCGGAACAGCTCCCACCAGGAAGGTTAGAAAGTCGACGAAATGACAAGCTTCACCGATGAGTCGCCCTCCTCCCTGGATCGGATCGTGGACCCAATGGGTGAGGGGAATACTCCCGGCGTTTATACGATAGGTTGTAACCAAGGGTTCGCGGCGTGCTTCTATAAAATCATACAGTCGTCGTGCCATGGGTGCATACCGGCGGTTGTATCCGACCATGAGCAGAGGCGAAACATCATCAGTGAGTAATTGCTGCTTGATTTGGGTCAATTGATCTAATGTGGTTGCTAAAGGTTTCTCACAAAACACATGCTTACCAGCCTGCAAGGCACGAATCACTTGTTCAGCATGCAGATGATGGCGGGTGAGAATACTGATTGTGTTCACCTGAGGGTCTTGAAGTATTTCGTCCTCATTATGGGCTGTATACTTAAATGCGAATTTTCTCGATGTGTACTGGGCATGGAAACCTGAGCCCGAAGTGATTGACACCAACTCAATCGAAGGTATCTTCTTCAAAGCTGGAAGCATAACTGCGTTGGCGAAGTTTCCCGCCCCGAGCACACCCAAACGGATAGTAACCCCTGCGACATGAATGCTGGTTTTTTCAATTGATTGTTTAACAACTTGGGGTGTAACCCCATTTTTACTTGCTTCGGGATAGGTCAATAAAACCCCAAGGAATGGTTGGCTCGATTTACCAGTGATCAATTCATAAGCAGCCGGGGCTGTTTCGATTGGGAACCGGTGTGTAATAAGAGGTTTTACATCCACGCGCTTATCTGCCAGCAGGTTCACAAAGGCTGCCAGGTTGCGTCCTTCTGACCATCGCACATACCCGATAGGGTAGTCTTGACCAGATTCTTCGTAAGTAGGATCATATCGACCAGGACCGTAGGAGCGGGAATTAATAAATGATAGCTCTTTGGTGTAATAAATTTTTCGAGGAAGTGTCTGACCGACTGCACCGATGGCGACCACATGACCACGGTCGCGAGCGATCTCACCGGCTAGCTCAACTGGGTCATCTGCGGGGGTATCGGCACAGATGAGGATGTTATCCAATCCAAACCCGAGCGAGAATGCCTGGGCAGCTTCCACAGCTGACGAGCGCAAGACAGCAACGGCTCCCATCTGGTTGGCTAGTTTTACCCGGCTTTCATCAAGATCCACACCAAAAACCTGGCACCCTGATGCACATGCGAGCATGACAGTTAATTGCCCAAGCAATCCCAATCCGAGGACGCCGACGGTTTCGCCAAGCTGTGCTTGAGAAAGCCGAAATCCGTGTAAGGCAATGGCACCTAATGTGGTGAAGGCGGCAGAATCAAAATCAACCCGATCGGGTAGTAATGCCATTAGATTATTCGGGATTAGTGCATATTCTGCATGGACGGCATAACCGCCTCCTGCGCAGGCGACTTTATCCCCGACTTTAAAACCATGGAGCCCATTACCAACTAATTCGATCACTCCTGATGAGGAATAACCTAGTGGCATGGGCTGGTCTAACCGGTTGAAGGCTGCTTCGAGGGTGGATACCACACCCTCACGACGGGCTTTATTAGTTACTTGTCGCAATAGATCGGGTCGAGAAAGTGCCTTCCCCAACAATGACTTACCAGCGAATTCTACCAACATGCGTTCCGTCCCCGCCGAAACCAGCGAGGTCTGTGTGCGAACTAATGCCATCCCAGGTTGGATCTGTGGAATCGGCACATCTACAACCATCATCTCACCATTTCTGATATTTTGTAAAAGCTGTTTCATTCAATATCCTAACTTGCTCGAAGAAATATATGATTTATAAAGAAGATTATAGCGCGGATTTTAGCGGCATGTTATACTTTTCTATTGATAAAATGTCAGACAAGTTATATCAAAGGTATGATCATGGCAGCCCATCCTTATCAAAAATTAGCTCAAATATTGGTCGAACATTCTACTGCCATAAAACCTGGTGATCGTGTAACTATAGAGACTACAACGAACGCTTCGGAATTGGTGAGTAATATCTATGAATTGTGCTGCAACGCGGAGGACACCCCCATATCCTGTTGAACCTTCCCGAACAAGATGGGATACTCTTTAGATATGGCAATGCTAACCAATTGACATATACTCCATCATTTCAAAAACTGGTGACAGAGGAATTTGAAGTATATATCCGCGCTCGTGCAGATATCGATCCACGTGCCTTGAGCAATGTACTGGCAGCTAAACAATCACTGCGTCAAAAAGGAATGGCACCGATGCGTAATCGAATGCTCCAACGAGGCGCAGATAATTCTCTTAGGTGGGTGTTGACACAATTTCCGACAGAGGGCTATGCCACTGAAGCAGGGATGAGTATTGACGAATATACCGATTTCTTACTTGCAGCCTGTCATGCTGATGAAAAGACTGCCGACCCAATAGCTCACTGGGAATCAGTAAAATTGTTGCAAAGTAAAATGATTGAACGCATCGAGGGTCTTGACGAGATTAATCTTCTTGGACCTGATGTTGACCTTACCTTGTCTGTCAAAGGACGAAAATTTAACAATTCATTCGGAAAACATAATTTACCTGACGGAGAAATTTATACAGGTCCCGTAGAAGAATCGGTGAATGGCTGGGTAAAGTTCACCTACCTGGCTATATATCAAGGACAGGCAGTGGAAGGCGTGGAATTGGTGTTTACCGATGGGAGGGTGGCTTCTGCGAAAGCCAAAGTAGGTGAAGAGTTTTTGTAAGCAATGGTCAATTCTGATGAGGGTTCACATTACCTGGGAGAATTTGCGATCAGCACGAATTTCGAGATCGATCGCTTTACGTGGAACATCATATTTGATGAAATGCTTGGTGGGACATTTCATATCGCATTAGTAGCTGGATACCCAGAGACAGGCAGCCGAAACACAAGCGCCATCCAATGGGACATGATCTGTGATATGGGAAACGATTCAGAAATGCGCGTGGATGGAAACGTAATTTACCGCGACGGGAAATTCTTATAACTCCCACCCCACGATTTAGAAACCAGGCAACGTCGACCGTTTGATTAATTCTCTAAACAGGTACATTCTACAAATCAGGTGGTACTGCTCACTGAATTTAGCAGATCAAGGGTAGATTGAATAACTTGATCTTGCTGTTCTTCTCGGCTTATTGTGGCAGGGTTATCCCCTGGTTGGTCACCATACCAGCCAAATTGAGCGTGATTCCCACCCGCAATCTGCACCCATGTTGTGTCCGCTGGCAATAAACTACGTGACGCATCAATTTTATCCGGTGTGGAAAGTCCATCCAGGCTGGCAGAGATTGAAGAAGTCTTTAATGTACCGCTCGTTAGGTTATTACTGCTGCCTGGATAAGAAGCCCACAAAACAAGACCATCGATTTGATCGTTGTGATTATTGGCATATAAAGCTGCCATCGAACCTCCAAGTGAGTGACCACCGATCACCCATTTTTCGATTTCTGGATACGCTTGAATCACAGACGAAGCTCGCCCTGAACCAAAAACTGCTAAGTTAAGAGGCATGGGAACAATGACGACTAAAAATCCGTGAGCTGCGATTTCATGCGCTTGCGGAGCATAAGCGCGTGGATCAACCCGGCCTCCAGGATAGATAATAAAACCTGTAGATGGAACTTGTTGAGTAGGCTGGAAGACGAACCAGGGTTCGGTGCTGACAGATACCAGACTGTCAGACTGTAATGCTGCCAGTGCATCCGGCATTGGAGCTGGGATGATTGACCCCCAAACTATGAAGCCGATGATTATCGCAGATAAAATACCAATAAGAACCAACCACCAGCGCTTTTTTAGCCAATTCATATATTATTCCTCGAATTGTAAAGAAAGATCATCATTCCAATTTGATGATTTATTATTCTTTTTTACACGATTTGATGATAAAGGTTCCACATGCGCGAATAATAACCTTGAAAGGCGAACAATTGATCGTGTGTGCCGCGCTCAATAATGCGGCCATTTTGGAGCACAAGGATTTCATCCATCGTTTCAAGCCCGATCATGTCTTGTGTGATCGTGATCGTGCTCATCCCCACACTTAATGAGCGAACAGAATTCATCAAATCGGCTTGTGTAACTATATCCAGGTTAACTGTCGGTTCATCTAAAATTAACAAGGGAGAGCATTTCAACAATGCCCTGGCGATAGCTAACCTCTGACGCTCACCTGCGCTCAAACGAAGGCCATGCTCACCAATCCATGTATCATAGCCGGAGGGTAAAGACCGGATAAAATCATGAAGCTGAGCCTGCTTTGCTACTTTTATAATCTCGTCATAAGTAGCTTGCGGCTGAGCAACAAGGAGGTTTTGTTTTATCGTTGCACAAAATAGATATGTGTCCTGTGAAATAAGAGCAATTTGTCTGCGGATATCATCCTGTTTATAAGAACGCAGTTCATGACCATTCAAGAGGATCGACCCTTGTTGATAATTCCAGAAGCGCATCAATAAATATCCGAGTGTTGATTTCCCGGCCCCGCTAGATCCAACAACAGCAATATGTTTACCTTGGGGAAGGGAGAAAGAAATATCCCGGAGCCCGAATACAGAAGTAGTCAAAGGTGTCTCGGAATCAGACCAAAGTGGGTACTGGAATGAGAGGCCCTCAACTGTCAGATTGAAATCTTTAGGTAAATTAATATGTTCAGCCGGATCAATAACAGGGATTGGAGCATCCACGAGCTCATATAAACGTCCGGCAGCTGCTCGATTAGTCTCAAAGGTCTGTGCAACTTGAGGTAATGGATGCATGGCTTCAAAACATGTAAGAGCAGTTAGTGTCACTACACCTAGGTACACTCCGTCAAGCTGACCTCTAGATACAATTTGAATCGCTAATACCAACACAGTCAACATACCCAGGTTAGCCAGGAGATAACCAAGGGCGGTCTGCTGGGAAGTTATAGCAGCCATTCGGAATTGCAATTTTGATACTCGCTCCCCTGATAATCTCAAGCGGTCGAGCATAGGTTTTGCCTGGCCGCAAGTTAAAATGTCTGCCATACCCTGGATGCTATCAATCAATAAGGTACTTAATTGAGCACGTGCGCTGATAAATTGGGGTCCAAGCCTGCGCGATTGTAAGAGAATCGAAATTGGTAGACCAATTCCGGCCAAAAAAAGGAAAACCAGTAATCCCCAAGCTAATGAGGTTCCAAATCCTGCAAGAAACAGCAAAACCGCCACGCTTACCAATAAAGCTACAAATGGAGGATTAATCGTGCGGACGTAATAGCTTTCCAGTGCTCCGATATCACGAATTACACGTGTAAGCAAGTCACCACTGTGGTAACGGATCAGCCTGGCGGGAGCGAGGGGCTCCAGAGCCTGGTAAAACCAACCCCGCCAGCGTGCAAGCAGGCGGAAAGTTACATCGTGCGAAACCAGTCTTTCAAGATATCGGAACACTCCCCGCGAAAGACCAAAAAAGCGTACACCCACAATCGCAACCTGTAGCTCAGCGATCGAGGGGTGCAATACCGCAGCAGAAATAATGTACGCTGCAGTCGCCATTAAGCCAACACCACTGGCGATGGTAGCAAATCCCAATAGAATCGATAATACCACCTGACCCCAAAATGGGATAAGTAAATTGAATAACCGGACTCCTGAAAATTTACTTGTTGGCAGTTTTTCATCTTCAGTCGGAGTAGCGATACTGGGGACCATCATACGAGGTTGCTCATTCAATCCTATAATGGGAAGGTGAGTACCCAGATCGGCAACGGTCAAAGATGGATCAAACACATCGCCTCGAACATTCTTGCCACGGCTGAGTTTAAGTATATTTTCGGCATGATCCAGCGTTGATTGACGATGGGTGATCACTAAAACTGTGCGATTATGGATTAAATGTTTGATAGAATCCTGCATATGGGCATCCGTTTCCGGATCTAGATGAGAAGTGGGTTCATCTAAAATCAGCAATGGCGCATCCTTTAGAAAAGCACGCGCTAATGCAATCCGTTGAGCCTGACCGCTACTCAATCTGACCCCGCGTTCTCCTACCAGGGTCTGATATGCAGATGGGAAACCCTGGATGAATTCGTCTGCATGAGCAAATTGCGCAGCTTTCTGGATTTCAGTTTGATCAGCATTCGGCTTTGCAAACTTGATATTTGCTGCTATTGTGTCATTAAATAAGTAAGGATTTTGTGGTACCCAGGCAAGGTTTTTGTACCAATCAGCGAGTGGGATTTCACTAAGGGATTTTCCATCAACAAAAATATCCCCGCTTTGAGGCTGCAAGAAGCGTAATAGTAACCAGGTGAGAGTGGTCTTGCCAGTCCCGCTTTGGCCAGTTATAGCTGTCATTCTCCCCGGAGGAATCTCCAAGGAAACATTATCGAGGACAGCTTGTTGATTTGCATATGTAAACCCCACATTTTTAAAATTTATGTTGGGTGGGTGATTATTGCTGGATTGCGACGCATTAGAAATATTTGTAATCTGAGCCCTATCTAGTATGGGGAGATCCAAGATTCTGTAAATTCGTTTGGCTGCCTCCACGCCTGCCATACCGGCATGAAACCGAGTGCCCAATAATCGCAAGGGTAAATAAAACTCGGGTGCGAGAAGAATGATAAAAAAAGCCTGTTCGAAGGCGAGCTCACTGTATAGTAAGCGGATGCCGATCTCCACTGCAACTACTGCAGTTCCCAAAGTAGCCACAAGCTCAAGCACCAAGGCAGATAGGAAAGTTACCTTCAACACTCCCATAGTCGATTGTCGATATTGTTCGCTCACTCTTTTTATCACATCAATTTGGTCCTTGCTTCTACCCAAGGATTTTAATGTGGCCAATCCCTGAAGCACATCGAGGAAATATGCACTCATTCGGCTTAATCCCAACCATTGTTTACTCGTGAGTACTTCAGCGGTACTGCCGATGAGATACAGGAAAATTGGTAGTAAAGGTGCGGTGATCAGCAGGACTATTCCGGACAGCGCATCGGTGGGAAACACAAAAATGAGGATAGTTAATGGGACCAGCGCTGCCAGGGCGATTTGGGGAAGATATTGGCTGAAATAAACCTCCACGCCATCAATCCCTTCTGTAGCGAGATTTACTAGTTCACCGGTTTGGGTCTCTGACTCACCTTCCTCGCCCCTGAGATAAGCAGGCCCTAGAACTTGAATATGGGTCATAAGACGCTGGCGTAAATCCGATTTTATATTACTTGCAGCTGCGCTTGCATACATTTCACCTGCCCATAAAAGTCCTGAACGCAGCACAACGATTATCAGAATGGTGATTACTACTATTCTTACTGCCTCGAGCGTTTTACCACCGAGGAATACTTGATTTATTATCTTGCTTATCTCATAGGCTTGAAATACGCTTAAAACAGCCCCAATCCACCCAAGGAAGATGGAAATGATGATGAATATTCGTTCATGCCTTACCTCGGTGAGCAAGCGGGGATTGATATTCATAAGAATGATGGCTGCGGTCACCACTCAGCTGCTATTTTATATTGGTAGTGAATGCTGACCGCCCAAGTCGGACCCAATGACTCAATAAGTCAGTTTTTCTACATTACCGGAGACACGTTTACGGAAGACCCAATAGGTCCACGATTGATAAAGTAAAACAAGCGGTAAGAATATTAGTGTGATGATGGTCATTAGTCGCAGTGTTTTAAACGATGAGGCTGCATTTTGGATGGTGAGGCTCCAATCAGGGTTCAAACTTGAAACCATCACGCGGGGATAAAGGAGGGAAAAAATTGTTAAAACTGTAAAGGTCACAGTGAGGCAGGTCATGATAAATAGGCGAGCATACTGACCTTTGCGCAAGAAATACCCAGCTGAAAAAATCGCAAATATTCCAAGTATAGGAAACAGGATTGATAGAGCAGTTAAATTTTGGCGAATATCGGTAATTATAAAACTGGTGGTCAAAAATATGACTAAAATTATAACCACTAGAAGCCAGAGCCAGCGGACGAGTTCTTTTGCCTTGTGTTCGATTTCACCGGCAGTCTTGATGCTCAAGAAAGCAGCTCCATGCAAAATAAACAGTAAAGTAAATATAAGCGCAGAAAGCAGGGAATAAGGATTGAATAGGTTGAAGAAACCCCCTGTATATTGCATTTCTCCGTTAATCGGAACTCCGCGGACCAGATTGGTGATTGCAATGGGAAAAAGGATGGATGCCATCAGGCTGCCAAAAAATATACACCAATCCCATAGACTACGCCACAGGAGGTGATCATCCTTGCTGCGGAACTCGAATGCTACCCCTCGAAGGATGAGACCAATAATGATTAGAAACAGCGGCAAGTAAAAACCACTGAACAACGTTGCGTACCAATTGGGGAAGGCTGCAAAGGTAGCACCACCTGCCGCAATTAACCAGACTTCATTCCCATCCCAGTGTGGACCTATCGTATTGATTATTGTTCGCCGCTGAACATCGGATTTACCCAAAAAAGGGAGCAGGATACCTACTCCAAAATCGAAACCCTCAAGGACGAAGAAACCTGTATATAGGACCGCAATAAAAATGAACCAGAGTGTATTTAAGGTCATCAGTATCCCTCCTATTTCGATTCGGGTGGGTTAACCAGAGTAGGTGTGAAGTCGGCTGGAGCACCTTCTTCAGCTATAGGACCTGCTTTGGCAAATTTAATCATCAAGTAGACAGTTGCAATGATGATAAGTCCATACAGCAGAATGAAACCAATTAAACTTGTCAGGAACATACCGCCAGTAACCACCTCTGATATCCCATCTTGCAACTTCACCAGCTGATACACTACCCATGGGAATCTGCCCACCTCAGTGAGGATCCATCCGGTGATATTTGCCAGGTAGGGTAGAGCGATTGCCCAGGTAAGGATAATTAAGAACCAAGAAAATTTATTATACAGGTTCCGGAAGCTGATAAAAAGTGCCAGCAGGCTAAACAAGATCATAAGCAGACCAGCGCCTACCATAGCTCGAAAGCTCCAATAGAGGATAACCGGGGGAGGTGTATAGTTACCTGGACCAAATTCTTGTACAAATTGTGCCTGCAGCTGGTTGATCCCTGTGACTTCCCCGGTAAACCGATTAAATTCCATAAAGCTGAGTCCTCCTGGGATGCGCCAATCAAGGAGAAGCTCATCTGTTATAGGATTCTTAATCGTAATAATAGACAGCGACGCAGGATTCGCGGTCTCGAACAGTGCTTCCAGTGAGGCTAATTTCATGGGCTGATTATCGATGAGCTCCTGTCCTTGAGTGTGCCCAATCATTCCAACGGAGATGGTTCCAATTACTCCGATAATCGCGGCCATGCGGAACGAAATATGAAATAAATCTGTCTCATTCTTACGCAATAAGTGATAGGCGCTGACACCCAGCATAAAAAAAGCGACGGTTGATAACGCAGCAGCGAGCACATGAGGATAGTGGGTGAAAATTGGATGATTAAAGACCACTTGTGCAAAATTAGTTAATTCTGCCCGACCATCGTTGATTCTAAAACCGACTGGATGCTGCATAAACATATTAGCGACCAGGATCCAGAATGCGGAAATACTCGCTCCAATGGTTACTAGCCAAATCGTAGTTAAATGCAATCCTTTTGAGAGCTTGTCCCAACCGAAGATCCAAATACCTAAAAATGTAGATTCCAAGAAAAATGCGACGAGAGCTTCTATCGCAAGAGGAGCGCCAAAGATATCTCCTACGTAGCGGGAATATTCTGACCATGCCATGCCAAATTGAAATTCCTGGACGATACCCGTGACAACCCCAACGGCAAAATTGATTAAAAGTAGCTTCCCCCAGAACTTTGTTAGCCGTTTATAGATATCTTTCCCGGTGATGACATATATCGTTTCGAGGATAGCCACTACGAAGGATAACCCCAGGGTGAGGGGAACAAAGAAAAAATGATATATGATTGTTATTGCGAATTGAAGCCTGGCTATCAGCAATACATCCATAATTTTGCTCCTCCCGATAAAATTAAAATCCCTAAAAAAGGAATATTTTCACAAGTTTATTTTACATCATGTATCCCAACACTTGAATGGTGTAGTTCTTATTAGGTTACCCGGAGTTGATCAGGCATGCCAGAAACCGTGCCGTAAAGGACGGACATCCTCTGCAGTGATGAAAGCCTCTGTATCGATTTCATTAACGAGCTGGCGAACCGAATCCACCTGCTTGCGCAAGACCGAGCAATTAATTAGCGAGACCATTCCGTCTTTACCACGACCGGAAAGTTCGGTAACCGCATAACCGCTTTGCCGTAAATGTGTGACGATAGCTGAGCCCCGATGAGGGCTGATTATATTAATATTAATATGACCGATGGCGATACGCTCTTCTATGATCATTCCCACTACATTGCCAGTCGCAAAACCAGCTGCGTAACCGAGGATATTTAGGGGATTATTTAACTGTGTCAGGACTTTCCCAATAGCCAGAACGAAGATAGCAGATTGGAAGAACCCCAAAATCCAGGCAATTTTCTTTTTCCCACGCATGACAAATAAAACGCGCAGGGTGTCTAGGGTCATATCGGACACACGAAGAATGAAAATCAATCCTGCGCTTAACCAGGCTTGAGAAGATAAAAGAATGTCCATGATCAGCTCTCTATAGCCAGGTACATTCTTTCAGTATATTCTTTAACCATGCGATGTACACTAAAACGAGGTGAAAGTGTGCGTATGGATTCCTTCATCAGGGCGATCCAATCGCTGGGCAGACCATCGGCTGAACGCTCACGGTAATACAATGGAACTATCTTATTTTCCAAAGTGTCATACAGGCTGGCAGCGTCAGCCGCATCCTGCTGTTCACTTTTTTCATACTCCTGCTCATCTCCAATGGTCCAACCATTCAATCCATTGTATCCTTCACGCCACCAACCATCCAGGACCGAGAAGTTAATTACACCGTTCATGGCAGCTTTCTGCCCTGACGTCCCTGAAGCTTCATTAGGACGCCTAGGAGTATTCATCCATACATCCACTCCTTGGATCAAGTAGCGGGCCAAGTTTAGGTCATAGTCATCCAGGAATACCAACCGGCCACCATTTTCGGCTTTCTTAACTGCGCGGTAAACCTCTTGAATAAGCAACTTACCTGGCTCATCTGAAGGATGAGCCTTACCTGCAAAGATAATCTGTACAGGCTGGTTTGAGGAAGTCAGGATTTTGATCAACCGATCAATATCATACAAAACGAGGTTGGCACGTTTGTACGTCGCAAAACGACGGGCAAAACCAATGGTAAGCGCGTACGGATCCAGCAGTACCCCGGAGGCAATCACCTGAACGGGGTGAACATTAGTTTCCATCCATTGTTCGCGGGTACGCTCGCGAATATAGTAAGATAGCTTTCGTTTGAGATGTCGTCGAACAGTCCATAATTCTCCATCCGGAATATCGTCGATTTTGTCCCAAGTCTCAGGCTCATCCACCCGTTCTTTCCAGCCATTCCCTAAATAGCGGTCATACAACCCACTCAAGCGACGAGCCAACCAGGTGTGGGTATGTACTCCATTCGTGATGTGGGTGATTGGAACATCATCTTCACTTAGGTTCGGCCATAAGAAGTTCCACATTTTTCGTGCAACCTTACCGTGGAGCTCTGAGACGCCATTGCGTTTAGACGATAGATTTAATGCCAGGATTGGCATACTGAAGGATTCACCCCATGGGAGAATATGGCGAGCAAGATAGATGAATTGGTCGCGGGATAAATTCAGCTGTGTCCAGAAATTCGAGAAATATCTATCAACCAGCCAGAGGGGGAATTCATCACTTCCAGCAGGGACGGAGGTGTGGGTAGTGAATACGGTCGAGGGCCGGATTTGTTGGGCTGCCTGCTCAAATGAATTTCCAGCAGCTACCAATTCCCTCAGCCTTTCCAGTAACATGAATGCCGAATGACCTTCATTCATATGCCATACCGCTGGGTTGTAACCCAAGACGCGTAACGCCCTTACACCGCCGATACCCAAAATTATCTCCTGGGAAATGCGTGCATCCAAATCGCTGATATACAAGCGGGAGGTGAGCTCACGATCGGTTGGTGAATTTCCTTCGACGTCACTATCTAATAAATATAGAGGCACACGGCCGATTCGAATCTCCCATAAACGAGCAAGAATATTCCGACCAGGCAGCTCCACAGAAATGGTCGTCGGCTGCCCATCCTCGTTAATGAAAGGCAGTACCGGGAGCTCCTCAAACTTCAATCGTTGATAGCGTGCTTCCTGCCATCCATCTTCGGATATATGCTGAGAGAAGTATCCTTGGGTATATAAAAATCCGATTGATACCAGAGGGAGACCCAAGTCAGAGGCTCCTTTTAAATAGTCGCCTGAAAGTACACCCAATCCGCCGGCATAAATTGGCAGAGTCTCGTGTAAACCAAACTCGGTTGAAAAATATGCGATTGGCTGGTTTTGATGCTGTGGATGTGATCGGGCGAACCAGGTGCTCTTGGATTTCATGTAATCGTCAAACCCACGCAGAATGCGATCATAATAATCAAGTAAGAAACGATTGTTGATGACATATTTTAATTGGGCAGGATTTACCAACCGTAAAAACTGGATGGCGTTATGATTGGTTTTTTCCCACAGTACGCTATCGATACGAGCAAAAAGGCGTTGCGCATCAGGGTTCCATGTCCACCACAAATTGTAAGCCAACTCCCCTAGACGATTGATTCTCCGGGGTAAGGGAAATTGATTTGGAATAATTGTTCTAAAGTCATCCATAGTTTTGTCTGTTCCTAAATGCTTCTGCGATGAATTATTCGCAGAGCGGCGTTAATCTTACCACGTCAGTTTGGTTTTGCGCCAATTTCTGCCACAGCCCTAGTCCAGCATTATTTCCTTTCTTAGTCAAAAGAACCCTTTCGTATGGATTTGCGGGGAAGTGAAGATTCGGCTACAATACCATTTGGCGAACTCCATGGTAATCACAGTTCAATTATTTGTCACCTGCATCCTTGACACGCTCTACCCAGCGACTGGCGAAGCTGTAGTACGGGTACTGGAAAAAGCTGGGGTGAAGGTATCCTTTCCGCCTGGTCAGACTTGCTGCGGCCAGCCGGCGTTCAACGCGGGGCTGCGGAGGCAGGCCAGGAAAATGGCAATCCAGACGATTCGCGCGTTTGAATCCTATCCTGGTCCAGTGGTGATTCCATCAGGATCATGTGCTTCGATGATCCGGCACTCTTATGCTGAATTGTTCGCGACTGATCCGAAATGGCTACCACGGGCTAAGGCACTGGCTGAACGCACCTATGAGCTCAGCGAATTCCTGGTGGATGTTTTAGGTATCACCCAATTGGGTGCACGGTTTTGCGGTCGGATAACCTATCATTCTTCATGTCACCTGCTAAGAAGCTTGGGAGTGGATCGGCAACCCAGGAGCTTATTATCAGCTGTACACGAAGTAGAATTGGTCGAGCTTTCTGACACGGGAGATTGCTGCGGGTTTGGGGGAGTATTCTCTGTCGAGCATCCCGAAATATCGAATGCTATGCTGGAGCGTAAAATCGCAAATATCGAAGCCAGCGGAGCTGACCTGGTTGTAACCTGTGATGCGGGATGCGTCACCAATATCAATGGGGGGCTGCACCGGAGGCACAAGCCCCTTAGGGCAGTTTATCTTGCGGATGTGTTGGATAAGTCATAGATGTCCAGTCCATTTCACTTGCAAGTCCTTAAATCATTGGCTGATCCCAATTTACAGTCGGCACTGGATGCCAACTCAGTAAGGCGTTTAGAAGTGCGGAAAGTGGCGTTTGAGTCGCTGCCCGATGCTAAGGAAAGACGACAGCGGGCACATGATGTGCGGGTCGAGGTGATCGAACATTTGGCGGGTTATATCGCCCAATTTACCAACCATATGAAAGAACATGGCATCTCGGTTCATTATGCGGTAGATGCTGACCAGGCGATCAAGCTGGTACTCGAGATAGCCCACCAGCATGGAGCGAAACTGATTGCCAAATCGAAGACCATGGTAAGTGAAGAAATCTGTTTAAACCATGCACTTGAAGGTGAAGGAGTAGAAGTTATTGAAACTGACTTGGGGGAATATATCGTGCAGCTGAGAGGGGAGGCACCTTCCCACATAATCACGCCAGCAGTTCACCTCAGGCGCCAGGATGTGGGCAAATTATTCGAGGAAAAGCTAGGTATAAAATACACCGAAGATATCAGTGTCATGACTGATGCAGCGAGGCTAACTTTACGCCAGGTATTTCTCAACGCAGATGTCGGTATATCAGGAGTTAATTTTGGGGTAGCGGATACAGGGACATTATGTTTGGTGACCAACGAGGGAAATGGACGCATGGTGACCAGTGTACCGAGAGTTCATATTGCCTTGATGGGGATTGAACGACTCGTACCCACGTTGAAGGACCTCGGATTGATGTTATCCCTCTTACCGCGGTCGGCGACCGGGCAAAAGCTCTCTGTATATACCACCCTGATCAACTCTCCACGGGGTCCTAAGGACCCAGATGGACCGATGGAACGGCATGTGATCCTGGTTGACAATGGGCGGAGCGCTACGCAAGCGTCAGACTTGCGGGAAATCCTATATTGTATCCGCTGCGGCGCATGTCTGAATGCCTGCCCAGTCTTTCGCGAGATTGGTGGCCATGCTTACGTGAGCATTGATGGTAAGGGCAGTCCATACCCAGGCCCTGTGGGGAGCGTTGTATCGCCGGCTTTATTTGGGCAGCTCGAATACGGGCATTTGGCGCGTGCATCTAGTTTATGTGGGGCGTGCCGTGAAGCGTGCCCGGTGGATATTGATCTTCCGAAATTGCTATTAAGGATCCGTGCAGGCACACAAGTGAGCAAGACCGCCACGAAAAATGAACCGAATGCACCTGCACTCTTAGAATTAGGGTTAAGGCTCTTCACGCTCGCAGCCTCATCTCCGCGGAATTTCAGATTTGCCCAATGGCTGGCAGGTAGGTTCGGATCATTGGCAAAGTTTTTCTCAGGAGGAGATCCATGGCTATATTTACCAAAAATAAGTGGCTGGGGTTACTCGAAGGATTTCCCCAGCCCGGCAGCGAGGACGTTCCGCTCCTTGTTCACAGGACATACTCAAAAGGTGCAGGTGGAGAATCACCAGGCCGTTCACATTGACGAGAATCCCATACCGAATCCTCCAATTGACCAGATCGAACCCCAGTATCACCTGATGACGGATAAGTTCAGGTCGGAGGTGGAGGCGCTCGGTGGTAGTTTTATACTTTGCCCCAGTGAGAAAGCTATTGAAAAGATCCTGGAGATCTTACGAATGAAGGGGATTGACCAACTCTTAGCTTGGGAAGCACCATATATAACCAAGCAACAATTGGAACATCTTGCAAAAGAGGGGATTCGTATTATCCATCCGACCGCAGAAACGCTGGAAACCATCAGCAAGGTGCCTGCGGGCATAACAGGTGCATCGGCTGGAATTGCTGATACAGGTTCACTGCTCCTGTTAGGCGGTTATAAACGCCCACAGATAGCATCGCTATTACCTCAAATCCATATCGCTCTTCTACGAGAAAAGGATATTTTTGAGAACCTTGATGAGGTACTTCTGCAAATAGACATCACGCAAGCCCCAGCTGCGGTCTTGGTTACTGGTCCATCAAGGACAGCTGATATCGAGATGACCCTTACAATTGGAGTGCATGGTCCGGGTGAGTTGCATGTAATCTGCACAGAGGAGGAGTATGAGCAGATTGAGCGCTCCTTTTGATGCTGATGCCGTCGGAGAACTACTCGTAATTTGCTTGCCATTTTGGGTAAGATGATATAAACTTTCGGTGTCACAGGCTTGCTGCAGGTAGAAAACCGCCGCGACGAAGTGTTGGGGCGGTAATATTTTGGAGGAGAGATGGATAATAAATTGTATGTAGGGAATTTGCCATTCAGCACGACTGAAGAAGACCTGAGAACGATGTTTGCTCAAGCAGGTACCGTCGTCTCTGTCAGCCTGATCAAGGACCGGGATACTGGACGTTCACGTGGCTTCGCATTTGTTGAACTTAGCACCCAGGCTGAGGCTGAAAAGGCAGTGAGCCTGTTCAATAACACTCCGCTCGATAACCGCGCCCTCAAAGTGAATCTTGCCCGCCCAAAGGAAGACAGCGGAAAGTATCGAAAACCGGGCGGCAACAGGCGTTACTAGACCTGCAACTAATATATCGAAATTTTTACAACTGTCATGGCAGGGATTACCCTGCCAGGTTTGGATTAAATTGGTAGCTGGATTGAGCAATATGTTCCATTCATATCAGGCTCAAGGTTGGTGATTGAGCAAACTGCATCAATGTTGATGGGGCCATAAATATGGGGGAACATTGTACCCCCTACATTTTCCCAACGAATTTCGGAATCCAGATTTGCAGGATCCAACCAAAGTAAAATTAAATCTGGGATCCCAGGGTAGAAGTGATTCGCTACCTCGAGGACTTGTTCAGGCTGGGAACAGTGGATAAATCCATCCTGCTCAAGGGATGTATCTATATATTGGCCGCTTTTTTGAGCCATGAGCCATTCTGATCGCGGGCATATGTGTACAAGTAGATCTGGTCGCTCGATTTCCAGGCACCGATCTTGACCGGCTAAATCTTTGAGAATTTGCATTTTCGAATGCGGAAAATAATGGTGTGCGAGTGTTTCTACAATCTTGCCCAGAGAGGATTCAATCTCCAAGAGGATTAATCCGCCGGAGACCAGCACACTCCTGGATTGTTCAAGCAATCTGGCGACGAGCTCAGTTCCACTAATACCACCGTCCAAAGAAGAACGTGGTTCTTGTTCAAATATGGGCAGGGTAACCAACAAGTCTGTAGGGATATATGGCAAGTTGGCGCAGACCAAATCAAATGGTCCGGAAATGGCTTCTAATAAATCTGCTTGTTTTAATTCCACGCTATCTGTGAGACCGTGCAGCCTAACATTACCACGGGCTACATCTAGTGCAGCAATGGAGAGATCAGTCATCAACATATGTAAATCAGGGATGGATTTCACAAGGCTGATCCCGATACAGCCGGAGCCAGTACCCACATCAATAGCTTTCCGCTTATGAGGATGGAGATGGAGCCAGTTGATTGCTCTCTCGACCAGCTGCTCAGTTTCAGGGCGGGGAATCAGCACTGATGGAGTCAGATGAAAATCAAGCCCGTAGAACTCCCAATGCCCAATAACATATGGTAAAGATTCGCCATGGGTTATTCGCTTAGCAGCTTGATTAATATTATCGAACTGTATATTGTTCAACAAGGCTTCAGGATGAGCTAATATCCATGAGCGAGGTTTTTCAAGGAAATGTGCCAATAAAACCTGGGCATCCAATGAAGCAGTATCACTGGTCTGATTTAGTTGCTGACCAAGCTGAGCCTGAATTTCCCGGACTGTTATTTGCATTGGATGAATCTACACGCCGGCCACAATATTGGGGAGCAGAAATTGTTGAAACCTATCCTGACTAACCCGATTTTTAGGTTTACGTGCTTAACTTAACCACCGTTTTCGGTCACCGGTTCTTCACCAAGGGTGGCGAGCCTTTCGGACTCATCCCTTGTAGCTAGCTCATCAATAAAATTATCCAGCAACGCGCCAGTCATAAAGCCGGTCAGGTTGAAAGTTGATTCATTGATGCGGTGATCGGTGACACGTGATTGAGGGTAGTTATAGGTGCGGATTTTTTCGGCGCGTTCACCTGTACCCACTTGAGAACGACGGTTGGCATCGATCTCAGCACTCCGCTTTTCTTCTTCGATTTCATACAACCGGGCGCGTAAAATACTCATGGCACGCAGGCGGTTCTGCAGCTGGGAACGTTCATCCTGGCAGGCGACCACAATGCCTGTGGGTAGGTGAGTGATGCGTACTGCGGTAGAGTTCTTCTGCACATTCTGACCACCCGCTCCGGCAGATTTGTATACATCCACGTGAATATCAGATTCAGGGATATTGATCTCAACTTCATCGACTTCGGCTAGTACTGCAACTGTGGCGGTGGACGTGTGAATGCGACCTTGAGATTCGGTTACCGGAACTCGCTGGACGCGATGAACACCTGATTCGTATTTCAGACGTGAATAAGCACCTCTGCCTTTGACTAGGAAAATGATTTCCTTGATACCGCCAATACCAATCTCGCTTGAGGATAGGATTTCGATATTCCACTTGCGAGCTTCTGAATAGTGTGAGTAAAGTCTGAAGAGATCAGCGGCAAAGATAGCGGCTTCATCGCCACCTGTACCCGCCCGAATTTCCATGATCACATTCCGATCATCGCGGGGATCTTTAGGTAGAAGCATAGCCTTGATCTCTTGTTCCAGCTGATCGATCTGGGGTTCCAGGTCAAGAATTTCTGCTTCTGCCATCATGCCCAGTTCAATATCATCTCCACCGACCAGGGATTGGGCTTCTTCCAGTCTCTGGAGAGCATGGTGATATTGGTGTGCTTTGTTTACAAGGGCTTCCAGGTCGATACGCTCCTTGTTAAGCTCGGCAGCGCGCTGATAGTCATCTCCGACTTCCATTAACAGCCGGTTGAGCTCTTCATAGCGCATTTCGATTCCAATCAGCTTATCGACTAAATCTAAAGGCATTTTTCCTGCTAAGTCTCCCAATCAAGAAAATGATTATACCACCGGAACTTTTAAGAATTTTCCACCGTCTAAACCGGGACCTACCAGTTGATAACCCGAAAGCACTTACATCGATAGTCCAGGAGGAGAATATGAAACCCAAGGAAGTCATGCTTACAATAATCTTGTCGATCGTCTTGATCTCGTCTTTGATATTGCCTGTTTCCGCGCGTGCGGATGGCATTATTGTGCCAGACCCACCCAAATGTGACCAAATTCCATGCCCCCCGGTGCTTATCCCCATGGACCAACTGGTTATTCGCTATCACCACGTGACAGTAACGATAAAGGACCAGCTGGCAGTTACACACGTAGACCAGGTATTTTTTAACCCCAACGACTGGACCATCGAAGGGACATATATATTTCCCATCCCGGATGATGCAGTGGTTTCCGGATTCACCTTGTGGGTGGATGGTAAACCTGTGGAGGGGCAAGTGCTGGATGCTACCCAGGCACGGCAGACCTACGAGCAGATCGTTTCAAGCATGCGGGACCCAGCGTTGCTTGAATATATCGGGCGAGGTGCCGTACAGGCAAGGATATTCCCTATTGCACCACAGGGAGAGCGCAGGATCGAGCTGGATTATACCCAGGCTCTACCGGCTGATGGCGGCCTGGTGCGTTATGTATACCCACTCAACACCGAGAAATTTTCAGTGTTGCCGATTGAATTGGTCAGTGTCAGTGTGGAGATCCAATCCAGCGTACCCATCCGGGCAGTGTATTCACCGAGCCACGAAGTCGGTATAAGCCGGGAAAGCCAAAACAAGGTGACGGTTGGATATGAAGCTGCCAATGTGTTACCAGATACCGATTTCAGCCTGTATTACTCGGTAGGTGAAACAGAGGCTTTCCACTTGCTGACCTTTCGTGACCCATCCGACAATTCTGACCCGGATGGTTTCTTCCTGGTGCTGCTTGCTCCTAGGATCAACGCCGTCGATCGGGTAATCCCTAAAGACATAATCCTGGTGCTTGACCATTCTGGAAGTATGGAGGGGGAGAAATTCCAGCAGGCACAGCTAGCCAGCCGGTACATCCTGGATAACCTTAATGGTGAGGACAGGTTCAACATCATATCCTTCAGCACGGGTGTTGAAATGTTCGCCAGCAGCCTGCGACCCCAACCAGAAGTTGATGAAGCCCAATCATGGATTGACAGCCTGAGTGCAGGAGGCTCCACGGATATCAACCGGGCTCTACTCGAGGCGGCGGCGATGGTAGACAGTGAACGCTCGACGTACCTTATCTTCCTGACAGATGGTTTACCAACAGAGGGTGTTACAGACAGCCCATCGATCCTTTCCAATTTCTCTGCCAATGCTCCGGAGAACCTGCGCCTTTTTACCTTTGGAGTTGGTTATGATGTGGACACAATCCTGTTAGACAGCCTGTCCCAAGATCATCATGGTCGCAGCTCATACGTCCAACCGGGGATGAAGCTGGATGAAGTGCTTTCATCCTTCTATAACGGTATTAGCACACCGGTCCTGACCAACCTGGATCTGAGTTTTGGGGGTATTTCGACATATGACCTTTATCCATACCCACTACCTGACTTGTTTGCAGGAACTCAAGTGGTCTTGCTTGGGCGCTACCGGGAGGGCGGGGAAGCCGATATCAGCCTGACCGGTGAGGTGAACGGTGATCAACAGACATTCACTTTCATGGAGCAGAAATTCGAGGCGGAAAGCCCGGCTAACTCATTACTGGCATCCATACCGAGATTATGGGCGACACGCAAAGTAGGTTACCTGCTGAATGAGATTCGCCTACAAGGTGCCAACCAGGAGATCATCGACCAGATAGTGCATATCAGTATCCGCTATGGCATCGTCACGCCATATACCTCTTACCTGGTGACCGAGCAAGCCCCGTTGGGTGGGGCTGAGCAACAACGCCTGGCGGAAGATACTTATAATAAGATGCAAGCATTGCCAACCGCAGCGGCATCGGGCCAAGCGGCGGTCCAATCAGCGGCAGACACCGGGGCGATGCAGGGGGCAAGTAATGCTCCGGCATTACAAGGTGAAGCTGCGAGCAGTGTGCGTGTGGTAGGATCACGCACCTTCGTCCTTTCGGACGGCAAATGGATCGACACTGCTTTTGACCCTGATACGATGAAAACCACGCCGATAGAATTCCTTTCCACAAAATACTTCGATCTGGTGGCAGCTCATCCAGAGCTAGCGGATGCGTTTGCCCTGGGAGAGGCGGTGATCGCACTATCAAATGGTGCTGCGTTTGAAGTGGTGCCTGGTGAGATGACACCCCAAGCAGGGATCAATACACCGACCCCCGCCAGCCCAACCGTTACACCCGGTTCACCGACCAGACCGTCCCAGACCCCAACAAATATACCGCCAAAGAAGATGTCGGGTGTATGCGGTGCCGGACTAATACCATTCATCCTGCTCCCGCTGATGGTGATAGTAATAAAACCTAAACGCAAGAGCTAAATTTTACAAGATAACCAAGACCAGGATTACCCCCCGTAGCATGCAGATGGGGGGTAATTTATCTGGAGGATTGGCAGGAGAAAGTTCCAACGAGATCTAGATCTTATAATGGCAACAACGTGGGTGTTCTCAGGTTATAATCTTACACAGGCTTGGTGGGACACACATTAGAGTGACGAGGAGAAGTGCATCATGGTGAGACGGTTATTCTTCCTGTTTAATATCGCTGCCGTTTTGGCATTGCTCATACAGGGAGGTTATCAGAAAGGCGGTTATCTGGAAGTAGCGGACGCGTCTGCACCTGTGACACTTAATGGCACCTTTCTGATCGTTTGGGGAGATGGTGGAGAAGGTTCGAGCGGCACACAAATCACCTATTTTCTCTCAACGAAGCAGAAGGACCTCATCCGATTGATGATCGGCGAGGATTTGCTTACTTCGGTAGGTGGACCAACTGGTCTCAACCGAAAGCCGGTCAACGTGCAGGGACTGTGGCAGGATACAGGTAAGGTCTTGCTGGTGCAAGCGATAACAATGGCTGAAGGGGGCATGAAAGCTCCAGAAGGGGTATTCGGTCCACAGCCGTGGGTATCGATCCTGTGCAAGTTCAGGGATTATGCGGATGAGCCAAATAATTTGCCATATTTTAAGGATATGTATTCCAAGGAGTATCCTGGGCTTGACCATTTCTGGCGGCAGAACTCCTATGACCTTGCCAACCTGGAAGGCTCGGATGCGTTTGGATGGTATGTGCTGCCCCAGAACCGCGATTATTACGTTTATAACAACCAATTGGATTTCGGTAGAGCTGCAGAGGACTGCACTGCGGTCGCAGATGCAGATGTTTATTTTCCCGATTACATCGGCATCAACCTGATGTTCAATTACACCCTGGATTGCTGCGCATGGGGTGGAGCGTGGCAGCTGAACCTGGATGGTCATAATCAGGTTTGGCGGATGACCTGGGAACCGCCGTGGGGATACCAGAATATTGGCGTCATCGCGCATGAGACCGGGCATGGTTTCGGCTTACCGCACTCCTTGGGAAACTGCCAGGCAGGATATGACAACCGTTGGGACGTGTTGAGTGACGTGTGGAGCAACGGAAGCGATCCGATTTGGGGGACGATGGGCCAACATACAATCTCCTATCACAAAGAGCTGGTGGAATGGATCAAACCAAACCAGTTATTTACCTCTAATACCGGTACGTTCAACACGATTGCACTGGAGCGACTGGCATTACCGCAGACGAATGATTTCCTGGGAGCACGCATCCTGATCAATGATAACCCAGACCATTTTTATACCCTGGAAGTGCGCCAACCGACGGATAACCTGATCGATTATGACAAGTGGCTGCCGGGATTCGCAGTCATTATCCATGACGTGGAGGTGAGCCGACCTGAACCAGCGATCGTCATCGACCAGGATGGAGATTGCAACACGGGTGATGCCGGTGCGATGTACACCAAGGGAGAAGTGTTTACAGATGTCGCAAATGGCATAACGGTATCCATCGTGGCGGAGAGCGATTCTGGCTATGTGGTAACAATTAGTAACCGCTTCTCAGTGGTGGAGAGTGTGGACATTACGGGAACCGTGCAAGGCAATGTTGGAGAAAGCATACCCTTCACAGCTACAGTCAGCCCGCCAGATGCTACTTCACCCATCACCTACACTTGGGAAGCAACGGGCTTCCCACCAACCCAGCATATAACCTACACAGTAGATAGAATGGGTTATGCCTGGGATGAAGTCGGTACGAAAGCAATCACGGTAACCGCCACTAATGGTGGTGGGAGTGCAGTGGATTCACATATCGTCGAAATTGCAAATAAAGTGCCCATTGTTTCGTTAAGTGGACCCACTGAAAGCAGTATGGGAATATTTAATATATTTACAGCGACGGTATTACCCAGCGATGTGGTGCAGCCGATCACGTACACATGGCAGGCGAGTGGACAGCCAACCATAACCCATACCACAGGCTTGAGTGACACTGCCAGCATCGTTTGGGAGCAGCCGGGAACACAGGTGATCACCGTGACAGCAGAGAACGTCGAAGGGTCAACAACGGATACGTACTCATTACCGGTCCGGATGCCACCAACGAGTGTAGAGCTCAATGGAGCGGAGCTGGGAGAGATGGGCGGGAGCAGTGTTTTTACGGCAACTGTATATCCAATTACCACTACCGTCCCGATTACATATATCTGGTCGGTGGATGGACAGGTGAGCATGACAAACACGGCTGGTATAACGGATAGTGTCATGTTTAGCTGGGAGCAACCGGGGAAACACCAAATCGCAGTAACAGCAACTAACCCGGCTGGAAGTGTGGAAGATTGGTGGACATTCACCGTGTATATCAGGCTGTTCATGCCCTTGGGCTTCAGGAATTAGTGTGGGCGGATTCACTCAGCGACAGACCAATTTTTGACAATATTCGAATTAAAAAAAACGAATCAATTCGAATATATTTTGGTAAAACCAAGAGTGTTGATCTTTTCTTATCGTATGGTATAGGGATATTAAGTTTCGAACCATAGAACACTTTTTTCGTTCTGGTGTTTGGTCTACCTGGAGCACCCAAGCATAAAAAGGGAAAAGATAATTGAATTAGGAAAAAAACAATTAGATTCAATCCATTATCAGCCGTCGATTGGTAATTTGCTGAGAATCCGTCGGAAGGCGAATGTTTAGTCGTATGATTTCACATTTAAAATACGTCCTATACAGATGGAAAACATACCGATAAAAAACGATCGGTACAGAAGAGCACTGATCTGTACTGAAGTACACTATACCGGTCAAGAGCAACCGGTATACGGATGGCTTTATCTAAAATAATAGTATGAAGACGTCCTAATTATAGCACATAAGTTCTAATCCACAAGGGGTTTAAGAAGATTTAAGGTAAGCGTAGGGTAATGGGGTATGACGGTGGACAAGAATTATCTCAGTAATAAACAGATAAGACCAATAATTTTGTGATTGGGGTGAGGAGTTTGATAGCGTCTACGAGTAAGACATAAAAATTGGAACACGAAAATCGCGAAAGGAGGCGAAAAGAATCGTTAAAACATAGTCCCCTATTTGTATTCCAAAATCAACCAAATGGCTATCAAGTAGGAATTAGTAGCTAGCGATAGGGCTGACCAGGGTTGGTTGGAGAAGTACCGCGGAGGTATTCATCGATGAGGTTTGGGTGGGTTCTGGGGGCTTTTCCATCACCTAGAGACCCGCCCTTACGTCAATCGAGATGATCCGGAGGGCGGGTCGGAAGAATTGCGAAGATGATTTCTTCGACAGGGATCGAGGTAAGACGACAGGCGGAAATATCCGCTGAAGACCCGCCAATACGACAAACCGGGCTGGCGAAGTCAGTCTTCGTCGGGGGTGAGGGGAACTGGGGAAGGTTTTCGAGCGGTCAGGGATTTGGAGGAAGTGATAAGAACCACACCAGCAAGAATGATCAAGGCGGAGATTTTTTCAATCGTCTCCAGGGGCTCATTGGCGAAGATGCTTCCCAACATAATGGCTACCACCGGGTTAACATAGGCATAGGTGGAGACAATTGACGTAGGAGCATTACGCAGCAGCCAGGTGTAAGCCACAAACCCGATCCCGGAACCAAAAATGATCAAGTAAGTAAGCCCGCCAACCGACCGCAGGGAGATTGATGCAAGGTCGAACTGTTTCCACTCTCCGATTAAAGTGGCAAAGGCAAACAATCCAGCTGAACCAACCAACATTTCCATCCCGGTGCCAAGCAGGGGTGAGCTTGGGAGGGCGGCATTCCGGCTGTAAAGCGAACCAATCGACCATGATAGTGCAGCGATCAATAAAACGATAATCCCGAGGGGGTTTAAGGGAGGGCTGGCGGCAGTGTGCGCCTGCCAAGGATTGGCAAGGAGTGCAATCCCAAAAAGACCCACCAGCACCCCCAACCAAGTGAGCCAATTCGAACGCTTGCCCCCCGGGCGGACAAAGTCGATCAGCACCATCCACAAGGGTGTGGTAGCGATGAATACTGAGGCGATACCGGAGGGGATGTGCTGTTCAGCCCAAACCAGGCCTCCGTTGCCACCCAGGAGGAGGAGAAGCCCAACGATTGCGGCAGATCGCCATTCGACTTTTCTGGGAGTGGGATCACCGCTAAGACGCCTCCAAGCGAAGAGGATGGCGCCAGAGATGAGGAAGCGGATACCTGCGGATATAAACGGGGGGATGGTCTCAATGGTGAAGCGAATGGCAAGGTAGGTAGACCCCCAAACGATATAGACTGCAATCAGAGCAGCCCATGCTCTTGGTTTCATAGGTAAATTAACTCCAAATGTTAGCTGCCGGGGTAGGCGACCTTGGACATTTCCCAACCGAGCAAGGCTACTTTGCGTGCCCCACCATAATGGTAGTTACCAAATTCACCCAATGAGTTGATCACACGGTGGCAGGGAATTAATACTGCCACGGGATTGTGTGCCAGAGCATTGCCTACTGCACGAGATGCTTTGGAATCCCCTAGGTAGCCGGCAATATCACGGTATGATACCACATTGCCCGTTGGGACGCCTAAGAGCGCTTCCCACACTTTGAGCTGAAAGTTCGAGCCGCTAAGGTAAAGGTGCAGTGGATATTCAAGCTGATGGCCAAAAGAGCGAAAGATGGCAGTAGCCAGTTGTTGGATCTTGGCGGAATCTTCCACCAGGCTGGCTTTTGGCCAATAATTTCGGATCGTATCCAGTGCAGCGGTGCGCCCGGTAGACATGACAAAGGAAAGATTGCAAATACCCCTGTCGGTGGTGCCTAACAAGATTTCACCGAAAGGAGAGGGGTGAAAGCCATAACTGATCTGCAGACCTTCACCACGAAGCTTAAACTCACCTGGCGTGACTGCTTCCCAGGTGATGAAAAGGTCGTGCAGCCTACCCGGGCTGGATAACCCAACCTGATAGGCAGCATCGAGGAGGCTGGCAGACTTCGACAAAAGCTGCTTGGCATGTTCCTTGGTGATGAACTGAAGGAAACGCTTGGGACTGATACCCACCCAACGGGTAAATAAGCGCTGGAAATGATATTCACTCAGGTGGATACTGGCAGCGATCTCACTCAGGCTGGGTTGGCGCGAGGCATTCTGATCGAGGTAATAAATGACCTGCTCGATACGAGCGTAGTCATCTGAGAGTTGAGTGTAATTAATCATGCCATGATTATAAGCAAATGAAGGGTTTAATCCACCCGAATCTTGCGGTTTTATGTAAGGCAGTTTATACAAAATTACAGAGGAAATGGGTGACCATCCTCACCATGCGGGAATGCAGGGGATTGGTTATACTTATGCCCATTCCTAATCAGCGGAGGTATAGGATGCGTGAATGGATGAATGGGACGCAAGCGATCGTGCGGGGAGCGATCGATTCAGGCTGCAATTTTTTTGCGGGGTACCCGATCACACCGGCAACCGACATTCTGCTGTACATGATCCGAGAGCTGCCCAAAGTGGGTGGGATTGCCATCCAGGCTGAAGATGAAATCGCCTCGATGGGATTTTGCATCGGAGCCGCGATGACAGGTAAACGCGTGATGACAGCCACCAGCGGACCCGGTATCAGCCTTTACAGCGAGAATATTGGGCTGGCGATTATGGGGGAGGTGCCAATGGTGATTGTTGATGTACAGCGGATGGGACCGGCTACAGGGGGAGCGACTACCGTGGCGCAGGGAGATATCCAGTTCCTACGCTGGGTGACTTCGGGAGGCTACCCGGTAATCGTGCTTTCACCAACCAGCATCCAGGAGTGCTACAACCTAACTTGCAGAGCCTTCGACCTTTCTGAACGATTCCGAATACCTGTGTTCCTGGCGACAGATAAGGAGACGGCACTGACAATGATGACGGTGGAGGCGGACGATTTCGAACACTTCAAAGTGCGTGAGCGGAGAAACGCATCGAAAAACGGAAGGTTTATCCCTTACGGAGTGAACTCCTACGATGAGGTCCCGAATTTTTCACCGTATGGAGGCGATCATATCATGCGGTTCACAACATCCACGCATGATCAGAACGGGCAGCTTACCAAGAACCCTGAGACAGTTCGCAAGCTGAACGAGCGGCTGGCAGATAAAGTGGAGGCACACTTGGATGAAATCTCGCTGGTTAAACCTGATATTCAGGCAGAAGCGACAACATTAATTGTCAGCTACGGGGTTACCAGCAGGGCAGTGGAGGAGGCTGTGAAGCATGCCCGCGCGAAAGGCAGCCGGGTTTCGTCACTGACAATATACTCGCTGTGGCCGGTGCCAGAACATGAGATCAGAGAATCGATGCAGGGGATAAGGAAAGTGATCGTTCCTGAACTGAACCTCGGGCAGTTCCGTTTGGAAGTTGAACGCCTGGCACAAGGGGGTACGGAAGTGGTGGGGATCAACCGTGTGGACGGCGAGCTGATCAGCCCTGATGAAATCTTGAGTCAAGGAGGGATCTTATGACCAGCCAACCGTTAAGCACGTATCTGGATGAAAACCTGCTGCCATATTTCTTCTGCCCGGGATGTGGACACGGCATGATCACCAACCAATTAAATGCTGCCCTGGTCAAACTGCAGATTGACCCGCATAAAGTGGTGATCGTGACGGATATTGGTTGCAGCGGGTTGGCGGATAAATATTTCACCACCAACGCGTTCCACGGGCTGCACGGGAGGTCTGTGACGTATGCAACAGGGATCAAGCTTGCGAACCCCGAGCTGAAAATGATCGTGCTCATGGGTGATGGGGGTTGTGGGATTGGGGGGCACCACCTGATCAATGCGGCGCGACGAAATATTGGGGTGACGGTGATCGTGTTCAACAACTTCAACTACGGGATGACCGGTGGAGAACATTCAGTGACCACACCACCGAAAAGCGTAACCAGCTCAACTCCACTTGGTCAGCTGGAGCAGGCGATGGATATCTGCCAGACGGTGGCAGTGAATGGTGCCAGCTTCACGGCGAGAACAACATCTTTTGATAATGGATTACCTGATCTATTGGCGGAAGCGATCCAAAATGAAGGATTCTCGCTGGTGGATATTTGGGAGTTATGCACGGCATATTATGTGCCCAACAATCGTTTCAGCAAAAACCTATTGGAAAGCACACTGGATAAGCTTAATCTCAAGAGGGGGATGATCCAGGCATTACCCCGCCCAGAATTCAGCCGGGCATACCGAGAATCGGTGGCTGACGAAGCAGGAAAGGCTGTCATGCGAGTTCAGCCCATCCCTCAGAATTATGGAAGTGAGCTTGATCGGCGAGTGGGCATGGTGATCGCCGGCGCGGCGGGTAAAAAGATCAATTCAGCGGCGACGCTATTCTGCCGGGGGGCTATACTTTCAGGTTTATGGGCATCCCAGCGTAATGATTATCCGGTTACGGTTAAGTCGGGGCATTCGGTAGCGGAGGTGATCCTCTCGCCAGATGAGGTTGGTTATACGGGGATCAGCAAGCCAAACATCATGGTGCTGCTTTTCAAAGAAGGGGTGGGGAGCGTGAGAGGTCAGCTGGAAATCATGACCGAGATGGATACCGTATACGCTTGTAGTGAGTTGCTACCGGTAAATACCAGGGCAAAAGTTATCCCGATGGATATCAAGCAATCCGATCACGTGGGAACGAAGAAAGAGTATTGGGCAATCGTTGCACTAGCGAAGGTGCTCCATGACACCCAGATTTATCCAGTGGAGGCCTTTACGGAAGCAGTTAGTGGACGGTCGGAATTTGCAGAATGGAATTTAAAGGCGATCGAGGTGGGGAAGGGGATGTGAGATTGGAAAAGAATAAACGAGTTCCGAAAACGAAAAACACGAATAAGAAATCTGTCAGCGTACCTTACCTGATTTAGTGGACACAATAAATGTCGCGATGAAGTACACTAAATGACAGGAGGAAAGGCATGGAAGACAGAATGTATCGGAGTTATCTAGAAGAGTTCAAACTGGAAGCGTTGGAGATGCTCAGAAACAGTGTCAAGAGTGCCGGACAGATCGAACGTGTGCCTGGGATAACCCCGTAACTACGGGTAAAGTGGCGAGATGAAAATGGACGTGATAGAGTGAGGTAAAATGAAGCGGTGTGGAAGTTAATTGAAATTTCACCAAATTAGCACAAGTGGAGTCGAGGTTTGAAAAAGTATTTCTGGGATTACGTATTCTTATTAGGGATCGCCGGGTTTATTGTTGTTGTCGACCAGTGGACGAAATATCTTGTGCGGACGCAGATCCCATTTGCGGGCAGCTGGTCTCCGTTTGTTTGGCTGGAGCCGTATGTAAGAATTGTCCACTGGCAGAATACCGGGGCTGCGTTCGGAATGCTGCAAGGTTTTGGCCTGGTATTCGCCATCCTAGCGGTGATTGTATCGATTGCGATCCTATATTACTTTCCACATGTACCGGGCAATGAGTGGGCGATTCGGCTAGCGATGGCGATGCAGCTTGGTGGCGCGGTGGGGAACTTGATTGACCGGATCATGATTGGGACGGTTACGGATTTCGTTTCTGTAGGAACTTTTGCTGTGTTCAATGTGGCAGATGCCTGTATATCGGTTGGTACAGTGATCCTGATCGTTGCTGTATGGTACAGTGAGCGCAAGCAAAAAAAATTATTGCAGACCAATGCGGAACAAGTGCCGACCTCAACAGAGCCACCTGATCCTCCGAAACAGGTGGAGCAGAGACCTGATTCGGAGAAACACTCGCTTGATTGAAGAGCATGTAAGTTTTCAATTCGAAGGGGAAGGGGCGGTACGCCTGGATAAATTCCTGGTTACGCGCCTGCCTGAATTTTCACGTTCACGCTTGCAGACATTAATAGGGAATGGTTTTATTCTGGTTGATGGGACCAAAGCGCATAAAAGTGGACAAATGATCAACCGGGGAAATGTAATCCAGGTGCACATACCTCCTCCAGAGCCGACTGATTTAATTCCAGAAGAGATCCCACTAGACATCATATATGAAAATGAAGACTTGCTGGTGGTAAATAAACCGGCTGGTATGGTGGTGCACCCGGCGGCAGGGCACTCTAGCGGCACACTGGTCCATGCGGCTCTGGCGCATGCACCCGATATGGCAGGGATTGGGGGTGAGAGACGACCGGGGGTGGTACACCGACTGGATAAAGACACCTCGGGCTTGATCCTGCTGGCAAAAAATGACCAAGCTCACCGCTTCTTGCAGGAGCAATTCAGGTTGCGAAAGACAGAAAAAACCTATATGGCGTTGGTGGATGGAAAACCACCCACTCCGGAGGGTCGGATCGAAGCGCCGGTTGGGCGGGATCGCGTGCACAGGAAGCTGATGACGGTTACCGGGATCAAGAAAGGCCGGGAAGCGGTCAGTGAGTACCGTACGCTGGAGAGCTTCAAGCAATATACCTTGCTCGAAGTGCACCCGCTGACCGGACGAACGCACCAGATCAGAGTGCACATGAAATTCCTGGGATGCCCTGTGGCAGGGGATAGTGTTTATGGCCACAGAAATGCAACCTTACCATTAAAGAGGCAGTTTCTGCATGCCGCCAGACTAACCATCCTGCTGCCAGGTGAAGCAGAACGGCGCACATTTGAAGCGCAGCTGCCCGATGATTTGGTGATTGTGTTGGATAGGCTGAGGGAAGAGAGATAAGTGGTTATATCAGAAATATTCAAGGGTTCAGCTAATGTTGATAGATATTGATTATTTTCTGTTGGAACTAGCCAAACCAGAATTGTGCTTGTAATGAACGGAGGGGTGCTGCGACAGGCAAATGCTCCCAGCCCAGGGTCGCAAAAAACGCTCCTCGCTGTAACATATAAACGCAATCACCTCTCAATCAGAAGGAGAAAATATGGAATGGATTGATTTACGCTCAGATACTGTGACACAGCCAACGAAAGCCATGCGCAAGGCGATGGCGAATGCTGATGTTGGAGACGACGTCTTTGGTGAGGATCCCACAGTCAACAAGCTGCAAGCGATGGCAGCTGAAAAAATGGGTAAGGAAGCCGGGTTGTTCGTTCCCTCGGGAACGATGGGCAACCTGGCAGCGATCCTGGCGCATTGCGGACGGGGTGATGAGGTCATTTTGGGGAATAAAGCGCATACTTTTTTATATGAAGCTGGTGGGATTTCAGCCCTGGGAGGGGTGCATTCATGCCAGCTGCCGAACCAGGAGGATGGGACACTCATCCTGGGGGATATCCAGGCGGCGATCCGGTCGAAGGATGCTCACCAGCCGACCTCACGCCTGGTATGCCTTGAAAATACCCACAACCGCTGTGGGGGTGTGGCGCTCACTGCTGAGTATACGCGCACGGTGGGTGAGCTGGCGCACGGGAATGGATTGTCCCTTCACCTTGATGGGGCGCGAATATTCAACGCCGCAGCATCGCAGGGTGTACCGGCGAGTGAACTGGCTCATCCAGCAAACTCAGTCACGTTCTGCCTCAGCAAGGGGCTCTGCGCACCGGTGGGCAGTGTGCTGTGTGGCAGTGAGGAATTTATCGCCAAGGCACACCGTGTGCGCAAACAGCTGGGGGGTGGGATGCGGCAGGCAGGCATACTGGCCGCAGCAGGGATCGTAGCATTAGAAACGATGACAGAGCGGCTGGCTGAAGACCATAAACGGGCACGATTGCTGGCACAGGGATTAGCCTTTCTGCCATGGCTGGTGATGGATGCCGGCACACCCAAGACGAACATGATTTTCATGTCGATCAATGAAGCCTACCCATTCGAGGCAAAACAAGTGGCTGGTGAGCTGGAAAAGCTGGGGGTCAAAGTGGGCGTGGTGGGGAAGAAGCGGTTCAGGCTGGTGACGCATTATTGGATCGAAGACCATGGGGTGGAAAAGGCAATCGTGGCATTCCAGGAGGTTGGCATGCGCTTAAACCCCGCCTGAGGGGCGGGTATTCACAGAAGGAAATTGACCCGCATGTTATAATGATTTTGATAGATAATCGGGGCGGAACTGTTCGGGTTTATAGTTACTCTTGAGGAGAGGCAGTTTTTACATGAGTGAATTTTATCCATTGGATCAGATCGATCGGATTGCAGATCTCGTTCGTTCCAAAACAACTTATCATCCACAGGTGGGAATCATTCTAGGATCAGGGTTAGGCTCATTTGCAGCCAGCGTAGAATTTGCAACCATCATCCCGTATAAAGAAATACCCGATTGGCCTGTATCTACGGTCTTCGGTCATCAAGGACATCTGGTTATCGGCAAATTTGAAGGTAAAGAAGTGATCGTGATGCAGGGACGGGTGCATTACTATGAAGGCTATAGTATGAGCCAGGTGGTGCTGCCGGTACGGGTATTGCAACGGATGAGTATCGAAATCCTGATTGTAACCAACGCAGCCGGGGCAGTGAACCCAAATTTTTCGCCGGGTGACCTGATGCTGATTACTGACCACATCAACCTGATCGGAATGGCTGGATTAAACCCTTTGCGCGGGCCCAATATTGATGAGATTGGCACTCGCTTCCCTGATATGAGCCGGGCATATGACCCATCGCTGCTCGAAGTGGGGCGCAAGGTGGCGGCGGAAGAAAATATTAAAATACAGGAAGGTGTATACATTAGCCTGGCTGGTCCATCTTTTGAAACCCCAGCAGATTTACGGTTCCTGCGGATCATCGGCGCAGATGCCGTGGGAATGTCAACAGTCCCTGAGGTGATCACTGCTCGTCATGGAGGCACAAGGGTCTTGGGGATTTCGGGCATCAGCAACAAAGCGAACCTGGATGGTGCTACGATCACCACCCATGAGGAGGTTTTGGCAGCGGGTGAGAAATTGGTACCCTTACTAACGACGCTCATTAGGGGGGTGCTGCGCCGCCTGTAATCTCATCATTGTGTTACACGACAGGGTGTTAACCTCGGAGACAACAGACGCCGCATGGAACAAGGATTACAGTTTTTCCGCACTTATGAGATATGGATCTATATTATTTTGGGGGTGCTGGGTTTATGGCAGATTCGAAAATTTGCCCTCGCATGGGAAGAATTACGGGGATCTTACTTTGGTATGGAGAGAGAAGCAGCCCAAGCGAGAGTAAACTCCGCTGCAACCATGCTGGTGATCTTTATTATTATGGCCGTCGTTGAATTTACCATTGTCACCTTTGTTGCACCGACTGTTCCGGGTGCCAATCCTCTACCGACACCGACATTGGATCTACTGGCGACCCCAACAACCACGCTGCCCGCTCCGACCCTCGACCCCAAGGCTACCCCTGGAAACACCCCCACTCCGGGTGAGGTTGCTGCAGCGGAAGGTTGTACACCCGGTCAGGTGAACCTGACATCCCCCAAAAATGGAGATAGGATCAGCGGGAGCACAACGATCCGGGGAACTGCTGATATCACCAATTTTGGATTTTACACGTTGGAAATTGCTTTTCCGGGGGATACAGTGTGGCAGCCGATCCAGGTAGGTCAAAAGGCGATAAAAAACGGTGATTTGGGCTTATGGGATACAACCACTCTGACCCCGGGAGCGTATATGCTCGAGCTGGTGGTCACCGATAATGTTGGGAAAGCCGTGAACCCATGTGCCATACAGGTGACAGTCGAGGCACCACCACAGAGTTAAATCGGAGAAGCTATGCCAGAAATCGAAATTCGACCACCTACATCTGCAGATATCCCCAAGCTATTAGAAATAGACCATGATTACGTGAGTGATCACGTCTGGCAGATGGAAGTACAACAAGAAAGCGGGCAAAAACCTACAGATTTAATGGTGGAGATCATTTTCCGGCAATTAAAATTACCCAGGTCGGTGCGGGTGGAGTATCCTCGGCTGCCTGGCGAGCTTACAAATGATTGGAAGGAACGATCTTGCGTGCTTGTGTCGCTTTTAAAAGGGGAGGTGGTGGGGTATACCAGCATGATGCTAACGATTGCACCCCATACCAGCTGGATGACGGACCTGGTGGTCATGCGCAGGATTCGGCGCCAAGGTATCGGCAGTGCGCTGGTGTTAGCCGGACAGGATTGGGCACGGCATAAAAGGTGTTCACGCATGGTGATGGAGATGCAGCCGAAGAATTATCCCGCGATACGCCTGGCTCAAAAACTGGGGTATGATCTGTGTGGATATAATGACCATTATTTTCCCAACCAGGATATTGCTCTATTCTTTTCCAAGAGCTTGAGGTGAACCTGGAAAGATTGCTTATTTACATTATTCGATCCGATAGACGTGGATATTGGTAATACAGAATTATTTGATGGTTTGATATGAGTGGTGCCCTTATTTCTGGATTGAAATTTATCAACCAGCTGCTAACAGCTGGGATTGCCATTACAGCATTCTCATTATTGCTATATGCTTTGACGTTCAACTTGCGCGACCGGGTGGCGCGGACATTTGCATTGATCCTGATTTGTATCGTGGTCGTATTTGTGGGGGATGCAATCAGCAGCGTAGCCAATTCAGACCAAAACCTTGAATTTTGGCTGCAGCTCGAATGGCTGGGAATCACGTTTTTGCCGGCATGTTACTTCCACTTTTCATGCGCGGTTATGGCAACCACAGGAAGCAAGGCAAATGGCAGTCAAAAGTGGTTCATTGGAGGCATGTACCTGGTCAGCCTAGGCTTCCTGGCAGCCCTGCCATTTATGTTACTGGTGGGGCCACTCGTGCCGAATGCAAGCCCTGCGCCGCACCTGCAGAGAACCTGGCTAACGTGGATATTTGCCGTCTATTTTTTGGCTGCAGTGATCTGGTCATGGTACAACTTCAGACAATCCTATAAGAGAACTGTAACTCCAACCAGTCGGCGAAGAATGAGATATTTAATCATCGGAGCCCTGGCTCCTGTGCTTGGGGTTTATCCTTTCCTGCTTTTTGGCTTGAGCATTGCTACCAACCACCCCCTTTTATTCTGGCTGATTGCGGCAATGAACAATTTTTTTGTGCTGGGACTGCTGGTGATCATGGCGTACTCGGTTGCCTTCTACGGCGTATCCTGGCCAGATCGGGTGGTAAAACGCAGGCTTTTCAAATGGCTGATGCGCGGTCCGGTGACTGCCTCAACCGTTTTAGCAATAACCACCATCGTCCGGCGGGCGGGTGAACACTATGGTTTTGAGTATTCGGCTGCAGTACCGATTGTAATGGTGGGGTCGCTGCTGTTATTGGAGTACATCATCACTCTAGCATCACCGTTATGGGAACGCTGGTTGTTCACGGGGGGAGATAAAACAAATTTACTACTGGTGCAGACTTTGAATGAACGATTGCTCACCACGGGGGATATGCGGCAGTTCCTTGAATCAGTGTTGGCAGCGATATGCGACCGCATCCAGGCTCCACGGGCATTTATCATGGCGATGGATGCAGGGGATCTCGAATTAATGGTAAATATTGGAGATGTACCGGCGATCGATGAAATGTCGGATGGCTTGAATCAGGTAGTGGAGCAAAATGGAAATGGCAAGGGTATCTATACCTGGAATAACTATTGGTTGGTGCCGCTCCACAGCCAACGGATCAATGAGGGAATGCTGCTGGGAATGTTAGGGATTGCTCGGAAACCCGACGTGGTGATTGGAGAGGAGCAGAAGGAGGCCGTAGTCTTTCTGGCAGATCGGGCAGCCGCAGCGCTTGAAGACCACGTCCAACAGCAAGAGATATTCAATTCAATCGAAAATTTAAGCCCACAAATCGATATGATCCAGCGATTACGGGCGGCATCCAGGTACGGTGGGACGGATGTGCTGACAGCGGCAGAAATTCCATTGGAATCACCCGACCTGGCGCGGTGGGTCAAAGACGCATTGACTCATTATTGGGGCGGACCGAGGCTTACCGACAGCCCATTGATTGGCCTAAAAGTGGTCCAGGATACACTCGAAGACCATCAGGATAACCCCGCCAACGCGCTGCGAGCAATCTTGCGCCAGGCAGTTGATCAGGTGCGGCCGGAAGGCGAGCGCCGGTTCACAGGAGAATGGATCTTGTATAACATCTTGGAGATGAAATTCATGGAAGGTAAAAAGGTCAGGGAAATCGCGGCGCGCTTATCCATGTCGGAGGCCGATCTATATAGGAAACAGCGCGTGGCGGTAGAGGCTGTGGCGGATGCAATCCTGGAAATGGAACAAAAAGCCAGAGCAGAATCAAAATCGCAATAACCAGTAAACTATTATTCGCTTCAAATGTGAGGAGGGTTTAATGGTAATAAAACAACCAAATCTTTCGAAGGCTCCTGAAATGGATGAATCCTGGTGGACGGCGTTACTAGCCGATGAGGAAAAGTACAAAAACGCCGGGATGAAGGAAACATCGCAGGGGGAGGATCATGATGAGCAGGAGGAACATGCGGTCAGAAGGGGGCAAAAGACAAGCGAGATTGATTGGGAGAGGGTACGGAAATTGTTTGATTCAGACCAGGTGATCAAACTTGAGGTTACCGGTTTTAACCGCGGGGGTCTGCTGGTAGCCGGGTCTGGATTACATGGATTCGTGCCCGTCTCTCATCTTCTGGAAATTAGCTGCCTGACCGATGAAAGAGTAAAAGAGACCATCCTGGCAAATTATGTGGGGCGGACGACCGCGTTCAAGGTGATCGAATGTGATCCTGAACGAGGAAGGGTGGTTTTTTCGGAGCGGGCTGCACTGGCGGAGTCAGGTAAAAGGAACCTGTTGTTTGGCGAAATTTATCCTGGGAAACGCATCTGTGGGGTCGTGACCAACATTACCGAATTTGGCGTGTTTGTCGATCTGGGAGGCGTGGAGGGATTAATCCACGTATCAGAGCTTTCCTGGGGTAGAGTGCGGCACCCGAACGAGGTAGCCAAAGTGGGAGAAACGGTGCAGGCATTTGTGATCCAGGTGGACCAGGACCGGTCAAGGATCGCACTATCATTAAAGCGCTTGATCCCAAATCCGTGGATGACTGCCGAGGAACGCTACTATCCGGGTCAGGTGGTGAGTGCGGTTATTACCAGCATTGTCCCATTTGGTGCCTTTGCGCGCATCGAAGAAGGACTGGATGGGTTAATCCACTCTTCGGAGTTAACCGAAGAAGGCGAGGCAGGTGAACCTGATGAAGGATTGTGTGAAGGTCAGGTGGTGCAGGTTAAGATTTTGAATGTGAATGCAGCTCGCCAAAGACTTGGACTGAGCCTGAATATAAATAAGCAGCTTTGAGGACCGATCCATAATATTATCTCAAAGGAAGCAAATTCTGTATGGAAAAACGCTGGTTCTGGCTGGGAGCATTCATCGTTGTAGGGATCTTGCTGGGAATGGGAATTTTAGTGCTGGTTACAAGACCTCCCATGGGGAACCCGGTCACATTACTCCCGGCTCCAACGGCGGCACCAATAACCGTGTACGTTAGTGGAAAAGTTAACCAAGCAGGTTTATATAAATTGCCACCAGGCAGCCGGGTAAATGACGCCATCCAGGCAGCAGGTGGGTTCCTAGGTGATGCGAACAGCGGTGGGCTTAATTTAGCCGAGATCCTCGAGGATGGAGAGCAGATTGACGTACCTGGGTTAAGCACACCTGCAGACCCGGGTAGCTCGATCCAGCCGAAGATCTCGCCAGCAGCGGTAGTGGATATCAATACGGCGAGCCTGGAGCAGTTGGATACCCTTCCCGCCATTGGTCCAATAACTGCCCAGGACATCATTGATTACCGCAATACCAATGGCCCTTTTGGTAACATTGAAGCTATCATGGATGTGCCCGGGATTGGGCAGGGGAAATTTGAGGCGATCAAGGACCTGATTATTGCTGGAACGTCCCCATAACACGCTTACGAGCATTTTCTATGTGTTCCAACATAACCGAGCGGGCTTGATCTTCATTGTGCAGGCGCAACGCATCCAGAATCCTGAGATGCTCATTTAGGGAATAACCCACGCTGGAATCACGCTTCCAGGAGGCGAGGTTAAAGCGCATCGCAACCTGGTGGAGATGGATCAGGTAGCGGGAGAGATAGCGGTTGCCGGTAGCAGCTGCCAGGAAATGGTGGAACTCATAATCATGGGTGGCAACCAGGATAAAATCAAGCCTGGAAGCAGCAATATTGCTCTGCTCTACATTATGCTCCAACTGAAGAAGATCAGCCTCTGTTAGATGCTTGCAGGCGAGGGAAGCAGCAGGACCAATGACCATTGCCATGGCATCCATCATCTCAATAAATTCAAAAACACTCAATGGGGTTACCACTACGCCGTGATGGGGGATAACCTGCAGCAAGGACTGTTCTGCCAGGCGCTGGAACGCCTCGCGCAGTGGTGTGCGACCCCAACCGTAGCGATTGATCAGGCTGGCTTCGGTGACAGACAAGCCGGGATCTATCTGCAGGGTCAGGATCAGTTGGCGCAGCTCTTTTTCTACACGATCACTCTCGCGCAGAGTAGCATCAGCTCTAGTTTCCATGGTGTACCTCAATAGGAACAATTAAACCATAAAAGTTGATTAATCAGCAATAAATATATACTTTGTATACAGTTTGGATATCACTATTGACACCCGATATTGTTAAGATTATATTTGCGGTACTAATCATGAGCATAGGAACGATATTCGATATCAAACGCTACGCGATCAATGATGGACCGGGGATCCGGACAGCGGTATTTTTTAAAGGATGCCCGCTCAAATGCTGGTGGTGCCACAACCCGGAAGGACAGATTAATCAGCCGCAATTGATGATTCGGGAGAACCGGTGTAAATTATCCAGAGCTTGTGTAGACGCTTGCCCAAGGGGAGCAATTAGCTGGAACAATGGCCCCAGCATGGATTGGGAGAAATGCGACCAATGCGGGAATTGTGCGGAGGTGTGTTATACAGGGGGGCTCGAGTTGGTTGGCCGAAATGTCTCGGCAGCCGAAGTGATGGCAGAGATCGAGCGAGACGTGCCTTTCTATGACCAGTCGGGAGGAGGGGTGACGTTTACTGGTGGAGAGCCTCTGGCACAGTCGGAATTCTTGCAGGATCTACTGCAGGCATGCAGGGAGCAGCACATCCATACGGCTGTGGATACATCAGGGTATACCTCGTGGGAAAAATTTTATGCCATCGTGCCGCTGGTCGACTTGTTTCTGTTTGATGTGAAGCTAATGGATGAAACCAGGCACATTAAGTACACCTCAGTCTCTAACACGCTGATCTTGGCAAACTTGAGAAAACTTGCTGATGCGGGTGCCCACATCATCGTCCGCATCCCGCTCATCCCCGGAGTCAACGATGACGATGAAAATATCGACCTGTGTGGTTCAGCCCTGGCAAAATTGCCCAAGTTTGAAGGAGCCGAGGTGATGCCTTACCACGATATTGGAACTGCGAAATACAAGGCCCTGGGGATGAAGTATAAACTGGAAAACATTAAACCGCCTACGGGCGAGCAGGTTGAACGCGTTGAGGCGATGTTATCCTACCACGGTGTAGCGGTGATTAAACATCAAGGAGCAGTAGTATGACCATTAGCAAGCGTGTACAAGAACTCCGCAAGCAAAGTCTGGAAGCTGTTGAGACCTTATCTCCAGAGCGTGCCAAGCTGCTGACCGAATTTTCGAGCCAGGATCGTGGATTGATATCAGCTCCAATGCTCAGAGGTCTGGCATTCAAGTACCTGCTGGAGAATAAAGCGATTTGCATCAATGACGATGAGCTGATCGTGGGTGAAAAAGGGGCGGCACCTAAATCAGCGCCTACGTTCCCTGAATTGTGCTGTCACAGCCTGGAGGACCTGGATGTGCTCAACCACCGCGAGAAAACATCTTTCAAGGTCAGCGCGGTGACAAGGCAGTATTATAAAGAGATGTTAATCCCGTTTTGGAAGGGGAAAACGATGCGGGAGCTGATTTTTAGAGAGATGACCGATGAATGGAAATCTGCCTATGCAGCAGGCATCTTTACAGAGTTCATGGAGCAGCGCAGCCCAGGGCATACAGTGTTGGACGACAAAATCTATAAAAAGGGGATGGTCGATTTCATAGAGGAAATCCATACCAGCCTGGCAGGATTGGATTATCTTAACGACCCACAAGCCTATGAGAAGCAAGAAGAATTAAAGGCGATGGAAATCGCGGCGAATGCGATCATCTGCTATGCAGAACGGCACGCGGAAAAGGCACTGGAGCTGGCGGAACTGGAACATGATGGGAAGCGAAAAAATGAGCTGATCCAGATCAGCCAGGTGTGCCGGCGAGTGCCCGCACAGGCACCGAGCAATTTCTGGGAGGCTATACAGTACTACTGGTTCATCCACCTTGGAGTGACCCTCGAACTTAATACCTGGGATGCTTATTCACCGGGTCGGTTGGACCAGCACCTGCTGCCGTACTACCAGCAGGGTCTGAGAGATGAGAGCCTGACGCGTGAACAGGCGGAAGAATTATTAGAATGTTTCTGGATCAAGTTCAACAACCAGCCAGCTCCTCCCAAGGTGGGAGTGACTGCAGAAGAAAGCGGGACGTACACTGACTTTGCTCAAATCAACCTAGGAGGGGTGCGTGCAGATGGATCGGACGGGGTGAGTGAAGTGACATACTTGCTGCTGGACGTGATCGAGCAAATGCGATTACTACAGCCTTCGACATCGATCCAGGTGAGCAAGAAGAACCCGGACAGGTTCATCAAGCGGGCTGCGGAGATCATCCGGACCGGCTATGGACAGCCATCGGTATTCAATGCGGACTTGATCGCCCAGGAATTAATGCGTATGGGCAAATCTGTACTTGATGCACGCGGGGGAGGATCGAGCGGATGTGTTGAAGTAGGGGCATTTGGCAAGGAAAACTATAACCTGACCGGCTACTTTAACCTGCCCAAGGTGCTGGAGGTAACCCTGCACAACGGGGTTGACCCGCGCTCTGGCGCACAGATTGGACTTGCTACCGGGGAGCCACGAAACTTCAGGTGCATTGACGAACTCTATTCTGCCTTTGAAAAACAAGTGAATTACTTCGTGGAGGTCAAAGCCCGAGGAAATAACGTCATCGAGCGATTATTTGCAGAATACATGCCGTGCCCATTCCTTTCGATACTGGTGGACGACTGCATCAGCAAGGGTAAGGATTACCATAATGGTGGGGCGCGATATAACACAACCTACATCCAGGGAGTGGGGCTTGGGACGATGACGGATGCATTTACAGGTATTCAACATCATGTCTTCGACCAACAGAGTGTGACGATGGGGGAATTAATCGACAGCCTAGATGGTAATTTTAAGATGAATGAACCACTGCGATTGAGGCTGGTAAACCGGACGCCGAAGTATGGAAATGACGACGAGGCGGCAGATAAGCAGATGCAGCGAATATTTGAGATCTATTTCAAGGCGGTGGATGGACGGCGCAACACCAAAGGAGGCGAGTATCACATCAACCTGCTGCCTACCACGGTACACATCTATTTTGGCTCGGTGACCGGTGCAACTCCGGACGGACGCCTGGCACAGACCCCGCTTTCAGAAGGCATCTCGCCGGTACAAGGGGCTGACCATAAAGGACCCACAGCGGTAATCCGTTCAGCAGCTAAAATAGACCATGTACGGACAGGGGGTACGCTGCTCAACCAAAAATTCACTCCGCAGGTACTCAACAGCGATGAGGGACTTAATAAACTGGTGCAGCTAATCCGAACTTACTTCCTGTTAGACGGACACCACATCCAATTTAATGTCGTCGATGCGGTCACATTACGCCTGGCGCAAGCGCACCCTGAGCAGTACCGCAGCTTGATTGTAAGAGTCGCCGGGTACAGTGATTACTTCTGTGACTTGAGCAAAACATT
Source organism: uncultured Chloroflexia bacterium (assembly GCA_963809615.1). Classification (GTDB taxonomy): domain Bacteria; phylum Chloroflexota; class Anaerolineae; order Anaerolineales; family UBA4823; genus FEB-25. The sequence continues at coordinate 353,987 of CAWEKR010000011.1, forward strand.
GCAGGAAGAAATTATTGCCCGGACAGAACACGAGGCGTTTTAGAGCTTGGGCAGGACAATTGTCTGCTGAGCCTGGTATTTCCCTTTTTTATCGGCGTAGGAAATATCACACGGTTCATCAGCAACGAAGAATAAAACCTGGGCGATGCCCTCGTTGGCATAAATTTTAGCGGGTAGTGGGGCAGTGTTGGATATCTCGAGGGTGACGTAACCCTCCCACTCAGGCTCGAATGGAGTTACATTGACGATAATGCCGCAGCGGGCATAGGTTGATTTCCCCAGGCAGACAGTCAGCACATCCCGGGGGATGCGGAAATATTCAACCGTTCGACCTAATGCAAAGGAGTTGGGGGGGATGATACACACATCACCCTTGAAATCGACCATGGAACGCTGGTCGAAATGCTTCGGATCGATAAGTGTAGTATCAAAATTGGTAAAAACTTTAAACTCATCGGCGACGCGGATATCGTAGCCATAAGATGATACGCCGAAAGAGATGACACCTTCACGGACCTGACTGTCGGCAAAGGGCTCAATCATGCGCTGCTCCAGTGCCATCTTGCGAATCCAATGATCAGGTTGAAGACCCATAGCATCCTCCATAACATTCTTTTTTCTCCCTCATGATTGAAAATCTTCGAGGGAGACAATTCTTGATCATAGCACGACAGGCTGCATCCTTACCAACCGCTGGCGTTGAAGACTATCTCCAACAGGCGAGCCCGTTCTTCGGGGGTCATCAAGCGCGGCTTGGCAAAATCCACAAAGCGAAGGGTGATGAGCTCGGTGCTGATATACTGGCCATCGTAAAAGACATGGCGGTCAATGAAGGAGTCGTCACAGGCGTAATCAGGGCAAAAGTGGAATTGATCAAAAAATAGGTTGCCCAACCCATAGTGGATGTAGCTGCCATTTTGAAATGAGAAGCCATGAGGTTGATGCGCCTGATCTCCGCTGACGATGGCAGCACCGGCGGAGGCAACGAGCCCAAAGTCATTAACCAGGAGCGGCTGGGCGGTATAGCTGTAATATTCCCGGTGCTGAAAGTTGAAAATCACCTGATATCCTTCCGCGCGCAAGGCCGGGATTTCGGTGCTGATGTAATTGAAATCGCACTGGGCTGCGCCGGGATGGGTATCGGTGGCAATCGCATCACAGGGGATCTCATTTTTCACCACACAACCCACATTACAGCCCATAAAGGCAATCTTATTGCCGTTATTGATGAGCTTTACCGGTTGGCGGGCTTCTTCTGCATTGGCTCCGCCGGCATAATATGGCCAACCCAGTTCTTTGTACATTTGCAGCGTGTACAACGTGGCCTCCGATCCATAATCCATGAAGTGGTCTCCGGTCAAATCGATGATATCGGTGCCAACGGCCTTGAGTAATTCGATGTAAGCGGGCTTGGAGCAGAAGACCAGATTTTCCTGGGTGAGGGTAGGGAAAGGACAATCAGGCGAGAATGGAATCTCATTGCTGATATGGGTGATATCCGCCTGTGACAGGATAGGACCGATGTCCTCGGCTGGGTAGGTGATACCCTTATGTTCCATGGTCCAGGCAGTGGCGCGCACCATGGCGGTCACACCAGTGAGAGCCACAGTGGTGAGCTTGGTAGCCTCGCGGTTGTTTGTGGGCAAACCCATCTCCTCTGGTAGTAAACCAGCAGTGCCGGAAAAGCTAAACGGAATATTGAGGGTGTAACCAGCGGGGTTAAAATCCTTGCGGATGGGAGATTGTCCATCCAGGGTGAGCACCTTCCAGCGTGGTTCGAGCGCTTCGAAGGGGATGATCGCCCAGGAGGGCTGGTGTGACCAGGCATAATCGATGAGCTCACCGGCAGGCAGGACCTGTACCGCATCCGCTACAGGAGCCCCCCAATAAGTGCTGAGCACATCCAAAGTGCTCGAGTCCATCAGCAGTGGCGCGCCTATACTCTTACTTGCTGAATTTTCTTTCCAGATTGACTGCAGCTCCGCAGCGGTAATACCATCGGTGACCGTTGGAAATGGAGCAACAAGGGCATAGACCCATTGGCTGGTGGGAGGCAATTTTTGATCACTGACGGTTAAAGCAATGTCAGCCTCAGCAGGATTATTCGCAAGGGCATATCCATCGGGTAGAACAATGGAAGTGCGCATTTTTTCCGGCAGGTAGGGTGCAAGCCAGACTTTAAGGGGTGATGAAGTGGGGTAGGGCGAGGGAGAAGGCTGTGAAGTGTTTACCGGAGCTGCGGCCCGAGCCGGACTAGTGGTGGAGGCTTGATTTGTGGATATTGAAGAAGTTAACAGGGGCGATGAGGTGGTGCCACGTTGATTGCAGCCCACAAATAGAAAACTACCCATAATCAAGGCGATGATAAATTTTATTCCTCTCGTCGCAGATGCGGTTGAATGGCGATGGGATCTCAGGAGCCGGCGGGTCATAATCTATAACCGGCGCTCACGGAGGACGACCTGTATGCGAGCATCGATCTCCATCACCTGATGCTCGATCCCGGCGAGCTCTGCCAGATAGGTGGCTGCCAGGTCTTGCGGTAATTCCGTGGTATTGATGCGGACGTTGTATCCAGCGCCAGTGATCGCAGCTTTTGCCAGGGCGGCTCCCGTTGCGCCATCGCTCAAGGCAGATACATTCCCGTAGCGAATGACCTGTTCTGCCAACTCGAGCACGCGCAAGGACTTATTTGCCACGCCCATGGGTACGAGGGTGGCTGCTAATATTGCCTGCTCGATGGCTTTCCGGCGAATTTCCTGCTGACCAGAGCTCTCCTTGGTGAGCTTGTAAGCTGCCATCACGCTTTCAAACGCTGAGGCATCCAACTGGATGAAGCGGGTAAGGTCATTGCGTAAACTTTCCGATTGAGTGAGAGCTGCCTGCATCCTGGGCTCGGACTCAGCATATTTTTTCTTTCCAATGGTCAGGCGGGCAACCATGGAGACCAAAGCAGCAGCAGCAGCACCTGAATAGGCTGAAGCCGAACCACCTCCCGGAGCTGCCTGCCCCGTAGCTAAAGCATCCAAGAACTCTGGTCCAGGGGGAGTAATTTCAAGGGATTGTTTATCGGGTTCCTGCTCCAGGGTAATCAACTTATGTTCCAAGACCTGATCGTGAGAGAATTGATCGAGCTGCAAGTACCAGACGGCTGCGTCAACCAGGGCAGCCTGGGGGATCAAGCCGACCAACTCGGCATGGTGAACCATCACTCCATAGCGGGCGGCTTCACGACGGATGGTCTCGACCACCAATGCCAAGGAGGTTTTATGGAAATTGGTCAGGTTCATCGAGACCTGAGCCCGACCTTCAACCAGCAAACCCAAGGCTTTTACATAGCGTAAACCACCAGAGGAAAAGCGGATGGTCTGAGCGATTTTTTCAGCTACCGACACATCATCCGTTGCCAGGTAGACATTATAAGCAACCAGCGGCTGGCGGGCACCGATCACAGTTGCCCCGGCAGGACCGACCGTTTTTGGTCCGAAATCGGGGTCACGCTCCGGTTTCACCCCCATTTCGCGCTTCAAGGCTTCATACTGCCCGCGGCGGAGGTTTTCGAGGTTTGTACGCTCAGGACGGGTGGCAGCTTCTTCATATAAATATACTGGAATCTTAAGCTCTTCCCCAACCCGCTGCCCCAGACGACGAGCAATTTGGATACAATCTTGCATCGACAGTCCTGAAATTGGCACGAAAGGCACCACATCCGTGGCACCGATGCGAGGATGTTCTCCGGTGTGATGATCCAGGTCGATCAACTCGGCAGCCTTAGCAATGGAACGAAAAGCTGCCTCTTCCACGCCACCAGGCGGACCGATGAAAGTCAGAACTGTGCGATTATGGTCAAGATCCGAGTGGCGATCCAACAAGCTGACACCTTCCACTGATGTGATGGAATTCATAATAGCTTCGACCACGTCAGAGCGGCGTGCCTCAGAGTAATTGGGAATACATTCCAGAATGGATTGTGGCATGGTTCTCCTCGGTGATTGGAATAGGGTAATTATACTCTCCGCATTTAGGGAAGGAGAGGAAAGAGAGTTTACCTTATGCTCAGACAGGTAAGGATTGTTGACTTGGAATGTCGTTCACGGTAGAATGCACAAGGAACCCCAAATGCCTCGGTCACGGTCGATACTATTTATCCCTATCTTATTGGTGTTATTAATCACCCTATCGTGCCGTAAATCCATCGAGCCACTCGCAATCCCAACTGCTATTCACATTAATTCCACCCCCATAGCTACAGCTATTGAGGCGCCTGAACCTACCAACGCCACGTTCCTACCCGTGGTCAGGCACCCAGATGATGCAACGATCATTTCGCCTACACCTAACGCACCCATTGTGCTGCCGGAGTTACGAAAAAAGGATGAAAATTACACGGTTCAGGCGGGAGATACCTTGGGAACGATTGCAGGACGCTATCGAATTACGGCACAAATGCTGCTGGGGGCGAACCAAATCAGCAATCCAGACTTGCTGGAGGTGGGACAGGAATTGGTTGTTCCAGCGCCGATACCTGGTGAACCTGGATCAGGGTTTAAGATAATCCCTGACTCAGAGCTTATCTATGGACCTTATGCCCAAATCTTCGACGTGAGTGGTTTTATTAGCCAATTCGACAGCTACCTAGGTCGCTATTCAGAGGAAGTGGAAGGGCAAACTATTAACGGTGCTCAAATCGTGCAGCTGGTAGCGCAGGATTATTCTGTAAACCCGCGATTACTCCTGGCGGTTTTGGAATACCAAAGCGGCTGGGTCACCAAGGCGGGTCCAGATGAAGAAATGCGCGATTTTCCAATTGGGAACAAGGACAGCTGGCGAAAAGGACTTTACCTGCAGCTCGCCTGGGCAGCTAACAGTCTTAACCGAGGATATTACCTGTGGCGCGTGGATGGGATTGGTGGGTGGCAGCTGAATGACGGCGAAATCATCCCAATTGATCCTTCGATTAATGCCGGTACCGCAGGCGTGCAACAAATCTTCGCTCTGCTCGATAACCGCACGGAATGGGATCAGGCGGTCTCAACTGATGGCTTATTCGCCACATTCAGTAATCTCTTTGGACATCCGTTCGATTATGGTTTTGAACCAGTCATCCCAGAAAACCTAGAACAACCTGCCCTGGAGCTGCCGCTCGAGCCTGGTGTGGATTGGGCTTTCACCGGTGGACCACATGGAGGTTGGGGCGATGGATCAGCGTGGGCAGCACTCGACTTCGCGCCGGGGAATAAGGGCCTCGGTTGTGTGGAATCCGATTATTGGGTCACCGCCGCTGCAGATGGACTGATCGTGCGGGCAGACGCAGGCAGGGTGATACAGGATCTCGACGGTGATGGAAATGAGGGGACGGGCTGGACACTGCTCTATATGCACATCGAAGGTCGTGACCGGGTTGAAGCCGGTACTTATGTGAAATCCGGTGACCGACTAGGGCACCCGTCTTGTACGGGAGGTTATTCAACGGGCACGCATTTCCATCTGGCGAGGCGGTATAATGGTGAGTGGATCCCAGCTGATCAATCGCAATCAGGCACCGGAGTGCCATTCAATCTAAGTGGCTGGATTTCAAGCGGTGATGGTATAGAATACGATGGGTATTTGACACGTGATGGAGAATCGATCGAAGCATGGGAAGGTTTTTTCCCTGAGAACACTATCCATAAATAAAAACAGCCGGCTCCCGGGATTCCACAGGGTGGTGATTTGTGGGCTGGTCGTGGCATTTGTGAGCCTTGCATGTGCTATGGGGGTATTGGACCAGAATGACCCGCTCTTTAACGCGCCGAACGGAGTATTCATTGGTTCTCCCACGCCTTCCTTAATCTTTCCAACCGAGGGGGTGGAACCCGTCGAAACCAGCGATCCACTTTCCCAGGCAATCTTGCAGTCACCAACCCAAGTACCGACGCCTCCAGCTGTTCCGATTGATAGTGCACCTTTGCTGTATTACACCCAATCAGGTGATACACTGCCGGTTGTGGCGATCAGGTTTGGGGTCGATATCGAAGATATCAACTCTCCTGAAGGTGCTCTTCCAAAAACAGGATTATTAACCCCGAATACATTGCTGGTCATACCGCATATGCTGGTTAATACCACAAGCCCGACAAAAATTATCCCAGACAGCGAGCTTGTTTATTCGCCATCGGCGGTGGATTTTGATGTGGAAGCTTACATTAACGAGGCAGGCGGATACTTGAGCAGGTATAAGGAGTGGCTGGGGACCACCGAGTGGACGACGGGGTCAGAGGTCATCAGCCGGATTGCAACCGAAAACTCAATCAACCCCAGGCTGCTGCTTGCATTGATCGAATACGAAAGTGGGTGGGTGAACGGGCAGCCAACCAACCCAAAACAGGAGGATTATCCATTAGGTAAGGTTGATCTTTCGTATAAAGGGTTATATTCGCAGCTGGCCTGGGCGGTTAACCAATTATCGGTGGGTTATTATGGCTGGCGGGAGGGGTGGGTTACTGAAATCCAGTTTTCAGATGGAGTTTCAGCGAGGTTGGCACCAGATCTAAACAGCGGTACTGTGGCTATGCAATACTATTTCGCACAAGTCAGTGATACTCCCGGATGGTTGGGAGCACTTAATACGACTAATGGCGTGCCGGCGCTATACGAGCGCATGTTCGGAAACCCGTGGATCAGGGCGATGGAATTTGAGCCGTTATATCCACCCAATTTAAGCCAGCCTGCCCTGATTTTACCATTCCTGGTCAACCAATTGTGGAGTTATACGGGTGGTCCGCATGGAGCCTGGGAGCGGGATGGAGCGCGGGCAGCGGTCGACTTTGCACCGGGTAGCACAGAGTCGGGCTGCGTTGATTCGATTGCCTGGGTGGTGGCGGCAGCCCCTGGGTTGGTGGTGAGGGCGGGTCATGGGGTTGTGGTCGTGGACCTGGATGGTGACGGCTATGAACAAACTGGCTGGGATATCCTGTATCTACACGTCAACGACCTGAAGGTTAAAGTTGGTGATTGGGTCGAGACGAGCGATTATTTAGGCCATCCATCCTGTGAAGGAGGAATCGCAACGGGAACCCATGTCCACATTGCCCGAAAATATAATGGCGACTGGATATCGGCGGATGGACCACTGCCCATGGTTTTAAGTGGGTGGACTGTGCATGCAGGCAGCGTACCTTACATCGGAGCTATGACCAAAGGGAGCGATACGATCACTGCCAGCGTTTATGGATCCCATGAATCACTCATTATTAGGACCGAGGATGCACATTAGCAAAGTATCCTGTGCATCAGCCAGAAAAAACTCTCCCATATGTCACAGTATAGAATGAATAAATTATTTGCATTATTTGTAATCATTTCGATAATTCTGAGTGGTTGCAGCGCAGCGAGCACCGAAGACCAAATATCCCGACCGAGCGAGGTGCCGGCACAAAAAGCGGCACAAAATTTGATCATCGGCCAATCGAACGTGACCACAACGCCATTACCCACACGCCCACCTTATTCCCCGGGAGAGCTGGTGGACTATGTTGCCCAAACCGGCGATTCACTACCCGCGCTGGCGCGCCATTTTAATACCAGTGTGGACGAAATCATGGCGGCAAACAGCTTCATCCCGAAAGACGCAACGACAATGCCTCCCGGGATGCCGATGAAGATGCCGATTTATTATCAGCCATTTTGGGGCTCGCAATACCAAATCATTCCTGACAGCCTGTTTATTAATGGTCCGTCGCTGGCGGGATTCGATACATCTGCATTTGTAGACGCACAGCCCGGCTGGTTGAAGGGATACAGCGAGTATGCTTTTGATGGAAACCGGAGCGCAGCAGACATCGTCGATTATGTGGCGCTTAATTTCAGCATTAGCCCAAGAGTCCTACTCACACTGCTGGAATACCAGGACGGGGCATTGACCCTTCCCAATATGCCCGAAGGGATTTCCCAATACCCCTTAGGGTACAGTGATTGGCAGCACGAGGGCATGTATATGCAGTTGGTATGGGCAGCAAACCTACTCAATAACGGCTACTATAACTGGCGTAGCGGTGAACTCACAGAGTTCGACCACCTGGATGGTACCCAGGAACGCCCAGATCCCTGGCAGAACGCTGCCAGTGTGGCATTGCAATATTATTTTTCCAGGTTAATCGATGGGGATCAATATGCCCGGGCGGTGGCACAGGATGGGTATGGGCTTTCATACCGGACCCTTTTTGGTGACCCCTGGCAGTCGGACGACCCACACATCCCGGGTAGCCTGGTGCAGCCCACATTCAACTTACCATTCCTGCCTGGGATCACCTGGGCATATACCGGTGGACCGCACACGGGCTTCGGGACCGGAGACCCATTAGCTGCGATCGATTTTGCACCGGGGGCGATGAGCAGCGGCTGCGTAACGACAAATGAACTTGCCACTGCGGTGGCACTGGGAGTGGTGGTTCGATCCAGTGACGCGGCAGTCGTGTTGGACCTGGATGGGGATGGCAATGAACGAACAGGCTGGATCGTTTTTTACTTCCACATTGAAACCAAAGACCGGGTGCCGGTTGGTTCGGTGCTGAAAACCGGTGATCCGATTGGGCATCCATCCTGCGAGGGCGGGCGGACGACGGGTACCCACGTACACATCGCGCGTAAATATAACGGCGAATGGATGCCTGCAGACAGCATCGTCCCTTTTAATCTAGGGGGCTGGGTGGTGCACAATGGGGCGGTGGAATACGAAGGCACACTTACCCAGGGAGGACGAACAATCGTTGCCTGTACATGCGCAGATGCCTCGAGCCAAATCAGGGCAGTTAAGTGAATGTCAGCAAGATGTGCCGGGCAGTAGTCATAATTTCCTTTTCTGGCTTTGCCTACTCCGATTAGGAGCCATGCTGTGATGGCAACTTCGTCGATCCGATTTGTGATAGCCGGGCAGTTAAAAAGGGATTTTGCCCTGATCCCCAGCGGGAAGGCCCTATTAGACGTCCCCGGGGGAAACCTGGTGTACGCAGCAGCTGGTTTTGGGGTGTGGGAGCTTACTCAACACATTGGGTTGGTGGCAAGAGTGGGTGAGGATTACCCACGCGAATGGCTGAATGTAATTCACAAGCGTGGGTTTGACATTCAAGGGATCCGCATATTGCCTGAAGCGATCGATTTACGCTCTTTCTACGTCTATACAGATGTTTTTACACGTGTAAACGAAGATCCTGCAGCGCATTTCACGCGGTTACAGCAGCCTTTTCCGAAGGCGTTGCTCAATTACCAGCGACCTGGCTCAAGCTATGATAGCCGCTCACACCTCACCGCGACATCTCTGCGGCAGACGGATTTACCTGCAGACTACCAGGACGCAACCGCGGCGCACCTTTGCCCCATCGATTACCTGACACATATGTTGCTCCCAGCAGTGCTGAGGCAGAATGGCTTCACGACGGTCACGCTCGATCCGTCAGTCGGTACGATGACGCCTACTTTTTGGGATGATATCCCCGCTCTGGTGAGCGGATTAACAGCATTCATACCTAATGAAGAAGAGATGCGAAAACTGTTTCATGGGAGGAGCACTGATCTTTGGCAGATGATGGAAGCCATTGCGGATTATGGGTGTGAGATTGTGGTGGTAAAACGGGGAGAACGCGGTCAAATATTATACGATCGAGCAACCAAGGCGCGCTGGGAAATCCCGGCTTACCCCGCACGAGTGGTTGACCCAACTGGGGTGGGAGATTCATACTGCGGCGGATTTTTAGCCGGTTATAAGGAAACTTACGATCCGCTGCAAGCAGCTTTGTATGGGAGTATTTCCGCTTCCCTTACAATTGAAGGAAGCGGTTTATTTTATGCTTTAGATGCCCTGCCAGGATTAGCCCGAGGGAGGTTGGAAGCGTTAAAAGAAGGTATTCGGAAGGTATAAACTTGATCATAAACCCATCCATCATAGAACGGGCTCTCGACCTGGCAGTACAGATCCAACAAATCCCAGCAGCCACATTTCATGAGAAACCACGGGCTGAATTTATGCGGAAGTGCTTCGTGGACCTGGGTTCGGAAAGCATCAGAATGGACGAGATTGGAAACGTGTATGCACGGATCAAGGGTCAGGGGAGGAAAGAGACTGTCGTTGTATCGGCCCACCTGGATACTGTCTTTCCCCCAGGGACAAATCTGACCACCAGGCGAACACCAGGTCAGATCTATGGTCCAGGAATCGGGGATAATTCTTTAGGCCTGGCATGCCTATGCGGATTAGGCTGGATATTCAACCAAAAAGATAGTGCTGTGGGCAATATAACATGTTTGGATAGTGATATTTGGCTCGTGGCAAATGTAGGCGAAGAAGGGCTGGGCAACTTGAAGGGTATGAAAGCAGTTGTAGAGCACTTTGGGAGCAACCCGCTGGCTTATATCGTTCTCGAGGGGATGTCTCTCGGACACATTTACAACAGAGGGATCGGGGTGAGGAGATATCGCATAGGCGTACACACGAGAGGGGGTCATTCATGGGTGGAATTTGGCAACCCCTCGGCGATCCATAAATTGGCTGAGTTGATAGTCAAGTTCAACCAAATTCCCCTGCCAATAGATCCGCGGACAACCCTAAATGTAGGTAAAATCACCGGTGGCACATCAGTGAATACGATTGCAGCCGAAGCAAGCTGCGAGCTGGATCTTCGGTCTGAAAAGTCACAAGGATTAACCTTGCTGATAGACCAGGTGCTGAATCTTGTCGAAGAGGCGAACCATAATTCCAGGGAGGTGGTCATTGTGGACGCAGAGGCAATCGGAGACCGACCGGCGGGGGAAATCTCGCCAGGCCATCGATTGGTCGAGCTGGCATTGGATTGCTATAAGGCGAACGGGATCAGTGCAGAATTGAGTATTGGCTCCACCGATGCCAATGAACCCCTAAGCAGAGGCCTGCCAGCGATCTGTGTTGGCTTGACTACCGGTGGAAGGTCGCATTCCATGGATGAGTATATCGATACCAAACCATTGTCACTGGGGATGGGGATTTTAACGGAACTTATCCAGGCGATTTTTCGAGATTGAGCCAGCAAAGTCCAAGAATTCAAGGCTTAAGCTAGACGGATGCGCACATCCAGTGCAGCTGAGCCTTGCGATTGTGGGAACACGCGCAGGGGATTAATCTCGATCTCTACCAGCTGGGGGAAATCAGCGGCTAGCTGGCCAAGCAGGATAAGCGAGTCTAAAACAGACTTGCGATCTGCTGGAGGCAGGCTGCGGAAACCATGCAGCTTACGCCCAGCCCAGGTGTGTTCCAGCATCCATTCGGCATCCTGGAGGGTGAGTGGGGCGAGTGAGAATGTGACGTCCTTCAGCCCCTCAACTTCCACGCCACCTGAGCCAAACATGACCAACGGTCCGAACTGGGCGTCTTGGACGGCGCCCAGGATCACTTCCTGACCCGCAGGCAGCATGCGCTGAATGTGCACGCCCTGGATATTGGCTTCAGGGAAAGATTTTTTTGTGCTGGCGATAATCTTTGAGAACCCATCTGATACACCTTCGGGGTCGGTCAGGTTAAGCATTACGCCGCCGATATCTGATTTATGAGTAATATCCGCAGCGGCAACCTTCAATACCACCGGGTAGCCAATCTCATGGGCAAATGTGACCGCTTCATTTTTGTTCGTCGCCATCCTCATCGGAACACCAGGCAGTTTATAAGCCTTCAACACAGCCGTGGTTTCGGAAGCATTTAAAAATCCGGGGTTGTGGGTGCGGATATTTAATATCTTCTGGACGGTGTCCTTGTCAACTTTGGCGTGGATATACTTTGAACTGCGTTCATTTTCTAAGTACTCAGCCTGTTGGGCGAGTACCGCTAACGCAGAAGCAGCGCGCTCGGGGAAACGATATTCAGGAACGCGAGCAGCTCGAAAATGCTCAACTGCTTCCTGGATCAAACGCTCACCCATCAGGGCTACCGTGACAGGTTTATCCGAGTTCTGGATCACGGGGATCATTGACTTGGCTACGGCACCAGTTGTATGCATGGGAGGCGGAGGGGTGACAACCAGGACGCCATCCACACCGGGATCCGCCAGCAGTACCTGCAGGCAGGCAGCGAATTGCTCCGGTGTTGCAGAGGCGAGCATATCGACAGGATTGTTGAGACTAGCGGCGGGCGGCAGGATTTGGGTTAATTTGTCATGGGTAACCTTCGCCAGGGTAGCCAGGGACATGCCGTTCATTTCAAGGGCATCAGCAGCAGTAACGCCAGGACCACCCGCACTGGTGAGTACGGCGATGGCGCGTCCCTTAGGTAGCGGGCTCCAGGCCAGGGCGCGAGCCCAGTCGAATAACTCTTCACTTGTATCGGCTCGGATCACACCTGCCCGACGAAAGGCGGCATTGAAAGCATTTTCCTGACCAGCCAGAGCCCCGGTATGGGAGGCAGCGGCGCGCTGCCCGCTGGGATAACGCCCGACCTTGAGAGCGACAATCGGTTTTTTGGGGGTGATTTTACGGGCTTCCTGGACAAATCTTTGACCATCGCTGACTCCTTCCAGGTATAAGGTTAGTACGCGGGTGAATTTGTCTTCTGCGACGAGCGTCAATACATCCGTCTCAGTTACGTCTGCTTGATTCCCCAGGCTAACAAGGCGCGAGATACCAAAGCCCTGCCCGCGCGCCCAATCGATGACTGCCGCACAGATCGCACCGGAATGCGAGATGAAGGCAACATCACCGGGAGGTGGACCGGGTGGAGGTAGAAAGGTGGCATCCAGGGGGAGGTGAGTATCGAGCAACCCGATACAGTTCGGTCCAATCATGCGGATTCCATGCTGCCGGGCAATATTCAAAAGCTCTTTTTCCAAGGCGGCACCATGCGCACCCGTCTCGCGGAAACCACCGGAGGCGACAATCACGGCGTGGATTCCCCTGGCTGCACATTCACCCAGTACTTTGGCGATGCCTTCTGCCGGGATGAGGATGAGTGCCAGGTCGACCGGGTCTGGCAGGTCGATAACCGACGAATAGATGGGTCGACCAAATAGGCTGCCACCTTTTGGGTTGACAAAATGAATCACACCCTGAAAATTACACTGCACCAGGTTGCGTGCCAGACCGTAACCAAGCTTGTTAGGGTCTGTTGATGCGCCAACTACTGCGATCCCACGAGGAGAAAAATAGGGTGAAAGAGAGGTGAATGATTCAGGCATAGGAATTCTTTTACCTCAAAGGATAATTTGTGATCGAGATAATGTTAAATGTAATCCAAGATATTAGCGAGTAATTGTAACTGGAAATCCAGGGTTTGTATGCACCGTATGGTCGATGGAAACGGAATATTAAATACAGGTAATTTATCAAGCGGTTATTGTAGATATCTTACCTATTGACGTGCCATTGGAATAATTTATCGGTTATACTTTATTTTCACTCAGAAATTGCCTGGGTTCGGGATGAACGACAAAATTACTTACTGTAACGATACAAATCTAGGTGCATCTAAACAATGAATAGCGACGAAAATAAGGTTGAGGCCGAAGGGTTTTCACTCGAAGCTTTACATGAAGGCGATCCGGAAGAGTTTGCCCGCTTGGTGGATGCATACTCGGGTAAGATTTATCGTCTGGCGAGCAAGATGCTAAACCAGCAGCTGGACGCAGAAGATGTTTTACAGGAGACATTCTTAAAGGCTTATCGAGGGATTAAATCATTCGACGGACGATCAAAAATTTCAACCTGGCTCTTTCGAATTGCGACCAATGAAGCTTTAATGGTGATAAGGCGAAAACATCCAGACACTATATCCATCGATGAGCCTCTCGAAACCGAAGAAGGCGAACAAGAGCCCATTCAAATCATTGATTGGTGCTGCCTGCCAGAAGAAGAATTATTATCAGAGGAAACGAAAGAAAGATTAGACGCTGCTATACAAAAGCTGCCTGAGAAATTAAAAGTGGTTTTTCTACTGAGAGACATCAATGATTTGTCGACTCACGAGACAGCAGAGATATTGGGATTAAGCGATACTGCTGTAAAAACAAGGTTATCACGTGCACGCTTACGATTGAGGGAAGAACTGTCTATCTATTTTAGCGAAAAAACTAGCTATACCGATGAAGCACAGCCTGATAAATTACTGCATGGTTCCGAAAAAGAGCCTAAAGATCATTCACCTTCGCTTAAGAGGAGTGGGTAAATGATGGAAACGAAGAGAAAACACGAACATAAAAATTGCAGCCAACTGCTTGGATCATTATCTGAGTATGTGGATGGAGAGCTCGACGACGAGTTATGCAATCTTCTAGAGCAGCACCTGGAGGGTTGTGAGGATTGCCGCATTGTCGTTGATACCCTAAGGAAGACCGTTTATCTGTACCATGCAAGCTCTCAAGAAGAAAATATTCCCTCGGATATTCGGACGAGGTTGTATAAAACACTGAATATCGAACAGTATTTAGATAAATGATGATTATAGGGAACGGGGGACAGACGAGGACTATTATTTTAACCGGCGGGCATCGCCTTCACGCACGGTAATACCCTGAGCATCCAAATGTTCGAGCAACGCCAATACATACCGCCGACTGGTGTTGAAGTGGTCGCGCACCTCTCCCGCTGTTATGGTTTGCTTGTGTTTTAATAATATTTTTATCTCCGAAAGCATTAATTCATAATCCTGCTTTCGAAAGACCACATCAGGAGGGATAGGTACCAGCAGCTCTATCTCGACCATAGCGCTGTAAAGTTCCTCGCCCACCTCAGCCTGACATTCCTTTACCGTAGGGGGAGAGAATGGCGAGGCGGCAAAACGGGCTAGAAGTCCATCCACAGAATGTTGTTGTTGGGGGTTGAATTGGATCTTGTAGCCATTCAGGCGTAATAGTGAGCCGGCTTCCTCCAGGGCTCCCTCGGAAGAAATTCGATGCAATATTAAATTAAACAAGCGGGAGGATAACTTCAGGCGTGATTTTAACTCTTCACGGGGTATCCCAGGACGCAGAGGGTAGGTCTTGTGGTAAGCAGCTAGTTCCTTGAGCACCTGGTGTTTAAGCGAACCCCAATAGCTGTTAGAGATCACCAGGGATTGGGTGGCTGGGGTAACCCCATCAGCATCAAAAGTAAGCATCTCACCGCTGGCGAATAATTCCTGCGCGGCTGCTTTGGCAATACTCGCATCCAAATTGGAGCGGTTGATTACATCCTGGAGAGGGGCAATGCCCAGTGCAAGCATCGCCTGAAGTAATATTTCAGCTGGGGTCCCTTGTGCCAGTTTGTCTAAATTCGCTAATTCCTGTGCAGAGAACCGCTTGTGGCGACCTTTCGGGTGGGGATCAACAATCATACCTCCGCCCAATGTTTCACCCGGTGAAGGTCGCCTGAGGATGTACCGGTCGCCACGGATTGCCACGACTGGCTGTTCCAGCTCGAGCTGAAGCCACCCCTCTTCGGCAGGGAGCAACTCTTCACAGCCCAATAGACGCACCCTCGATTGGACTTCGGCAGCCCCAAGGAAAAACTTTACCTGGGTATCATGTTTCAATGGCTGGGGAATATCCGGCAGCAGTCGAAAACGGACATCGATACGCCGGCTGGGCTGATAGGTTCCCGGATAAGTAATTACGTCACCCCGTTGCAATTGTTCCACATTAATCCCGGTTAGATTTACTGCTGTGCGGCTTCCCGGTACGGCAGTTTCTTCTTTTTGCTTGTGGGTCTGGAGACCGCGGATTCGGCTGTGTAATCCGGAGGGCAGGATTTCAACTTCACTGCCGATATGCAAGCTGCCGTCACTGAGCGTGCCCGTGACTACTGTACCAAAGCCCGGCATTGTGAAAACCCGATCCACCGGCAGGCGGGGTCGTCCGAGGTCTGGTCGGGGAGGACGATCAGCCAGGCACTCACCGAGGCTGTGCAATAATTCAGGGATGCCTTGCTGAGTCCGTGAAGAGACGCGGATAAGGGGAGCATTTTCCAGGACGGTATGTTTTAAAGCCGAGTGGATCTCGTCCTCAACCAGATCGAGCCAATCAGGGTCATCGATCAGGTCAATTTTTGTGAGGGCAACGACTCCGCCTTGCACCTGCAAAAGATCCAAAATCGTCAGATGTTCAACAGTTTGAGGCATCATGCCCTCGTCTGCAGCGATGACGAACAGCGCTGCATCGATACCCCCGATACCGGCAAGCATATTCTCTAAGAAATCCCGATGTCCGGGCACATCAACAATACCTACCTCTTCCCCACCGGGGAGGGTGAGCCAGGCAAAGCCCAGGTCGATGGTCATTTCCCGCTCACGCTCTTCTTTTAAGCGATCGGGGTGGGTACCAGTCAGCGCCTGGACAAGGGTTGATTTGCCGTGATCAACATGCCCTGCAGTACCGATAACGTGCATATACCTCAGCGGGAAGTCCCCATGGTCCGTTCATAGGAGGTGACCCATTCGTGCGCAAGCTGCAGCATAGACTGCAAGCGTTTTTCGACCAGCTCATTCGCCTGCTGGAACAGGTCTTTCACTTCTTGTAGCTCATCTTCTATGTGTGTAGTTTGCTCTGCCAGTTTACCGAACTGGCGGGTGGCTTCGTTGCGTTGCTCTTCCTGGGTTAGCGTGTAATTGGTCCATCGTTTTTGATCGTCGGCTTTGAAAGTAACCCATTCCTGGCGAAAACGGTCTTCAGACAAGCGCTGGATTTCGGTAATCTCACTGATGCGGCGCTCAACACGCTGGGTTAATTCCTCCAAATTTGCCTGGATGCGTTTCACTTCCCGGTGAGTGGTGTCAAGACTGACAAGCTGTGCTTCAATATCCACGGCTTGGTTTTCAATGGTGTCAAAGCGAGACTGCCACTCCTTCCATGTTCGTTCTCGCTCCACCTGGGTTACGGCCTGCTTGTTCAGGAAAGTGGTCATCGCATCGCGGCGTTCATCCTCGACAGTGATTAATTCATTTATGCGAGTTTCCAATTTGCGCAAGTTAGTGTTTATCAGCTCATTCTGCCCCCTTTGATCATCCCCGCGCTTTCTCAACGCATTTACCTCGCCCTGCAGATCCACGATCCTTTTAGCATCCTGGCGGCGACCATCCTCGAGTAAGCGTATGGTGCGGGTGTATTCTTCCTCCTCGATGCGAACTGCGTCAATTTTCCCACGCAGCTCATCCAAGGAACGGCGGATGCCTATCTCGATATCGATCCGTGCCTGGATATTCTTATCCAGTTTTGGGATCACCTCAAGCTGTTTCTGAAGGTCTGAGAAGGTTACGTCAAAGGATTTTATTTGAACCCGCTGGACCTTTTCTGACTCGTCGATGCGCATCTTGATTGACTTGTCGAGCTCATCCACCGCCTGTTTGCTCTCCAGACGGGTTTTTGTCAGTGCCTGGTCGTACTGATCCATCCTGGTAATAATGGCTGAAAGGCGAGTAATCTCACTACTCAAGCTTTTACTTTGCTGAGATGAGGCCGAAAGATTGCCTTCGAGAGATACCAATTTATTTTCGAGCAGGGCAATCGCATCTTTTTCTTTCCGGCGATCTTCCTCCACCCATTGAATTCGTTTTTGAAGCTGTTCAATATCCATGAAGGCTCCTAATTAATAATCAAAATCTTATATTGATTCCATGTTTTCAGGTGATTGTACATGCCGATTATAGCATGAGGTAGATTTACGGCACTTGCCAGGAAATCAGGTGAGAAAATACCCGTGAAACCTCGATGGAGGGGGAATTAACCTGTTGGGAAATAGTCCCACCAAGAACAAGAGCACGACCCCGATGGTAAGAAATATGATAATCCCTCTACCCTCTTGGATCTTCCAGCCATCTTCTTTCCCCATGGTTAAAACAGCTAACGTGCGAATACCACTTATCAACAATCCAACAGTACCGAGCAGAGTAAATATAGCAGTGATCGAGGAATGATTTGCCAGTTTTTCCCATAAGGACAAATGAAAGGGGAAACCAGCTAAAAGAGGCATTCCGGCGATTGAAAGACAGCCCAGAACCAGGCTGACAGATACCACCGGCATCTGGCGAGCCAACCCCTGGACGGTCCGGAACCGCAAACCGTCGGCACCGGGAGCGAGTTTTTTGTTATAGATGGCTGAAAGCGCCAACGCCCAAACCCCTACAGCTAAGGCTCGAGGCAACCACAGGGCAAAGTATAGATAGAGACCATTATTAACCGTGATAGCTAATAACGATATCCCGATCTCCATCATACAAGCATATCCCAAAATCCGACCGAGGTGGCGCTGAAAAGCAGACCACACGCCTCCGACGAACACCATCATTGCTCCACAAAGCTGAATCATATCAAGTGTGGATTTTGAGGTCCTCAACCAGCCATAACGATCAAGAAATCCAAGCGCGAGGAGAGAAACCATCCAAGGGAGGATGACCAGGATAAACCCAACCGTATATGGATGAGCTTCTTCTGCCAGGAGGGGGATCCAGGTGTGAAACGGAAAAATTGCCAATAAAAAGAGGAAACCAAATGCCAGGGACAAGGAGGCCCGGGTGACCAGGGTTAATTCCTCAGGGCTAGCCTCCACCCCAGCAAGCAGCCAGCCGGAAAACAAGATGAAGGGCATACCGAAACTCTGGAATGTCAAAAAGCGAAGCACGCCTCTGCCTGGGGGAGAACCGGGAGGAACAAGGATGGGCACACACACCAGAGCGGCTAATTCGAGCAGCAGGGCAGCATAGAGAAATGGTTCAACAGCCAGGGCAGCGATCAATAGTGAAATCAAAACCATCCCCAGTGGGACGTACATACGCCCGGAATCGGCAATGAAAACGACAGCGAACCAGAAACCAGCGAGCAGGAATATGATTGCCAAGAGGGGCTGGTCTGAACTGCCCAGGATGAATTGCCGACCGAGGACCACGAAAGTGTCAGAAATCTTAATTGACCAGCGGCTTAGCTTAATCAGCTCGTTTATTGGCAGTACCCAGGCTAAACCAGCGAGCAACAGCATGATGGTTGTTCCGATAGCAACGCTTAACCGATACCAGCGCCGGAAGAAAAAGAGGATTACGCCCAACAAACCCGGGAGAATGATCCAGATTATTGGAGCACTCATGGATTCCTCTCCATGCTGGGTGCGATCATCAAATAAGCTCCCACGAGGGAGAGACCCAGGGTGACGACTGCGAGCAGACCCGTGACGAGGGTAGATGTCTCAATCGCCGCATAGATGATTTCGAACCCAGATAAGGAGGTGAGAAGACCAATAATTACTCTCAGTGGATGTGAGGTTAAGCTCAGCTGCAACAAACCCATGCCAATCAATATGAAGCTGCCCCACAGAATTGGAATACTGATGGTCGCAAGCCAGGATTGGGATTGGAGAACTAAAGATGTGACTGCCAAGGCGAGAATGAGGGCTGCCAATATCCTGAAAATTACCCCAAATTTTATGGATCTTTCACTTTCTGGCCAAAGATCGGGGGTGTAGGTCATGGCGACCCACAGGATTACTCCAGCCATCCAACCCGCCAGCATTTTTGCCACAGCCATTTCCACTGGCCAAGAAGGTATTACCAATAAGAATACACCGCCATATTGCAGCGCCAGGCATCCAATTGAGCTGCGCCAATCCCTCGAGATAAAATTGTAAATTGAAGTCAGACTCACCAACACTACAGCAACAAGGACAAAGGGATCAGATAGCATAGCCATTAATTAGCGCTGCAAAAATACGAATATTAATGCGAATAAAACCAGCGCCCAAATTATGCCTCCATCCCCTTCCAAAATGGTTGAAAATAGGCCAAACAGACGAGATATAGTGCGATAGGTCATCCATATGAAGTTGTACAACCACTCCAATGAGAACAGTTTATTCCACGAATGGGATTTCGTAATGCTGCTAGCGATGAGGATAGGTCGGGGTAATCGCCAAGAAATGAACAGGATCAGGGCGGCAGTGAGCAGTGTCAGAGCACCGATAACCCAGGCAGCAATTGGTAATCCATTTAATTCAGGGAGCAAAAACCAGCCTATGAGGAGATGCGCGACGATGATTAATATCAATCCGATAGGATATAAGACCCATACCCAGCGCTCAATGTGCTGGGATTTTTCTTCACCTGCGGGCAGAATACCCTTCAGCAACTGAGTGATAAAACCGGAAAGGAGTAACGCCTGGATGAGTACAAGTAATATTGAAAATAAGGGCAACCAGGCCCGATTTCCAAGGGCAGCAGAAATGGATTGGTAGAGAGCCGTCGCCTGCCAGGTGGGGCTGAAAGGTAAGGTGGATAAATTGAACACCCCCAGGATAAAAATGGGAATAAGGTAGCGGTGGCGCAAGGTGAAAGAAAAGATTAACCCCCCGGAGAGCAAGCTGGCAAGGCTCCACGCCAGGCATGCAAGTTGGGAGCCCAATATCGCCGCAGCGATGGCCATTGAGGCAGTTCCAAGCATCCAATAGGATCTGCCATCCAGCTCATCCTTCGCAACCAGCCACCGGGCGGCACCAAATATACCAACCAGAGCGAAAAAACCCAGAAGGTAGGGAATAATGTACGGTGTAATTCCCACACTGGCTACCCGGACCAGGAGAATAAAACCGGCAGCAGCGGATATCAGGCGCATAACTGTGGTTAAGTCAGACCGCATCGGCAGCCTCCGGGAATACAGCTGTTGAGGAGGGAATACTCCCAATCGAATCGCGGCAGCAATAATAAGGAGCAGACTGATCGATTGGGGGATCGCATTAAGCTGCAGCGTGCCACCCCGTGATGATAAGAGCAGTCCGGCCATCAATACCGTGACAATTCCTGCCAGCCTGGCTGTAAACACGATAATTACCCGCTCACGGTTCTCGCTTTGGGGCAGCTGACTCATGGAGATAACCAGCTCGATGATATCCAGAGCCGCCCAGGAGAGCACCAGGGTGAGCAAATTCCCCGAAGTTACTGCGAGCAGACCCATGCTTGTCAGAATCAAAACCGCAATCCAGAATAACCAATTGGGCATTTGAGCAGACGGATTGATTGGGACTGAAGCTACCTCGGCATTGGCTTCAGTGGGAATGCTCGAACCGTCTTGCGAATCATCAATGACGTGGTTTGAATTCCGGGTTGGCAATTGATCGGATTTGAGGCTTCGACCAAGCTGAGCGATGGAAGTGATCACCGTGGTGAAGGCTATTGAGACCAGTGCCAAGGTAAAATACCATGAAATATCATCCACCATGAGGGAAGGTGCGATAGGGAAAAGCGATTGAGGTCCCCACTGCAAGAGCACGATGTTGTTCGGGATTTGTGACCGGGCCAGGAAAACCATCACCAAGCCCGCCAAAACGGCCAGGACGGATAAGAATCCCTGAATACTAAACCTGGGGCGCACCAGGTGAAGAATTGCCATAATGATGGAAATAAATATGAAGAAAAATACGGTGAGGAGGATGAACATTCGGGCTTGAGCTACACTTTATATGGTTGTTCCAGAATCTCGATCCAAATAACAGCCCATCCCTGCCTTGCCAAGCCAGCGATCACCATCCACAATCAAGGATCCGCGCAGGAATACTTTCTCCGGATAACCGACCAGTTCCCAACCTTCGAATAGGTTGTAATCTGTGCGGTGGTGCGAAAAAGCCTTGCCATAACGGATACGCCGGTCAGGGTCCCAGATGACAATGTCGGCATCAGATCCTGGCAAGAGGCTTCCTTTGCGGGGGTAAAGGCCAAAGATTTTTGCAGGATTGGTGCTCGTCAGTGCGACGAACTGGTTAGGGGAGAGCTTGCCTGAACGGACACTGTAAGTCCACAAGATGGGAAGGCGATCGCCTACGCACGGCAGACCGTTCGGGATTTTAGTGAAATCGTCCTTGCCGAGCTCTTTTCCAGGGATGGTGATCGGCTGACCTTCGTACATGATTGGTTGGGTACCATCATAAAAGAATGAACAATGATCCGTGCCGATAGTTTGAAGGGTACCATCAGCCAGTCCCTCCCATAAACGTTTATTATCAGCTGGCATCCGTAAAGGTGGAGAGCAGACCCATTTGGCACCGTCGGGAAGGTTAAGTTTATCGGCGGAGAAGAATAGATACTGGGGGCAAGTCTCTCCCATCACATTTAAACCGTGCTCCCGGGCGTAGCTGAGCTGATCGACCTCACCAGCAACATTCATGTGAACAATATACAAGGGAGCCTCTGCTTGAGCTGCCAGGGCGGCTCCTCGCAGGACTGCTTCAACCGATCCCCAAGCAGGACGAGTTTTAGCATGCCAATCCGGTGATGTATGACCCGCCGCGAGCGCTTCTGCTGTAAGCAAATCTATGACATCACCATTCTCTGCATGCAGCATGGTGAGCAGGTTGTGCTGTTTTGCCAGACGCAGGACCTGGAAGATCTCCCCATCTTCCAGACGTAGGCGGTCATTGTAGGCGGTAAAAACCTTAACGGAGGTTATTCCGAGGCTGGGTAACCCTGGAATTTCGTCAGCCACTTTTTGGTCAAAGTGTGTGATGTTCATGTGGAAACCAAAGTCGATGGCTGCAAGTGCATCAGCGCGTTTATGCCATGCGTTGACACACTCTGAGAGCGAATCCGCATCCTGAGATACAAAATCTAAGGCAGTGGTCGTCCCACCAAAGGCGGCAGCTTTGTGTCCGGTGTAATGGTCATCTGCAGTAACCGTGCCGACCATGGGCAGGTTGAAGTGGGTGTGCGGGTCAACACCACCTGGCATCACCAGCTTACCCTCAGCATCTATGATCTCAGCGCCTTCAGAATTCAGTCCTCTGCCGATTGAGGTAATATTTTCCCCTTCAACCAGGATATCGGCCTGGAAAGTTTCCGCGGCCGTAATGATAGTGCCAGACTTAATCAGGAGGGTCATGGCATGACTCCAATTTAAGATTCCACTGATCGATACAGTTCAACACTGCTTGAATCTACCCCGGTTTTTAACTGTTGAGTGCTCTTCTGAAGCCCAGGATGGAATAGGTCGGGAGCAATTTCTGCCAGGGGGATGAGAATGAATGCACGCTCAGCTATGCGGGGATGAGGAATGGTCAGTGTTGGTGTATCCAAAACAAGGTCATCGTAAAAGAGGATATCCAGGTCGATCAGGCGCGGACCGAAGCGGAAGGTTTCCCGGCGGCCCAGGCGAAGCTCGATGTCTTTTAAGAAGGTTAACAGGGGCAAAGGTTCCAGATCTGTATGTGCGCTGATGACCTGGTTTAGAAACTGAGGTTGATCTGAGTAACCCCAAGGTTCGGATTCATAAATGGATGAACAAATATCAGGAGTAACTTTGGGAGGGAGAGCAATGAGTGCATTTTGGAGGTTAGCCAGGCGGTTGCCTAAATTCGTGCCGAGTGAAAGGTAGAGTAGGTGAGTCATGGTCGTTGGACGATACGCTCCTGGTCTAGATGCGCTCAATGATCGTGGAAGTTGCCATCCCATGACCGATGCACATGGTTTGCAGACCATATGTGCCTTGGGTGCGCTGTAATTCGTGAATAAGTTTCGTCATTAGGATAGCGCCAGTGGCACCCAACGGATGACCAAGCGCAATTGCTCCACCATTAGGGTTCACCCTGGAAATATCGGGTTTTATCTCTTTCGCCCAGGCCAATATCACCGAGGCAAAAGCCTCATTTATCTCGATGACATCAATCTCATTCAGGGATAACCCCGAGCGTTTTAGGGCCTGCCTGGTCGCAGGGATGGGACCGTCCAGCATCAGCACCGGGTCGGAACCGGTTACATAGCGTGTGACGATCCGTGCCAAAGGAGAGAGATTATAAGCGCCAACCGCCTTGGCTGATGCTAATACCAATGCAGCGGAGCCGTCACTGATCTGGCTGGCATTGGCAGCCGTGACAACACCATCTGGCTTAAAAACTGGCTGGAGCCCTGCTATTTTCTCGCGATTGGGTGGCATGCGGACGCCCTCATCCACATTGATCGTCCTGCCATCGGATAACGTGATTGGAAGGATCTGGCTTTCGAAATAACCATTTTGGATGGCATGCATCGCACGAAGGTGGGACTGGCAGGCATAATCATCCAATTCAAAACGAGTAAGCTCGTATTTCTCCGCCATCATCTCGGCACTTATTCCCTGGTGGACCAGCCTATAGGGCATGTCTCCGGGCCATTCTTTAGGATAGTCGGCACCCAGAGGTTGGTGAGACATCATTTCTGTGCCCCCGGCAACCACGATATCCATGTCACCGGCTAACACAGCCTGAGCAGCGAAATGGATGGCCTGTTGGCTCGAGCCGCACATCCGGCTGAGAGTGACTGCGGGGACATGCACCGGAAAACCCGCGTTCAACACAGCTAAACGGGCTAAATTGGCACCTTGATCACCGATGGGGGTGACGCATCCCCAGATAACATCCTCAACTTGGGCAGGCTCTATCCTGGCCCGTCTGACTGCTTCCTGTAATACCCTGGCGGACAGGTCAACAGGGGAAAGCGATACAAGCGAACCAGTGGGCTTACCGGACCCGATGGGTGTTCGTACGGCGGAAATTATGAAGGCTTCAGACATGGCAGCACCTCCTTCGGTAACAGCTATAGCATACCATAATTATTCCACGAGAATAAACGTGGGGAGTTTTTTTGATTGCCAAGAAGGCAGCATGCGACTAAAATTATTGGGTGAGGAGATCTGCACAAGGAGGATAAATGGCCCAGGCAACATTTCACTTTCCGCGCGGATTCTTGTGGGGGACTGCCACGGCAGCTTACCAGGTGGAGGGGAATAACCCAAACAGCAACTGGTGGACATGGGAGCATGAGCCAGGGCGTATCGCCCGGGGCGATACATCTGGATTGGCATGTGATTGGTGGAACGGCCGGTGGAGAGAGGACTTTCAGCGGGCAGCAGACAGTGCACAAAATGCCCATCGCATGTCGATAGAATGGAGCCGGATCCAGCCAACACCAGACCGGTGGGACGATGCGGCGTTAGACCGGTACCTAGATATGGTCAGGGGGCTTTCAGAACTGAACATAACCCCATTAATTACCCTGCACCATTACTCTGACCCGCTGTGGTTCGTTGAGATGGGCGGGTGGGAGAGCGAATCAGCTGCTGAGTATTATGAGAAGTATGTCCGTAAGGTGGTGCAGGCATTAAAGGATTACGTCAACTTGTGGTGCACTTTTAATGAGCCGAATGGATATGCAACCCTGGGATTTATTCAAGGGGTATTTCCGCCGGGGAAGAGGGACTTCAATCTTGGATTTAAAGTGATGGTCAACCTGGTACGGGCACATGCAGCAGCCTACCATGCCATCCACCAGATTCAACCACAGGCAAGGGTTGGGATGGCGCATTATTACCGCAGCCTGCAGCCAGCGAAACCCTGGTTCCCATTGGATCGATTGGTGACCAGGCTCTTGATGGGATTAAATCAAGTGATCGCCAGTGCAGCAACCGACGGAGTTGTCCGGTTAGTATCGAAACGAAAACAAGTGCGCGAAGCAAAAGCAACCCAGGATTTCTTGGGAATCGATTATTACACACGCGATTATGTGAGCTTCGATTTACGACATGCAAGCGAATTATTTAGCAAACGTTTCTTTAGGGAAGGATCAGAGCGTAGCAGCACAGGATTCCTGGCGAATGAACCGTTAGGGATGTATGAGGCGCTCAAATGGGGATTAAAGTACGGACTGCCGATCATTATCACTGAGAATGGATTTGAAGATGCGGACGACCGTGTCAGACCACGATTTATTCTCGAGCATATCCACCAGGTTTGGCGGGCGGTCAATTTCAATTGGCCGATAAAAGGCTATTTCCACTGGACGTTGGTGGATAACTTTGAGTGGGAACGCGGCTGGACTCAGCGCTTTGGCTTGTGGGAGCTCGATATTGAAACCCAGGCAAGGCATAAGCGCCCCAGTGCCAACCTGTACACCGAGATATGCAGAGAGAACGGGATATCGGATGAGATGGCGAGGCGCTACGCCCCCGCTGTACTGGCGGAGCTTTTCCCGGATTAAAGCGCATTTAATTAACTTTACTGATGAAGATGATAGATTATACCAACGCTGACATTGTAGTCTGTAGACCGGCACTTTTGAAGGATACCGAAGCAGTGATGGAATTATGCTCGCATATCTGGGATGGAGGCGATTATATCCCGCAGGTGTGGGATGAATGGCTGGCAGACCCGGATGGCATGTTAGGTGTGGCTGAGTTGCATGGACGAGTAGCGGGGGTGTTCAAATTGACCAAATTCAAGGTGGACGAATGGTACATGGAAGGATTGAGGGTACACCCTGATTTTCAGGGTATGGGGGTGGCATCCCATATTCACGAATACATATTGGAAACCTGGAAGCTGATGGGAAGCGGGATCATCCGCCTGACGACAGGGTCGTACAATCTCAAAGTGCACCGGATGTGCGAGCAGACCGGGTTCAAGCGAATCACCGAGTTCATCCCTTATCGGGCACCGAGTTTAGCAGAAGGAACCAGCAGCTTCGTCAGGCTTGAGATAGGGGAAGGCAGCCAGGCATTAGATTTTGTATTAGGGAATCCGGTGCATGCATTGTCGAGTAGATTGATCAACCTGGGCTGGGTGTATGCTGACCCGCAGATCAAACATATCGGGGAAGCGGCCAAGGATGGACGTGCCTGGTGGTGGCGTGATGGCTTGGGTTTCATTTCGATCTGGGAAGATGACGAGGATGAGGAGCGCTCTCCCGGGATCCAGCTAATAGCTTGCCCGTTGGGTGAGCTGGGTGTGCTGTTGATGGATTACCGCCGACTGATGGGTGGACTCGGATATAAAACAGCTGGATGGACCGTTCCTAACCGCCTGGAGGTAATCCCTGCGGTCGAAAAAGTGGGTTTCGAACGCCGTTGGGACGTTTCTCTTTACATCTTCGAGCGAAGAGCATAGACCAACCCCACAAGCATGTTGAAGGCGGAATTACCAAGCAAAACGGGCTAAGTTCCCTTTATGGTATAATGCGCATCGCTGTGGAGAGATAGCCCCAGCGATTCAATCTCGGAGAGGTCGCGTAGTTTGGCCTAGCGCGCACGCCTGGAGAGCGTGTTTCCCGCAAGGGAACGAGGGTTCAAATCCCTCCCTCTCCGCCAGGATGTTATAACCCGTTCGAGGACGCGGACGGGTTTTTGATTTAAAATCTGTGGATGATGTGATAAACTAGAAAGTGAGCATCGCTATAAAAACTAAATGGGATTGGGTGCATGAAAAATCATCTGGTTTGGATATTCTTTGTTCTGGCAGGGTTGTTAGTTGTCACAGGTTCCTCAAAAAGAGCAAGCGCACATATCCCTTCACACAACCAGGCGAGGATACAGTCCGCGGGCAGCCTGCAAGTTGAACAATCGCCCGTTCCCACAGAATCAGCTTCACAGGAAGCAATAGATGCGTCAGAATCACGGGAGATGCCTCCGGTGGGGCATAATGCCGGTCTGGTTATTGGGGCAAGTGTGTTGGTGCTCATCATCATCAGCGGGGTATTGGGCTCGCGAAGGCGGGAAAAACACTGACAGGATTCATTTCTGGAAAATATCAGAATAACTCAGTGAAAGGTTCAAGTACACAGCTTCACTCAATATAAGAATACTAACTCCATAGAGGTCAAAATAAACAGCCCGACAGCGCATCGGGATAGCGGTCATTACTTACAGAGTTGATAACTTCACTGTATAAAATTAGTTGTTTAGGATAGAATAATTTTTAATTTAGTCCAGTGTTTGGAAATGATTACAACGCGACTTGGGCGATAGGTGCCCCGAAATATTGGGTCAATCTAGAGAATTTAAAGTAAAGGGTTAAATGACAATCAGGGGAAATGTTAAATAAATCTGGTACGGATAAAACGCGTGGGCAAAGCATCATCGAACTGGCGTTAATAATGCCGGTATTGATTCTGCTTGTCATCGGTATGGTCGAAGTCGTAAATATCTGCCGTAATTATCTGTCACTATTGGATAGCACTTATCAAGGCGCTCATCTTGGCTCGCAGGGCTTGGCTCGATATGATAATAATGAAATATATACACTAGTGACGCAGGGTCTCGTTCAGGAGGGATATAACAATAGCTCCTTAATTGATGTCATCATAACCCGCGCTGATCTCGTCGGGGGTAAGGTGATCAGAAATTATCAGTCATACAACATGAAAGGCAGCGGTCGGGCTTCAATCTTTACTCAAACGAACATCATAAACCGCCTGAGGGACGGCGACCCACTTGGCAAAATAATCGTGGTGGAGATTGTTTATGATCACACATTAGTCTTTAACCTCCCCATTATTTATAATTTATTTCCAAATCCATTCCCATTAATTGCTTATTCGATACAGTACGTTCAGCGGTAATCGTTGTAACGATGTTCGAATCAATTATTTGTTTTTATCCGGAGAATTTCGAAGGTATGTCTTTTTTAGAGAATGGATTTTTATTCATGAAACAGTCGGTCAAGGATGATTATGGCTCCAATAAACATGTTTAAAAAGGAAATTCATAGGGCTCAGCGGGAACAAGGGCAAACCATTGTATTAATTGCAATCGGTATCGTGGCGTTTGTTGCTGCAATTGGGCTGGCTGTCGATATATCCTTGGTTTATAAGGCGAAACAGGATCTGCAGCGGGCAATTGATTCTTCTGCTCTGGCGGCAGCCTACAAGTTACCTGATAAAACTGTGGCTGCTGAAGCTGCTTACGAGTTCATGCGACTGCATGGGTATAGTTTTGACCCAGCAACAAACCCATTAACGATCATCTTCACGGTTTATGATCCACCACGCAAAGCTGTAAATGTGAGCGGGTCTACAAATGCTAATCTCGCCTTCATGGGGATTTTCGGGATTAACTTCATCAGGATCAGAGCGAGTGGAGAAGGTGAAAGTGCGCCAATGGATGTGTATTTAATTTTGGACCTGTCTGAATCGATGGTGTATGATACAACCAGGCCCAACCCATGGCCTCCATCAGGATTCACGAAATGTAGTCAATGGGACAGTAACCAATATTATGACTGCATTTCGAAATACTGTAATCAATATCGAGAATGTGATCCATTGGATAAGCATGTAAAGCCAGCCGCAGAGTTCTTTATTGACCAGTTTGATTCACAGTATGATCGAGTGGGCGTGGTGGCATATGACAACCAGGGAGTGCAAATCATTCCACTTTCATCCGATTTTAATGATGTCAAGGATAAGATCAGTAAACTGAACGCGTTTGACCACCAAGGTACATCTGACCCAAGCTGTCCGATATACAATAATGGGAGCCGTCAATGTAACAAAAATACTAATCTTGGAGACGGTATCATGATAGCCCACAATCAACTTGCAGCGGAGGGTCGGATGGATGCCGTCTGGGGCCTCGTATTGGAGACCGATGGGAAAGCGAATGTGTACCGCAGCTGTTCAGGTTGTCCGCCGAACTGTGGGTCTTGTACCAACCTCAGATCATGTGATGAATGCCAGGCAGCAGAAGATTGGGCTTTGATCCACGCTAAAGACACCTGGATCCGGAACGAGACTCCCATTTATACGATCGCTTATGGGGATGTCTTCACTCAAAACCCACAGTATAAAGATCTCTTGATTGACATTGCAGATTGGTCAGATAACGGAGTACTGGATGGGACCACAGATAATTTCTGGGCGGCACCTAACGAGGATGCATTGCGGGTAGCCCTGCAGGAAATCGCCAAACGGATTTATGCCCGGCTCATACAATGAGATGGATACGGTGATTTATGTGGATAAAGCATACTAAATCTTTTAAGGGCCAGGCTCTAACTGAATTTGCCCTTATCATACCAACCCTGATCTTGATCATTCTGGGCTTATTCGAGTTCGGACGCTTATTTCAAGTATGGATGACGGTTCAAAACAGCGCTGAAACTGCAGCTCGATTTGCCACGACTGGGCAACTATCGGTTAATCCCGCGATTGATGAATGGGATTTCGCTCGTTTGGAGGCTGTTAAGGACGTAGCTTTGCAGAGAGCCTCCAACCTGAATATCGATGCCAGTGCCGGACCATCAGCTCCCGGCTATTTTCGTGTATTTGTGTACGCTTCTGATCCACCGGTACAGGGATCTGAATTTCCCGGTGGTCCGAATGCGCGGGTTGCTGTCGATGTAGTCTATAACCATCCTCTAATGACGCCATTAATCAATATTCTAGCCCGCTTTATCAGGCTGCACGCACATGCAGAAATGATTAATGAACAGTTTCGTCATCCAGGATATGGGACGCCAGTAGGACGGTTACCACCTACTATTTTCCCCACACCTACTCCAATCAAAACAGCCACACCTACAGCCACAGTCCCGACGTTCACACCCACGGCGACTCAACCTACATCCACACCCACAGTCACAATCACAGCTACACGCACACCAACGGAAACGGCAACTGCAACCGATACTTTCACACCGACCAGCACGCGCACTCCACGACGGACAAGAACTCCGTAAAACTACTCTGATTAAGGATGGATAAGTCCTATCTACATAAAGCTCTTCCTTCAATCCCTCGAGGAAGCGCTGTGTGGATTGGTTTACTACTATTAACAGGCAGAAACGCTTCGGCAGCAGGCAATCAAAGCCATAATCTGGCGATATGTGTAAGATATTGCACCCACGATAAGGATATTACCAATCGATTCGGGATAAACGCGATTGAATGAACTGAATACTGGTTTGCATGGGGGTAACCTGTGAAGAATGTGATTCCATATGAGAAGAAAACGAATACATTGACAGGGTTAATTTCATGAGGTATGCTTGCTCCGCTCCGGGTGGGTCCAGCGCGGCGGAACCCTTCGAACCCTGTCAGGTCTGAGAAGAAGCAGCAGTAAGGAGGATATTCCGGGTGCCGCTGGGTAGCTTGCCCGGAGTATTTGATTTAAAAACAGCAAGCGATGAGAATTTCATCGCTTGCTGTTTTATTATTATTAGCGGTCCCAAACGACCACGTTTTCTAAGCTTATATTTGTCTATGGGTAAGGGAGAACGGGAGTCTCCGAAGGCACAGGTGTATTTGTTGGAGTGGGTGTAATGGTGGGGGTGGGTGTAGGAGGGATGGTAGGCGGTAATGTTCCGGCGGGTGTGCCAAAACCCGGAAATCGGAAGCGTTCCACGATCATTTCTGAATGTGCCCTTAGAGTGATATACCTGCTCAGCATTGTGCCAAGCGGGGTGATCAATGGATGATTAAAGATGACATCTACAATCACACGTGCTCTGGGTCCACCAGGATATTCTCTTCCCACAACCGGTGTATCGGAGGCATAGACATACACGCGGAAATAACCGGGGTCGAACTCCCCAGCGCTTGGAACGATGCCCAAGGTAACCGCACTATTCTGCGCCGCTGACTTTACACCAGCCAGGCGTATAGAATCCCATTGATCTACAGTTGGGTCCACCCCAAGTTGCCCCGTGGTTGCGAATCGAGCAGCAGCTTGAGCGCTATACTGAAGTGTCAGCCAGACCTGAAACATGCGCCCGAACTCGAATATCCCCATGATGATGAGCATCAAAACCGGCAGAATCAGGGCAAATTCGACCATCGATTGCGCTAAGGTTTTTTTATTGCGCTTGATTAACATAACTCACCTATATGACCAATTATCGTAAAAGGCGACTATAGATCCGTTCAGCGATTTCTGCAAAGGCAGCCCGCAATTCAGTCTCGGTTGGTGCAGCCCAGAAATTATCCGTCCTGCCATCGAGCCTGCCGTTATCGGTCCAGTCGGCAATGTTGATCATTAGAGTTTCAAAGCCTGGGGAAGCAGTACCATAGGCGATTGTATAGATCACCGTTTCATGCCGGGTATATGTGTCCCTGGCATTTAATGTCGCCCAATCAATGGCTGACTGGCACTCATCACAAAGATGAACGTACTGGCAACCTGTTCCACAATTCGGGGGGCAACCAGTGCAGCCACTGTCCTGTCGGTAGACGTTCGCTTTTCCGTCGGTCATCAAGATCATCGACCAAATGGCGTCCTTGCGTCCTTCAACAGCAATGCTATCGTGGGCTATCATGATGCCGTCACCTATGTTGGTTTGCTTATTACAGGCTTTATTGGTATAGGACGGTGAGCGGGTAATTTCACAATTTGTACTGCCTTGGTGATCAAATGCCGCCAGGGTGTCAATAGCTGCCTTAACTGCTGTAAAATTGTTGGATAAAGGAATGACTTGAATTCCAGATTGGTTATAAGCCACCACCCCAACCCGGTCAAACTGTGCGTCCAGCTTATCAATGAAAAATTTCGCGGCTGGTTTGATGTGGGCGTCTAATGGATCACATTTTTTAGCCCAATTGCAATATTTGGCGATGCAATCACTATAACTGCCGTTATCCCACGTATTGCAAGCAGTGAAACCAGACGGCGGCCAGGGGGATGGCCTGGGTGTATCGTAAACCATCGATTCAGACAAATCGAAGATCAAATATACATCTAGCGGAGCACTTTCTGCTTCACCTATTGCAGTGAGCTGGGTTGAACGAATACCGATAACACTTAAGAAGGCAAAATTTACGGTTGTAGAGCCCTGCACAGAGACAACTTTACGTGGTGGACTATATACGGGGTAAGTGATCTGGAGAGGGTTCGATGCAGGGTCGAAGTCATAACCGTGTAAGCGCCCGAATTCATATGCAGCCTGACTTGCATTCGGTCTGCTGGGTAATTTATAAGCTGCAGCCAAGGCAGCTGAATCCACGGTTCGCTGCAGGTTTTGTTTAGCCCGGTAAAGCAATGCTGCATCAACCGCCAGACCGACGGCTGCAATCAGGACGACGATAGCAAGGCCGATCATAATAAACGATTGACCTTGCTCACCAGGTTTCCTTACCTTCGTATTATTCTGCTTAGTTTTAGATGGAGTCATAGGATTAGCCTTTTTTAACCTACATTCAAAATATTCCAATTAATCCAATCCAAGTGCGGGGATAGTTTTTATTTGAGAAAAGGCAATCACCATAGCATTACCTCGTTAACGGGCTACGTACTGGATCGTATATGCATCCAAAGGGAATGGATTAGGGATTAGTCCTCTGGTAAATGAAAAGTTAAACAACAATGGGTGGTCATATACCACCTCGACAGCAATCAACCGACCTGATAGGTCGCCACCCCTCAAGCGGCTGATGAGAACCGCTGGGGTAAGGATTGAAGCTCGACCACTCCCCTTCATATTCCTGGGATATCCCGTGTTGATCGTAATGCTTGTACCCCCATTAAGTGTGGCACGTGTGATGATCACATCAACCAAGCGACTATTATTATAACTAGGCGATAGATTTTGAGTCACCAGGTTATAGACCTCCTGGTCGTCGAATAGAGCCAGTCCTTGCGAACCCAGATGAGCGCCCTGGTAGGAACTATCCAGTAACACCAAATAAGAACGGCAGATAAAGACCACTTCGATCATCCCAGCAAAAAGGAGTAGGAAGATCGGAAACATGAGAGCTGTTTCGATCATGCTCTGGCCGCGCTGTCCTTTTAGATATAAATGTTTATGCATACGCTTGTCCTTTAGATCAATTTAGATCTAAATAATCACGCATTTCACGAGCATCACTTCTGGTACAACCCAAGAATTGAATGAATTTCTCCGTGTTGGCTGGATGATAACCGATTGCGGATAATGTCCCTTATTATAATCGCATAAAATTACGTTAAGATAGTTTTTCATTACTCGTATTATCCCCTAAATCTGTCAAGTTTAATATTAATATACCCCATCAAAAATGCTAGGTCGGTGTATATCCGATACCAATAAGTAATTTGAAAAGTTTTATAACAATTTATTTCTCATCCAGAGGCCGCCCAGACAATCATTTCAAGGTTGGTATTTGCTAAGGATGGGGATGACCAATTAATATGTTCTGTATGAATTTAACGCTGGTATAAATCTCTCTAATAGGGATTAGCTTGATTCTTAGCCAGATCATCGTTGTTAAACCACATCAGTGTAAGAGATGCTATGATCTCAGCCTCCAGGCGTGTTGCTTTAGCTGTGAGGATTGCAAAGTCACTTGCAAGCAGGAAGTCCAAGAAGTGAGTTATTCAACCTTACCTAACGTTGATACCATTGGACCGTTGCAAATTTATCCTCCACGCACGATCGTGATGCGGGAACAAAATTCCCCCATGGCTCCATGTTCTAATTTGCGTTTATCAAGCATAGATTTGTCACCTGAAGCGCTGCTTAGCAGCATATTGGGATATTTCTCTAAGATAGAATCGAGTGCATCCTGACGGTAATAAAACCAGGTAGGACCGAGTTATCATTAAACCATGTAGCTATGGATCAGGGGAAGCAACGGCAATATTTTGATGGAGAAATGACCAGTGTTGAGGGGGTAAATAGACAACCTCAGCTCTACCGATGATATTTTCCAAGGGTACAAAACCCCAGGCACGCGAATCGGAAGAATTATTCCGGTTATCACCCATGACAAATAATTGATCTGCAGGGACAGTCCAATCTCCGCCGCGGTTCGTGGTGACCTTTAAATATGGTTCAAGCATCAGCTCACCGTTTATATAGATTTTTCCATCGGCGATATGAACCTGGTCACCTGGCAGCCCAATAATCCGCTTAATATATGGTATGCTTTCCGGGTTTGGGGGATATTTAAAAACAATTACATCTCCCCTATGGGGAGTGGTATATAAACGGTAGGCGATTTTATTGACGATGACATAATCACCCGGATAGAGGGTAGGCTGCATACTGATAGATTCAACCCGGATCCGCTCGGATACCCCATTGATGACCAGGAACAGGATCAATGCTAATAATATCGTCTCGATCGTATCCAAGAGTGTCCGCCGCCAGCTTGCTATTTTTTCATCAGGCAGAATGTCAGGGACACTATCTGCATGCCAAAAATCCACTTACACCTCCAGGCTCACATATTTGGCTGATAGCGTAAAATTATACCCTAATCAAACCACTTGGTGCCCGTGCTCAGCTGAAGGCTCATCGCGAAGTAATTCGACTGCATGAGGCAATATGGGCACCAATACGGCAAGATTTTCTATGGCCCCCCTGGGGCTGCCAGGTAGATTAATGATAAGTGTTGCTGAGCGGATACCGGCTGTGGCACGCGAGAGCATGGCGTGTGGTGTGATTTGTAAACTTGCAATGCGCATGGCCTCAACGAGACCGGGGGTTAGTCGCTGGATTACTGATAGGGTTGCTTCAGGTGTGACGTCGCGTGGGCTAAAGCCGGTGCCACCAGTAGTTAGGATGATATCTAAGCTTCCACTATCTGCCCATTCGGTCAATGAATTTTTTATCTGCTCCATCTCATCGGGTAAAATCCCGGTTTTGACCACCTGCCAACCATGCTGTTTGACGGCTTCTACAAGGGCGGGTCCAGATTCATCAACACGTTCCCCGCGGGCGGAACGATCGGATATGGTGATGATTCCAATGCGTATAGACATAATAAAAAATAAAACCTGCCAGTTATTCCAGGTTTTTCCCGTAGATCAGGAGATTCATTTGCTCCCAACCGAAATTTTCATAAAAGCGAATCGCTTCCAAATTATCCCGCATCACTAATAAATATGTGCGGATGCAGCCTTTCTGTTTCATCCTTTTTTCAAGCTCATCCATGAGAGCAGTGCCTATACCCAGTTTACGGAGAGGGGCAGCTACAGCAAGGTGGTATACCATGCCCCGCCGACCATCAAAACCACCAATTACCGAACCAACGATAGATTCATCCAATTCTGCCACGAGGAAAAGATCGGGGTCGCGCTGAAGTTTTTTGGCTATCTCTTCCTGTTCATCAGACCGCCGCAGATGGATTCCTTCTCCTGCTTGCTTCCATAGATCAATAATCTGAGGATAATCGGAGGGGTATTGGAATTCGCGGAGGATTATTTTAGCAGGTAATGATGAATTACTCATCATCACTGCCGACAAGACCTTTCCAGCGTCCGTGAATCCCGTCCTCGGTCACACCAAAATAAAGACGATGTCCTTTTGGCGTCCGTTCGACGAGATTGTAGCGAACATTTTTACCCTGCCGCTGTACTCCCAATAACCCGACTTTACCCTGCCATTGAATTTTCACCTTAGAAAGGTCAGCAGGCAGCTGGTCGAACTCGGTGATTGCATAATGCCACAGGCGGCGGGCAGAAACTCTGGTAACATTTTTCACTTCATTCCCATTGCGCAGATCGCGCATCGTGTAATAGGAAATACCATCCCGTTCTTCCACCTTCACAACTTCCACACCAGTGCGAGGGGGCGTTTCTCCATCCCGCTCAGGCGTAATCGCACTTTGCGGTGCCTCTTCGGCTACCTGCTGTTTATCAATTTCTGGTTTTGCTTGGGGAGTCGGTCGAACACTACTTGTCCGCAAGACCAGACTGACAATTTCATCACGTACAGCCAGGCCGGTTTCCGCTTCGTCCCGGACGTAGACCTTGTTGTCATCAACGGCA
The DNA here is from genome assembly GCA_963809615.1 of uncultured Chloroflexia bacterium. Lineage (GTDB taxonomy): Bacteria > Chloroflexota > Anaerolineae > Anaerolineales > UBA4823 > FEB-25. Next base: position 390,403 of record CAWEKR010000011.1, read on the forward strand.
TAAGGAGGATCATCTCCACGTGGGATAAGAATCCGCAGGATCTTTTTTCCTTCCGTTTCATGTGCATCGATTGTGCACTGTAGAGGGGGAGTGATGCGTGTGCTAATTTCCTTATCCAATTGAGTAATTGCCTGTTCTGGGCTGGTCACTCCAATCACCGGCTTTTTTGGATCACTATTTAAACCTATATAGAGGGTACCGCCATTGGTATTGGCAAAGGCACACACATCAGCAATAATATTGTACAGCTTTCCACCCCTGACGGTCATGTTTTCATGAAAATCCTGAATGATGTTAGCGCCTTCTTCACGAGCGGTCAGAACGAAATCATAAGCCGGTTGCTCTTTGTGGTGGCGCGGGCGTGTGCGTGCGAAGTCATTGGATGAGAATAAATCGTGAAGTTCTTCAAAAGAGGTTTCTGATAATAAAACTTCGGTTACCCGATCACCGATCCCGGGATTCTTTTTACGCTGTGGATCGGTGGTTAACCTGTGCGAATCGGATCCTTGGATGCAGTGCATCCTGCGTGGATATTCCGGTTTCGTGCCATTAAAGAAATTTGCCGTGGTACGATTTCCGCGCTGTTCCAGGTCGGTCACTTCCAGCGCATATAGGTGCGGATCCTGGGTGTAGGCGATTTTTGTTTGACCACCGATGGGGAAGCCGCGCATTGCAACACCGTTATTTGAGTTGGCATGCGCTGCGACGACAATGCCGCCGGCTTCAGCAATCATCCGATATGCTGAGAGCACATCTGTGGTCGCTCCAACCGTGGCGGAGCCGAGATCCAGCTGCTCTGTGGGAATGTTTAAGTTAATCAATAAATGTTCTATCTCTCTTACCGGTGTTTCCGGGGGGAAAAGCCCGATAATGTGAAATCCAAATGTTGCAGTGAATTCGAACGCTGGGAGGATCAATAATTTCTCAAATAACCGCCTGTATTCACGCAGGCGGTTCTGCTCTTCCGGCAGGATGCGGTTCAATCTCTCCAATAATTCAAGCTGATGGATCTCATCCTGTAGTTTCCGATAACCAGCGACCGTATTATGGTCAGTAAATGCGATGATGTCCAAACCCCGGGCTTCTGCGCGTTGCAGGATCTCCAGGTATTTGACGTCGGGCTGCTGAAAATCACTCGACGCTGGTGTGTGTAAATGTAGATCAATGGAATACCATTGCATCTGGGTACGTAATCTTTTTTTTGTCACGTTAATTTCTTTACTCTTTTTGTAGTTGATATTTATAAGTTTGCTGGTAGGTATCACGGATTAGTTTAATCAGATCATCTGGCATGAATGGCTTCTGAATAAATTCATCGGCGCCTGCCCTGAGGCTTTCTTCCCTTAAATTTAATCCCGATGTCATTAATAAGCAAGTGCCCTTTAATTCTGATTCTCGCCGGATTGAGCGAACCAAGTCTAAACCGCTTCCATTTGCCAGGTTAGCGTCAACCAAAACAATCTGTGGACGTTCAAGCAGAATGGCGTTGAGCATATCCTGCATCTGGTAATTGCTCGGAATCCTTACTGTGTAACCTTCCATGTTGAGCAGGGTGGAAAGCAATGTAATCATGCTAGGGTCATCTTCGATGAGGGTTACTTTAAGCATTTGATGTCCTGGTTTTAGCTTTCTTACCATTTCCATTTTTGGCTGGGGCAAGATTTTTTCGACGCGTCACCGGTTCAAGGGCAGCCTTCAATACTTCATCCACAGTCTCGACAAAGACAAACTTTATCGATTTTCGCACTTCATCCGGTAGATCCTCCAGGTCACTCTCATTGCGCTTTGGCAGGATTACAGTTTTTAACCCAGCCCGATGGGCTGCCAAGACCTTCTCTTTAATCCCACCGACGGGTAACACCTGACCTCGTAAAGTTATCTCACCTGTCATGCCGACTTCCGCCTTGACTGGTCTGCCGGAAATTAGCGAGACGAGTGCAGTTGCCATGGTTACACCAGCTGAAGGTCCGTCCTTGGGCTGTGCTCCCGCAGGAATGTGTAAGTGGATGTCAGATTTCTCGAAAAAGGTCTGGTCCAGCTTGAGCTGGACTGTACGCGAGCGCACGAATGAAAGGGCTGCGTGGGCAGATTCTTGCATCACGTTCCCAAGGGAGCCTGTGATTTGGAAGCCCTTGCTCCCCGGCATTCGAGTAGCTTCAATGAATAATACATCTCCGCCAACCGGGGTATACGCCAGACCTGTAGCGACACCAGGGATGGACGTCCGGATGGCGATCTCTTCATTGCCAAAGAAGTGGGGCCGACCCAAATAGTCTTCCACTTTTTCCGGGGTGATCGAAACTGATTTGGTTTTTTTCTCGGCAATAATGGTTACAACTTTTCGGCAAACTGAACCTATCTCGCGCTCGAGATTGCGCACACCCGCCTCGCGTGTGTAGGAGCGGATGATCGCCAACAAGGATTCATCTGAGAATTGGATCTCCTCCGGTCGTAATCCGTTCTCCTTGATCTGGCGAGGGATCAGGTATTGCTTGGCAATGGCGCATTTCTCATTTTCGGTATACCCTGAGAGGGTAATTATCTCCATACGATCCCTAAGCGGGTCTGGGATCGGCTCGAGCAGGTTGCCCGTAGTGATGAACATCACCTGGGAGAGGTCGAAAGCAACTTCAAGGTAGTGGTCCCTGAATTCTGAGTTCTGTTCGGGGTCTAAGACTTCGAGCAGTGCAGAAGCAGGGTCACCGTGGAAATCCATTCCCAGCTTATCGATCTCGTCGAGCATAAAGACTGGGTTGCGAGACTCTATCCGGCGAATAGCTTGCAAGATCCGACCGGGTAGAGCGCCGATATAAGTTCGGCGATGACCCCGGATTTCTGCTTCATCCCTCATCCCGCCAAGCGAGATGCGGATAAATTTACGTCCCATGGCGTGCGCAATCGAGCGACCAAGGGAGGTCTTACCAACTCCGGGAGGGCCGATAAAACACAGGATGACACCTTCACGTAGGCGGCGGATCTCATCCTTGTTTTCAGGAACAATCTCGTCCCTCCGCTCATAGCGGAGTTTACGGACAGCCAGATATTCGAGGATGCGTTCTTTAATATCCTTCAACCCATAGTGGTCCTGGTCCAGCACTTCTCGCGCGTGCGAAATATCCAGGTTGTCTTCGGTCTTGATCGACCATGGAAGAGAGATCAACCAGTCCAGGTAGGTACGAATGACACCATACTCGGCGGCGGCAGTAGGCAGGTGAGACAGGCGATCGAGCTCATGGCGAGCCTGCTTATCTGCCTCTTCAGGCATTTTGGCTGCATCAATTTTTTGGCGCAGCTCATCTACCTCTGCGGCTTGTTCATCGCCTTCACCGAGCTCACGCTGGATGGCTTTTAATTGCTCGCGCAGGAAATAATCACGCTGCATTTTTTCTATCTCCGAGCGAGCCTCATTCTGGATCTTTTGACCAATTTCCAAGACTTCAATTTCACGAGTGAGAATTCCAACTAATTTATGCAGTTTTTCTTTGACAGAATCCAGCTCAAGTAAGGATTGAGCAGCAATAAGATCCATTCGTTGGAAATTTGCTATTGTGTAGACAGTCTGCAGAGGATCTTCAATAGCCTGCACTGATGCAACCAGCTCACGCGGGATTGAAGTGATCAGCTCACCAATATGAGAGAATTGGTCCCGGGCATTTCGCGCCAGCGCTTCAACTTCGACACCCTCCTCTTCAGTTTCAGGGATCAGTTGAATTTGGGCTTTTAGGTATGGTTCGTGCTGTACGTACTCGCCTGATTTAAAGCGGGCTGTTCCCTGGACGAGCAAGCGGATGGTGCCATCAGGTGCACGGAACAAACGGTGGATCATGGCAACGGTACCAATTTCATACAGATCTTTCGGCTCGGGGCTCTCCAATTCGGGATCACGCGAAGTGACCAAACCAATCAGGCGATCCTCTCCCGCCACAACATCATCAATCAGCCGGATGGAACGGGGCTGACCGATGGTCAATGGGACGGCAGTCTCGGGGTAAACGACCAGTCCTCGCAGTGGCAAAATTGCAAGGATGTCGGGAATCTTCACTTTAGGTTGGTTCCCATCAGATATAGTTTCAGTCGTCAGTGGAGATTGGGTAGTTAGGGACGATTGCCCAGGGTTATCGGGATCCAGAATCATTTCTTTAAGTTCCAAATCTTCATCCGGCCAGCCATGTTCCTCTAACCAGCGCATCAGGTTCAGCGTATTCCAACGGGTAGCAGACATATTAGAGCTTAATCACCTTCCACTTTTATGTGTTTCGGTAGGGCGATCGGAAGGGTGATGTGCAAGAATCCATCGCGATAGGCGGCCTGTACTTTTTCCGTTATGACTGTGTAGGGCAGGTCCACTTCCGTAGAGAATTCACCGTAAGCGATTTCCATTTGATGGTAAGAGCGCCGCTCTGAAGTATCCTGACGCACCCCGCGAATGGTCAGGTTGCGCTCAACCAGTGTTATAGTAAAGTCTGATTCGCGCATTCCAGCTACTTCAACCCGGATTATGATGGCATCATTGGTTTCATAAACATCTGTGGGAGGTCGCCAGGCATGCAGGCGCGAACCACTGCGCCAGCGGGACGTATTGGTAATCGAGGTTTGATAATCCTCAGATATATGCCACACACGTCGCATCGAATCGGATGTGACTGAAATTTCCTCCATTTGCATCTCTCCCAAGTAATCTAACAAATCGCGCTCAATCTTTCAGCGCACGTCTGGCTGCATTAATTACTTCAGGGTAATTTGGTTCATCACCAAAAGCTGGCATATAGGCAGAATAAACAACCTTGTCATTGCGATCGACTACAAAGGCAGCCCTGCGTAAAACGCGTTGTTCTTTCAGTAAAAGACCATATTTCTTTCCAAAGTTAGCATTTTTATGATCAGACAAGGTTTTAACCTGGTCGACACCAGCCGAGGCGCACCAGTTTTTGATTGTATACGGTAGATCCATCGTGATGGTTAGAATTACGATGCGGTCATCCAAGGCAGAAGCTTCCTGATTAAAGCGCCGGGTTTCTCGATCGCATACCGAAGTATTAAGCGAGAGAAGAGAATTAATTATGCGTACTTTTCCCTTCGTATCTTTTAAGCCTTTGAATGAAGACCATTCTGGGGTAAATACAATGAATTCTGGTGCTTTTTGGCCGACTTTGACGTCTGGACCAATTACAATAGCATCTTTGCCAGAGAATTTTATTAAACCAACTCTTTCGATTGTCATAACGAGCTCCATTTTTACATTAGATGCAACTTGCCAGTGACTAGTTACTTAGTGTACCGTACCAGCAAGCGTGATTCTCTTGATTGCGCCCCTGGCGGGATTCGAACCCACAACCAACAGCTTAGAAGGCTGCTGCTCTATCCATTGAGCTACAGGGGCAGACACTCTTACCCCTCCATAACCTGACGTAAACCGCGATAAATCTGATCACCGGTTAGTACGCGTAGTATCAAATCGGGCGACCTTCCTGAGAGTTGTGCCAATTCCACCGGTGTCATAGGTGCATTGCCATTCGCAAGGAAGATGCGGAAGATTGCGTCCACCATCGTAGTGTGCGGAGAAATAAATCCGTCCAATTTAGCGCAATGTGTGATGAGTACATGCTGCAATCCATCGACTCGCTGAACCTCAGCAGTTGCCGGATCGATAAAATCTACCAGGTGGTCACCGGGCAACTCTGAAAATATCTGCTGGTGGTCAGGACATAACAGGCTTTGTAGAAAGACCCGCCAATCTCGATCGCGGTCCTGCCACCAATTAAAATCAATATGGAAATGGGTTTGAATAGTGGGTCTGGCACGACTGGCGCGCTTTACATCAGGCAACGGAGCCATTTAGGTTTTCTCCGAATCATCGAAGCGGTAGTGCAAGTCACCAACATGGATAAACCAAGGCCTGGATGCCAGTAAGGCAAGAATAGGTCCAGGTGGGCACCTTCTAACGATGTTCACAGCAGCGTAAAGTTCGGTGGCGTGGACGTGGCTCTGGGGGTTCAATTTAACCAAGTCGCGGACAGTATTCACTACTATTTTTTCAAATGGGATGCGGTCTTTCTGGATTTGCTTCCAGGCAATATCCAGCCCATCCACATCGGGGATAGCGATAGCCATACGTTCGTCATAGGCAGCGGTGACAATTTGCTTCAGCATGGCGAAAACGATCCCACCATCGGACCCAATGAGGACGGTGCGAACCCACTCGCGCGAACCTCGTTGGGAATCACATTGAACGACAACCTCGCCGGGAGCTTTTCCTCGTTTCACCCGGATCAAGCTGCCCGGAATAATTCCGTGAGTTTTGTACCATTCCTTAAGGCCAAACACGTAGCGATTTTTGCGCACCACCCAACCCGGGAATTTTTGACCGGTATCACCATCGACCAGCTGAAAACGGATGCGGGGAGCCTCATATGCAGTTGGGAATAGATGATTTATCCTGGGGGTCAGTGGAAGGGTGCCTGCCCGCCAGTGTGGGTACATCAGGGTTAGCTGAACCTCATTCGGGTTAGGGTATTTCCCAGGCAATGATGATAGTTCATCATCCAGTTTACGTTCAAGCTCGAGCATTTCAGTGGTTAGAATTGACGTATCGTATTCCAGCGGTTGGTAGCGCAGGTATATTGGCACCTGCAAGACACTCTCAGGCTCCAACCGGTTGAGGAACCATAGTGTTTCTCCTGCAGGTCCTACCTCATCGAAGCGCTGGTCTTCCTGCAGGGCGTGATCGAGGGAAAACTCGACCAGGTTTGAATTTGTATTGGAGGTCAATCCAACCTGCTCAAGCAATTTCTTGGTCGGTAAGGGCCCTCCGCCTGCCATATCGAGGATAGCTTCAGCAAGGTTTAAATGACCGAGGTTGATATCGATCAACAACGCACGTGGGAACCATTTTCCGGCAATGCGCACAAATTCCTGGTTTTTCACCAGATCGGTATCAATGATCTGCAGCAGTTTTTCACCATAATTTGCTAAAACCGTATTAATATCGAGTGAGGATTCAGCAATAGAGATTTCCTGGGGTTGGTTGAGGGTGTGGTCCTTGATATTGGAGGCAAATTCACGCGTCTCATGATTATCAAACTTTACCTGGATCACCTGGAATTCGCCGATATCGGGATTCTGACCCGGACGGACTACCAAGACGGTGGCATGCTGCCAACCAAATGCCGGAAAAACGAGGTTTTGTTCAACCTGGAAGGTATTTGCAGGTTTATAGATATCCCCCCCAGATGTACGTTGTTTTTCTATCGCCACTATTTCCTGGCGGATACGTTCTGTTACCAGTACAGCTAATAATTCAGGTGAGGTTAACGGGGTTTCTACTTCCAGGAGATAGTTATAAATAAATTCTCGATCTTCGTCTTTAAGCTCAAAAGTATCCCAGTAATCTTCGCGTAGTGAAAGTGTTGCCAGACTCATCATTATGATTGTTACCTTAACACATCATTCCAATAATTGGATGCGTTAAAATTCCGATATCCTTTTCTGCAAAAGTATTCATGAGTGCACGATATTTTAACGCCCAATTAAAACCCTTCACTCAATCTCAATAGCACGCGTATTATACTCGATGAATAAATAATTCAGATAGTTTTGCACGAATTTTAGATAAAATACCGTTTAACTAAGGAAGGACTATAATAATGATTAGTTTGTAAAATATATCACCTGCAACCCTGGGTGATTTTTCTAAGACAGGAAGGAGCTGAGTTATGGCGGAAGATGAATGGGTCCCCGTTGATATGGTGCAAGGACAATTACAAGCTGAAATTCTGAAAGGCCTGCTAGAAGCACAGGGGATCATGGTATGGCTAAATCAAGAAGGTGCAGCACACGCTTATGCGATTGAGTTCGGCTCGCTAGGTACAGTCGAGATTTTGGTCCCATCGAGGATGCTGGAAAAAGCACGGCAAATATTGGAAGAGTATAAGCGCGGTGATTTTGAAAATATGGAATTTGAAAATCCAGAATCAGATGAAACACCTGATAAATGAGCTAAAAGAGTAAATGTACTGATCTACGGAAACTCTTGATTTAGCCAGTCCAACGGGTCCACAGGTACCCCCCCGACCAACACCTCAAAATGCAAATGTGGACCTTCAACACGCCCGGTATTTCCAACTTTCCCAATAATTTGGCCTTGTTCCACCCGATCACCTACACTGACCAGGATCTCAGATTGGTGCATATAAGCAGAAAATACACCTAGTCCATGGTCGATCATGGTGGCATTCCCGCGCACGGTTAAGGGTCCAGCAAAGACCACCTCACCTGCAGCTGCTGCATAGATTGGGTCGCCAACCTGACCACAATAATCCAGCCCCGTGTGGTAGTAGGAATATTCGCTTCCATTATAAGATCGCCGGCTTCCAAACCGAGACGCATAACAATCTGCAAACACAGGCTCGACCGGCAGGAAAAAAACACCCTGCCAAAGCTTTTTCGGGCTTACCTGGGAAGATAGATCTCGCCATATCTTATCTTCCGGTCCTGTAGTCGCTGGATCAAGGGTAGCTGGGTCAACGTTAAGTGGTATATCGAACAGAAAATCACCTGCAGATATCAATACAGCCTGGGTAAAATTTAAATTTGAACCGTCAGGCAGGTTTCCATTGATGTTTAATGGATATAGCCCTGGTTCTGCCAAAGCATGCACCCCTTGCAAGGCGACATAACGATTTTCAAGCTCAGGGAAAAAGTTTAGCGGGTGATCCATCAAGCTGCCCTGAAGTACTGCCCCAAAGGTCCCAGTGATTTCGATTTGGGAGGTTTGCCCCTGGGTTAAACCGGTTATATCGACAGCCGATATGTCAGGAGGCAGTGCCCCCGACCCAGGGTCAGCCTCACCTGGCACCCTGATAACATCTCCAGGAACTAGATCAGTCGAACGGTCATGCTGGTTATTTGAGAGCAGGGTCCAGGAGTCAGTCCCATTAAGCACCGCAAGCTCGAGCAAGGACTGGTCTGGAAGCAAGCTGACCCTTTTGCCACCAGCAGGCAGGTTATCATTCTGCAGGATTACCAGCGAATATCCCACATACAATTCGTTGGGTGAGGTCAGGTGGTTCAATTGGACCAATTTGTCTTCCGTGAGATGATACCGAAGGCTCAGGCTGTGTAGTGTTTCGCCGAATTGGATCACCTGGGTGGTTAACACGCCTTGAATACCTTCCAGACCAGGAACGACCAATTGCTGACCAACGGTGATCTGGTTCGCGTTTAAGATCCCATTAGCGTTTGCCAGGTCTTGCTGGGATACATGGAAGCGATAGGCGATATTCCACAGGTAATCACCTTCCTGTACAATATATACCGGACCGGGAGTGGATGTATTTTGTGCTTTGACGATCCCAGAAGGCAGCAATACGGAAAAAAATACCAAAATCGTAATAACACTAAACCATATCTTATTCATCATAAATCTACGAGGCCGCTTCGAAGCTAACTTTATCACCGATATTAAAATCGTTCAAGTTGGCTGCGTTGGTTTCCAAAACATACTTCGCTGGTAATTTGGGGATATAGCCTAACTTCCAGCGGCGGGCTAGAACCCGCTCTACCACGCGATATTCGCTGTTTATCCAGATCACAGCCAAATCCACGCGCATAAACATCATATGAATAGAAGCGTTCACCCGGCTGTCATTACGTTGGACTAATACTAATCCACTATGTTCGGGTAAATCTGAGGTGAACATCAAGCCGCGGAGCTGGCAGAAAAACGATTGGCAATATTTTGCCTGGATGGGAATTACCATGGGGCGGGTCTGGTTGATAATTTGAATATATTTCACTTAATGAATTCCCCGATCGACGCTTCTGTATTGTATTAGGATAATGGAAATTCAAGAGTGGATCCCAACACCGTAAGTCAGTTTTCTAGAGGCGTAATTTCTTGTCCTCTCGCCAAGACTTGCTCAACTCTCTCTACCAAATCTTGAGGATTAAATGGCTTTGAGATGTAATCTTCAACCTTAGCGATTCGAAGACCAAGTATTTTATCGATATCTTGTGCTTTTGCCGTGATTACAATAACAGGAATATCGCGGGTTCGCTCCTCCGATTTGATCTGGTGGTACACATCCCACCCGTCCATGTCTGGCATCATCAAATCCAACAGGACCAAATCGGGCAACTCTTTTCGCACCAGCTCAATACCTTCCCGGCCGCCGTTTGCACCGAGCACGGTATACCCTTGACGACCCAAGATCATCCGAACCAGGTCAATCATTTCTATTTCATCTTCAATATAAGCCAACCGTTTGGATTGCTTATTCAAAGCCGCCTCCAGCCGAGATCAAGATCGATTGAAGTTTACCACAAAATGAATCACCCCTGCTTGAAATCGGTCTGGGGAGGCGCAATCTGCGTCTGCGACCTTGCCAGAGAAGTAAGCTTAAACTATAATCCGCATGTTAAAAACTATTAAATGGATGAGGCAATTTTATGATCGACGTGAATGACTTACGCAAAGGGGTAACCTTCGAATTCGACGACAGGCTCTACAAAGTTTTAGACTATCACCATAATAAACCGGGGCGTGGAAATGCCACGATAAGAATTAAAGCTGTCGATTTGCGCAGTGGAACCACACTCGAAAAGACTTTCCAAAGCGGTGAGCGCGTACAGGAAGCGCGGCTGGACTTCCACACCGTCCAATATCTATATACTGACGGAGAGTTATTCCATTTTATGGACCTGGAGACGTTTGATCAGCCAGTCCTACCCAAAAACGTGCTTGGTGACAGCTCCGATTATCTGACCGAAAATATGGAAATTAAATTAACTTTTTATCAAGGTGAGCCAATCGATGTGGAGCTCCCCATCACGGTTGACATGGATGTGGCCGAAGCAGAGGTTGCTGTGCGAGGGGACACCGCGACGGGCGTAAATAAGAAGGTCAAGACGAATACGGGTTTGGAAGTTCAGGTGCCAGCATTTGTAAATGTAGGGGATCGAATTCGCATTGATACTCGAACAGGCGATTACCTAACCAGAGTTTAGCAATTACACTGATACAACCACATGCGTACACCAGCTGGGAAGGAATGCAGTTATTTCTATGGCGACTACTACCGGGGTCGCTCGAACGAAGAATGCCGTTTATTGGGCTCTTCTTCGCCGCCAATTCCATGGAAGCGTGACCTATGCGCAACTTGTCCGGTGCCAGGTATCCAACTTTCTAATACATGCCCATACATGGTTCTGATCCCAAAACTGGTCCGTAAGCTGGCATTTGGCAAACAGGAAGTGAGAGTTCAAACATATTGCAAGAAAACTGAACGAGTGGGCTTTGATCCCCACATAGGTTGTGGAGAGTGTCATAGATTACCCCCTGAGTTCGAAGAAGGCTCGCGTGGCACTTCTGCTATTTGACCTGGACGACACCCTGCTTGGAAACGAAATGAATAGCTTTTTGCCTGCTTATGTGCAGGCACTATCAAATCGCCTGTCCTCTGTGGCTGATCCGCCCGTATTGATTAAAACATTGATGTCGGCCACCCGGGAGATGGTAGATAACCAAAGCCCGGATAAGACGTTGGAACAGAAATTTGATGCAGCTTTTTATCCAAAGCTTGGTCTGGTCCGCCAGGAAGTACAGGGGATTATCGATACATTTTACCTTGAGGACTTTCCCAGACTACAGAGGCTTACCCGCTTACGACCTGAGGCAGTGAGAGTAGTAAAAAAATTAATTGACCGGGGTGACCATGCAGCCATCGCCACCAACCCACTTTTCCCGCGAACAGCCATCGTGCAGCGTCTTAATTGGGCGGGACTGCCACCTGACCGGGTGCCATTTGCCCTGATCCCATCCTATGAAACATTCCATTTCGCCAAGCCGAACCCGGCCTATTTTGCAGAGCTCCTCGCACAGCTTGGCTGGCCGAAGATGCCGGTGGTTATGGTGGGGAACGATGTCGATTCCGACATTAGTGCTGCCCGCCGATTGGGCTTGCCTGTTTTTTGGATAAGTAATGATGGAGCTTCTATATGGACCGAACAAGGTAATATTCCACCGCACGGCGGTTTTGCTGACCTGATCCCCTGGTTGGATTCCTCCTCAACCCAACCATTTCCCACTAATTTCACTTTGCCGGGGGCACTTTTGGCTGTATTAAGTTCAACCCCGGCTGCTCTAGCGACACTTTGCCGCGATGAAACCGTAGATTTACATAGCAGACCTGCACCGGGCGAGTGGAGTCCGGGCGAAGTATTATGTCATCTTAGAGATGTGGATACAGAGGTCAATTTACCCCGGATACAAAAGGTAATCCACGAGAACAATCCCTTCATTCCAGGGCAGGATACAGATCCTTGGGCTGAGATCCGCCAATATCCGCGCCAGGATGGCGCACAGGCATTGTTGGATTTTACCAATGCACGCCTGGAATTGCTGGCATTATTGGGCCAGCTCAAATTGGAAGATTGGAACCGGCGGGCAAGGCACGCCATCTTTGGTCCGATGAGCTTGCGCGAATTGGTAAATATAATCGCCGGGCATGATATCGTTCACATCCAACAGGTGTTCAAGGTACTGTAGTAGTGCAAATAAACTAATTTCTGATATACTTTTATTTCCACCACAATAGTTATTAAGAAGATTAATCAATGTACAAATATCTGAAAGGTATGTCTTGGCTTCAGTCAAATCGCTCTAGGAGGTTTCAATGCGTCAACGTGTCGTAATTACAGGTTTGGGGTGTGTCTCACCATTGGGAAACGACGTCTCCACTTTATGGAGTAATATTCTGGCGGGGAAGTCAGGTGTAGGATATATCACTCATTACGATACCAGCCAATTTAAGGTAAAGATTGGAGCCGAAGTCAAGGATTTCGATGGTGTGGCATTATTTGGAACACGCGATGCCCGCCGGATGGACCGCTTTGTTCAATTTGCCCTGGCGGCCACCTTACAAGCATTGAAACATTCAAATTTGACCATCACCGAATCCAATCGAGACCGGGTGGGAGCCATTCTTGGGTCAGGAATTGGAGGAATGAGCACCTTGGCTGACCAAACACATATCTTCTTTAATCGGGGTCCTGACCGGGTGAGCCCATTACTGGTTCCAATGATGTTGCCTGATGCCGCTGCAAGCATGGTGGCATTACACCTTGGCGTGCGTGGTCCCAACCTTGCAATTGTATCTGCCTGTGCCAGCGGGACGAACGCCATCGGTGAAGCAGTCGAAATGATCCGCCATGGGAGAGCAGACGTCATTTTCAGTGGAGGATGTGAAGCGGTGATTGTTCCGATTGCCATGGCAGGGTTGAGCGTGATGACAGCTTTATCCACCCGTAACGATGAGCCTGAGCGCGCCTCACGCCCGTTTGATAAAGAACGCGATGGTTTCGTAATGGGCGAAGGTGCCGGTGTCATGGTTTTAGAATCCATGCACCACGCACAGGAACGCGGCGCGCAGATTTTCGGCGAGGTCACAGGCTATGGTACCTCCAATGATGCATATCACATCTCAGCTCCGGCTGAAAATGGAGCCGGAGCTGCGATATGTATGGAGAAAGCGTTGGAGGACGCTGGAATGAAGGTGAGTGATATCAGTTATATTAATGCCCACGGTACGAGCACGACATTAAACGACAAAAGCGAGACGGATGCGATAAAAACTGTTTTTGGTGAGCTTGCATACAAGGTACCGACTTCATCTACAAAATCGATGACTGGGCATTTATTGGGGGCAGCGGGTGGGCTGGAAGCAGTCATCTGCGTTAAGACCATGGAAGATGGAATACTACCTCCTACGATAAACTATGAAAATCCCGACCCGGAGTGTGACCTTGATTATGTCCCCAACTATGCGCGTCCTGCGGTAGTTGAAAACATCATGTCAAATTCATTTGGCTTTGGGGGTCATAATGCCAGTATCATCATTAGCCGATTCGATGAGGCTTAACTAATGAGTCCTTATGCCCACATCACTGGATGGGGGATGGCAGTTCCTTCCAGGGTACTAACCAATGCAGATCTAGAAAAAATCGTAGATACGGAAGACGAGTGGATCCAATCGCGAACGGGTATCCGCCAACGCCATATCGTCAGTGAGGAAGAATCGACTGCAACCCTTGCCAGGGATGCAGCTTTGAATGCCCTCAGGGTTGCCAACCTAAACCCCACAGATATAGACTTGATCATTGTATCGACCTCATCCCCTGAACACATTTTTCCTGCGACAGCCTGCCTGGTGCAAGACAGGATTGGAGCAACACACGCAGGAGCGTTTGATCTATCAGCCGCATGTTCTGGTTTCATATTTGCATTAGATATGGCTACCCAGGCAATCCGCAGTGGATCCATCCAAAATGCAGTTGTGATCGGAGCAGAAACACTCTCCCGGTTTGTCAATTGGGAAGACCGGAATACATGTATCCTATTTGGAGATGGGGCAGGTGCATTTGTCCTGCAGTCGGGTGATGAACCTGGAGGTTTGATATCATCTGTAATGCGCTCTGATGGCTCGGGTGGTGATTTACTTTCACTGCCTGCAGGAGGCAGTCGCATGCCAGCGAGCAGCGAGACAATTTTAAATCACCAACACACTATTCATATGAATGGGCGCGAAGTTTTCCGGTTTGCTACACGCGTCATCGCACAGGCTACACGGGAAGTTGTTACGGCAGCGGAATTGAAACTTAAAGATATCCAACTGGTCATTCCTCACCAGGCAAACTTGCGCATTATTGAAGCCGCTATGCGGGGGCTTGAAATCCCTCTTGACCAATGTTTCATCAATATTGAAAGGTATGGGAACACATCTACCGCTTCTATACCGATCGCCACCTGTGAGGCGATCCAGCAAGGGAGACTCCAGGCTGGAGATAATATTGTCTTTGTAGGTTTTGGAGCAGGTCTCACCTGGGGTGCAGGGCTGGTGCAGTGGACTGGACCGTTCTTACCTCACCGGCACATTGCTCCTGCTTCCTACCGTGTGTGGGTATCGTTCCGTTCTCAGCTGCTCAGGCTTGTCCGCCGAATCGAAGGTTGGATTTGGGGGCGCAATCGATAAGATAAACTATTCATTGTATATTTTCGATATAGCCTGTCATGAATAAGGTTGATAAATAAGGATAGACACTATTCCCTTGTTCCCGCATCTAATTAGCGAGAATATGTTAGAGGGATGTTAGAAATACAGGATTAAAGCTGGATAGCTCTATCAGTCACGGCCAGAGGTTGGTATAATGAAAAAAGACCTTAAGTCTGCCTGACTTTAGGTCAGGTGTCTTATTGAGTCTCGGTAAGGTTTTGGAGGTTTAAGTGAACGTGAATCGCAGTCGTTCGTCGATTATTTATGTTCTGTTATTTGCAGCCATAATAATTCTGGTTTTTTTTCAATTCAGTCAGGGTTCGAATAACCAAGAAGTATTATCGATCAATCAGGTGGCAACAGACATTCAAAAAGGTCTGGTAACGCGGATAATCGAACAGCAAGATAAAATCAGCGTAATTTATGGAACGGGAACCTCGGCAGTAAATAAGACCGCACATATTGAGTCCGTAGCGACTCTGGTGCGCCAGCTCGAAGATTTAGGGGTGACAACCGATCAGCTTTCGACGGATCATATCAGTATTGAGGTGGTACCACCCAGCCCATGGTTGGGAGTTGTATCTGCCTTAGGGTATATCATCCCCTTTTTAGTGTTGGGTGGGATATTTTGGTTCGTTTTCCGGCAGGCCCAGGGCAGCAATAATGCCGCCATGTCTTTTGGTAAATCACGTGCGAGGATGTTTACCGGTGACCAACCATCAGTTACATTTGGGGATGTAGCCGGAGTTGAAGAAGCCAAGGAAGAACTGCAAGAAGTTGTAGAGTTCTTACGCGAGCCAGAGAAATTCATCTCATTAGGCGCGCGGATACCCAAAGGCGTTTTGTTGGTAGGTGCACCCGGGACGGGTAAGACTTTACTGGCAAAAGCCGTTTCTGGAGAAGCAGGTGTGCCGTTCTTCTCAATCTCCGGTTCCGAGTTTGTAGAAATGTTTGTTGGAGTCGGTGCCAGCAGAGTGCGCGATCTATTCGACCAGGCAAAACGCCACTCACCTTGCATTGTGTTCGTGGATGAAATTGACGCGGTAGGTCGCCAACGTGGTGCAGGCCTGGGTGGAAGCCATGATGAACGCGAACAGACATTAAACCAGATGTTGGTTGAGATGGACGGTTTTGATACGGACACCAATGTCATTATCATTGCTGCTACTAACCGCCCAGATATCCTTGACCCGGCGTTGCTCCGCCCTGGTCGCTTCGACCGGCGTGTGGTTCTCGACAGTCCAGATATGCGTGGCAGGGAAGCAATCCTCAAGGTACACACCAAAGGAAAACCTCTGGCAGCAAATGTAGATTTAGGTGTATTAGCACGTTCGACCCCAGGCTTTGTAGGGGCTGACCTAGAGAACCTAGTGAATGAAGGTGCCATCCTGGCAGCCAGGCGTAACAAGAAATCGATTGAGCAAGAGGATTTAGAGGAAGCTATTGAGCGTGTAATCGCTGGTCCTGAACGCAAGAGCCGATTGATCAGCGAGGAAGAAAAACGGATCGTAGCTTATCACGAGGCAGGTCATGCAGTGGTGATGAATGCCGTTCCCGAAGCTGACCCTGTGCATAAGGTTTCCATCACCGCCAGAGGAATGGCGGGTGGTTATACTTTATCCATACCGGAAGAAGATCGAACACTGATGGGTCGCAAAAAGCTGGTCGCTGAAATGGTGGGTTTAATGGGTGGGCGTGCCGCTGAGGAACTTGTGTTCAACGATATCACCTCAGGTGCCTCGAATGATCTGGAGCGAGTGACAAAGATGGCACGGGCAATGGTGACTCGATTAGGGATGAGCAACGACCTGGGTCCGATGGTTTACGGGCAAAAGGAAGAGCTTATTTTTCTGGGACGTGAGATTTCTGAGCAGCGGGATTATTCTGAAGCCGTGGCTGAACAAATTGACAAGGAAGTAAGATCCCTGGTAAATGATGCCTATGAAAAAGCGAAGAGGATCCTGCTTCAATATCGAGATTATTTAGACAAGATTGCACGGAAATTGTTGGAAGTTGAGACTTTATCCCGTGAAGAATTCGAGGAGCTGTTTCCTCCTCCCATTCCAAAAAATGGAGGGACTCCCGTTCCAAAACCAGCATAACTAGATTTTTGGGAACGGTTAACTGAAATGTGGGGTTTCTGGTTGGGAAACTTAGCCAGAAACCCCGTTATTTCTATAGATTGCAGGTTATTTTGACTTTTTACCATGCGCTTGGTATAATCCAAGTTTGCGTGAAATTCGGAAAATTATGAGAGGTCGTTATGGATGCCAATACTTCAACAGGCGCTCCAAGCAATATCAAAGAGGTAAAAAATAAAATGTTTTTTCGGGGAAAGGTAGTTAAGACTACCTTGGCAGGGGCATTGGTGGATATTGGTATTGATACGCCAGGCATGGTGCACATTTCGCAGCTGCAGAAGACACCAGTAAATCGGGTAGAAGACGTATTACATGAAGGCGATGAAGTAGACGTCTGGGTGCGAAGGGTTTCTCCTAAAAAAGGTCGCATTGAATTGACCATGATCCAACCGTTGGGTTTGGAATGGAGCGAGATCAAAAAGGATATGGTCATCACAGGTAAGGTAGTACGCCTGGAGAAATTTGGTGTGTTTGTCGATATCGGCGCTGAGCGACCAGGGCTGGTTCACATCAGTGAAATGACCCATGACTTTATTCGTACTCCAGGTGATTTAGTAAAGGAAGGGGATGAAGTTGAGGTGAAGGTGCTCGATGTGATCAAGCCTAAAAAGCAGATCAAGTTGAGCATGAAAGCCCTTCAGGAAAAACCAGAAGAAGCGATTAAGACTACCGTAGAAAAAATCGATAAGCGGGAACAACATACACGTGAGCAGGAAAAAGAAAAGGAACAAACCGAAGAGGTGAAGGAAGCACCGGTTCCTACTGCAATGGAAGTTGCATTACGTGAAGCAATGGAACGAAAAGGTGTGGACAATGTCAATATGATCGCTGAGAAAAAGAAAAAGCGGAAGAATATTGAAACCGACCCGGAGCTTGAGACGATTTATTCCCGGACGTTGAAAACCCGTTCTCCAAAGTAACTTACAGCTCAATTATCACGAACCCTGCGCAATTTCATAGCGCAGGGTTTTTATTTTACGTGATTGTCAAAGATTGTTTTATAAACTAACTGAGCTTCTGACAAGGCATCAGCGAGTTGTAAAAAAGTATGTAATTGACATTCTTCAAGGTTGTTGCGGGAGACTAATGTTCTTCCAGTCTCATATTAATTTCCAATTCAACGATTTTTCAATGATTGGTCCGTATAACAATACTGATTATCACCCGATGTCCGAACTTGCGGACAACCCACAGAAAATAAGCGTTGTTATCATAAGCACCAAAGCTGCTTTTTCCAGAGAGGAATATCCAGGCAGGGTTTTCAGTATTCCGATTGTTCCATACTCCTTTATCACGCTACTGCCAGGTTAAACGAAACCTCCCGTCTGATTTGATCGCTTGTTATTCCGCCAAATGATGGCAAGGATGCCCGCAATGATTAGAACAATCCCGGTGATCAACCCGGTAAGGCGCAGGATTTTTACCCGTTGATCTAGTGCATCCAATTTGCGTTTAATCAAAGCTTCAGATAAAAGTGCTCTCCAATTGGGGATTGGCTGATCGGATGGCACGCTATAGCACTGGGCGATGACGCGTTGATAGTCGGTCAACTCATGTTGCCACCGAGCATCAGTCCAATGTAATTCTTCCAGGCAGATTTGTTTTACTACCTGCATGATGGATGCTCCTCCTGAGGGGAGTATCAAGCCGAGCCTGGTCCGCCGGAGGAGTAGATCTTCCAGGTGGCATACCCCTTCTGACCGTGCTGCCCAGCGCAGCTCCACCCAGAGGTAATATGTTCCAGGGATGGTTTCCATTTCTCCTTGTCTAGCCGTATTCACGACCGCCAGGGCATCTGAGCCATAGCGTCCCAATAATCTTCTCCTGCATGAATCGCGCAGGTCATTACAGCCGGGGATTTGTCGATCGATCTGGTTAAGCACAGGTGTATCCTGCCTCGGTTCAGGCATTTCCGTCAGACGAGGCCTGACTGCTTTCAACACGTCCAATGCGATCAACCTAAAGGTGGTAAGCTTACCCCCAGTCACAGAGTACAACCCAGCTTCCTCCCAGATACAATGGTCACGTGATTCTTCGGACGGGGTATTTTTGCCACTACTGATTACGGGTCGGATACCCGCATAAGTAGATAGTACGTCCTCCAAGGGAATCGACAGGGACGGGAACTGGTATTCCACCGCTGCCATTAAATATGCGACCTCATTTGGACTTATCCTCGGTTCGAGATCGAAAGATTCTGAGTGATCTACATCGGTGGTTCCCACCAGGGTGACGTTTTCCCAAGGGAAAATAAATACAGGACGGTGATCGAATGGATGTAAGAAGCTTACTGCCTGGGCGACGGGTAAACGCCAGCTCGGAAATAGGAGGTGGCTACCCCGGAGTGGACGAATACGCGCAGAACCGCCCGCCTGCTTACGCAGGATATCTGTCCAGGCACCAGCAGCATTAATCACTACCCTGGAGAAGGCTTCAACCTGCCCTCCTTGAAGCATGTCTACCAATATGACACCTTTAACGTCATCCTGCTCGATGATCAGCGATTCAGCTTTAACATAGTTGATTGCGGTCGCCCCATCATTCACAGCCTCATGGATGACGCGTAAAGTCAGCCGTGCGTCATCCGTTTGCGCATCCCCGAAACGGAATCCTCCCTGCAGGTGGTCCTGGCTTATGTGGGGCGCTAAAAGCTGGAAATCATGCGGTGAATAGTATTCGTGGTCCCAGCGCAGTGCCAGCAAGTCATATACGCTGAGGCCCATTTCGTAGGTCCACCTCCCCGGAGAATCTCCTTTATAAACTGTCAGAAGAAAACCCAGGGGATCGATTAAGCCCGGTCCATCGTGAAGTAACTGCTGCCTTTCGTGGACCGAATCGCGGGTGAGGATAAGTTTACCCTCCTTAAGATACCTTAAGCCGCCATGGACAAGCTTGGAAGATCGACTGGAGGTTCCCCACGCAAAATCACGCTGTTCGACCAACAATGGATGCAGTCCAATCCTGGTGGCTTCCCGCAATATTCCCGCACCTGTAATCCCACCCCCGATGATAATCATATCCCAAGGGCCGTCAATTGACTGCCAAATTCTAGTGCGCCATGTGTTATCCCACAATTTGAACACTCCGTTTCATCAACAAGCTGTGGATCCAGCAATATGGGTTTTTACAACACGAGCTTGCCTGGGTTCATGATGCCTTTCGGATCAAATTGGCGGCATAAAGCGGAGATTGCAGACATTCCCACAACACCCTTTTCAGCTGCAAGGTATGGGGCATGGTCTATACCGATGCCGTGTTGATGGCTGATTGTCCCTCCGCCTACGACGATTGCGTGACTGGCAGCAGATTTCATTGCCCGCCAACGCGCAAGCGTGTCCTCAGGTTCAGTCGCCAATCTGAACAAGTAGGTGGTGTAAATGGAAGATCCATATGGATAAACATGCGACAGGTGAGTAAAAATGTGCGCCTTCTCCCCAAAATCGGCGATCGCAGCGTTAATCGCCAACTCAATCTGGTCAACCATCTGGGGAGTTTTGCCCCAATCCACAGCCGTTTCCAACGTGTCTAAGCCGTATCCCATCTCCCACAGTGTATTACGGAAGTAGGGAGTCCGGAAACGATTTTTATGCCACTGCCCACCGATAGTTTTGCCAACATGCACCCCGCCAAGTTTTTTGGTTATACTCATCGCTTCACTCCGGTTTGTACGAATCCCGACTATGCTGCCGCAGAATCCCAGCAGAAGCATGCATTTTTCCCTTCCGAGACCACGGATCGATAATAACCTTTCCAATGCACCGATCAGGTTTTCGTGCCCGGCAAGTGCCAGTGTTGTCGCCGTCTCGACAGATGTGCTTAATCGCAGCATGCACAATTGCAGACCTGCAGAGAGTATTTTTTGGACTGCATCGATCCCGTGGTGAAAATCTGGAAAGAATACTGCATGGAAATCTTCGTGCTCAGGTATGGGACTGATCCGCATGCAGGCTTCGGTGATGATCCCAAACCTACCCTCCGATCCCAAAACGATTTCGCGCAGATCCGGTCCGGCGGCAGAAGCCGGGAAGGGTGGGATTCGCAGCTCACCGATTGGGGTTTCCATTTTCCCGCCAGCAAATAGTTTTTCTATTCGCCCATAATGTAATGACTGCTGTCCGCTGGAACGGGTCGCCACCCAGCCTCCCAAAGTTGAGTACTCAAAGGATTGGGGAAAATGCCCAAGGGTGAAACCATGGGCGCGCAATTGGGCTTCTAGGTCTGGTCCGGAAACCCCTGCGCTAAATGTTGCCAGCAAATTATTGGGATTGAGATCGATCATGCGGTTCATATGGTTCATATCGATCGTTATCACAGGGGTTTTACTCTTGATCACGTCTATATGTCCCACGACACTCGTCCCGCCACCAAATGGAATCAGCTGTATCCCCGAGCGCTGGGCGAGATGGATGAGACTTGTCACATCCTCGCCTGAACTTGGGTAGGCCACGCCATCAGGGAACGTATCTATATTTCCCATGCGCAGGTCGACCCAATTTGGAAAGCTTTGCCCCCGAGCGTGTAGCAGGCGTACAAGCGGGTCCGTGGAAACAAGAGTTAGTGCCGGCAGCCGCGACTTGGGAATGCGCTGCACAATATCACCCAGTTTAACATCAATCGGTCGATGACTCTGGCCTACACGTTTCTTGAGGTAAGCAGCTGCCGTGGAAGGAATTGTTGACGAAATTGAATCATCCCCCCAGCCATTCCATCGTCTCAAATCATTCCTCCTAATTTTGTTATTTATGACCTAATGTGTATATTGGTGATGATTTGTAAATCACAATGCCACAATTCCGAAAAAAAGTAGATTGCGGTTTATCCTTCGTAAATATTCTAGTTTATAACTTAATTCAACGAATAAAAAAACGATAAGGCTGCATGAAGCGATTAGTTATGTTGGGAATGGATCCTTGATGGCTTGTTCGAACGCGATGTTAATCTCCGCTTTCACCTCAGCTTCGATCATACTTTTCTCGGTCAGATCGAGGCGACGGGATTGGATTTGAACGGGATCGAATATTAGGCGCAGTTCATTCACCAGCTTAGGGTCGCGTGTGTCATCACCTTTCGAGTGCGGTCCGAAGCGGTTTGTATCGATGATCAGTGTGTAGGGTGATGCATCTCGACGCACCCGTGCGAGCAAGTCGCTAGCAACCGGCATAATTTCACGGATATCGGCACTGTCGAGCTGGTGAGCTGGTATGTTAAACGCCCTAAAGCGGTCGGCGATTGTTCCTGCGAGGGCTGATTCAACCGGAGTAGTCTGGGCGATGTGGTTATTTTCAACCACGTACAAAATTGGCACCTTCCACAATTCTGCCATATTAAAGGCTTCATAGATAATTCCCTCTCCCAGGGTACCGTCTCCCAGGAAAGCAATGGTAATGCTTCCGGAGCGTTTAAATTTTTCCGCCAATGCCACCCCGGTAGCGATAGGGATGGTCCCGCCGAGGATCCCGTTAGAATAAAAGTTGCGCCACTGCAGGTGTTGTGACCCTCCCCTGCCTCCACATACACCGGTTGCCTTGCCCATTAGCTCGGCGTATAATGCATGCGGGTCACCCCCGTAGGCAAGGAAATGTCCGTGACAGCGATGATTGCTG
Organism: uncultured Chloroflexia bacterium; assembly: GCA_963809615.1. Lineage (GTDB taxonomy): Bacteria > Chloroflexota > Anaerolineae > Anaerolineales > UBA4823 > FEB-25. The sequence continues at coordinate 413,194 of CAWEKR010000011.1, forward strand.
AAGACGATATCGTTCTCCCCACTGCCTGCTAGTACCCCCACTGCATTGGCTTCCTGCCCAAGATATGTGTGTGTAGTGCCGAAGAAAAAGCCACGCGAAAAATTCTCCAGGACGGTTTCCTCAAACCTGCGGATGCGGTAAAGCGAGCGATATAAGCTGGTATCTGTTTGCATTGTTTGCCTAATTATATGCCTATAACCAAAACAGCATGCCTACCCCAAACACTGCCACAATTGTGCCAGCAACTGATTGCCATGATATTTTTTCTTTGAACACGAAATGCCCAATTGGGAGTAAAAAAATCGGAGGTAACGCAATGATCGTGCTGGCAATCCCAATACTTGTATTTTGGATGGCGAATAAAGATAGGGATACCCCAATCAATGGACCGAAGAATGCGCCTACCAGGATATACCCTAAACCGGACCTCTGACCATGGGCTTGCTGAATAGTGGAGAACACCTGCCCTTGGATGATTGTTACCAGCCAAAGTGCGACAAAAGCAACTGTCATGCGGATCACGTTTGCAGATAGAGCAGGGAAATCACCATTTAATCCATTTTTTGCTAGGACTACACCGAATGCCTGCCCTACCGCCGCGATGGTGCCTGCCACGATACCTTTAGCGTTCCTTATTGGAAGTGGGTTGTTATTTTCCTTTGGTGTTGTTTTGACACTGTTGGCTGCTAACACAACCCAGGTGATCCCAGCCAGGGTTAGGCAGATCCCCAATATATTCCCGCTGCTCAATGTTTCTCCCAGGATGAACCATGCCAGGACAGCAGCAATTGCCGGGGAAAGGCTCAGGAATAAAAGCCCCATTCTTGGACCTAAGATCACATACGCCTGGAAAAGAAAAAGGTCGCCGATAGCAAGCCCTATGATACCTGATATTCCTAACCAGAACCAACGGTCCATTCCGGCATTTGTTGGTATTGGGTTGCCGAAAAGGATCCAATGCGTTATTCCGAGCATAACTACCGCTATTAGTAATCTGATACGGTTGGCTATTAGGGAGCCAAATTTCCTACCAGCGAAAGTAAAAAATATTGAGGAGATTGAGTAGCATACTGCAGTCAGAAGTGCTGCAATCTCTCCGATCTCACGGTTCATGATTACCCATGAACTCCTCTGCAGTTGCCTGTCCAGGCTGATTAATTCCTTCCCGCCGGAGAACTTTTATTACACTCAGGAATAGGATTTTTATATCCAGCCAGAATGACCAATGGTCAACATACCATACGTCCAATTTGAATTTCTCTTCCCATGTCAGTGCATTTCGACCATTGATTTGAGCCCATCCGGTAATGCCGGGCAGGACTTCATGTCGACGCGCTTGCTCAGGAGAATACCGCTCCAGGTACTGCATAAGCAGTGGTCTTGGACCCACCCAACTCATCTCGCCGCGCAGGACGTTGAACATTTCCGGTAACTCATCCAGACTAGTTGTGCGTAGGAAATAACCCAGGCGGGTGATACGCTGGGAATCCGGTAATAAATTATTCTCGTTGTCGCGCTCTTCTGTCATCGTGCGAAATTTGTTTACCTTGAATGGCTTTCCCCGGTATCCCGGGCGCTTTTGGCGGAAGAGTAGTGGGGTACCGATTCTCAGGCTGACGATTATGGAAATGAGCAGCAATAGGGGAGATAGGACCAGTATTCCGGAAACCGCCAGGAATATATCCAGGATGCGTTTTGAAATTGGTATTGAAGAAAACTTCCCTTCGGCGCGCATAAGAGAATTCTACCAGATGTCATATCCGAACAGGGACTGCCGAAACCTTGGGAATAATTTCCCTCTCCCTGGATGGTGCATAATTTGGATGCAGGTATAACAAAAATGCTGGAACCTCACCAGGTCCCAGCAATAGAATTATTAATACGGGTGTTATTATACCAATGACATTTCGCAAGGGCGGATGATCATCACGATTTTACCCTGGATATCCACCGTTGCAGGATCATCGATAAAGATAGGTTTCATCGTCGGATTGGCAGGTTGTAAGCGTACTTTTCCATCTTCCAGGAAAAAGTACTTCAGCGTAGTCTCGTCTTTATCCCGCAGCCAGATGGCCACCAGATCTCCATTATGGACGTCCTTGGCGGGTTTCATAATGACGATATCTCCATCGTTGACCATTGCATCGATCATTGAATCGCCGTTGACTTCAAGAGCGAACAAGTCTTCGACCTTCTCGCGAGCTGGCAGCATGCTCCGTGCAACACTCACTACCGATTCTGCGTCGAGGTATGCAAAATCAGATTGGGGCACAGGAACGGGTTCACTGGCGAATATCCTCCCCATGACTGGGATGCTCAATACCTGTTGGACGGATTCGCGCACGCTTTGAATTGTGCGCCCGGCCGATTGGGTGAGATCGGAAAATGGACGTACCAGCTTGATTCCGCGTGAGACATGCCCCGACCGTTTGATATGGCCCATCGTTTCCAACTGATCCAGATAATAGTTCACGACAGATGTTGAGGAAAATTTTCCCATATCCTGGATATCGCGGATCGATGGTGGGAAACCATTTGTATTTTGGTATTCTTCGATGACCTTCAAAACCTTGATTTGGGGATCTGTTAAAGTTGCGCTTCTACGTCTGGGTGTCATTCTTCACCTCCGGTTGGTTAATCAGTACACTTGTTCTATAAAAGTATAATACCAGAACATTCGTTCGATGTCAAGTATTTACTCAATTACTTTCGGATAATACATCCGAAAATAATTAGAATCTAGTCTCGTCGCGAAAATCCACTGTGTCTTTTGGTGAGAAATTTCTTATTACTAGGGGGAAATTACAATACTGTATGAGAAACCAAAAACGCTTTTCTTGCAGGATCCAAGCTTCATTTTTGCATGTCTCACTCTTCTTCATAGGCGCATAACTTGAATATATCAATTTCAATATATATTTGAATTGCATGGCCGACCTTTTATTAAATATTAACTTATACAAAGTGTTTCCAGGCTTTCAACAGCTCTGATTGACATGCCCTGAATTATTGTGGGATAATTACCTACCATATAGCACTCACTTTCAGTGCTAGCACTCATTAACGAAGGGATCCAAATTCTGGAGTAGGCATGGAATTTCATAAGATATGCGTTTTAGGGTTAGGATATATCGGTCTGCCGACTGCCAGCACTTTTGCTACGCACGGATTGAACGTTATCGGGGTCGATATAAACATTCACGTGACAACGACACTCCGAAACGGTGAACTCCATATTACAGAGCCAGGTTTGCGATCTCTTGTCAGAGATGCCATCGGGTCTGGGCGTCTAATGATCAGTGAAACTCCGCAGGAAGCGGATGCTTTTATCATTGCAGTTCCAACACCCTTCTTTGAAGATAAAAAAGGAGTCTATCATGGTCAGGCCTACCGCTTAGCAGATATGCGCGCAGTGACCTCTGCCGCTGAATCGGTAATAAGCCACCTCCGACCGGGTAATTTGGTGGTTTTAGAGTCAACCTCACCTCCGCGGACGACGGTCGACCTAGTGAAACCGATCCTGGAACGCTCAGGACTGGTGGCCGGTACCGATTTTCACCTGGCATATTCACCCGAAAGGGTCCTGCCGGGAAGGATTATTCAGGAGCTTACCGAGAATGCCCGCGTGATTGGAGGGATTGATAAGGCCTCGTCTGAAGCAGGAAGGGATTTATATTCCTATTTTGTTACCGGAGAAATTGTTCTGACCGATGCAACCACGGCTGAAATGGTTAAATTGATGGAGAATACATACCGTGATGTAAATATTGCCATCGCCAATGAATTTTCCAGGCTGGCAGATCGGTTTGGCGTTGATATTTGGGAGGCTATTAAAATTGCCAATCGTCATCCGCGGGTAAAGATCCTTAAACCCGGACCGGGTGTTGGTGGTCACTGTATCAGCGTTGATCCATGGTTCCTGGTTGAGGTTGCCCCTGATCTAACGGAGCTCATCAATTCTGCCAGACAAGTGAATGATAAGCAGCCTCAGTTCGTCATGGAAGTGGTAAAGCGTATCGTTGGAGAGGATCTGGTAGGTAAACAGGTCGCAGCCCTCGGGTTGGCATTCAAACCGGATGTGGATGACCTGCGCGAGAGCCCGGCCATCGAAGTGGCAAAATTACTCGCCGACGCCGGAGCAACTGTGCACAGTTATGAACCATACAAACTAAACTCACAGGTACCCGGTGTGAATTCAGAGCCTACAATTGAAGCCACTGTTCGCGATGCCCAGGTCCTGATTTTGCTGGTCGGTCATCGAGAGCTGAAGGAAATCGACCCCATTCGGCTAAAGGAGTTAACTCCAGCTCGATGGGCTCTCGACACCGTCGGTGGGTGGGACACGCAATCATGGACGGAGGCCGGTTTTAAGTTCTATCGGTTGGGTGATGGCAAGCACGCGAAATAAACGACGGTCGATTTCCTATCGAAGGATGGTTGATAGCTATGAATAACCCGGCGTCCAGGGTCTGCCTGATCCCCAACGTACGCGGTGCCGGGGGTATGGTTTCGTTTCGCGCCAGGATGGCGCAAGGGTTACAAACGCGGGGCATAGGTGTATCATACAGCCTGGCAGATAAACCCTATGAGGCTGTCCTTGTAATTGGAGGAACTCGGAATCTGGCGGGAATTTGGCGGGAAAAACAGCACGGAACCCGGGTTATACAGCGCCTGGATGGGATGAACTGGATCCACCGCAAGAAACGGACAGGATTGCGCCACTTCATCCGGGCGGAATACGGTAATATCATCCTTTCGCTGATCCGTTCTCGACTTGCTGACCAGATCGTTTATCAAAGCGAGTTTTCCCATCAATGGTGGGAACGTAAATACGGGAGAAACGCTGTTCCATGGCAAGTTGTTCATAACGGGGTTGATCTGGATCGCTTTATTCCCACTGGAACCGGCGAACCCCCCGAAGACCATGAGCGCATTTTGTTGGTTGAAGGCACCATCGGTGGTGGTTATGAGACCGGGCTGCAGATGGCCATCAACATGGGAGAGAGATTATCGCGTGTCTATAACCGGAATATAGAAATCGTGGTTGTTGGGCGTGTGTCGTTCGCTTTACAGCAGGAATGGATCGGCAAGACCAAGATAACGGTGAATTTCACGGGGCATGTGCCTCCCGAGATCATCCCGGAGATCGACCATTCAGCGCACGTTTTATTCGCAGCAGATCTGAACCCTGCTTGCCCGAATTCTGTCATCGAGGCCCTGGCATGCGGCTTGCCCGTCGCCTCGTTCGATACCGGTGCCCTGCCCGAAATTGTAACCACAGGCGCCGGTGTGTTGGTGCCATATGGAGGCGACCCGTGGAATTTAGACCCTCCGGATATCGATGGCCTCGCCAGGGCAGTAATCACAATTTTGGATAATCAGGCTCCTTACCGAGCGGCAGCCAGGCAAAGAGCTGAAAGCGCCTTCGGACTTGACACAATGGTCGATGGATACCTAAAAGCGTTGAACTTAGGATGAGTGACACCTTTCCTGGGAGAGTGGGTCTACAGCAGCGGGTGCTGCCCTCCTACCGGGCAGTATTTTTCGATTCGCTGGCTGGGAAATGCCAGGGGGGGTTGAGCGTGCTTACCGGGGAACCCCTCCCGGGTGAAGGCATACAAGCGGTGGCTCAGCTCCAGGTTGCCCGACATGTGATAGTGAAAAACCGCTGCCTGGGTGATCCGAGCTCATCCTTCTTCGTCTGCTGGCAGGACGGCTTTCTGCGCTGGTTAGAAGCCTGGCAGCCGGAAATCCTGGTTGTGGAAGCCAACCCACGCTTCCCCACAACCCGCAGAGCGATCGATTGGATGCATCAGAATGGGCGCAAAGTGGTTGGATGGGGGCTCGGTGCACCTGCAATCCGTGGACCTCTGGCTGGCTTTCGCCAGAGGGAGCGGTTAAACTTGTTTAGCGCTCTGGATGCCATCATTGCATACAGTCAGCAAGGTGCCGGACAATACCGTCAATTGGGTCTCGCACCTGAGAAGGTTTTCGTGGCGACCAACGCGGTGGAACCGGATGCACTCATTCCACCCGCGCCCAGGATCCAACAAGGCAACGCACAAGGGACGGTTATATTTGTCGGGCGATTGCAGTCACGTAAGCGGGTGGATTTACTCATTCGAGCAAGTGCAGGTTTACCCGAGGAGCTCCAACCGCATTTGATCATCGTTGGTGAAGGACCTGGTAGGCAGGAATTTGAAACTCTCGCAGATGAAATCTACCCTGGTGTAGAATTTGTCGGTGAAAAGCATGGTGCTGAGCTAGAGCCATATTTTGCCAGAGCGGACCTTTTCGTCCTGCCTGGCACCGGGGGGCTCGCAGTCCAGCAGGCGATGGCGCATGGGCTGCCCGTCATCGTGGCACGCGGCGATGGCACGCAGGAAGACCTGGTGCGAAGTGAAAATGGCTGGCAGGTTCCGCCTGATGACCTGCCAGCGTTAAGAGGTGTACTCCAACAAGCACTATCGGATCCGACCAGGCTGCGCCTGATGGGAGAAGCTTCCTACCGGATTGTGGCGGAAGAGATCAATGTTGAAGCGATGGTCGAAGTGTTTATCCGAGTATTCAACAGCCTACATTGATACTTGCATCAACCTAACGCCGGGTGAGTGGCAGATAATTTTCGTACATCACCAGGCACGGACTCTCAGGATTGAGTGGCTCAATTCTCCCATCACTGATAGCATGGCTTACCAATTCCAGCCAGGTGCGCACACCCAAAGGAATGAATTCTTCAGTCTCATGGAAGGGGGCCAATCCTACACCAGAGGCTGCCAAACCATAGATGACGTTTCCTGGTGTGAAAGCGCTGGAAACCACATCAGATATCGTATTGAAGACAGCATTGTCGTAATGCTTCATCGCACTGGTCAGCAGGTAATTGGAACCAGTCACTGTGCCACTATCAAACAAGGTAATATACTGATCAGTGTCCACACCAATTGCCCAAACCCCTGATTGGGTGGTAGTGATGATAGCGCCATCGCCAGTTCCTCCGGCGGCGGCAAATACCACATCTGCTCCCCGGGTAATCATACCCTGGGCAAATTGTGCTCCCATAACGGGATCATTAAAGTTATTGGTATAACTGATAATTGTGGTAATCCCAGGATCAGCGCATTGTGCCCCGTTCTTGAAACCTTCAGTGAATGCTGTTACAGGAGGGATTACCATGCCACCCAGGTCACCTAAGATCTCACTTTGGCTCATTAAAGCAGCCAAGGTGCCTGCCATGTATGCGGCATCTTCGGAAGCGAATGAAACGGCACGCAAGTTGAGTGGATAACTCAGATACATCCCATCTATGTTGACAAATATAGTAGCAGTGTGCACTGACGCCGAGATTGAGATAGCCTCGGTCGTCATAAAGCCTACACCGATACACAAATCATTAAGATCGAGAGCGCATTGCAAGGAGTCGGAGATAATTTCTGTGGGATCGGTAGATGTATATACCGTTCCAACTACCCCAAACTCTGTTTCCGCTCGTAAAAGCCCTTGAACGCCCTGCCAGTTGAGGGAATTTTCAGTCATGTCACCGTTCAGAATTATTCCTACGTTAACCGGTGCAGCCTGGACTGACGTCGATTTAAACCCGATCAATAATCCAACGATTGCAAGCAGCCCGATTGCGAGTTCAGTGAAAATGTAGATCGCTTTGAGTATTTTCTTTCTATATTTGCTTTTTTGTAAGACAGGTGTTTCATCCATGTTCTCCTCCTCAATTGCTTACACTTAGGACTCAAAGAAGCGTTGATGCACAATCCTCTTCCCACCCGATAAATTCATTTTAGACTAGTTAATTGAGTGTGTCAACTAATTATATGTGAAATTCGGAACAGGTTTGAAAACATTCGCCTGATTTACGCTGGAAGTTTCAAGATAACCTGAGTCTTTCTACCGGCAATACTCTCAATTGCTAGAGATCCACCCACGACTGCCATCAGCGTGCTATGCAAAGCTAAACCTTGACCGCGCGCATTACCATTTTTTGAGGTTGGGTCAAAACCTATCCCGTCGTCCTGGATGCATATTATTAATCTCTCCTGCCAGGTAATGGCAATGTTTAAATTAATGGGCTGATCAATTTCAGACAGGCGACCATGGTGGGCGGCATTTCGCACCGCTTCTCGGGCGGCATGGTAGAGAACATTTGATATATAGGGTGTGAAGGAATGGATATTTTCCGCTACTTTCTCGTCCACCTGCCAGGTTAATGAACTGAAATAAGGGCGGTATTCAGTTTCTATGGAAAGCTGCAGCGCATCCACCAAGCCCCGGCGGGTGAGCTCTGGCTCGATAATGATGGGTAATTCGTGCATAAGGTCAGATAGCTCGTGGTGGATATCACCCAGCTCCTGGATGGCACCGTTTGCATTCGATGACCCGGCGGATAGCTTAATCATCACTGCCTGAAGGCGTGGCAGATATGTCATCATGCAAAGTGCGCCGGGTCTGCTGGTCCACCACCCTGGTCTCAGATAGGCGCTGTCGCTCCAGCTCCATCAGCCTGCGAGCCAGCTCATTACTGGCTTTGCCGTCGATCAAACGCTCGCCTACCGTGCGGGCAATCTCGATCTCTTCCTGGGTGAACAGGCTTGAATTCTGCTTCTCTCCCAGTACTAACGCCCCGATCAAGCCACGCTCGTTCCATAAGGATATGGCTATTGCATTGCGCCCAAAATGCTTTGAATCTGGCAGTAGAAGGGGGGTAAACCCGATATTTTTGGTGACTGATTGTTGGATCTCCAGCTGAAGCGCTTCGAGGAGTTCAGTCCCAATGCTTGCTGGATAGGATAGAGGACTACCCACAAGGGGTCCAAAAATGCCCAGAGGCACCAGGTATGCTTGTTTGACTCCCAATATATCGGCGCACAGGGCGCGAAAAGTGCCGGTTATTTCCAGGTCATAAGCATCGGGATTTTGAAGCATGAGCTGGTCGTACAAATGCTGGCTGGTAATAAAAGGATGGAGGCTTCTGAGGTAGCGCTCCTGCTCAACGAAGGAGCTCCAACCCAGGACGGCATAAATGACTGTGATCAAGATAATACTTAAGAAAAGGATATATATCGGCTCGAGATGATTAAGAAGAGCCCAAGACACTACGATTCCAAAACCGAATGCCAGGACTATTGCCCATTTCCAATAGCGTTTTAATCCCTGACGGGGTAATACTTTACCCGTAAAAATTTCATAGGAAATAATTGCCTGCCCGACAGATAAAATGGTGACTGCAATCAGCACATCGATGAGCAGATCAAAACTGGAGATGATCAGGGCGAATGCTAATGGGTTAATTCCACGATTGGCGTTGGAGACGCCCCACACAATGATCGCGCCAACCAATAAACTGACCAATAGCAAGGAGCTCGTGGCAACCAACAACCAGGGTCGAGCCCGCTGGCGCGCAAGCTGCCCCATTAACCTTACGGGTTTCCCGGGATGGAGCAGGACGTCTAACGAGAAACCAAGGCACAAGATCAGGTAGAACGGATAGACGACCGTCAGCACCGGGATACCGCCGATGGATAGGACACCTCCCAGGTCGAGCTGAATTAGTTGGTTATAGGTGGGCAGGGAGTTGAATAGGAATACCAGCCCAACCGTGCTGACGGCCAACAGCGTGGCAAGGATGATCGGGATTTGGTGGCGCTGATGAATGGCGCTGTGGGGGTCATCCCAATAGCTGGAGTACCATAGCATGACCAGGTACCAGGCGTACGGCATGCTGACCACCGGGATCCAACCTGTGCGCCACCATAAATCGAGCCTGACATCGGGCTGGAGAGGACCCATGCCCAGGATGGCGGTGTGGCTGAGGAAAAACAGGCTGCCCATCAGCAAACCAGCCCCTGCAACCCATACCCCGACCGAGCGGCGCTCGGAATTCATTATTACCGTCAGACCCAGCCACAACAGCAGGATGGTATTAAAAATGGAGACTGCCAGGGTCGCCCAATCGAGGGGAAAATCACTGGACATGGCTTGAAGGCATCATCAGGTATGGATATTGGAATATCATCGCTAATCCAGGGACGTTCAGGATCTACGTCTCATCCTGGATTATCTCACCATTATCATCCCAGCTGACCAATTTCCCGCTGTTGAGGATAATCGCAGCGCGCGTGCGGGCAATTTTCTCGTCGGTTGTGGATTGGTTCAGCCCCCATACGCGATAAATTTGACCATTGATCCGGCTGATGGTCCGCTTGTCCCTGAACCCCATCCGGGTGGCGATTTGCTCATTAGTCATGCCATCGGCGAGCAACCTGGCCACCTCCCGCTCGTTTGGCTCGAGTAAATCCAAAGGGTCATGCTCATCCTTCTCCTGCACTTCGCGCACACGGGCCGCGATTTCAGGATCGATGAGCCTGCCACCATTCACTGCCAGTTTTAATAATGGTATGAGCATACCGGGAAGAAGGTAGTTGGATTTCCGTACATAAGCATAATGGCTTAAGATCCCCGAGCTCCGAAAATCTCTAAAATAGCGGTCATCATCCTGGATGGAGTAAAAAACTACTGGGAAGCGGGGAAACTCCCGGCGGATGGCAGCAGCCGCCTGAATGCCATTCATTGGGCCGGCAAGCTGGACGTCCATTAATATAACTGAATTTCCCTGGCCTGGTTGCGACTGCAGGCAATATTCGAGGATTTCCTCGCCATGGGTGCAAGCATAGATGACAGAGACACCCCCGACAGCCTCAAGCCCCGCCTTTAGGGCGGGGCTCAGGTGAGGATTATCTTCAACTAAAAGAATGTTAAGCATGCTATCTAAAAATTAGAGGTAATGCGAGCACCAAGAAGATTGACCAAATCAAGTAGGCAGTGGTTGCCTTGCTGAAGCCATTTTGCAAGCGCTCATGCCAGGCAGGCGATTGCTGCTTGAATTGAGTATAAATCACGAACCCGAGAATGACAATGTTGATGATGTTCCAGCCGATGATCGTCAGGCGATTAAGGGTGACCCCATCGATCGCCGTCCGGTACACAACAGCTGATAAGGCATACACACTGATCACCAGCGCCAGGATGGAAACCGCGATAATCCCACGGCGAAGCCAGGTTTGGATCATTGGAGAAAGGTCGTCCAATTTGAGCGGGGTGGCGCCGATCAATAATCCGATAATGGCAAACTGCATGATGTTATACACGATGAGCAAATTTCGGTTCATAAATGGTGCCGTAAAGTTAAACGGGATAACAAACAGGTAAATAACCAGGACGATCAGGGTAAGTGGAAGCAATATACGCATCATGGTGGACACGAATTTACTCAAGCCCTGGCTGAAATCCTGCGCTTCGGGCAGCACTTGCGGGTCATACATGGTGGCCACTGCCATAATTGGGATCAGGCCAAAGCCTCCCGCAGCAATCAGGCGAATGACGAGCTCTGGAAGGGTTATGTTCAAGGCAGCGAACATGCCCAGGGTGATCATCCCAAACGCGAAACCGAAAATCAAATACACTCCGGCGGTGATCATTACCTCGATCGATTTGATCAAGAAAGCAAAGCGATTGCCGGTGGTGGATTTTAATTTGAGGACTGCTATTCCCAGTCCCATCCAGCAAAGCAAAGGCAGTGTAATCACCATCAGGATTGTATAATCACGGCCGTAATTTACAGGCATACCCGGGGCGAGCAGTAGAATATAGACAGCTGCAGCGATCAAACCAACGGCTGAGATGGCAGAGAACAGGTAGTTCTTTTTGGAAACGACTGCCAGGAAGATCAAGGTGGGGATGGTGACGATCGGGGACCAGATGAGTAAAAGAATGGGGATCGCGGATAGGAATAACCAATTTGGATTTGAAACTGCCCATAGGATGAGGCCGGTGATCGCCCCCAACCCCACAGCCAGGACCCAGCTGGTGACACGTCTCGTTTTGGGCAGTGGTTGGTGTTCAAATCGTGCGTGCCAGGCGGTTAGCAAGAGATTATCGGGAGAATTATCCAAAACTACCTGGAGGTCACCACGGAACTCGGCTTCTTCATGCATACCTTTGGCATTTTGATATAGCTCCTCCATTTGACCGGGCGAATTTATCGAGGCCTGTATATCGGTGAGATATTTCATCAGCATTTCTCCTATCGGTTAGAAATTCATTTTCGAGGCAACACTATCTTGCTACCCTCCAGGATACGGATTTATGAGCTATTCGTCAAGCACTCAGGTGCTTGAGTTGGGGGCTGCCCAGAAAGAAGTGTTGCGACCATTTTGAGCCGATCTAAAACCGGACTGGTCGCACCCCTACGGCAATTGATAGACAGAGCTATAACAACTATTTTGAGGCACCCCCAAACCAGAGGGTAATCTATTGCTTTTCTGGAAGAAGTGTTGTACCCTATAGCCCATGAGATTGCTATTCGTCGCCGACGGTCGATCACCCATCGCCCTGAGCTGGATGAGCTACTTTATCGCTGGAGGGCATGAGGTGCACCTGGCATCGAGCTTTCCGTGCCAGCCGGTCGATGGGCTGGCTTCACTGGTGATCGTCACGGTGGCGATGAGTGGAAGCCTGGGCACGACGGAGCAAGGGGGAAGTCGCAGGGGTAATTTGATCCGGCGGGTGGTGCCGGTGGAAGCCCGCACGATGATCAGGCAGATCATGGCGCCCCTCACTTTCCCCGGGGCGGTCAGGTCGCTGGCAGAAAGCGTTGATCGGGTTCAGCCTGACCTGGTGCATGCGATGCGCATCCCCTACGAAGGCATGATCGCATCGGTGGCGATGAAGCGAGCTGAAAGTAGCGGCCTGAGAATGCCTCCCCTGGTGATCTCGGTGTGGGGAAATGATTTTACGCTGCATGCCAAAGCTACGGCGGCGATGGCGAGGTACACCCGACAAGCATTGAAATCGGCTAATGGGCTGCACTGTGACTGCCACCGAGACCAGCGATTGGCAGGAGAGCTGGGATTCGAGGCGGGGAAACCTCAGGTGTTGGTGCCGTGTGCCGGGGGCGTGAGGATGGATACTTTTTACCTTGGTGACAGAACTTTGGATGAAGACCGCCCGATTAAGATCATTAATCCACGGGGATTTAGAGCCTACGTTCGCAACGATACATTTTTTCATGCCATCCCGGCAGTGATTGCGAAAATCCCGAAGGTTCACTTTATCTGCCCGGGGATGAGCGGAGAAGCGCAGGCGGAAAAATGGCTGGCAGAAACTGGGATGAATGATAAGGTCGAGCTGCTGCCGAAACAGAGCCGACAGCAGATGGCTGAGCTGTTCAGGAGCGCAGAGATCACGCTTTCCATCACCACCCACGATGGGACGCCCAACACGCTGGTGGAGGCGCTGGCATGCGGATGTTTCCCCATCGCCGGGGACATTGAGAGCCTGCGCGAATGGATCACTCCTGGTGAGAACGGCTTGCTGGTGGACCCGGATGACCCAGAGGCATTGGCAGGGGCCATTATTAAGGCTATCTCACAGGCTGGGATGAGGGCGGCAGCAAGGGAGAGGAACCTGCAGCTGGTGAAGGAGCGAGCGGAATACGGGCGGTGCATGGAGATGGTGGAAGAGCTATACAGGCAGGTGATCGCTGGGTAAGGTAAAAAGGATTGATGAGCATAGATAAGCTGGAGTTGTGCATTGCTGCTCCATGGAAGATTGGAAAGGACGGGAGAAAGAGGGGATTATTAATAAAAAAAATAAAATTCAAATAAAAACGAATATGATATGGAATGGGAGGGCTGTAGGGATGGTTACACAAGGAGAAGATTAGCATAGGCAGGATTGCACATACTCAAAACCGAGTGAGAAGTTACACACTAATGTAATTACTCACCGCGAGATCAGAAATCGTTAGCAAAATCATTGACGCGGTTAGAAGCTATGTATACCGTCCGACGATTCTGACTACCCCCTCCCAACCTCCCCCAATTTCCTAAAAGCGGAAATTAGGGGAGGAGAAAAACAAGTCATATATCTTTGGCAAACCGGAAACAGCAGTGCACAGCCGGAAGGGTGAGTAGTTACACACTAATAATAGCACAGATGTTCTGTTTCCACAAGAGGGATAAGAAGATTTAAGGAAAGCGTAGGGTAGAGATTAGTTATTAGCAATTCGAGAGGCATGGAAGTGGTCACGTGATGAGGACAATCCATGAATGGGGAATAGATTTTGTTGCCCGAAAGAGGCGAAAAAAGCACAAGAACTTTTTCACTCATTGTACTTAGATACAATAAGTGTCATTGACCGTGCTAGACTTTACCAGGCATAGTCGGCTCATGTTTACCAGGCATAGTCGCCCGATGTTTACCAGTCATGATCGCTCGATGTTTACCACCCATAGTCGCCCGGTGTTTACCACTGTGGCAGAATCTCTCCCAAGAAAAGCTGAATGGGAGAGGCAGAGACATGGAGCGAATACACATGAATTACATCAGAGATATTTTGTATCGATTACGAAGCGGTCAAAGCGAAAGGGCGATCGCCATAGATTTAGGGATATCCAGGCCGACGGTTCACAAGTATAAGGTCACGGCAGAGAAGGAAGGGTTCCTGGAAACGGAACAGGAGCTGCCAGATGTGGAGCGCTTAGTCACGCTATTAGGGCCAGCGCCTCAGCCGCCAAAGTCGCCCTCGACCCTGGAAACCTATGCTGGGTTGGTGGAGCGCATGCTGGAGCAGGGGATAGAGATGACAGCCATGTGGCAACGACTGCGGGAAGATTATGGATACTCAGGGAGCTATTCATCCGTGAGGCGGTTTGTGCATCACCTGAGACCGGTGGATATGAGCACAGAGGCGGTGATCCGGGTACATACTGAACCAGGAGAGGAAATGCAAGTTGATTTTGGCAGCGTGGGGAAGCTATTCGATCCGGTTAGTGGGGGCGTGAGAACGGCCTATGCGTTTGTGGCTACCTTGTGCTACAGTCGCCACCAATATGCGGAGCTGGTCTTTGACCAGAAGGTCACCACCTGGATCAAGCTGCATCGTCATGCATTCGAGTACTTTGGCGGCGTTCCCAAGCGGGTCAAGCCAGATAACTTAAAGGCAGCCGTGATCAAAGCATTGGTCTATGATCCTGTCCTGGGAGAAGCCTATCGCCGGATGGCACTGCATTATGGTTTTTTGATCAGTCCAACCGCTCCAGGCCAACCCCAGCAAAAGGGCAAGGTGGAAAGTGGGGTGCATTATGTAGTGCGCAACTTCATGGCAGGGCAGGAATTTGCGGATATCCATTTTGCCAACCAGCGTCTACACAAATGGGTGATGCAGGTAGCGGGGTTACGCGAGCATGGCACCACCCATAAAGCGCCGCTGTACCTGTTTGAGGAATATGAACGAGCTTCTCTGCAAGCCCTGCCAGAAACAGCCTTTGCCCTGCTGGAGATCCGTCCCGTCAAGGTTCACCAGGATTGCCATGTGTCGATCGATGGGAGTTACTACTCCGTGCCATATATCTGGGTAGGAAAGAGCCTGGAAGCTTACATCCATGAAAGCATGGTTGAGATTTATGCAGGTCAAGAGCTGGTCAGTAGCCATGTTAAACTGCACCAAAAAGGTCAATGGAGCACCCGTATCGACGATTATCCGCCCTTCAAAACTGCCTACCTTACTCAAACTCCCCAGTATTGCCGCCAGGCAGCCCAACATCTGGGTCCTGCCACCCTGCAGGTGGTAGAACACCTGTTAGCGGATCGGCCTCTTGATCGCTTGCGCTCTGTGCAAGCCATTCTGAGGTTGGAAGACAGTGTGGGTGGTAAAAGGTTGGAAGCTGCTTGTGCACGCGCCATCTACTTTGGTGACCTGCGCTACAGGCGGATCAAAGACATTCTCAACGCAGCTTTTGATTGCCAGCCGTTACCAGAAATGCCGCTTGAAATGGTTCGCAAGGACTACACATTTGCCAGAAAACCAACCGAGTTCTTTATCGCAGTGGATAAAGTGCAGTCATGATCACCCATCCCTTGCTCCCCAAATTGCGCCAGCTCAGACTTTCAGGGATGCTCAACTCCCTCGAACTGCGTACAGAACAAGCCGTGACTGAACAGCTTGCACCTACCCAATTCCTGGCGTTGCTGCTGGATGATGAACTCGAACGCCGCAGCCAGAAGCGCATGGCACAACAGTTGTTCAAGTCAGGTTGTGATCCCCAGAAAAACCTGGCTTATTTTGATTTCTCCGCCCAGCCTGGTATCAATCGTTCCTTGATCACGGATCTGGCTACCTGTGCCTTTGTTTCACGGCATGAGAATATCCTGTTGTGCGGTCCAACGGGTGTGGGAAAGAGCCACCTGGCGAATGCTCTGGCCATTGAAGCCATCAAGCGGGATCTCAAGGTCTTGTCTGGTTCCATCCATCGCTTGCTGATGGATGTTCATAGCGCCCGTGCCAATAGCCCACACCCATTCCTGTTATCCCATATCCTCACCTGTGATTTGCTGGTGTTGGATGACTTCGGATTGCAACCCCTGCTGCCTTCCGCGATCCAGGACCTGTATGAGATCATTGCAGAACGCTACGAACGCGGCTCCATCATCCTTACCAGCAACCGCGCTTATGAAGAATGGCATGAAGTCTTTGGAAATCCACTTCTGGCAAGTGCAGCTTTGGATCGATTGACCCATCATGCTCATTTGATTGTGATCACCGGCGAGAGTTATCGCCAGAAAAGTCGTAGAAAGGAGGCCCTATCGAAAGCTCATTCGTTTATCCAAAATACCTGATCCCGCAATCCCGGTGGTAAACATCAACCCGATCATGGGTGGTAAACATCCACCCGACTACGCGTGGTAAAGACCGGGCGGCTATTGACACACAAGAACTTTTTCACTCATTGTACTTAGATACAATAAGTACAGTGCAAACCTTCTTTTCCATCTTTTAACTTTTCTCAATATTTTATAAACCAGGCTATAAACAGGAGATTCTTCATTAGAAACAGGTAAGAATAAAGGGATAAATTATCCAAATATGGTCAAATTAGTATAAATTATGGTATAAACACTTAATTTTAACTTAAGAGGGAAATACGAATGATAAAAACCAGTGACATTATCGAAAATCCTATGAATCAGAATAAGGAATCTATGACAATAAGCAACTTCTCAGCATCTACAATTGGCTGGGTGGCAATCGTAACAGGAGTCTCGGCTATTCTTGCATTGATATTTCTCACCATGATGGCTACAGTGAATATGTCCTTTGGTAAGGTCAATGATGTTTTCAACGCCATTATCGGGATCTCTAGTGCGGTTCTGGCGTGGATGATGTACGCCGAACATCATGCGAAGTCACCGTTGATGAGTCAAATTGCGCTTGCTTTTGCAGTGGTTGGTGCAATCTTTACCATTGTCGGATCGGTCCTGATCATTTATGGCTTTACAGACTTTGTTCTAGCAGGGTGGTATTCAGCGGTCGGGTACGCTTTGATCGGCTTGTGGCTGGTGGCATTTTGTTATTCCATGATACGCGGTGACGCACTGCCACACAACCTGATATTATTTGGGCTTGTTGTGGGTGCGTTCATGGCAGTTGGACTGATCGGTATTCTAGGGATATTCACTGGAATTGATAGCATGGAGTCCATGCCATGGTATCTCTATATTGCGTTTTTTGGATGGTTGGGAACATATATCCTGTATCCAATCTGGACGATCTGGCTGGGACGAAATCTTCTACTCAAATGAATTACCATACAATACATTAGCAATAGTCAAAGTATTTTATGGCCAATAACTCCTTCTTTTACATAAAGCCACTGAAAAAAAACGTGTAGTGGACAGGTGAGGATTCATGATGTGAATCGAAAGTGAAGCAATGCCCTCTGAATGCAATCATCAATGCTATCGTATAAATGATGTAACTCAGGTCATCCCTGGTAAATAAAAGACCGTTCTCTAAATCAACCTGGAGACCGGTTGTTTGGAAAATCTGTGCAACTGCTCAGCCCAGGTCCCTGAGATCGGTCTAGAAATTATTTAATCCATCACGCGAGTGCATCATCTTGTGTCCCTGGAAGAAGCAAGAAATAGCCGGATGGGTCAGGTTATTATTGCCTGTATGCATGGCTGACCGATGATGATATTTAGTAAAGGGAATAAATGAATAAACCTCGATACCGTTTCCTTCGTTATGCCGCTTTAGGGCTCATTTTTGGCATAATCGACTGGTTCTACCTGGACTGGTTGGCCCACTTTTCATGGGGCAGCCTGGGGAAATCCTTTCTGGTTGTGCCGGTTGTTGTGATAATGAATTTCGGTATCTGGCTCGTGCCGATCATACCAGTGGTTATTTTCGAAACCAGGTATTCACGAAAAGTAATTTACCCAATGTTGGCCGGCATGCTCACATGGTCATGCGCCATTCTCAGTTATTATGCCTATTATGCTGTTTTGCTTTCAACGGGGAAATTAATTCACCTCGAGCAGCTCAATATATTTGGGGAAAAGTATGATACTTTTTGGTTCGAGTATTGGCAGATGTTCAACGGGCTCATTTTGGGACAATTTTTCGAATGGATCATCATCGCAGTAATCGGCGGAGCAATTATTGGGTCATTAGGCTTCTGGCTCTTACACAAAAAGATTTATACTAACATCATGACCGACTGAAGCAAGAACACCTACTGCTGTAAGGCCGATAATTGACATGATATACTGCAAACACCCCTTAGTATCAATTATCAGGCAGTATTCGCCAGAAATTGCCAGCAGGTAGCTTGGAGCAAATATTTTATACATAGGAGTATCAATATGAATAAGATGAATCCTAAGGTGGATGTATATATCAGTAAATGCGATAAGTGGCAGGAAGAATTGGAGAAATTGAGAATGATCCTTCTTGACTGCCAGCTGACTGAAGAATTGAAGTGGAGTGTAGCTTGTTACACGTTACAGAAAAGCAACATCGTTTTAATGCATGTATTTAAAGAATACTGCGCACTTTTATTCGTCAAAGGTGCCTTGTTAAAGGATCCCAATGATATTCTAATCCAACAGACGAAGAATGTTCAGGCGGGGCGCCAGATCCGGTTCACCAATGTTCGAGAAATCGTTGAGATGGAACCCATCTTGAAAGCTTATATCGATGAAGCCATTGAAGTGGAAAAAGCCGGGTTGAAAGTGGATTATAAAAAGACGACAGAATATGAAGTTCCCGAAGAATTTCAAAGAAAATTAAATGAAATCCCTGCCTTGAAAACTGCTTTTGAAGCATTGACGCCGGGACGGCAAAGAGCGTACATACTCTATTTTTCTGCACCCAAACAATCCAAAACCCGGGAGTCGAGGGTTGAAAAAAGTATGCAGCAAATCCTCAATGGAGGGGGATTAAATGATCAGTAAGGTTGAAGAGAAAAATATTCGATCAAACTAGAGGATACTCCTTCGGTTTGCATTACGGTGATAGCAAACGAACAGCCGGGTTATCACAAGTTTAATTGGGACAAAATAGCAGATGATGGGGGATTTGGACGAAATAAAAAAAACAGAATGATAGGCAAACATTTCTCGATGCAATAAGCAATGAAATTGAATTCAATTTATTAATTCAAAATAATGAATCGTCCTTCCGATGACACCTATTTGTACACTCGCAGTGTTCGATGATCCACAATCAGGGCATGCTGGGAGATCGGCATTGTCGAAACCGCCCGCGGAAGGATTACTGCAAATAGTCGTCGGGAAGAGCCTGAACTTGGGCGATGAAGCGGCGACCGTCGTTGAAGTGGCCCGTAAAGACCCACATTGGCTGGACATACAACCAGGGAGCCATGTTCGGGTCGGTGGCTGCGGTTGCCTGGCAGCGATCCATGTTGATGGCATCATAAGCCAGCTCGACATTGTCGATGGTGACCGTGCCCTGGAGGACCGCACCCGGATTTGTGCTCGGGTCTTGACTGTGGTCCCAGACCTGCACCTGGGCACTATCGGCAATCCCATCGGGTTGGGTGGTACCGGAGGTATCTTTAAGCACGAGGTATCCGCCAACCTGGTGGTCAGGCATGAGGTAGCCTTCGATCTCGATCAGGTCACCCAGGCGGCCGATGATATTGGCATCAGCGGGAGGAAAATCCACAGACGAATTAAGAACATAGCTTTCACCTGCTGAGGTGGTAAATAAAACCACTTCTTGACCATCGAGGGTGAGGATCTGCTCCGTGCCGGTCCATACCTGGATCTGGTTGCCGGGATAAACCGGCTCATAGCGGGTCACATCGATATAAACGATATGGTTATCCAGATGGTCGACCTGTCCCCAAACCGTGATGGGCAGGTTATTATACTGGTCGATGCCTGCCAGGGATTCGCCGATCAGAGAGTAGCCCCAATCCATATTCAACCCGGAGGAGGGGTCAGGCGATAAACCTACCTCGGTAGAGGTATTGCCACCCAGGTAAATATGCTGGGTAACGTAGGCTGTGCCTGAGTCTGCGCTGATCTCGTCACCCGGTTGATAGGGTGCAGGATCTGCTGGTGTAGCAACACTAGCTTGACCATCCAGGTTCAGCAGGGCAAATGCACCCCCACCGAAGTTGGCATCAGCTGAACCGCTCCCACCCCCACCACCGCCACCGCAGGTGTTTGAGGCTCCGTAGGAAAATGGGATCTGGCCGGTCTCGATGAACTTCCAATTGAGAGCTGGTGGGGTGCCACCCAGGACGACTGCCTGGACACCGACCTGGGTGCCATCGGGAATGGCGGTCGGCGGATCAACCAGGTTATAGGTACGGTCAAGGGCGTTCAGCAGGGTCTGGCCTGATTGGGTGGTGAGGGTACCGGTGATGAATTCATCGGGGAGGTTTGAAACTTTCCAACCTGCCACCTGAAGTGCGATTCCATCGCTGGGACTGCCCTGGATCTCACCCCAGGCGTGCACCATCTGCACATTATATTGATTGGAAGGGACC
>CAWEKR010000012.1:0-530626 GCA_963809615.1 uncultured Chloroflexia bacterium
TGCCAGCGCTTGAGGTGGAATAGGTGGCTCCTTTGAGGTTAAGGTACATGCGACATCCCGTTACCTATTCATCGATTGAACGGTTGTAGAGCATCTACACAAAAGCTAGGATGAATTCATCGAGGCCAGGATCGGAACGGCAGGGTGCATTATGTTGATAGTAGTTTCTATTCCTTTAGGGATCATACTTATAAGTGGATTATGAAAAATCAAATTACTCATAAATATGTCAGAGAATGGGATCTCGAAAAAAATCAAACCTTAAGCCTCATCACCGGGATTCTTGCGGTACTATGTTATTTAACATTCACAGTATTTGCCTACAGCCGTTATCCGTTACTTTACTCCCCAACAAGTAATTGGCTCAGTGACTTAGGTAATCCCACCATCAACCCACGAGGGGCAATTTTCTATAACATAGGGGTCATTTCAACTGCATTGTTGCTTGTCGCATTCTTTTTGGGTTTGTCGGTGTGGAAGATCAAAAGCGACAGAGTGCAGGTCATCATGTTGCGTTTGACACAAGCGTTTGGAATATTAGGAGCAGTTTGCATGATTTTAAGTGCAATTTTCCCAATCAATTTATTTAAGATCCACTCGTTTTGGTCTTCTTCTTTATACATCATGCTATCAACAGCTTTTATATTTTCTGTTGCGATGCTGAGATATCATCGAAAGGTGCCAAGATGGTTGCTGATCCTGGGTGCCTCGATTGCTCTGATGGTCATTTTGACAAGTTTCTTCCCGAATGTGTTTCTGCTTGAATGGATTACGGTGTTCCTACTACTCAGCTACATTGCTTTGCTTGGCATTGAGACGAAAGTGTGTAGAACTAAAAGATAAACATTCTTGATAAACAACTATACCCTACAAGGGGGCTAAGTAAGACAGTGGAAGGAACCAGTATGGCAACATTATGCACATCCCGGCCGCGACCCGACGATTGCCATTTTGGTGGATATGGATACACGTACACTAAAAATGAGGACTGAGTAATGACCTATGTATATCCACATGCATTTATGCACGAATGATCGAAGACTGAAATGTCTATCTATCAAATAAGGAGAAAAACATGAAAACTCTAATCGCTGGTTCAAATGGGATGACCAGTGTCGTGCCTGCTCGAGGTGGAAGGGTTCGCGACTGGCAGCGCTGGGCACCCTACGCGGCAGTGGCGTGGTCGCTAATTTACGCTGCGCTGGGGGTCTACTGGGCGGTGAGCGGGCGGGGGTTCCCTTACGCTCCCGAAACCGCTTCCGATGGAATGGGACCACTCGTCGGACGGTTCGGACCAGGTGTGGCCTGGATCGTCGTGATGATGGCAGGGATTCCTGCGGCGGTGCTGGGAGCGGCTATGCTGCGTGGGGTGCGAAGTAGGGCGCTCCGGCCTCTCTTTATAACCGCCGGAGCACTACTCGCCGGGGTTCTCCTGCTGCTTATGACCAGCCTTAATCTGCTGGTCAAGGTCGGTTATATCCCTGCTGCCCTCATCGGCCTCTTCACTACCGAGAAGAGCCTGGCCTACCTGGAGGCCTGGACTCAATGGGCAACGATCCACCAATTACTGTGTCTTATCGGCGGGTTCCTCTGGCTGGCGTCTACCGTCAGCTATGCCCGCCTTAGTGGTGATGCCTGCCTGTATTGTGGTCGCCAGGATAGCCCGGAGGGTTGGACTAGCCCGGATAAAGCTGCGCGCTGGGGACAGATCGCCTTGTATGTAGCGATGGTGGCCCCAGTCTTCTACGCTGTAACGCGTTATACTTGGGCGCTTGGATTCCCGCTGGGGATGAGCAAGGAGTACCTGCGTCAAGGTCAAGTGAGTGGAACGTGGATCTCGGGACTCTTTCTGGCGAGCTTCGCGCTGGTAGGCGCTGTACTCATGCTCGGCCTGGTGCAGCGGTGGGGTGAGGTGTTCCCGCGCTGGATGATCGGTCTAGCCGGGCACCGGATCCCCATCGCTCTAGCGGTGGTCCCGGCCTCGCTTGCATCGGTGTTGCTGATCGTGGGTGGCATCGGGATTTGGGCCGGCTTACCCCAGATGGTCGCTAACTTGGAGGCAAGTGGGGTACAGGGTATCGAAGTCATCGGGGCAATAATCTTTCAGGTCGGCCCCACCTTGCTGTTTCCGGTTTGGGGTGCAGCGCTAGCGGTGGCGACGTTGGGCTACTATTACCGGCGGCGCGGCCCGTGCAGTGTGTGTAGTCGTGGCGCACCTAGCGAAGCTAGCCAGCCATTGGCCAGCCACAGCTCAACCGGGCACACGCTTTAAGGATTGGTTCGATATCCTCCTTTTTGAATGGTTTGACCGAGGTTGAGCCTTGGAGGCAATCAATGTGTATAAAAATCTGACAATGTGCTACCAGTTCATTTATCCTAAGGGCTAGTTAGTGGATCACCTTTCCTTGCTTCATACCGCGGGAACAGTTCGGGTACAGATATGCTGAAACAATATGGTGATTTTGGAACAAAATATATGTAATAGACGGCTTTTTTCCCTACCTGCTCATCTATCGCACTGAAGAGGCCGCGGGTTCGAATCCCGCCAGGTCCACCTAACTACCCTAAGAAATGTTCTCGCCTGGGTCGAAAGCTTTTCTGACCACAGTTATGCTGTAGCTTCCAACTGATGTTAAATCTATGGCTACCAATCACTTGGGCTGTCATTGTTTGGTAATAACCTATTTTCAACAATATATAAATTTGGTAACGTTATCTTCAGTAAGCAGTGTGTGGGGAAATTCGTGTCATTAAAATGTCAATATGCGGGACAAGTGTCCCTCCCACGACGGGACATCTGCCTATCGCCTCTGAAGCAATAACCTTGTATGATAATCAAAGCCTGAGCAACGAAACACGGTCTCTACCGGGCTCAGGCATTACATTCATGATCTGCAAGGCGTAAACAAGCGCAACGTACACGTCGGCTGGGATACTCCAGCTGGAGAATTGTTCCGGCCAATTTATATTAACCACTCATCAATGGAGGTTGAAATGATAAACGATGTCGTTCTCGAGGGGATTATCGTCAGGATTTGGAAGCTTGATTCGATCGGATGCCTTAATAGCCAGGAATGGGTGTAGATATGACTGCGACATGCGTATTGTGGGTAAGTATCCGCTCGGATTACGAGCCGCTGTTTTCGTTCCTGGATGGATTACGCCCTTACACCGGGCGGCGCTATTGGATCAGTGAAAATGTTATTGAAGTGAATACCTGTGTCAAAGATTCGTTTTCTGTTTCAGGATAGTATTCATCTCTGTTTCGAAAAGCAAAGTGCGAGGGATTAGTTACCAAAACCAGGATCAGCGAAAGAATTCCTACGTGATATAGAAGACATTCTTACGGCGTGGGAGGGCAAGCATCCATGTGCAAGTACTTCTGACACTCTTCGATTGTGAGTGAGCGGGTGAGGCGTGATTGGGCAATCTTTATGAGGTCTTCCAGACGCAACGCGTAGACGCGAACGGTTCCATCCCGGCTACCGGTTGCCAGACGTGCGCCATCGGGACTGAAGGCCAGGCCCGGCACCTGACCGGTCTGTCCGGTAAGTGCAAATTGCTCGGCACCCGTGGTTGCATCCCATAGTCGGGCTGTGCCATCCACGCTGGCAGTGGCAATGCGTGTCCCGTCTGGGCTGTAGGCCATATTTAGAACCGAGCCTGTATGACCAGATAGGTCAAACAGCTTTTGGCCGGTGACAGCGTCCCAGACGTTCGCAGATCCACCGCGGAAGCCGACTGCCAGATGCTTTCCATCCGGGCTGAACGCTACAGAATACGCCAACAAATTTGGTACAGGCGGAAATGCCAGCACTGCCTGGCCAGTAAGTGTATCCCAGATTGTGACGGAAGAGCCGCCCGCAGTTGCGAGACGGGAGCTATCGCGGCTGAAGGCAATGCCTATCCGGTTAATAATATAACCGTCAAATGCCTTCAGGGTAAATAAAGTCTTACCCGATGTTGCATCCCATAGCCGGGCTTCGCCATTGTGATCTATTGTAGCAAGCCGAGACCCATCGGGGCTAAAAATCACACGATCCACGGGACCTGTAGGGTTCGCAAGAACCAACAATTCTTTACCGGTGACGAGGTCCCACACGTGGGCCAGGTTGTCGGACCCTGTCGTAGCCAACTGTGTTCCGTCGGGACTGAAGTCCAGTCCCCGCGCTTGATTGCCGGGATCCGGAAGCGTGAGCCGTGTCTGGCCTGAGAAACTATCCAGGATCTTAACAGTATTATCACCTCCAAAGACCGCTAGCTCTACCCCGTCCGGGCTAAGTGCGACTGTACAGTCGCAATTCACTGCCTCTGGCACTGTCAGCCATTCCCGCGTGCCGGTCGAATCAATAGCCCACGTTTGAAGGCTTGTGGCGCTGAGCGTCGCCAATCGAGCGCCGTCTTGGCTGAGTGCAGCTGTCCTGATTTGAGAATCATCACCGAAAACAGTCAGCAGACTCTGACCAGTAGCGGCGTCCCAAATTCGGCTGGTGCCATCTCCCGCCACCGTTACCAGACGCGTTCCATCGGAGTTAAATTGCAGGCCATTTTGTATAAAGCCGGTATGCCCGGAGAGTTTCACCACATCCTGACCTGAAGCGATATCGACGATTCTAACAACTTGCTCTTCATCAATAGCGAACCGCTTGCCATCCGGACTAAAGTCGATCACACTGGGGGCAACTTGCACTGGCACAGTCAATAGCTCGCGCCCTGTTGCCACATCCCACAATGTCCCTTCCCCATTGTCATCCGTTAGAGCGCCGAGCGTGAGCAAGATTCGGCTGTCCGGGCTGAAACGAAGCATTCCATTATAGCCGTAACCCGGTTTGCCTATTTTGGGCAGTTGCTGACCGGTCGCCATATCATACACCGAGAGATTGCCGCGATCCCAAGACGATACAGCAGCCACTTTCGTTTGATCAGGGCTGATGTCTATGAAGGGGGCATTGACGTCGAAATAGATGGGGAGTGTAACAATGGTGATTACTCTTTGACCAGTAGCATCCCACACGGTGAGAATCGTTGATGTATTGTCAGCGCTCGGAGCGGCAATTGGCAGGTAGTTGGCATCCAACCACCTATCATCCGCCCAGACGCCGGGTTTGGTAAACATCACATCCAGTGTCGTGGCGTCGCGTATCTGAGTCGTCAGCTGCCCATCCGCATCACGACTTTCAGTCGCCAGACGGGTGCCATCCGGGCTAAAGGCAATCAAGCAATAGCACTCGCCTAAAGATACCGAGACACGCTTCAACAGACGTGAGGTCTGTACAGCCCGGTGAAGGGCGTCTTGAGCTTGAAAAGTATCGGCCTGTGCCTCAGCATGCAGCGCTAACAAGATACTGCGCTCCGGATCAATGTTCAAATTTACCAGGGAAAAGCCGGCCAGCTCGCGCGAGGTGGCGATACGGGTGGCGGCTTGTGCCTTCGTCGCGTTCTGGTTGGCGCGATTCCCGAAGAAAATCGCAATGCCTGCCAGTGCAATAGCAAGAACGAAAGCGCCGGTTAGAAATATTGCCCGCCGCCTTAATTGTTTTGCGGCGCGGCTTTGGGTATCGGCCAATTCCTTGGCGGCTTCGAGCTCACGCTGGCGCCGCGTCTCACGTTGGATTGCATCATATTCTTCCTGTTCAATGGAGGCTGTGAGATAGGCTCGCTCCATGGCATTCAATCTTTCTTCATTGGCTGATGCCCACTCGTGTGCCTGCGCCAGACGCGCTCCGCGATACAACTCAGCTGGATCGTGCCCACGCTCTGTCCATTCCTGGGCTGATTCGGTGAGGTGACGGTGAAGAAGCAAACCCTCACGATCTTGCGATAGCCATTCGTGGAGTCTTTGCCACTCACGAATCAAAGCTTCATGAGCAACTTCCGCGTTATCCTCATTGATGGTGATCAAGCGCGCTTCGGCAAGAGTATTCAACACTGTTCTTAATTCAATTGCCTCTGCAGATTGGTGGACTAATTCATTCAACCCGGCGCGCCTTCGCGTATCCTCGGTGCCCTCGCCTAGCTCAGTGAGCCGTAAAAATACCTCACGGGCGATCGCCTGCTGGGTTTGGTTCAGCTGGTCGGTGAAAACACTTTCTGCAGTCTCTGCAATTGCACCCTGCACTCCACCTGAAGCGCGATAGCCATTAAGTGTAAAAGTGCGTCCGCGCCGACGTTCCCAGGTGGAAAGTAAGGCGTGTGATAAGAGGGGCAAAGCGCCTGGTTCAGGCTCATGCGATCCATGGGTGGAAAGGTCCTGCAACATTACTTCAACCAGCCCTGGCTCAAATTCCCAACCGCCGTGCCTGGCGGGTTCTTCAATGGCACGGCGAAGCTCTTCGCTGGTCATCTGCCCAATGTATTCCTGCTCCGCGGCAACCGCCTGGCGCAGCAAGGGATACTGTGCACAGTGGGAGTAAAAATCGGCGCGCAGGGCAATGACCACAGATGTTTTCTTCTTTTTATCCTGGGCAAGAGCGAGGAGTTTTTCGATGAAGGCGATCCGTTCCAGCTCATCGTGACACAATGTGAATGCTTCTTCGAATTGATCCACTAAGATCAGGACCCGTTCTGCATTTTTTATGAGCAGCGGGTCGAGATTCATTTCCAACATTCTAATGGGATTGGCTGTGGGTGTGAACACGAACACCTCCCAGCCGGCTCGCTTGAGCGCCACAGCCAGCCCTGCGCGCACCAGCGAGGATTTGCCACTGCCGGATGCGCCTACCACTGCCAGGAAGCGGGTGGAGGCATCTTCAGATAGATCCATGACATGGCTCGCCAGGCGCGCTGTAAGAGTTTCGCGGCCGAAGAAAAGATCGGAGTTTGATTCATCAAAATACAATAATCCCTTATAAGGGGCAATCCCTGGTGTAGGCGCATCCTCCTGCCGAGCCGATTGGGCTAGTTCCAAAAAGCGTGCGGCCAGTTGAGGGTCGTCTTCAAGATGCAGGGCAGGAATAAATAGCGCCTTAAGGGAGGTGAGATCAGGCAGGCGCTGGTTTTGTTCCAGGCGGCTGATTTGTGCTTCGCTGTAACCAACGCTTATAGAGAGCTCCAGCTGGGTCAGCTGTTCGCGGCGGCGGAGATATTTGAGCAAATCGCCAAAGGTTTGGAACGATTCGGGAGATAAAGTTTGAGTGGACATATTTCTCTAATTGACCCCGCTAAAACAAGCTGTAAATCTATTTCCATTATATATCTTAATTAGAGATTTCTAGAGTGAGTTTACCCAAAATGTCAGATTGGCAAGAAATGTCATATACTGAGTCAATACTGAGAGTATATTTTGGGTGATCGGATGCTACGAACCAAAAAATCGAGCACAACAAACCCAAACCCCGATCAAGGAGGAAATATGTTTACCAACCGTTTGTTCAGATTACAGGGCCACCAAGCCCATCTATCAAGGAGAATGACCATAAAGACAACCATATTCGTATTATTGCTCAGTCTGGCTTTGATCTCCTGCGCATCGGCAGTCGCTACGGCGCCGGCGGTGGCGACGGTCAAGGCGCCTGCCCCCACGGCGGTTATACCGACCGTTGTACTGCCTCTGGCGGATACTGCAATTCCGCCTGCAGACACCCCTCTCCCACCGACAGGACCTGGGATAACTCCCTGGTCTCTGGTAGTGGTTGGTAACAATATCGCGTTTAACAGCCCCGAGGCTTGTCCCGGCTGCACCGGCTTTGTCGACAGGTATGCCACAGCCATCTCAAAGGCAACCGGCCACCCTGTAAACGTGCAGAACCTCTCTGAGCACTACCTGGAGATAGCCGATCTCCTCAGAGAGCTAAAGAATGACGAAGGCCGGCGCGCCGCCCTCGCTAATGCAGATATCATCGTCGTCAGCATCGCCCACAACGACACCGCCTGGAGCTTAACCGATGATCCGTGCGACGGACCAAACCCTGGCGACATTGTTCACTGGTCAAAGTTCAATGCGACCTGTGCAGCCGCGGCGGCGGAGCTCTTCCGCCCAAAGTTCGAGAGCGTCTTTGCCCAGATCGTTGCCCTGCGAGCCGGGAAGCCAACTATCTTCCGGACAATCAATCATTACAATGACTGGATTGGGACGAAAAACAATGATGGCAGCGAACTCCCACCCGAAGTCACAAACGGATCGCGTATCATCCTTGACGCGTGGAACGCGATGATTTGCAAGGCGGCGCAAGCGAACAACTTCGGCTGCGCCGACATCTACCATGCGTTCAATGGTCCCGATGGCCTCACGCCGTCGGGCGACCTGCTCAGTGAGGATATGAGTGACCCCTCGGACAAGGGCAACGAGGTCATCGCGCGAGTTCTGGCAGACCTCGGATACGATGAGATCGCGGGAACTGGCTCTACGACCAGCGTACCGATCGATGCATCGCAACCTCAGGCAGCTGCTGGCACAGCGACCGCGAGTAGTAACCCGCTGGTGGATACCGACCCGGCCAAACCCAACGACTTGACACAGGCCCGCGTACGGGTGAGCCAGTGTTTTTTGGATAACGGGGAGTTTCCGGACATGGACATCTTTATGAACGGCAAGGTGCCCGTGACTGCAGGCGTGTCCCTTTATCTGGGGGGCAATAATATGACCCGTTATGAATATCTCGAGCCGGGAGTCGTTCGTGTGGCCGTTGTGCCTAAGGGTATGGGCATCGATCAGGCCATCCTCGCTCCGCTAGACATAGCGGTCGAAGCAGGTCATCGCTACACAGTCGTCGTACTGGGGCAGCCCGAGGATGCCAGCCACAAGGCGTTGGTGATCGATGAGACAGCGGCGTACCAGAAAGCCGGCGTAACGCCGAACAGCTCTGGGCATATCACAATCAACAATATCAAAGGCGCAACTTCTCTCGACTTCTTGATGGACGCCGTAGGAGAAAAGGATGTTCCCTATGGCGAGTTTGCCGCGTCGGCTCATCCTGCCGGGAATTTCAAGGATTCCACCGTCAGTGTGGAAGGTAAGGTTCTTGAGAATTTTGGCGATGGTTTTACCTGGCAGGGGAGCGATTCGCTCGACTGTTTTTACGGTAACTATTCCGACACCGGTAATTCTTGGGTTGGTGCGGGGACCAGCGCGCATACGAGCGATTTGAATACGATCGAATACCTGCAGGGATTAAGCGCCGAGCACGCCAACGGTGGTGATATCCCGTCGTTTGACACCTTCCTGGCGGCGGTCAAGACCGCCGGGCTCACCGATTTGCTCACTGCTGACGGGCCGTACTTGTTGTACGCGCCAACCGATGAGGCATTCGAGGCCTTGCCAAAGGATCAACTGGACGCACTCATGGCCGACCCCAATGCGCTGAGCAATCTCCTGCGCGCCCATATTGTCATGGGGTATTATCCCACTGGTACCCTGGGACATGCAGGTGTCGACCGCACAATCACAAATCTGCTAGGCGAGCAGCTTGTGACCGCCGGCACCGGTCCGAAAAATGTGATTAACGGCGTTATCTTGGGTCCGGGAGACAACGCCATGTTAGCCAACGGCAACCGTGTGGTCTTTATCTTGAAGTTGATAAAGCCAGGCGCGGAGTAGACCAGCACATTGCGCCGTCCTCCTTGTGAGCCTCATGGCTGCACCCAACAGTGACGCAGCCATGAGGACAATTTTGGATGTAGGATGCGGCTCAAGAATTAGCTGAGGCTGGCAAACTTTCGTTCCGTTTTTCAAGGCTCATACGGTTGGTGTAAATCCCTGGCTGCCAATATCTGTGGCCTCAACCGGTAGCAGCTTAACCAGAAGTTATCCATTGACGGTGGAACCACTTACGACCAGTCCCCGTACGACCATGATACCCACCGTAGAGACGGGACCCACCCTCTCCGCAGCTCGTAAACTTAATTGGCCCTTCTCCAAATGAAGAGGGGTTTTTCTTTTTATTCTATTTTTAGTAGATTAAATTGATTGTACTCAATCTTGTGACGAAAGTCGATGGGCATGTGTCCCGTGATAATAGGGACAAATGTCCCGTCCGTTGATGTATTTCGATCTACGATCTTTTTAGAACAGTTTACAAGAATAAAAGCCCCCCAAAAAGAGAATGAGTCATAAGAGTATATATATTAGTGCTTGCGTAATAATGGGCAGCATCATCTTATTTGCTTTTCCACGGTTCGGTCTTGGATTATTCTTCAGTACTTATAGATTACTTATAAAGGCGCAATAAAAAATTACAGAAAAAACCTTGCTCTATCGACAACGGCTACCAACTCTGTTGCATTGCTATCAATATATGAGTACCAATTCCAGGCTGAAGTAACAAAAAAGTGCCATATTCCAAAACCGATGAAAGCACAGCTTCCAAACATCACGAATATCTTAACCAGCAGGTTCATAGTCAACCCTTATAGTAGATCGTGAGTAATCAGCCAACAGGATGGCTGATTACTCCGAAAGTGTCGATCGTTACTCTTCAACCTCGATGCGATCCACCTGGATCTGCGAGCCGTTGTAGTCAGGTACATTACTAAATAATGTGCCATAAAGATGAATGATCTTGCCACTGTCACGTAGCGCCTCGACCTGCGCTTGTACAGCCGGGTCCATAGAATCGATGCCAAAGTAGATAATCTCTACAAAGTCCTGCCGCTCGAAGTAATCATCATACTGCGTACCAGGCTCCGTGCTCTTAATGACGCCCCACCAGTCTGTAATTTCTTCTGAAGTACCGGGTGGCATGTAACCGCCTGAGGCTTGTTCTTCGATGCGGTCCACCTGGATCTGTGAGCCGTTATAGTCGGGCACATTGCTCAGTAAGGTACCAAAAAGATTAACGATCTTGCCACTGTCGCGCAGCGCCTCGATCTGGGACCTTACCGCCGGGTCCATAGAATCGATTCCAAAGTAGATAATCTGCCCCAAGTCCTGTCGCTCGAAGTAGTCATCATATTGTGCGCCGGGTTCGGTACTCTTGATGACGCCCCACCAGCCTGCTATTTCTTCTGAAGTACCTGGCGGCATGTAACCACCCGAACCATCTCCTACCGTGCCACCGCTTCCTCCTGGGCCACCACCACTTGCATCTGCGGTTGCATCAGCAGTCGGGGCAGGTGTTGGGCTTTTTTGCGATGCGGGACCACACTCACCTCGGAAGTAGGCCCACTCGTCACAGGTGCTGCCGTCCGGAAAAGTACATATTCCGGGTTGGCTGCCATCTGAAGCCATTTGAATCTCATGTTTGTTCCCTTGCTGCATTGCAATAGACCGAGGCTGGATTTGGTATACCCGCCTGAGGTATGTCCGTCGCACTAGATTCAGATGTCGCCTGAGTAACAGAAAAGTACCCAATAATTGCCCGGACCGCCAAGGCGCAGGCTATCAGTGCCACCAATATGATTGTGATTGTTAGGATCTTTTTCATTTTTTCCTTCTTCCGTTAGTGATCAATTTTTTTTTATAATTTGTTCGTTTGCGAACTGTGACAAGGTCCTACGGATGATTGATTTATTATTTTATAAACTAATGACGTACAGTACACAGAAATTGTTTCTTTCAACAACATGTAGCTGTAGAGAATGTCAACTTTTCCTTCTATCCGTTGTTCCAAATTTTTTTATTCTCAATTTTGTTTTGATTTCCCGTGACTTTACCCAGGTGAGGATAATGGCGAAGATGATTGCAAAACGGAAGCTGGTTTCCCAGTCAATGGTACTTTCTCCATGCCCGATGCTGTTCCAAACAAATGTCACCATCGCAACCGTCACCAGCGCTATTACAAACACGGTCCCAAATTCGATGACCAGTTTCTAAGTGTTCATCTTTTCTCCCCTTGTGTTTTACCGGTGTGCCGTACCGTAATGACAACATTTCCTTTTTTGTGTCCCTTTTCGACATAGCGGTGCGCCTCTACGATATGCTCCAACGGATAAACCCGGTCTATGACCGGTTTTATCTTTCCCGCCTCGATCAGTTCTTTGAGTAAGAGTAGATTTTCGAGCTTATCGCAGCCGTCTGAGTCGGCATGAACGTTGATGTAGACGCCGCCCGGTCTGAGCGCCTTTTTGGCCTGGGATAGCGTCAGTTTGCCAACAGCATCAAAAATAACATCGTAAGTCTCGCCGCTTTGAGTATAATCCTCCCGGGTGTAATCAATGACCTGATCTGCGCCCAGGGATTTTACCAATTCCAAATTCGTACTACTGCATACCCCGGTCACTACTGCACCAAAGTGGTGCCTGGCAAGCTGGACCGCAAAAGTCCCTACCGCTCCAGATGCGCCATAAATCAGAACTTTCTGTCCGCTGCGGATATTTCCTTTTTTGAGGCAGTGTAATGCAGTCATCCCTCCACCGGGGACGGCGGCAGCCTCCCCACAGGTACTATTTGCTGGCTTTATCACCACTACTCCGTCATCAGGCAGGCATTTGTACTCGGCATGTCCGCCAAAATTGCTGGCGAAAGTGGAGGCAAAAACCTGGTCGCCAGTTTTAAAGCGGGTCACACCTTTGCCGGTTGACTCAATTTCCCCGGCCAGCTCCATCCCCAGTATGGTCCTTTTTGGTCCTACCACCCCCAGCCATATCCGCGATAAGAGCCGCTGCCAAACTGGCCCTGGAATTTTGAGACTGCGCATGATCGTGTCTCCTATGGTGACTGTGGTCGCATGGACTTTGACTAATACTTCATTGTCCCTGGGTGTGGGTTTTTCTACTTCTTGAAGCCGCAACACTTCCGGCGGGCCGTATTTGGTGTAGACAATTGCTTTCATGAGGTTATCTCCATATTTACTTTGATCTGGTGGTTATGGATTTCGTTTTCTATAAAATGCTTCAGCAGGCTTCCACATTTTACAAAAACATAAAAACAATTTTAGGCAGAAGCCAGGCTAAATGGTGGATAGCGGTCGGTTATCAACAGAAATGCGTAGGCTTGCACCCGTAGCCACCAGCGACCAACTCCAACAACGTAGTCGAATAACCCCTTCGGATATTGACCGGTCAGCAGAATGGCGAACCAGGCAAAAATCACTGCAAAGACAGCGCCAATTACAAGGAATGCCAGGACAATGTAATGAGGGATCGCCAGCAGCCATTTGAACAAGGGCATCCACCGGTTGAGGTCAGTTTCTACGTTGGGATAATTAATTTCCAGGTGGACAGACTGCTCGTCGACGGTGGACGGGTATTGGTCCGTGAGCAAGCCCGCATAGGCCCAGACTCTGGCCTCGAAGCGCGTCAGCTCGCGAGAAAAATCGAACCACCAGCGAGGATAAAGCCGTCGAAAGAGGATCATTAAGGCCGTGGCTGAAACGAGACCAGTCACCAGCCCACCAACCGTCTCCTGAGTTTTCCTGATCACCTCACCGGCTTGATTGAGGAAAACCGTGTTAGTGATCGTCTCCCCAGCCCCCGAGATGAAGCCCAGGATGATGGCGATGGGAATGATCCAGAGAATTCGGAAGAAAGTTGTCAACCGATCCAGTTTTTCAGGGTAGTCGATCTCGAGGCGAGCTGCATATCCGGTAGTTTTATTGTTGTTATTCATTTTTTTACTCCTTTTCCATTATGTACCTGTTGTGGCTGTTGATTACAGTCTGCGCTACTTGCTCAATATTTAAGTATCATATCTGCCACACGGTGTTATCGAATAGACACTTTGGTGTTAGTTGAAGGTGTTGTATCCTATTGTGTCCGCAGTTTAAGGTCTATCCCACGAGCGTTACCATGTGTTTGAGCGGGGAGGGTTTTAGGGAGGGTCTTCAGCCCTCCCTCTCCCCTATAGTGCAAATCTAGGCCGCGCTTAAAAGCTCGTTCGTCGCTGTTTTGGCAGATAGAGAAGAAATTTTTTGTTGATTGAAACCCTTGACGATCAGCCAGACCGCCATGACTATTTCCTGTGGCGCCATCACCATTTCCAAATAAAACCCATAACCGGTATCCATGTGAAAGAATTTCAACAGGGTGGAAGCCATGTAGAAAACCACTGCGATCAAGCCCCAGACGGACAACCAGCGGGGGATCAGCCGGGTGCGGTAGAAGGAGAGGTATAAACATGTAGTCCCAATGAGAAAAAAGATGGGACCGACCGCGGCGAGGTGGACTTGGAACTGATACAAGACATTGCCCATGGACTGCAAAGCAGCCGAATCAGCCCCGGTGGTAATGTATTCGTTGCCTAGTGCGACCAGTCCCAAAAAACCGAGGGCCGTAACAAAATAAAAGGTTCCCTCCAATGCCCCTCGGAAAAGGACCATCCCCATCGCCAGTTCTTCGCTATCTTTTCTAAAAATCGGGTAGAGGAAAATCGTCATCGCCACCAGCGAAATCCCCATCATGACGATTAAAAATACACCCTCGGTAATCCGAGACGAATTGGCGGCAAGGAGGCCCAGCATATCCACACCGGCAAGCGGTTTGCCGAAACTGAGCGAGGAAAGCACTTCGCCACCAATGACTCCGCTCAAAACCCCAAAGACCGTCCCCAGGATGTAGAGGATGCCTGCCATTACTGCATTCTTTCTGTATGTATTCATTTTTTTCTCCTTTTATAAATTAATTTGATTGGTAAACATGAAAATTTAAATTGATATGATTTATAATTTGGCCTCCTCTGTTTTTGTCTGACCAGGGTCAATGCAATTGACCGAGACCAATGGCATTCCTAAATCACGCACTTTTTTGAGCAATCCATGCAATGCGGCTTGGTCAACCACGGGTCCGATCAAAAGCGTATTGCCGTCCTCTTCCAGTGTAACGGTCATGCCGCCAAACCATTCGGTCCACCGGTCATCAAGGTGCCCCTTGATGCGAATCTCGTAAAGTCCAGATTTGTCATGGTATTCAGGTAATGCGTGTATTTCACTCATGCTGCGCCTCGTGCAAATTTTGTCAGTTTGGATAAATGTCTACAGTTTTGCATTCATTCTTTTCTTCAACCAAAGGATACAAAAAAATATGATGAGGCGTCATCCTTACATGTGATGAATGAGGTGATGATTTATTGATCGGAGGGCTGTGAGGGAAACAAAAAAGCCCCAGCAGGGCACTCAAAATCCCAGCCAGGACCGTGGATTTATAAATGAGTAATTGTTACAACAAATCGAGTTCTTCGGCGCGGCGGACGGCAGCCCGGCGATTGTTTACCCCCAGCTTGGCGTAAATGTTTTGGGTGTGGGTACGCACGGTGCTCAGAGATACCATGCATTCACGGGCAATTTCTGGGCCGTTCAAATCGGTTCTGAGCAGCCTGAGCACTTCCAGCTCGCGTGGGCTCAACGGCTCGATCAAGAGATGAGTGAAAGGTGTTCTGCCTTCAGTCTTCCCAAAGGCTGCCAGTAATTGACGAACATAGTTCGGAGCGATACCGTGTTTAGCAGCCTCTTGTAGCAGTGCCGCCATTGGTAATCCTTCATCGACGAAGAGCCGGAGGTAGCCCTCCGGTTCAGCTAGCATCAGAGCACGCTCCAGAGACACGAGAGCCAGGGGAATGTCGCCTTGTGCCGCACGAGCAAGCGCCAGCAACGCCGAAATCTCGATCACGCTGCCCATCCGCCTGCCTTCTTCCGCCGCTTGCAGAAGGCGCTCCAATAGTCCCTTGGCGTCATGAATGGAGCCATCTACAAGACCTATCTTTTCTTGGGCGATGAGCACTCTCGCCAGGGTCATGTGTTCGAACTCGTGCAAGTAGCTGATATCGTCATCAACAGATAGATCCCTTGCAAGTACCCAATCCAGAGATTCAGCTATTTTGCCTTGTGTAATCCGGATATGCGTCTTCAACGCTGCTATAGGGCGTATGATGGGCACAGGGGTTCTAACAAATCGTCGTTCCGCCTCTTCGAGCAGATCAAGTGCGCCATCCAGGTCTCCGTTTGTCTCATGTAGTCGAGCTTGGGCAATATACCAGCGATGCTGCCAATCTGGTAATTCAACTTGCTCACCCAGCTTCTTGCCTGTCAGCAAATCTTGTGCGGCAGTTTCCAGATCGCCACGTTCACGGTGCAACTCGCTGATACCTGAATACAGATCCTCTGTTCCCAGAGGCATTGGCTCACCGCGCTCCAGCACAAGCTTTAATGCTTTCTCATATATACTTAATGCCGTGTTGAGCTGGCCTTGCGCCGATTTTATGCCAGCCAGGACAAAATTTCCGGAAATTACATCATAGGGATCGGACCTCCCTAATCCTTCGGAGAAGACTCGGTAGGCAGCATCCAAGTTTCCGCTAGCATACTGGGCGAGTCCCAAGAGAGACGATGCTGCTCCATGCCATTGTGAGTCTCCCTCTGGTGAGAGGTCGAGCACACGCTGAGCGTACTTAATGGTCCCGGAAATATCGCCGATGGCTTGGGCATGGTAGGTGCGAGCGGTGGCTAACACTACAGGCAGCGATTCAAACTGCTCTTCATCCACAACGACCATTTTTATTGATGAGGCATCCGATTTCTCACCTGTGGCAGTTGTCGGTTCCAGCCAGTATTCCGCATCCTGCATTTTGGCTTCTGCAGCTTCCAGCTCGCCAGCATTTAAAAATGCCCAGGCATAATTAACACAGAGGACTGGTCTTGCACGGATAATTTCTTCTGGAAGTTTCTTCAACCAGCCAAGCCACTTAATTGACTGAACAACCTCATTCATTGCTGGCCAATTCAACTCAGCTAGTTTCGCCACACGCTCGAAATCTTCCACGGCAAATGCGTGATGGATCGCATCCGACGGAAAACCATTCTGCTCATACCATTTGCTAGCCTGGATGTGCAATCCGCCAATTTCTCCTGGCACGAGATTTTGCCCCAGCCGCTTGCGTAGTAGCTCGCCAAAGAGATGGTGATAGCGGTACCAGCGCCGTTCGTTATCCAGCGGGACAATGAACAGGTTGGTGCGTTCGAGATATTCCAGAGTTTCCTGCCCGGAAGCAGAAGGAGAACCCAAAACAGCGTCACACAGCGAGCCGCATAGACGGTCAAGGATTGAAGTACACAGCAGGAAGGTCTGGATGCTTTCGGATTGCTGTTGCAGGACTTCTTCAACCAGATAGTCCAATACGAAATGGTGACTGCCGGTAAAAAACTCGATGAAACTGGCGGCGTCTGATCGTCCTTGCATGGAAAGTGCAGCCAGTTGCAGGCCGGCAATCCACCCTTCGGTGCGGGCTTCCAGTGCGGTAATGTCTTCTACAGAGAGGTTTAAACTCATCACCTGGTTGAGAAATTCGGAGGCTTCGGCGGGAGTAAAACGCAAATCAGCGGCGCGCAGTTCGGTGAGTTGGCCACGGGCACGCAGGCGGGCCAGAGGTAAGGGCGGGTCCTCGCGGGTGGTTATGACCAGGTGTATCTGTGGCGGCAGGTGCTCGAGCAGAAAGGTGAGGGCTTCGTCAACCGGTTTGGAATCGATTACATGGTAATCATCCAGTATAAGGACAAAATTGTCCGGGACCGTGGTGATCTCGTTGAGCAGGACCATCAGAATCGATTCGATTGGCGGTGGCTGAGGGGACTGGAGAATAGCCAACACCCCTTTTCCAATATTCGCCATATTCGTTTGCAAAGCCGCGACGAGGTAAGTCAAGAAGCTAGCAAGGTCGTTATCCCCTTCATCCAGCGACAACCACGCCACCGGTCGCCCGCAACCGGCGACCCATTCGCTAACCAGCGTGGTTTTTCCAAAACCGGCGGGGGCAGAGATGAGGGTCAGTACACGGCCCGAAAAGAGACCCTCGTTCAGCCGATCGACCAGGCGGGGCCGCAGGACAATTTTAGACCGAGGTGGGGGGATATACAATTTGGTGGCTAAAATTGGAGCGGACATAGATCAAGTATACAGCACATCCCAAAAATTCAAAAAGCAGCAAAGCCCAGTAACAGCGGGATGGCGCAATAGGGAGATTATATGAATGTCAACCGAATACAATTACTGATAGGCAAAGACAATGGGGCGTGATCCCTGACCAAACAGGTACTCCACGGATCCCCATAGAGCGGGAGCGGAGTGGAGGTGGATGAACCCGATATCTGGCAGGCACCAGGCATGATCATTCGGCCCATTCAATTGGACGGTCTTGCGAACACCTGTATCCAATACAGGAATACAGTCAGCCTGCTCCTGAGATCCACCAGGATATCTGCCGCATCTTTCTGTGCGGGATCCAGACGAGGCCGTCCTAAAGGGGCGGCGAAATGGAGTTGATGAATATATCGGCGAATATATCAGTGGAAAAGCCTATTGAATCAGATCATGCCAGTAAATACTGGTATCATATTTCCAAATGTTTTTTCAAAACTAGTCTTCAAATGAGATGCAGGTCATGACAACCTCAACTCAACCGATCCCCCGTTAGCTTCCGGAGATATTGCCCTGGAGAAATTAAAGTTCGGGGAGAAACTCTCCTATTTGCTCGCAACAATGGCCCCGTATCCGTTGTTAGGTTTGACCTCAGGATACCTGATGATCTTCTACACAAATGTCATCGGTTTGAACCCCATCGCCATTGGGACGCTCTTCCTGCTTTCCAGAATCATGGATGGCATCAGTGATCCAATCAATGGGTATTTGATCGATCGTTTACCTAGAACAAAGTTCGGAAAGTATCGCTCTGTGATGATCGGCGGTACGATCGTATGCTGTCTCAACTTCCTGCTGTTATGGTTCGGCCCAGCCTGGGCTACATCGGGCAAGTTGACGATCGCCTATATCAGTTACCTGGTGCTCGGTTTCAGCTTCGACTACATGGATATCCCGAAGAACAGTTTTCTCCCCGCGATGACCGCCAACCCTAAAGAGCGCTCCAGTCTTGCGATGCTGATTGCACTCGGAACCATTGTATCAGGGATGGTCGTAGCAATTATCGCTCCCCTGATATTGTCTGCTGGAGATCTGAGTCTAAAAGCATTTTCCACGCTTGTCCTGATCGTCACAGGTGCCGTGCTTGTCGTTGGCATCGTTGGAGCATTAGGCGTAAAAGAACGCGTTGTACCGGTCGATAAGGAAACCAAGCACTCACTGAAGGACTTCCTGAATATTTTGATCCAAAGGCCAGTTTTCGTGACCTCGGTGTATAGTTTGATGTTCTCTGCTGCATTATACATTCCTGGTGTAGTGAGCGTCTATTTCTTTACCTATGTGATGAAAAACCTGGC
This sequence comes from uncultured Chloroflexia bacterium, assembly GCA_963809615.1. Lineage (GTDB taxonomy): Bacteria > Chloroflexota > Anaerolineae > Anaerolineales > UBA4823 > FEB-25. Next base: position 19,074 of record CAWEKR010000012.1, read on the forward strand.
CCTGGCCAGTGCGGTTGCACCGATACAGCTGGTTGGCCTCCTTCTGGGTATATTCCTATCCGCGGTAATTTTGCGTAAGCTGGGCAAGAAAAGGAGTTATATTGTTGCCGCGCTGGCGATGATCATTGTTTCTGCGATCCGCTGGATAGACCCCACATCACTGGCATTGATCTACATATCCACCATTATCGGGGGTTTCATCCTGGGCTTCTTCCAGCCCGTGACTCAGGTTCTCGCGGCAGACAATATTGACTATGTCGAATATAAAATAAAATATCGCTCTGAAGCCGCCGTGGCATCGATCGGTTCTTTTGTTACAAAGGTCTCCTCAGGTATTGCCGGAGTGATCTCGGGCTATGTTCTGGGTTGGGCAGGATACGTAGCCACCAGCCAGACACAGCCTGCGAACGTTATCACTGCGATCATCTGGCTTACCATCGGCTTCCCGATTTTCTTTTTTGCAGCTTCGGCTCTGATCTTCGGGTTCGGATACAACCTGGATAAGAATACACTCCAAAAGGTGGAGGCTGATCTAAGCGAGGGAAGAGCAGCAAACCAAGCCTCTCCAAAATAAAGATCGTGGTCGCTGTCGAAACCTAAAAGCATGCCCCTGCAGCCAGTCGTTCCTTGGAGTGGCTGCAAGCATAAATCCAGGTCTCCAGTACAATTGGAAACCCATTCTGGGCGGTAGCCAAGCTGATAATAATGGGAAAAGAATGATCCGATGAAAAGAGAAAATTATAATTCCGGCTGGAAGCATTATAAAAATGGCCAACAAGATACAGCCTTCTTGGTCAATTTACCCCTCGATGCAATGCAATATGAGCCGCGTAAACCAAAGATGAAACTCGGTGGCATCGGTGGGGGTAAAGCGTAAGTCGGCGGCGCGCAATTTGGTGAATTGGCTCCGGGCACGTAGCCGGGCCAGGGGGAGATGGGGGTCGGTGATGGCGAATTGCTGGCGGAAGTATGCCTGCTCGTCGGTGAAGGAGAAAGGGAGAGGAAGGGTCATAGGGCATGTTTACGAAATTCGCGACACAGGCAGTCGAAATCACTTTGGGTCGTGTCGCTTTTCCGACATCCCCACATTGGTCAGGGTTCTACTACTCACCGGATGGTTCCTCGATCGAGGTCGTCGGCGGGTCATGCCAACCGCTGATGCCGCTCAACAGCTGGTTAAGACCCATGAGTGTGGTAAAGTTCAAACACTGACCATCGATGGTGCGAATCGAGCCTCGCCAGGTAAGGCTCCTGCCATACTGCGGTTCTGCCCACATGGATATCACAAACAAGACACGACGATGATCGGGGTTATTATCCATAGTCCACCAAGGTCAATTTAACTATTCTTTAAAGAACCGGGGCTTATTGGGTTATCCTCAACGGATCACCATCGGTAGATACAATTCTTGCGGAATTAATACGGTTCCGGTTATATATTCATACGCCCCGATGTCGAAGGCCAAACCCTGCGGCCGCGGCACTCCCAGGATATCATTAGCAACTACTGTAGCTACATCCTTGCCAACCTCCATACACGGGCTGCCATTCTGTAACTGGAAGTTGAATATACCGGCGTCGATAAAATTGGGATCATCATTGATTGCTGTGATATCCCAGCCCGGGGCGCTGCCATCACCATACCAGCAATTCCGATAGTCCCCCACGGGTAAAGAGGAAGATTCACTGGCGATATACGGCTCACCAGTGGAATAGAGGATATTGTTACTGAAAAATATCGTCGTTGAGCGGGTCAATGCTTCCGGACTAACCAGCAAGCTGCCGGTCTCCTCTGGCAACATAGCTCCCGACCAACCGTTGCCATAGAGAGTGTTCTTATAAATATATACCGTCGTGGGTGAGATCGTCTCGTGCCCAGTGTCGATGCGCAAGCCGGTATGGTAGGAAGCATCATCTGACCATTCCGGTCCCAGCCCGGCATTGATGATCAGGTTGCTGTAGACCCAATTATCACCAGTCACGTTATAACCGAGCAGGATGCCATCGCCTCGTTGGTTGACGATCACGTTATCATGGACGCGATTCTGTTGGATGTAGGCTGAGTATTCCTGTTCACTGTAGATATTGATGCTGCGGTTTGACAGGTTATCGTGGACGTAGTTCCAGGCCACCTCGCGGTTGGATTCGGTCGGCGCACGGGGAGGGTTGTCCTGCCTGGCACCGGTAATATAAATAGAATGGTAGAGCTTCGAGCAATTTGCCGAGCCGATATTCTCAAGCTCGTTACCAAGGATGAAGATATCGTTACCGTTTACCCCGCCGAGTGCGCCATCCATGCCATTCCCATTCGGGGCAGTAACGTAATTACCGACCACGCGGAAGCCACCCTGGGCAGTCAGACCAACACTGGCTGTGGTCATATTGAACCGGGAAATCACCCAATAAGCAGAATTACTTCCGGTGTCCATATTCCAGACATGAAAAGCCCTCTCAAGAGTAGGATTGCCCACATTGGATATAGCCCCCGGATAGACGATGAGGGCTATTGGATGGCTTTCAGTCCCGTCTCTGCCCAGGTTGACCGCCGCGCCATAGTTGGTTTCGGTAAGCTGGTCTACGCCATTACCGATATAGGCAATATCCCCAGGCGCCAGACTATCGGCGGCTTTGGGGATCGTCCGCCAGGGATTGCTCCAGCTGCCATCACCCGCGTCATCGTTACCGCTTATAGTGGAAAAATAGATATTTCCCGCCCGCAAGGTGAATGGCAATAAATTGGACTGTCTGCCGTTCACAACCACATAAATAGACCCTAATCCATCCTGAGCGAAACGGCTGACCTGGATTGAGATCATCTGCATCTGGTGGTAGGTGAAGAGGTCAGCAGTAGTGGTAGCATTTCCCCAGGTATAGATTGATGCGGCTTCTACCCCATTGACGTATGCTTTGCTGCTGCCCTGCGCGCCACCCAGGTTGCGCCCCCATAGCGTGACGATGGCGCCATCCAGCCCGCTGCGACCGACCGAGGTGTCGCTATTGCCTGATTTGGGACCGCTGGTAATGTCTGAAAAATATAGCAGTGGATCACCCGCTACGGCGGTTGAGACGGGTAGTTCAGAATTGGGATCTCGGGAGAACTCGGTTGCAGCTTGCGAGGAGGGGGAACTCAGGTTTGAGGGTTGCGGGCTCGTCGCACCCGTCGGAGTTGCGCGCCAGGGAACGGTTGTGCATAGCACAAATACCATTGCCAGCAGGCTTGTCGCAAGACTAGGATAAGGTTTGTGGTCCATAGAATTACCCTTTCGATGGTATCAAACAGCTTGATTCGAGACCGCCAGATCACCACTCCTTACCATGAACTGCGGAGAGTGATGATAGACCCCTGATTTGGAGGCATGAGCCTGCATCCGAACCCTCACACCTCCAAATCTGGTAATCTCCTTGGAGAATTCCACCAATTGATTAAAACTTTATCACCAGCGGCAGGAATTCCAGAAAATTACGGATCATCGAAGAAAGAAAACCATGCCAATAACCCAACCCAGACCCGTAGTGTTCGCTGGCAGAGGCCCCAATGACGGTTTGCCCTACCGTGAAGTTGGCGGCATAATTGGCAGAGCTGGTCGGTCCCCCGCCGCTTCCGGTCATGGGGGTAAACCAGTCCAAACGGAAATTGGAGGAAGACATCGCCAGGGCGCTGCCCGCAAACAAAAGCAAGGTAATCAGGATTAGAAAAATCGTAGCACGTTTCATTGCTCACCTACCTTGCCGTGACCATGAAGACAAAGTCATTATTTATCAGGTTCCCATTGCCATCATTGATGTAAACGTCGAAGATATTTGGTTGTAACTGGTTGATCGATACGATACGGATTTGGGATGCATTGGTGGGCGCTGTATCAATTTCAGCGTTAGCCATGGGGATCAACGACGCCGCATTGCTTGCATTTATATCAAGATAGATTTTGTAGCATCCCGTCGCGTAGTGGTCCACTGCGGAAATACCAAATTCCGCTTGGATGGAGCCGGGGTCACCTCCCAATATCTTTGCCCAGGCAACAATGGCATTGTCGCGGTAGCGGTCGCCGACGTTGATGACCGTCGCGGCACCAGCGTTGATACCCAGGTTCATGCGACCATTCTCCTCAGCCGTCAAGACCAAATCATTTGAGCCATTGAAAATGGTAAAGTCGCTATTGAGTTCATCGTTGTTATTGTCCAGGTGGATGTTTAATTTGTCGTTGGTGACAAACAAAAGGTCACTGCCGGGGAAATCCGGATCAGAATCAATGCGACCATTGTCATCGGTGGAGTTGTTACCGCCCAAAACCAAGTCAGCAGCATTATCATTACCCGCCCTGGCATACAGGCCAACGCCGTTGACCGCAGAGTTAGCAAACCATCCAGCATAACCATCCGGCGAAGATGATCGAGCCAATACGCCGTAGTTTACACCGCTGGCGCCTTGAACGTCGGCGTACAAACCCTTGCTGCCATCTAGTGTGCTGGTATTATATACAGCCAATATGCTGGCGGAATCCACCGCTCCCCTTATATCCACCCCCGGGCGCAAGCTGCGGGCATAAGGCACAGCATAGATCGGTTGGCGGGGGGTCATCTCTGCATCGGCATCCACCTGGATACCCAGGTAGAGCTGTTCACCGGCAATCGCTAAATCCACGCACCCCGTCACGGTGATGCTGAACAAACCGTCAGTCATGGGCAGTGGGTTGTAATTCGTCGCGCATAAGAGATTTCCCGCCGCCGGGTCGTCATAGATGCTGAAAGTAACGCTGTGGTCTCCTGTAAGAGGAATCCCGCTGGCATCGGTCAGCTGTCCCTGGATGGGAATGGCATCTCCCAGGATAGCGGACACCGTGTCCACCCCTTGGGATTGCCCTTCGCCTTCAGGGCCAGGACCTTGTGCCTGAGCCAATCCTACTGACACCACCAGCAGAAGACTCAGGATGATAAGCAGACTTCGTAAACGTGAACCTTTCATAAGTAGCCTCCTTTGAGTTTGAATAATGCAATTATTGCTAAGAGCATCACAATCAATATAAACAATCCCCGTCCCATAAACGTCCCTTTTTCACCTTTTTTCCATTACAATAGGAAACAGGAGGAAACAGGCGATGCCCCAACTGGTACTTCACCTGTTCGGTATGCCGCGACTCGAACGCGATGGCATACGGGTAGAGATCCATCGGCGCAAAGTGATGGCATTGTTGGTCTACCTGGCGGTGACCGGAAAGAAGCATCCCCGCGATTCGCTGGCAACCATGTTCTGGTCTGAACATGACCAGGGGAGTGCTCGCGCCGCATTACGTCGCACCTTATCGGAGCTTCAAAAAATCCTGGGGGAAAAGTTGATCCGCGTTGAACAAGATTCTCTTGCTTTGGAGCGCACCACTGATCTCTGGTTGGACATAGACGAATTCCAAAACCGGTTGGTGTCTTATCGAATTCATGGACATCACCCCGAGGATCCATGCACCGATTGCCTCCTGGCAATGACCGAAGCCCTTTCGCTCTACCAGGGTGATTTTCTTGCAGGATTCACCCTGAGAGATAGTGTCGAATTTGATGAGTGGCAAATATTACAAACCGAGATATTACGGCGTGAATTGATCGATGCACTGAGGTGGCTCGTGATGGGTCGCACGGCGAACGGTGAGTTAAACCTGGCGATCGACTTTGCCCGACGTTGGCTGGTGCTCGATCCAATTAACGAGGCAGCCCACCGTTTTTTGATGCAGTTATATGCCTGGAGTGGTCAGCGCAGCGAGGCTCTACGACAATATCAAGATTGTGTTCGCATCCTGGAGCAGGAATTGGGCGTACCCCCATTGGATGAGACCGCTGCACTCTACGAACATATTCGTTCTCAGAACGACCTCCCCACGCCAGTTCTTTCCACCCCTCTCAATAAGCCAATTTACAAACCAGGCACGCCCAATAACCTACCTGTTCAACTCACATCCTTCGTCGGACGATTGACAGATCTGGAAGGGATAAAAGAAGAATTATCCCGTCCTTATGTCCACCTGCTTACGCTCACCGGACCCGCTGGAGTGGGCAAAACCCGGCTAAGTCTGGAAGTTGCTGCCCAATTGCTTGACCAATATGAAGACGGGGTATTCTTCGTTAACCTTGGTCCAATTCTCGACCCAACCCTGGTCGGTCAAACGATTGCACATGTGCTGGGTGTTCGTGAATCAAGGAAGAAACCTTTGGCAGAAGCCTTAAAGGATTATTTGCGCGACAAGCAGTTATTATTGGTGCTGGATAACTTCGAGCATTTGACCAAAGCCTCTCCGTTGATGACCGAATTGCTTACCGCAGCCCAAGGCGTGAAAGTATTGGTAACAAGCCGGACTTTACTACATATCTATGGGGAGCACCTCCATCCGATTCTGCCCATGCCACTCCCCAAGCCAGGTAGAGGGTCACAACTTGATAGTGTAGCTCAATCCGAAGCCGTGCAGCTTTTTGCCGAACGGGCGCGGGCGGTGAGGTCCAATTTCAAGCTTGCCAATGAGAACATCCAGTCCATCATAGGAATTTGCATCCGTCTGGATGGTTTACCCCTGGCAATTGAGTTGGCCGCGGCACGGGTGGGGCGAATTTCCCCCCAGGCAATGCTGGGTCAATGGTCTGATGGAAGCGGCAAATCTCCCCTACAGATACTTACTGACGGTCCGCGTGACTTGCCCGATCGTCACAAAACCTTACGCAACGCCATCGCCTGGAGTTATAACCTTTTGGATGCAAATGAGCAAGCAGCATTCAGACAAGCTGGAATTTTTATTGGAGGATGGACTCTGGATGCAGCCGAGAAGGTACTCGGTAAGCCAATTTTTGTGAGCGATACCCCGACATTGACATCCTTATCAGGCTCACCCATTGCCCATATGCTTGATTCGTTTGTGGACACAAACCTGATCAAGCAATCTGAAGTGGGTAGTGAGATCAGGTTCTTCATGCTTGAGACCATCCGCGAGTATGCGTTGGAGCGGCTGGTGGAGTCTGGAGAACTTGATGCAGTACGCTGCCGCCATACCGATTTTTTCCTTGCATTAGCGGAGGCAGCCAAGCCGCATCTATTTGGATCGCAACAGGTATTTTGGGTAAACCGGCTCGAAAAGGAATATGACAACCTGCGCGCAGCATTAAAATGGGCAATAAACTCCCGGAATGTTGAGTTTGCCTTACGCCTGGGAAGCGCTTTGGGGAAGTTCTGGTATATTTATGATCCCAATTATTGGAGCGAAGGGCGCAAATGGCTAGAACAAGCCTTAAATTTGATCCAATTTAACCCGCTACCCTTGGATGTGCGGGCAAAGGCACTGAACGAAGCTGGAGTGCTTGCCTGGGCACAGGTTGATTATGAACATGCCATCCTACGTTTTGAAGAATGCCTGGAGCTGCGAAAAAGGTTGGGCGATAAAGCTGGTATCGGCTCCGCCCTGGGTAACCTGGGATTGGTTGCCCGTGAACAACTTGACCTGGCTCGCGCCAGAGCTTATCAAGAGGAATCCCTCGCACTAAAGCGGGAGCTGGGTGACAAACAAGGTATTCCCACAGCCCTCAGTAACCTGGCGCTGGTGGCAGCAGATCAAGGGGATAACGAGTATGCCATCTCTCTCTACGAAGAGAGTCTGAAGATGAACCGTGAATTGCAGAACAAGACTGGCCTTACGCTGACCCTGCACAATCTGGGAGGATTGCTGGTAGAGAATCGTGGTGATATCCGGCGAACTTTGGCACTCCTGGAGGAGAGCCTGGAGATATCGCGGGAATTAGGGGAACATTTCTTCCTTATTCCTCTTACATTACACCATATGGGTAACTTGTCTCTAAACCAGGGCGATTTCGAAAACGCCAGGAGCTTTTTCGAACAGAGCCTGAACCTTTCCCGCGAGTCAGATAATAAATATGGGATCGGGCTCGCCCTTCTCGGTTTGGGACGTCTGGCTCGTGTAGAGGGTAAATATAAGAAAGCAAAGGAATTTTATAAAGAAAGTATTACGGTGCTTTATAGCATTAAAGGCATGGTGGGAACCATATGGAATTTAGTATCCCTGGCTGATCTGGCATGCATTAACGAACAACCGATACTGGCAGCTGCATTGCTGGGTGCAAGTGAGAAATTATGCGAAATCACCTCCTCACCCTTGCCACAAGTCAGGCGTGAAGAATATGAAATTGCCATAAGCAAAGCCCGCATTCAGCTCGACGAGGCACAATTCATCCAGGCGTGGGCCAAAGGTCGGGAGATGTCGTTTGATCAAGCAGTAGACTATGCCTTGGATGAATGAGCAGAGACCCCGGCAGTTGAAATAAGTGTAGGTCGGATCGTAGAGCCAGTATCCCCAACCACCACCCCTTTTTCAGGTCTGCCGGATGGAGCTCCCGAATTAAAATCAATACCGGCGTCGGTGGTAGCTGGAGTGTTGGGTTATTGGCTGATAATGTTCTGGATACCCAGCCTGGCAAGTTTTCCAAATGCAACTTATTTACAAAAATCCCAGCGTAGGTCTCCGTGAAAACAGAAAGACCCGGATGCATTAGACATCTATCAGTTCTCGGAGAAAGAGCCCACCGTGGACACCCGGGAAAATCAGCTATCAGCCGTTAGCAAAAAAACCCTCCATGGGTTCCCGTGGAGGGTTTTTTTGCTGTCTTCATTAGAAATAAGCGAACCTAAGCCAGATTTGTAAGTGTTACTTCATTGCGCCACCATAGACGCTATACTCGTCCACCGGCTGGTGGTCGGCTTAATGAGAGTTTCGCGACACGCTAAAGCTAATGATTGAATCAGCCCCGTTGTTGAGCTTGATCCCGGCCAGGTTTTTAATCGAGGTGGTGCCGCATACAAACAGGCGGTATTTTCCTACCGGCAAGGACGTATTTAATCTAAGGCTGGCTATGTATGATAGCTTGCCGTGGTCTGTGAGGGTGTTATAAAAAACACTGGAGAAGTTTATCGCAGCATCGTCACCGCTCCGCCCAGCCTGGCAGGAGGTGGTATCGAATAGATTATTTCGCCCCTTTTCCACCAATAAATAGTTTGCCAGGTTGTTCGCCGCGTCACTAGAACCATCATGGATTACATCCTGGTTGAAAAAGATCACAATTTTATATGGACCTCGATCAAGACGACTTTGGTCGGATGGATTGCTGGCAATTACTCGGGGCGGAACCGGGATTTGGGTGGCTGTGGGTGACGGAGTATATGTTGGTGTAGGCGAAGGAGTAAAAGTTGGTGTGGCAGTAGGAGTGTCAGTAGGTGACGGGATTGCCGTATCCGTATAAATGGGTGTTAACGTCGGTGTAGCTGTGGGAGACAGGCAGAACATGGAACCCGTCGCCACCACCGTATTGGTCGTATCGAGCACATCCAACGTCAGGGTTCCGAACAGACCGCTGGTATTGATATTAAAGGTTTGACCGGAATTGAGCTGAAAAGTGTTTTGAGCGATCGGGGTTCCGTTCAGGCTAACACGCCAGGTGAAAGGTGTGGTCATATCTCCGCCGGTATTGGTGATGGTCATGAGCCCGACTGAGTTCGGTGCGCAGGCGGCGCTGACCTGGAAGGAAGGCGGTACCAGGGTGGGGGTAGGTGTGGGAGACAGGCAGAACATGGAGCCTGTCGCCACCACCGTATTGGTCGTATCGAGCACGTCCAAGGTCAGGGTCCCGAACAGCCCGCTGGTGTTGATATTAAAGGATTGCCCTGAATTGAGCTGGAAAGTGTTCTGGGCGATCGGGGTTCCGTTCAGGCTAACACGCCAAGTGAAGGGTGTTGTCATATCTCCGCCGGTATTAGTGATGGTCATGAGCCCGACTGAGTTCGGTGCGCAGGCGGCGCTGACCTGGAAGGAAGGCGGTACCAGGGTTGGGGTCGGCGTGGGAGATAGGCAGAACATCGAGCCTGTCGCTACCACATTATTGGAGGGATCGAGCACGTCCAAGGTCAGGGTCCCGAACAGCCCGCTGGTGTTGATATTAAAGGATTGCCCTGAATTGAGCTGGAAAGTGTTTTGGGCGATCGGGGTTCCGTTCAGGCTAATACGCCAGGTGAAGGGGGTGGCCATATCTCCGCCGGTATTGGTGATGGTCATGAGCCCGACTGAGTTTGGCGCGCAGGCGGCGCTGACCTGGAAGGAAGGCGGTACCAGGGTTGGGGTCGGCGTGGGAGACAGGCAGAACATGGAACCCGTCGCCACAACTGTATTGGTCGTATCGAGCACGTCCAACGTCAGGGTTCCGAACAGCCCGCTGGTGTTTATATTAAAGGATTGCCCTGAATTGAGCTGGAAAGTGTTCTGGGCGATCGGGGTTCCATTCAAGCTTATGCGCCAGGTGTAGGGTGTGGTCATATCCAAACCGGTATTGGTGATGGTCATGACCCCGACTGAGTTTGGCGCGCAGGCGGCGCTGACATCAAAAGTGGGTCCCGTGGCATTAATACCAGCCTGATTCTGGTTTACGGTTGGCCCGGGGTTGGTGGTGATCGTCCCACCGCCAGAGTGCTGCACAGGAGTCCCCCAAGGGTGTTAGGCGCCGTGGATCCACTGCTAGGTTCAGCACTGTTCGACGGCGATATACTTGTGGTGATCGTCCCACCTCCCGTGTGCTGCACCGGAGGCCCTCCTGCCGAATTAGTCGTCGTGGAGCCGCTGCGTGGTTTGGCATTATTGGATGACGAAATACTGGTGGTGATCGTCCCTCCGCCCCTGTGCTGCACAGGCGTCCCTCCGGTGGTACCTGCCGCATTGGATCCACTGCGAGTTGCAGCAACGGTCGACGGTGAAATACTGGTAGAGATATGTCCTGAGCTCCCGGGTATATGAGTGGAGGAAGCTGGAACTTGAGCGAGAGCCGGAGATAATGACAGCACCGAACTCACAACTGTGCTTAGAACAACTAGTATCGTGAAGATGAGAACTGTAGCTGGAAGTTTCCATCGGTTTTTCATGGTTTTTCCCTCTTTTTTCATTGTTAGTGACCAATGACTGCGACGCCGCGATTGGTCTTGGTGCCAACCTTAAGACAAATTGATACAAAAACCAAGAGAATAATATTATAAAATTCGGATAATGTCAATCCTTTTTATCGACTATTCTCACCAACAGGCTTAAGGAGATATAAAGGTTCGTCAGGCAACGGGCAAGCTGGTCGAGGTTGAGCAGGGTATGCCGCAAATACGGAGCATAATGATATAGTATGGGTATTCGAAGAAACCAAAAAAAGCACACTTTATAAATGTACGGAGACAATATGCTATTAGGAGTTCACGTTTTCCCCACTCGATTTTCTATTCAACCAGATGAATTAGCTCATGCCGCTGAAGAACGCGGTTTAGAATCTGTTTGGTTCTCAGAACACACCCATATCCCAGTACGCTTTCTAAATGCACCAGGGCGTGGTTCCTCTCTGCCAGAGTATTATTGGCAAACATACGATATCTTTGTTGCCATGACTCTTGCCGCAATAGCAACAAAAAACATCAAGGTTGGGACAGGCGTTTCTCTCGTTGTTGAGCGAAATCCGATTTTCCTTGCCAAAGAGACAGCTACATTAGACCTTCTTTCTAAAGGGCGTTTTATTTTTGGCGTTGGAGCAGGTTGGCTAGAGGCAGAAATGGCTGACCATGGCGTTGTTTACCATACACGTTTTCAACTTCTGAAAGAACAAATTCGAGTCATCAAAGAGATCTGGACCACAGCCGAATCTGAGTATCATGGCAAGTATGTGAACTTTGACAAGATGAAAGCGTACCCCAAACCTTATCAGCAGCCCCACCCTCCAATAATTATGGGCGGATCAGGTGATAAGGCAATTGAATGTGCAGCGGAATTATGCGATGGCTGGGCTCCGTGGGTGATGGAATGGACCAAGGTTAAGGAAGCAATTGCTAACCTAAAGGAGCAAGCGATCATAAACGGACGTGACCCGAATTCGCTGGAAATATCCCTATTTGAAGAGACTGTACCTGGGAAAAAAACATTAGAACAAATGGAAACTGGGGGGGTTAAGAGAATTATATTAACCATCTTCGGACAAAGCCGTGATCAAGCATTACCCGTACTTGATTTATTAGCGAAAATAAATCAGTAAACAAAGCCTTAATAAAGGATACAACTGGTCACGCTTGTCAAGCTTGCTGGATTTGATGGAAATGGCAGGTTAGCGATTTATATGCAGGAAATAATCGATGAAGCCATCCGTCAATTGGCCAGGGAGTTGGGCTTGGATCATCTGAGCGGCGAGTAAAGGGTGGTAAAGCACCACCACATTACGGTGTAGGTGTCGCTGTGGCTGCTGGTGGGGGTTCAACCCCTACATCCAGGGTCAGTACCCAGCCGTCGATTGCACCACCTTCAGGAGTTAGGAATTCGACCAGCACGCACTCGCGGTTGAATTCGTCAAAGCGCCGCTCGGCTGGCAGAAAACGCACAATTGCACCGGCAGGGATCTTCCCAACAGCAGTAAATTTTTCGTAGCAGCCGTTTCGGGCAAATACATCCCGCTGGGTGAAAGCATTGATGGGGGTCGGGGTGAGGGTGGGAGTTAATGTGGGCAGCGGGGTGGGAGTCAGCGTGGGCGTCTGGGTGGGCGAGGGGGTGAAGGTGGCCGTAGCGGTGGCAGTGGAGGTGACGGTTGGGGTTTTGGCGAGCACGTACGCCTGGTACTTGCCCTTCCCCCAGGCGAACAAGCTGGCCAGGATAAGGACCGCTAGCAGGACGAGCCCGGCCTGGATCCCTAATAGCTTCCAGCGATAGCTGCGCAGTTTTAACTTAAGCTCTTTCACTCCCGGATCGATTGGAAACCGCTTTGCCACTTCAGCACTCAGGTGGGCGGCTTCAGCCGGCCAGGCGGGATTTTTTTCATACGCCTGGTTGGCGGCATGTAAATCGTTATCGAATTTCTGATATCCACGCTGCTGGCGTTCGATCTCGGTCTGCAGGCGGTCCAGACTCTCGTCAACTCCCTCCAGGTTGCGGATTTGTGCCAGACTTTGGCGGGCCTGCTTATTAAGATACAGTCCTTCCTCGAGCGTGGCGGCGTGGTCAGCCTGGTTCTTCAGCTGGCGGGTCTGCTCTTTTAATGGTTCGACTACCCGCGGCGTGATGGCTTTAAAGCGCTCGATCAGGCGTTCAAAAGCTGGGTTCTCTCCATATTCAACCAACAGAGCGTCCAGGCTGGCTTTCGCCTGTGAGGCGGCTTGCGGGTCAAGGTCAGCCTGGTTTAATGTGTCGTAGATAGACCGCAAGCTGTCTTTGACTTTGCGCAGCTCCTGGGCGCGTTCTGAGTATTTGGGCATACCGGTGGCGCCAACTGCAGCCTGGATCCGCTCAATCGCATCATCAATATTGCCCTGGCGGAACAAGTTCAGCCCCTCATCAAAGGCTTTTTCTGCGTCGATGTTTTCCTGCAGCTTTTGGGCGAAATCCTGGCCTTCCTGCCAGCGTTGGATCCCCAGCTCATGCAGGGCATCCTGGGCGCTCTCCAACAGCACGAGGGCGTCGGCGAAACGTCCCACACGAGCAGCCGATTGGGCCTTGCCGTAAGCGGAAGCAGCGTCTGCTGGCAAGGCAACCACCGGGATGTACCCTGTGCGCAGGTAATTCTCGGCTTCCGTGCGGTGCTGGCGAGCCCGCTCCCAGTTCGGCTCCAGCTGCAGGATGCGGTCGAAGATCTGGACAGCCTCGGCATAGCGACCGCTGTAGAACAGCTTCTCAGCCATCTCCATCTGTGATTCAGCTGCCGGGTTGTGTTCTGCAACAGGCTCGGGACGGGTACCAGCTGGCTCGGATTTTGCTGCAGGTTGGGATCCGGATACCGCCTGACCATTCATCATCTCATCCGGGGCTGCTGCTCCATTTTCGAGCAGCTGGATGCGCGCCATTAAATCTTTCCGCCTCGCCTGGAGGGTGCCTCGCTGGTCGAGTGCCAGGGACTGGTAATCGTTTGAATTGACCAGGTCTTCTATCTCGAGCAGGAGATGCCGCAGGTCAACCACGCTGGCGGAGGAATTGTCTTGGAGCTCTTGATATTGTTTTTCTATTTCGTCGAATGAATTCATAATGTATTTTACGTTGGCAGTTCTGAATGGTTCCTAATTCTTCTATGTCCCTGGAAGCTGTTGGTAGATCCCCAGCAGGTCCTTCCGTATATCGAGTACCTGAGTATATCCCTGGTTTAATGTCTGCTCCAGAATGGCTCGAAGCTGGTTGGGTAAGCGTTCGTCATCGTACGTCCAGCTGACCGGGTAATGAGTGGAAGCTTTCTCGATGTCCTCCGGACGGTTGGGTCCCAGGGGTAAGCTGCCCTGGGCAGGCCGCCCAGTGAAAATATGGTGGAGGGCACGTGCACCAAGCTGTACCAGATCGAACTGTTTCTCTGCGTCTGACAGACCTTGCGGTTGGTGCTTGGCAATGTTCCAATCAATCATCGCCACGCCGTGAGCGTCAATGTCCCAGTAATAATGCAGGATTTTATGATCGCGGTAGACAATATTGCGGTCGTGAGCAACCTGGAGGATATCACAAATCTGCAGGGATAGAACCAGGCTATCGCGCAGCGGCAGGAACCAGCCATGGGTGTAGCTGGCGTCGCAGTAGCGGAGAAGATTGTACTCCGGGCTGCGCCTGACTAGTGCCAGGTACGGTAACCACCCAACAGATAACTGCCGATCCATGGAAGCCAGGAAATTTTGGACCTGCTCGACGCCGTAATGGATCACCTGACCGCCCAACTGTGCAGCGGAGGCGTGGCTTTCGTCGCTGGGGATAACCTGACCGTCGTTGAGCTTGATAAACCCGCACTCCACCATCGGCGTAATACCAGGAACGTCGCGCAGCATGGTGAGCACCTGGATCTCTTCTATGAATAAGGGCAGGGCATAATCCACCTGGTCTGGGCGCATGATCTTATAAGCAAACGACTGCGGCGTTTTAACCGGGCCATAAAAATTACCGGCAAAGACGCGGGCGGAAGAGCCGCGTGCTTCCGGCATCCAGGTATCCAATGGCTCCGCGAGGAGCATGCCCTGGTTGGCACCAAACCGGCCCTCCACCACACCCTGGGTAATCGTGAGAGGGGCGTATCCGAGGTTATCTCTTTCCAAGGTGATGGGACGGGTGTGCGGAAGAGAGATAATCTCACGCGATTGGTATTCATTCAGCCAGGGTAGCTCATGCATGATCTCGGGATACTCGATCATCAGGTCAACCGAACGTGTGCCCCTGCGCAAGCGTTTGAAAGCCTCCAGAGTGCCATCCAACCACTTCGACGGACCCACCTGGTTGCGCAGGGTGCGACCGGCGAGCTCGACCGAGGTTAAATAATCATAGAATGGTTCATCTGTACCCGCGCCCTTGCGCACACGTGCCAACCACTGTGGGGCAGCTGCGATGGCCTTCTCGGTGGTGAACAAGCGGAGGCGATCGGGGTCCCACATAAGGATAGAACGCAACCCGCGGCGGGCAAGCTCGAAATCCTTGTGCTCCCAGGCATTCAACACCAGATCGACCTGGGCTTTCGGCTGCGCCAACGATTTTTCGAGCTTCTCATGTGTGCCAGGCAACAGATCTTCGATCGGTCCGATCAGGCTGTCCACTTCGGTATAACCGATGCCAGAATTTGGCGGGCTGGGCTCGATTTCCTTCCACTTTTTAATAATTTCTTCGCGAACGGTGGTAATCAGCTCTTCGCTGGCCTGCCAGTGAAAGTCCTCCGGAGCCTGGCTGCTGTTGGGGGTTGCATCGACGGCAGCACGTAAGCGTTGGTCTCCTTTACGGGAAACCTCAGCTTGAAGGGTGTAATACAGACGGGCGAGCATGGTGTACGGAGTTATCGCGTCTGGATCAAGACCCAAGGCTTCCTTACGCACTTCCTGGCTGATATTTTCCCACCAGTCTGGTCGCGGCCCTTCGCCAAGGCGGGCAAACAACTCCCACAAGGCGGTGGTCCAATCTCCAGCCACACCGGCTGCAAGGGTATTCGAGAAAGCGGACCGTGTCAGCTCTTCTGTATCCGCAGCTTGCCTGGCAACAGCCGCAATTTCGTTGAGCAATTTCCATTTACCGGTGGAAGAGGAGAGCAATCGGGAAGCATGCTCACATACTTTTTGAAACTCTTCCAGGCGGTACTCAGCGGCCATTTGAAATGCAGCTTTAGATAAGAAGTTGATCGCTCCAAAATTATCCGGCATTTCGCCATACGCGGTCAACTGCTGCTGCAGCTGTTTACATTGATCGATCTGTTCCACCTCCGGCCTGGGCAGGCCATATAGATCAACTTCCTGCCGGCGAAGCTCTTGCAAGCGTGCGGAATCATCCGCATGGATGGCTGTGAGCTTATCCTTCAGGGGCAGGATGGCATGTTCATAAATGTCGCCACCGGGTGAGCTATCAGGCCATTCCAGGGTCGTAAATAGCCCTGGATTTACTTCGGATATGAAGCTGCCCATTTCCTGGATGAACTGGTGGAAGTCATCCCGCAAGGAGAATTGGCGATCCCTTGTAATACTATCGGTGTCCAGAAATTTACTGTTGCCCCAATCGATGACCGTCAGTCGGACGCTCGCAGGATTCCAATAGAGGTGATCTGGCTTGACATCGTTCCAGATCACGCCGGAGTGGGTGCCCTGTTCGTTCCGGATCTCAGTGGAATGGATGGTCTCTAGAAGATTAAGCACCCCCAACAGGATGCGGACCAATAATGGCGCTGGAAATTCCGGCAGCTGCGACCATTGTTGAACAAAGAATGTGGTTTCAGGGTCTGTTGGGAGGGTGTGGATACTGGTTGGACTGAAGCGCGTAACCTGACTTAGCAGCTTCAGGTCGAGACCCTCTGCTTGTTCGATGATGATAAAAGTACGCTCGCCTAAGGCATCTTCCGGCCCACTCTGATCCACCAGGGCAGGGATACTCAGGTGAAGACTCTGGTCAGGGAAGACAGCCCTGGGAAGCCCGCGCAAAATGCTGCCTTCGGTTTTAATCTGGCTTGCCTGGCGTAAAACGTCACTGAAAAAGAAGCCTCTGCGGGGACGTTTAAGGATAGCAGGTTGGTTATCGAGTAAAGACTCAACCAGGTAGACTTCACCGGCATCGCCTTCCCCTAATTTCTTGATCAGGTTCCAGCTTCGCTGCTGGCCCTGGACAGTATCGTTTATATCGGTAACCATTTTCCTTCAAGTCGACCGGGCACGGACTTCCAGACGCATCCGAGTGCGCGTGCTTTTCGGTGTTTTGTTACGAAGTTTACAAGAGATAAGCTCCGGAATTATAAGCGATAACTCTGGTGATAGAAAAGAAGCTACGAGGAAGTTGCCTTTAGCGATTAGCAGAAAAATCCTGAAGATATCCAGCACGAAAAGTTGGACTGGCTTTCAGGCATTGAGCCAAGTGCCAAGAATTGTCGAACCAAGTGCCCAGTGGCAGGGGGAATTGATTACTGTGTAGGCAGGTTTAACATGGTGAATTGGGATAATCGAGGGATTTTACTGATTACCATCACCTCTAAAACCGAGCCTGCCACTGACCTGGGATATTTGCTGCATAAATACCCGGCTCGAATGCAAGAAGATGAATTGAAAATTGGCAAAGCATAGATCTTTACCGCCGATGATATGACTGAGCGCTGCACCGCTTGTTCGCTGATGGATCTCGACTCCGGAACGATACATCCATCGTGAGCCGCTATATCGAGTGCACGAGCGCGTCTTTGGCATGGTGGCGTTAGGAAGCGGACAGGTGGACCCGAAGTCCTAAAATAAAGTGATATAATTACTATTCAGATAAAATTTATCGCCTATATTTTGAGATAGGTGATTGTTTTTATAACCGGAATGGGTGGATATATCAAGTAACGGTAGAGCGATAAGCTGAACTGGCGCACAATACTTTACCTTTGAATTATTTTCTTGTAATCGCGCATCCAGTTTTTTAGATTATATGGTTAGCGACCCACCGGCAAATGGACGAAGAATTAAAAGCAAGAGGTGAGCTTATGGAATTAGCCGAAAAGAAACTAACCATGAGTCCGTCTGAGCGGATCAGCGAATACATCCTGACCCTGCCGGATTGGCGCGGGGAGGTGCTTGCCCATCTGCGAAAGCTGATCCTTGAGATCGACCCCAACATCGTTGAGGAATGGAAATGGGGCTCGCCAGTCTGGTCTAGAGACGGGATGATTTGCAGTGGGAGCGCCTTCAAAGACCATGTGAAACTGAACTTTTTCAACGGAGCTTCGCTGGATGATCCACATCATCTTTTCAACGCAGGTTTGGAGGCGAAGGTTTCACGTTCAATTGATATTTTTGTTGGCGAAATAGTCAACGATCCAGCGGTAACAGAGCTCGTTAGAGCCGCGATTGACTTTAACCTGGCAGGAGCGCCTAAAAAATAGCGCTGGAAGCGTCTTTCAGGTGCCTCCATGGTGATGATAAAGGATAGGACGCTCATCTACCAGGCCGAGGTGGAAGGGAATCCGGTATAGATTTGCAGACAAAATCAAGAAAACGTATGTTGGTGGAGACAGGCTTCACGATTATTAACAGGAATAACCTGCCATTCCTTGGGGATACATACGAATTCGAAGGGCTGCGCTACTCTGACACGAGGGTTTCCTTTATTTGGGTCGACATGAAACCTGGAGACGGTGTGCGGCTGCATAAGCACCCATATGAGGAGATTTTCATCGTCCAGGAGGGAATGGCTATATACACCGTGGGTTCGACAATTATTGAAGCCTGCGCGGCGCAGATCATCATTGTTCCAGCCGATACGCCCCACAAATTCAGCAATACCGGTGACCAATGGCTGAAGCAAATCGATATCCACGTCAGCCCGAAGTTCATTACCGAATGGCTCGAGGATTAAGAAATAACGGATTGTGACATCCCTGTAACTGGAGTGGAATGGATGCAATTAAACCAGGTGCCTCCCAGGGGTGGGGAGACAATAATAACGAGGGAATTATGAGAAAAATTATCACATCAGAATTCATTACCTTGGATGGAGTGATGGAAGATCCAGGCGGGGCGGAAAAATTTGAGCGCGGCGGATGGGCATTCCAATTCGAACGAGGACCTGTGGGCGATAAATTCAAGCTGGATGAGGTGATGAGCTCGGACGCACTACTATTGGGGCGGGTGACCTATGAAGAGTTTGCCTCAGCATGGCCGTCGAGGACGGGAGAATTTGCCGATAAGATGAACGGGATGGTCAAGTATGTCGTGTCCACCAGCCTCCAGAAACCAATCTGGAATAATACGATGATGATCAAGAAAAACATCGCCGAGGAAGTGACTCAGCTGAAAGCCATGCCGGGGGAGGATATCCTGATTGCGGGAAGCGCAAAACTGGTCAATACTTTGATGAAGGCTGGGCTAATTGATGAATACCGGTTGATGGTTTACCCAGTGATCTTAGGTAAAGGCAAACGCCTGTTTAACCAGGAGAATAATATGCTCGCCTTGAAGCTGGTGGAATCGAAACCGATTGGCGCAGGGATACTGATTCTGATTTACCATCCAGCGTAAGAAGGGTAAATGTAATTTTGAGTTAGTTAGAATATCTATAACATAAAACAGGAAATCACATAGGAAATGGAGGATATATGAACAGGGTAATTTCCAAAGATGGAACTGAGATTGCCTACGAAACCAAAGGTTCCGGTAAGGCAGTGATTCTGGTGGATGGAGCAATGTGCTATCGAAATTTTGGACCCATGGGACACCTCTCCGATCTGTTGGCGCCGAACTTCAAGGTTTATATTTTCGACCGTCGTGGGCGGGGTGAGAGCACCAATTCAAAGCCATATTCGGTCGAGCGTGAAGTTGAGGACCTGGACACTTTGATTCAGGCGGCGGGTGGCTCAGCCTACTTATGTGGCATTTCGTCTGGTGCCTGCCTGGCACTGGAGACGGCAATCAGCCTTGGTGACAGGGTGAGCAAGCTAGCGATGTATGAACCCCCTTATAATTCTGCGCTGGAGGCTTTACCACAATGGAAGGATTATCGCTGCACTCTATCGGAGCTGATCAGTAGGAATCAAAGAGGTGATGCTGTGGCGCTGTTTCTGCAATTCGTGGGCACACCAGTTGACCAGGTAAACGGAATGCGCCAGGCACCGATGTGGCCTATGTTTGAAGCCGTAGCGCCTACGCTTGTTTATGACGCGGTGGCAATGGGTGATGAGCGGAAAGTACCACTCGACCGGGCCTCCAAAGTGCGGGTGCCAACCCTTATCATGGATGGAGGTGCGAACTTGCAGTATATGCCTTTCATGCATGCCAGCGCCACTTCCCTCGCGAAAGCCATTCCCCATGCCCAGCAGCTCACGCTGGAAGGGCAGACGCATGATGTAAACACCGAGGTGCTCACCCCAGTGCTGACCGAGTTTTTTAACCAACCGTGATAATACAAAGCTTTCATTGAGGCCCGGTGGAAGTATGGAAAGACCAAAGGAGTAAATGAGCTTCTGGTATCCTGATCAAGCTGATCAAACCAAATCATGAAGCCAGATAATCCATTAAGGGGAAATTTAGGAGGAAGATCATGACTTTACAAGCATATCTCGATAACATCCAGGCACAAACGGGTAAAACACCGGAAGACTTTAGGGTGTTGGCAGAACAGAAAGGGCTGCTTAAAGAAGGGGTTAAAACTGGTCAGATTGTTGATTGGCTGAAGACGGATTATGGCCTGGGGCACGGGCATGCTATGGCGATCGTACTCACTTTACAGGATGCCACACACCCCCGACCCAACGATGACGAGAGAGTGGACAGATTATTTAAAGGTGACAAAGTACGATGGCTTAATGCCTACGACGAGCTGATATCAAGGGTCAACGAGTTTGGGAGTGGTTTTTCAGCTGACCCTACCAACACTTACATAAGCCTGCTCCGTAAGGGGAAAAAATTTGGCATCGTACAAGTTACCGCTGACCGGCTCGATATCGGGATCAAGCTCAAAGGAATGGAAGCAACAGAGCGCTTCGAAGCCGCGGGTAACTGGAACGCCATGGTCACACATCGGGTGAGCATTAGTGACCCAAAGCAAATCGATGCTGAAGTGCTGGACTGGTTAAAAAAAGCCTTCGAGGCGGCGAACCCCGAAAATTCAAACATGGCAGCTAGCTGATGGAATTTCGATATTCCCCCTGGCCAAAACGAGGCTGACCAAATTAAATTGGCCAGCCTCATGATATTTATTTACACCCTAATAGCCTGCCGTCCACATTGTTATTGGTACCAATGCAGGTGGAGCCGGGCAGGCGTAAATCCGTGCCAGAGTAGAACCTATCGAGCTGGGGATCTACTCAGTAGCCCAGTTGTTGTAGCTCTCGACGGTAAAGGTCTTATTGTGTACGTACTGGACCACGATGCCTGCCGCCACCATCAAGGCAAAACAGACTAGAAGGAACCAGGATTGCGACAGAAAGACCTTGACTGGATTCTCGAGCAAGTTCGTTGCTGGATTAACGACCTGGATGATGGTACCAAAGGATACAGCAGCGCCGAGCAATGCGGTGGCGATGATGATGGCCCATTTTTGCAAATTGAACTGAAGGGTTACGAAGATAAATACAACGCCTACGACGATGCCGATCAGCCAGAGCAGGAAGCCGGCTTTCATACCGATCCACAACAACCCATAGACCGCAATGAAATAGCCGAGGGAGCCAGCTATGATCGCTACGGCAGCGAAATAAAACAGGTAGGATAGGACGGCGAAAATCGCACCTACGACCAGCCCAACCACCCAGCCGGTAACATCTACGAACAAGCCGGTGCCGTTAAAGAGCCATTGAACCGTGTTCCCTCCAAGGAAGAAGCCGAAAAAGAAGCCCCAAATTGGCAGCAGGACGAGGAACAGCCTGTAGCCAGCGAAAGCGAGCAGCACGCCGAACATGGTGCCGATCAAACCTGCACAAAGTATATTAAACGCAGTCATTTCCATTCTCCTTTATATAAGTTTATGATTACCTTTTCAGGCACATTCATCAATATATAACCCTGAACGAAGAAGTGAGTTACGCCGATTACAATATATATTACCTTATTTATGGAAGGAACAGCCACCCGAAAGGATGATCCCATCGGACCATATGGGAGAAAACATACCAGATTATGGAGCAACTTAGTCCCATTTTCTTGAGATGGGAAGCATTCCATAAAACACCCATAGCATCCGTCCGCTTAGGTGGACAAATGGGGCAATTTAGGAGATAAGTGAGAAAGGTTGCGACAGATTCGGAATAAAGTAAAAGGTGAATATAATTATCAAATTGACCTGTTCGACCTGCAAATTGGGATGAAAAAGGAGATGCGAATGGCGCCGAAAGATAAACGTAAGAATAGCAAAGATAGGGTGATTGATGTTCCGCCTGGTGAGTCGAAAAAATCGGAGAAGGCAGAACCCGAGCAGGTTATGGTTTCAAAGACTGAAACTAAATTAGAGCCGAACGAGAAAATTATTTCGGTGGACAACAAGACCTACTCAGCGGAGCTGCGCCATCTTCAAGTTGAGCTGGTGAAACTGCAGGAATGGGTGCGCTTTAAGAACCTTAAAGTGGTGGTCCTATTTGAAGGGAGGGATGCTGCCGGTAAAGGAGGGGTGATCAAGCGCATCACCGAGAGCTTGAACCCGCGCGTATGCCGGGTGGTGGCGCTGCCTGCACCCACGGAGCGTGAGCAGACCCAGTGGTACTTCCAGCGCTACATACCCTACCTGCCTGCCGGGGGAGAGATGGTGTTATTCGACCGGAGCTGGTATAACCGCGCTGGGGTCGAGAGGGTAATGGGATTCTGCACTGAAGAAGAACATGCCGAATTCTTGCGCTCGGTACCGGAGCTCGAGCGAATGCTGGTGCGATCTGGGATTATCCTGATCAAGTATTGGTTCTCAGTCAGTGACAAGGTACAAGAATTGAGGTTCCAGGACCGGATCGCTGACCCGACCAAAAGGTGGAAGCTCAGCCCGATGGATATGCAGTCGCGGGCTAAGTGGGTGGAGTATTCAAAGGCAAAAGATGAAATGTTTGCTTATACCGATATCAAGCAGGCACCCTGGTACGTGGTCAATGCGGATAATAAATTATGTGCTCGGCTGAACTGCATCCACCACCTGCTGTGCATAATCCCGTATCAAGATTTAACCCCAGAACCGATCTCGCTGCCCCCTCGACAGGAAGAGAAGGGCTACATCCGACCCCCCATGACGGACCAGACCTTTGTACCAGAGGTGTATAAGCCAGCTGACCCAAATGTTAGTGATTAACAAATAGGACTGCTGATTTAGAAAAAAAGCTGATACCCATGGCAACCATTGGTCTGATAGCTGCAATGAGCCAGGAAAGCAATGCTTTCCTGCGTTATATCAAGGGATGGACCCGGACCGCGTTGGGGGCGTTCGAGTGTAAATCATTCGAGATCCAGGAGCTTCATTGCATGCTTGTCACTTCCGGCATGGGCGTGCGGCGCGCAAGCGAAGCCACTCGAGAGATCATAAAGGTAGGCGCACCTCGCTTAATCATCTCATTTGGCATTGCCGGCGCGGTGGAGGCAGAGCTCGAGATTGGGGATGTGGTGGTACCCGAAGTGTACTGCAAGCTGGTAAATGGAGTGACCGGTCCACTTATGCCCCTCGAACCGTGGAATGAGGCTGCTCGGGAGGCAGCTACCAGAACTCTCGCCGGGCGTGGTGCGCACCTGTTTGCTGGGACTGCCGTTACGACAGGAGGGTCTCAGGTAGGTGATGGTCAGTTTGGTGAAATGAAGCACCCCATCCTGGAAATGGAGACGGCTGGAATCGCCCAGGTGGCAGCGGAGAGTGGCATCCCGCTATTATCCATCCGCGCGATCAGCGATGGACCGCGGGCACCCATCCCATTCGACCTGGGAGAGATCATCGATGAGGATGCCAACCTGCGTTTAGGCAGGGCACTTATGGTGATAGTCCGCCATCCAAAGACAATCCTTCAGCTTGGGGGAATGATGCGGAATACCAAGATTGCAGCAGATAACGCGGCGGCAGCATTGTTCCATGCCCTGGGAAGCGAAGACGTTTGGTAGTTACGACAATCCTTATAATGATGAACAATCACTTCGCAAGCGTGGAATAGCCTCGTTGACAATGTGCTCAAACATAGGCATCAGCATGGGCACAAAGGGGTAAAAGAACACAATCTCGGTATTGCCGATGTCCAGGTAGCATTTTACGATATCTTCAAATGCCCCAGGAGTTGAATATAAGCGCTGATATTCCTCGTTGGTAAAGATGAGGACCGAACGCCTGAGCGTGGCGGTGTCACGCCCAATTTCGGCGCAGAACCGATCCAGCCTGCGATTGCGTTCTCGCGTGAGGGTCAACATCTCTTCACAGGATTTCACGTCCACGCCACCGAAAGTGTTCCAGGTATCGGCATGCTCCGCAGCAAGCTTGAGCATACGGGGACCATTACCGCCGATCATCAGGGGTGGGCGGGGTTTCTGGATTGGCAGGGGGTTGATCATCGTCCCTTCGATATGGTAATACTTCCCCGAATAGGTGGTTTCCGGATTGCGTAGGAGCTGATCGACTATTTCGACCACCTCATGCAGGCGATCTACGCGCTCCCGCGGAGGCCAATCGGGCGTCCCGGTCATCGCATACGAAACATCGACCCTTCCTGGAGCACCAGCCCCGAGCCCAAGGTCGAGGCGACCGTTGGAGATATGGTCGACGGTCATGGCCTGGCGGGCCAGGAAAGCCGGGTTGCGCCAGGGTATGGCCGAGATGGAGCCGATGCGGATGGTTTTTGTTTGCGTCGCCAGGGCTGCCAGTAAGGTCCAGCTCTCATACCAGTGGGCTTTAGGGTTCTCATAATTAACGAAATGGTCCGCCAGCATGATGCCGTCGAGCCCGGCGGTTTCGAGATACTGCCAGCGGGTAATCATTTCCGGCCAGGGAACTTCCTGCATGGCAGCTACGATAAAACGGAGATTATGGGCCATGGTCGTTTTCTCCATTAAGACGTGTGTGATGAGATAGGATTACAAAGTTGAGAATTACACTCCAACCGATACCCTCTCCATCCTGCCTGGAAGCATGGGAGGAGAGGGCATGTCCAGGCAGGATGGCAGACGGTGTTCATCAGGAGGAAGACTGGTGTGTGACCCGCTCCTTGATGAATAAGGCTGAGAGCATGACGATGCCTACGACCAGGAAAGCGATTACCGGTAGGAAGGCCTCGAAGCTCTCACCCATCAAAAAAGCCAGTACTGAGGCGGCCAAAAAGCCGGCTGCCGGATACATCAGCCATTTCTTCGGCTGGTCCATGCGCAGAAGCAAAAGGACATCGAAGGTGGCGGTAAAGCCAAGGAAAAGCAGACCGGTGTAGACCCCAACTTGGTGATCTCCGACAATTATGTAATCGTACACTGGAAACAGCCTGTCCAACAGGGCAATCAATCCGATGGTGATGAAAACCCCAGACGGGATGAGCGCCCACCAACGTCTCTTGGAAGCAAAAAACGAAATAAAGAAGGGCAGGGCAATGATCAGCATTACAACAGATCCCAATATATCGCCATGGATAATAGTTTCAATTAGCGAGAAAATTCCAATGAAACCCAAGACAGCAGATATAAAGAGTGCCCATTTGCAGCGCAGGTCAACCAGGTATCCCACAAGGAATGGCAGCGAAATAGCGTAGAGAACCAGCGCAGTCAGTACATCAGGATTAATCTGGTCATTTAGAGGTGGGATTACGGCGATGATGGTCAGAAACCAGGCCGGGATCAACCATCCCCACTGCTTCCGGTTCAGAATGTAGCCAATGTAAAAAGGTATGGCGAGGCTGATTAGGAAGGGGAAAGCACTGATAGGAGTGCCGTAGTTTTCGAAGACCCCGGCTGCGTTCAGAGCCAAGGCTGTGGTGAACAAGGCGGGGAAGAGCCAGGGCCAACTCCTGATACCGCTCACGAAATAACTGGTGAAGAACGCTGTACTCAGGCCGGCAAAAATAACAAAACTTAGCGGACCGATGAAGTAATCAAAAGTCACGTAACCTGAAATGCATGCAAGTGTCAATCCGACCTGGGAAAGCAGGACAACTCCCCAGAAGATAATAAGGATTTTTCCTTTCATCGAATTTCCTCCAATGGAATTCGTTTTGAAACCAGCTCAGACCGGCAGCAGGCATGAAACGCGGTTGATGGTCTGGACATCGCTACAATAAATAGCCTGCGACACCGACGACCACCAGCAGGATGGCTAACAGGGTAGCTCCAATCAGCCCCCTGCGGGTGAGGGATAGACTGGAGGCGATCCATTTCTGACCAATCCCTGCTGAGGCAACGATATACGTCAGACCCAAGAAGATGAGAAACCATCCTGCAGCGGTGTCGTTAAGGACAAGGAAGGAACCCATGACTATCGAACTCGCTGCGGTTATCCATAACCAGAACCTGTCGTTTCTATCCATAGAGACCTCCTTTCTCACCTAACGAGCAGCCAGGGTGGCAATGAACAGAAATACATCAGCCGCCATGTGGATCAGGTAGGCACCCCAGATGCTGTCCGTCTTCATCATCAAGATACCGCAAGCCAGACCCAGGGTGAAGGTGTTGGCTACGAAGATCGGAACAGCTATAGCAGGAAAAAACGCTACAGAGTTGAAATGCAGCACGGCAAAGGTGGTGGAGGTGAGCAAGATACTGCCTGCAACGCCGATGATAGGAGACACCTTTTTCAGGAACAGGCCCCTGATCCACAGCTCCTCCGAAAACGCGTTACAGATTGAAAATACAAAACCCCACACGATGGCTGAGCCAAGTTTGGGCAGCTCGTACCCGGTGCCAAAAAAGATCAACACCGAAGTAAAAAAGTTGACCAACACCAAACCACCAATGCCGAAGCCCCATTTTGCATTTTGATTTCCGACTTTGAGGAAGATCGAGCCCAGGTCGGCACCTGAAAGCAAGGTCAGCACGATGATGGGGATGACGATTAACAGGGTCTCATACATCTTTGCCAGTGCCGCGATGGCGTTATCACCAGAATAAACACCAAAGAGGCGAACAAAATCGGTGTTGTAGCCTGAAAATAGATCAGAGACCAGGTTAACTGTGGAAGCGATAAAGAAGGCATAGGTGACAGGCCAATATTTAGCGAACCTGGTGCTGCGCTTGAACAGCAGAGCGGCGACCAGGAAAACTGCTGTGGTGCTGGCGGCATAGATCCAATTGCCATTAGTAGGGAATAGTTTGACATAATTTATCCCAAAAAGGAAAACCGCCAGTGAACATGCTAGGAGCACGACAAACATCAAAACCTTGTATCCGATCGATCGAGCGTCCGGCGATGTTTTGTTTACGATATTAATTGTGGTGGAAGCAGTCATTTTATTCTCCGATGTATGTTTACGGTACGTGCAACGATGCGATGATCAGCTCACCCAGGAGCTGAACTTTGCTGGGCAGGCTGTATGGTTGCTGGCAGCTCGTTCCGGTGTAGGTGTAGATGAACCCAAACTCCAAATTGCTACGCTGGATGTTTGGTCCATTCTCTCCACCTTGATACCAAATGGATTCGATCAATCCGTTGGGACAGACGAAATAATTCCGGCTGGCGGGCTGCCCAGCGACATCCAATGTCCCCTGGGAGATAAACTCCCCCTGGCCAACCCCGGTCGGCCAGAGTAGCACATCCTCACCGATGGTACGGAATGACATGCGAATAGCGGGGTAGACATCCGGGGTTGGCTGTGGATGGAAAATTAGGATATGGTTGTTCATGATAGGGTCTCCGGTGGTAGTCTCATCCACTGCCCAATCCTCAGGGAGCATGATCGAGAAACCATACACTGAGTGGATGTAGGTCCAGAAATCCTGATAAAAGCTGGGGTCGATGGGAACGGCTGTGGGGATGGGCGTGGGTGAAGCAGCACTCGCAGCCGGCTGATCAAACTGAAAGCTTTGCAAGAAGCGATTATCCAGCTCCCAATCTTCAGTCTCGCTTGAGTGACCGAGGCTGATCTGGTACAGCTGACCGGCATGGGCAAAGAAATACTGATCAAAGGCATAGGACTGCGGGCTTCGCTCGTGGCGGTAGTGGATGGCGGTCGTCCCGGCGATCTGTTCATCCGGCAAGCGGTTCTCACCGACCAGGTAATGGTCGGTCAGCCACTGGAGCAAATCCACCTCTTCGGGAGGGCGATACTCCGGCATATCACTTGGATGGGCGATACCCCAGAACTCGGACCCCATGCCAGGTCCGGATATGCTCAGGCTTTTCTTGGGCTCGGCGTCAACAGTGATCAGTGCATCGGCAGGATAGTGAAAACTGAATCCGAGAGCGTCATCGCGATAGATTTTCCAACCCAGGCTGTCATATTCAGCTGTGGCGGTAGATGAAGGGCTGGTAGATGGTTTGCACTCGCTTCGGAAATATGCCCACTCATCGCACTCACTGCCATCCGGGAAGATGCATACGCCAGCCTGGCTGCCATCTGGGGCTGTACGAATCTCAGATATGTAGCCCTGCTGCTGGCAATAAACCGATGCCGGATTAGGTACTGCCGCCATGGAAGGCTTGGCAGTGGGTGACGCTGGCAACGTTATATCTGCTGCCTGAGTGTTCATGATTGAGCATCCGGTGAGTAAAAGAGAAAAAAAGATAAACAAAACTTTAGCTTGCATCTTCGGTCCTTTCGATAGTGATGATGGTGATATTGAGGTTCCAGAGCTGTTCCAGGAAGCCGCGCAAGGCTGGTTGGTCTGTAAAGGAACCGATGAGAAGGGTTTCTCCATTCTGCTGGGGCATGATGGTCAAACCTTCATACCAATCAGCAAAGGGATGGTCGAGTGTTTCCTTTACCAAGATGTGATATGTATTTGATTGCTGGGGTGGATTCTGTTCCATCATCGCTTCTTGTAAGACCTGATGTGATCCCAATAATTGGACACACATTGATAATAAAAGAAAGGGCCTGATTAATCAGGCCCTTAACGGGGTATTAATGGGGTATTTCTGAGGGTACTTTTCGGCGTTTGAATTGGTTCAGACCTTGACCTGTGGGGTTTTTGGACTGCCAGCTGGGTGATTTGAACGGTACGACTAAGATGGCAATGTTTTAAATGTCCGTTTGATCTACTGGAATGGACAAGGGTTGTGGATCCATTCTATTCTCCTAGAAATTTGGTGAATCGATCCACCGAAAATATCGTAATCACCGGCCAGCCCAGCTGCCTTCACCGCTCAAACGGATGTCGCGCCGGGAGAAGCGGGCATATGCCAGTAAGGTCATGACCAGGCTGATCGCCAGCAGACCAAACAACCAGGTGAGGTTCAGCTCTCGGAAGGTCATGGCAGTCTGGAAGTAATGGTAGGGCAAAAGGCTGGCGACCAAATCGAGACGCTCGTCCATAAATGAAAGGGAGGAAATGAGATAGCTCAGCACCATGACCGCCCCGGTGACCATGGCGGCGAGGCTACGGGACGGCAGGAGCATGCTCAGTAGTAGACCCAGTGCGGCATATACCATAGTTTGGACCAATAGAGATAGGAACGGAATTGCCATTTGACTCCAGGTAAAACCCATACTGGACCGACCGAGTAAGATGCTAAACCCGAACCAGGCAAGAACCATGATCGAGAAGGTAGCACCCAGCAGCCCCAAGAACCTGCCCCAAAAGAAGGGGGGACGTCCAACCGGGTGAGCTACGATCAAATCCAGGCGACCATGTTCTTCATCACTCACAATCAAGCCAGACCCAACGATCACCGCAAAAATGCCAATGATCACGGGAAGCATCGAGAAGGCATACATACTGAGGAATCCGGCTGGAGTGAGGGGACTATTTATATCTGCACCGAAGAAAGCCAGGAACTCGGGAGGATAGCCCGAGATCATTTGCTGGAATTTTTCGGGCTGTGCGCCTAAGGATTCGTACATGGGGATGACCATCAACCCATAAAGGGCCAGTCCGAGACCCCAGCCGATTATCTGCCAGCGTAAGCCAGAATAAGTATAGCGGAAAGTGTTCCATAATCGTTTCATGCTCATTCTCTCCTTGCTCTATGCTTCTTCTTTGTAATAAGTAAGGAAGACATCTTCAAGACTGGGGCGCTCGGTTTCCAAATCAAGGACGGGCAGGTGACTCAACGTCTGAATCAGCTGCTCCATATCTCCCGTCACTTGCAGAGTAAGGCTGGTCTGATCCACATGTGATAACAGCTCTACTTTGGGAACGGCAGCGATTGCAGTGAAGTCGGTTGGCCGCTTGAAGCGGATGGTGATGCGATTGACAGAGGTGTGGGTCAGGGAGCTGGTGTTGGTAATCTCCACGATTTCACCTGAGCGGATGATTGCCACACGCCCAGCCAGGCTCTCAACTTCGCTCATAATGTGTGAGCTGAAGAAAATGGTGGTGCCAGTTGCGTTGGCTTCACGCAAGAGATTGAGCACTTCTTGCTGCATCAACGGATCGAGACCACTGGTGGGCTCATCCAACAGCAACAGCTCGGGGCGGTGCATCAAAGCCTGGATGACACCCACCTTCTGCTTGTTACCCTTGGAGAGGTTCTTGATGGGCTGCCGCAAATCGAGGGACAGGCGATTTGCCAGCTGGACCATGTAACCCCATTCAGCGCGACCGCCGCGCATATCGTTGAAGAAGCGCAGCTGGCGCTCGGAGGTCAGGTTTTCATAATACTGCATCTCGCCTGGGAGGTAGCCGGTACGAGCCTGGACTGCCACCGGGTCAGCCTGGGGGTTTAATCCCAGTATAACGACTTTGCCCCCATCGGGACGGATCATATCCAACATGCAGCGGATCGTGGTGGTTTTTCCGGCGCCATTGGGTCCAAGGAAACCAAAAATTTCTCCGGGCTGCACTTGGAGGTCAATGCCACGCAGGGCACGCACTCTACCATACGATTTGGTTAAATGCTGTACCTGGATGACCGGAGTTGGGAAAGTAGTCGTCAACGGATATAAATCTACCTGAGGCTGTGGGTCAATTGTCATTGCAATTCTCCATTTCGTTCATCAAGGATTTCCACGATCCGAGTTTTTCTTTTCGATAACTTCATCGGGCAGGATTGTGAGGCTGAGATCCTGAAACTGATCGAAAAAATCATGCAAAGAGACTGCATTGATGGTCAGGCTGACCAAGGTGTCTCCATTCTCCTGGGCGGTGATGCTCACATCTCCGTACCAGTCGATGTTTGGAGTACATAGGGCTCCGTGAAGCCGAAGTAGATACGTGCTGCCTGGGTTAGAAATTATTTGGTCCATATCCTTGGACGCCATCAATGCATACGAGTATATATTTCTCAGCTGGAGCGAACTTATATACAATACAACAAAGATACTGAAGAAACAGGCCCGAAAGAGGGTATTGAAGGGGTATGCGGGAGGGTATATTAAGTTGGGAGCTTTAAAGTAGCCCAATCTCATGAGCGCGGAGGGTGGCTTCAGCACGGCTGTGGACATCCAGTTTACCGTAAATATTTTTAAGATGCTTGTGGACCGTCTCAGGGGCAATGACCAGGGTCTCGGCAATTTTCTTATCCGTGCAGCCTTGTGCCAACAAGTGCAGCACTTCCAGCTCGCGCCCAGATAGGGGTTCAACCAATTGTGAGCCAGAGGATACCTTGGCAGGCAGTGGTTTATGCCCTCGATCAGCGGCTGCCAGGATGCGGTCGATATACTCCGGCATGATCCCGGCAGAGCGGGCTCGTAGTAAAAGGGGGATCATCTTGGACCCCTCTATTATGAAAATACGTAAATATCCTCCGGGAGCGGCAAGCGAGAGTGCACGCTTCAGTGAGGCAAGTGCCTGTTGATCTTGTTTCAAGCCATAATAAGCCAGAGCCTTCCAGAGAAGTAAACGCATGTGGTAGTGACCGATCTTCCTTTTTTCCAAATCTTCCAGCATGAGTGAAGACAGCGTAAGAGCCTTGGTGAATTGCTTTTGGGTAAGGTAGATTTGTACGAAGGTGAGGGGCAATAACGAGCTTTTAAAGCTGTTTACAGAAATTTTAATGGGTTCATTGATATCGATTTGAAACCGGTTCAGACATTCCAACGCCGCGTCCAGATTATCCATGGACAAGTACCATTCAATCTCCTGGGAGAGAGTGATCTGTACAAACCAGGCTGAGGTGTGGCGGGCAACCTGCCAGGCTTGATGGAGAATGTCAAACGCCCCTTGCATATCACCGCTGGCAAACAATGCGTTGCCATAGTTATCGAGGGCAAAATGAAGTGCATCAGCCTGCTGCCAACGACGTGCCAGGTCTACGGCTTGTTTCGAATAAACTAAGGCACCCGCCATGTCATTCCATTCCAACAATACGGCGCTCAAGGTGGTGTATACATGGCTGAGGGTCGGCAGCGGAGAACAGCTGCTGCAGGTGCGGGCGAGCTGGATGGCTTCCAGGCAAGCAGTATGGGCTTCACGGAGTTTACTCTGCATGGTTAGAAGCCAGGCCCAACAACCATGCGCAAATATGGTCACATGAGATACCCTGCAATCACGGGCATAAGAAAGGGCAAGCTCCAGAGCCCTGGCGCGGGCATCGTAATCGGGGAGGGTGAGACCCAGTAAGGTAGCAGCCTGGCAGCGGATCAAGCGCTCATTGTCTGGAAGCCACTCAAGGGCAACCTGTGCAGCCCTGGCGGCAAGATCACGCTTATCGTCGATCCAGTAGGTATAAGCGCGGATGGCAGCCACATGCCCACCGAGGGTTTGCAGCTCCAATTCACTCATCAAGTTATCGATCTCAGTTTCAGCCAATTTCAAAATGGGTTCAACAGAGCTCAACTGGCCCGTATATGCAGCCAGCCAGGCACGTCCGATCAACAACCAGGGACGAGCACTAGTCTTTTCGTTGGTAAGGTTTTCGAGTTGGCGAGCCACACTGGTCAGCTCATTTTGCTCCAGCAAGGCAAAAATATTGGCGCTGATCAACCTGACGATGCGTTCCCAATCTGCAACTGCAAACGAATGGCGGATGGCATCGGAAACCAAGCCCTGGTCTTCATACCAGACGCTGGCGCGGTTGTGCAAGACCGGTACTTGAGCGGGGTTGTTCTTCTGGAGAAAGCTTTTAAGCAGCTCGGCAAACAGCGGGTGGTAGCGGTACCAATGCTGCTCGTGGTCAAGGGGGATGATAAACAGGTTGGAGTGGTCGAGCTCTTCAAGAATCAATGTGGAAGAACGGCTGGGCACAGATTGTTCATCTCCCTTCAGCAAGGCATCACATAATGGAGCGCATAACTGGTCGAGGACGGAGGTGTAAAGCAGGAAACGGTGAATTTCAGGTGATTGCTGACCCAGGATTTCTCCCATCAGGTAATCGAAAATGTAATGATGGCTGCCGGTAAAAGCGGCGATAAAGCCCGATAAATCGCTCGTATTCTGCATGGATAGAGCCGCCATTTGTAAACCCGCAATCCAACCTTCAGTGCGTAAGGTAATACGAGCGATGTCTTCAGATGAAACCTTCAACCCCATGGTGGTGGTGAGGAAATCAGCCGATTCCTGAGTGGTAAAACGAAGATCAGACATGCGCAGCTCTAGCATATCACTGCGGGCACGCAGCCTCGCCAGGGGCAGGGGAGGGTCGGCGCGGGTGGCAACCACCAGGTGGAGGCATTCGGGGCGATGTTCCAGGATAAAACCGACTATGGTGTGCACGGATTGTTCCTGGATGACGTGGTAATCATCCAAAACCAGACAGACTGGCCGTTTTATTTGAGCCACCTGATTGATCAGGAGTGTAAGCATCGCATCCAGTTCTACCGGCGAGATTCCAGCAGATCGATTTCCCATGTCTGCATCGATGGCTGGGTCAATCACACGCAAGGCGGCAACGAAATATGCCAGGAAACGGGAGGGATCATTGTCTTTGTCATCGAGTGACAGCCAAATGGAAGGAAATTCCAGCTGCTCCAACCAGGCGCTCAATAAGGTGGATTTTCCATAGCCGGCAGGGGCTGAGACCAACACAAAACCACACTCCACTCCCTGGTTCAGCTTTTGGACCAATCGGAGACGTGGGACCAACCTGGAGCGGATTGGTGGAACAGACAGCTTGGTGGATAGGATTTGCATGAATTCCCGATCACCTTGAGTAGCTATATCCTATCTTATATTGGCTGCTCTGGCAACACTGGGAAGAGTAAAAAATCCATTGTGGACGATTGTTGGGGAGGTTTGGAACCGCGACCACCAACAAGCAAAACAGAATCAGTCCATCGGAGAGGAAGAGACACCCTCTATTACATGGAGTAATCCAAATCTCGTCTGTATCGAACAGCTGTCCATCCTGTCCCTGGAATAACGTGACAATCCGCAGGGATCTATGGAGGCTATTAATAATTGACAAATAAGATAAACTAAGTTATAATATTATACAGAGGTTTGTTCAAAAAAACCTTCTGTAGGGGTGAAATTAAGGAATTGAAAGCTATTGGTTAGGTAATACCGGCAAGGGGTAACTCCTGACGCCCAAGGCGTTCAAATTACAAATGGGATCATTATCGTCAGTCAGGACTAGATCAATATCAACAGATTAGATCGATGGTGTAGGTGGCGATTATACGTGTTAGCTGGATTTCATACCACTTATTCTGGAACAGTTTCCAATGCTTGGGACAGGGACCATTTTCATACGACCGGGTAATGTCCTAGGGAGGAAAATTATGATAATTAAACGCATGTTTATAATATTCATGGCGATCGTAATGTTGGTATTTTCAATGCCTGTTACTGCAGCTTACTCACAGCAAATACAAACCCCGGTAGCTGCTCCTGACGGTACATTAACCAATACATCTGATCTGGCACAACCTTTGGCAAACACTTGTGCATCCAGCACTCCATCTTCAGGGGCTTATACGGTTACTTTATGTTTTACAGCTCCCAGCTCAGGGAGCACCGTCACCGGGGGTGTCACGGTTACCTCATCCGTCAGCGTGAGCGGCGCTAATCCAGGCGTTCAACGAATGGTCTTCTACATCAGTAGCGCTTATTTACTGACTGATTTTCAGAGCGCGTACACCTTCGTCCTGCCAACGATGAAATGGCAGGATGGCGCCTATACATTAGGTGTGGAAGCTGTGATGAGGGATGGATATACCACTGCCAACAGGGCAACTATCACCCTTACCTTTAGCAACGGCAATGCCCAACCTCCAGTCAACCATCAGACATTCACTCCTACCTCCGGCACAACACCTCCCAGCGGGTCTCCCTTTATTGTGGCTGCTGCCGGGGATGGAGCAGATGGTGGGACTAGCGCGGCAGCCGTAGCCAGTGAAATCGGAGGCATAAACCCAAACCTATTCCTTTACCTGGGTGATGTCTATGAAAAAGGTAGTGTGGCTGAGTTTTTCAACTGGTATGGCACAAATGGAACGAACTTTAGTGCTTTCCAACCCATCACTAACCCAACCATTGGTAATCATGAATATTCCGGCTCTTCCGGAGGTGCCGGATACTTCGACTATTGGAACAATATCCCCAACTACTACAGCTTCAATGCCGGTGGATGGCATTTTATCGACTTAAACTCTAATGCTGCGCACATCGGGGTAGACAAGAATTCTGCCCAGTACGCATGGTTATCCCAGGACCTGGCGGCAAACTCCACCTTGTGTACCATCGTGTACTACCACCATCCGCTGTTCAACATCGGTCCTGAAGGATCAACTACAGCCATGGCGGATATTTGGACTCTTATGGCGCAGGATGGTGTAACGATCGTACTGAATGGCCATGACCATGATTATCAACGTTGGGTGCCATTAGATGGCAGCGGAAATCCGAGTCCTTCCGGGATCACTGAGTTTGTTGCTGGAGGAGGTGGACATGGCTTACAAACGATTGCCAAGACAGATTCAAGGGTGGCATATTCAAATTATCTCAATCCGCAGGCATTTGGAGTGCTACAGCTGGCGCTCAATCCCACAGGAGCAAATTTCAGCTATATTAACAGCAGTGGAGTTACACTGGATTCGGGTATTATCCCTTGCGGCAAATCCGGACCTGATACCCAAGCTCCTAGTGTTCCAGCCGGATTAACAGCAACTGCAGTCAGTGCCACTCAGGTGAATCTTGCGTGGCAGGCTTCCAGCGATAATGTCGGCGTCAATGGTTACACGATATACCGTGACAATGCCAGTATAGCCACCGTCTCTGGCTCATCCCTGAGCTACACGGATAATACGAACCTTCCATCCACCACCTATGCTTATACCGTGGATGCATTCGATACCGCTGGCAACCATTCGGCGCAATCCTCTCCGGTCAATGTTACTACGCCAGCCATGCCTTCCAACCTGACCTTCGCGGTGGGTGCAGACACTTACGTCAATTCAGGCAGCCCTACGACGAATTACGGCTCAGCCACTGCGTGGAAGGTGGATGGCACACCTGACCTGCATGCCTACCTACGATTTACTGTCCAGGGATTGGCCGGAAACGGTATTCAAAGTGCCTACCTGAAGGTCTACACCAACAGCAGCTCGAGCGTGGGTATTAATGTTCTTAAGGTGGCAGATAATACCTGGGTTGAAACTACGGTGAACTACAACACCGCTCCGGCTCTCGGCGCACTACTGAGCTCATCCGGTGCATTCACCTCCGGCAGCTGGGTGGTTTTAAACGTATCCTCCTACATCACTGGTGAAGGTACATATAGCTTCGGCGTCACGACACCAGGCTCGACTACCCTAAGCCTCGCTTCAAAAGAATCGGGTGCCAATAGAGCCCAATTGTTGGTTAACCTGGGGGTACCAGATACGCAAGCACCGAGCGTTCCAACCGGTTTGACGGCGAATGCGATCAGTGCCACCCAGGTGAACCTGGTGTGGCTGGCTTCAGCTGACAATGTCGGTGTTACCGGCTACACCATGTATCGCAACAATGTAAGTATCGCAACTGTTTCGGGCACAACCTTAAGTTATACCGATAGCACTACCCAGCCTTCCACTACCTACGCTTATACTGTGGATGCCTTTGACGTCGCTGGCAACCATTCAGCGCAATCTTCCCCGGTCAGCGTTACGACACCTGCCTTGCCCTCCAATTTAACCTTCGCGGTTGGGGCAGACACTTACGTCAACTCGGGCAGCCCGACGTCCAATTATGGATCTGCCACTGTCTGGCGGGTGGATGGCTCGCCTGACCTGCATGCCTACCTACGCTTCACTGTCCAGGGGACGAGCGGCACCCCCGTCAAACATGCTTATCTGCATATATACGCCAACAGCAGCTCGACAGCAGGGATCAATGCCCTGATCGTGGCGGACAATACCTGGGGTGAGACAACGATGAACTACAACACTGCGCCGGTATTGGGTAGCTTGTTAGGCTCATCAGGCGCATTCGGTGCTGGCGCTTGGCTAACATTTGACGTGACCTCATTTGTAACCGGTGATGGTACTTACAGCATCGGAATCACGACGTCAGGTGGGACACAGATCAGCCTTGCGGCGAAAGAATCGGGTGTGAACGTTGCTTACCTGGTGGTAAACTTCCAGTAAGAAAACACAGGCGAGATATCAACAAACCGTTCGGGGCTGTCTGTAGAGTAAGATCAGGCGGCCCTTTTTTTTATGTTGTTTTTGAGCTTAAAATCATCGATCTCCAGCAAAATTCAGCTACCGATGATTCAGCACAGCACGCAGCATGTATAATTGAGACCGTTTAGACATGCGATAATAACTGTCTGAAAGACACCCTGGAGTAATGCGATGAAGAATGTAAACATCAGCAACGATTACGGCTATTTCGATGAAGCTAGCGGTGAGTACGTCATTACCCGCCCGGATACCCCCACACCCTGGATAAACTACTTGGGACAGGGGCAGTATGGGGGGATTATCTCGAATACTGCCGGGGGTTACTCTTTCGACCGTGACCCTAAAAACCGGCGTGTGACGCGCTACCGTTATAACGCCATCCCGGCAGACCAGCCCGGTCGCTACGTTTACCTGCGCGACCAGGACGACGGAACAACATGGAGCCCGACCTGGCAGCCCATGCCGCGGGTAAGTCTGGCAGTTTACGAGTGCCGGCATGGACCTGGCTATACCCGCATCACCAGCCGGTACACAGGTATCCGAGCTGAGCTGCTATATTTTGTTCCGCTTTCATCCATTGCTGATCCAACATTGCCTGGTAATGATGACGCTCCATGCGAGCTGTGGGTGCTGCGCCTGCGCAACACCTCCCGACGACCTCGGTGTATACGGTCGTTTAGCTATGCCGAGTTCAGCCAGTGGAATGCAGATGCTGACCTGAACAACCTGGATTGGGGTCAGCACGTTTTACACAGTCGGGTTGAAGAAGGCATCATCACCACTGGCACTGTCTTTCGCGTCACAAAAACCTTCTTTGCCAGCAGCCTGATGCCGCTCGGTTTCGATACCGACCGGGAGGTGTTCGTCGGAAGAAACCGCGACCTTTCAAACCCCATCGTAGTCGAGACCGGCAGTCCGACAGGTTCACAGGCAGCGAGGGGCAATAATGTTGGCGTGCTGTGCCATGAATTTCGGCTGGAGCCCGGTGAGGAAAAGGAAATTATTTACATCCTGGGGGTGACCGATGCACCGGAGCTGATACCGCCTGTGGTGAACAGATATCGCACAAGAGAAAACGTGCTTGAAGCTTTTTCTAGATTGAAGGCTGATTGGGAGGCTTACCTGGGAAAATTCCGGGTTGAGACGCCAGATGTAGAGATGAATGCCATGCTAAACACCTGGAACCAGGTGCAGTGCCGGGCAACTTTATTCTGGTCGCGCTTCGTCTCAGCCTATGAGACCGGACTTGGAAGAGGAATGGGGACGCGCGATTCAGCGCAGGATACCCTGGCGACGGTGCAGAATGCGCCGGAAAGGGCGCTCAAGAACCTGAGTGCACTGTGGAGGTTACAGTTCACTGATGGTCACACCTGGCACCAGGTTTTCCCTTTGACCGGCGAAGGGGGGCCTGGGTTGGCAGGGGAATATCCTGAAAAGCCGCAATGGTTCTGTGACGATCACCTGTGGCTGCTGATGGCGGTGTGCGCCTACCTGCGCGAGACGGGCAACTTTTCGTACCTGTGGAACCACATCCCCTATGCAGATGAGGGGGAGGATATTGTGTGGGGTCATATACTGCGGGCGGTGGAATTCAGCTTGAAACATCGTGGCCCGCATGGACTGCCGAGGTTGGGCTTCTCAGACTGGGACGACACGATGAACCTCGACAATGGGTCAGGCAAGGCGGAGAGCGTGATGGCGGCGCAGCAATTCTGCCGGGTAATGTTGGACCTAGCAGACCTATGTGACCAGATTGGCAAGGATGAAGACGGTAAGCGCTTTCGGGAATTAAAAGAGGAGATGGCAGAGTGTATTAACCGGGCTGCCTGGGATGGGGAGTGGTATGCCCGGGCTTTCGATGACGAAGGAGTACCGGTCGGTGTGCAGGCGGAGGAGCATCATCAGATCGGCTTAAATACGCAAACCTGGGCAGTTATTGGCGAGTGTGCCCCCGAAAGGCGCGCCAAAGAGGCGATGCACAGTGCCCACACGCGGCTGAACAGCCCGATCGGACTGGCAATTCTGGCACCTGCCTATACTCACAGCGACCCACGCATCGGTGGCACCACTACCTACCCGCCCGGAGCCAAGGAAAACGGCGGCATCTTCTGCCATACCAACACCTGGGCGATCATCGCCGCTGCCCGATTGGGTTGGAATGAACAGGCCTACCAGTATTACCGGCAGATCATGCCCCTCGCCCGGAAGGATAGCGATGTTTTCAAGGTTGAACCCTACGTTTACTGCGGTAACATCTGCGGTCCGGAGCACCCGCAATTCGGGTATGGGCGCAATTCGTGGCTATCTGGGACGGCGTCCTGGACCTACGTTGCGGCGACCCAGTGGATTTTAGGCATCCGCCCGACCTTCAGAGGATTGCAGATTTCGCCGGTCATCCCCGGAAAGTGGCCTGGTTTCAGCGCTACGCGTGTTCTCCGCGAGGTGACTTACCATATCAACGTGGAACGTAAAGGCAGCGAAAACGCCATTTCGCTAAAGGTAGATGGTAAACCGATTGAAGGAAATATCATTCCCTTCCCACCGGAAGGGACGAAATCTGTGCATGTGAAAGGTGTTTTGGGATGAGTGGACTGTCCAATTTGAATAATTCAATTAAAGTACTATTTATCGGCGGAACCGGCATCATTAGCTCAGCCTGTTCAGAGCTGGCGCTCCAACAGGGGATTGAGCTGTACCTGCTCAACCGCGGCCGGGGCTTCCGCCCGGCACCAGCAGGAGCTATTCAGCTTCAGGGAGATATCCACCAACCTGATTCAATAATCCCGGTTTTAGGAAAGCTGACATTCGATGCAGTGGTGGAGTGGATCGCATTCACACCGGAACAGATCAAAGCGGATATCGAGCTGTTCCACAACCGCACAGGTCAATATATTTTTATCAGCTCCGCTTCGGCATACCAAAAGCCGCCCAGCTCTCTACCCATCACGGAGAGCACACCGCTGCACAACCCATTCTGGCAATACTCGCGCAACAAGGCAGCCTGCGAGGCGCTGCTTGAGAAAGTCGGGCGGGATGAAGGGTTCCCATATACGATTGTGCGCCCATCGCATACCTACGACCGCACCTTGCTGCCTTTCCACGGTGGTTACACCACCGTCGCACGCATGCGGGCGGGTAAACCTGTGGTGGTGCATGGTGATGGGACTTCACTCTGGACGATGACTCACCACCGAGATTTCGCGGTTGGGTTCCTGGGCTTGCTTGGCAACCCTAAGGCGATTGGGGAATCATTTCAAATTACATCGGATGAATCGCTTAGCTGGAACCAGATCTATACCATCGTTGCCCAGGCTGCGGGAGTCGAACCTGCTCTGGTGCACGTCCCCTCCGACTTAATCGCCAGGTTTGACTCGGAGTGGGGCGACTCATTGTTAGGTGACAAAGCTCATAGTATGGTATTTGACAATAGCAAAATTCGGCAGCTTGTCCCGCAGTTCCAACCGGCAATACCGTTCATGGAGGGGGCAAAGGAGATTATTGCGTGGTATGACGAGGATGTTTCACGCCAGGTGGTGGAAAAGAGGAATGACGTCGTCCAGGACCGGCTGATATCAGCGATGAGAAGAGCCGCGGAAGGATCTGCATGAAGGGTGGATTAATTCGCTTGGCACAACGGGCAGGTAACACTGATATCCGTGTCAATACCCCCTTTTTTTTAGGTTAATCCCTGATTTTTCAAAGGATGCACCGGGCGATCTCGTATGGCAATTAAGCATGGATAAGTTGCATTCAAGTGGATTGGATCAATGAAAATACGGTCGCGACGGGTCGATTAGAAGACATCAATTCTACGGCATTATAATATCAACGGATCCTTCCTAGTTCACATGTTGATCGTTATACCCTTCCTAACCGTGCTGGTCGTATTCCTCTCGCTTCTGGGCGCGCAGAGAGAGGAGCCATCAAAACTCGCCGACTGGCGGGTGGCGTTGCTGCAAACCGTATTGATTGCGGGGGTTTTCACGGCACTCCATTCCGAGGTATTAAGTCTATTCCACTTTTTAACCAGACTCTTCGTTGCCGTGATGTGGATGCTGGCGCTCCTGGCCTCTGGCTGGCTGGGTTGGCGCATGGGCTGGTTGCGACGGGGGGTGAAGATAATATCTACTGATCTTCATTCGCTCGATCGTTTTACAGGCGTAACCCTGGCAGCTTTCTGCCTGATTGCTCTACTATTGTTGGTGATCGTGGTGATCGCCCCTGCGAACAACATGGATTCGCTGCTCTACCACATGAGCCGGGTGATGCATTGGGCGCAAGACGCCAGCCTGGCTCACTATCCAGTTGCATTCGAGGTGCAGCTAACCCACCCCATCCTGGCTGAGCTGAGCATCCTGCAGCTGCGCCTATTATGGGGGAATGACCAGCTGGCAAGCCTGCCTCAATGGCTCAGTTTGGTGCTGTGTGCGGTGGCGGTATCGCTGGGGGCAAAATTGTTGGGAGCAGGACGGAAGGGGCAATTAGCGGCGTCAGCCTTTGCGATAAGTATCCCGATTGGACTGATGGAAGCCACCAGCACACAAAACGACTACGTAACCGCCCTGTGGTTGACGATCCTGGCAGTTTTTGTCCTGTACGCCTGCCAGGTGGAAGCGGGATGGGCTGGAGTACTTGCCATTGCGGCCTCACTAGGGTTAGGTTTATTGACCAAGGGCACGTTTTACCCTTATGCAGTCGCCTGGGGAGTCTGGCTGGGTATCCATTGGCTCAGGCAGCGAAAACCGGTGTTGTTCTTGAAACGTGGGCTGGTAATTGTTGGGGTGGTTGCGGTGCTTAATGCCGGGTATTGGACACGGAATGTGGTCACCTATGGTGGACCCCTAGGACCGGCGGGGTGGGTGGCGGATATGAGCTCGGCGAGATTCGGGGTAGGGTCGGTTGCCTCCAACCTGGTCAAAGATGTGCTGCTCAACCTGGTAACACCCAGCCCGAGGATCAACCAGGCCATGGTCAGCTTCATCCAGTCGACTTTTCAAGCCTCCGATCCGGATGTGAGCAGCTTCAAGCTGGATTGGCGGTGGAATAATGAAGATTCAGCCGGAAGCCCAATCCAGCTGTTCTTGATCGTGTTGAGCGCGGCAGGCGTGATTGTGCTGTTGGCGATGGGAAGGCTAAAAGACCGCAGCTTGTTCTGGTATAGTCTGGCTGCCTTCTTTTCTTCTATTATTTTTGCCCTGGCAGCGCATTATGACGACTATGGGGTACGCTTCCAGCTGCCCCTGATTATTATCTGGGCTCCGGTCATTGGCAGCATGATCAGTCGCCTTCGGGAGAAGTGGCTGGCGCCCATGGCACTGCTGTTCTTGCTGGCAATCACACTGCCGTACGTTTTCTTCAATACCACCCGTCCCCTGATCGCCATGAAGAACGTGCCAGAACCCTATGCGATCCACCCCATTCCCATGCTGGGAAAGACAAAAAGCAGCAGCATCTTTTATGCCGACCAGCGAGCGCTTTTGTTCATCAATGCACCCGATTGGAACCAGCCGCTGATAGAAGCCACGCATGACATCCGTGATTCAGGCTGCCAGGATGTAGGATTGCGCATCGACAGCCATGACCCTGAATACCCGATCTGGTGGTTGTTGAAAGCTCCGCAGAGCGGAGTGAGAATTGAGACGCTGTATTATTCGGAAGTGCTGAGCCGCTACGCCGACCCGAACTTCAAGCCCTGCGCCATCCTATGCACGATATGCGCTGGCCGCGCCCAGCTATTGGGGTTAAACCTATCCGGATCATATAACGGGCTGGTAGACCTGTATCTGGGGGATACGTACAACCCCAACGATGGGAATTGACCTGTCTAGGTTGAAACGGGGGAGAGCTGATGGCTCAGTCGAGGCGGGCGAAGCGGGTTTTGAGGATGGTGATGATATACCCCATACCGGCCCGGCCAAACTGGACCAAATTCAGGTTCGACTTAGAAACCCCCCGTGTCCGTTCCGAAAAGGTAAATGGGATCTCGACCACCTTCAGGCCCTTACGACAGCAGCCGTAAATGAACTGGATGAAATAGGCTCCGTATCCGGAGGGGGTAAGCGAGACGTAATCGAGTACCTGCCGGTGCATGAGGATGAAGCCGCTGTCGTAGTCCAGGATGCCATAACCCAGCACGAAC
Organism: uncultured Chloroflexia bacterium; assembly: GCA_963809615.1. GTDB lineage: Bacteria > Chloroflexota > Anaerolineae > Anaerolineales > UBA4823 > FEB-25. The sequence continues at coordinate 62,776 of CAWEKR010000012.1, forward strand.
TTGGCAAGACGGTTGATGAAGCGGCTGGTGAAGACACGGCTGGGATCACGGTCATCTTTACCGCCAGCGATGTAGCGCGAGCCTATCACCACATCACACCTGTCGAGGGTCGCAAGCATCGTGGGGAGGAGAGCGGGCGGGTGGCACAGGTCGGCATCCATCCAGCCAACCACCTCTCCCTGAGATTCGATCACCCCCCGGTTAATGGCGGAGGCCAGGCCGCGGGTCTTGACCCGGCGAATGACCTTCACGCGGGGATCACCCATCTCTGAGGCGATCTTCCAGGTCTGGTCAGGTGAGTCATCATCGACGATGATGATTTCAACAGGGTCTGGAATATAGGTGGAAATAGCGGTGACCATCTCACCGATGTTCTGGCTCTCATTGTAGGTTGCCAGAATGATGGAGACCAGTTTTTTGGGGTTGGTCTCAGGTGGGGGTGTCCTGATAGTTTGAGGGTCAATGTGGAGCATCGTTATGCCAGGATCTTCTCGACGGCACGGCAGATTTCATCAAGCTGAGCTTCGGTGAGGGTTAACCCCGATGGAAGGTAGAGACCTTGGCGGGCGAGGCGTGTGGCAACCGGGTAGTTTTCACCCCTGAATAAACCCATGTCTGCGAATATAGGCTGTTCATGCATGCCGAGGAAGAACGGGCGGGTTTCAATACCATCTACGGAAAGCAGCCGGGCGAACTCGACCGCGTCAATACCGGTGTTCTCATCCAATACCAGACCATACATCCAATACACCTGACGAGCCCAGCGTTGCTCCACCGGGAGCTGGATGCCGGGGATGTGCTTCAAGCGTTGGGTGTAGGTCTCGCCGATCCAGCGCTTTTTAATGATGGTATCAGGCATGCGTTCGACCTGTGCCAGCCCGATGGCAGCCTGCAGGTTGGTCAGACGGAAATTGTGCCCCAGCTCCGTATGGTAGAAACGCCGCTCAGGTTTAAAACACAGGTTGCGCAGGCTGCGCGCCTGCTCGGCGATCAGGGGGTCGTTGGTCAGCACCATCCCACCTTCTCCGGTGGTGACCAATTTATTGGCGTAAAAGCTGAACACGCTGATATCCCCCAGGCCTCCACAGCGCCGCCAGGCAGGATCGGCAGTGTCTCTACCTGAGAGATACTCTGCACCATGCGCTTCAGCTGCATCTTCGATGACCAGCAGCCCATGCTGCCTGGCCAGGGAGATGACTGGGTCCATATCTACTGGATGACCATAGATATGAACCGGCATGACCGCCCGGGTGCGTGGGGTGATCCTGTCTGCCAGCTGGGAGACGTCCATGCACCAGGTGAGCGGATCACTATCCACCAGGACGGGGATGCCGCCATTGTAAGTTACCGCCTGGGCGCAGGATATGATGGTAAACGCCGGCAAGATCACTTCATCACCGGGCTGCAGACCGAGGCAAGCGACAGCGACCTGGAGGGCGGTGGTGCCATTGCTGACGGCAATGCCGTAGCACATTCCACAGTAGCTCGCCCAAGCCTGCTCGAAACGATCCAGATATTTTCCCGAGGACGAGATCCAACCCGTATGCAAGCAATCCAGGACGTACTCGATTTCCCGCTCACCGATCAACGGCTCATTGACCGGGATCATTAAAATAGTTCCTTATCGGAGGCACCGGCGTACGGACCCAGCTTGACCTCCAATAATACCGTCGCTTCGAGGATACGGAAGCCGTGCCCGCCCGAAACCATTAGAACAAAATCTCCTGCTTGCAGCTCACGGGTGGCGAGCAGAACCTTGTATTGATCGAATATATCGATCTCCAACCTGCCCTCCCTCACGATCAAGGCTTCCGAGCTGGAGATATTCTTCCGATCGACATTTTTATGGATATGGCGCTTGATAACACCCCCCGCGGGGTAGACGACAAAGCCCACCTGCTGGGCAAGGCTGGGGTTGGTGATAAAGGTCGTTTCTGCAGGCTGATAATCTCGCCGGATGATGATGGTAGTGAGGACATTATCTGCGGTTTTGATATATTCGATGCTCATAAGTGCTCGCTTGATCCCAAGAGGATGTGACGCTGGTTGTTTATGGGTTAAAACCCATGTGAAATCATACCACACGCCTTATCCAACCCAGATATTATTGAGGGTGGCACGACTCCACATTATACAGTTTCCGGTCCAGGCTGCCCGCCAGTTTTTTCTCAGCTACCAACTGAACACAAGGCTGAGTGTATGCAGCCTGGACCTGAGGTGATAATGACTGCCACCACTTCTCGTCCATGTAGACGTAAGAATAGCCGGCAGATGCCACAACAGCAGGGTCGGGATTGGCTACCAGGGCCTCCCAGGCGGGGGAACGCTGGTAGACATCCTCGGCAGCGTAAGAAGCCCGACCGAAGAGGAGTACGGCACGCTCAGGGATTGAATCAAGCACCTGGGCATCCTTTTCCAGCCGGTTCCAGTAGGGCTTCGAGAAATCGCTCTCCTGGTACTGCAGGTAATACGTGGTTTGGACTGCCGGGATGGCAATGAACTCTACCGAAAGCATGACCAGACCGGCAAAAACTGCCACGCCGTAACCAAGCCCTGCCAGAAGGCGGTACTCGCTGCGGGCATTGACCAACCACAACCAGAGGATGGGGAAAGCCAGTGCGAAACCCAACCACAGGGAGGCACCCACCAGGCGGGTGATATCAAAATCCAGACCATAGCGGAAGAACATCGGGAACACAATGCTGATAACAGACCCAGCTGCCAGAGCTTGGGGCAGACGGTCAGCCCTACGGAGCTTCTTCAGCCAATATACAACCCCAATTGGCAGCAGGATGAGCCCCAACCCGGCTTCAGCCAACATAATCACGATTTGACCCGGGTCAAACAAGGAGAGAGGACCAAAATGACCGGAGGGCACGGCTGGGGGCCAGCGCAGGCTGAATCCCTGAAAGTCGGTCGTTACCATGGGGTAGCTGCGCCCGATGAGACTGGAAAACACACTCATAAAACCGCCGGTGATATAACCGCCCTGGAAGAAAGCCAGCAAGACACTCACTGCGATGGGTATGCCCCAAGTGGTCAATAATGCCAGTTGACCTGGCCTATGCTGAATGCGGTTGCGGATGAACATGATCAATAAGATTATCGCCATCCCCGCTACAACCAGGGCAAATACATTCTCCGAGCTTAAAGCCAGGCTGGCCAACACCATGCTGATGGTTATCGTGGATATAAGGGAGTTTTTACGCGGTTTCCAGATGAGCAGGAGCAGCAGGATGGTCATTTCCCACATAGCCCCAGTGGCTCCCAGCTGCATATTCAACGGCTCAAGGATCCCGCTGGCAAAGGCGTACGGGAAGGGGAATGGTCCGCCACCCGCCAGGGGCCATCGATTGGCAAGTGCAGCAACCAGGCTGCCGCCTGCGGCCATTCCTGATAGGTCCATATGTAAATTTGCTCCCATCCGTGTCAGCAATGGCGTGGGGATGAACAGAAGCAGCCAGCGTGAAGCACCACCGAAGATGAGCAGACCGGTGCCTAAATAAGCCGGTAGCTGCCTTCCGGTCATCCGCCGGATCCACAGCCAGGCGAGGATGACGGTAAACCCGAAAACGATGGCACGGCTGGTATCCCAGGCGCTCCAGGGGAAGAAGCCTCCCAGCCGGACCATGCTGGTCGTAAAGACCTGCAGTCCATAGTGGTAGGGCAGGTGGAGGGTTGGATCCAAATAGAAGTGGGGTGGGACGTCTCCTGTAGCCATCACGGAGATCAGGGGGAGCTGGTAGTAATCGTCGAAAATTGCCAGGCCGCGTAGGATGAGGGTAAAGCCGAGAATGACCACGCCAAGGATGACGATATGACGCCAGCCGCTGAACGCTTTGAGGTTGAGGCGTAAACCTTTTTTGGTCAGAAGTGCCAACAGGAGACCAACCAGGAAGATGACCGCCGCGCTCGACCAATAGGCGACCGGCAGGGGAAGGATGTGAGCCAGCAGGTTGCTCAATACGATGAATAACAGGAAACCTGTAGCCAGCCCGGCAGCCAGTTTTTCACGCGCCTTGAGGTGGAAGGTATAGCTGATAATCAAAAAACCGCCGGCAGCCCAAAGGGCACACAGGATAATGAAACTGGCGATATCTAGAATACTACCCGTGCGACTCCAATAGTACATTGATTAGCACTCTTTCATTCTGGCTCTTTTTGAGAAGACCTGCGCATGAGCGTGGATAATGAGTTTAACATGCAATTTGGTTTTTATACAACCTGTGGACGTATCTCCAATATTTGATTGATTAATTATATTATTTGAATAAAACCATAAACAGGACCCTCAAATGGATGCAGACAGGGGAGTACCTGGGTGTGGATTAATCACGAATGATCCCAGATAACTGGATAATTGAGATTATAATAGGTTTGAAATATGGTCAGATTTCCGACCATCGTTGCTTCAAGAGTAAGGATTTACAGGAGGGAAAAATGGCAGGCATTCACCCACTCGTATTACAGCTTAGATTTACCAGGGCCGAATTCAAACGAGCACTCAAGGGGTTAACCGAGGAAGATGCCTCTAAGCGCCTGCTGCCGATGAACTGCATCAGCTGGAATGTTGGACACCTGGCGTGGCAGGAGCAACGCTACTTCCTGTATTTTGGCCAGGGATTAATGCCGTTTCCCGAAATACAAGAGACTTATGCCTATGGCGCGCCGGCATCCACGCCGAGATTGCGGGACGTGCTGACCACCTGGAGAAAAATCACCCAGGCAGCCGACCCGTGGTTGGAAAGCCTGACGAGTGAGAAGCTTTTAGGGCATGTTATTGGGAAAGATGGGAAGCCATTGCAGTGGATATTTGGGAATTTGCTGCAACGAACGATCTATCATTACTGGTACCACACCGGAGAAAACCTGGCGATCCGCCAAATGCTGGGGCACAACAACCTACCGGATTTTGTTGGGAATATCGACCGGCAGGCTCCCTACACACCTGAATAAATACTATGGATTAAGGAGTTCGCATGAATAAGCTAGAACAGTTGCACTGCAGTCCAGTGACTGCGACCACCCCGCGGCTGGGAGACCGTGAGATAAGTGAATATAAATCGCAGCTGCCTGAATGGCGGGTTTTCGAAATTGATGGTGAACTGCGCCTGGAAAGAGGGTTTAAGTTTAAGAATTTCAACCAGGCAGTTACTTATACCAACCGTGTGGCGGAGATTGCCAATGAGGAAGACCACCACCCTGTCATCCTGACGGAATGGGGAAAAGTGACCGTCACCTGGTGGACGCACAAGATAAGGGGTCTCTCCCTAAACGATTTCATCATGGCAGCAAAGACCGACGAAAGTTTTAAAGCAGTTTCCTAGGTAGATGGATAACCTGAGCCGAGGAAGTTAAAATCAAAACCTGGCAGCATTAATGAACAGGTTCTGTAAAAAAACCAACAATCCCGGTTGAGGCAACCATTCAGATTAATTAATATACCAAGGACTGAAGTAGAATTGTGAGCAGTCGCTTAGTCGGGTAATGGTTACAACAGCTATTTTGGTAATCAAAAATCTGCACGGGTGGAATGATTTTTCAGCAGGCTGATGAGTTTAGCCGTTCCGGTACCCGCATTGGGGGCAGAACGGCGCATCTTCAGGTAGTTTGGAGCCACAGGCGGCACAATTTTGAGCCGTTTGAAGGGCAGACCCACAGCCATGGCAATACCTGGCACCTTTAACCGTCTGGGTGGAACAACGCCGGCAGACAATACCTGCCAGGAATGCGGCCTGGCTGCCAGGAACCGTCGGATTTTGATTGGTTTGGGCTCGCTGTGTATGACCGTGATCATGATCATCATGATCGTCATCATGGTCATCCTCGTGGTAAGTATCTTTTTGGAATTGGCCGTTTTTCTGGCGACGTTTCCGGTCAGCGATATCGAACAAGTCTTCAATAAAGTCCATTTAGATAGCATCCTTTTATCGTTTTATATGTTTAAGCCGGTGCCGGCCTGAATCATTAAAGAATGCGGCGCATAACAGATATTCAAATTGGCTGAATTTGCGCTCTGAACAGACACCCACTTACGTGGAAGGAGTCGTCAGTATCAGATCGCAGCTAAAAATTTTCCAAGTCAAGGTACTGGTCCAGGTGATAGAACCGAAAAGATTGGTACATCGATGTTCTTCGAAAACAAGAGTGGACGGAACCGATCCGCAGTCAAAATTAGGGAGGAATTATTCAAGCTCTACTCTATATCCATAATTAAGTGACCGACAAATAGGATGGTTAATAGCGCGCCGGAAACAATCAAGCTGGTATGAAACTGGAATAAATATTTCCGAAGGATTATCGGGAACTTCTTCACCTTGAATAACAGACCTGTACCGACCAGCACACCTGAGAGGATCAAGCCAATTTCGGGGAATGGGTTAGCAATACAGTTTGATAGACCGAGATGTAATAACCCAAAACAGAGAGCAAGAATGCTTAAGTATGTATGATATGGCATCAGGTATTTGCGTTGGACACCGTTGGCGCGCTGAATGAAACCTTTTACACTTTGGGTTAGGGGCAGATAACGATTCACCGACCTTGAAGTAAGGTCGATCGCTACGGGAAGGGCAGACCCAATGAACATGATAGCGGTAGCAATTCCGGTGAATTCGTCGCCTATGCTCTCATTCCAAACTGTGCGAGAGGGGAAGTAGGACTGGATGGTGATAGAAGGGAATCTCCATCCTTCTTCGGTAATTTCGACCCACAAAACCAGAATGACTGGTATGGCTACCAATACGATGATGGCTACACCAGCGAATATCCACCCAAGGACAGACATAGAAGACCGGTTTATGCTCATAGGATTATATCTCTGACGGCAGACACCACAGGTAATACTTATTCCGCCTCTTCACGAAAGATAAAACGCTTAATGGGTTTTATTTTGATAATCTGAGCGACAAAGATACAGCATATAGCAGTAACGATGAGCAGGATCAGCTCCCAGCTGTGGATTGGAGCGAATTGAAACATGTTGCGCAACCCAGGGATCGCCAGGATGGTAAACAGGAAGAATATCGCCCCACCACTCACAATCCAAAATGCCCGGTTTGGCATGCGGAGCGTCTCCAGGATAGAATGGGAATGCGAGCGGTTGGCAAATATCAAGCTGAGATTTCCAATCACCAGGGATACAAACGCAAACATGCGCGCTTCCTCGGCGCCCAGGTTTTTATTAAGGGCGAAGGCATAAACTCCGGCGACCACCGCCAGGATACCCAAGCCCTGGATCAACCCGATGAGCAGCATCGAACGCCCAAACAGAGGCGCATTCAGCTTGCGTGGGGGTTTATCCATGATACCGGCTTCATCCGGTTCCATCTCGAAAACGATCGTGCATGCCGGGTCGATGATCAGCTCCAGGAAAAGGATGTGGACAGGCAGCAGGGCTAATGGCCAGTCCAGAAGGACGGGAATGAGCGACATACCGGCGATGGGTATATGCACGGAGAAGATAAACGCCATAGCTTTTTTTAAGTTGTCAAATATGCGTCGACCCATGCGTACTGCAGCAACGATGGAGGCAAAGTTATCATCCAAAAGCACCAGGGCTGCCGCTTCACGGGCGACATCAGTGCCACGACCCCCCATGGCGATACCAATATTCGCTGCCTTAAGGGCTGGGGCATCGTTCACGCCATCACCCGTCATGGCAACCACCTCTCCATTTACCTTCAAAGCCTGGACGAGGCGTAACTTCTGCTCCGGCACCACGCGTGCAAAAATGCAGGTGGTGCGGATGCGCTGCTGAAGCTCAGAATCACTCATTTCATCCAGCTCAGGACCCGTGATGATCAGATCCGCAGGTCGCAAGCCGATCTGGGCGGCAATATTACGCGCCGTGCCGGGATAATCTCCGGTGATCATAATGACACGGATACCAGCTGTGTAACAATCCTTCAGTGCTTCAGGGACGCCCGGACGAACCGGGTCTGACAGACCAAGCAGACCCAAGTATTCAAAGGCAAAATCATGCTGGTGCTCGGGCAGCTCATCAATTTTGAACGTGGAACGGGCAACGGCAATTACACGCAACCCGCGGTTGGCCATGTGTTCGATCTGGGAGACCATCGATTCGTGTTGGACGGTATCGAAATGGCATAGGCTGGCAATCGCTTCGGGGGCACCTTTTGCCGCAATGATGTAATGGAGCCCATCGGGTGATTTCCATACCCGCGACATGGCAAGCAAATTTGGTGATAAGGGATACTCGCGCTGTAAAGTCCAATCTTTGTGGACGTGCTCGGTGCCTGACAATGTACGCCCACCCAGCTCTTTCATGGCTTTCTCCATCGGATCGAACGGATCGCTTGGGCTGGCCAGGACGCTGTATTCCACCACTTCATGCAGCTTCTCCGGCAAAGAAGCAGGGATGGTTTCAATGTCGAACAGCGCGGCGGTGTTCGTCTCGCTGGTAATCGCAATTTTTGTTACAGTCATGCGGTTAAGGGTCAGAGTACCGGTTTTATCCACACAAAGGACTGTGGCGGCTCCCAGCACCTCAACTGCAGGCACCCTGCGGGTAAGCACCTGTCGCAATGAAATGCGCCAGGCGCCCAGTGCGAGGAAGATGGTCAAGACGACCGGGAATTCTTCGGGAAGCATCGCCATCGCCAGGGTTATGCCTGCCAGGATTCCCTCCAGCCAGTTTGCATGGGTCAAACCATAGACCACAATGATGAAGAGACATAAACTGACACCAATGATGGCAAATGTACGTACGATTTTCCTGGTTTGCCTCTGCAAATTGGTATCTTCGGACTCCAGGATTTGGAGTGCTTTACCAATCTTACCAATTTCGGTACGAGCGCCCGTGCCAGTGATGCACGCCACGCCCTGCCCTTTTACCGCCAAAGTGCCGGAGTAAATCATAGGCAAGTCGTCTCCGCCAGGGCGGATTTTTTCATTTTCCGAAAACAAATCATCATCCCAGGATTTCTTCGTCACCGGGACGGATTCACCGGTAAGGAGAGATTCGTCCACACTCAGGTTGGTGGCTACAAGCAGGCGGGCGTCTGCAGGGATGCGATCACCCTCGGAGATCAGGATAATGTCATCGCGCACAACTTCGCGACCGGCGATACGCTGCTGCCTGCCATCTCGAATTACCAGAGCACGTGGGCTGGAGAGATCGCGTAAAGCTTCCAATGCCCGCTCGGTTTTTTGCTCTTGAAAAAAGGTGATACCGATGATCACAATGACAAACCCGATCAGCATTAGGGCTTCCTCGGGATCTCCCAGGGCAAGGTAAAGCCCTCCACAGGCGATCAACATCACGAACATAGGCTCACGAATCACTTCCCATAAGAGGTGTAGAAACGAGCGCCTCTTGGTTGATGGCAGCTCATTGAAGCCATCCTGAGCCAGCCGCTCACGCGCTTCCTGTTCAGTTAAACCCTGGAAAATGGTTTCATCGGTCATCCCAGTCATTTTTCAACCTTCTAACTAAAAAGTCTAAAGAAATTAATCAATTATTGATGCCATTTTGTCTTGTGTGGAATTATCGCACCCATTGCAGGAGGCAATTTCACGTGTGCGGTAAGCCTAAATACTGCTGGATGCAGGAAGGGCAGAATGGGCTCAGGATCACCAACCTGGATCAGGAGAGGTTGGCAACCAGGCGCGCAATTAACTTAATTTCGGAGGGGGTGTTAATTGTTCGGAAAAAACGGTCTGGGTAGGTAGAAATATAGCCCACGCATAAGGGTATTTGTTAACTTCTGCTTCAACGATCAGCTCTCCCGGATTTTTTACATCATCATCGGGGTGAAGGTCGGTGGTATCAGTTCCTGGTGATGATATTAAAAGCAGATTGGCATCCGGGTTGGGTGGACAGGTGGGATTAAACCCACCCAAGTGCAGCATAAAGATGCATGCGCACAGATATAGAACTACCATAACCCCCCTGGTTGGCTTAACCCACCGGAACCTATTCATCGAGGATGTGTTTTACTCCCTGGAGGAACAGTGTAACGATGTGCTCATCGATCACCTGGTAAAAAACTTCCTTGCCCAGGCGATGAGAATAGACCAGTCGCTGCTGCCGGAGGCTGCGCAGATGATGCGACACTGCAGAATCGGAAATTCCCACGATTTGAGCGATAGCGCTTACATTGAGCTCGTGCTCGATGATGGCGGATAGGATTCTGACCCGACTGGTATCGCTAAAACTTCGAAATAATTCAGCCACCTGGGCTGCAGTCTGCCATTCCAATGTCTGAGGTTTTTCGGTTGACATATTATCCATGGTTAGATGAACACTTGAGCATCTGTTCAGTTGTTTAAATTATATCCAAAATAATCTTGCTGTCAAGCCTCCGAATGTAATTATTTCCATTGAACGACTTTTCGGACAATTAGAAAACCAATACTGCTCCAATTGGTATTCCATAGGCAGGCATGGTATCAAGTGCAGTATAAAGAAACCGCAGTACAAGTGCTGCCCTGATGATAAGCAGGTCCCCGAGTTTTTCTTATTGTGGTTAGGTCTGGATCAAATAATCGGTGCTTGAAAAGCAAACTTTAGAGTGACACTGCAGAACAGCCATTTTCAAGCTCACGGGTATAGCTTTTCATTGGCTGACAGCATATCGATAAATTCCTTAATCCGGGCTGAACGAGCTGAGGGGTTCCTGGTAATCTGGATCCGGTGAAGGATAGCGTAGCGGTTTTGGCTGCTAAGTGTGGAGAAAAACTCTTTCGCTCTCTGATTTTCGTTCAATCCGGCTTGAAAATCCTCAGGGATGCTGATCTGGCTAGGTGGTTCGTAGGCTGCCTCCCAGCGACCATCTTCTTTCGCTAGCTCCACCTGGTGGTATCCGGATGGCTGAATCCTGCCGGCCACGATCAGTGCTTCAACTTTCTCGGTGTTCAACTTAGACCACTTGCTGTTTGGTTTACGCGGCGAGAATTTCTGTATATAAAACTGTTCGTCGAAGGGGGCAGCCTGACTATCGATCCACCCGTAGCATAGAGCACTTTCAACAGCACCAGCATAGCTTATGGAGCTGGTGCCTGATCCTTTCTTTGCTAATTTGATCCATACGCCCTGCGCATCCGAGTAGTGATCTTTGAGCCATGCCTCAAAGGCAGCCTGGTCGGTAAATAGAATGAGGGGTAAGCCGTCAGTCTTTTTCTCAGTCATTTTGATCGTTAATAGCCCGGATAGGAGATATTATTATTTCTCAATCCAATTATCCACCTAGAGCTCAGGCATTCGTTCCATCCTTCTAGAGCAGGATACAATAGCACGAGCCTGAACGTATAAATTATACACCTAATATGATATAATATATCCAGATTGTATAATTAATTTTAGGAGGGACATATGAGTATACCTTTCCAGTCACGAGGTTTTTTAGGTAAACATCGTCAGGTAGGTCCCGTCAACCGGGTCCCGTCTGGTCAATATGTGACCAGCGATTTTCCGGTGCTTTCAGCCGGACCGACCCCGCGCATATCACTGGAGCGGTGGAGCTTTGAAATCAATGGGCTGGTCAGGCAGCCCGTCCGCTGGTCTTGGGCTGAATTCCAGCTCCTGCCCAAGCAGCACTACACCGTGGATATCCATTGTGTCACCAAGTGGTCGAAACTGGATACAAAATGGGAAGGGGTATCTGTCGATAGCTTATTGTCTTCAGTAGAAATGGACCCCAATGCACATTACGTAATGGCATTTAGCGACGGTGGCTACACAACCAACATGCCCTTACGAGAAATCATAGATGGGAAAGCATTTATTGGCTACCAGTATAATGGTGCTCCTCTGGTACCCGAGCACGGTGGTCCGGCACGACTGGTGGTACCAGCGCTTTATTTTTGGAAGAGCGCCAAGTGGGTACGTGGACTGACCCTGATCGAAAAAGACGAGGCAGGATTTTGGGAATCGCTAGGTTATAACAATCATGGTGACCCGTGGAAAGAGGAGCGCTATTATGGAGACAGAACTGATTAAGGAGAAGGTGGCAGCCAGGGTGCTGGAGTGGCAGATATCCACCGTGACCAAGGTCAGGCAGGAGACGCAGTCTGTCAAGACATATACATTGGCGCTGCCAAATTGGTTTCCTCATCATGCCGGTCAGCATTATGACGTCCGGCTGACCGCTCCCGACGGTTACCAGGCTCAACGCAGCTACTCGATTGCCTCAAGCCCTGAGCAGGTAGGCGAGATTGAGCTCACGGTTGAGCGGTTGGAGGAGGGTGAGGTATCCACTTATTTGCACGATATTTTGATTATTGGAGACCAGGTGGAGCTGCGGGGACCCATCGGCGGGTACTTCGTCTGGGAAGCCAATATGGGGGGTCCTCTGCTCCTGGTGGCAGGCGGATCGGGTATCGTACCGCTGATGGCGATGATCCGGCACTGGCGGGCAGCAGGGTCACACGTTCCGGTCAGACTGCTATATAGCTCCAGGACTTATGAGGATATCATCTACCGAAAAGAATTGGATAATTTAGGCGGTGCGCACGCTGGTTTGGAGGTTTTCCATACCCTGACCCGCGAGCAGCCACAGGATTGGGATGGGTATGGTCGGCGGATCGATATGCGCATGCTGGAGGAAGTTGCTGGGCCGTTTGGAAGAAGGCTTAAGGCGTATATCTGTGGTCCAACAGCACTGGTGGAAGGGGTTGCCAATGGGCTGGTGGCGTTGGGGATCCCTGCCGATCAAGTACGTACGGAGCGTTTCGGACCTACTGGGGGGACATAATGGGAGGTAATCCATGGATACGGTGTTTGTTGAGGGAATCCAATCGTTGATGTTGGATGGCAATGCTTTGGCGGGATTGCTGCATGAGCTTTTTGATGCTGAGATGACGGCTGCCCCGGTTGAATGTGCATCGTGTGGGCGGAATGGGGAAATGGGCAGTCTATGGGCATTTGTCGAGAGCCCGGGCTATATCCTGCGCTGCCCAGACTGCCAGAATATCATCTTGCGTGTTGCGGTGACACCACATCAGGTGTACGTGGATGCGCGTGGGGCTGCTTACCTGTGCATCCCGAAAAGGGCAAGGTAATTGAAGGGGTTTTGTCCGCTTTATTTTCAATGCCGGTTAAATATGTCTATCCACTGATCCTTCCCCCGATCAGCCGTCCAATCCCATAGGTGACCGCTGCGGCGGTCATCCCGAATATGACCATGCGGAAGCCGGAATAAAGCACCGTGCGACCGGTGAACAGGGTGATGGCTGCACCAATGGTGAACAAACCGATAGCGCTGAGTATCAAACTGACAATGACGGCGGTAAGACCGGTGAGGAAAATGTGGGGTATCACGGGGATGATCGCCCCGACGGAAAATAGGAAAAATGATGTGAGAGCAGCCTCCCAGGCAGATCCGCCCAGCTCAGAGGGGTCGATACTAAGTTCTTCACGCGCCAATGTGTCGAGCGCCGAGGCTGAGTCGCTGATGATATGCTGAGCCATACTTTGAGCATCATCCTTGGGTATGCCGCGCGATTCGTAGATCAACGCCAGCTCTTCGGCTTCCTCTTGTGGGGCTGCAGCCAGCTCCGCTTTTTCAATCCCAATCTGGTGTTGGTAAAGCTCCCGTGAACTCTGAACTGACAACCATTCTCCCAATGCCATGGAGATTGCTCCCGCCAATAACCCGGCTAAACCTGTCACCAGGATGGCAGAATTACTCATCTGGGCTCCCGCCACGCCCATCACCAGGCTCAAGTTGGATACCAGGCCATCGTTGGCTCCCAGCACGGCTGCCCGTAAGGCGTTACCTCCGCCAGTGCGGTGCCTGCCCTCCAGCTGGGCCAAAGCACCACCTCCCATACCACCTTGCATGGTACCGGCTACCTGGCTGAGAAGCCGGTTGTGAGACAATTCATCGGCAGCCATCCCAGCACTGCCGGGAAGTAGGGCGTATTTGCGTGTATCTTTCTGCTCGTTGCCCATAATCGTCGGCAGGACTGAAGCCACCCCCAGGCGTTTTGCTGACCAGGCAAGGGTGCGTGAACGCCAATTGGGCTTAAATTCGCGCATTTCCACCCCATCAGATTTCAAACGCTCAACCCATTCCTTGGCATGCCGGCTTTCCACGGCCGACATGCGCCGGTAAACTTCCGCCAGGCGGGGATCCTTCTCAACCTGCGCCAGAGCGTTATACAGGTAGGCACCATTCAGCTCATCATTCAGGCTTGCCAGTGCGGTGGCTTTCATATTCTCATCCATTGTATTCTCCTACTGACGTTTTGTTAACCCAAGGTAGTGTTTATATTACCACTTTTAGCGAGGGTGTCTTATCAAAGATAACGGGATGCATTTAAAGATTCACTCTAGCCTGCAATGGATCGAGTCGATTCGCTATTGAGAATCAATCCTTTTCTCGTGAGGAGAATCAGCCCGAAAATTGGAGCAACTTTTACTCGATTATAATAACGCCTATGAATAAACAAACCGGCTTGATAGCAGGCACATCATTGCTGTTCGTCGCCTCTATCATCAGTTTCGCTGGTCGGTTCTTAACCAGCGTGATTGTTGCACGCACACTCGGTCCGGAATTTAAGGGGATTTACAACCTTACTCTTCTAAGCAGTGGTCTGGTGCTCATCATCTGCAACCTCGGATTGCCAGGAGCCATTTCTTATTTCATGGCTTCGAAAAAATTCTCCAGTAAGCAGCTGTATACATTGGCGATCATTGCCGGGTTCATCCTCAGCATCACGGGTGGGGTTGTCTTTTACCTGGCGTATCAGCGATTTTTTATTAATAATATTCTCCAAGGATCAGACCCACAATTGATCCTATGGACGATGCTGGGATTGCCTCTGACCCTGGTGGTGTCCTTCCTGACCAGCCTCTTGTTGGGGCAGCAGCGCATGATTGCCTACAATTCAGTTCTTCTATTCGGTGTTCTGACTAACCTTGTGTTCCAAATCATCTCGAGCATCATGTCGGCTGGGGTGACCGGGGCAATTCTCGCTTGGATAACATCGAATTTCCTGGCACTGATCCTGGCTTTGTGGCTGCTACGGGGTGATTTCAGCTTGAAGATCAGAGAATTAGCCCCTGTGATTCGCCCTGCACTAAGCTATGGTGGGAGAAGCTATACTGCCAACTTGCTAACCTTCTTCAATTTACGCCTGGATAGTTTCCTCGTTAATGCCTTCCAAGGGGCGGCTGAGGTCGGGCAGTATACCAGCAGCGTTACCTTTGCCGAATTCTTGTGGTACATCCCTAATGCAGTCAGCAGTGCTTTGTTTCCGAAGGTTTCGAGCGTCGATAAAGCTACTGCTAACCGTATCACTCCACAAGCCTGCCGTCAGACCTTGCTGATCGTCATACTGGCAGCCATACCCTTCAGCGTGGTAGGGGGTTGGCTGCTCGTGGCGTTCTATGGTGAGCCATACCGTCCGGCGGTTACACCATTTTTATGGCTGCTACCCGGGATGATAGGTGTGACCGTGGCGAAAATCATCTCTGCCGACTTAAGTGGACGTGGTAAACCTCAGTTTGCAGCTTATACAGCCGGAATCACCATCTGCATCACCTTGGTCCTGGATTTGGTGCTAATCCCAATGTTCAGCATCAACGGTGCAGCGATTGCCTCTTCCATTGCCTATATAACCAGCGGCGCCTTAGCAGTTTTTTGGTTTACTCGCGAAACCGGCACACACCCCAGCACGCTGATAATCCCCAGGACTGAAGATTTTCGCTATCTACTTGCCCGCGGTAAAACCATCGCACATCAATCGATGAGGTATCTGATGAAGCGGAAGGGGAACGACTAGTGAATGTTTTTTTCATCACGCAATGGTTTCCCACGGATAAACAGCCTTATTACGGAAT
The DNA here is from genome assembly GCA_963809615.1 of uncultured Chloroflexia bacterium. Taxonomy (GTDB): domain Bacteria; phylum Chloroflexota; class Anaerolineae; order Anaerolineales; family UBA4823; genus FEB-25. Next base: position 78,584 of record CAWEKR010000012.1, read on the forward strand.
ATTCGTTCTGGAACATGCGCGTGCGGTAGCCCGAATCCACACCGTTACATTGCTTCACATCCAGGGAGTGGACCCAACGCTCAAGCAGCCTATCCAGATCACACCAGTTACAACTTTTCCGGGCATCAGTGTATATCAATTGTCCTATCAGCACCCAAAGGTCCCTTTTACTACCTGGATTCGCCGGATCAACGGAGCGCGGCAAGTGTTCAGGATGGCTTCGGAAAAAACCGGCCGTCCGGATATCATCCATGCCAACATCAATAATACCGCCGACGTCTCGGTGGTGCTTGGGCGACTGGCAAAAACCCCGGTAGTGCTCAGCGAGCACAGCAGCGCATATGTACGCAAGCTCTTTAGTGCCAGACAAATCAATAAGCTGCGTTTTTTTATGAACCGCATTGATGTGGTCCTACCGGTTTGTGACGCCTTGGGGCAGAGCATGCGCGATTATGGGATTACGCGCCCGATGGTGAGCGTTCAAAATGTAGCTGATCCCGATATTTTTTTTCCCGCTCAAGCGGGTGAGCAGGTCACCACCCCCTACTGCGAAATTTGCCTGATTGCACGCCTGAGTGAAGAAAAAGCGGTACACCTGGCTATTCAAGCTGTTGCTCAATTACAACAGCAAGGCATTTACTTCCAGCTTCAAATTGCAGGTGATGGACCTGAAAGAGCTCACCTGGAAACTCTGGCGGTTGAAACCGGTGTCTCGGAATGGGTCCACTTCCATGGCTCCCAGCCAAAAACCGAGCTAGCAAGGCTCCTGCGTCGCTCGAGTGCATTCCTGCTCACCAGCATATGGGAGAGCCAACCGGTCGTGATCCTTGAAGCGCTGACATGCGGACTACCAGTGGTTGCTCCTGAAATCGGTGGGATACCGGAAATCATCACGCCTGAGCGAGGATTGCTCTTTCAACCCGGCAGCATCGAAGACCTGGTAAGCCAGCTAAGCGCTCTGCTCACGAACCTGTCAAGGTATGATCCCCGAGCCATCCATAAGTACGCATTAGACCATTTTAGTCCGGCTGTAGTCAGCGAACGATTTGATCGCGTTTATCGACAGGTTGTAAAGGGGATGGTGACGGACAACCATGAGCCAGATGCCTGACATGCCCGATCTTATGTCCGAAAGTCTGGCAAGGCAGGATACCATCGCAAATATTGCCGCGTTTCGTCGTGGACCCATTTTTAGCCTGGAGAATGTGGTGTTCAACGAGCCTTTGATGGAGCAATCTAAAATAGTTAAGCTCTATGCCAGCCGGGTTGATTTATGCACCGAGTATTGATGATTTCTTATCAATTTCCCCCCATGGGTGGGGCGGGCGTGCAGCGGACGCTTAAGTTCGTCAAGTATTTGCCTGAGTATGGTTGGCAGCCGCATGTGCTCACCGTCCGAGAATCTTCCAGAATCCAAGATACGAGCCTCGCCATAGAAATCCCTGACGGGCTGCCGGTTACACGCACAGCTATTCTGCAGCTGCCGTCCCGCTTTCCATGGCGCCTGCGTAATTTCATCAGTCGCTGGTTGCTGGTCGTTGACGGACAAGTTGGCTGGCTGCCTTATGCAAATTTGCCAGGACGAAGAGTGATCGACGAGCACAAAATACAGGTGATCTATTCTACTTCTGCGCCATACAGTTCCCACCTGATTGGTCACCGCCTGCATGCTCAGACCCACCTGCCCTGGGTGGCGGATTTCCGTGATCCGTGGATGGGAAACACACAGGAATCTTACCCCACCGGATTTCATCGACGAATAAATCAACAGCTGGAGCGGCGTGTTTTTACTGAGGCTGACCGCGTGATATTGAATACTGAAAGATCGCGCCAGTATTACAAAGGAAAATACACCGATTTACCGGCTGAAAAATTCAGCACCATCCCCAATGGGTACGACCAATCTGACCTGCCGGGAATAAACCTGGATTTAGAAAAGAACACTAAATTTACGGTTGTTCACCTGGGCTCGCTGTATCATAAAACTCGGTCGAGCGAATTTTATTTGAAGGCGCTGCGCAAAGCGATCGATAGTGGCAGGTTACCGCCGGATAAGGTTCGGGTTTGGTTCATTGGCAATATTGACCGTGAAACGCAGGGTCTGGTAAATAACTTAAAGCTAGGTGGAAGCATTGATCTCATGGGATATCTGCCTCATCAGGAAGCGCTAAACCAATTATTAGCTGCTGACCTGCTGTTGCTTATATCGTCTTATGGTGGCGGGAGTGAGCTCTTCATCCCAGCCAAGCTGTACGAATACCTTGCTTACAGGAAACCAATTTTATGCCTGGCTGATCCTGGCGACTGCGCTGACTTGGTCCTAAAGACACGTTCAGGCGTGATTGTGCCTCATAGTAATAAAGAAAAAATCGCCGATCAACTGGTAAGCTTGTTCCACTTATGGGAAAACGGCCGACTTTCCATTGAGCCGGATCAAGAGCTGATCCAGTCCTTCGAACGCCGTCACCTGACGGGACAGCTCGCCAATATTTTCAATGAGTTAACTGGAGTAATATAATGACGTGCAAATGTTAACGCCATCCTCATACGATTGGTCACTTGTTGCTACGCCAACTTCGGGTCCTATGTTCTCGATAATTGAAAATCAGGGCAAATCATTACTTAAATCATGAGACTGTGCTATATCTCTGATCCCAACAGTATTCACACCCGGCGCTGGGTGAGCTGGTTCGCCCAACAAGGTCATTCCGTTTGCCTGCTGGCGGATATCCCCCTGCGTGAGCCCTGGGCGGGGATTGAAGTGGTTGATTTATCAAAATATTTTTACGCTCCGATCATACGTTTCCCGGTCTGGGCATTCAGACTAAGGCAAATCCTACGTCGCTGGCAACCGGATATTTTACATGCCCACCGGGTGAACTCAGCCGGGTGGTTGGCCGTTTCCAGCGGTTTCCACCCTTACGTGGTCACACCCTGGGGATCGGACGTCTTTATCCAGCCGGAACGTTCCAGGGTGGCACGCAAGTTGGCCAGATATACCCTGGCTAGAGCCGATTTAATCACTACGAACTCGCAATCGATGAGCCAGCAAGTGATACGGCTTGGCGGGCGCGCGGAGACGATCAGCCGGGTCCAATTCGGGGTCGAAATGGACGTATTCAACCCGAACGCATCCACCAACCTCGAGAGAATCGACTTGCGCCGTCGTTTGTCGCTGCCGGTCGATGCACTTTTGGTGCTCAGCCCACGCGCCATCCGTCCGATCTACAACATTGACATAATCCTGCAGTCCGTTCCGCTGGTCCGCCAGAGCTTCCCTGAAGCAGTTTTCCTATTCACAGATTACAATTGCGATCCAGTTTATAAGGAACGATTGGACAGCCTGAGCCAAGACCTGGGGTTGGAAGGATGTATCCGTTGGCTGCCAGCGACCACCAGCCGGGCTGAAATGGCTGAGCTTTACCGGATGAGTGCGGTAGTGGTATCGGTGCCAAGGTCGGATGGCACACCGGTTTCGGTTCTGGAAGCCATGGCTTGCGGAAAACCTGTGATATGCTCAGACCTGTCTTCACTGCGGGAGGTCATCACCAGCGGTGAAAATGGCTGGTTGGTGCCCGTGGGGCAGGTTATTCCGTTAGCGATTGCGATTAACCAGATTCTCGGCCAGCCTGAGCTAGCCCGGGACCTGGGGCGTAATGCCAACCAGGTGGTTGGAGAGAGCTACAATTACCAGCTGGAGATGAAGCGGATGGAATCAATTTACGCCCGAACGGTTGAATCAGCGAATGTTCACCTGTGACACTTGATCCAGCCATCACTTTGCAAAGGTTTTTTCGCCGTGCAAGCCCCCGTCTATGGATAACTTTACCGATTGCAATAATCAGCTGATCAGAGGTTGAAAACCAGCATAGATCGAGATCACCTTGGAATAGTAGTCAAATACTTATAAACCCCTTCGCACGAGGTTAAATACCCTCAATACCTCAGAAAATCTGCGTACTAAATATTAATTTTCCGGTTTAATTAATCGGGGTATACTATTGCCTCGAAACCAGAAAAGTAGTTCTGACATGTTGATATCCATTTTTCCCAATAGCCCACCCAACCAGGGGGAAAAAACAGATTTGCCTGCCAGGATCACCAAGGCTGGCAGTAAACAGACCTATTACATCATACGCTTGCTGGCGGACCGCGACCGTGTGCAGGATGCATTCCGCGCCTATGCCTACTTCCGCTGGGTTGATGATCGACTTGATACAAATTCAGGTTCTTCACAAGAAAAAAGGGCGATCTTAAATCGTGAGTGCACACTTTTAGAGGCGTGTTATAACCAGGAGTCACCTGCGGTACTTTACCCGGAAGAACAGTTGTTAGTGGACCTGGTAGGAAGTGATGTAGAGAAGGACAGCGGACTGCAAACTTATCTGCGCAACATGATGAACGTGATGGAATTCGATGTTGACCGGTGTGGTCGAACGATCAGCCAATCAGAGTTAGCTCAATACACCCTTTGGCTTTCCACGGCAGTCACAGAATACATGTTTTATTTTATCGGTCATGGCGATCCGCCCCCGCAAAGTTCAGACCGATTTCATGCGGTGAGTGGGGCGCATGTAGTGCATATGCTGCGGGACATGGTGGGCGATATCGAGCTGGGTTATTTCAATATCCCTGCTGAAGTGCTGGAAGCCGAACTTATTTCTCTGGACCACCTTGATCAGCCGGGGTTCTGTAAATGGGTCCATGAGAGGGTACAGCTGGCGCACGGATATTTTGATGCCGGCAGGCAATATATTTCACAGGTGAAAAATTTCCGCTGCCGACTGGCAGGGTATTCCTACCTGGCCCGCTTCGAATGGATGCTGAGAGCGATTGAACAGGATCATTACAGCCTGCGCCCAGAGTACCCCGAACGGAAACGCCTCAACGCAGCTTTATGGATGGTGTGGAGCGTGATTACGTCTTTTCTGAACATCCGTTGGAATAAATATAAACCAGCAAACCGCATGATAGCATCTGATCAACGCGAGGAATGATGAAAGCGAGATCTGTAGCGATAATTGGCGCCGGAGTCGGAGGTCTATGTGCGGCAATCCACCTGGCACATCAGGGGATACAAGTTACCGTGATAGAAAAGAACCCTCATCCGGGCGGGCGCTTAGATTGGATTGAGCGTGAAGGGCACCATTTCGACACCGGACCGACATTGATGGTCATGCAGTGTGTCTATGCAGCGGAATTTAATTCACTGGGCACGCCGATGGAACAATTATTAGACCTGCAGCAGGTTGACCCAACCTATCGCGTGGTCTTTGACGACGGCAGCCAGGTGGCACTTACTGCTGACGAACAATCTCTCAAAAACCAGCTGGAATCGATCGAGCCCGGCGCATTTCAAGGCTTCCAGCGCTACCATGAAGAAGGAAAGCGTCATTACCAGGTAGGGATGGATAAATTGGTGGACCGTGAGTTTCGCCGGTTTACCGATTTTTTCTCCCTCAGCAATATTCCCTTGCTGTTCCAGGTAAAACCGCTGGTAAAACATTATGCCAATATGTCGGCATATTTCCACAGCCCGCGTTTGAAGGCAGCTTTCTCGTTCCAGGATGTATATATGGGGTTAAGCCCGTTTGAGGCTCCCGCCACTTTCTCCTTGATGCCCTATACCGAGCTGGAGCATGGGGTTTGGTATCCCAAGGGTGGGATGTATCGTATCGTCGAAGCGCTTATGACCATGGCTAAAGAGGCTAAAGTGGAGTTTGCTTTCGATACCACTGTGGAGAAGATCGATGTGGTCCTTAATCGCGCCTCGGGGCTTGATCTTGAACACAACCAACACCTCTCCCCAGATGTCATCCTGGCGAATGCTGACCTGCCTTACGTCTACAATGAGCTTCTGCCAAAGGATGCCCTGGCGAAAAAAATATCACGCATGCAGTATTCGTGTTCGGTGATCAGCTTCTTTTGGGGTGTGGATAAAATCTATCCCACCCTTGGACCGCACACCTTGTTCCTGGCAGATGACTACCGCCAGAATTTCGAATCGATCATCCGGGATTTGGATCTACCTGCCAACCCCAGCATGTATATCCACGCGCCAACCCGGTTGGATCAATCCATGGCTCCGCCTGGCCAGGATACACTTATTGCCATCGTCCCCGTTGGGCACCTGTCAGAGGGTAGGGAGCAGGATTGGGAAAACCTCACCGACCAGGCGCGGAGGCATGTATTTCGCCGGCTGGCGTTGCTCGGTGTGAGTGACCTCGAAGCGCATATCAAGTTTGAGACAACCCTTACCCCACTTTCGTGGCGAAAACGCTATAACCTGGTGAAAGGCTCAACACATGGTTTGTCGCATAAACTGACCCAGCTGGCGTATTTCCGCCCAGCCAACCGGCACCCGCGTTACCGCAATTTATACTTCGTGGGCGCAAGCACACACCCGGGCACGGGGATCCCAACGGCGATGATCTCGGGCAGGCTGGTAGCGAGGAGGATTTTGGATGAGCTCAAAGAACAGGAATGAGTCCAGAATAGTCATATATCCTGGGCAAGCATTGCCTATATTGTCCTTGAAAACGGGTCGGTCTACTCATGTTTCCCAGCCGTCGAGCAAAATAAATCTTGACTAACTGGATAGAATTTATTATAATAAACGCTATAATGAGGTATTAGATAATGCACCAATCCATTGGTGCTTTTACTTTAATTGACTTATCTGCGGGTTGGAATTCAATTATTTTTAGCAGCGGGGAATTACGCGGGGAAAAACAAGGAGAGGAAAATGCAGCACGGTTTTATCCATGTAAGACAAAGGTGGGATATCAAGCAGTATTATGAAAAATAAATTTTCGCCATACAGAACCATACTGGCAATTCTATTAAGCCTGTTGATCGTTGGGGGTCTTTTAGCCCAAACCAACAACGTATTCTCGCTATCAATGATATCAAAACCGGTTTTGAGCCAGGGAGCACCACAGGTGGGGAGCAAAGCTTCGAGTTCAGGCGGCGTGGCAGCTGGCACCGCTTCTCCGGTGACAGGTGATCCATCTACAACGGCTAATAATAACTACAGCTTAGAATTGACGGATGACAAAAGTAAATTAGATTCATTATCTTTTCCCATTCGAGCTGCATTCTACTACCCCTGGTTCCCAGAAGCATGGACCCAACAAGGCATGCACCCTTATACAAATTATCAACCGACACTCGGCTACTATGACTTGTCTGACCCGACGATCATCCGGCAGCAAATAAGTGCCATGTTGTACGGGAATATTGAGGCCGGCATTGCTTCGTGGTGGGGTCAGGGTTCAGCGACGGACAACCGTATACCAGCGCTCTTATCTGCAGCTGCCAGCACGTCTTTCAAATGGAGTATCTATTATGAGCCAGAAGGCGTGGGCAACCCGGATGTAAGCACGCTTCAGGCAGATTTGATCTACCTGAGAGATAAATACAGCAGCGATCTAGGCTACCTGCGGATTGACAACCGTTTTGTGGTCTTCGTTTATGCCGACCCGAGCGATGGCTGTGCGATGGTGGATCGTTGGCGCCAGGCTAATACTGTGAATGCCTATATCGTGCTCAAAATCTTCCCAGGATACCGCTCGTGTGGCAACCAGCCGGATGGATGGCACCAATATAACCCGGATAAACCAATGGATTTGCTGGGGACGTACAGTAATACAATCAGCCCGGGGTTTTGGAAGGCCGGACAAAGTCCACTCCTGGTGCGCAACTTGGCATTATGGCAGCAGGATATTCGTAAAATGACAGCTTCTGGGGCGAATTTTCAGCTAATTACTACATTTAATGAGTGGGGAGAAGGTACTGCGGTTGAATCAGCAACCGAGTGGGTTTCTGCATCAGGATATGGAGCTTACCTCGATGCGCTGCATAATAATGGTCAGGCCTCCCCAACTCCTTAAATCTCACTCGAAGTACAACTCAATGATCGTATCTGCGGGTAATCTTCTACCTCGTAATTCAACCGGTGAATAGTGTACAGTTGCTCAATGGAAAAAACTGCGGGAATCCGATTTATTATGGGGACGATGCCCAATAATAAGGAATAGCAGTCCTGAAAATCAGGTAATGCGCTTTCCCTCAAACATAAAGAACGTTTTTTTGCGTAACTTTAAGCACCTGCTTCACAATAATTCATCGTCGTTATTCCCTAAACCAGTCCTTTCGCCGCTTGATTGGAGGCTTATCACTTCCGATACTAAGCGAATACTCATCCAAAATACTATACAAAATATATACAATATGTTATATTTATTTGAACAATAAAGGATGATAGACGAAATCTTAGATCAGCTCACCAGAAATAGGTAAGATTAATAAATCATGGAGATAAAAATGGACGATGAAAAGAAATATAAAAGTTTACGGCGCTTCAATCTTAGCATGGGATTCTTGCATTTGATACAGGGAATACTGATGATTGTCCTATCCAATGATAAGGCCTATCCTATATACACCAATTTCCTTAAGTTTGACCTGAGCAAGATGGCTTTGATCCCTGATCCGAAAGTGGTTTACGAATTGCGCTTCGGACCAGCTGTAGCAGTATTTCTACTGATCTCGGCTCTAGCACACTTTTTCCTTGCCACAGTAGGGAATAAATTATACGTAACCAACCTGAAGAAGAAAATGAACCCAGTCCGGTTTTATGAATACGCACTATCTTCTTCGGTGATGATTGTCCTTATAGGCATGCTCGTGGGGATCTATGACCTGGGTGCGATCATTCTCATCTTCGGTATCAATGCGATGATGAACCTGTTTGGACTGCTTATGGAGCTCCACAATCAGACCACCCAGAAGACAGATTGGACATCTTTTATCTTTGGCTCGATAGCAGGGATCATTCCCTGGATAGTGATCGTACTCTATTTTGTCGGATCGCTGGCAGGTGGAGGTGGCAAGCCACCTGCATTTGTATATGCCATCATCCCGACGCTGTTCGTCTTTTTCAACATTTTTGCGATTAACATGCTCCTGCAATATAAGAAAGTGGGTCCCTGGAAGGATTATCTGTTTGGCGAGCGGGTGTATATCATCCTGAGCTTGGCCGCCAAGACCATCCTGGCTTGGATAATATTTGCAGGTACCCTGGCACCAGTATAATTCAACCTTGTATATACCATGATTACCACTAGCTGGCACAATCCACGATATCGAACATACACTGATAGGGCGAGCCAATGTCTGACACTACACCCACCTATAATCTGAAAGCAGTAATACATGAAGTCGGTCTGAGCGCGGCCACGCTTAGGGCGTGGGAGCTGCGCTACGGTCTGCCCAAGCCCCAGCGAACCGCGGGTGGTCATCGCCTGTACTCCAGGCAGGATATTGAGATGCTCAATTGGTTGGTGGAAAGGCAAAAAGAAGGTCTGAGCATCAGTCGTGCGGTTGAGCTGTGGAAATTGCAAAAGCAGCAAGACCATTTTCCATCTGCACAAATCCAGGTACTCTCAGCTGATCTGAGCCTTGGTGAAGGCATGATCGATCAGCTGCGTGATAAGTGGATCGCGGCTTGTACAACATTTGACGATCAATCCGCTAACCGGGCATTAGACCAGGCGTTTGCGATCGCCGCGCCTGAAACTGTTTGTTCTGAAGTGCTGCAAAAAGGCCTGGCACATTTCGGAGAAGGCTGGTACGCCGGGACGATCAGTGTTCAGCAAGAACACTTTGCATCGGCTATCGCCATCCGCCGGGTAAACGGCCTGCTCACAGCCGTCCCCTCGCCCACGCAGACAGGGCGAGTGCTAGCAGCTTGCCCGCCAGGTGAGGCGCACGACTTTATCTTGCTGTTGGTCACTTACCTGCTACGAAGAAGGGGCTGGGAGGTGGTTTACCTGGGAGCCAACGTTCCACTCCAAGACCTTGACGGTGCCCTTGAAACAACCAAACCTGCCCTGGTTTTATCGGCGGCTCAAACGCTCATCAGCGCGGCCAGCCTGCGCACGATGTCTGAATTTCTTGCCATCAAGGGTACCTTCCTGGCTTATGGGGGGGGTATCTACGACCTGGTACCTTCGCTAAGGGATAGCGTGTCTGGTTATTACCTGGGCAGTAATGTCCAGATGGTACCGAAGCTCATCGAATCATTGCTACAGGCCCCCCCTTCGATGCCGGTTACCGAACCCATCTCCGCAGTCTACACCCAAACAACGAGCAGATTCAGGCACAATGAAGCCTTCATTGTCGGTTATGCTGCGTCCACTCTGCAAGCCACGTCGATCGAACCTGCCCATTTGCAGATCGGTGTCGATAATCTCACCCAGCTGATCCGTTCTGCCCTGATCCTTGGCGACATTAATTTATTGGAACACTCGGTTTCCTGGCTGAACGGATTGCTGGTTAATTATGGGATCTCAACCGAGGCAGTCGGGCAATTCTACGCGCTCTACCGCCTGGCGGTAGAGCATTATCTTGGGGAGGACGGTGCGGTAATCCTGGACTGGCTGGGCAAGCATCAAGCCGGAAAATCTGTTTTTTAATCACCTGCTAAGTGGCAGTGAGTAAGGGTAATACTTATTGAGGAAGAATGGAACCTATCTATTCATGTTTTCAAAATCAAAAATACCTGAATCTCGAGACATTCCGCAAAACCGGTGTGGGCGTCAAAACCCCAGTATGGTTCGTCCAGGATAGTGAGGTATTGTTCATCCTGACGGGGGTAAACTCGGGAAAGGTGAAGCGCATCCGCAATAACAGCCTGGTGAAGATTGCACCTTGCAAAATGAACGGAAGGCTGATTGGTGAATGGATCCCGGCACGCGCCCGTGAAGTGGTAAACCCGGAGATCGAACGCAAGGTTGAAAAGCTTATGGATAAAAAATACGGCCTGCTGAAGAAGATTTTTTTTATGAATAGAGGCTCGAATGGCCGAAAATTTACGATTTTGGAAATGAAAATGGGAGAATGAAATGAAAGATAAAATTCGACAAATCATGGTTATCATGACCATTGCAGCTACCATTACAGTCAATGTGCTTGCCGACGCCCTCCCGATCAATGGGTTGGGGACCGGGCAAATTTCTGACATGTTCAAGGTCTATTTTGTCCCTGCTGGCTATGTATTTTCCATCTGGGGGTTGATCTACCTCGGGCTGATCGCTTTCGCGGTTTTCCAGGCGATGCCCTCGCAGCGTGAAAATCCGCGCATGCGGAGCACAGGTTGGTGGGTCTGCCTGGGAGGAATCGCAAACATTGCCTGGATATTCCTGTGGCATTATGAACTATTCACCCTGACTGTCGTTGCCATGCTGGTATTGCTTGCCTCCCTGATCGTCACCTACCTGCGCCTGGGGATTGGCCGGATAAAAGTATCAGCTGGTGAAAGATATACCACCCATCTGACCTTCAGCATATACTTGGGCTGGATTACCGTGGCTACAGTGGCAAATATCACCAGCTTGCTGGATTATCTGAACTGGAATGCGTTTGGGATTAGCCCAGTTATCTGGATGGGGATTGTGCTGGCAGCGGTATTCATAATTGCCGGCTTGATGAATTTTACCAGGCGGGATGTTGCCTACACTGGGGTTATTCTATGGGCGTTGGCTGGGATTGCAGTTAAGTTCGCCGGAGTTCCCGCCGTAGCCATACCTACATGGATCATCTTCGTCCTTGTAGCAGTAACCCTGGTAGTGTCTTTTTTACTTCCCAGAAAGCCTTTGGTAGATGGCACACTTCAACCCATTGTTGGTGAAGCATGATCCATCCCAAAAAACGCACAGGGTTGCTCTTTTTGGCCGGCGGCTTGACCCTGCTGCTGGCAGGACCGTTCCTGATACCGGTGCCGCCTCTAAAGGGGACCTTCCCGCCGAGAGAGTTGGCCGACGAGGATTCTGAGTTCATCGCAATCAATGACCTGGAGATCCACGTCAAAAAAACCGGGCAGGGCGAGCCGGTGTTCGTGCTCTTGCACGGCTTTGCCGCCAGTTTATACTCATGGCATGCAGTTATGGAGCCGCTCAGCCGGCTCGGCACGGTGATTGCCTTTGACCGCCCTGGGTTTGGTCTTTCGGAGCATCCAATAAGGTGGCAGGGGCAGAACCCCTACAGCGCAGAAACACAGGTGGAGCTAGTGACCAGGCTGCTGGACCATTATGGAGTGAAGCAAGCCGTCCTGGTTGGCAACTCAGCTGGCGGAACCGTTGCAATGCAGATGGCATTGGCACATCCTGAGCGGATATCGGCTCTGATCTTGGTCGACCCGGCGATTTATCACGGAGGTGGGGCACCTGGATGGTTACAACCCGTGTTGGCATCTCCGCAGATGCGCCGTTTGGGTCCATTAGTTTCCCGTCAAATCCTAGCTCGCGGGCGGGAGCTGATCAAGCTGGCCTGGCATGACCCTTCACGCCTACCCACCGAGATGGAGGAATATTATCTAAAGCCTTTCAAGGTGGAAAATTGGGATAAGTCGTTTTGGGAATTTACTCTTGCCAGTCGCCCAACAGGTCTGGCTCACCGACTGAGCGAGTTATCCATGCCTACTCTGGTGATCACCGGCGATGATGACCGCATTGTACCAACCAAAGACAGCCTAAGACTGGCTCATGAAATACCGCATGCAAGCCTGGAATTGATTGAACAGGCCGGGCATGTTCCCCACGAGGAACAGCCGCAGGTATTCATGGCAGCAATCACATCATTTTTAAGCCAAATTCAGCTATAAGGGAATGATTATGCCAAGAATCTCGTTGAATGCAGCGGCTCCAGATTTTGCCCTAAAAAACCTTAATGAAAAGTTGGTTCACTTATCTGATTTTTGCGGGAAATCCAAGGTCGTGCTGGTTTTTAATCGTGGTTTTATGTGACCATTCTGTCGCGAGCATATGGCGCAGTTGCGTCAGGACTATTCGGAATTCAAAAAACGAAACACCCAGGTGATCGTGATCGGCCCGGAAGATGCCAAAGCTTTCACATCCTATTGGCAAAAAAATGATCTGCCATTCATCGGCTTGCCCGATCCAAAATCAAGTGTCTTGAAGAAGTATGGTCAGGAAGTGAACCTGTTTAAACTTGGACGCATGCCAGCCCAGGTAATAATTGACAGGGATGGAGTGGCACGTTTTGTTCATTACGGTCACAATATGTCAGATATCCCTTCCAATAGCGAGCTGTTTGAACTCTTAGATGGTATCGATAATTCAATACCGGAATACTCGGGAATTAATAAGAATTGATGGAAATACCCAAATTTATGTGGTCCGATTAAAAAAAATGGATTTGCATGATTAAAATCAAAACCTCCTGTGAATTATGCAGGAGGTTTTGATGTTTTACCCACTTTTTATTTAGTTACGGTTTTCCTTTTAAGCCATGGCGTTTATCGTCTCATAAACCGAGATCTTTGAACCATTCTTCAAGGCAGGGCAACTCTTTGCTAGTTGAATAGCCGCATCCAAAGACATTGCTTTGATGATTGTATAGCCCGAGACCATTGATCCAGCTGGACCGTCATAGACGCGTCCATCCCCAGAAATGTTCTTCGCCATGGGAGAGAATGGATTACCTTGGTCGACAACTGCGCTATCTATTTTTTTGTACCAATCCATCCACTCATCCGTTATTTTCTTTCGTTCAGCTTCAGTGGCAGGCATACCACCGCCTGTGTAAAGCAAGACGTAATTAGCCATTTATTCTCCTTTATTACAAATTTATCCAAACACACCCCTTTAATATGTTAGTCCCCTGATAATGGACAATTTAGATAATAACTGTTATATATTAATAAAATTATATGAAATATACATGATTTTAGGATTATAAAATCCTATATATAACCACAGTTCCCATTCCCGTGATAAACCGGAAAAATCGCAATAATCACTACAATATTAAAGCTAAACCTATGGGATTCTGAGGAGGTCACACTCACTGCAGTGGTAATACTATTAAACCCCACGGGGGATATATAGATGAATCTGGTGGTTATTTAGATTTTCAAAGGTGTCCGGCTGCGTTTATCAGGTTTTTAAAACAAACATCCTGAGTGGTCAACTCAGGATGTTTGTTTTGGATCAATCCCAGTGATTTATGAATTCTCGATCAGTGTTTAACCCATGGCGTTGAAGGTTTCATACACCGCGAGTGTAGCTCCACCCTTTAATACAGGACAACCCTGTGCAATTCTCAGCGCTTCATCCATTGAATTGGCTTTTATCACTGTATAGCCGCTCGGCATTGCGCCAATCGGACCATCATGGATCCTCCCATCGCTTGAGATATTCTTAGCCAAGGGAGTGAACGGATTACCCTGGTCAACCACATTGTTGGACCATTTGTTTAACCACACCATCCAATCAGCAGTAACTGACTGACGTTCCATCTCGGTTGCGGGCATTTTTCCACCACTATAGAGCAGCAAGTAATTATTCATTTTTTCTCCTAGGGTTTTTCCCCATCGAACGAGTAGTTTATTAAGGTTTTGAACCATCTGCGTACAACGGAATGGTCCTCAATTGGATAAATATTATCACAATTAGATGAAATCAAGATAACATGGGGATGAAAAAATACGATATCCAGCCTGTGCATATTCCGTGGAGCAGACAAAACCAGGCCGTTCCTTTATCCCTTATCGCCTGGCCATGGGACGGGTGGCGAGGAAGCGATAGTACATCAAAATGGTTATTAAGTATATAATCCTTGGTAGAAGTTTCCAGCACAGCCGCCGGACAGACAATGAGGAGATTCCTGATGAAAAGGTATATATCCACCCTTTTGCTTTTCACTTTTCTATTAGCTGCCTGTAAGTCTGCCACAACAAGCCCTGGACCCACGATTGCACCAACGGAGACGTCCATTGCTCCAACCAAAACGGTAAGCATACCAACTGAAACCACCCCACCAACCGTTACTTCGAGCCCCACTCCGGAGGCTGCTCCTGCAGATACAGCTACCCTTCTGGAAGCCTTGGGTGGCTATCCCTGCCCTAATAGTGAGTTCACCTGTGTGGATATTGAAGTGCCTTTGGACCATTTCAATCCTGCCAATAGTGAGAGGATGAAGGTGGTTTTCGGTGTTTTGCCTGCAACTGGAGAGTCGAAGGGGATGTTTGTGACGGCGACCGGCGGACCTGGTTATGCCGGGCTGTCGGCAGCCGACGATTATACCAGCTACTTCGACCCTTCGATCCTCGAGAACTTCGACATCGTCTTTTTTGACCAGCGTGGCATCGGGAATTCTGGCGGTATGCAGTGCGTGAACGCGGCAGTTGCATTCTACCGGGCAGATTGGCGTACGGACACCCCTGAGCATCAAGCTGCCTTTTTAGATGTAGCCCACACATTCGCCCAAGACTGCGTCACCGAGATGGGCTTACCGGTTGAGCAGTTGCCCTTTTACAGCACAAATCAAGCGATTGAAGATTTGGAGCTATTCCGTCAAGCCATGGGGGATAAATTATTGTGGCTGTACGGTGAAAGCTACGGAACACAATACGCCCAGACGTACGCCGCTGCTCACCCGGAAGGTCTTGGGGGTTTAATCTTGGATGGCACAGTTGACCTGACGCTCACAGGACCTGAATTTTACACGGGAGCGGTGAATAGTTTCTATAACGACTTGATCGATACGCTTAATACCTGCAGCGCTGATGAAACCTGCGTACCAGATTTTGGTGGTGACGCACTTAAAGTCTACCAGGAGCTTTCAGCAAAAATATTAGCCTCACCCCAGACGGTGAGCTTTCCCCTTCCCTCGGGTGGAGTAGAAGATCGACATTTTTCCTACTCTGACCTTGAATATGTGGTCAGCAGCGAGCTGTATACCGAAGGCTCGCGCCAGATGCTGCTGCGCGCTCTGGCTTATGCATCACGGGGTGACCTGGTTCCCCTGCTCCGCCTGCTATACGTCGATCTCTCTCAAGACCCGCAAACGCTCGAGCCCATCCCATATCCCGAATACTCAGACGGTGCTTACTATACAATCACCTGTGACGACTACAGCTATTACACCGGCACACCTGATGAACGTGCCCAGGCCATGTTGACCGATGGAGAAGCCCTGGCAAAAACGGTACCTTACCTTGGCTCCATCTTCTACGGCGATATCCCATGTGTTTACTGGCCTGTGCAAGGCGAAGCGGAGCGACCTGCGCCTCTCGAAGCTACCAGTATCCCCACCCTGGTACTGGGTGCGACCGCCGACCCCATCACACCGGTCCAATATGGCACAAATGTCTTCAGCCGTCTGGCGGATGGATACCTGATCACAACCCAAGGTGGGGCGCATGTAACCTTTGGGCGTGGTAATGCCTGCCCGGATGAGATCGTCACCGCATTCCTCGTGGAGGGAAAAACCCCTGCTGAGCGTGAAACGACCTGTGACGGTGTGCTGTACAACCCATATGTACCGCTGGCGCTGCTTAATGTGGCTGACTTTACAGACACCCTGGATGCGATGATTGCTGTCGACAACGAGATATATTATCTACCTGAGTATTATTACTGGGATATGGAGACACCAACTAGCATAGGATGTCCATTTGGAGGCACGATGTATTTCGAGGCGACCGATGTTGGCGACAACCTTACCTTGGAAGATTGTGCCTTTATCAAGGGACTTGTCCTCACCGGCAGCGGCGGTAATGATTACGACAACAGCCTGTTTACCCTGGAAGTGAAGGTCAGCGGTGTGGGAGCTGGTACATTAAGCTATACCCGCGATGACACCCAGGGCACATCCACATTGACCGGTGACTATAATGGCTCAGCCGTCGATCTCTCGCGTTAAGCGGTTATTAAACCTGGCATTCGTGACAGATTTTGGCATGGACCACTTATAAATATCAGCCGGCAGTCTGGAAGGACTTTATCATTTCCAACAATTCCCGGCTCTCCTGCAACCAGACCATGGGGTTGGTAGTGGTTTTGATATACCTTATCGTCCCACCCTGGTCAATGGCAATCGATGCAGTGCGCTGGATGAAGATCATCGCCATTTCCAACCCATACAGGTGATATACCTTGCGCTTGGGATCTGCCAGGACCGGGAAAGGTAAATGCAGGCTGTCTGCATAACGCCTGGCTTTTTCTAGCGAATCCCCCAAGATCAATAAAACCTCACAGTTCGCAGTCTTGAAATCCGCATATAACCGCCCCAACTGGGCAGCGTGGCTCCGACATTGCATTCAATTAAATTCGCGCACAAAGAACAGGTACACAGTATTCTTATTTCGGAAATTGCCCAGTGCAATCTCGCTGCCATTACTGGCAGGGAGACTGAATTCTGGTGCAGGTGAGCGAACATTTAGCTCAGATTGGTCGGTCATAGGTTCTCCCATAGATTGGTCGATTCACTTCCATTACTCTCAACCCTACGTATGCGACTATCGATCCGGATTTATCATCCGAAATTTGTCACCTGCATAAATATATGCATTGACAAAGCTCACGGATAAAATTAATTCCTGCGTAATATTCAAATAACAACCAATTCCATTCCCCAAAATGAAATCTTTCACTCGCCGGTTCCTGTACGCCAGATACTATATCAAACCAGAGCAAAAAGTATAAGGGTAATAACCTGGTTTTCATAAAGTCACGCATCATTTTAAGCTGAATTTCCTGGGTTTGGGAGGGGGTTATGGTATGGATGCATCATCCATCAATGATGGAATTTAAGTTCATGGTCCGCGAGCCACTGTTGAAAATGAGTTGGAAATAGTTAGATATATTAGCCCTTGATCGACCATTTCGGCACACTGCTTGCAACTGCAAGCATTAAGGCACGCTCGAGATGCGCAGTAATAAGCACTGTCTTTTTTAGTGCTCACCGATCTCCAGATGAGGTCGTTGGACCAATTAATTGCAATACCATACTTTTAGAAAAGGATAACCATGAAAACCATATCACGAATTCCCCCTATCTTCCGCATTGTTATTATCCTGTTCCTGGTGGGTGTGTTAATTGCCAGCGGGAAGGCGCTTTCTCTTGTTAGCGCATCGACCGTTGACAAGCAATCTCAAACGCTCAACACCACACCTCAGCCGTTGGATGCGGTCGAAACCCTGGTCATGCCGCCGGTTGACGTCCCGGCATTGCTGCTCGAGGACGAGACACGCGCGACGCAAGGGTTGCCTCCACGGTTCGCCCAACCCATCCCGGTGAATATCACCCCTCAGAACCATGGCACATGGCAAAAGCTTTCTGACGGCACCAGCATCTGGCGGCTGCGCATTCTGTCTGAAAAGGCGCTCTCGCTAAATTTTGGGTTTACCCAATATAAGATGCCCGAGGGAGGCCGACTTTTCCTATATTCACCGGACCGCAGCCGGATTGTAGGACCGTTCACGTCGGCGGATAATGAGGATCACGGTCAGCTGTGGTCTCCCATCCTTCTTGGCAATGAGGTTGTGATCGAAGTTACTCTACCGACCGTGAATGTCAAAGGCCTCGTCTTGAAGCTCACTTCTGTTAACCACGGCTATGCTGCTTTCGGGCGCTCTCATACCATCACCTCCGGGACATGCAATGTAGACGTGGTTTGCCCGGCGGGGGATGAATGGCGCGAGCAGATCCGTTCGGTGGCGGTAATTTCAACTGGTGGCAGCACCTTCTGCACTGGTTTCCTGGTCAATAACACCGCCCAGGACATGAAAGGCTACTTCATGACCGCCAATCACTGTGGTATCAATTCTGGAACCGCCCATCAGTGGTTACCTATTGGAACTATGAAAACTCCTGGTGCCGGCCGGTCAATGACCCGATCAATGGTCAGCCCGGTGATGGCAATTTGAGCCAGTTCAACACGGGATCAATCTTCCGATCCGCATTTGACGCCTCTGATTTCACCCTGGTGGAGCTGGATGACCCGATTGACCCGGCCTTCAACGTCTACTGGGCAGGCTGGGACCACAGTGGGGCCGATGCCACCAGCGCAACTGCCATTCACCATCCCAATACGGATGAAAAACGCATCAGCTTCGAGTATGACCCGACCACGGTAACGGCATACCTGGGGACAACGGTCCCAGGTGATGGAACACACGTTCGGATTACCGATTAGGATCTGGGTACCACCGAACCGGGCTCTTCCGGCTCACCGCTGTTTGACCAAAACCACCGCATCATCGGACAGCTTCATGGTGGATATGCTGCCTGCGGTAATGATGATTCTGACTGGTACGGGCGATTTTTCACCTCGTGGACCGGCGGAGGGACCTCTCCCACTCGCTTAAGCGATTGGCTCGACCCGTTGGGAACCGACCAGCTTGCCCTGGATGGTCGCAACCTGTTGGAATCCCCGTTCACCGTGGTGGCTGATCCCGTCGCAGTGAGTATCTGTGCCCCCGATCCGGCAGTTTACGGCATCACGGTAACCCAAGAGACACCCGGTTTCATCAGTCCGGTTGCACTCAGCATCCACGGTGTCCCCGAGGGTGCCCTGGCGATGTTCTCGGTTAACCCGGTCACTCCCACCTTCACCAGCACGCTGACCATCACGCAGACTGATTTGGCTGCACCGGGCAGCTACGCCATGGACCTGGTGGGTATCGAAACGACCAACACATTCACCGCATCCTTGACACTTGATTTATTCAACGCTGTCCCGGATCTGACTACTTTAATCACTCCTACGAATGGGGCAATAGACCAGTCTTTCTTACCGGTCTTTACCTGGGAAGGTGCGCCGTTCAGCAGTCTGTACAATTTCCGCCTCGACCGCAGCCCGCTCTTCCCCGATCCCATCTTCGCTGAGGAATTGGAGGATCCGACCTTTACACCTTCCAGCCCACTTGAGAGGAGGCAGGTGCTATTGGTGGAGCGTCCAGTCGCTCAACACCTGCGGGACAGGCAGCTGGACTGAGCCGTTCCACTTCGCCACTGCCAACCTGGGGGTCAGCTTTGCCGATGACATGGAATCGGGTAGTGGCAACTGGACGCATGAAGCGGTGCAGGGAAGTGATAATTGGGTCATTTCCACCGACCAATCGCACAGCCCCACGCAAGCCTGGTATGTACCAGACGACAATGTAATTACTGACAGCCGCCTATGGACGCTTAACCCCATCACGGTGGGGGGTGGCAGCCAGTTATCCTTCTGGCACCTCTACCAATTCGAAGGTTCGAACTATGATGGCTCTGTTCTTGAAATATCCATTGACGGTGGAGGCACCTGGGATGACCTGGGTCCCTATATCACCCTGAATGGATACAACGGGACTGTGAGTACCAGCTTCAGCAACCCGCTCGGCGGACGGACTGCCTGGGTGGGCGACCTCGCCGCATGGACAAAAGTCGAAGTCGACTTGAACAGCTTTGCCGGGCAGGAAGTTGTCATCCGCTGGCGCATCGGGTGTGATACTTCGGTCTCCGACGTTGGCTGGTATATCGACGATGTGCAGATCACCTCACCTCTGCCCGCCAACCCTGACCCGCTTGTGTTGAGTATCACACCGACGGTCGGTTCAACTGATGCAAACACGCCTGTGGTAATCACCGGCACCAATTTCATCACCACGCCTGTGCTCATGCTTGGTGAGACCTGGCTGATCTCAGTCACACAGGTGAGCCCAACTGTGCTCAATGCTGTCGTACCGGCAGGTATCCCCGCAGGGACGTACGACCTGACGCTTTTCAATGGAGACTGCCAGGAGAATGTGTTACCTGCAGCGTTCAGCGTGGAGGCTCCTATAACCGGACTGGCTGCCCAGAGTGACAGCCCCACCATGCTGGGCGAAATGACTACGTTCACTGCAACGGTAAGTGGTGGGAGCAATATCACCTACACCTGGAACTTTGGAGATGATACTGCCCTCGGAAACGGTGCGAATGTAACTCACACGTATGCTGAGCCCGGGGAGTATAGTGTCACTGTCACTGCCAGCAATGCTTTAGGCAGCGAGGAGTTCACCCTGGATGTTGTCGTGCTTGGTGCTCCAGTAGTCAAACCTATCTACCTGCCGCTTGTCCGGAGATAATATATAATCCATGAGGGTTGCGAGAGCATCTGCTCGCGTGACCCTCCAGCTCCAGCAAATATTTATACCGATTGCACGAAGAAAAAGCAAGCCAGCCCGTTTGAGGCTGGCTTGTTTCGTTTCGGCTATATCATTCTGATTATTTAAAACTCTTCTTGATTGAAGCGCCATATGCCGATCAAAGTAAACAGAATCCCCTCGAGTGCAATAACCAGCAGCAAAACCATTTGATAGGATTGCACTGGGGTTCCCATTACGAGAGATATCACCAGAGGGTTTGTGTCTCCCAGGGGTACAACCAGGTTCCAGGGCAGCATGAACCGCAAGGAAGGCAGAAAATAGAGGATATTCTGCTGCAAGAATAAAACTGCCAGGGGGATACCGATAACCGGTCCCCGGCTGTTGAAAAATGTGCCCAGCATCAATGTCAATGCAAGGAAGAAATAATGATTGATGAATATCACACCCATGACCCCAACGAAACCGAGTGAAAAAAAGTTGGATTTATGACCTATTGACAGGATGGAAAAAGATATACAAAAAGGCACAACGATCATGGTCACCAATATACCGACACAATTAGCGATGACCTTGGAAAGGACAAATGAAGGGCGTGTGAGGGGCTTAGAAAGCACCCAGGCAGCGGTGCCTTCCCTTTTCTCACCGACGATGGCGTCTTGCATGATGATTATCACTCCCACCGCCGGGAATAGGCCAATAAATATAAATAAAATCATTAACGAGTCCATTAGCCGCGGCGGTTCCTTGAGCAGGACTGCTGGACTGACAAAGATTGTAGCCAATCCTCCCCAGATCAGGCATTGGATCCACCAGGTTTTCGTTTTGAACCATCTGGCAAAACCGCTGCGAACCATGTTGTCCAGTCCTCGGTTCCAGCCGGTTCCGATTTCTAACTCAAATACCTCATTTCCGGACATTCTGGCCTCCCTCGACGACTTGCATGAACACGTCTTCCAGCTCATATTGTTTACGACGGAATTCGGTAACAGTGACCGGGCTATTAACCAGCAATTTAAGCAGCTGAGCTTCCGCCGCTTGTGGGTCAGTTACACACACCTGCCAGATACTCTCTTCATTATGCCGGCTGGTTTTAACTGCGCTCACCCAGGGTGACGCCTGGACTTCCTGTAAAATCAGATCTGCCTCCCCCTTCAGATGAATAATATAATTCACCCCTTCGCTGCCTGCCAGAAGCTCTTCAATAGGTCCTTCAGCCACCAGATCACCTTTATTCAAAATAACCACAGTGTCACTTATGCGCTGGACGTCATCCAGGATATGGGTGGAGTAGAAAATAGTAGTGTGTTTACGCAGCTTGGACATGACTTCCAGCACATCCCGCCTCCCCAGGGGATCCAGACTGGCGGCTGGCTCATCGAGAATGAGCAGGTCAGGATAGTTCACCTGAGCCTGGGCGATGCCCAACCTTTGCCGTTCACCACCGGAAAAGGTGCGTATTGGACGGTCAGCTTTCACAGTCAGGTCAACCAGCTCGAGCATCTCATCCACCCGATCCTCTATCGCCGGCTTTGGTCCCTTGAAAAAAAACCCAGCCGTAAAGCGTAAAGTCTGGCGGGCAGTCATGTAGTTATAAAAATGAGGCTCCTGGGGCAGATAGCCAATGCGGGCGCGGATTGAAACACTCTGCGCTATACTGTCCATGCCAAAAATGGTGGCTGTGCCAGCAGTTGGGCGGGTGAGGCCGAGCATTAGCTTGATGGTGGTGGTTTTTCCCGCCCCGTTCGGACCCAGGAATCCGAAGATTGAGTTCTGGTGCACCTTCAGCTCCAACGCGTGTAATGCCCGGATGTTCTTATACGTCTTGCTCAAATTGTAGGTTTCGATGACATAGGGAAGGATTTGATTCATTGATTCCTCCTCATAAAACCTTGTCCCCTCGTATTTAGTTGTCTTCGACTTATCTTTAGATATCTTTAAATCAATCCCGATGAATAAAACCAGTGATCTATCGATGCAATCCAAGTAAAAATAATGAATAATTCTAGTTGATTATATAATAAAACTGCTCACGGCCATGGGATCGGTACCGGGTCGGTGTAGCCATGCTTCTCCACTGTATATAACAAGCCGTTCGATTTTTCAGCACAGGTTGTCTCATCTGTGAAGGTATAAGACGTCTCCATAGTGGCGACTGCCATCCACACCAGGTAGCCATCCTGGCAAACGTTAGCCTCTATCATATAGCCGCGGTCGTCATCTTCGGTCATGTTGACTCTCTGCCACGACACGGTCACCTTATTCCCATCACGCACCGCGGTTACATTCTGTGGTGGACCGTACAGGACGGACTGTGGCAGGCGTACAGGTGCGACGCGTAACGCCATTACGTCGCCGTGGATTTCGACCACCGAAGCGGCAATCCAACATTGATACTTGATCTGGTCTGGCTGGATCCACAGCCAGCTGCCCGAGTCATTCCTGCCCCACACGGTGCCGGTATCGCCGGTATACATCCCCCAGGCATACAGGTATGCCTTGCCCGGTCCATAACGGCAGTTTGCTTGCATCTGCACGGTGACGGTGGGGAAGCTGTAAGTGGGTGTGGGAGTAATGGAAGGGGTGAGAGTTTGGGTCGGAGTGAGGGTGCGCGTCGGTGTAAGGGTCTTCGTGGGAGTAGATGTGGAGGTGGGCGTAGCCGTGTAGGTAGCTGTCTGGGATGGCGTGATTGACGGGGTATTTGACGATAAGACAGTTGGTGATTCGGTTGGGATCATCGTCGGTGTAATTACCGAAGATGCGCAGGCGGAAAGCAATACGCTGAGAAGGAATGCCACCTTGGCCAAAACTGAGAAGCGGGTCATGCGGTTTTTAGCTTGGAAAATATTCAACAGGTGATGTGGAACAGGCCAATAGCCGGATTTTTAGCCTTATTCCAGGCACGCACGGCTTCAGGTGTGGGCAGCAGCTTGACTTTGCATCCCTTCTTTTTGAAGAAAGCTGCTGCTTCGTCCGATAGCTTCAGCATGCCCTCCTGGCCTGATCCAATGATTACCTTTTTCGCTCCATGATGGTAAACGAATTTGGTTTCAGCTAGAGATAGGATATGTGAGGTGCCAAACACTTGCCTGGACAGCTTCTTCTTACGTTTCTCCACCTTCCCATCCAAGCGGATCAGGATGTCATGATCATATTTTTCACCGGCGATGGTGATCGAACCGAATTTGATTTTATCGATTTTAGGTTTCATATTATTTGTTAAAATCCTGGTAATATATCGTGAATAGTTTATCACAAGCAAAAGATATAAATTCACCGGATTAACTTTGATCGTGGAAGGGGCGGCAAAATGACCCAATTTTCAGTCCGACGATTTAATAAAGAAGATGACTTCTGGCACATCCGTGGTTTCCTGAGGGAAGTGTTCTTGCTTAACGAACGCCGCATGCTGTGCTGGCCAGTATTCAGGTGGGATTATTGGCGTTGGCACGGTATCATGAACCTGGGCGATGGAGAACTCGAAAGAGTATGTGTCCATCTGGGAGACGGAGGACGGTGAAATTGTCGCCGTTCTGAATACCGAAGAACGGGGACAGGTGTTCTTACAAATCCTTCCGATCTGGAAGAGCAGATGATTGATTATGCGGAAGAACACCTGCAGCCGGCACCCACTCGGGATGGTGGTCAGGTGATGTGGCTGTGGTGTGATGCCCGTGATGACCAGCGGCAAACCATCCTGGAGAGGCACGGATTTACACCCATCCATCAAGCCAGAGAGCATCAATGGCGGCGAAACCTTGAGCTGCCCATCCCTGAAAAATCGCTTCGCCAGGGATATGTGCTTCGACCTCTAGGAGATGTTTCCGAGCTGCCTTCCCGTTGCTGGGCATCGTGGAGGGCATTTCACCCGCATGAATCGGATGAAAAATATGATCGTAATACTTCATGGTATCAGAACATACAGGCAGCGCCGCTATACAGGCATGACCTGGACCTGGTGGTGATCGCCCCGTCGGGTGAGGTAGTCGCATTTACCACCATCTGGTTCGAGAATATGACCTTCTGTGACTATTTTGAACCCGTAGGTACCGTGCCTGAACACCAGCGTAAAGGGCTGGGGAGTGCGCTATTATGTGAAGGGATGCGCCGTCTGAAGTATGCAGGTGCAACGCTCGCCATGACCGTAGGAGGTACGCCTCATGCCAATGGTCTCTACCAATCAATGTTCGAGCCCGAATTCGATTTATCAGTGCCATGGGAAAAAAGATGGCCACCAGATTACGTGTCCATGAAAGGAACTCGATAAAGTTTCACACCGATGAGACCTTTTATGCATGAAATTTTCTAACCATGCCGGGTCCTGTTTTGATTACCGAGGGAAGCTTTCGCTATGAGACCATTTCGTGAATTAACCCGCCGCGGCCGGCTGACCAGGCTGAGACACTTAGCCAACACTGCCATCGAAGCATATGGACTTGAGTCTGCGCGCCTGAGCTTCATCCAATACGGTGAAAATATTATTTACCGCGTGGATTTACCCCCATCGGTCAAACTCACAAGGGATACAGACCCATACATTCCAAATCGCTATGTTCTCCGCATCCACGCTATCAGCGATGCAGACACGATCGTTTCGGAATTAACCTGGTTGGCAGCATTAAACCAGGAGGCAGGATTGCCTGTTCCCGCGCCAATGAAAACACCCGATGGGATACTCGTGACCAGAATCACAACACCCGGCATGACGAATGGTCGCCTCGTCTCGTTGATGCGCTGGCTGGATGGGCGCAGGCTGCGCACAGGCTTGCGACCAAACCACCTAACCGCTTTGGGAAGGGTGGTTGCGGAGATGCATAATTTCTCTTACGGCTGGAAACCACCTGCCGGGTTCACCCGACCGCATTGGGACTGGGATTCACAACTGGGAGGGAGTATGTTCAGGCATCCCATGGAGCAGGTTGTTGCTTCAATCCCTGCTAAATATCAGGAGCCATTCCGATATATCTACCAGGAAGCCAAACAGGTGATGGAATCGTTGGGTAAGCGTCCTGATGCATATGGCATGATCCACGCTGACCTGTACCCGGAGAATGTGCTGTTCAAAGCCGGGAATGCCTACCCCATCGATTTTGAGGATTGCGGCTATGGGTATTGGATGTGGGATATCGCCATTGCATTGTGTACCTGGGCATGGGGGAATGAGTGGGAGTGCAGGAGGGACGCCTTCCGGGAGGGTTACTCCAAGGTCCGCACACTGCCGGAAAACCAGTGGGCGCACATCGATCTGTTCGTCGCTATCCAATTCGCCACCATGGTCCTGTGGTCGTCAGCCCTGTTTATGAATGACCCGAAACGGGCGGCGGAATATGTGCCCTGGCGGGAAGATAACGGGGATAAACTTCTAGGCTATTTCAACCGATGACCGTTCCGACTCCGTCCATCCATACGGCTCACCTCATTTTACGTCCCCTGCTGCCAGACGATGCTACAGAGCTGCACCAGGTCTACCAGTCTGAGGGCGTGCTGCGCTTCTTTCCGCATCCCGCTCCGCCTCCCTTGGAAAAGGTCCAGCGATTCATTGCCGGGCAGAGTGAGCATTGGGAGCAATATGGTTATGGTGATTGGGCAGTGGTTCAGAGTTCTGAGCAGATGATGATCGGATGGGCTGGCTTGCAGTACCTGCCTGAGCTGGACGAGACCGAAGTGGGCTTCCTGCTGGACCGGCCAACCTGGGGAAGAGGCTTCGCCACCGAGGCTGCAAAAGCCTCACTGGGGTATGGTTTTGAGACCCTCAACCTGGAGCATACCGTTGCCCTGGTACACCCGGACAACCTGGCTTCGAGGCGAGTGATCGAAAAATGTGGGATGAGCTATGTCGGGAACCTTACGCTGTGGGGGATTGAGCTAATGCGTTATCGTATCGAGAAGCTAGATTGGAATAATTTTTGGTTGTAGCGCAAACCAACGAAAAAGAGAGCTGGGGGTGTCTATTGCGTAGAAATGGGTCGTGGACGAATTCCAATAGCAGGTTGGATAATGCTCCTGATTCGATAGATAGATCATCGATCAACAACCTGCAAGCCAGATTCATGAAGAATTTCTAATCAATTCTAGGGGTTGAACAGGCAATTAATTCAGATAATAATTCGGATGCACTACTAGGCAATTTAGACAATTCGGAGTAAAATTGACATACATTGGGTATCCATGGATACTCTGACCGTAAAATTGGACCAATTTGGAGGGGGAATGCAAGTTAAAAACTTAGGAGGAAACTCATGTCTGATATACGAACTGATGTAAAAAAGGCTACCGGCATCAAGCTGGAGGCGATAGCTGCACTGCGTACCAAAATACGCGGCGATATTATCCAACCTGGCGATCCGCAGTATGAAATGGCTCGCAAGGTCTATAACGCCATGATCGATAAACGACCTGCTATCATCGTGCGACCTGTGGATGTCGCCGATGTCAGTAGTGCGATCGAGTTTGGTCACGAACAAGGATTGGAAGTGGCGGTGCGCGGTGGGTCTCACAACGGGCCTGGTTTTGGCACCGTTGAGGGTGGTCTGGTGATTGACTTATCCCGCCTGCGCGGGATTCGCGTCGATCCGGAGGCAAAGACCGTGCGGGTTGAAGGTGGCGCAATTTGGGGTGATGTTGACCACGCCACCTATCCATTTGGGTTGGCTGTGCCAGCTGGTTTCTTATCTACCACAGGCGTGGGAGGGCTGACACTGGGGGGTGGAAGCGGCTACCTCTCCCGCCGCTATGGGCTGACCATTGATAACCTGCTCAGCGTGGATATCGTGCTGGCGGATGGGTGTTTTATTACTGCGAGTGCTAAACAAAATGAAGATCTCTTCTGGGCGGTGCGGGGTGGTGGCGGCAACTTCGGAATCGTGACCTCGTTCCTGTTCCGCGCCAACCCGGTCAGCACGGTATATGGTGGGCCTATGTTCTGGACGATGGAAGAGTCAACCGATATGCTGCACTACTGGCAGGATCTCATCATGAAAGCCCCTGAAGAGCTTTACGGATTTTTCGGGCTTGGTGCAGTACCACCTGCTCCACCCTTCCCCGAAAAGTATCATGGGCAAAATATGGGCTACATTCAATGGTGCTATACGGGTCCTCCGGAGAAAGTCGAGGAAGTGTTTAAGCCCATCCGTAATCACCGTCAACCAGCGATTGATTTCGCCGGTCCAATCACGATGCCAGCCATCAACAGCATGTTTGATGGTTTATATCCCGCAGGCTACCAGTGGTACTGGCAGGCGGATTTCTTCAAGCACTACAGTGATGCCGCGATCGAGCAGCTGATCAAGGCTGGTAATGAAATGCCAACGGTTTTCTCAAATATCCACATCTATCCGATCAATGGAGCAGCGAGCAGGGTCGGACCTCATGAGACACCCTGGGGATATCGTGACGCTAATTTCTCCCAGGTCATCGTAGCGGTCGATCCAGACCCTGCCAATAACGAACGCATGACCAGGTGGGCTAAAGCTACATGGTCATCTTTACATCCCTATTCCGCTGGGGGTGCCTATCTAAACTTCAAGATGGATGAGGGTGAAGACACAGTTAAAGCTGGGTATCGTGATAACTACACCCGCCTGGCACAGATCAAAGCCAAATATGACCCGACTAATTACTTCCACATTAATCAAAACATCCGCCCTAGAGCATAAGGCGGCTGTTTGATTGGATACAACTGTTAATTTAGCAGCCAGTTCCAATGAGGAACTGGCTGTATTGATTTAATAATTACTACGGTTCTTCTCACCCCACCTATGAACTGGCTTGAATTGTATGCAGCCCTCCCGGTTTGGTTAGCGTCCAAGAGGACCGGCCACCACAAAACGAAGATCCATGATCTAACGGGGCATGCCCGCCATGGTTTCATCGTAGGCGGTATTCATTTTCTCGAACATGGCACGAGCTTCTTCCGGGGTGAGTTTTGAGTCTAGCAGGGGCAGGTAAATTTCTTCTTCCTTGGCAAGATGTAATTTCAATAAAGCGTACAGACCGTATAAAACCCGGCGCAATGCCGCAGTCTGTATTGATGTGATGGTGAGCTGAGATTTATGGACGCGCAGTGAATCCAGCTCCTCGGTTAAGCGTGCAATTTCGACGTGGTCGCGCACCATCGTTGTGGTTGACAGCTCGCTCCCCATGATTTTTTGAACCGTTGGGTAAAGGGAAGCCTCTTCTGCGCGAGCGTGGGCGACTAATTGGCGGGTGAGGAAAGTATGGGCTTGCTCGATCCTGTCATGCGCCTGGGTTGTCAGGCTTTCATTCACAACATCTGCAGATTGGCGTAATAATTCAATCTGCGGGTACAGCTCTCTGTGCTCGTCTCTTAGGGGTTGGGTTATTCTCGCCATTTTTAATTCGCCTCCGGTGTGTGTATACCTTCATAGTATATTACAACTTCGATATGTGGGGTAGCACTCAATTCAGGTTGGGTTTTACCAATCTATTCCCGTCGGCAAAAAACTGATCTGCTAATTAGCATTACTTACTTCCAGGAGTGTGCATGAATGGCTTCCTTCCAACCTCTGCAATCGAAAAATGGATCATTGTTTTCCGTGGGTCTCCATAAGGCGGGTCAGAAGGTGTGCACACTGCATCAAAGTATCACCGGAACGCAAAATTTAACTCGACACACCACATTAGTTAGGCTCTTCATCGCGCATGGTGAGTTTGTGACTGGCAGCCTTGTCCACCAACCAGATGGGCTTCTTGCCCTCCGGGCGGATCAGCTGGGCGGGCAGCTCACGCGGCTGGTAGGGACCTTCGAGCACATTTTCCAACACCTGGGCTTTCTCGGCACCTGAGACCAGGAACACCACCTGGCTGGCCTGGTTGATGAATGGAGCGGTAAATGTGATCCGGTCCATTTCCAGCTCTTTGACGTACACTTCTGAAACCCATTTCTCCTGTTCGTCGAGCACGGTGGTATGCGGAAAAAGTGAAGCAATATGACCGTTCTCGCCCAACCCCAGGAGCACAAGGTGGAAATTGGGGTTTGATGTGCTGAAAAATTCCTTCAGCTCCTGTTCATACTGAGTGGCTGCCTGTTTTGGAGTGTGATCGCACGGAACGGGGTGGATGTTTTCCGTGGGAATGGGTACACGATCCAACAGGGTGAGGTGTGCCATGCGGGCATTACTGCGTGGGTCATCCCTGGGTACGAAACGCTCATCACTCCAAAACACGTGCACCTCCTCCCAATGGATGCGTTCGCGGTAGGGTGTGCTGGCCAACAAGTCATATAACCGGCGTGGGGTTTCGCCGCCTGAAAGTGCCACGCTGAATCGACCGCAGATCAGGCTAGCCTGGCGTGACTGGACTGTGAATAACTCCGCTGCAGCCGTACTCAGTGCTTCCAAATCGTTATAGATGTGGATCATTTCATCCTCCAGATTTCTGCTGGTCGATAAAAACGGGCTGTAACCACCGCCGTCCATCCTGGGCGATGAGGGCTTCTGCGCTTGGAGGTCCCCAGGTACCACTGGGGTAGTTGGGGAAATCCGATGGTGCGACACTGCCCCAGACCTCCAGGACGGGTGCGATCACACTCCAGGCGCATTCTACCTGGTCCACGCGCATGAACAGGGTGGCATCGCCACGGATCACATCGAGCAATAATGTTTCATAGGCTTCCGGTGGGGAGGTATGAAATGCTTCCGAATAGCGGAAACGCATCTCCTGGGAGCTTAGCCTTAAGTCAACACCGGGGACTTTGGCTTGAAAATGCATGTTGATCCCTTCGTCGGGCTGGATGACCATCTCCAGCCGGTTAGGCAGCCAGTCCTGGTTGGCCGAGGCAGGGAAAGATTGGTGAGGGACAGGACGGAACTGGATGATGGCTTGAGACACCTTTTGCGCCAGGCGTTTCCCGGTGCGTAAATAGAAAGGGATATCCTGCCAGCGCCAGTTGTCTATAAAGAGCTTCAGTGCTGCAAAGGTTTCGGTATTGGAATTGGGGTCCACATCTGGTTCACTGCGGTAGCCTGCCACGCGTTCACCTTCCATCCAGCCGGGTCCATACTGGCCGCGGGAAGCGTATTGGTGAATTTGGTCCACGGGAATAGGACGGATGGCGCGCAGGACGTCCACCTTGCGGTTGCGGATTTCATCCGCGTTGAAGGCTGCCGGTGGCTCCATGGCGATCAGGGATAGGATCTGCAGCAAGTGGTTCTGGATCATATCCCGAAGTGCCCCAGAATGATCATAATACTCACCCCGATGTTCCACACCCACCTGTTCCGCCACCGTGATCTGCACGTGATCGATATAACGGCGGTCCCAGATGGGCTCGAATAGGGCGTTGGCGAAGCGAAATGCCAGGATATTCTGCACCGTTTCCTTACCCAGGTAGTGGTCGATGCGGTAGATTTGCAATTCTTCGAGCGTCTTGAGCAGCGATAAATTCAGGTGGCTGGCGGATTCCAGGTCGTGCCCGAAAGGTTTTTCGAACACCAAACGAGCGCGCTTCCGGTCGTTGACGAGATGTGCTGCGCCCAGGTTGTGGACGATGGTTTCGTCAATCGATGGCGGGGTGGCGAGGTAAAATACTCGCTCAGCATGCTCGCCCCAGGCTTTATCCTGTCCGGTCAATGCCTTAGCCAGGCCTTCAAAAGTTTTCTGGTCGCTGAAATCACCCGTCAGGCAGTCGGCCAGGTGACCTGAAAAGTCCTTCCATCGGTCGGGATTGGCTTTTCCTTGCCGGGAAAACTGGTTGACCCCGTCCAACAATCTTTTAATTAGGTTGTCCAGGCTGATTGGTTTTGCGTCCACTCCGTAAATGGCAAATTTCTCTGGCATCAAACCGCCGAGGAAGAGGTTATAGAATGCTGGGATCAGTTTGCGCCAGGTGAGGTCTCCAGCCACGCCGAAGATGATGACCTCAACAGGTGGAAGGTTTAATTCGGCCATAGGTCTACTCCTGTTCCTTCGACCACAAAGTGTGGAATACCCCACGCTGGTCCACGCGCTCGTAGGTGTGGGCACCGAAGAAATCACGCTGCGCCTGGATCAGGTTTGCCGGCAGGTGGGTTGCGCGCAGGCTGTCGATATAAGCCAGTGTTGCCATGAAGCCGGGTGCTGGTATGCCCAACCTGGTGGAAGTCTGAGCCACACCACGCAGGTCATCGAGCCGCTCAGCCACTGCCTCGCCGAGTGCCTGGTTCAGCAACAGGTGCAGCAATTGAGGTTGCTGCTGGTAGGCGTCGCGGATGGGCTCCAACAGTGCTGAGCGGATGATACAGCCTCCCCGCCAGATCCGGGCGACTGCAGATAGATCCAGGTTATACCCATAGGCTTTCGATGCCGCCGCCAATTGTGCAAACCCCTGTGCATAAGTCAGGATGGTAGCGGCGTACAGCCCCCCCCTGGCTTGTTCGATAACCTGCTTCCGCTCACCCTTCAGCAGTTGAATCGCACTCCCAAATTTCCGGCTAATAGCCGCGCGTTGCTCTTCCAAACCCGACAAGTTGCGCATGACCACTGCAGTATCGATGGTGGGTGTTGGGACGTGCAGGGAGAGCGCATCCTGGGTGGTCCACATGCCAGTGCCTAACTGGCGGGCAGCATCCAACACAACATCCACCAGCCGCTTCCCGGTGATCTGATCCACTTTATGGAATATCTCGGCGGTGATCTCCACAAGGTAGCCATTCAGCTCCGCCTGGTTCCAGCTTGAGAATATCTGCCCCAGCTCATCATCGCTCAAGCCCAGACCGCGTGAGAGCAAGTCATAGGTTTCTGATATCAATTGCATCAGACCGTATTCGATGCCATTGTGCACCATTTTGACGTAATGACCGGTTGAGTGGGGTCCCAGGTAGGTTATGCAGGGCTCGCCATCCACGTGGGCAGAGGCTGCCTCCAGGATATCCTGCACCAGCTGGTAAGACTGCTCTGGTCCGCCCGGCATCATGCTCGGCCCGTGGCGGGCGCCTGATTCTCCCCCAGAAACACCCATGCCGAAAAAATGCAACCCCTTGGCTTCCAAAGTGCTCTCCCGCAGGTCGGTATCAGTGTAGTGAGAATTGCCTGCGTCGATGATCAGATCTCCCGGTTCGAGCACGGGCAGCAGGTCGCGGATAACGTTATCCACCACCGGTCCAGCCGGGACGAGTAGCATCACAGCCCGCGGTGCCTTCAATAATGACGCAAAGCGGGTTACATCTTCTGCAGCTTGGACCGCCAGACCGGCTGCTTCTGCACGCAGGCTGGCAACCTGGTGCGGGTCTTTATCATAGCCTGCCACAGTAAAACCGTGTTCCGCCATATTGAGCAGCAAGTTCCGTCCCATTACCCCCAATCCCACCATACCGATGCGGCATTTTCCTTCGGTCATTTTTCTCCTTTGGATAGTTCTCGTCTATTGTGATGTAAGCCCTAACTCAGTGAGTTTAGCGCGTGTGGTAGCAACGTCGGTGTGCAGTATCCCCTTGATACCCAGGCTGTTGGCCACTTCAATAAACAAAGGCCTGTCGTCAATGTACGCCACCTGATCAGGCTGCGATTGGGAAACATCCAGGGCGATGCGGTAAATATCCAGGTCTGGCTTACGGAAATGCACATAACAAGACGACACGAATGTATCGATCAGCTGTTCAAGGTGGAACATTTTGATACGATAGGAGTTGATCTCCCGGCCCTCATTGCTGACTGCAATGGATTTGATCGGATATTGGTGCTTTATTGACCGCACCAGGTCGAGCATCTCGGGATAAGGCTGTGAGCGTGAAAGCATGAAGGATTTAAATTCATCTGGCGAGAACGGGCGCTCCTGGTAAAAAACAACCCTTTTCAGGTATTCGTCCAGGTTCAATTTCCCCTCCTCGTAGGTATCGTAGGTCAGGTGGTGGCGCTCCTCTACATCATTAAAATCCAGCTGGAAGTGCGTAGCTGCCGATTGGCGGGTGGCATGGTCCCAACCGTTGGTAAGCAGTACACCGCCAATATCGAGGAACAGGGTTGTGATTCGAGCCTCTCCCATATTCAACAACCCTTTTCCACGGCCTGTTCCTGGGGCAGGGGAGTGATCAGGCGTACCACGCGGTCGAAGAAGAGGTAATCCCAGGCCCAGTTAATCAAGACGGACAGCCGGTTGCGGAAGCCGATCAGCCTGAACAGGTGCACGCTCAGCCAGATCACCCAGGCGGGGAAGCCGGTAAATGTAAATCTCCCCAACCGCACCACAGCTGCGTTCCGCCCGGTGACCGCCAGCATACCTGGGTCGTGATACTGGAACCGCTCAGGTTCGGCTCCTACTACTTGCCGGCGGATGTTCCTGGCAGCCCATTCCCCTTCTTGCGTGGCGACCGTGGCGATCAGCTGCAAGGGGTTTCCATCCTGTTCCACATGTGCCAGGTCACCGGTGACATAAATTTCGGGATGCCCGGGAAGCTGCAGGGAGGGCATCACATCTAACTGCCCATTACGGCGGGTTGCAAAGTTCCAATTTTGGGGTAGGCTTACTCCTCCCACACCTGCCGTCCATATTACCGTCTCAGTTCGGATTGTTCTCCCATCCTTCAAGATCACGCTTTGTGATGTAATCTGGTTGACGGGCGAGTTTAGCTGAACATCGACCCCCATCTGTATAAGGTGCTTTATTGTGTAATTATGTAAGCGCTCAGGCACACCGGTGAGCAAGCGGTTGGTGGCTTCCAGCAGTTGGATGTGTACCTGGTTAAAATCAAGCTCAGGATAATCCCTCTTCAATGGCACCCGCACCAATTCTGCCAACGCCCCGGCAAATTCCACACCGGTTGGTCCTCCGCCTACAATAGAGAAGGTAAGCATCTGCTGGCCCAGAAGTTCATCCGTCTCATAGCTGGCATTTTCGAACCGGCACAGGATATGGTTGCGCAGCAGCACGGCATCATCCAGGGTTTTTAGCCGAAAGGCGTGTTCCTCGGCGCCAGCCACGCCCAAAAAGTTAGCTTTGCTGCCCACTGACAGGATCAGGTAGTCGTAGGCGATGCTCTGGCTGCCCAGCAGAACCTGCTTTTGGACGGTATCAATACCCGTCACATCGCCCATCAGAAAGTGCATATTCTTATACCTGTGCAGGATGCTCCTTACCGGGTAGATGATGTCCTCGGGTTCCAGCTCGGCAGCTGCCACCTGATATAGGAGGGGCAGGAAGGTGTGGTAATTATTCCGGTCCACCACAGTGACATCCACCGGGGCATGTGCCAACGACCGTGCCGCCCACAGCCCGCCGAATCCTGCGCCGACGATCACTACCCGGGGGTGCATACTACCCTCCCTTTTTCAGCTGTTGTTCAAGGTACGCTCGAAGTGAAACTGCATTATTGAGCTCCAACTCCTTGGTGCTGAAGAGTAAGGTGATATCACCTCTCCGCGCCGCCTCCAGTAGAGGCTGCCATGCATCAGGGTTGCCGTCCAGCTCATCGAAGTAGCGCTTGTTGAACTCGCACCACCTGTCGGGGTCATGCCCGTACCAGTGGCGCAGGTCATTGCTGGGGGCTGCATCCTTGGTCCAAGCCTCAATTTTGAGCGCTTCCTTCTTTACCCCCCTGGGCCATAAACGGTCGACCAAAAACCTCTCCCCGTCTTCTGAAGAAAACGGTGTATATACCCTTTTTAAACTTATCATGGGATACTCCTAGGATTCCAGCAGTTGGCTCTTCAAAGTTTGTGCGAGCCAGGCCTGATATTCATCCACCGACCAGCCGGAATGCCTCACCAGTTCGTCAAACACCTCCGGCAGGCACAGCGCCTGCAGGATTGAAGCGGCATGGGCAGCATCCAGACCGCGCTGCAGGTGCGGTTCCAGGCTAATGGCGAAGGTTTGCAAGCCTTCCCGCCGACCACTCAAGGCCTGGGTCAGCTCGGCGGCAGCTCTCGGGTCAGCCGCAGCTGCACCGGTATAGATGGCGGTTACTTCTGCACCCATCTCCCATTGCTTGCGCGTGGCTTCTGCTAGCTGCTCCAGGCGCAACTCAGGTCGGGCAAACTCCTGGCTGCTGTTAAGCACCTCCCGGATATGGGTGCGCTCGTGCCAGGAATCGCGAATGGCTCTCAGGATACCGCGCTTCGAGCCGAAGATGGCGTAGACTGTGCTGGTGGCAACTCCGGCGCGCTCGGCGATGGCTTCAATGGTAGTGCAGATGTAGCCCTGCTCCAGGAATAATGACTGAGCTGCGCTAACGATCATTGTGCGGGTGACCTGGGCTTGCCTCTGGCGGTGGGTGGATTTTATTTGATTATTGACATCTGTCATAGAATGTAGTATACCTATACTCATTATAGTTAAACTATATTATAGTGGAGTTAGAGATATATGTCAAGTGAAGAGGCTTTTGATACAGTTGTGATTGGGGGTGGTCAGGCGGGTCTGGCCGCTGGCTATTATCTCACCCAACACGGCGAAAACTATATCATCTTGGACGAAAATACTCGCGCGGGTGAAACCTGGCGTAAGCGCTGGGACAGCCTGCGATTGTTCACCCCCAGCCAGAACAACAACCTTCCAGGGATGAAGTTCCCCAAGCCCGATTTCTACTTCCCCACCAAGGACGAGGCAGCCGATTTCCTGGGTACTTACGGCAGCCAATACTCACTCCCTGTGCGTTATGGGGCGAAGGTGGACAGCTTGAAGCGCAACGAGGCGGGCTTCCATATCTCCGCCGGGGGGGCCAGCTACCATGCCCGTTATGTGATCGTCGCCACCGGCGCTTTCCACAAGCCTAGCATCCCCACCTATGCCAGTGAGCTTAACCATGGGGTGTTCCAGCTGCACTCAGCCGACTACCGTAACCCTGCGGATGTTCCGGCACAAGATGTGATCGTTGTAGGTGCGGGTAACTCAGGTGCTGAGATCGCCATTGAGCTTGCCAATAACGGAAGAAAAGTCAGGCTGGCAGGTCGTGACGTGGGGCAGCCGCCGGCTGTCAGATTCCGCAAGCTGTTGGGTGGCAGACCATACTGGTGGTTCCTTCGCCATGTGCTGACCATCAATACCCCCATGGGCAGGCGGTTGAAGGTGAAAGTGCTTACTCATGGTAACCCGCTTGTCCGCATCCAGCGTGACCAGGTCGCCGGAGCCGGGGTCGAATTCATCCCGCGCCTGGCAGATGCCTCGGACGGGAAACTGCAGCTGGAAGATGGGCGGACGATACCTGTCGAAGGTATCGTCTGGGCGACCGGGTTCCGTCCCGATTACCATTGGATCAACCTGCCGGTATTCGACGAGTCAGGTCGCCCACGCCACGTGCGTGGTGTGGTGCCGGAGGCACCCGGGTTATATTTCCTTGGTTTGCACTTCCAAACCGGGCTAACATCCTCCCTGCTTGGCGGGGTTGGTGACGATGCAAAATACATTTCCAGGCGTATAATTGGCCATTAATTTACGATTGCGAGGACAGCATGGCGGTGAGTAATTCAATCAAGCCAACTACAACCGATGAATACATCGGCCAGTTTCCGGATGATGTACAGCAAATCCTGCAAAAAGTCAGGGCGGTGATCAAGGAATCCGCGCCCGGTGCGGTGGAAAGGATCAGCTATGGGATGCCCGGTTTTTATCTGAATGGTATGCTGGTCTGGTTTGCTGGTCATAAGACCTATATTGGATTCTACCCAACCGGAGAAGGGATCGAGGCCTTCCAGAAAGAGATATCGGCGTATAAATGGTCGAAAGGGGCGGTGCAGTTCCCGCTGGACCAGCCCATTCCGTATGATTTGATCCGCAAGATGGTGAAGTATAGGGTCGAGGCTACGAAGAAGAAATAAGGGGATAGGGGTTAGGTAATCAGGTACTAAGAAAAATAAGCGAACAGGCAATGAGATTTCAGGCTTGCATGGGGGTAATTATATCTATTATCTATATGGAGATGTATTCCAGAACCAATAACCAACAGAAATAAATAATTTAGGAAAATTCTTAAATAAAAGGAGTATTTACGAATTTTGGAGGTAGCTATGAACGCAATTGAAACAGATGAATTGACCCGTGTATTTGGAACACGAACCGCGGTTGACCAATTATCCCTGGAGATTCCCACGGGAAGTGTATTCGGATTCTTGGGGCCTAATGGTGCAGGCAAGACTACCACTGTACGCATGCTTGCTGCATTGATCGCTCCCACCAGTGGCACCGCCTTTATTGCGGGGCACAAACTTGGTAAAGAGAATGAATCCATCCGGCGCTCTGTGGGCATCCTCACCGAAACACCGGGTTTATATGACCGGCTCAGCGCACTCGAAAACCTGGTCTTCTTTGGGCGCCTGTATGGCCTGGATGCCGCTCGTGCCTCCCAGCAGGCTGAGCACTACCTGACTGACCTGGGTTTATGGGAGCGCAGGCATGAAAAGGTGGGGGGGTTTTCCAAGGGAATGCGCCAAAAGCTGGCTATCGCCCGCGCCTTGCTCCATGAGCCCCCGGTGGTTTTTCTCGATGAACCCACATCCGGCCTGGACCCGGAAGCAGCTCGAACAGTGTTGAATTTTGTCAAGACCTTGCGCGCAGAGGGTCGGACGATCGTACTGACCACGCACATCCTGCCCGAAGCGGATGAGCTGTGTGACTTGATCGGTATCTTCCAAACCCGCATGGTGCGCATCGACACCCCCGGAAACCTGCGCGCCGGGCTGTTCGGGCGTGGTGTGGAAGTACGCCTGACCAGTGATTCGGCTGGCTTTATCGCCACGGCACAGGCACTTCCGTTTGTTAAAAATGTCATCGCCAGGAATGGATCGCTTTCTGTCCAGCTGGATGACCCGGATGAGCAAAGCCCGGCATTGGTGCAGGCGCTGATCGCTGCCGGGGCGCAGATCCGTTCCGTTGAGCCGATCAACCATAGCCTGGAGGATGTCTATATGCAACTGATTGGTGCAAATACTTCTGAAGTGAAGAAGGAACAGAAGCAGGAGGTGAAGAAATGAGCAAGGTTTGGTTGGTTCTCCAAAAGGAATTGAAAGAGATCGTTCAGCAGCGTACGCTGATGCTGTCATTGCTGCTGATCCCGCTGCTGATTATCTTCGCAACGGGTTATTTATTGAAAAATCCGCTGAGCTCAGGGAATACTTCTATGCCTTCATCAGACTTACGCCTGGGAGGCTTGACTGCGGCTCAAATTGCGCAAATTGAGATCGGAAGTATGTTCCGCATGTACCTGCTGGCACAGCCCTTACTCATCCCAGCCATGATCGCTGCATACAGCATTGTGGGTGAGAAGAATAACCGCACACTCGAACCCTTGCTGGCAGCGCCGGTACGCACCTGGCAGCTATTGTCAGCTAAAAGTCTCTCGGCGATGCTGCCTGCCCTGGTGGCAACCTGGATCAGTGGGATCATTTTCATTGCCGAAGTGGCTCTACTCACTTCTCCAGCTGTGTTTGCCCTGGTGATCACTCCCGGCTGGCTGATCATCATGATCCTGACCGTGCCGGTATTGATGCTGACACCGGTGGCTGTGACGGTGATGATCTCTTCGCGCTTCAATGATCCGCGCACAACTTCGCAGGTCGGCTCCTTGATCTTCGTAGTTTTGGTGCTAGCATTCACGTTATTTGGAAGCAACCTTGTGATCAGCCCGTCGATGTCGCTGGTAATTACTGCCTTCGCTGCGTTCATCGGGGTGGGGCTGTTGTGGGGCGCCACCCAGGTGTTCCAGCGCGAGAATATCCTTACCCGCTGGAGCTGAGCGAGCGACGGGTGAGTTGGATTTGGGTTGATCAGATCGGAAGTAAGTGCATCAGTAAATAAAACAAGGTGAAAGCCAAGTGGATAAAATCAGAGTTCTCCTGACCAAGGGGAACTCTGATTGGGATTATTTACCTGCCATAAAAAAATATACTTATCGTTTTATTGATCACTGCCTTCTTCTCCCGGCTCGATCTTACTCTCAGACAGCTTCTGATCTTGCCGGTCTTTGGCTGCCCCTGCTTTATCACCCAGCTTTTCGCGCGCCTGCGATCGGGCAGCATAGCCCCTGGCTATACCTGGCCAGTTCTCGATCGGCTGGAGGACTTCCAGTGCCCGTGAGGCGCATTCGATCACAGCGGCTGGTTCTTTCTCTAGTAGTCCGGCGTTTGCCAGGTCTGCCTGGAGGATCCAGTACCAGCCCAATCCTTGCTTATGGTCGTAGGTATTTCCACTTTCGAACACCACGCGGGCACCATCCAGCAGCGTCAAGCCTTCCTTTACCTTCGCCGCGACGATGAGATTGGTTCCGGTAGACATCAGTGACCGCCCGAGCGCAATCTCATCACCGGAAGCGCGCGCCGCGGCAATCTCGCGCTTGCCAATCTCAAGCGCTTCCTGTGGACGATCAAGCATCCGCAGGATATTCCCCTGGCGCATCAGGCAGTAGGATAATACGCGCTGCTGCTCAGAATATGCTGGGTTAGCTGCATCGATTCCCAATGCAGCGAGTTTTCCCTCGGCATCCTGGTAAGCTTTCAGGGCTTGTTCGAGCTCTTCATGCACTTCCGAGTCCCAAAGTGCCGCTTCAATCTGGTTTTCTATTTGTTTGATTTTTTCTAGCATCTCCATAATGTCTTGTAAATCCGGTTCCCTTTTTCAGGACTGAATATTTTAATCCCAATGTCTAGAAGTCTTGTTAACCAGCACCCATCGATTGATCCTGGGTTGGATCTGACAACCCATCTCACCTACCTGAGTCTATCTCCCATCATCTTGCAGCCAAGCAGTCAAGCTGTCAAAATGCTCCTGGTGATGATCCAATGATCCCATTGCGCTGGCAGCTAAAGGATAATCACCCATCCAGGTGTACTTTTCCGGCTCGAGCAGGTCTTTTTCTGGGATCTGCCGAGTAAGTTTCAAGTAATGCTCGAACTGCGCTTTCCAATCAGCATATACTTCCAACCAGGGTTTTTCCTTGCTCGCTTCATACAACCATGTGTTCGTCCGGTCAACGTCTTCATTCGGGTCGGGTCCGAGGATCTCCCACCAGCTGGGATAATTGGGTTCAGTGCCCTGCAGAGCAGCTTCCGCCCGCGCCAGCGATGCCTGCTGCCATGCCCATAGGTGGGCAACCACATCTTTCACCGTCCACGTGGACGGCAATAGGGGCTGTGTGATTTCCTCTTCGCTCAGGTCGGTGAGTAAATCCTGCCAGCGGGTGAAAATATCAAATAACTCATTCAGGAGCTGTTGTTTATCGTTCATATACCTGATTCCTTACCTTTCGCTAACAAAGTGATAATCCTGATGATTGTAGCACCATCTCAAATTTTTTGATGCACCTTCCTGGTGCATTGAAAAACGATATTGCTAAGACTATTAAACAACACAAATGAACATTTATTGTAAAATCCATGCCGTTAGTCGAAAAATTCGTTATAGCGTATTAACATAAATTTCATCTCAATTAGGAACATAATTGAGGCTTTCTTCGTTACAATAGGCAAAGGAAAAATAGGAGTAAAAATGAACAAAAAATTAATATTAGCAGTTATTTTGACGCTGAGCTTATTATCCGCTTGTGCGCAAACCACCCAACCAGGCACTTATCCAGCCACACCCACCCCGGTGATTAGTACCCCATCGCCTACGGGTGTGCCAACTGATGTGGTGCCTACGCCGACCCACATCCCGGTCGACCTGACTCCAGCCCAAATGGCGGCGATTCAAGCCATCTCAACAATATATAATATCCCCGTCGAGCAGATCCACATAGCCAATACCGAAGCAGTCACCTGGCCAACCGGCTGCCTGGGGGTTGTTCTCCCCGGTGTGATGTGCACCGATGTGGTGACTCCGGGCTTCCGCATTATGCTGACTGCCAACGGGCAGCAGTTTGAAATTCACACCAACCAGGATGGTTCCAGCGTGATTGACGCCGCCCAGCAGCTGGGGACGCTCGGGTTCGTGGTCCAAACGACCGATCATTCGATCCAGGTGGTCAACCCGAATATCCCCCTTGGGCCAACCTATAACCCTGCCTTCACCGGTTTTCTTCCACAGGGAGGCGCGGTCTCGGGAACCGCCTATGTGTTGGATTTCTCCAACGTTGCAAAAGCGGTGGCTGTAGATGCGAATGGACAGGCTGACCTGAGCTTTATCCAGACCCCCAACTACGGGCTGGCTCTCTGGCGGGGAGGTCCCGGAAAACAAGCGCTCCTGGCTTGGGGCACCCAGCCCACAGGTGATGCTCAGACTTCATCCCTGCAGATCAGCAATCTGGAT
The DNA here is from genome assembly GCA_963809615.1 of uncultured Chloroflexia bacterium. GTDB lineage: Bacteria > Chloroflexota > Anaerolineae > Anaerolineales > UBA4823 > FEB-25. Next base: position 120,686 of record CAWEKR010000012.1, read on the forward strand.
GGTTCCAATCGTGAGACCCTTCTGACAGTAGATAACAACGCTGCTGGTCCAATCCAGTTGGTAGCTGAGTTTTGGTCAGCCGATGGTCAGTCGCTCTACTTCAGCAAGGAGCCTGTAGGGTTAGGAGGTTACATCCTATTCGGGGGCGCTTCCAATCTCTATAAGATTGACCTGGCGACGAAGGATGTAACTGAGATCATCCCCCAGGCACCATCCACCAGCCCCCAGGCATGCCTGGATGCGATTTCTAGCGACTACCGCTATGTTGCTGACCACTGCACCCAGAATGTGATCACCATCCGTGACTTGCAGTCGGGAACATCAACCGCCATCCATCCGCCTAGCGAAGTAACCGGATACCGGATGATGGGCAGTGCCCGCTTCAGCCCAAAAGGTGACCTGGTTGCATTTGCCCTGGCGCAAGGCGACCCCAATAATGAACGTGGTTGGGTTGTTATCGGACCGAACTCGGGTGGTCAATCAAAGGTAGTCATGGTCGGAGATACCGGCAGTTATTACACCGTCCTCGGTTGGCTGGATGACCAGACGATCCTGGTGCAGTCCAACTCGATCGTCTGCAACCCCACTTGCGGAAACCAATTATTCACCGTTGGTGAAGATGGCTCGAACCCGACCAAGGTGGCAGATGGCAGTTTTCTTACCATAATTGACAACCGCTAACAATAAGCCAGATACATCTAACAAAAAGCCTGAACAGTTCCTAAGCCGGATCTGTACAGGCTTTTTTTTAGTTGAATTGGTGTATTTATTTTGACCTATTTAATCCCCTGGCGACATCATTTCGGGAGCATGGGTCGCAGCAGAGAGTTGATTATCTCTATGATTTCGATACACACTTATCCCAGAGATAATGGTCAGGACGATCAGGGGCAGCACAAGTCCTAATTCATCTCCCCGTGCCACCTGGTCGTTGAATTCAAAGATGAGAGTTGAGGTCTTCACGACCGTGGTAAGTAAGAACAGGATGAACGGAAACCATGACGACTTATAGCGGTTCCTACCCGTAAAATACCAGATTGCCCCCACGATGGCTATCAGGACGATGAAAATATCATCCCCTTTATCTCGCCATTCAACCTCATTGAAGAACTCTCCGACCAGCCCGATTCCAACAAAACTCTGCAAACCAATTACGAGCATGTTGTATCCCTTGTTGATTGCTTCTCGCGTGGTAATCTCCATTTTTTTATCTCCTACCCCTAATTTCAAAGATAGTCCTTACCCCCATGCCATGTAAAAATTATAACACATAAAAAAGGTATGATTTATCATAATACACCCAAAATCCAGAGCTTTCGATCACCAGGCGGGAACTCCAGGAACAGTAATCTGGTATGTGCAACACACAATACCGACAATATGGAGTAAAATAATTATATTAAGGGTGCCATTTAGGCTATTCACGCACCTCAATTCATTTGATCGACCAAAAACAGATGCCAAAGGAGACTGATAATGTTCAAATATGCTTGCAGGGATTTAGGAGTGGATTGTGATTTTGAGACCACTGGTGCAACGGTGGAAGAAGTCACCCAGAAAGTGTTTGCGCATGCCCAGGTAGCTCATAAAGACATGCTATCCAAGATGTCACCTGTTGAACTAGCTGAGATGAATAAAAACGTGGTCAGTGCGATCCATCAGGTTTAGTAACCAGGTGGATTTGAAGAGAGCGCTCAAGCTGGTGACTTAGAGTGCCCCTTGGTTCAACCAAAGACCGCCAGGATGTAGGAATCCTGGAGGTCTTTTTATTTTATAAATCACCCATATCCCACGGGCATATAGTTTCAAACCAAAATAATTATCCAGTTATATGTGGTACAATCCTGTGTTCGCTCTTGAAATGGACAAACTTAGTCCAATATAATTGCGAACGGGCTGAGGTTCGCCTTGGCTCACTCTTAATGCCAAAAGGACCTTTCGTGAATTTTTCTTCGTTTGCTTTTAACCAGCAGATTAACGCTGGGATTACTTCTGCTGGCTATACCAGCCCCACCGCTATCCAAATCCATACTATCCCACCAATCCTGGAAGGGCGTGATGTTTTGGGCTTAGCCCAGACCGGCACGGGTAAAACCGCCGCCTTTGTCTTGCCTATCCTGGAGCACCTTCTAAATGGGCCGCGCGGAAAGCTGCCGCGTGCTCATTCTCTCTCCTACCCGCGAGTTGGCTGAACAAACCCACTCCAATATCGAGATGCTCGGACGCCAGACAGGTTTCCGAAGCTTAACCATTTATGGCGGCGTCTCTGCCCAGCCTCAAATCAAGGGGTTGAGGGCAGGTAAGGAGATTGTAGTCGCCTGCCCGGGTCGATTGTTAGACTTGATGGGCCAGAAAGTGGTCAACTTGAGCCGGATCGAGATCCTCGTTATTGATGAAGCTGACCGCATGTTCGACATGGGATTTTTACCCGATATCCGCCGGATTCTATCTGCCCTTCCCGCCAAACGCCAGACGTTATTGTTCTCGGCTACCATGCCGAGCGAAATCCGCGGGCTGGCCGATGAGCTTTTGGATCGCCCGTTCAAGATCGACCTTGGGGTTTCTCGTCCAGTCGAGTCCATCGGGCATGCTGTCTATCCGGTGGATCAAACCCGCAAGGCTGACCTGCTGCTGGCACTTTTGCGGCAATCAGGTAATGGCCAAATCCTTGTATTTACCCGCACCAAGCACCGCGCAAAAAAACTCGCCGAGCAGCTGGTTAAAGCCGGGCTGCATGCAACTTCATTGCAGGGCAACCTATCTCAAAACCGTCGCCAGGCAGCGATGGATAGCTTCCGCACCGGGCGGATCAAGGTGTTGGTTGCCACCGATATCGCTGCACGCGGAATTGATGTATCCCAGATCTCCCATGTGATCAACTTCGACATGCCAGACACAGCCGACGCATACACGCATCGCATCGGCCGAACCGGTCGGATGGCACGGCAGGGTACCGCCCTGACGCTCGTTACCAAGGATGATCTGCCGATGGTCCGCACGATTGAGCACCTCTTGGGGCGCTCATTGGAAAAAAAGAGACTGGTGGGGTTCGAGGCCAGATAACCAGCGTTAATGTTGGTTGTGCCCGCCTGAACTGACGGAACACCAGGCAGTCAATCGATCTCTACGTCTATTTTCAGGCACCTTCGAAAATTTAATTTCTCATCATGACACCCCCGGAGATTTCTCCCCCGGGGGTGGTTTCGCTTGTGCTTGATGAATTGATGAGTTTACCAGTGAGGCTTATTAACGTCATATGCCCTAGTTTCATCGCCAACCTGCTCAAATTCCCGTGAAATTGTTAATTATTTTTTTATTTGACAAATGCGATAAATAGGAGTAATATTATCTTGTATGACCTGCACGGTCATCAATCAGGTCAAGAACAGTTAACAATATAAGCGGATGTATTCTGATCGTGGAGATGGTTTATGTTAAAGTTTGAATGCAAGGAATTGGGGACGAATTGTAGCTACGTGGCTCAGGGGATTAGTCTGGATGAGGTAAAAAAGGACGCCATGGATCATGCCCAGACGGTGCACAAGGACTGGCTGGCGAAAATGTCTCCCCAGCAGATTGGTGAATTGGATAAAACCTTAACTCGCCTGACTTATTAGCTAGACGCTTTGGGGGAAATTAGCTTAAAGCACGCGACGTATGGGGTGCGTGAGCACCTTGGATTGGGCAGGGGGAAATAGGTTCCGAGGATAAAATGAATACCACCCCCCAAACTTAGGTTTGGGGGGTGGTAGCTTTAAACGATCAGGCTATTTTCTGATGATGGGCAGGAATATTTTGCCAAATACGTTGAAACTCCAGGTGGTGGATGGCGAAGAAAAGCCAGCAGAATTAAACGCTTTGACAAACCAGGTATGTGTCCAAGGAGACACATCCACTGTGGTGGTGGTGGTGATGGGCGTGGTCAACGTGACTGCAGGAGAGTCATCGATGTATAGGATGTACCCCTCAGCTGGTACTCCGTCAACAGCAGGCAGCCAGGAGAACGTCACCGGGCTGTTGGTCCATGAGCCATTTTCAGGCAAAACCAGCGTCGGAGCATCTGGTGTAGCTGGAAGTTCCAGGCTCCAGGTAGTGGATGGCAGTGAGGCTCCAGCAGCATTGGTCGCTTTAACAAACCACATGTGTGCACCGGGGAGAAAGTCCACCGTGGTAGTGGTGATGGGTTGGGTGAAGGTGACCACCGGGCTGTCATCTACGTAAACGATATATCCTTCTGCTGGGGCGCCAAGCTCCGCAGCTTCCCAAACTAACGTCACCGGGTTGGTAACCAAACTACCATTGGCAGGTGAAACCAATTTAGGTGCATTCGGAGCTAATCCGTAAGTGCATTGGTATGGTTCGTAGGATAGGGCAAGATCATCCAGGTAGATGCCATCCTCAGTGACGCCGGCATCAGACATCAGGTGGAATCGTAAGGCAACGTTGGGCTGGTTATCCAGGGCTGCAGCGTCGAAGACCACCTTGTGCCAATCCTGGAACCCGTTAAAGCTCGCCAGGAAAGGATTACTCCAGGTATTGCCACCGTCCAGCGAATATTCCACGTAAACATAGTCATAACCTGTCTCGAGGGCAAATTTAAACCAGCCGCTCAACACAACATGGCGTTTACCTGTCAGGTCAAAGGCTGGTGTGCGGACGTAGTTATTGGCATTGTCCTGGTAATCACCCGCCGGGCTGTCCGTCCATGAATGGGTCGGACTGTGTGAAGCAGAGTCGGTGATCGCCCAGCTGTTGGGCGTCCCACCGGTGGTCCAGCCCATGGCGCCGTTTTCTACCGTATTTGAGAGCACATCCGTGCGCGGCAGAGGGATGGAAGCGTTTAGGCTGAAGGCGGTATCATACGTGTTTACGCTGTCGGTAACGACTGCCTGGAAGTACATTTCAGTTCCGCAGGCGACGCTCGGATCGATTGAGAATAGATAAGGTGTTGCATTCAAACCGGTATCACCCACGGCGATATCTGCATAGGTTGAATCAGCAGTATTGACCGTCACACCCGCGGTCAGGCTGGTGAGCTTGGAGGTAATCTGGGTTGAAGTGGTAGCTCCCTGGTTGAGCAGTGCTTCAATTAGCTGCAAACCTTGCTCACCCGGTTCGGGGAAACCATTGCCATTTCCATTGGGGTCTGAGAGCAGCGTGCCTGCGTGGACGAGCGCAGGCGTTGGGTCAAGGTAAAAGTCCTGCGTCGTAGTATTACCAGCGCTCACACTCACATCCCCAGCAAAATCGGTGCCGGGGTAGCCTGGTAGCAGCGGACCAGCGGTAAGATCATAGCTGCCTGCGATGAGATTGGTCGAGAAATGACCCGTTTCATCAGTGACGGTGCTGAAGTTGTAGCTGGCACCTTGGGCGAATAACGGAACATCCGCCACAGGCAGGTTGGTCACCGAGTTGTACACATACCCTTCTATCACACCCTTGGGTAAACCACAGGAGGGGAATTTGAACGATCCAATCCGCGTGCGCCAGTTGCTGCCACTCGTAGCGTATTCCTGGGTGTACCAGAACGTGCAGTCATCGGTTGGGTCAACCGTCAACATGGAGTAGTCACCCCAGCGTTCCGACCCTGACTGTGAACCCGGACCCTGGAAAAGCTGGGCTTCATTCTGGGTGAGCAGGTTGGGTGTTTCGCCTACCAGCCTTCCGGCGTAGCGAATGGCGGGGAACATCTCGCTGCTGGATATACTATACCCGACGGCAATATTTCCCTCACCGTCAGCAGCAATGGAGCCCATCCAACGGTAATTATCGTCTGGTTGGTAAGTGCCCTGTTGGAAAATGGTTGGGTTGCCACCGGGGTCTCGTATTTCGTACCAGCGGATGCCATTCACCCCGTTCGATACCACACTGTGGTTGGCATACAGGGCTTCAACCCCGTTTTGGTTGCGGTACTGAAGCTGGAACATCATCCGGTCACTCAGGCTGTCAAGCTGCTGGGCCACATCCCTTTGGGGAACCGAATTCGCCATTTGGAAATCTGCGGTCTGCAGAGTAATCGGACCGGTAAAAGTTGAGTTACCTGGGTTCTCCCAATCGGAATGGAACTGCCACAGGTTGAGGCTATTTGGGGCGGCTACATTGGCAAAGTACTCCGGTGAGCCCGTCGGGGGGAGAGCCCCACGGATATTGGCGGGTAGGAGCGAGCCGCACATAACGTCTAGGCAGTCGAAATGGATTGCGTCCAGCGGCAAACCGTTGACCATCGCCTCGCGGTCAAGTGCCCACACGCGCACACCTTCGAAATTAGCGCTAAACATGTTGGCAGACATATACCAGCCGTCCGCCCATACACCCAGTTTAGGATAATCATTGAAGGCATCATCAAAGGGTGGGGTATTGGCTAGCAATTCGTAGAAGTACCAACCTCCGCTTACTGGGTCACCAGTTTGGGAAACGGCGATACATTCATAGTAATTCGGACCGGGCAGGGAAAAATCTGTCACAATCCAACGGTCCACCTGTGGGTCGTACAGTACCACCACATCACCGCGATTATTGGTATCGCAGCTGCTGCCTGGAGGACCCTGGAAAAAATCATTGTAGCTAAGTTTTACCAATTGGCTTCCAGTGGCTTTGTCATAGATACCCAGGGCGATATTGACTGTCTGTATATAGACAGTAGGACCGACATCCCCATTGGTATCCGGAGGCGTCCACCCACCGCCATCAGATTTAGTTAAACCATCAAAATTCATGATCGGATCAGGCATCTGGCCTTTGCCAGGGGATTGTTGAGAGACCGGATCAACCCAGGCTGATGAGCTGCTGGGAATAGCCTGGTTGGGCTGTCTTACAGTCCCTGGTGCAGGGAGCTCTCCCCCCGTGGAGGGCAGCTGTGGCAGGTCACGTAAGTCACCGTTGAAAACCGTCGGCGATACGGGTTGGTCAGAAAATGGACCATTGACGTAGGATGGGGTTGTAGCTCCATTTTGCGTTCCTGCTTGTGCTTTTGTTATACTGGTAAAGGGAATGAGCGAGCTGGATAGCAGTCCGGCAATTACCAGGACTGATAAAGCCAAGGTCCAGAATCTTCTGGATGGTTGCGACATATAATATATTCCTCCAAAATTGGGATTGGGATAAAGAAGTTTATCAGAGGAGGATTAAAATAATATTAGTAATTCCATCTAAATTAGCCAAAAATACCCTTTCCGGTCTTAATAAATTCAACTCCCCAGGGTTGCTCCCAAAGATTCAAGTTGTTTGATAAAATGGAAAGAGATTTTCACCGACCTACCAAGGAGCGCACACATGCAGAATAACGTTGTTGAGGTGAAGGATTTTCGCAAGGTCTACACCGGCATGGTTGCTGTAGACAAGATCAGCTTCGAAGTCCATAAGGGGGAGATCTTTGGGTTGCTCGGTCCGAATGGAGCCGGAAAAACTACCACCATGGAAAGCCTGGAAGGCTTGAGGCAGCCTACTGCTGGCTCGATGAGCTTGATGGGTGTCGATCCCGCCCGGTCGCCGGCACGCTTGCGTGACTTGATCGGGGTCCAGCTCCAGTCTTCGGGACTTCCTGGGAGTATGACACCCCGGGAAGCCATGGAGTTTTTCTGTGCATATCATCAGGTACCCTCCCGGCATGATCTGCTCGATCGCCTGGGTCTGGGTGAAAAGAAATCAGCTCAATTCTCAACGTTGTCCACTGGGCAGCAGCGCAGGCTGGCACTGGCATTGGCGGTCGCTCATGATCCCCCGGTGGTGCTGCTGGATGAGCCTACTGCCGGACTTGATGTGGGCTCTCGCGTTGAACTGCACGAGGTGATGCGCGAGCTGCAGGCGAAAGGCACTACCATCATCCTCGCCACTCACGATATGGCGGAAGCCGAAAAAATGGCTGACCGGGTCGCCATCCTGCTGAATGGTAGGATTGCTGCCACGGGCAGCCCCACCCAGCTCACTGCTGCCGGTAAAGGCCTGGTCAAGATTTCGGTATCCTCCGAGTCCTCCAGTTTATCCAAGGGCACAACGGTTTTCCCGTCTGTTTCGAAGCAGATCATCAAGGATGAATATGCAATTTATTACAGCGCTGACCCTGGAGAGACGGTTCCAGCCGTCCTGGCTTTTCTCAAGGCGTGTGATGACCACCTGGTTGACCTTCGGGTAGAAAGACCTTCGCTGGAAGACAGGTTCCTTGAAATCACTCAACCCGATTTACCCACAGGAGAAAATTCATGAGCGCCTTCTTTTATCATTTCATGTACGATTTTCGTACAGGCTTGCGTGATAAATCTCTCCTGTTGTTGAATTATCTCTTCCCGTTAGGATTCTATGCATTGATGGGTTTGCTTATGACCGGACTCAACCCCACGTTTGCACCTACCATGATCCCTGCCATGATCCTGGTTGCCATGATGGCGTGCACGCTGTTGGGTTTACCCAATCCGGTGGTAGACTCGCGTGAAGCCGGGATATTCCGCAGTTTTAAGATCAATGGTGTGCCAGCCCTCTCGATTGTCACCATCCCTGTCTTGAGCAGCATGGTGCACATATTTCTGGTATCCATCATCATCACCGTGACCGCCGTTCCTTTTTTTGGAGCAGGTAAGCCGTTGAATTGGGGCTATTTTATCTTGATCTTATTCCTGACCGCCTTCACCATGGCAAGCATCGGCATGCTGATTGGGGTGGTCTCTCCCAATTCGAGGTCCATCGTCCTGTTCAGCCAGGCAATCTTCCTGCCATCCATGATCCTGGGTGGATTGATGGTCCCATCCGATATGCTTCCACCTGCTTTGTACCGGGTTTCCCTTCTTCTGCCTACCAGTTACGCCATGAATGCATGGAAGGGGTTGGCTTTTGGTATGCCCCCAACTTTGGATCCTCGCTTGAGCATGATCGTCCTGCTTGCCAGCGGGATCCTCGCCTTTGGATTAGCCATCTTTTTGTTCAATTGGGACAGTAAAAATCGCCAGAGTGGTCACAATAACTTGTTAGCATTGTTAGCCATGCTTCCATTCGTACTGGGAGCCATATTTTTGTTCTCTTGATCTGTAATAGGAGAAAATTAGTCGAAAGATTAATCCTTATTTAATCCCCCTATTTTCGATTATTGATGTATGATTACTCTATCCGAGCAGTTCTGCTTTGGAAATTTGTCTCATACCAACCAAAAGAAATGAGAAGAAAGGAGCACATCAATGGCATATAGCTTTAAAAACTCTAAGGGGCAAACCTATTTTCTCCATGCCACGACACGTGTCCTCAAGAGTGGTAAAAACCAGCATCTGTACTATTTCGCCAAAACCGTGAAGGCAGGTGCTTTAGACCTCGTTCCAGCGGGTTATGTAGTTGCAGAAAGCAAGACAGGACTGCCCGTATTAAAGAAAAAGTAGATTATTTAACCAATCCCTGGTAAACCAACCGCCAGCGGATTTCCATAATAAGGCTGAGATAAATATCAGCCATCCCGATCAGGTTGGTGGAGTTAGTAAAATATGCGGTGCACTTCTTCGGAAGTGCGCCGTGTTTTATTTGGGAAGCACTACTGCCCAAAGAAAGCGTTAACCACTTCAGGGTCAAAATGCCTGCCCGTTTCTCGGGCAATATGTTCGAGTGTCTGGTGCTCAGGCCAGGCATTCCGGTAAGGGCGGTTGGAAGTGAGTGCATCCCATACATCCACCACGGCGAAAATGCGTGCCGACATGGGGATGGAGGTACCTGTCAGTCCTTGTGGGTATCCACTCCCGTCCCATCTCTCATGATGGCAGTAAGGGATTTCTAGCGCGGGTGCCAGATATTCAATCGTTTTCAGCATTTCATATGCGTGCGCAGGGTGCTGGCGCATTATTTCCCATTCGTCAGGTGTGAGCGGTCCAGGTTTCAATAGTATCGAATCGGGGATGCCCATTTTACCGATGTCATGCAGCAGCGCGCCGCGCCGGATGTGTTGCAGGGCTTCGCCGTGTATCCCAATCCTATCCGCAACCCTCAAGGTCATTTCGATCACCCGGTGGGCATGACCAACCGTCTCGCGGTCACGCAGTTCCAGTGCCTTCGCCCAACCTTCCAGCGTGGCATCATAGGCAATCGAAAGCTCCGTGTTCGAGTCCTGCAGCTGTTCGAATAGGGATGAATTGTCGAGGGCGATGGCAGCCTGACCGGCTAAGGTCTCAAGGAATTCCAGGTGTTCAGGATCGATCGAGCGGCATGTCCGTAGGAAGACCTCGAGCACACCCTTTAACTGTCCTTTGGCGATAAGGGGTATCCCGTAATAGACCTTGAATGCCTCCGCTTCCATTGGAAACATTCGATCCTCTACCTGGCGCTCGAGCGTAAGGTCGGGTATATGGACGGTTTTACGTGCTAATACCGCCCTTCCAGCGAGACCTTCTCTCATCCGCATGGTGACACCTGGGGTTGCCTCAGTTCGGAAACCCCGCCTCGCGCCATATTCCAGCAGTGACGTCCCGATCTTGTGCAGCAGGATGTCTGCAGCATCCACGTTGAGCTGTGCCATGATTTGCTCGAGCAAAATCCCCAGCGTGAACTGGAGGTCGGGTCCGGCAGAGATGGCTGCATCGATGGCACGCAGTGCCTGAAAACGACGCACCTGGCGTTGGATCGTTTCTTCAGCCACCTTCCAATCGGTTATGTCGGTGATGCAGCCTTCCAAAATCTGGTGGGATCCATTCACGATCGACGAACCGCTCCCTAACTCCCTGACCCATTTAATATTTCTGTTCTGGGTGTGGATGCGGTATACCAGCTCGAAGCTCTTTTGTTGTATAACCGCATTTTGGATGTTGATCCAAACCATTTCGCGGTCATCCGGGTAAATCAGGTCACCGTAAGACGCGGTCCGGTTCCGGATCAAATCATCGGCATGATACCCAGTTAAATCATAGCAGCCTTTGCTGACGTATTCCAGCGTGCGGCTCGAATCATTCCTGCACTGGAAAACCATGCCAGGGATATGATCAAGCAGCGTATTAAAGCGAAGGGACAGTTCCCTCACAGCAATATCTGTATTCAGGATTACACTTCCTTATAAAAATAAGATAACAGTAGTATTACCGGATCAGTTTATCCTCACATATTGGGGCACAGGTTCGACCGGCAACTTCACCCGGTTATCCTGGTGAATGCTCTGTTGGTGAGTGACCAGGTTGGCGGCAAGGTCCACTAGGTTGGCAGGTCGGATTGAAGACAGCCAGCTCCGGTCCTCATCGCTCAAATTGAAGGACTCACCTTGGTACCCAGAATTGATAGCGATTTCTGGGTTGGTCATCAGCATGCTGCGAAAGCTCTTGCTGACGACAGCTGCGCACAGCAAACGGTTCAATTCATCGTTGGATGAAGGATATTCTAGCTGTGCACTGGTCTGTGTTACGCGAGTATCAGTAATTAACATTGGATTATCCTCAATTATCGGAATCATACTTATCTCGGCAGTGGAGAAGTCTCGGTATTTGCCCATGGATAAGCACGAATCAGAATTATCCACTCAGATCTCCCATGATGGGCAGACCGAGGATGACGCCACCGGAAGCAACCAGTGTGAAGACCATGAGAGCCAGGCGGACATAGCGGGAATCGAGCTTTGAGAATTTTAAATAGACGTTAGAAAGGCAGGTGTTCATTTGAATATCTCCTCTATAAAAAGAATTTTGTGGTGCTTTGTGCGTATATTATTACACAAACATGCCTCTAAATAGTCTGTTAAAGATTAAAAAAACCCCCATTTAAGGGGTTTTTTTGCCATTTTATTCGTGAAATTATCGCAATAACTGATATAACTTCTCAGTTTCCTCCGATGGTTCAAGACCAAGCTCATCCTGCAAGTATTGCTTGCACTGCTCATACTGGTTCATTATCCCCGAACGGTTGCCCACTGCGGCATAGGCTTGCATCGCCATACGGTGGGCCGATTCCATGCAATGGTTCTCAGCCAGGATCGATTGGCAGTGTATTAACGCAGATTTAGGATCGCCTTTTTCCAGTAGTAGCTGTGCCAGGGTCAGGCGGGAGTGCTCGCAGATCTGGGATAAACGCTGTCGTTCAGTCATCACCCAGATCCCCTCGCCCTCGGGGAAAAACTCACCCCGGTAAAGCTCGAGACTTTCCTTTAATAGTTCGATCTTCTGGGTTGGAGTTTCGGCGCTTTCTGCCAGGGTTAATTTTTGTTCAAATTCCTGCACATCATAGCTGTAATCCATATCTCCATTAAATGCATAGCGGCGTTCATTGTTGTTGATCACATCCTGACCCAGCGCATAGCGAATATAATAGACAGTGTTCCTGAACTGCAAGCGCAGCTGTTCCGTAGAGCTATCAGGCCAAAGGGTGACCCCTACTTCTTCTTTGGTTAAGCTTTTTTTGGGATTGGAGATCAAGAAAAAGAACAGCTCACGCGCCCGTTTTTGGTTAGCCCAACTCGGGGAAGTCACTGTCTTTCCATCCAACTTTACCAGGGAACGACCAAGCGCATAGATGCTTAATTTTGGCGGGATCATCAAGACGGTGGCGGCGTGTGGGCGTAATTTACGACGCAGGGAAGGGATCTGCTTTTCAAAATTTTCGATCCGGCTCAACAGCTTAACCGCTCGTGGACCGATGGTATTATCCTCAATAAACTTTTTGAGTTCTTCCTTGGTGTTCCGCCCGACTACTACCAGGGGTTGGATGCTGTCCAGGTTGCTGATCAAGCTTAAGGTCTGTTCCAATGCGGCTTTTGCTTTGGCATATTCTTCGCTAAGTGTGTAAGCCCGGCATAAAAGCAAGGCTGTACTGGCTGCTTCCAGTCTCTGTCCGCCCGCCTCGAATACGTGAAATGCATCCGCCAAGTAATTCACGGCTGGGTCTGTCTTGCTTTCTGCCAGGGATAAACTCCCTGCTTCCATCGACCACAGGCTGTTCTCGAAACCTGAACGGCTTTTTTCGATCATTTCCTTTGCTGAGATGAGATAAGCATTCGCCTGGGAATATTTACCTTCCCGCCGGGCAAGTCCGGATTCTGCCAGGTCGATGTTCAATAGGAGGAAATGATCATCCAATGCCTGGCAGGCGTCGCGGGTCTTCTGGAAAGCCTCCCTGGCGCTGTCATTTGCTTCCAGGTCGGCATACAGGTTGCCCAGGTTGAATAACAGGTAAGCCTCACTGCGCTGGATACCGTTTCTTCTTGCTAAAGTCAGGGCTTGCTCGAATAATTTCGCCGCTTCCAGGTAATTACCAGCCAGGTGATGTAAACTACCCAGGTTGTTTAACACATAAGATTCGCGGGTCGAGTTCCTGACGGCTTGCCAATAAGCCAATGCCTGCTCATTGTGGCTCACAGCCTGGCGGATATCGCCCTGATACTGCCCACAAACGCCCAGCTCCATGTGCACCAGGGCCACATTTTGCTCATCCTTGAGGTATTGAAACAACTTGAGGGATTGGCTGAGCAGCTCGTCTGCTTTTTCAAGCTGTCCCAGATGAAAATGGCTCACCCCGGTTGAACGGTATGCCCCAGCCCTCACGAGGCGTAATTCTTCATCTCCAGTGGATAACTCCAATGCCTCCATCCCGTCTTGGATGGAGGATTGATAATTTCCTCGATACCGGTAAGCCGTCGCCCGCCTGTCGAGTGTGCGCGCCAAGCCTGAACGGTCATGATTATCGCGTTGGGCAGCTTCTGCCCGGTTCAAGTATTCCAGGCTTTTCTCCACCTGTCCCTGTAGCAACAGGACCGCGCCTTTGTGCGATATCAAGCTGGGGTGCGAGTCGAGTATTTCTACCGGTAAAGCGTCCAGCCATTTTGCCAGCACTGCGAACTCTGTGTTACGGATGAGCGACGTGCCGGCTTTCTCGATGAGCTCTGCCGTGGCTGTATTGTCGCCAATCCGGCTGTATATCGCATATGCCCGCGCCCATTCTTCTCGCTCGGTATAAACCTGGGCGATCCTCCGCAGCAGACTTTCCAGCTGGCCCGGTTTTTCCTTTTCAAACTCTGCTCTAAGAAAGTCTCCGAACAGGTGGTGGTAGCGCAGCCACCTACCATCTTCACCCACGGGTAATACAAACAGGTTGTTTTGTACCACCTGGTTGATCAATCCACGCCAATTGTATTCCGTTCCCCAAATGGCTGCACATAAGGCCAGGTCAAACTCGTGCAAAAATGAAGTTCGTAATAAGAATTCCCTGATTTCCTCGGTTTGTTGGTCGAGGATTTCTTGGGCCAGGTAGGTATACAGCTCAACCCCGGTAACCCGTGCTGCCCTCATCTGGTTTGTCATCCCCTGGCCCATCACCTGGGCAGATAGCATCAATCCAGTGATCCACCCTTCGGTGTCGCGCGCCAGGTCTTCCGAAGCTGCATCAGATAAAGTAACGTGGTAATACTGCAGAACAAAGGATTGGATCTCATCGGGGCGGAACGCCAGCTCTTCGAAACCAATCCCGCCTACTTGCGAGCGGGCTACCAACAGGGGCAGGTCTGGCAGGCTGATCAAGGTCCGCGAGCTCAGCACTAAATGACAGTTTTCTGCTGATGTATTAATAAATCGGTTGAGGAATGCCTGGATTTCCTTAATATTACACACCAGGTGGTAGTCATCCAGGATGATGAGGAAATGCTCCTGGATATGTTCATAGGCGTCATTGACGATCACCGAAACCAGCTGGTTTATATCCGGTGTAAACGGGTTGACCGCTTTTAATGCAGCCCTGGAGGCTTCCCCAAATGACGGGAATTGCTGATGGATTGCGGCTATAAAATAGGTAAAAAATCGCTCCGGGGTCTGGTCCAGCTCATCCACTGCATACCAGCAGGCAGGAAAATCAACCTGATATGCAAAATCGACCAGTAATGAAGTTTTCCCGTATCCGGCGGGGGCAATGACCAGGATGAGTTTCTCGTCCAGTAGGTCATAAAGCAGGTTGATCAAGCGCTGGCGGGTGAACAGCTCCTTACGGCGTTGCGGTAGTATGACCTTGGTGAGGGTCGGTTTCTTTGCCATCAGCTCACATGCCTGCTTAATTTTCGGTTACTTCACAGTATAGCATAATCCCACAAGATTTCCTTCCATTTCTTGGGACATTTGAAATTAATATAGAAAGCGAGCCCCGAGAGGGCTCGCATATTACACATACTATTCAGTTATATTGCCCCTGGGTTATTCTGCCCAGGAACATCCTTCCATGATCATTTCAATTGCCATCGTATGACTGCAAGTTTGACGGGTCTTGAAAAAGTCACAATCACACTGCCAGGCATTATTATTGTATTCAACACTGTGAGGGTTGTTATCCCCATCAAATGTTACCGTAATGTTCTTTACATGGATGCGTTCACGCTGTTCAGCATAGCGTTTTGCTTTCTCTCGCTTGCGGATCACGCCTGAATCCATATCTTTTTACTTATCTCCTTTCGTTTGTTATATTTTTTAACCAAAAGGCACACGTCTACAAACGCGTGCCACCGTTAATTCCTGCAGATATTCAATTTTGAGAGAAAAACGCGCATAGCGGTATCTTCTCCGTTCAATTTCAGTATAAGCCAATTCAATTGGAAAGTCAACCACCTGGGTTGAAATATAACCTACGATTAACCTACAGTTTTAACAGGTCGCTGGTGAGTATCTTTCCTTTCCATACAGTTGAACGCCTGGAATCTAAACTCCTTGCTCCCGTTCTCATTTGAGACTACATTGATCCCACCTAACAAAAGTGATAGTTTCCACATATATTGAAATCGTTATAATCATAAGATATCGACTTGAATCCACCAGGCTCTCTGTCTGCACAAGGAAGGCTGGATTTAAAGGTTTCCCTTGGATTAGCACATTCGACAACCGGTATCCGCGAAGGAGGTCACCATGGATCACAGGAAAGTGCCGCGCCTGATCCTGCAGTTGCTCGTAATTCTCCTCTATCTCCTTTCGAATCTTTGGGTTCAACCTGCAAATTCTGCCACGATCCCGCCTGACCAGAATCTCAACCAAGCTTTCATCTATCAAGACAACTTCGAGGATGGTGATTACACCACTGCTGATGGACCCAATGGCCTGACCTGGAGCTTAGTAGCTGGAGCGGCGAGCGTAGATGATGTGGATGGCAGCCTGCAGCTCGGGTTGGACCGCGGCTATTCTCTTATTGCTACCGACCAGACCATAGCTGGCGATGAATACACCCTCCGTTGTGCAGGCCGCATCACCTGGAGTGCCCCGGGCAGGATCGTCGTGCTGTATAAAGACTCATCCAACTACTATTCGATCGGTCTGGGTGAGCAGACCGGTATCTACCGCAGAATGAATGGCATTGAGGTCCAGCTCAACGAAGACCCTGAGAATCTAATTCGCCTGCCGCATGGGAGTGGTGAAACCGGGGAATTTAAGTTCTACGTTCACAACACCGGCTCGTCAATTCTCATCAAGGCTGATAAGGCCGGTGATGGTGTCGATTACGACCTCGAGGTGGTCGACACCGATCCTGACGCAGTGGCGATGTTCACAGATACCGGTGTCGGGATGATGAGCGGGGGTGGCGCTGAGGATCCGCCCTGGTTTTACATCGACAATGTCGCCATCTATGAAGGGCTGGTTCTTGACCCTTATATCTCGGTCACTTACTTTGTCGATCAGAATCATCCCAGCGCCAGCGACGACAACCCCGGCACAGAAGACCTGCCCTGGCTGACGATCCAAAAAGCAGCCGATACCGTCTGGGCCGGGGATACTGTGGTTGTAAAGACTGGCATGTACCCCGAGCGGGTTAGTTTTTCAACCGGCACCCGTGGTGCTCCCGGGCAGTTGATCACGTTCATCTCCCAGCCGCGCCGATCCGTCACCATGTGGGGCTTCTATACTCAATTCGCCCATTACCTGCGCATTGAAGGGTTTAATATCACCACCGACCCTTCCTTGACCGATTGGACCGACGCCAATGGTGTGTTCATCGCCAGCGATCATGTGGAGGTGGTCGACAACTATTTCTATAACCTGGACAGTGCCGGCGTCTCTGGCGAATCGGTTGGAGCTATTGTCCGCAATAATCGAATCTATCACAGTCAGGCCGGGTTGACCATTTCAGGGTCAGATTGGCTGGTTGAAGGTAACGAAGTGGAGAGACTGTACCAATATGGTAACGGTGACTGTGATTATTCACGCTTCTTCGGTGACAGCCACATTATCCGCAACAACTTCTTCCACGGCACATTGTTCGAAGAGATCGGCGATGCCCACGTCGATTGCTTCCAAACCTTCGACAACAATGGCGAATACGTTCATAATGTAACCATCGACGGCAATATTTGTTACGATTTCCACCAGGGGTTCATGGGCGAAGCCGCCTATTATCACAATATGTCCGATATCACCTTCAGCAATAACATATTCGCTCACGGCGGCGCCTGGGGGCTGTGTGTCTACCAAATCCAAAATGTTACCGTGGTCAATAACGTCTTTGCAGATATCGCCTACCACGGGGCGGGATTTAACGACGGCGCTACTGGATATATTTACAATAACATCTTTTACAACGCCGGTTCCAATTATTGGGCTTCGGGTGACGGTGCGGTAGCTGGAAGTAACAACCTGTTATTTTCGACCGTAGGGAATATTGACCCGGGAGATTTTCCCAATGACCTGGTCAATAACGATCCGCTGTTGCTCGATCCAGCGGGTGATGATTATCACATCCCTGGGGACAGCCCTGCGGTTGACGCAGGATTGCCTGTTGGCATCACCACTGACCTGGATGGAAACCCGCGCCCCCAGGGGGATGGTTATGATATCGGCGCGTATGAATTCACCCCAGATTTATCTTTGTGGGGACGTCCAGGATCGAATGCCATCAGCCTGGGCTGGAGTGTTAACGTCACGCTTCCGCTCACCACCACATGGACGATCGATTATTTAGGTCCAACCGGTGACCAAATTCCGCCCATCGTAGGGATCCCTGGCAGCAGCCGCTCCTATGCCTTTACCGGGCTGACCAACTTTGTCTGGTATACATTCACGCTCACCACCGATCCAGCGTGGTTGGTAGATACAATCATCATGATGCCAACGGACCACTCCATCTACTTACCTGTGATAAATACCATCCCGTGACCTGTAATCGAATGGTTCGCAGGAAGGGAATCAAGACATGAAATATAAGCTCATTGCATTGGGAATAGTTTTGCTGCTTCTCTTTTCGACCTCACCGGGCATTTCAAGAGTTAGCATCGCCTCTTCTATCAAATCTCAAGAAATTATCCCGGCCGAACGCAGGATTGATTGGAGTTATGCCGGAATCCCCGCAGGCATCCCTGAACGGTCAATCATTTGTGAGATCATCGATAGTGCAGTCTATGGCAATGGGGTAACAGACGCAACCGCTGTAATCCAGGACGCTCTCGAAAACTGCCCGGATGGTCAGGTGGTTTTCCTGCCGCCAGGCGTATACATTGTCTCCGACACCATCCATCTGGACGATTTCGACACCCTTAGGGGTGCCGGACCTGGCATTAGCGTCCTTAAACATAGCGGGGGCTATTTACGCTCGATGGTAGATATGCGCGGCTTGATCTACTGGCAAATTGCCGGCCTGCATAAGACCTATGATGTCATCGAGGCGAACAAGGATTTCCAGGTCATTACGCTTGCCACCACTGCCGGGATTACTCCCGGAGATATTCTGCTGCTTAACCAGCTCAATGACGGTGTGTTGGTCGACCCGGTTGGTGTCGAAGGGAAATGCACCTACTGTGGTTACGAAAACGGCGATAGAGTCTTGGGACAGCTTGTCGAAGTGACTGCCGTAGCTGGTGATAAGGTTTATCTCAACGTACCTCTCCATTGGACCTATGATACCGGTCTGAATCCGTGGGCTTATCAGGTAGACGCAGATGCCATGATACGCCAGGCAGGGCTGGAAGACCTTTCCCTGACCCAGGATACGCCCGAAGTCGAGTTCATGATCGAGATGGATGGTGCCCAGTACTCCTGGATTATGAATGTTGAGATCGAAAACATCCAACGGAGGGGCATGTGGATGATCAATTCCCTGCAAAATGAGATCAGGGATTGCTACCTGCACACCGGAATTGATGGCTACGGCCGCGATCGCGGCTATGGTATTCTGCTTGACCTGCACAGCTCGAATAATCTGGTCGATGACAATATTCTCAGTACCATCGATGGAGGAGGAGTGATGGCCGCAGGGGGTGCATCCGGAAATGTCATCTCTTATAATTATTTCCACGAGATCCTGTTTGATGATCCCTGGTGGTTGATCGCCAGCCCTTCAATTAACCACGCCCCTCACCCGAAGATGAACTTATGGGAAGGGAATATTGCCTATAAAGCCGAGGCCGATATTATTCACGGCTCATCGAGCCATAATACGATCTTCCGGTCGCAATCAAAAGGCTGGCAGGCTGATACCATCACAACCCGCAATAATGCCATAGAGATTGCTGCTAAGAATTATTATATGAACGTGGTTGGCAGCGTGCTGGGCACGCCCGGAAAATCCAATTGGTACGAGGTGCTTCCCGGCCAGCCTTATGATGATTGGAGCCAATATGTGATCTGGGTACTGGGAGTCGGCAGCGGTGTAGATGATTCCAGCGTGGCAGCCACCCTTTTGCGCCACGGAAATTTTGATTATGTAACCAATTCCACAATTTGGGATCCGACGATTCCCAACCAGGATCTTCCTGATTCGTTGTATCTAAACCAGCCCCCGGGTTGGTGGTGTCAGGAGACTCCCTGGCCGCCGATCGGACCGGATGTTGCCGGCTTGGTCAACGATATTCCCGCCAAGAGACGGTTCGAGGGGCAGCCCTGTCTCCCGGTAAATGCTCTGACCTTGACCGGGCGTTCGGCAGACGAGACCATCTTGCTTCGTTGGGAGGTTAATATCACCCTGCCGCTCACCACCACCTGGACAATCGATTACATCGGCCTGCAAGGTGACCAACCTTCACCCATCACCGGAATTCCTGTTGACACCCGCCGCTTTACCCTCACCGGGCTGACCAATTACACCTGGTACACGATCACCTTGACGACAGACCCGCCGTTGTTAACCGCTACACTGCAGGAGATGCCCACAGACCAGCTGGTGCATTTACCGCTCGTAGTCAGATGACCTGGTGGACACGTCAAGAACAACCTGGTACATTCTCATTCATCCAGGTTTTGAACCTTTTTCACCGCCCACACTTGAACAGAGGCGTAATAATCTCAATTTTCGGATCCGTAAGTCATAGAACATAAATTCCCGTTGGGATAATTGACAACCGTCCAACCGGTATTCTTCAGGAGGCATAGAAATAACATCCCGGCGAAATTAAGGTTTGAACTGGTTTATGCTGACGATAAAAGGATAGAAGGCCTGCTGGGTGCGATTCAGTGGAGGTCTACCGACATCCATATCAACGTCTGGTGAGGATAAAATCCTGCCCTCTTCAGCACCTCGACTGCATTTCCTGCTGGATAATTCAAACTTAGCGGTTGTTCTTTGGGGATGGCTGCGCGCACACTGATCAATAATGCCAGGATAGCTTCTTCATCTATGTCCTCTTGAACTGCTAACCACAGGCTATCGATAAGCCCACTCGCGTGTTTCCAGCTAAGCGCGCCTTTCAGCTTCCCATCCCGTTCCACGCTCCAATGGTGCAAGTTTTCAAGGCTGAAGGCACGGTAGATGATCCCCCAAATATCTGGACGGAATAAATTCCAATCGATGGGTATGTTCCAGGCGAGATCGACAGGATAGATTGCCTCAAGCCATTTCTTTTGCTGTGCCCAATGATGTGCCTGGCGCTTCAGCACCCTCACTCCACTGTGAGCGTCTAAGGCTGGATATCTCGGTCCACTATACCAGTTCGTGCGCCGCATTCGCTCTTCAAAACCATGCATCAGGTAAATATGGATGGCGCTAGGGTTATCATCGCGCACTTGCAGCCATACATTCCGCGTTCCGTGTTCCTGGGCATACCGCAGGGCTGTGGCGGTGAGCGCGGTGGCAATCCCGCGCCCACGGTAGTCAGGGTGGGTGGCTACATTAGCGATCATATAGCCCTTTTTCCCTTGCACCGAGATCGGGATCAAGCTCAGGTTGCCTACCAGTTGGCCCGCCTCTTCCCATACGTACCCGGAGGGCAGTATGGGTGATTCGTCGATCAGGCTGCTTGCGAATCTCATCATGGAGGCGCTTTGGGCTGCCCTGCGCATCTCATTCAGGTACTGTCTGCCTTCAGGGTCGAGTGTATCAAAGAAGCACAGCTCCACCAGGTCGGCAACTTTGGCCAGGTCACGCCTTGTATCCAACCGCCGTAAATGCTCCCCAGCCGATGAAGAAATCGCAATTTCCGCCGTCATAGCAGTATCCATTTTACACCCGCTGCCGTGTTTCCATGGGATAAACCGCAGGATATTACCTTTTCTCTTTGACGGTTTGTGATAAACTACGCGCATATTTCGCACCCACGATTTCAAGGGATTACTTCCCCTGAGTACGATCTTCTATCGCTATACCAGCAATTTCCGTAATAAGTTTATAGACTGCCGGTTTGGTGGTGAGTACATACGGGTATTTGTCACATCTTTATCCTTTTATATCTAATTTTGCATATACATAACTCATATATAACTCTTACGGGGCACATCTCTTGCATTAACATACTCGATGTTATAATCTTCCAGATAAGGAAGGATTTTTACCTATGATGCGATTTGATCGATTTACTGAACGCGCCCAGGAAGCAGCCCAACGGGCTGCCGAGATCATACAACGATACGGGCACAATCAGATAGATACAGAACATATCCTGCTCGCACTTATCGAGCAGCCTCAGGGTGTGATCCCCCAGATATTGGAATATCTCAAAGTTGACTCCAACGCCCTCACCGAGCGGCTTGACTACATCCTGCGTACCAGCCCCAAGGCGAATATTTTTGGCGGTGGTGCCGGACAAATTTTTATCACCCCGCGCGTCAAACGGATCATTGACCTGGCAAATGAGGAAGCCAACCGCCTTAAAGATGAATATATCTCCACCGAACATATCTTCCTCGCCATCCTCAATGAACGCAGTACCCCGGCAGCCCGCTTGCTGGAAGGTGCCGGCGTCACCCGCGAACGCGTTTATGAAGCCGTGCAGCAGATCCGCGGCGGGCAGCGTGTTACCGACCCGCAAGCCGAAACCCGCTACCGCACGCTGGAGAAATACTCGCGCGACCTCACCCAGATGGCGCGTGAAGGTAAGCTTGACCCGGTGATCGGCCGTGATACTGAAATCCTGCGCGTCATCCAGATCCTCTCCCGGCGCACAAAGAACAACCCAGTGTTGATCGGTGAAGCCGGAGTCGGCAAGACCGCCATCGTCGAAGGTTTGGCCCAAAAGATCGCCACCAATGATGTTCCCGAGATTTTTCTGGAAAGAAAGTGATCCAGCTTGATCTGGGAGCCATGATCGCCGGCTCACGCTTCCGTGGTGAGTTTGAAGAGCGCCTGAAAGCCGCTATCGAGGAAATCCAGCGTGCCCAGGGTGAAGTTATCCTCTTTATTGATGAGCTTCACACTGTGGTAGGCGCTGGAGCAGCCCAGGGCGCCATGGACGCCTCCAATATGCTCAAGCCTGCACTCGCCCGTGGTGAGCTGCAGTGTGTAGGTGCATCCACTCTGGATGAATATCACAAGCATATCGAGAAGGATGCTGCCCTTGAACGGCGCTTCGCTCCAGTTTATGTCGAAGAGCCCAATGTGGAAGATACCATTAACATGCTGCGTGGTTTGCGCGACCGCTATGAGGCTCACCACAAGGTGCGCTTCTCTGATGATGCCCTGGTCGCCGCTGCCCGCCTTTCCTCCCGCTATGTGACCGACCGTCACCTGCCGGATAAAGCCATCGATCTGATGGATGAGGCGGCTGCCAAGCTCCGCGTTGCCCTGTATTCGCTCCCTCCTGAGCTGAAAGTGATGAAGACTGAGGTCGACCGCCTGCAAGCTGAAGAGGAACAGTCAGGATTATCGCGTGACTATGAGCGTGCTGCCGAGAAGAAAGCTGAACGCCTGCGCCTGGAAACTGAGTTCAGTACCCTGCGTGACAAATGGGAAAGTGAGCACAGCTTGGATGAGGTGGTGGATGTTAATGATATTGCCGCCGTCGTCGCCCAGTGGACCGGCATCCCCGTCTCGCAGATGATGGAAACTGAGTCGGATAAATTGTTAAATATGGAAGGTCGTCTGCACGAGCACATCATCGGCCAGGACGAGGCCATCCATGCCATCTCCGATGCCATCCGGCGCTCCCGCTCGGGTCTCAAGGACCCCCGCCGCCCGATCGGTTCATTCATCTTTATCGGTCCCTCGGGTGTCGGTAAGACCGAGCTTGCCAAAGCCCTTGCAGAATTCCTGTTTGACGATGTGGATGCCCTGGTACGTATCGATATGAGCGAATACCGTGAGCAGCACACCGTCTCGCGCCTGTTTGGTGCCCCGCCTGGATACGTTGGTTATGAAGAAGGAGGTCAGCTCACCGAGGCCGTCCGCCGGCGCCCGTATCGCATCATTCTGTTTGATGAGATCGAGAAAGCGCACCCTGAAGTGTGGAACGCCCTGCTGCAGATCCTGGACGATGGTCGACTGACCGACGGTCAGGGAAGGATGGTTGACTTCCGCAACACGGTGCTCATCATGACCAGCAACCTCGGCACTGAGTATGTGCGTAAATCTGGCAGCCTTGGGTTTATACCTCCCACTTCTACCAGTGAAGACCGCGAGGCTGCGGATAAAATCTCCAAGGCGCTAAAAGGCACCTTCCGCCCTGAATTCCTCAACCGCATCGATGAGATCATTACCTTCTCACCCCTCTCTCTCGAAGATATGGTCCAGATCGTTGACCTGCAGATGAAGGAGATCCTGGAACGAATGGGTGATAGTGGCTTGACCATCGAGCTGACTGGTGCTGCCCGCCAGTGGCTGGCAGAGACCGGCTACGATTCAGCCTTCGGTGCCCGCCCACTGCGTCGCGCCCTGCAGAAGTACCTCGAGTCACCCCTCTCGCTGAGCCTGCTCAGTGGTGAGTTCCAGCGTGATGCCCACATCATGGCTGATGTCAACGAGGCCAAGGATGGGTTGGTCTTCAGCCACGCCGGTCACCCGGTCGAGGTGGAAGTACCGCAAGAATCTGAAGGATCAGCAAAATAAATTCAAAGGTCGGGAGTATTTACTCCCGACCTTTTCTCTTTCTATAAATTGGAGCGTTAATCCGGGTCAGGTTTTACAGGTCATTGCGCCTGTCCCCGCCATTTTTCGGGGAGCAATCTGCCCTTTGTGTTTCCTATCATCTTGAAATATTAGTTCCGCTAACACTTTATCCACTCAACTCACAACAGCCAGCCTTCACATCCCTGTAACACTAACAGGGTGATTTTTGTCTCTCATATGAGGATATTAACCACTTGGTATTTTGCCCCCAAAGGATTAAATTTTTAGGGTGGAACCACACACGATGGACGCGGATGTTTTCCCCAACTTGTTCCTGTTTCGGGACCTTTCCCCCGAGCATCTAAAGCTGCTCCTGCCGCTTTTCATACCTTGTGAGTTCACCGCTGAGTCAGTCCTGTTCGAGCAAGGTGATCCTGCCGAGAACCTGTTCACCATTGTCAGCGGTGAAGTGGTGGTAAACTTTAAGCCCGATGACGGACCCATCATCGTGGTGGCGAGGGTCCAACCTGGCAGCATTGTGGGTTGGAGCGCAGCGCTGGGTAGCCGGCGTTACACCTCCAGTGGGGTCTGCACTACCTTTACCCAGCTCCTGCGCGTGCGTGGAGACGACCTGCGCCGGTTATGCCTGCAGCACCCCGATACTGGCAGCCTCATCCTCGACCGGCTGGCAACCGTTATCGCCGAACGCCTGCATTCCACCCACGACCTTGTGCTATCATTGCTGCAGCTGGGATTAACCACCTCGGTCGAACCGAGCGGAGGATAAGTCATGGCGACTCCTATCAACGCCAATGCCCCGGTTGAAGAACAGGTACGAGTGCTCGTCCAGCGCCTGAGCGCCTATATTGAACAGTTCCATGGCGGTTCGGTTGAGTTCATCTCCTTCGATGGGAAGGTGCTCAAAGTACGCCTGGGTGGCGCCTGCCTGGGCTGCCCATTATCTCCCAACACCCTGCACGGCTGGGTGGAAGGCACCGTCAAGCAGTTTTTCCCCCAGATCGATGTAATCGACGCCGACGCCTGATTTGTTGGGGAGATCAACGACCTCCGATTGATCATTTATCACGGGCCCGCCCTGCGGGTCCGTGGTTTTGTTACTTGTTGGGGTGAAGCACGAGGGCGGTTATTGCCCGTAGCTTCGCGAGAGCACATGCGAGCGATGTCGGAAACCTCTAGCAATCAAGTTTATCCTTGCTTCGCCCTTATTTAAAAGATATCCTCAATTAGTGTGAGCTTTAAACTCATCCAGCAGCTCCCCTGCTGTGACAAACAGGTCCCTTTTCTTGCCGCGTTCCCGAGCAGCTTCCACAACTTCAGCTGGCAGGCTGGCTGCCATCTCCTTAATGGTTTTCCCCGCCACATCCTCGAACCAGGGCGTCTTACCGCACAAGGCATGTTCGTCGATCAATCCACACAGCTCCACCGCCAATTCCACCTGGCCGGAGATTGCCAGAAATAAAGCCACCGCTGGCAAGGCAAAGCTGAGAGAAGGATAGCTTTTTATCTTCAGGCTGGTCAGCAACGCTTCCACCATCAGCTCTTGCGCCTGCCTGAGCTGTCCCAGCTTGCTGAGCGCTAGACCCAAGGTACCAACCGCCCACGCCCAATGAGCACGATTTCCATGTTGATTTGCAAATGCAGCCGCTTTCTCGAGGTATATGACGGCCTGTTCGGCATGCCCTTGTGCCAGGTATACATATCCCAGGACATAATGGTTGACAATTTTGCAATAGGTGTCACCAAGCTGGTTTGCCTGCTCCAGATTACCCTGCGCCATCTTCTTCGCTGTTTCGTATTGTCCGGTTAACGTTTTGACCAGGCACCAATTAGAATAGGTTTCATTAATATAATGCAAATCTCCTATATCTTCTAAATAAGGCAAACTATCCCTGAAGGCTCTGTCAGCTTCTTCCCACTGGCGTCCCATCAATAAGCTGAAACCTAATTTTGTGAGACTCGAGGCATAATTGTTCCGGCCACCTATCGAGCGGTAATACTTGGCGCTTTCACGGGCGGCTTGCAAGCTGGCTTCTGTTTTGCCCAGGTAAATTGAGATCAGACTTAGCAAGCCAAGACCTTCTGCCATATGCATCGGATCACCCAGCACGCGCCATTCAGTCAAGGCTGCATGGCAGTATATTTCTGCCTCTTCTAACTCACTATGATTATAATTAATCATGCCAAGTGCCTCTAAAGCGAGGGCTTGATAACGGTGATTGCCGGTCTGCTGAGCCAGCTCCAAACCATGTTGGGCAAGCTGAATGGCTCGTGTTGGATCAGGATCACTCAATGTTATCCCTAGATCTTTGAGTATCCACGACATATCCGATCGAACATCCTCACCATCTTTCTGCAAGCCGTCCAGTATCTGGAGGCTTTGCTCAAATAGTTGTTGTTGCTTGGATTTATCGATCCTCCCGGAACTCGATAGGAAGTAACTCTGATAGCCAAGGATTTGAGCTTTTATGCGTAGCGCGAGAGGGTTGAATTCGGGCATGCCATCCAGCATGTCCAGGGCGATCTGGAAGTCGTGCCCCCCTTCCACCGGACGCGAGCGAATGGCATAATATCGACCCAAACCAGACCATGCTTGGGCTAATCCCTTCAGATATTGATGCTGGCAGGCCCATTCCCAGGCGATTTGCACCTCTACGAGCTCCTGGTCCATCACCGCAAGGGCAGCAACCTGCCTGGTACCTTGTTGTTCTACTCCCCATTGCTCCACCGCCTGGAGGAAATAATGGCTATGGCGTTGACGTACGGCATCTTCCACCTCGGGCAAGCCAGCCAGCTTCTCTTTGGCAAACTGGTAAACCAGGTCATGGATTCCATAGCGTCCGTCCTGGCTGTGCATCAGTAGCGACTTCTCTCCCAGGCTGCGTAGTGCATACAGCGTTACCTGTGCAACCTCCTCAGCCATCTCGCGGGTGAAATCACCCTGGAATACCGACAGGCGGCATAAAGCTTCTCGTTCGGAGTCCGCGAGCAGGTTCCAGGAGTAATCGAACGTTGCCCGCATGCTCCTCTGCCGTCCAGGCAGGTCGCGCCATTCAGCCGATAAGAAGTCCAGGTTCTTTTTAATTTCTAAAGCGATTTCGCTTGGGCTGAACTGTACCACCCATGTGCAAGCCAGGAGGAGCCCTAGCGGCATGCCCTGGACCAGCTGGCATACCTGCACCACCCCGGCTGTATTTTTGCGATTTAATTCAAATTCCGGTTGGCTACGGCGCGCCCCGGATGAGAATAATTGTACTGCGCTGAACTGAGCGGCTGTTTCCAGATCATCAGGGTGCGGGAATTGCATGCCTCGCAGCGGATACACCTGCTCACCGTCGATATTCAGCCTCGATCGTGATGTCACCAGGATTTTCAAGCCAGGGGCCGCTCGCAGCAGCTCAGCTGCAATCTCATTCCCATCCAGTATCTGCTCAAAACTGTCCATAACCAGGAGTAAGCTCTTCTGGCGTAAATAATCCAGCACCTGCTGGCGCAGGTTTTTACTACTGCCTGGTGAAAGCCGCAAGGCCTCTGATATTGCTGGAAACAGAGCTTCAGAGCCATTTAGTGCAGAAAGAGGCACCAGGTATGCCCCATGCGGGAAGTTATAGCGCTGTCCCTGGGCTGCTTCAAGTGCCAGACGAGTTTTCCCCACCCCTCCCGGTCCAAGGATGGTTAGTAGCCGGCAGCCCGGATCCTCCAGGCGGCTTTTAATCTCGGCCAACTCCGCCTGGCGACCTATAAATGGGGTTACCGAGGCTGGCAGGTTCCCTATTCTCAACTCTCCTCTGGTTTCTGAGAGAATCTGGTGGTAGAGCGCCTGGCTTTCGTCTTCTGGTTCAATACCCAGCTCATTCACCAGCAACTGCTGAATTTGTTTATATCGCGCTAAAGCCTCTGTGTGTTGACCATTCAGAGCCAGCAGGCGCATTAATTGACGGTGGCTTTCTTCATCCAATGGTTCCATTTCCACCAGTCGGTATACGTAGGGTAGAGCCTGGCTGAGCTCGTTGCGCTTGATGTGTCCTTCTACCAGCGCATGGAGCGCTTCGAGTGCTTTACGTTTGAGCGGTTCACGCCTCAAAGAGCACCACTCTTCGAAGGGTTCGCTATCAGCTAAATAGAAGTCCACCAGGAAGTTGCCCTGGTAAAGTGCCGCTGCCTGCTCAAGTCGCACCAGGCATTCCGGGCAGGCTTCCAAACTGGTATGGGGATGGTGCTCCGATTCATCCAGCAAACTTGTAAAGGCGGTTACATCCAACCAATGGTCGCTGGAGCTATTAAATTGGATGGCATCCTTGCTGATGAGTAGGTAGGGGGGTTGGGATTCGGCATCGCCAATGACATGTCTTAGCTTTGCCAGGGCATTGCGCAGGCTGTCGTGGGCTGCTTTTTCTGACTGGTCGGGCCACAGCAATCCCGCCAGAGCCTCACGGCGATGAGGGCGTTGTGCCTCAACAGCCAGGAATGCCAGCAGTGCCCGCACTTTATCATACCCAAAGCTGGTGACGGTTTGCCCATCCAGGTCGATGTGGAATAGTCCTAATAAGTGGATCGATAAACCCGCCATATCCCATCCTTGGAGCAGCAGTCGAGGGTTTGGATCGTTTACTTATTAACCGATATCTTCTGTATATAAACAAAAGATTCTTATTTTATTTTAACCTAATAATCCCTTAGTGTACAATACCCAATTTAAAGATTATCCGCTTGTTTATCATGAGAACCCACATGGAGCATTGCCATGGTTATTATCGTCTGCCAGGGAAGTTGGGGCGAAGCAAGAGGGCGGTTTTTGCCCGTACCATCGCGAGAGCACTTACGAGCGATGTCGGAAACCCTTAGTAATCAAGTTAATCCTTGGTTCCCCTTACCAAGATCAAGCATTTATTTAATTCCGTGTAATTGCTTTATATATCCTTAAATGCCGCATGATAACGGATCGTTCCCTGCGCTCCCAGCAGATATCCTGGCACTAATTCCATCACCATGAAGGCCTCCGCTGGCACATCATATTCGCACTCAATGCCATACTGTACCGAGGGGGTGAACCCGAAGCGTGGGTAATAACTTATGTGACCGAGTACGATCACAGCCCCAAACCCCAGCTCTTTACACCTCGCTAACCCCGCATAGATCAGTGCCGACCCGATGCCTTCCCGTTGATGCTCTGGTACCACTGCCACAGGTGCCAGCCCCATGATCTTGAGCTCCTCGTGACCTGGCAGTGTCATGGGAGTAAACATGATATGCCCCACGATTTTCTCCGCTTCCTCAGCCACGATAGATATATAAGGGTGCGCTTCTTTCCGCAGCACCTCCACCAGGTTGGCTTCAGCCTCTGATTCGAAGGCGGCTGCATTGACTGCGTGTATCGTTGTGTAATCCCCTGGTTCTTCACTCCTAATTAACAAGCTCGTTGCGTTCAGTTTCACCATAGAGGATGCACCTGGGCGCGGATGTGTTGGTCGTATATCGAGCGGATTTTCTCCATCGTCTCATCGGAAAGCGCCGGCAGGTCAGCCGCGTGGATATTGTCCTCCAGCTGAGATGGGCGCTTGGCTCCCGGGACGGCGCAGGTCACGTCATCGAACATCAGGATCCAGCGTAATGCCATTTGCGCCATGCTCATATTTTGTGGCACCAGCGTGCGGAGTTCTTCCACGGCTTTGAGCCCGGTCTCGTAATCCACCCCCGAGAACGTCTCACCCTTGTCAAATGCCTGTCCTTGCCGGTTGAAGCTGCGGTGGTCATCGCGGTCAAAGGTAGTATTACGTGTCATCTTGCCGGTAAGCATCCCCGACGCCAGCGGCACGCGCACGAGTATTCCCACCCCACGGCGTTTGGCTTCACCGAAAAATACCTCTGACGGTCGTTGGCGGAAGATGTTGAAGATGATCATCACCGATTGGATCCCGGGGAATTCGATCGCTTTTTCGGCCTCCACGATGCGTTCCACGCTCACACCATAATGCTGGATCTTGCCCTGCTTCACTAGGTCATCCAAAATACCAAACACCTCAGCGTTGTAGACTCCAATAGGTGGGCAGTGGAGCTGCATCAGGTCGATCGTCTCCATACCGAAGTTACGCAGGCTATTTTCGACAAAGAAGGTTAAATTATCGCGATTATAGCCGCGCACATTGGGGTTGACCCCCATCCCCATTTTTGTAGCGATGTAAAATGGTTCCTTTCGCTGCCTTCTTAGCTGGCCTAACAATGGCTCGCTGCCATAGGCATCGGCGGTATCGAAGAAGTTGACTCCCAGGTCCAACGCCCGGTTGAGTGTCGCCATCGATTCGTGGGGGTCCACCTTTCCCCATAAACTGCCCATCGCCCACGTTCCAAGGCTGATACTGGATACTTTCCAGCCTGTGCGTCCAAGTTCACGGTATTCCATGTTAATCTCCTTCAGCTCTTGTGGAGCTCCCTTTTCTACCATGAAACCCACGAAGTATATAATAAACCCCCTCTAGTAATGGCACCGATTATACACCTGCAGGCTGCTATGCTACCTGCTGCTCAGATTTGCAAATTTTCTTTCCGAAAATATATCACTAACATCACTGCCACTACCGTCAGGATAGGTCCCCAGGCGAGAAAAGCAGCTGCGGAGATGGGAGTTTGCGTTACGTAGCCAACAACAGCCATGAAAGAAAAGATAGCGTATGCCACAAAAAGCCATCGAATGGAATTCTTTACGCGGTTGCCATGAAATATTGGTGCAACGGATAGCGCTGCCAATGATGAGAAAAATCCCCATCCCAGCATCTCGAGAGCGAACATGACCGAACCACTAGAATATGGGAGGAAGCGTGCCAGGTCTTGGGCGCCGCCACCTTGTTGAATGACCGTGAGTTGAACAAAACGGTTGATGCTGACTGTGGCGGCATACAATGTTATAAAAGTGATCCCCAGCGATCCCAGGATCTTGTTCTCACCATCATTAGCGTACCGGATGGCAGAAAACAGAACGATCAGCCCGGGTATGGTGAGGAAAGTAATAATGCCGCCCGATAACTGCACGAACTGACTGGGCGGGAATACGAAGCCCTGGGTTGAGAAATAGCTGATTAGGAGAAAGAGGTAAATCACTCCCAGCACAGCAACGTAGATCGATGACCAGAATCCCAATTTCCTTGTGATATTCATTTCCATTTCTCAATATTCTCCTGTTGATTTATTTTGGAATCTTTGCCGGTGTGCTTAGCGCAATTGGATTAGTAGAATGAGAATGGTATTGTTCAGAGAGCCATTATACTCCCTGCGTTGCCGTGCTCCTCTCCCGCTGGATGATGGGGCGAAGCATTGAGGACGTTCTTCATCCGAAGCATCGCGAGCGTCTATAGCGAGCGATGCTGCAAGTGTGTATTGGAAAAACAGCGTTTGCTACGCCCTTACGATTAAATCGCTTAACAGGTGGGGTTGCAAAATATTGGCGAATCCATTATTTCAGCCATTGCATCGCATCTGAATGGATAATGATTCCATCCATCTTTAATAATCTACGTTCCTGCCGGACAATCTCCTGGCCAACTTTCAAGCGCTCTGCTTGAGATGGAAATTCAGCAGTGAACTCAGGGGAACCGAACAGCCTGCTGTCTTGAATACCGTCGAACGAATGGTCGGGTAAGAAATCCAACGCACCAGGTATTCCCAGGTCAATTTTATAATGAATAAACTCCTCGCTCTCCAGGTCTCCAAAATCGACACCCACAGGCGCCGCACTCAGCTCGAACAACATGCGGCAGAACCACGGTTCGAATAAGGCCGTATACCCACGATTGGCACGGACTGACCTGCCACCAAACAAGGTGTTGAGAAAGAACGAGGCGGGTAGTTTGCTCGAATTCGAACCGCAAGCGATATCCAAAATCCTCTTGGATTGAAGATCTGTTAAATGCGCGTAGGAGTTGGCCAGCCTGCCACACATTTGTTCGATAATCTCCTCAACCTCCGGCTCGTTTACTATTTTCTCGAATAAGGCATATCGAGTGCTGAGTGCCTGGATGGTTTTTGCGATAACCATTCGATCCTGCTCGTCCTTCCATAAGCGCCTCAATTTGTCGATGAGTTGTTCGTATTCACCCCTTCCAAAAATATCTCGCATATTTGTAATTCCTGTTCAGTTTTTCCCAGGCAATTTAGGCTGCATACAAGTAAATCATGGAAGTATTAATCGTTCCTGTATGCGTCCCGAAAATCCCCGTTTCATAGTATATATGGATTTGGAATATTTTACTTAAATCCCAATAGGCTCCCTGCTCAATATTACGGTCATCCGCTCGTTCACCGTCTCACGCTCGATGATCAGGATTTTACCAACGTAAGTACCCAAATTGATCGCTTTCCTCAGCTGGGCGTCTTCCCAGGGTAAAACGTATTCTCGGATGCGCCGGATAGCCGTTTCCAGCTCTGGCACGATCTTCTGGCTGCCCACCACCAGGATCACCTTACCCGCTGTGCTGGCGTAAGGAGCGAGCTGGCTTCCAGTTGCAGATACATCCACCAGGATGCCATCTTCTGTAATCGCCTGCACGCTTCCCAGCATGTAATCAGGGGTCGCAGTAAGTTTTCGAATCTCTCTTCCTTGGGTCTTGCGGTCCATTTTCATGGTCTGGTGTCGCAAAGCGTTATATTTGGTCTCGTCCATCAACGCATCGAAAATGCCGGAGTCCTGTAGCGTTTTCGATTTGCCAGAGTGGACCTCTGAACCTTGGGGTATCATCTCAAGCACCGCCTGGCGTGCTTCCTCTCCATTATTTACGATCAATACTTTGATGTTTCGTTCTCGTATCCGCTCGGCAACTTGTTGCAGCAACATTTCAGATGAAGGGCTTGTAAATTCCTGCTGTGTATTGGTCATTAATTGATTCTTTCCGTTGTTTAATGGTTTCATGAAATGTGAAAATAAAAGAAATCGAAAACTAGCCTCTATGATTGAACGGCTTGCAATAGTTCTTTACTTTCGTGTAACCAGAGGTTAGGGTTCGTGGAGCGCTTGATGTACTGAATCATTCCGTTTTGGTCCACGATGACAGACGCGGTTCGTTGAATCCCAATAAAATTCTTGGTTAATTCAAAGCGATGATAGATCGCGCGTTCGGGGTCGGCCAGGATAGGGAACGGAGCTTTGAGCATTTCTGCGTACTTGCGTGCCCGATCCGGTGTGTCGCCAAGAATAATTAGAATCTGCACTCCGGCTTTGACAAACTCATCATTCATTTGCCCCAACTGGGCGACGTGCGAGCGGCATTGCATTCAGATGAACTCGCGCACGAAGAATAGCACGATTTTCTTCCCGCGATAATCAGAAACCGCAATCTCGCCCCCGGTATTTGCCGGGAGTTTGAAATCGGGCACAGAAGAACCGACTTCCAATTCATTGATTGACATAATATCCCTTCTTCGTCTCGGTAATATTTCATGGACCAACAGAGACTACCTAGCAGCGCTGGTTGGCTTATGGATAGAGCTTCCGGTATACCTCAGTATATTTTTCATAGCTGCCTTATATATTGATGAAAACTGGAAAGCTAACATTTCGATTCCACTCAGACGTTATTTATATTGGTGATGATCTTTTTTAATATAGCAATATATTGTGATCGTTCGGTCTCGGTGAGGATCGAGAAAATTTTGTCCAGCATTTTTGTGATCGATGCTCGGACAATTTCTGCCGCTTTTTTTCCATCCTCGGTCAGGTACACCTTATATTTTCGGGTGCCAACGGTTGCCGGGTCGGTATATACATAACCTTTCAATTTCAACGACTTGACCACCCTGGTTGTATTGGCCTTGTCCATCCCGACGTCTTCAGTCAGCTCCTTCAAAGTGATGCCGTCATTTTCATAAAGCACCATCATGTATATGGCATGTCCACTACTGAGGTCGCAAGACTGTAGCTCCTCGCCGAATAACTTTTGCATCTGTTTATTTAATCTTCCGATCGACTTCGGGAAGAAATCTAGATTGTCCATTTTCTGGCCTCCTCAATCACGCTGGCAGTTCATTTTCTGTAGCTCACCGAACTAAAGCTCACTTGATGTTCTTCAATCCGATTCTTTTACAGTGGCAGGTCTTTCCTTCTGAATACGATCATCCCAACTGCATATAAAGCAATGCCGATCACTGCCAGGATCGCCAATTGCCAAACATACCCTCTTCCAGAAAGTATCTTGTCGGTGTCGTATAGGGTTTGCAATGTAATATATTTAAATCCCTGCAGATTGGTTCCCAATTTCGCCAGTAGATTGCTCACAAAAAATGTGAGCGGCAGACCAGCTCCAACAGCCAATGAATTCTTCGAGAGGTTAAAAATACAGGATGCAGCAAAGGTAATTCCGCTGATGGCGAATGCCAGCAGGAAGGCACCCAGATCTAGTAACAGGAAACTTTTCACCACAAGATCTCCCGGTTGGAAGATAGCTGCAGCGATCAAACCTGCAACGGCGAACACGCTAAACATCACCACCAGTGAGCCGAATAAATATAGGGCTTGCGTAAGAGTAACTTTATTTCGCTTGGTTGGTGTGGATAGGATATATGCCATATCGCCCCGGTCAATCCGATCGGCGATTAACTTGTTTCCCACGATGATCACGTAGATCATCGGGAACAGGATCGCCAGCATCTGGAAGAACTGTGTCGCCAACATTCCATTAAGCGTCAGGTTATTAAGCTGGCTGCCCATCAATTGCATCATCGCCGGCGGCAACGTATTGGAACTAAGGATTGCCTTCATCGCATCCGCGGTTTGAGTGGTGTAGATCATCAGGGTAAGTGTGAGAAAAATGCTAGGGACAATCGTAAAAATTAAAAATAAGACCCGGTTGGATTTTATCGTCTGTTTTAATAAGGGTATGCTAATCATTGCTGCTGCCTCCATCGTAATATTTCATAAAATAATCTTCGAGCGTGTGTTTGTCTTCCGACATATATTTCACACCATAGTGGGTCAACATCTTAATAAATTGATTGATGTCCTCATCACAGACAGTAACCCTCACCTGTCTTTTATCAGGCTCCTTCAAAATAAAAGCCAGGTCTTCCTGGAGCATCTTCTGATAATCTTCCAAGGTATTAAATTCAATCTTAAATGTTTTATCATCCGCATGGCGGATATCGTCAGGATCAACGATGGTGACCAGCTTACCTTGTTTGATAATACCAATTCTGTCGCAGGTATCCTCGACTTCTTCAAACATATGTGAGGAGAGCAGGATGGTTTTTCCAGCTTTCTTTTCATCTTGAATCAGGTCGATAAAAATGGATTGCATCAGTGGGTCGAGACCGTTGGTCGGTTCATCGAGAACCAAAACGTCCGGGTCGTGCATGAATGCACACACAATCCCGGTTTTTTGCTTCATACCCTTGGACATTCTTTTCAGCCCACCGGATGGGTCAAGCTCGAACTTTTTTATAAGCATGTTTGCCTTGGACATATCCGTCAAGCTTCTCATTTCGGCTACCTGCTTGATCAGCTGTGCGCCGGTTAGATCATCCGGAAAGGCGATCTCACCTGGTAGGTAACCCAGCTGCTTTTGGATCTTATCCTGCTCTGTCCAGCTATTCATCCCCAGAACCGTTGTGGTTCCAATTTGCGGTTTGGAGAATCCCAGGATATGCCGGATGGTCGTCGTCTTTCCGGCTCCATTCGGTCCTAAAAAGCCAAACACTTCTCCGGCTTCAATTTCAAAAGAGACATCAAAGACCCCTTTATTGGGTCCATAGTCCTTGGTGAGGTGTTCCACTTTAAGCATGCTCATCGGGTCTCACCTGTGTTAAATCCATTTCCATTATTTTTCTTATAATATTTCATAAAGTAATCCCTCAGGGTGGTCTTGATTTCCGCCATATATTTCAGGTCATATTTGGTCAGGATCATGAAGAACTCATTGATGTTTTCATCCATGACCGAAACCCTGACCTGGTTTTTCTTTGAGTTGATCTCAAGGAAGGTGAGCGGTTCATGGCCTATGCGGTGAAAGTCATCCCCGGTTTTAAATTCAATCTTATAGGTTTTATTGTCGGCAAACTTGATATCCTTGGGGGCAACCGTCGTAAGGATTTTGCCTTGTTTGATCAACGCAATTCTGTCACAGGTGCCTTCGACTTCTTCGAACATATGCGATGAGAGCAGGATGGTTTTTCCAGCAGCTTTTTCTTCCATGATCAGGTCAATGAATATATCCTGCATCAATGGGTCTAGCCCGGTTGACGGTTCGTCCAGCACCAGGATTTTCGGATCATTCATGAAGGCAGCTACGAGAGCGGTTTTTTGTTTCATCCCCTTCGACATTTTCTTGACCAATCCGCTCGGGTCCAGCTGGAATTTATGGATTAGATAATCCGCTTTCCCCAAATCTTTCATCCCGCGCAGCTCTGCCATCATCTTGAACAGGTCAATGCCGGTCATGCCTTCCGGGAATGCGATTTCACCCGGCAAGTAGCCAAGGGCTTTTTGGATCACCTCGGGTTTTTCCCAGCTGCTCATCTCGCTCACCCAGGTGCTGCCTTTTTGCGGTTTTGAGAAACCTAAAATATGCCGGATGGTGGTGGTTTTGCCTGCGCCGTTCGGTCCAAGGAAACCAAAAGTCTCCCCTTTTTCGACCTCAAACGACACGTCAAATACGCCTTTGTTGTTGCCATAATCTTTGGTAAGATGATCAACTTTTATAACTGCCATGTGGCTTTCCCTTTCGATGCTTATGTTGATAGCTCAACATAAGAGTCATAGTATATGCCTATTATGTTGAGATGTCAACTTAAATCAACATTAAGCTGTTCATTACATATTTAGCAATATTTACTCTCATTGATATATTTGGATGCTTAAGCTGATAATCAGATTGAGCCTTGCCTGCTCAAAATAATTGTCAATCCCCATTAGAATAACCTGTTATATAAAATGACAACGGTCAATAAAGGTTGATTATATTGATCTCACATGAGTCGCATTCCACTCCCTCATTTTCATCACCCCATACCAAGTGTTTTAGAGCCTCACCGCTGCATTCAGGAAGCCTTAAAGTAAAATTGGTACTTTTGCCAAAATGTGTCCATGACACAAAGCGCCATATAGAGAGATATATTACCGAAGCATCCTGTATATGGCGCAGACGAGCTGGTAAGTGGAGTTACATTGTCAGTGATTAAGCCTGTATTTCGACTGGTTTTTCCGCCTCAGCAGCATGTGCCCGGCGGTGTAGCTCAGCGAAGATGGGCGGTACGCCATTTTTCCAGTCTTCTCTCCGCTCTCCACCCATGCGGGCATATGAGTGGCGAGCCATACCGTGCATCAAGGCGAAAGCCATGGGGATGACCAGGAAAGGCAATAGATGCCTGAGACCAGCGTGTGAACCTTCTCTGCAACCAGAATCCATTCTTTGTTCCATTTTCTTTTCTCCTATTATTTAGGTTGGCCCTAGGGTCTTGTTATGAAAACCGAATGAAGGTGTGATCACCCCAGTCAAACTCAATTTCCTTTCAAAACGGTGAGCCTTGAACCTCATGTTCTCAATAATACTTAAAGATTGTGTAGTGAATATGAAGTGGATGTGGAAAGGTTGTGAAGGGTCATCCAACATAGACAAGGCGATTGATGTTTCCGTCGTTTTGGATGTCTGCACAGATGAATCCCAATCGATACCGGGGAACCAGCAAACTTTTACCGCCATATCCTGGAGCTTAGTGCGGTCAAATAAATCCAGACGATGAATCTGATAGATGCTGCAGGAAATCTTCTGTGTGTTGACCTGCGAAGTAATTTAAGCAGTTATCGGCAATATAATGCGAAAAATCGTTCCCCGTTTAGGTGCATTTTCTGCTGTAATGGTTCCGCCATGTGCTTCAACGAGATGCTTGGCGATTGCCAGTCCGAGACCCATCCCGCCAGAATCGGTAGATTTGTAAAAACGCTCAAAAACGTGCTGCAGATCTTCTGGAGGTATGCCGGAGCCTTCGTCCTGTACAGCGATCAAGGTGTTTACACCATCGATTTCACAAGTCAGCCTGATGGTACTACCTGCGGGTGAGTACCGCAGGTCATTGGCAAGCAGGTTGGCGAGTACCTGACGCATCCGGCTGGGATCGATTTCAAGCAGGGGCAGATTACCGGCCGCACTGACAGTGATTGCCACCCCAGCAGCAGCAGCCTGGGCTTGGAACACGCTGGTTACATCGCGTAGGAAAGATATTATTTCAATGGGTTCTTTTTTTAACTGCAGGGCTCCGCTTTCAGCCAGCGCCAGTGTCCGCAAATCCTCTAGTAAATGGGATAGGACATTGGTTTCATCCAGCAGACCGCGCAGGTTGGTTTCATCGGCGGGATAGACGCCATCCACCATGCCTTCCAGGTTGCCCTGAATGACGGTTAGCGGGGTGAGCAGCTCATGGGTGGTATCTGCCAGCAGGTTGCGGCGCTGTTCATCTGCCTGGTGCAGGCGCGAGGCCATATCGTTGAAGGCGCGTGCCAGTGATCGCACCTCAGGCAGCCCTTTTTCCGGCACTCGTGTGGAATAATCTCCTACGGCAACGCGGCCGGCAGCCTCGTGCAAGTCATCCAGTGGAACCGAAATGCGTCGCAGACCTAGTATCGCTATCGCGATAATGGCTACGATAAGCACCAGAGCTCCCAGGCTTAACGGGATCGCCCAGCGTAGCAAATAGTTGATATCCACAGGGCCAAACGACCGGAGGATAAAGGCAACCAGTAAGACGAAGAGTGCAAAGCCCAACAGGTTGAAAATGCCGAAGAAGCAGCCCAGCCGGCGGAAAAACGGGTTGTGGCGGTACCTTCCCCGTGGAGGCGGCCAGGGCTGGTTCTCAGGCCACCAGGGTGGACGTTGCATGTAGAAGCGCGGCCGGTGTGACATCAGCGATCGGTGAATTTGTAGCCCACGCTGTACACCGTGATGATATAGCGCGGCTCCGGGGGGTTCGGTTCGATTTTGTGGCGGATATTCTTGATATGTGCGTCAATGGCGCGTTCGTAAGACTTAAACGCCACCCCATGAGCGGCATCCAGCAGTTGCGCCCGGGTAAATATCCGCCCAGGGGAACGCGCCAGTGCCGATAGGATGACAAACTCGGTTGGCGTCAATTCCTCGATTTCGCGGTCCGGCGCACTAACGCGCATACGCGGGATATCCAACGTCAGGTCGGAGGCATGGATTACTTCCGTGCTGGCTGCGAAACTCTCCATGCGTCGGAAAACCACTCGTACCCGCGCCACCAGCTCCTTGGGGCTGAACGGTTTGGTGATGTAATCATCCGCACCCAGTTCAAGCCCAATCAGTTTATCCGATTCTTCAGAACGGGCGGTGAGCATGATGATCGGTACATTGGATAGTTTACGCAGCTCGCGGGTCACATCCAGCCCATCCATGTGGGGTAAGCCCAGGTCGAGGATGATACAGTCAGGTTTATCGCTGCGCGCCAGCGCCAGTGCCGTTTTTCCATCACCTGCGGTGATCACACCAAAGCCGGTACGCTCCAGATAATCGCGCACCAGCTTTGTAATTTTCGGCTCATCATCGACTACAAGTATGATTTTCATAAAAATATTCTTCCGGAATCCCTGTGTAAGCAGGAGCTCCGGATACATTATACGGCTTACCCTTACTTTTGCGTTGCCTGGTCGGCAGGTTTACCTTCTTCAGTCGCGTGCATCCGCCGGTGCATTTCAACGAACATGGGTGGGATGCCTTCACCAGAGCTCTCATCACCCCATCCACCATACCTGCGATTCATCCGATGCCAGCCAAAACGCGGTCCGAAAATCATCAGCCGGGCTGCGCCAAACGCCACAAAGAACAGGAATAGCACTACCAGAAAGCTAAATAAGCCAAATCCGAAAAATGGGAATGGGAACCAATAGGGCGTTGCGTAGACTGGATACGCCTGGATCCCATTTTGACTGGTTGGCGCCTGGATGGCAGAGCCCGTACTGTGTGTCACCCCGGCGTTGAAGGCCAGGAAGGCGATGCCAGCGATGGCAGCCATCAGAACCAGAGCAAAAAATATGCGAAAACCGATGTGTCTCATTCTTACTCCTTAGGATAATGTGATTTCTAAACTGAAATCTTGACTGAAGTATAGCGATTGGTTGTGAATTGAGTGTGAAGGCATCAAGGAGAGGCTGTGGAAGCTGGCGAAGGAAAGCCAGGGATGGCGGAGATGGAGGCAGCAAATAACGGAAGCCGTAGTCAATCCATTTCAGTCAAGGGATGACACGATCAGCGAAAAAAAGGTGCCAGGATCAGGCGGTAAACCTTGGTAAAAAAACCTTGTTATGAGACTTTCTTTCTGATCGGAAGGTTCAGCTTCCAGGGGCAGCCAATTCTGCCACATCCACGCTCCCCCGGCTGCGGTGCACCAGGTAGATCCCCACCAGCACCACGATCCCTCCCACCCACTGCTCGGTACGAAGTGCCTCCCCCAATAATGGGATCGCCAGCAGTGCCGTCACCACCGGCTGCCCGATCAGCGTAGGGCTGACCACTGAGGCCGGCAGGTGACCCAGGGCATATACAATGGCGAGATACCCTCCCACCTGGGAAACCGTCGCCGCTCCAAAAAAAGCCAGGTAGGATTGGGTCGGGTAACCAGTGAGCGGCATCCTCAATCCCAGGGTGATTGCCAGCAGCGTGAAGGCGGCGATCACGTCGACCAGCCACACATACGAGAGCGTATCCATCTTCTCGCGGCCCCGTTCGGTAACGATGAAGTATCCGGCGTAGAACACACCAGCTGCCATCGCCAGCAAGTCGCCCAAACCAATCATCGGGTGGCGGATAAAGTCACTCCCCAGTACGATCACTGCTCCGCCCAGGGCAAACGCCAGCCCCACCCAGAACGAGCCTTTCAGCTTCTGCCGGAGCACAAGCCAGGCGAATAGCGCCACCCATAGCGGAGCCGTGTTGCCCAGCAGGGTGGCATTCGCTGCCGAGGTATAGCGCAGTGATGAGTTCCATGTACCGTGATCCAGCGCGGTGAAAATGCCGCCCAGGATGGGGAATAACAGGATTGCCTTGGGGAACTTCACACCGAACTTGCGCTGGCGGTACACGAATACAGGCAGCAGGATGATCGTCGCGATCCCGATGCGGTAAAATCCGATCACCGGTCCGGGAGCATTCGCCCACTTGCCAAACATGGCTGAAAAGCTCAGGCAGATGATCCCGATGACCAGCGCAACATATGGCAGTAGGGGGTGCTTGGATGGCATAGTGATACTTCGGTGTTGTTCGGCCGGATTTATTCGATGTTGGCATGCCATTCTATCATGGGCGCCTGTTGTCTGGCATGCCGGATATTAATAATTCTTATCCAACCTTCAGAATTTTCGCTCTCAATGTCCGTTATACTACCCTTGCTTCTCACATTTTATCCCTATTGAAAGGGTTTTTTACACATGCATAAACCTACTCGGAACGCACGTCTGATCCTCACTGGCATCCTGTTCTTATCACTGGTCAGCCTGGCTTGTGGGATAACTATCCCACGCTTCAACACAATCCTACCAACACCGGTGATACAGGCGGTGCAGGTTAACCCGCCAGGTAGCATTTCTTCGTCTTCCGCTGGCTCCAACGATGACCAGGTAGTGATTGACCTGTACTCCCGCCTCAATCCCTCAGTTGTCAATATCACCATATACCAGACTCAAAACGGGGAGCTCCTCCCTGCCGGTCAGGCTTCGGGATTTGTCTACGATAGCCAGGGTGATGTCGTCACCAACCAGCATGTAGTGGATGGCGCCGATTCGATCCAGATTACCTTTGCCGATGGGCTGATCCGTAATGCCACCCTCGTCGCCCAGGATTTATACAGTGATCTGGCAGTAGTCAATGTTGAGCTTCCTGCTGGGGTTAATCCCATCCCGCTTGGTTCAATGGACAAGCTGGCTGTCGGCGAGTCGGTGGTCGCCATCGGCAACCCCTTTGGGTTGGAAGGCACCCTGACGCGGGGTGTAATAAGCGCCTTGGGACGGACCATTCCGACCAATACCGCTTATTCTATCCCTGAGGCCATCCAAACGGACGCCGCCATCAATCCTGGCAATTCAGGTGGACCCTTGCTGGATCTTAATGGAGAAGTCATCGGTGTCAACGCCCAGATCGAGACGAGCGGTGTAAGTGGGAGTAACCTCGGTGTTGGTTTCGCCATCCCGGTCAGTATCGTGCAGCGCGTGGTTCCCGCACTCATACAAGATGGTCACTATGATTGGTCCTGGTTAGGCGTTTCAGGCTATACCGTCGACCCATCCCTGGTCAAAGCCATGAGCTTGCCCGTCGAGCAGGGCGCCTACGTCTCCACAGTGATTGTTGGTGGTCCAGCCGAAAGCGCCGGTTTGATCGGAACGACGAGTACGATCACCCAGGATGGTCGATCGGTTGAGATCGGTGGGGATGTCATCACCGCCGTGGACGGGCAGCCCATAAAAACCTTCGATGATTTACTGGTCTACCTTTCGCTGCAGACTTCCCCCGGGAAGGAAATTACCCTCTCCATCCTGCGCAATGGCCAGAACCAGGATATAAAAGTCACCCTCGGTACCCGCCCCGTGCAATAATATAAACGACCAGCCTCTCTATCGTCACGACCAGGCATAGGTGATTACCGGTGCCTGGTCTGTTTTATTCATCATTTGCAGGGATAGCAGCAGCCTTGAGTATTCTCGGGGTGATCGATTTAGATGCCCCGGTGGATTAATACTCATGCGTTTGATCCAATCGGTTATACAGTGGCAGCTGATCCAGGTACCGGCGTAGGTTCTGGGCGAATAGCTCAGCCGCGCGTTCATCATACCTCGCTGAAAAACCCGCGATGTGCGGCGTTATGATCACATTAGGCAGCTTCCACAATGGACTGTCGGCGGGGAGTGGTTCCACCGGGAATACGTCCAGTGCTGCACCGGCAATCTTGTGCTCGCGCAGCAGCGGGATGAGCGCATTCTGGTCGACGATCTCTCCACGTGATATGTCCACCAGGTACGCTCCAGGCTTACAGACTGATAACTCCTTTACACCAAGTAAACTCCGTGTCTCTTTGGTGCGGGGTAAGGTAACCACAATATAATCACATTCTTTAAGCATGGAACCCAGCGCCTGGGGCGGGTACAGCCTGTTCACCAGGTCCCCCTCTGGATCACCCAGTCCTTCAACCATATAGCCAGTGTCTTCCGGATGCCGGATATCACGTTTGGTTGCCAGCACCTTGGCGCCGAAAGTCTGAAGCAGGCGTGCGATCTGTCGTCCTATACTGCCATATCCGACAATTCCCACCGTGCTGTCCCGCAGCTCGATTGGAGTGAAGAGCTCCCATCTCCCTGAAGGCCATTCAGCTTTCCTCTGGTGAGCAAAGATTTCCGGCATATGGTGTCCTAGTGCCAGCATCATCATGACCGCATGTTCTGCCATCTGTGATGCTGAAGCGCCGCTCATGCTGGTTACACTCATATCCTCACGCTTCAGGATCGGTTCTTCGAGCGCATGGTCGAGCCCTGCCCAATGGAACTGGATCCAGCGCAGACGCGGAGCCTGCTCGGGAGCAGGTAAAGCCCGGTTGGTGTATAGCACCTCAACCTTTTTCCACACCTCAGCGCTGATCTCGTCCGCTTTGCGGGCGATGACTTTCTCCAGCACAACGCGCGGCGAGACGTCGGTGATCTTTTTCATCAGCTCGTCCGTGAAGGGTAATGTGATAAGCACTTCGATCGGGTCATCCATAATGCACCTCTATGGTGTGGAATACACGTGGGTTTT
This sequence comes from uncultured Chloroflexia bacterium, assembly GCA_963809615.1. Classification (GTDB taxonomy): domain Bacteria; phylum Chloroflexota; class Anaerolineae; order Anaerolineales; family UBA4823; genus FEB-25. The sequence goes on from CAWEKR010000012.1 coordinate 164,620, forward strand.
CGTGTGGGATATCGTGGGATAAATGTGGGATAAAGTGTGATAAGTGTCGATTTTCCTAATTTTACTCAATTGGGTAGATTGACGCCATTAATAAATATACTTATTTCAAACATTCGGCTAATTCTAATTTAACACTCATCCAATTAGCTGGTTTTCGGCTTTACTAATTCGGAAGCCATCGATATAATCAAGCGTTCTTAACTATTTAGAAAGGTTAATGTATGCAATCAACTGAACCCCTAGTCTCGACCTTACAAGAAGCGTTTAGCATTTTCAGACAGCGCATGATGGGTAATTTTTTCGTTTATGCCAAGGATAAAGGGCTGACCATGGCGCAGTTCGGAGCCATGATCCAAATTTATCACAAGGGTGGATGCGGAGTATCTGATATTGGCAGCGACCTCGGCGTAACCAATTCAGCCGCCAGCCAGATGCTGGAACGCCTGGTCCAGCTTAAGCTGATTACCCGTACCGAAGACCCAACGGACCGCCGGGTCAAGCTGATCGTTTTGACAGATAAAGGTCGCCAAATATTACATGAGGGTAATTTAGCCAACCGAAACTGGCTGGAAGTTCTCGCAAAGACGATGAATCCTGACGAGCAGGAGCAAGTCAATCAAGCCCTGGTCACACTCATCGAAAAAGCCCGTCAATTCGAGATAAGCCCTGGTTAATATTGTATTGAATCAATCTCGCATTCATCCCCATTGATCGTGGATGCAGTTTTCTAATGCTGCCACAAACCGTTGGGCATGAATTGTACAATGACCAATTATTTAGGAAAATAAAATTTTCGAAAGGATATCAAACCAAGCGCTAATTATTGGGAACGAAACCAACTATGTTGCGATTACTCAAATACCTAAAACCATATCGAATTCTGATCGTGCTTACCATCGCTTTGCTGTTCGTGCAGGCTTTTGCCGACCTGGCACTGCCTAGCTACATGGCGGATATCGTTAATGTCGGAATCCAGCAGGGAGGTGTTGAGACAGCTGTCCCGGAGGCTCTTCGACAGACTTCGATGGACAAACTCACCATATTCATGAGTGAGGCTGATAAAACCAGAGTGCTCTCTGACTACACCCTGGTTGATAAGAACTCCCTTGATTACGCCACCTATGTCGCCCTCTACCCGACCCTTGCCACTGAACCTGTCTACGTCCTGAATCAGGTCAGCAGTGAAGAGATAACCTGGCTGAACCCGGTGATGGGTCAGGCAATATTAATCGTGTCAGGTATCGAGCAAGCTTCGGCTGACCCTGCCAAAGCAGCCGCCTTGGCTACCAGTATGGGCTTCGATTTATCAAAGATACCACCCGGTGTGGATATATTTACCATTCTTGGGCAGCTTACCCCTGATCAGCATTCGAAATTGCTCATTGCATCGGAGGCGAAGTTTTCCACTATGACCGACAGTATGATCGTCCAGGCAGCTGCTGCGCCGATCAAGGCAGAGTACACCGCCCTCGGTATGGATACCCAGAAACTGTCGACCAGCTATATTATAAACATCGGTATGATCATGCTGCTCATCACTCTGATCTCCGGCACCTGTATGATCATTGTGGGCTATCTTTCGGCTCGCACCGGTTCGGGACTGGCGCGTGACCTGCGCCGGAATGTATTCCAACGCGTCGAAAGTTTTTCCGCCACTGAGTTCGATACGTTCTCCACAGCTTCGCTGATCACCCGATCAACCAACGATATCACCCAGATCCAGCTGGTCGTGATCATGATCATGCGTATCGTTTTCTATGCCCCCATTCTTGCCATCGGAGGCATTATCCGAGCCACCCAAACAAGCGCCAACATGTGGTGGATCATCGCCCTGGCAGTCGTTGTGCTTCTCGGCTTGATCATAACGGTTTTCACCATTGCCCTACCAAAATTTAAAATCATTCAAAGCCTGCTCGACCGGCTCAACCTGGTTATGCGTGAAAACCTGTCTGGCATGATGGTCATCCGAGCCTTTAATATGCAATCGTTCGAGGAGAATCGCTTCGATAAAGCCAATAAGGATGTGACCAGTAATTACCTGTTCATTAACCGGGTGATGGTTATCATGATGCCGCTGATGATGTTAGTTATGAATATCGTTACTCTGCTGATTATCTGGGTTGGTTCCCATCAGGTTGCCGAGTCGAATATTCAAGTTGGAGATATGATGGCTTTTATGCAATACGCGATGCAAATCCTTTTTTCTTTCCTCATGCTGGCAATGATGTTCATCATGCTTCCACGTGCAGCAGTATCCGGAGATCGGGTGGCTGACGTGCTGGAGACAGAACCGGTCATCAAAGACCCGCAGGTACCAAAGCAATTCGGCGAGCCATTCAAGGGAACGGTGGAATTCCGGAACGTGTCGTTCCGCTACCCTGGTGCAGAGGAAGATGTGCTGCACAATATCAGTTTCACTGCCCAACCCGGACAAACGACTGCCTTGATTGGTACAACCGGCTCGGGTAAATCCACCATCGTCAATCTTATCCCCCGTTTCTACGAAGTCACTGATGGCGCTGTATATGTGGATGGGACCGATATCCGTGAAGTCACGCAACATGAATTGCGTGATCGGATCGGTTACATCCCACAGAAAGGCACGCTGTTCTCTGGCACAATCGAAAGTAACTTGCTATACGGCGATGAAAATGCCACCGAAGATGAGTTGAAAACGGCCGCTGACATTTCTCAAGCCACTGAGTTCATCTCTTCCAAACCAGAAGGCATGCAATCTGAAGTTGCACAGGGGGGAATGAACGTATCCGGTGGCCAAAAGCAGCGCCTCGCCATTGCCCGTGCTTTGGTGAAAAAAGCGCCCATTTATATCTTTGATGACAGCTTTTCTGCCCTGGATTTCAAGACCGACGCAGCCTTACGCAGATCGCTTAAGGAGCAGACTGGTTCAAGCACCATGATGATCGTGACTCAACGCATTGCCACCATCAAGAATGCCGAGCAGATCATTGTGCTGGATGAAGGCAAGATCGTGGGCAAAGGCTCCCATGAAGAGCTCATGAACGATAGCGAAATTTATCGAGGCATTGCCTTATCGCAATTGAGCCAGGAGGAGTTGGCATGAACGGACACAGCGCAACCCCAACCCCTGCTTCCCCTCGAACGGATGGTCGTCCACCTGCAGCCGGAGGCCCACTGGGCGGTGGCCCAATGCGTGGCGGCCCAATGGCGATGATGAATAGAGCTGAAAAACCGCGTGATTTCAAAGGCACCCTGTCCAAACTGGTCCAATATCTTGGGCGGTATCGCCTGTTGATCGTGATCGTCTGGTTGCTGGCAATTGCATCAACAGCAGCAGCGATCTTCGGTCCTAAAATCCTCGGAACGGCCACCACCGAACTGTTTAAAGGTGTGATGGCACAGATCGCTGGTACAGGTACGGTTGACTTTACTGCCATCGGTAATATTCTCCTGGAGGTCCTGCTGCTCTATGTGTTTTCTGCCTTGTTAAGTTACGCGCAAGGTTGGATTATGACCGGTGTGGCGATGAAAATCACATACCGCTTCCGTAAGGACATTGCAGAAAAGATCAACCGCATGCCACTTAAATACTTTGACGGCACCAGCCACGGTGAGGTGCTCTCCCGCGTTACCAACGATGTCGATACCGTCAGCACGACGCTTAATCAGAGCCTGACCCAGATCATTACTTCCGTGACAATGCTCTTGGGTATAACCGTGATGATGTTCACCATCAGCTGGCAAATGACCCTGGTAGCTTTAGCCACCCTCCCATTGTCTTTTGGTATTCTTGGCCTGATCATCAGCAAATCGCAGGTCTTTTTCAAACGACAGCAGGATTACCTGGGCCACATCAATGGTCATGTCGAAGAAATGTATGGTGGGCATGTTGTGGTGAAGGCTTTCAACGGTGAAGCCAAGAGCGTTGCTTACTTTGACCAGATCAATACGACCCTATTCGATTCAGCCTGGAAATCACAATTCCTGACCGGTTTGCTCTTCCCCATCATGAACTTCGTCGGAAATCTGGGTTATGTTGCCATCTGTGTCTTGGGTGGTTACCTGGTTGTCCGAGGTACTATGCCAATTGGAGATATTCAGGCTTTTATCCAGTACATGCGCTCGTTTACCCAGCCCATCACCCAGATCGCCCAAATATCCAATATCCTACAGGGGACGATCGCTGCAGCAGAACGTGTGTTTGAATTCCTGGCTGAACCTGAGGAGGATCCTGACACTGAGAATCCTATTCCGATTACGAATTTTGAAGGTCGTGTGGATTTCAAGAACGTTCACTTCGGCTACAGCCCAGACAAGATCATCATCAATGACTTTACTTTCTATGCCGAACCAGGTCAGAAGATCGCCATCGTTGGCCCGACTGGCGCTGGTAAAACCACTATGGTCAAATTGTTGATGCGTTTCTACGATGTCAACAGTGGTGCCATCCTGGTGGATGGTCATAATATCAAGGATTTAAGACGCGACGAGCTGCGTTGCATGTTCGGTATGGTTCTGCAGGATACCTGGTTGTATAACGGCACGATCATGGAGAATATCCGCTACGGCCGCACAGGTGCCAGTGATGAGGAAGTCATCGCAGCTGCCAAGGCTGCCCGCGTGGACCATTTTGTGCGCACATTGCCGGAAGGTTACAACCTTGTGCTTAACGAAGAATCTACCAATATATCCCAGGGTCAGATGCAATTGATGACCATCGCACGTGCCTTCCTGGTTGACCCAACTATTCTCATTCTGGACGAAGCCACCAGCTCGGTCGATACCCATACTGAGGTACAAATCCAAAAAGCGATGGACTCATTGATGAAGGGTCGCACCAGCTTTATCATCGCCCATCGCCTGTCCACCATCCGTGAAGCCGATTGGATCCTGGTGATGAAGGACGGTGACATTGTGGAGCAGGGCAGGCACGAAAAACTACTGGCAAAGAACGGTTTCTACGCTGAGCTCTACAACAGCCAGTTCGAAGGCAAAGAAATATAATCGGATAACGAACAGTCATTGAATATACAATACTCCAGCTTCCTGCGGCTTTATATAGGCAGCCAGGGAGGCTGGAGTGTGTTTTACAAAAAAAGAGGTAATAAACTATGGACACAGTTACGAAGATCAAAATGCGATCCCTTGGAAAGACCGGTATCCTGGTTTCCCCGATCGGGCTCGGAGTGATGGAGTTTGCCGGCGGAGGTGGATTGATCGGACACATGTTCCCGGTCATTCCGCAGGAGCAAAAGAACGCCATCATCAAGGCCGCCCTGGACGGCGGCATCAACTGGTTTGACACGGCAGAGTTGTATGGGGCGGGAATTTCCGAGCGTTCGTTGGCGACTGCATTGAAGGCAGCCGGTATGTCGGACAAGGATGTAGTTGTCGCCACGAAATGGATGCCTTTTCTACGGACTGCCGCCAGCATCCCCCACACCATCGAAGACCGCCTCAGCTTCCTGGATGGATTCAGCATCGCCAATTACATGGTCCACCACCCCTACGGTTTCTCAACACCTGAAGGCGAGATGAATGCCATGGCCGACCTGGTGGAGGCTGGTAAAATCCGCTCGGTGGGGATCAGTAACTTCAGCCCCGACCGTATGCGTAAGGCGCATGACGCTTTGGCAAAAAGAGGCTTGCCACTGGCGGTAAACCAGGTCAGATATAGTTTATTGAGCCGTGAGATTGAGAAGAATGGCGTTCTGGAAACCGCTAGGGAGCTGGGAGTGACGATTGTTGCCTACACACCACTGGACCGTGGCTTGTTGAGTGGAAAATACCACAAGAACCCCGAGCTGCTCGGTCGGGTGCAAGGTTGGCGCAGGGCTATCATGCGGCGCGGGGTTGAGCGCACCCGCAAGCTCATCCAGGCTATGGACGAGATCGCATCTCCATCTGGAGCAACCATTGCTCAGGTTGCATTGAGCTGGCTGATCAATTTTAGCGGAGATATCGTTGTTGCTATCCCGGCTGCAACCAAGGTGCAGCAGGCAGTGGATAATGCGGGTGCAATGAAATTTCGGCTCTCTGCTGATGAAATGGCACGTTTGGATGATTTATCGCGTAATCTGTAGGTATAGCAGTCATACCCATGTCATAAAACGGATAATGACAAATGGTATTTGAATTCGGTATCCATTCAGTGCTATGATAATAAAGACAACTGAATAAGCCGGAGCAATCTGATGAATAATAAACTGGCAAGAATCTAGCGCTGCTAGACAGCTGGTCAGGCTGATAATAGAATGCCAGATAAAATCCGCTGATATGCGGAAAAAAAGATTGCTCCGGCGTTTTTTGTTCTATAATACCCTTATGACCACCAACTACGAAACCTACCAATCTCCTTTTTCATGGCGTTACGGCACCCAGGCAATGCGCCAGGTCTGGAGTGAAGTTAATAAGCGCAAGCTCTGGCGCAGGTTATGGGTGACCCTGGCTGAGGTGCAGTCAGACTTCGGATTGGTATCGGCTGACCAGGTCGCTGATCTGCGCCAGCACCTGGAGCTGGTAGATGTTGTGCGCGCCCTCGAGATCGAGGCTGAGATCCACCACGACCTGATGGCCGAGCTGAAGGTTTTCGCCGAGCAGTGTCATGTCGGCGGAGGCATCCTTCACCTGGGAGCGACGTCCGCCGACATCGAAGATAATGCGGATGTGCTGCGCCAGCGCCAATCGCTCGATTTGTTGTTGAGTGATCTGCGCGATGTGCTCATCCTGCTAGCCGATGATATCAATACCTGGGCCGGTCTGCCATTAATTGCCTTCACGCACCTGCAGCCAGCCGAGCCCACCAGCCTCGGCTACCGACTGGCAAGTTATGCCCAGGACTTGGACTCGGATTGGACGGCCCTTCAGAGCGCCCGAATCGAGCTGCGCGGGAAAGGTTTCAAGGGTGCCGTAGGGACGGGGGCATCCTATGCTCAGCTCATTGGTACTGACAACCTCAGCGAGTTCGAGGGAAGCCTATCCAGGCGTTTGGAGCTAAACTTCTATCCCGTAAGCACTCAGGTATACCCGCGCAAGCAGGACTATACCGTCCTGAGTTGCCTGGCAGGTCTCGGAGCCTCGCTACACAAGCTTGCTTTCGACCTGCGCCTGTTGCAATCTGCCCCCATCGGTGAATTGAGCGAGCCGTTTGGCAAGCAGCAGGTGGGTTCGTCGGCTATGCCTTTTAAACGCAATCCAATAAATGCCGAAAAGATCGACTCGCTGGCGCGCTTGCTGGCGCAAATGCCGCGCACCGCCTGGGATAACGCCGCCAACTCGCTCCTGGAGCGCACCCTGGATGATTCGGCTAACCGGCGCACGATACTCCCGGAAGCGTTCCTCATCTGTGATGAGCTGCTCCAGACAACCAAAAGAATTCTAAGCGGACTGCAGGTGAACGAGATTGCCATCCAGCATAACCTGGAGGTGTATGGTCCGTTTGCTGCCGTCGAGCGGGTGCTTATGGCGCTGGGAAAAGCTGGGGCTGACCGCCAGGTGATGCATGAATACTTGCGCGAACACTCAATGACCGCCTGGGCGGAAGTCCAGGCTGGAAAACCCAACCTGCTGGCTGAATTGATCAGCCATGACCCTGAGATTAACCACTACCTGCCCGCAGATGAGCTCTGCCTCTTGTTTGATGTCACTGGCTACCTGGGAGACGCACCCCAGCGTGCCCGGCAGATGGCTGAGACCATTCGAAATACACTCTAATCAAAATACCGCTGAAAAAAATCTAATTGTTATTCGATTGTGGAAACGCACCTGAGCAGCTAAAAGTATCAGGCAGCCTTAGCGCTTCACAACTATGGTTGCGTTGCGCTCTGGACCAACAGAAATATACGAGATGGGAGTCTCAACCAGCTCCTCGATCCGCCGCACGTACGCCTGGGCTTGTCTGGGAAGCCACTCGAACTGGCGCACTTCCTTGGTGGATTGCATCCAACCGTCCATCTCAATATACTCAGGCTCATACCCTTCCAGCCAACGGGCATCGCCTTCCCAATAATGGGATCGCTCCCCCTTTTTCCCTAATGGATGGTACCCGACGCAAATCTTTATCTTCGGCAGCTTGTCCAGCACGTCCAGCTTGGTCAGGGCGATATCAGTGAAGCCATTCAGTTTTGCCGTGAAAGATACCAGCTCGGCGTCGAACCAACCGCAGCGGCGCGGTCTGCCGGTGACCGTGCCAAACTCCTTGCCCTCATTTTGCAAGACACGACCGGTATCATCATTCAGCTCGGTGGGCATGGGACCGCGTCCGACACGTGTGGTATATGCCTTGGCCACCCCGATCACCCGCGTGATCCACTTGGGTGCGATGCCCAACCCGGCAGTCACTCCTCCCGAGATCGTGGTGGATGCCGTGCAGAAAGGATACGTCCCCCAGGTGTTATCGAGTAGCGATCCCTGTGCGCCTTCCAAGACGATATTGGCGTTTTCAACCAGCGCTTTTTGCAGCAAGCCAAAGGGCTCTCGCACCATGCCTTCCAACTGGGCAAATTGGCTGAGCTTTTCCTGCATGACCGATGGTACGTCCAGGGGTTCCAGATTGAAGGCTTTGAACAGGGCATTTTTCACTTGCAGCTGCACCCGAAGTTTCTCGAGGAAGATGGCCTGGTCCTGAATGTCCACCAGCCGTATGCCGTTATAACTGGCCTTGTCAGCGTAGACCGGACCCATGCCGCGCCCGGTGGTGCCGGTGCTGGCAGCACCTTTAGCTATCTCATAGATGGATTCCACCATCGGGTGGTAGGGCATCACTACGTGGCAGCGTGGTGAGATCCACAAACGCTCTCGCAGGTCGATCCCAGCCGACTCTATCCTATGTAGCTCGTCGATCAGCGTTGCCATGTTGATCACCACCCCAGGACCTATGATGCAGGTCGTTTTGGGGTTGGAAAACCCGTTGGGAGTGAGCCTTAGCTTGAATGTGCCATAGTCATTCACCACGGTATGACCTGCGTTGTCACCACCGTTAAACCGGGCAGCGATGGCTGCATCCGGTGATAGCAGATCGACAATTTTACCCTTAGCTTCATCCCCCCATTGGGCTCCAATCACCAAGCTAACGCTCATAGTTCTACCCTCCGCTGTGTGATAATGATCTGCATCCTTAATTGTACTTCTACAACCTGAACCGCACTGCGCCGATTGGCCCAATATGCGGATATAATTTGTCCCGATGGCCTTAATAGAAGATACTGCCAACCGCCAGATCGCCCGGTCAGCCGGCAAGGTGATGATTGCCTTGCTGCTGAGCAATATAGCCAACTTGGCAAGCCTGATCCTGAATGCTACCACGTTCGGAACCTCTCCGCAGATGGACGCCTTCCTGGCAGCCAACCGCGTATCTGAGACGTTGTTCCTGCTCATGGCAGGCGGTGCGTTGGGGTCAGCGTTCATCCCCACGTTATCGGGCGTGCTCACCAAGGGTGAGCACAAATCTGCCTGGAAGCTTGCCTCAGCGCTCGCTAACCTGGTGCTGATTGTGCTGATCATCGCAGCCACCCTGGCAGCCATTTTTGCACAGCCGCTGGTTCATTATATCCTGGCACCTGGCTTTCCTCCTGCTCAGGAAGCCCTGACTGTTAATTTACTCCGCATCATGCTGCCTTCAGCAGTGATCTTTGGTCTCAGCGGGTTGGTGATGGGCATCCTCAACTCGCACCAGGTTTTCTTTATACCTGCTCTCACCCCCGCGGTGTACCGCCTGGGGATGATCTTCGGGGTGCTGTTTTTATCTCCCTCGATGGGCATTTATGGGCTGGCAGTGGGTGTGGTGATTGGATCATGCCTGCACCTTTTATTGCAGATACCCAGCCTGCTCCGGTTGAAAGGCATCTATTTCCCCACCCTGGGATTGAAACTGCCTGACGTCAGGCATGTGGGTACGCTGATGCTTCCGCGAGTGTTTGGTGTGGCAATAGTGCAGCTCAATTTTTGGGTGAATACACACCTGGCATCCTACATGATCCCGGGCAGCGTGACCGGCATCAGCTGGGGGTTTACATTGATGCTCTTCCCGCAGGCGCTCATCGCCCAATCGGTGGCAACGGCAGCCTTACCTACGCTGTCGGCCCAATACTCGGTTGGAAAGCTGGATGACCTGCGCACCACACTCGCGACTAGCGTGCGAGGCATCCTGCTGCTTGCCGTCCCGGCATCCATCGGTCTGATCCTACTCAGGCAGCCCATCGTGGAGCTTATGCTGCAGTACGGTAACTTCACCGAAGCATCCACCCAGCTGATCTCCTGGGCGTTGTTATGGTACTCGTTTGGGCTGGTGGGGCACTGCCTGGTTGAAATCCTGGCACGCGCATTCTACGCCATGCACGATACGAAGACGCCGGTGTTTATCGGGGCAGCTGCGATGGGATTGAATGTGGTCTTCAGTGTGCTCTTCTCCAGCTGGTTTACCCGCCTCGGGTTGATGCCGCTGGGTGGGCTGGCACTGGCGAATTCACTGGCAACAGCGTTGGAGGCGGCGGGACTATTGGTCTTCATGCACCGCAGGTTGATCTGGCTGGAGGGAAGGCGCATCCTCAAGGGAACCGTCCAGGCGGTCTTGGCGGCAGCCATTATGGGAGTGGTGATTTGGGGTTGGTTGGGGTTGACCGGCGAGCGTGCAGCTTGGCTGGTAGGCTTGGGGGGAGTTATCATCGGCGGTTTGATTTATGGTCTTATCATCATAGCGCTTAAAGTCCCCGAAGTGCAATCGGTCTATCATTTGGTCATGCACAGGCTCAGACCGGCCTATAAATAGCATGCTCCCCAAGCTTATCCATGCCCATCACAACCTGCACCTGGAGGACCTCCCCTTGTGGCTTGATCTGGCTGCTCACTGGGGAGATCCTGTACTGGAGCTGGGCTGCGGGACGGGTAGAGTGCTCATGCCCCTTGCAGAGGCAGGTTTTCACACCATCGGGATCGACCATGACCTGGTTATGCTGCAGTTTCTACGCGCAAGGATTGGAGAAATAAAGCCGACTCCAGTGCTTGTTGATTCTGACATCACCCGTTTCAACCTGTTTGCGCAGTTTCCTCTGATCATCCTGCCGTGCAACACGTATAGCACCCTGCAGAAATACGAACGCCTGGCTTGCCTGGAATGTGTCCATCGGCATTTAATAACCGGTGGTTTATTCGCCTTTTGCATCCCCAACCCTTCAACTTTGGCTGACTTGCCCACCCGTTCGGTCCCCGAGCTCGAAGACGAATTTTTACTCCCTGAGACGGACAACCCGGTGCAGGTGAGCAGCGCCTGGCACAGGACGAAGCACGCTTTCCACGTGACCTGGATTTATGACCAATTATTTCCTGATGGCAGGGTGGAAAGGTTTACGGCTGAGACCACTCACCAATTGCTCCCAGCGATTGACTACCTGGAAGAGATCCGCTCTATGGGGCTGGAAATAGTTGATGTTTACGGAGATTTTAACCGCTCTCCTTATGACGAGGCTTCACCCTACATGATCTGTCTAGCAAAAAAATGATCTATTAACCTCCTCAGACGGGATTCTTGTAAAACTCATATACAACGTTAGCGGCGCTCTGATACGGGGGGAGTATCATCTATACATAAGACCATAGAAACCATATTGTGATAAGGAGAAAATATCATGACTTTCTACGTAACCCCATACTACCGGATGGCTGCCATGCGCCAGGCAATGAACCACTGGTTTGAAAATTCCGCTGCAGAACCGACTTCTACTGATTGTGAGATGCGGTTGGCTGTGGATGTTAAAGCAAGTGAAGATTCATACGACATCATGGCGTTGGTCCCTGGATTAAGTGCCGATGAACTGGATATTGAGGTATTGAACGATACAGTCACCATTCGCGGTGAGTTTAAATCAGGCGATGATGAAGATACCAAATACATTTTATCCGAGCTGCCCGATGGGCACTTCAGCCGGGTGATTACCCTACCGACTGCTGCCGATCCCGAACAGGTTGAAGCCTCGATCAAGAACGGTGTGCTTTCCTTGCATATCCCCAAGGCAGAGACGGATCGTCCAAAGGCGATCAAGGTATCGGTCAATTAATTAATTCGCTTGAATATCGGGAATATATACAAACAAGAAGAGCACAGTGCTATCAATTGCAATGTGCCCTTCTTTTTCATATGTAATCGATCCTTACGGAGACGATCCCCCACTGCAACCTTTATTTTATTATTCCCCTTAAAAGATTATCTGCAAGCTGGTGTCATTGACCAGGAGCGCGATACGTCGGGTTTTTCCTGGCGGCCCTGTCAATCTCGTCTGGTGTTATCAGCACAGTCGTTTTCGTTTTAACTGCACCGCTTGCAGCAGCGGTCAGGGATGCTGCCGCTGCATCAGCATTTTCTACTCCGTCGACGATAGCGATACCATCATACTCTCCAAAGGCGAAGTAATAAGCTACCAATCTTCCACCCACACTTTTGATGAGCTGCTCTGTAGCGTCACGCCGCTTTGATCCGCCTTCTTTGAGCAGACCATTAACACCTTGTTCCGTATAGCTGAATTGAATTAAAAAAGCTGCCATTGCAACACCTCCCTTATATTTTATATATACATTTTATCATAAAATTTGTCGCAATTATGGGTTGATTATTAATCCTTTAATAGATTGGATGCAAAGGGTTGGGACCATCAGAGTTTTCATGCCTTCACTCTTCCTAACACAAATAGTAATAAACTTGCTAACGGTTATGGAAACTTAGAGCCCGCAGCTAGATTTTAGCTGCGGGCTCTAAGTTTCTGGTGGTTCTCATACATCTGGTAATTGTTTAAGCTTTATCTTCTTGTAACCGTCTTTTCCCGAACGCTCTAGGCCGTAGAGTACAACGACAGAAATTCCTGTTCTTTGTTCTCCATCGAGATGTGAAGAATCAGGGTGTGGGAATAATCAATACAGGCATGTTCAGCGCTGTTCTTTGCCTGCCAAAAGACGTCTTTGAGTTTTTCATCATCATGCCATGTAGTCATCACCAATTCGTCTTCGGGAATTTCACCGTAATTAAACTGTTCGATATTGGCAAAATCAACCGAGTCATCCCATTCGCTGCAGTTGAGTCCCCATGCCACCATATAGATGCACCCAGATCTAACCAGCCATCGGCTAACTTGATCCTGCCATTGTTGGCTGACTGGTTCCTCAATCACCAACACTGCCAGGAAAGGCTTCAATTCGGAAATATCCGGTACTGCCTGTTCGGGCATTAGCTGTAGATACCGTAGTGAAATTTTATTCATCAATATGCAGTCCTGCCGCCAGGGCGGCTCCGACGATACCCGCATCGTTTCCCAACGCTGCAGGGACAATTCTTGTTCGCGCCGTAATAAGGGGAAGGAATTGATCCTGTTTCTTGACTACACCACCCCCGAGGATCATCAGATCGGGAGAAAACAGTTTTTCTAGGGAATTCAGGTATTTATCCAGGCGCTTGGCCCACTTCTTCCACGATAGGTCCTGTTCTTTACGCACTTCATCCGAGGCTAGCGTCTCGGCGTCGTCACAATCGACTTCGATATGACCGAGCTCGGTGTTGGGGACCAGTTTCCCATCGATGAACAAGCCGGAACCCAGCCCTGTCCCTATGGTGATCATCAATATGACCCCTTTTACGCCCCTGCCAGCTCCGAAGGTCACTTCAGCCAGGCCAGCGGCATCGGCATCGTTGATCACATGTACCGGGCACTGTGTCACTTCAGAGAATAGCTGCGCGACATTTGTCCCGATCCACCTCGAGTTGATATTAGCAGCACTTTCCGCTATACCATTGCGGATCACCGCCGGGAAGCCGCAGCCAATCTGGGCATGCCAACGAAACTGCGCTGCTATTTCCTTGATAACTGCCGCAACCGGGTCGGGTTTTGCGCCTTCAGGAGTAGGCAGGCGAAAGCGTTCAAGTAGTAATACACCAGTATCGGTTTCCACAGGTGCCCCCTTGATCCCAGTCCCACCAATATCGATCCCAAGTATTTGCATCTATCCCTCCCGAGGATATTAATCTGAGCAGTCACTTTCCACAGTACTCTTCGCTTCAAGCTAAATAATACTGTAATCTATATTATATCCCTGCTAATCAAGACACTGTCACATCGGTCCAGCGTTATTCGACCAGTTATATACAGCATGAAATCTACCAGCTGAGAGAAGCTAGTCGATCGGTTGCTCGATTTGTGTGCTTGAAATTAGGCATAGTTCATGCAAGGAGCGCTTTATATTATAATAGTCTTATTCGGCAGATATTGAGAAAAAGGCACAGCTCATAGCGTCACAACACATGAGCCGGAAATTTTTTGGGGTTTATGGTGATTATTCGGATAGGTAGCAGGTATTAATGAGCCACGAAATCATTCTAGTCGTCGATGATAACCGCCAAATAAGTGATTTTTTGGCAGAGACTGTTCTGCCTGCGATGGGGTATGAAGTGCTGGTGGCACGCGATGCTAATACTGCCATTAAGATGGTGAAGCAGCATAATGCCAACTTTGACCTCATGCTGTTGGATTTGCAGCTGCCTGATTTAACCGGTCTCGACTTGTTGCGCCGGTTGTCAAAAGATGGCTACCGCATCCCAACAATCTTAATGACCGGGCATGGGTCCGAGCAGGTGGCGGCTGAAGCATTTCGATTGGGGGTGCATGATTATCTAAGTAAACCGCTCGATGAAACGCTGCTCACAGAGGCAATTACCCGCTCATTATCCGAAAGCCGGCTGCAGCGCGAAAAGGCGATTTTAAATAGTCAGCTCGAAGAGCAGGTTGCCTGGCTCACGTCGCTCTCGAAGGTTGGGCAAAGCGTTACCTCCACCCTCGAGCTGGGGGAAGTGCTCGTTCGCATCGTTGAAGCCGGGGTATCCCTGACCAACGCTGAAGAAGGTTTCCTGGCATTATTAGAGAAGGACAGCGGATTGCTATACCTGCGGGCTGTTAAGAATATGGATGAGGATTCGATCAAGACCCTCAGGATCCCCATTGCTGATTCATTGGTTGGACAGGTGATCAAATCGAAGCGCCCGATGCGGGCGGTTGAGCCCAGCATGAAGACGCCGTTAAAAGTGTCAACCGGTTTCCTCGTCCATAGTCTTCTACACGTTCCAATCCTTTCGAAGGGTGAGCCATTGGGAGTGCTTTCGGTCACCAACCGGAAGAACGATATCCCATTCAAGGAAAACGACGAAGTGGTATTAAGTTCTCTGGCAGCTTATGCAGCGGTTGCATTGGATAATGCCGCCTTATACCAGCAGGCAAGACAGGAGATCACCGAGCGTCAGAGGGTTGAGAGTGCACTTAGAGAAAGCGAAGAACGCTATGCCTTGGCGGTACGGGCGGCAAATGATGGGTTGTGGGATTGGAACCTGAAAAAAAGTCAAATCTATTATTCTCCACGCTGGAAGCAAATGCTGGGATATTCAGACGAGGAGATCAGTGATAATCCCAATGAATGGTTCAACCGTGTCCATCCTGAAGATATCGCCCAACTAAGGAACAACATCTCCGTTCATGTCAAGGGACTCTCGGCTCATTTTGAGTGCGAATATCGCATCCAGCATTCCAACGGCACATATCGCTGGATGCTCAGCCGCGGTATGGCGGTCATCGGAACGGACAAGGCTGCCTTACGGCTGGCAGGTTCACAGACCGACATCACCCTGCGCAAGCAGGCTGAGACCAAGCTGATGCATGACGCCTTCCACGATTCACTCACCGAATTGCCCAACCGGTCACTTTTCATTGACCGCCTCAAGCATGTGATTGAACGCAGCAAGCGGGATAACAGCAACATCTACGCGGTCCTGTTCCTCGACCTTGACCGGTTCAAGGATGTAAATGATAGCCTCGGGCATTTGACCGGAGACCAATTATTGGTGGCGACAGCTCATTTACTAAAATCCATCCTACGACCAATGGACACTGTGGCACGGCTGGGTGGTGATGAGTTTACCATCCTGCTGGAGGATATCAGGGATGTAAGCGACGTCACCCGTGTTGCTGACCGGATCCAGAAAAAGCTGATGCAAGCCACTTTGCTGCCGAACCATACCATTTTCATGTCGGCCAGCATGGGGATTGTGTTGAGCACCACCGGGTATGACCGCCCGGAAGACGTCTTGCGCGATGCAGACACTGCCATGTACCGCGCCAAAGAGAATGGTCGCTCGCGCTATGAAATCTTTGATAGCGCGATGCGCGACCAGATCATGCTCCGCTTGGAAATTGAATCAGCGCTTAGGAAGGCAATCGAGAAAGAACAGCTGGATGTATATTTCCAACCGGTCGTGGACGTCAAAATTGGGCGGATCGTGTGGTTCGAAGCCCTGGTGAGGTGGAAACACCCGGAAAGAGGGCTGTTACCTCCCAGCGAGTTCCTCCCCCTCGCCGATGAAACCGGGCTGATCATTCAATTGGACCGCCTGGTGATGCGGAAAGCCGCTCTCCAGCTGGTGAAGTGGCAGAAAGAATTTGTGAATGATCCACCTTTCGGGGTAAGTGTCAATATTTCTGGCAAGCATATTAATCAGGTTGATTTTGTTGAATATATTGTCCAGGTCCTCGAGGAGACAGGCTTACCCCCAGGCAGCTTGAATTTGGAAATTACTGAAAATGCAGTAATGGGGAATTTCGAGATCATCCTTGATGTACTTGACCGGTTGAAAGAACATGGCATCCAGGTTCAAATCGATGATTTTGGTGTCGGGTATTCTTCGCTGAATTATTTATCCCATGATGCAATTAAGGTATTAAAAATCGATCGCTCTTTCATCAGCAAGATCCTGATTGATCCGAATTACATGAAAATCGTACAGGCTATCATCAAGCTTACCCACGGACTGGGGTTGACGGTGGTAGCTGAAGGAGTGGAGACAAAAGAGCAGCTGGCGCAGCTAAGTATGCTCGAATGCGAATATATCCAGGGAAAATTGATCTCTATGCCCGAAGATGACCAAAATATTGCCACTCTTTTAACCAAGGAACGCGATAGCAGATCCACTTAAACAGAATTCAGCTTATCTACTGGCTCGTCAAGTACCATCCAATGGACACATTCTCCCTGCGTGTGTCCTTGGTCATTTTTAACAGTGATATACTGGTGACCGATGATCGATATTCGTAATCTCTCCTTTAACTACCCCGGGGCTGACCATCCTGCCCTCCATGGTGTGAGTCTGCAGGTACCTGCTGGCGAGTTGTGTGTCGTCATGGGACCATCCGGCTCGGGAAAATCTACCTTGCTGCGCTGCATCAATGGCTTGGTCCCACATTTTAGCGGGGGAAACCTACGTGGAATGATCCGTATCAATGAGCTTGACCCGGCGCGCTTATCACCCCGTGAAATGAGCCGGACTGTCGGGTTTGTATTCCAGGACCCAGAAGCGCAGTTTGTTGTCGACCGGGTGGAGGATGAAATCGCATTTTCGCTGGAGAATGCCGGAATACCAAAAGATGAGATGGAAACTCGGGTATCGGATGCAATGGAGCTGCTTGAGCTCACCTCGCTGCGTTCACGCCGGCTCGAAACACTCTCGGGGGGTGAGATCCAGCGCGTTGCCATTGCCGCCGCCATGGCATTAAAACCACGTATTTTGGTGTTGGATGAACCCACCTCTCAGCTAGACCCGCACAGTGCTGAAGAAGTGCTGGCAGCCCTGGTACAGCTGAATAAGCAGCTGGGTCTGACCATCATCCTGGCAGAGCACCGGCTGGAACGTGTTTTGCCGCATACCGGGCAAATACTATATCTGTCGGAGGATTACCCGCACGGACTTTCAGGTGCGCCGCGCGACGTTTTGCGCCAGATCGAGCTCAACCCACCCATGATCACATTAGGCAAATTTTTCGGATGGGAAGTACTACCCCTGACCATCAGCGAAGCCCGGGTGTGTGCTCAAGCAACCCTGGATAAAATTACTGAGGCAAGTAAAATGACTGCCGTTAAGCGATCTGCTCCAGCCCGTTCTACCGGTACCGCCTTCATCCAGGCAAGTGGCGTTAAAGTCAATTTTGGAGAGGTGCAGGCTCTGCGGGGGGTGGACCTTGGTCTATTCCCAGGGGAAATCGCGGTGATGGTGGGTCTCAATGGCGCCGGAAAATCTACCCTTCTGCGCTCGCTGATTGGCCTGGCACCCCTCAAAGATGGGTGCATCCAGGTTGCAGGCCGGGATATCAGTGGTAGGTCGGTTGCTGAAATATGTCAGCAGGTGGGGTACCTCCCGCAGGACCCTAATGCGTTGTTATTTGCTGACAGTGTGGAGGAAGAGTTGCTGATCACTTTGCGCAACCATCACCTGGATAGTACCAGGCCTGAAGATCAGCCCGCTCTCTTGATGGAGCGCTTGGGTATCGCAGATAAAGCCAGCCGTTACCCTCGCGATCTCAGCACCGGTGAAAGACAGCGGGTTGCCTTGGGTGCCGTCATGGTGACCCATCCGAGCGCACTCTTGCTTGACGAGCCCACCCGTGGTCTGGATTATGCCGCTAAACAGTCTCTGGTCCGCTTGTTAAAAACCTGGCGGGATGATGGCATGGCGATCTTGATGGTAACCCACGATGTGGAGCTTGCAGTCCAGGCGGCAGACCGGATCATCCTGCTGGAGAATGGAGTGGTCACCGCAGATGGCGCTCCGGTGGCTGTGCTGGAGCAAACCCCCACCTTTGCACCCCAGGTGGCGAAGATTTTCCCGGGTAAGGGATGGCTCACTGTAAATGATGTCATAGGAGGTACCGATGCCAGCCAATATTGAGATCAAGGCTCGTGTGCATGATTTTATAGGCTTGCGGCAGAGGGCTGAGCAGCTGAGTGAAACTCCCTGCCAGGTAATCCCTCAGGTGGACACATTCTATAACTGCCCACACGGACGGATCAAGCTCAGGGAGCTCGGTCCGCAGCACGGGCAGCTGGTTTCCTACCACAGGCAGGATGTGACCGGACCGAAACATTCGGAATATAAAATATTCGAGACGGATAACCCATCTGGATTGAAATTGATACTCGCCGAGGCCTATGGGGTTCGCGGTGTGGTTTCCAAGGTCAGGTACCTCTATATGGTTGGGCAGACCCGCATCCATTTGGATGATGTGGCTGGATTGGGGATTTTCATCGAGCTGGAGGTCGTTCTGCAACCGGACCAGACTGATGAGCAAGGTCGGCTGATCGCAGAAGACTTGATGCAGAAATTAGCCATTAAAGATGTCGACCTCATCGACAATGCATATATGGACCTGATGGAAAAATGATCAGGGCACAATGCATAATCCAGCGGGGCGAGAAAATTCTGATGGTCAAGCACCATTTGGAAAGTGAGGAATGGTGGTGCCTGCCAGGCGGCGGAGTGGAACCGCAGGAGACAACCTCCGAAGCAGCCCTGCGTGAGCTAAAGGAAGAGTGTTGTGTTGTCGGTAAAATCGTTCGCCAGACCTCTCAGACGATGGACGGCTTTGACCTACAGTCCATCACTTTTTTGGTCGCGATTGGCGATCAGCAGCCTCACATGGGGACTGACCCGGAATTTAGCCCTACAGACCAGATCCTGGTAGACATACGCTGGATGACCCTGGCAGATATCCCCGAGCGCGACCGTGCGTACTTGTGGGCGGCGGGTTTGTTAAATGTGCCTGGCTTTGCTGAGGAAGTATCCAGCTGGGGTGATGTCTTAAGTTACCCGGCGAAATAAAACGAAAGTATAATTAAAGTATGTTCAACCGATACCACCCTCCCTGTTGATCTGCAATTCCTCGTAAAAATGCCCGCGAACCACCTCTTTCCCTCCCAACGACCTGCGCATAAATCTGATGGAGAGAAAGAGGCTGAAATGTTAAAAACGGACAATTCCAAACAATCGGTCTTTTTATCTGGCATCCTGCGGGGAGTTAGCTCGATCACTTTCTTATTCCTGCTGATCGAGTTCTTCGACGAGCTGAATTACGGCATGGGCAACGCGGCTTTACCCGCCTTGCGCACCGACCTCGGACTCACCTATGTCCAGGTGGGCTTGCTGCTGGGAGTACCGGGTATCATCAATACCTTCATCGAGCCGGTGCTGATGCTGCTCGGGGATACTCGCTTCCGCAAGCACATCATGCTGGGTGGAGGTATCGCGATCGCGGTTTCGCTGCTTGCCATCGCCAGCACGAACTCTTTTGCTTTGGCGTTGGTGGGATTCGTGATCGCCTTCCCCGCCAGTGGCGCTTTTGTGTCCCTCTCCCAGGCAACGCTGATGGACCTGAACCCGAAGCGCGAGCCGCAGATGATGGCAAGATGGACCCTTTCGGGATCAGTGGCAAACCTGGTTGGACCACTGTTGCTGGCTGCGGGGTTAGCTTTGGGGTTCGGTTGGCGCTGGGCATATATCTGCCTGGCCGTGATGTGCCTGGTGCTCGTGGGTATGACCTGGCTGCGGTACATCCCACTGCCTCCCAAGCCAGGCCCATCACAACCGTCAGCCCTCCCTGGGATGGACTTGCTGCACGGGCTGTGGGAGGCATTGCGCAACCCCAGGCTGATGCGTTGGATGGTTCTTCTCCAGTCATCAGACTTGCTTCTCGATGTGCTCACCGGCTACCTGGCGCTGTATTTTACCGATGTGATCGGTCTCAGTGTGGCTCAGGCAAGCGTCATGATGGGCGTGTTGATGGGGGCCGGGCTGATCTCCAATATCGTCCTGATCCCACTGCTGGATCGATTCCCTGGAAGGAAACTGGTGCGTCTGTCTGCTGGGATGAGTGGGATTCTCTACGCCATCTGGTTGTTAGCACCGTGGCTCTGGGCGAAGATCGTCTTGATCGTCCTCATCAAGCTGGTCACCCTGGGTTGGTATGAGGTGCTGCAGGGCGAGGCCTTTGGAGAAGCAACCGGGCACTCAGGCACGGTGATGGCAATCAACTCCCTCATTGGCGTGCTGGGAGGAGGGATCGCTTTTCTCATTGGCTGGGTGGCTGCCCGCTCCGGATTGCAAGCCGCACTGTGGATTTTATTAGCCGGACCGATCAGCCTGGTGCTTTTCGTCCCAAAGTACAGACCTGAAACGCCAGCGATATGAAATCGACCCGTTCGATAATATAAAGAGGCGGATTGTCATGCAGAATCGTTATCAGTTGTCAGTATCCACCGGCTGATAAGTTGTGTACAATGATTGGCAAGCTTATGCTAATCCTTTTTTATCCACTCAATCCGGTGATCCAACCTGGAGCCTGCGGAGGCTATGATGCAAGATATCACTGATAATCTTCTTGAGCTTGTCCGACTCACTTCGACCGACCTGCCCCCCGATGTGGAAGCCTCCATCAGGCGGGCGGTTGGGCACGAACATCCCGGTTCCGCTGCTCGTGGGGCGCTGGAGACCATCCTGAAGAATGTGGAGCTTTCACGCCAAAACTCCACCCCCATTTGCCAGGATACCGGCACTCCCATATTCTACGTCTACTACCCGGCAGGCTGGAGTACACGCGCCCTGCGCCAGCAGATCGAGGCAGCAGTGGTTCAGGCGACGAAAAAAGCTTACCTTAGACCCAATTCGGTCGACTCGATCACAGGCAAGAACAGCGGCAATAATCTCGGCGGCAGGCATTTCCCGTCTATCCACTTCGAAGAAGTGGCGGGAGATACCCTGACCATCGAGCTGATGCTCAAAGGCGGCGGCTGCGAGAATGTGGGGGCCCAATATTCGCTGCCCAGTGATGCTCTGAACGCCGGGCGCGACCTGGCAGGCGTACGCAAGGTGGTGCTGGACGCGGTGTTCCAGGCTCAGGGTCAGGGCTGTGCGCCGGGTATTTTGGGAGTTGCCATTGGCGGAGACCGCGGCAGCAGCTACTACGCCTCAAAGGAAACCTTGTACCGCAAGCTGGATGATGTCAACCCCGACCCGCAGCTGGATGCGCTGGAAAAGCGCCTGGTCGAGGAAGGCAACCAGTTGGGTATTGGACCGATGGGTTTCGGTGGAGCGACAACCCTCCTGGGTACCAAGATAACCCATCTTAACCGCCTGCCTGCCAGTTTCTTCGTCAGCGTGTCATACATGTGCTGGGCTTACCGCCGGCGCAAGCTGACTGTCACTGCCGACTTGGTCAAATACGAGTGAACGGAGGAAACCGATGCGCACACTAATTATGCCCCTCAGTGATGATGCCATTCGTGAGCTCAAAGTTGGCGACCCCATCCTGCTAAATGGGATCATGGTTACCGGCCGCGATGCTGCCCACAAATGGATGGTGGATACATTCATTAAAAAGACCCGCCAACCCGTAGGAGATGACCTGGAAGTCTACGAAGCGCTCAAGCCCCTGCTCGCCGGCAGTGTGATCTACCACTGTGGACCCGTGGTGGCAGGTTTGGATACGAAGCAGTATAAATTTGTCGCTGCCGGCCCTACCACCAGCATCCGGGAAGAACCATATCAAGGGATGGTAATGAAACACTTCAACCTCAAGGGCGTGATTGGCAAAGGCGGCATGGGCACCAAGACCCTCGCAGCCTGCCAGGATGTTCCGGGCGTCTACCTGCATGCCATCGGAGGCGCAGCCTCGCTGATTGCCCAATCTGTCACCCGCGTCATTGGGGTATACAAGCTCGAGTTCGGCGTCCCGGAAGCCATGTGGGTAACCGAGGTCAAGGACTTCCCGGTGGTAGTGACGATGGATAGCCACGGGGGCAGCTTGCACGCCACCGTCGAAGCGCACTCCAGGGCGGTGCTGCAGGAGCTGCTGGCACAGGGTTAGCACATTGCGGTGTTGGAATACATTCAACAGCCCAGCTGAGAGGGATCAGGTATAATCTACGCATCTCATAGCGGTCAAGCTTCTGGTCAAAGCCAACCAGGAACAGCAGCATCGCCAAATAAGGTTGATCAGTTACGATAAGTTAGTGTGGTGAGGTTGACGAACCCAATGGCTCGTCTGGCATCGGTAATCCCAAGTGTGAAATCCATTCGGGTCAGGTATTGGCCTCTGATTAAGAGCCTGCAGACGTTCCTGCTGCTCACAACGGCGCTGGCAGGTTTTTTAAGCATCCGTCCGGCGCATGCAGATACGAATGCAATATTTGCCATGGCCGGAAGCATGTTCCTGGCAATTAGCGGCAGTACCGTGCTCAACATGTGGCTGGACCGCGACATCGATGCCATCATGCAGCGCACCTGCAACCGTCCGCTGGCAGCGCATACGGTTTTACCATACCAGGCGCTGCTTTTTGGGATTGTATTATCTTCCGCCGGTATCCTTTGGTCGCTGTTGCTCTCACCCGTTTACGCCATGGTGGTGGCTGGCGGGATATTCTTTGATGTCTTCATCTATACGCTATGGCTCAAACGCCGCACGCCCTGGTCGATCGTGCTGGGTGGTATTTCGGGCGGCATCCCGGTTCTAGCCGGGCGTGCCCTTGCCTTGGGGTACATCGATTGGGTCGGTATGCTGCTTTTATTGGCCGTCTTGTTTTGGATCCCCACCCATATCCTTACCTTCAGTATGAAGTATTATGAAGATTATCAGGCTGCCCGCATACCAACGATTGCTTCAATTTATGGCTTCAAGTTTACCCGGTTGATCATAGCCGTCTCCAGCGTTCTGGCAGCCCTGGCGATGGGATTGGCTGCCTTTTGGGTGGGCTTATCAGCCGGAGCATTGAGCCTGCTGGCGGTGTTGGGCACCAGCCTGCTGATCCTGGCATTGACCAGCGTGCTTCGCCCGTCGGATAGGCTCAATTTTGGGTTGTTCAAGTATGCTTCCCTTTATATGCTGGGTGCGATGCTGATCCTGGCTATCCATTGAGCCTGCAGGGTTTTATTCTGTCCGTATACCCTTAAAAAAACACCCCGCCTTGATTGGCGGGGCGTTTGATTCATCACGATAATCGTATTATGGGCAGGCTTGTAAATTCACGTCATCCACGTACATGGAGCTGATGCCGCCTGTGCCATTGTTGTAGGTGCCCCATTGCAGCATGATCGTCCAGCCGGCATAGCGGGTGAGATCGACCTGCATATTCGTCCAGGTCTGGCTGTTGCTGCGCATCCACACCAGCGTATCGATCCAGTTCTGGTACTGGTCGAGCACGAGCAGGTATTGGGCATCGGATTGCATCGGTTCCAACCCGAAATACTGGGTCCGTTCAGGCATCGGGAGAAAACCGAGCGCCGATTCACTGCTGGAGGGATAGACCCACATCCCCAATGTCACGTGGTGCGCACTGGAGGGAATGGTGACCACCTGCCGGAAATCGGAATAGCTGTAGGTATTCTGTGCCGGTTCGACGATCCCGCTGCGCATGGAGCGGAAGGCGCTGTGATATTGGCTGTTTGAATAAGCCGCCGGGTAGTGCGTGTTGAGGATTTCCCAGCCATTACTGCCCTCGAAATTGTTATTGACGATCCGTTCCTGGCATGGTCCCGGTGTGGGGGTGATAGTGGGAGTATTGGTGGGAGTTGGGCTCGGACCCGGCGTGGGGGTGGTGACGCAGTCATCCAGGCTAACGTCATCCACGAACATAGTGCTGATCCCGTTTATCCCGTCATTGAAGGTACCGAACTGCAAGTAAATGGTGTAGCCTGCATAGCGGCGCAGGTCGAGCTCATAATAGTGCCAGTAGCCTTCATCTGTACGCTGCCAGACCAGGGTGTCGATCCAATTCTGGTATTGGTCCAGGATCAGCACATACTGCACATCACCGCTCAGGGTGGTTTGGTCGAATGGTTTCCCGCTTGGCGTGATTTTTTCAGGCTGGGCTAAACTCTTGGCTTCACCGCTCAGGGTATACAGCCAAAAACTGGCTTTCGCCACCGGAGCGCCTGGGGGGATGTGCACTGCCTGGCGGAAATCGGAATAACTGAATTTATTCTGAGCCGGGTCGGTAATCCCGGTGCGCATGGAGCGGGAGCCGCTGTGGGCGTAAGCGTTGGTATACCCCGCCGGGTAAGCCGTGATGGGGATTTCCCAATCACTGGTAGCCTCGAAGCTGGAATTATGGAACAGGTTACCGCACGGGCCGGGTGTGGCAGTTGGGGTGGGTGGACCGCCGCCTGGGCAGATATCCACGGATACGTCATCCACGAATAGTGAAGATATTCCGTCAAAGCCATCGTTGTAGGTGCCGAAATGGAGCCAGATGGTCTTACCGGCATATTGGGTCAGGTTAAACTGGTATTCGCTCCAGCTGCGGCTATCGCTGATCTGCCAGATCAGGGTGTTGATGATGTTATAGTTGCTGTCCAGGACGAGAACATACTGCACATCCCCTGCCATCTTGATCTCGCTCAGCGGAGATCCGATGGCGGGTGCTTCGGGCAGAGAGAGTCCCTTGACCTGACCGCTGAAGGGTTTAAGCCAGAAGGTGAGAGAGGCGCTGGTAGAGCCAGATGGGATGGTCACTTTCTGGCGGGCGGAAGAATAGCTATACCGATTATCCGCCTCGATGACAATTCCCGTACGCATGGAACGTCCGCCGGAATGAGCCTCAGAGCTGCTGTAACCGGCAGTGTATTCGGTGATGGGAATCTCCCAGCCCGAGTTGTCTTCAAAACCACCATTAATAATGGCTTCCGAACAATCCACCTGGGCGGTGAAATTCAGCATCTGCACATCGGGGGGGACCACCACCGAAGAAGTGGCGGGGGAAAATGCCGTTCCACCCATGGATGGGGTGAGTACGTAGTTGCCTTCGTCCAGGCCACCCAGCGAGTATTCACCATTTTGATTGGTGACCGTAACCTGTCCATGGTCTGTGCGGATGGTTACCCCCGATATGGGCGCGTTGCTCGGGCTGAGCACCCGCCCGGTGATGGCGTGATTGCTGTTGGGACCTTTATACAGGAACGGGATAAAGATCTTATTTTCCGCCTTTGGTTGGTCGCTCTGAGCTCGGGCAGCCGCACTACCGATCCCCAAGATCAAAACCAGGCAGAGCATTAAATATCCAATTTTGTAAATATTTCTGTTCATTGCATTCTCCTCACGGTGTGGTTAATTAAACACCTTCCATTATATAGAGTGTATAGGATTTTTGTTTAATAATCAATCCCTACAGGTGGGTATTTTTGAAAATTGAACACCCCACAGGTGGGGAGTGTAAAGAGCCTCGTGTGATTTATAATATGCACACAATTTTATTTTTTGAAAGGAACATTACTGATGCTAAACGATGCTCGTGCGGGTAACCCGCATAAGAGTAAAGTGTTTTATGGCTCGCCGCGACAGGCCCGCCTCGAAGCCAAGGAAACCTTGCCTGCCAAGCTCGACCTGATCATCGACGAGCTGCACCTGCGGGAGCGGGTTAAAGATGAGACGGTGCTGATCAAGATGCATACGGGAAATAATATCGTCTATTCCACCATTCACCCGGTCTTCGTGCGCAAGGTGGTGCAGGCGATCAAGGATGGCGGTGGTAAACCTTTCGTGGCAGATGTGAGTTGGGATGCGCAGGGCGCGGAAATGCGGGGTTATGCACCTGAGGTGATTGGGTGCCAGGTTTACCCGGCCGCCGGACTCAATGAGAAATATTTTTACAGTCATCACCGTCCTTATAAAAATATCCAGGATTGGCATTTGGCCGGTATGGCTCAGGATGCCAGCTTCCTGGTGAATTTTTCGCATGTGAAAGGACACCCCAGCTGTGGGTTTGGTGCAGCTTTCAAAAACCTGGCCCTGGGATGCATGGTGGGTGACACGCGCAGTGCCATCCATGATACGACGCAATATGACCCGTATTGGTTCCCTGAGAAGTGTCCGGATGAAGCAACGCGCCAACGAATAAGAGAGGCATGCCCGTTCGAAGCACTGGTGGATGATAAGGAACACCCGGGTAATCTGCACTTGCACCCCGAGCAGTGTAATGCCTGTGGGAGATGCCTGCTGGTGGCGCCTCCGGGGAGCTTGAAAATCGATGCATTGAACTTCCACTCCTTCCAGGAAGCTTGCGCCCACAGCGTGGCGATAACACTTTCCACGTTCGCCTCAGGTAAAGCGACCCATATCAGCCTGGCGACGCACATGACCCCCGTATGCGACTGTTTCGGGTTCACCAGCATGCCCATCCTGCCGGATGCAGGGGTTTTTGGGTCAGATGACATCGTTGCAGTGGAACAGGCGGTGCTGGATATGACCGGGAACTCCCGGCTGATTGAGGAAAATGTACCCACCAGCATGGAAGTACACACCCGCGTGGGGCACCCCTTCCAAGTGCTGCATGGTCCGCTCAAAAACCCGTATATGATCACCGAGTATGGTGAGAAGCTTGGGCTTGGACAGCGTGAATATGAATTGGTGGATGTTCTGCCTGTGGTAGAGTTTCAGAGGACGTCGGCAGGCTACATCCCGGCGAAATAAGGTCAATTGATCATGGCAAGCATAACAGAGCTGCGGGCGGTCAAGGCCAGGTTTGGAGGCTTGGTCAGGCTGGATTACACCGCCTATGACCTGCCCACTGCACACCGGCTTTTAGGCCAGCATGCAAGGCAGCAGCTTCAGTCTATCCTGAAGCACAAGCTGGACGTCTGGGAGTCTGCACGGATTCAGAAGCTGCTCAACCAGTCGCAGGTTTGTCTTGCGGCGCTCGCTAAGAAGTGTAGCGACGAGCGCCTGGATATGCGTCTGCGGGTGGCAATTAGTGAGTACCTGGAATGCCTGGCTGCCTGGTCTGACGGAGCAGGGTTGGACTCTTTCGATCATTCCGCATTAAAGGCTTACCAGCCCGTTGGAAGCCTCGACCTGGCCATGTTCCTGCAAAATGACTGCACTGGCTGCCAGACTGGTTTGTACCGGGTGCAGGATAGCTCGGTGGTGCTGTGGCATACCGAGGAAGATGTGGAAGACGAGCCAGGCAGCGGCTTTGATTTGCTGCGCATAGCCGAATTCAACATCGGCGATAATGCGCATCCCGTGTTGATGAATGCCTTCATTTACCCTGACCTGCTGCCCGGACCAGCCTTTGGTTGGCGCAGTGACGGTTATGCCCAGGGGGTGGATAAGCTGCATATCCGTGATTTCCCCGAGCTTAGCGGGGGGACGCTGGCGAACGTGGTCACCTGGCTGACGCTTCGTCTCGGAGCAGTTTTGGGAGTAAAAGAAATCATCGAAAGCCTGCAGCCTTTTTATGATGGTTACGCCTTGAATACCGTCCATTTAGAGGAGGATAAAGTGCTGGCGCAAAAGCACGAATTTGCCGGTGATCGCAACATTTCTTCTCATCTGGATTCGCCTCCCTTTAGCTATCTGTTCCAGGTGAATATCTTCTCCGATAGGCTGCATCCCTGGGTGGTGGAGCTTGAGGATTTACGACCTGACTGGTGCCGGTTGTATGAAAAACGGGTGGAGCGCACGATGCACGCCCTCCAAAAAAAGGACGGCAGGTTAGGTGAGGAGGGGGAAATGGAATTTTTCTTCAAACTGATGACCTCACAGGTTGGGAATGGCTGGGCATACGCCAACGAGGATGTAAAAGCATATTTCATTTATAAACTAAGTGTAAATGGGACGCATGTCTGGTTTGGGCATGGACCAGCAATTCCGGGTGATCCGATGACCGTAATAAAAACCAAATATAACTGATCCTGTCGCCGCTTTTTCTCGCCTCGAAGCACTCAACCTCGAAGGTTGAGTTGTAGGTTGGGTTTCCCCATTTTGTCCTCATACCGGGTTGAGGGCGTTTTCTTCCGCAACCCAACACAGTTTCCCCCGTAGAGACGCCCCGCCGATGGTGCGTCAGTGTGCCAGGAGGTGCGATAATCTGTGCAGGCTCGTGTGGTTTCCATCAATCCTGATGAGTGCTCTGATACAACCATCTACCATAACCTCTCCGCTGCGCGGCAAGCTCTAAATTTAGTAACTGCTCACCGAGTTCACTTTAACACTTTCCAGGGTCATAATATATAAAACCAAGAATATTTACTGTCATTGCGAGAAGAGCGCTCTATGAATCCAATGCTTTTTACCAGATACCGAAGCTCGACGAACCTGTCCCCGCAGATTTTCGGGGAGCAATCTTCCACTGGCAATATTACATCAACCTTTTCCCTTGATTCTAGTGAGTAATTACTAAATTCACCTAATCCCTTGTCTTTGCCTCAAGAAATTCCATGACGAGAAATCAGCCTCAAGGGATTTCATACAATTTCACCTTCACCTCATTAAAATCGCGCTCCTGGGTGATTTTCATTTCCGTTGCAAGCGTTCGTGGGATCAACTCCATTGGATCCGTATACCCGTTATAACTGTAAACCAGCCAGACTCTCTGATGCCCGCTCAACAGTGAATTCAACCTGGGTATATCGCTCTCCGTCATCCTTGGTTCTGCTATGCCGCTATCGAACAGATCAACGGGAACCCCATGTTTCTCTACCTCGAGATAATACTGGTTTTCATAAATGTCAAAAGTATAGTCGAATGGGATTTGCACCCAGGTGGCGTTGAACAAGATTAAATCATCCTTTTCAACGTTTTTTGCGACATAACCGGCAACGTTGCTCCAGTCCTCTCTGGGTAAGAACCTGTAATAATCGCCGGCAGAAAACAGGTTGACCGTACCAAAAATCCCCAGCACCACGATGATAAGAAGACCGTACCTCAACTGGGCGATACCAGCCGCCAGTAACAGGAACAAAGGAATCGTTGTCCAGATCAAGTTTCGATCGGAAAAAATGGGTTGGTGGATACTTACGATCAGCTCACCCAGGAAGGGGATGGCGAACAGACACGCCAGTAATAGGAATCGCGGCATTTTTTTCCAGTAATGCACCAGCCCTAAACCAAGCACCAGGACGTACAGGATCCATACCAGGGTTACCTGGCTGGTTTGTCCTGGCATAAAAATATTCAAAAACGAAAGAAGTACCTGGAGAACAGTATCCCAACCTGGTTTAGGTATTAAAAACTCCTGATACACTCTGCCGGCTTGCTGTATAGTTGCAAATATCCATGGACTTATAAGTAGGACAATGCCAATCTGAGCTTTCACCCAGTTCCAAAAGAGGGAGCCTGGAAGCTGGCTTGAGACCCCGAATTGTTGATCCGTTGCAAAAGCATCAGACCAAGGACGAAGATATTTGTAGTTAAAAGAAAAAATACTGCCGAATTGTGGCTGAGCAAGGTCGCAGCCGAGAACAAGATAAATGTAACCCATGCCAGGTCAGTCTCAATGCTTTGGATGGGTGACCAACGATGGCTGTATATCCAGGCTCTCCATCCGGTTATATTGCGGGTCTTTTTCGCGTAGCTGAAATCTCCTGCGCTGTCTGATTCAGGCTGTCTCGATGTTCGCCACGTATGCACATATTCCCGAAATTGGCTGCCGATGGGCTTGACGGAGCGTGAATCTGTTAGCAGCCTGACCAGTGCATAAATTGCCACGGCTGCATTGAATGTCAGCAAGGTGTACATCCGCGCTTCCTGGGCGTAGCGGATGTTGAATGGCGAAAATGCCAGGATCATCGCTGCTGCCAATCCCACCACCACACCAGACATGCGTTTGCCAATCAGGTAAATAACGGGGATTGTAGCTGTGCCGAATAGTGCGGAAAGCAAATGGACAGAAGCGGGTGTAGCCCCCCTGAGTGCTATCCAGTAATGCAGCAGGAGATAATAAAGGGGTGGGTGTTGGTCAATCTTGGCAATCAAGTGCAGCATATCAACAACACTGTGGTTGGCCACCCACACGCTGAACGTCTCCTCCAACCATAACCCTTTATTGCCGATCGTAAACACCCGCAGCCCATAACCAATCAATGTGATGATGATTACCAACCAGGGCGCCAGCGAATCAATTTCGGATTCTTCGTTCATTTTCCTTTCGATGCCTTTATCAGAAATTCCATGTGGATATAATTGCTATCATTTTCGCCCAGATCAGGGGAAGGTTTTGCTGGAACTCTCTACGTTTAGCATTGTTTTTGCCTATTCTTTTAAAAATAAATCAGCTTGACCTGTTTATTATATTCATGTTTCCTTGTTTAACAAGGATGCTTTTTAGGTTCGGACAAGTTCGGACAATTGCAAAACGATATTGTCTTTGCGAGGAGCAAGTGCACTTCTTGCGACGTGGCAAACTGAATTTTGATTGAAATCCGGTTGAATAATACTTTAAAAAGATAATAATTGGGGAGATGTCCGAACTTGTGTCTGAAGGTCTGAGTTCTAAGGTAAGCGGTTATCAAAACCTATCTGTTTAAGCTGTGATTTCTATTCAAGTGCGTTTTATCGTGTCAAAAGGCCAATTTGGAATAGTCTCGAACGACGCGTCCACGCAAAGACCAAAGATTTCGGATTGCTATTTGCGCCAATGAAGTGTATTTCGGTGAAGAAAAGAATATCCCACGATGAATCGTTGGCGTCGAGCATTGAGCGAGACAACCTGGTATCTTCACGGCATTCATCGAGTGACATACAAGTCAAATTGTCGAGCTAGGTGGCCATTTTCGTTAGTATCTGACCGAAATAGAGTGTCTTTAAGTAGTTGATTAAAAATATCTGCTGCCGGACCGAATCTTTCCACAAAATCAATACAATCCCTGTAGAGACGACCCGCCGGGGCGTCTCTACAACTCTTGGACAATCTGCGGTTACCCTACGCTTTCCTTAAATCTTCATAAATCCCTTGTGGATTAGAACAATTGTGCTATTATAAGGACGTAATTACTCACCGCAACCGGAAATCGGGAGTGAAGGCGGACCGAAAAGAGCTTGGATCGCATCAAAAGCACGAACCCCAGCCAATTCAGCTGTATCAATGACCGATGCTAACGCTGCATAAGTGTTTGTGCCCCAGTTGGAGCGAAATCCATTGGTAACCTTACGATGCACAACCGAGTGACGCAAGGCGCGCTCAGCGACGTTGTTTGTCGGCTCAACATCGTTGCGATGCAAGAACACAAACAGACAGGAGCGATATTTCAAATAGCGGCGCTGTAATCTCTGCGCTTCGGGTGGAGCTAAGTCTTGGTGCAGCAGGCGATCACAATTACGCTCAATCTGAGCTACTTGTTTATCAAATTGTGCGCTAGTCATCTGGTCACGTTGGCGATGAACTTGGATGGCATGTAGAAATAGCTTTCGCAGAGCGTGGGCCCAGGTCAAATGAGGTTGAGCATCCAAAATATGCTGCAAGGCGCGCAATTGATGGGCCATACATAACTGTCTTTGCCTGGCAGGGGCTTTCAACTGTCCCCCATAACAGTCGCTCACCCATACTTCCGCCGGTAAATCGTGCATGACACCCCGGATCACTTCCGCACTACGGTCACGACGGATCACATGCAAAACACTTGTCAGTGTGCAAAACACCCATTCCCAAGCATTGGCTCCGTTGATCCGGTTGGTGGTTTCATCACAATGAACCACCTGGCTGTGGCGAACACTGTCCTGGATCTGGCCGAGCTTGCCTATTGCCCACTTTCCAGCACGTTTCATGATCTCATCGATCCCACCCTGGCTGATCTCAACCTGATGCAGGTCGAGCATTGCCTTTTGAGTGCGGACATAGCTCATGTGCTGCTCCTGGCGATAATACACCACCGTTGCTTCCAGCCGACTTCCGAATGCACGGTTCATCTCCAACCCAGCCGGTGCACCTTCAACTTCAGATGCACCGCACTCAGGACAGGTCACGGCGTACTGCCGTACTTCAATCACCTGGGCAGGTGCTTGAGGTAACTCGGTGATCTGGTTCACATTGACCAATCGACCCGCTTCACTGCTCAGGTCGGTGTGACATTTACAACATGCCTTCGTACGCAGCTCAATGGTGTGATCGGGCTGTGCCACAAATTTACGCACATGCTTTTCATGCCCAACAGGTGGTCCATGCCGATGCCTTCGTCGTCCTGATGCTACGTTTCCTTTTTGGTCACGCGAGGGCGGTTGGGAGGAGTTCTTTGATGACGTGGGCGGCTTTTGGTTCTTCTCAAACTTCAGCTTCAAGGCTTCATAGTCTGCTTGAAGTTTAGTCAGTTGTTCGTATTGCGCTAATATCAGCTCGATTAATTCATCTTTCGTTAGCGTTTCGAAGTCTGTTTTACTCACACGCGCATCTTACCAGATTTCGCGAATTTTGAGGAGGGGTGAGTAATTACATAAGGACGTGATCATTATTTCATTTTAGATAATGACGTCCGTATATCGGTTGATCTTGAACGATAAGTGTACTTCTGTACAAATTGATTTTCATCCGTATACCGATTGGTCTTTACCTCTAAGGTCGCCGGATATTTTCTTTCTACGCACATTACCAACTTATTATCTCGCCAAAAAACCTATTCGTATCTATTCGTTTTTTCGAGGAACCAATCTTCATACCGAAATAACTTCCGATAACCGTTGACATTCATACAAACCGCAAGGCACATAAATGATTGCCTCTTTTTACAGGTAAATGAATTGTATCTAATTGTAATATTTAATCAATTCAATTCCATCAATCTGGAAGGGCGAAGGATCAAGGTTGCTTCACCCCTGCTGCCAGAACAATGCCCAATTTCATATCAGCCGGCATTTATTGATACAGTGATGATCGGACCAATGGATCCTTTGTCTTCCCCAATCACTTTGAAACCACTTACATAAGCTTCAAGCTCATGTGGATTGTTGATGCCGAAAGCGAGAGAAACGTCTAACCCCCAGGCTTTGGATTCCAGGCCGATCATCCATTTCCATAGCCCCCTGGTGTATTTTTTGGGCGCCATATCCAGGACGAGCTGCGAGTGAATAAACCTTTGTCCAATTTCCTGTAAAAGTTTTACCGCCTCATTCTCCGGCAGGTACATGAATAAGCCCTCGGCAAGAAAGAGAATATTGTTGTTCCCATTTATTATTACCCGGTCAATCCATGTAGTATCAAATATCGAACACCCAATGAGCTCATAGCCGAGCTGATCCTTAAATATCTCTCTCTTCAAGTCAATCATTTCAGGCAGGTCGAGCTCAATATAGCGGCACATCCCATTTTTAATCCGCCAGAACCGGGTATCGAAACCGCACGCCAGGTTGATCACCGTACAGCCTGGATGATTGGAAATATAGGCATTGGTAATTCGGTCGAAACTCGTCACGGTTCGGGCACGCGCTCGTGCATCATGCGCCTGGATGCCACCATACATTTTCTTCCACTTATTGATCCGGTTCTTTTCTTCCTGTGAGGAGATAGACATTAGCTTATCTAAACACTGTACAGCCATCGGGTCGTTGAGCGATGGGTCTTGCTTCTCTGTTGCAACCACCCGGCAGACCAGGGTTAATATTGCGGTTTGCGAGACCTGGGAGAGGTTCATATGCTCATCCTCCAGGCTTGTGGCGCAGCCAACCCGCCAGCACCCACGGTAGCATGGCGAAGATGCCCACCAGCGCCGGTCCCGGCAGACCGAACTCGAAATCTGCCAGTACGCTACCAAGACCGGTGATGGCATAGCTCCAGATGACTAGGTCGTTGTACGAGTCGTTGGGTGGGGCAGGATCAGGCTTGATACGAGCTATAGTCAGGAACAGCCAGAAGGTGATGAACGAGGTCAGCCACCAGCCCCAATAGTTCTGCAGCGGGATGCCAAAATAAGCCCCGGGCTGGTCCCACACCCAGTGACCGCCTGCCACCATCATCGGGTCCATCGCCAGGTCCCAGGCAGTCATCACCACCCCACCCAGCGCGGCGACGAGCAAGCGCCAAGCCTGCACGTTTTTGAGCGCCGGTGTGAGCATACGCGAGATCACCAGCGATGGGTAGGTCATCATGAACCATGCCAGCGGAATGAGCAGGGGCACCAGACCCAGGAATTTAAACCCCAGCTTGTCAGTGTAGTGGTAGCCGCCGTAAACCCAGCCGGTGGCGACCCCAACACACTCGAACAGCATACTTATGAAGAAGGTCAGGCTGAGCAGCAGCAAGGTCTGTTTCCAACCCAGGTTCTGTGAGCCGTGCAGCAGGGCAAAAGTGAACGCCACAAGTGTGAGCAGGGGGGTGAAGAATGGGTGGAAGGGAAGCCCCAGCGAGGGACCAAGCAGCGTATACAGGGTCAGCAGGGCATACAGGATGAGGATGTGAGTGGTAAGTCGGCGGATGGTCAAGTCAGTGTCCCCGTTTGTAGTAGGGGCGAAGCATCCATCATTGCTTGGATGCTTCGCCCCAGAAGGCAATCAATGAATAACGGGTCTAAATTTGTTGGACCTTGCGGATGGGTTCGAGGAACAGGCGGGTGCGCTCATCCTGGGCATGATGGAAGATCTGGTCGGGGGAGCCCGATTCCACGATGAGACCTTTATCGACGAATAAGACCCGGTCAGCGACGTCTTTGGCGAAGCCCATCTCGTGCGTGACGATCACCATGGTGGTGCCCTCGTAGGCAATTTGCTTCATCACATCCAACACTTCACCGATCAGCTCGGGGTCGAGGGCGGAGGTGGGCTCATCGAACAGCATGACCTTGGGTTCCATCGCCAGGGCGCGGGCGATGGCGACCCGCTGCTTCTGCCCGCCGGAAAGCCGGATAGGGTGTTCATCCTTTTTTTCCACCAGGCCCACTTTCTCCAGGAATTTCATCCCGATCGGGATGGCTTTATCCTTGGGCATCTTCTTGACCGTAACCAGCCCCTCAATGACGTTATCAATGGCAGTCATATGCGGGAACAGGTTGAACTCCTGAAAAACCATGCCGGTATTCAAGCGCATGGCAACTGCTTTTTTTTCGTCCAGGTGCATGTTCGGAGACATTTTCATCGTCATGTCCGCGATGGTAATCGTGCCAGACGAAGGCACTTCAAGGAAGTTTAAACATCGCAACAAAGTACTCTTGCCTGAACCGCTGCGGCCTATGATCACCAGCACTTCCTTGGGTGCGACGGTAAAAGAGATACCTTTCAATACGTGCAGCATGTCGAACCACTTGTGCAGGTTCTCAACGCGGATGATATCATTATCGCTCATAGGCGGTCCTCATACGGTTTTCGACCATTCCCACCGCCCAGGACGAGATGATGGTAAGTACCCAGTAGAAGAATGCGGCAACGATGAACATTTCCATAAATTTGCTGTCTACACGGGCCAAACGGCTGGCGCGGAAGGTCATTTCCCACACGCCCATTACGGAGACCTGGGCCGAATCTTTCTGCATGGCGATGAACTGGTTGCCAATATCGGGGATGATCACCCGTATAGCCTGGGGTAGAATTACCCGGCGCATGATCTGCATGCGGTTCATGCCAATTGATTCGGCTGCCTCACGCTGCCCACCGCTGATGGATTGGATGCCGGCTCGAAAGATTTCCGTCATGTATGCGCCGTAGTTAAGACTGAGTGCCAGGATACCGGTTTGAAATGCGGTCAGGGTCAGTGATTGCTGGAGCTGCGGATAGCCTCTAGCTGCCAAAGCTGCACCCATCATAGGTAGTCCACTGTAGATAATGAATATTTGCACGA
The DNA here is from genome assembly GCA_963809615.1 of uncultured Chloroflexia bacterium. Lineage (GTDB taxonomy): Bacteria > Chloroflexota > Anaerolineae > Anaerolineales > UBA4823 > FEB-25. The sequence goes on from CAWEKR010000012.1 coordinate 200,968, forward strand.
GCAGCGGCGTACCACGGAAAATCGAAACATACAGCCCGGAAATGCCCAGGGCAATTGAGTTACCCGAGAGTCGAGCGACTGCCCCCAACAGAGCCAATATCGTAGCGAAAATGATCGAGAGCACAGAAAGCCCCAAGGTCACCCACAAGCCAGCCAAAACAAACTGGTAGTGAGCAAACATGTAGGCAGGATCAAAATTGAATTGAAGCAAAAGGATCGACAGAAAAGCGATCAACACAACCCACACGACGCCTATTTTAACCGTCATGATGAGTCGGTCTCTACGTTTTTGAGCCATCAAGGCTTCACCCATGTCCATATCAGGGTCAAGCCCTGGTTGCCCTGGCAGCTTCATCGTTTCTACAGCCATTGGTACCTCGCAATCCTAAGATATAAATCAGGGGGGCTGACTGAATAGAAAATAGCTTTCTTCCTCAATCAGCCCCGTTCCGAAATTTGCGATACAGCTATAAAACATCCACCACTTGGTGGGAGTGATGCCAATCTGTACACCAGGACGATCCAGTATCCGTTCGACCTGGGAAGTTGGCGGAGAAGAGACCTGCTATCTGGTCACGACCCACCTGGGTGGATATCTACTTCCACTGGTTCAGTGCAGCCAGGTCGAATGCCGCCGCAGGAGTGGTTAGGTCGACACCGTAATATTGTTGTGAGAGTTTAAGCAGGGTACCGTCAGTGTTCAATCCCTGGATAATCTCGCTCACTTTTTTGAGGAATGGAACCGGGTCGGGTGTGCTGGCTTTATCGACTGCTCCAGCCAGGTATTCGAAGTACACCGGGTCACCCAGCTGCCTGAAAGGCTGACCATTCTTGATCTCATTTTCGCCTGTTGGCTGGGCAGTCAGAACTGCGTCAAGCCTGACTCCATCGCCGAGGGCGAGGTCTTGCAGGGCGTAAAGATCAGTGTCATAACCCTTGAAATCGGCGTTCTGGACCACGAAGTTGATCTTTTCGCCGGGGATCTGCAAGGTGCCTGCCAGGTAGGCATCATAGGTGCAGCCTGTGCAAGCGCCGATCTTTTTCCCTGAGAGGTCACTCGGTTGGGTGTAAGTGGTGTTGGCGGTATTTACGAAGAACGCAGCCGGTGTGGTGTAGTAGGGCTGGGTGAAATACAGCTTGGTCATTCGCTCGGGAGTGATGGTCATCGAGCCAATACTTAAATCCCAGCGGTTAGCCCAGTTACCTGCAGTAATGAGGTCCCAGGCGATGGTGATGAAGCAGGGTTCCACACCAAGCTTGTTGGCAATATTGACAGCCACATCGATATCGAACCCCTGCATCTGATTGGCTGTTTGCGCATCGGTAGGGCATTTAGTGTTTGCGTTGCGCGTGGCGCTTTCTACCAGCTGAGACTGAGGCGGATAGGCTGGATCGGTGGATACCATCAGGTACCCGCGAGCAAGGATTTCCGCCAGTTTATCAGTGGCAGCCGCAGGAGACTTACTACAGCTAGAAAGCAGAAAGCTAAGGATGATCAGAAATGAGACAGCGAGATAGGTCTTCTTCATAGGTTCCTCCAGTTATATTGTGGATAAGCGAAGATGCTTGAATACTTCCGACGAAATGAAACATCCGGGGTGAGCTTATATTGTGCCTCCTTCAATAATTGCATGGCTAGATCAATGAGCAAAGGATATAAGTGCTGGTTGGGAACGCGTTTCATTGTCCGTCTCAAGTAAAAAAAGTCGGTTCCCTTGCAAAGACGTATCATAGAAAAGTATCTATTTAGATTCTCAGTCATCGATCGAGGTGTTGATATTACGTATTATAGACCATTCTGCCACTGCACAACAGGGGAATTTTAGTTGTGTAACCAGGCTCGCAATACCGATGACACAACAGTAAGGTTCAGGCTCTGCTTGATAACCTGGCGATAGGGTGCGTGTGCAGATGCAGCGTCGAATAGGGCGGATTGGAGAATGAGGTTGTTTTTTGCCGCCCGAATAACTGGGTCCAGTAAATGGAAGCGTGCGAGGAAGATTGTAAAATGACGCATCGCCTGACCATAGGGCAAATCTTGAATGATATCCATATTTGAGGCGTAGTAATGTTCGCGAAATGCCGATTTAGAGATTCCGTTTTTCAGAATGGTTTCTGCCGCCCGGATGCCGGTCAGTACTGCAGTAGTAACTCCCTTTCCTTTGAAAGCCCGCACTAGCCCGGCAGCATCGCCCACCACCACATAGCGATCTCCGAAATATCCTCTGGCTTCTGAACGAGGAATTCGACCTTTATAAAACTGGATATCAGTTAAATTGTCCTCGGGACAACCAGGAGGATTGGGTAATAACTTACGTACTTCGGGTTGGCATAAGAACAATTCCATTAAATTTGTATCAACATGACTGCCAGCAATATTGATGGATAGATGATTAACTTTTGAAGTCATGCCACCGAATTCAATATTAGGGATTGCTGGAAGGAATGCATGGATGCAAGGACCAAAGGCTTGCATGAATTCTGGAGACGGGTGGATTTTGGTCACGATGGAGCTGAGTGCTTTTGGTGGATGGTACGGGGTGAGGCGGTCGAACATGGCTGAGCTGCCCTCATCCATTCCGAAAGCTCCAACGATAACATCCGCCTCAAGGGGAGTATTATCCGTGTATACAACCACCCGGTCGTCATGAAATTCCAGGTCTACGGCGCGGGCTGGAACGACGGATATTCCATGTTCTTTTACAGTTTCCAACATATAAGCGTCATATTGAACCCGACGGAGGGCAATGGAAGGTTGACTTTTATCATCGAGAGTAATCTGCTCACGAGCCGTGTGGAGGATATACCGGCTGATTTCACCCCGACTCAGCTGATAGGGAAACTTAACTCCCAATCGATCCCACAATAAATCCATTAATGGTGGTGCAAGTACACCCAGGCATTGGTTATAGTGCATCTCTCCGACAAACTGCTTGCCTTCAACGATTGTGAGCCGGATATTGCGACCCATTTCGGTTGCCATACGCTGAAGTGCTAGTGCGCAGGCGGTCCCGCCTGGACCACCACCAATGATCACCACATGCCCCTGCTCCAGGGGACCCAGCGATGCGCTCAACCTAACCTGACCTCCTGCGCGTGCTCATCCGGTAACCCAGGCGCAACAGAGCAATGAGATTGATGGCACGATAGAAAAGTTGGCGGTAAGGCTCGTCACCAGTTAACATACCCCATAGGATATTGGTGTGCCTTCTCGCTTTGGTGGGTTGGGTCATTTCCCATAGGACGGCAGCCTTCCAGCTGTTCAAAATCACTGGAGAGCTCAAGATGAAATTCCACATACGGAACAGAAGTAAGCCATAAAAATTATCGATGTCAATAGAGCGGCAGGTAGGTGCATAATACTTCCTAAAAGCGCTTCGAGAGATACCCAATTGGACGGCGACTGACATGGCTTGCCGGGAGGTCTTGTAGGCTGAACCGATGCCGTCTTTGTACAGGCGGGTTACAGCGGCATCACCCACTGCGACCCAGCGGTCACCGTAGAAATGACTGGCAGCACTGACGGCGATGCGTGGATTACAACCACACAGGCTATCGGCAGGATTATACTGCAGGAGGCTGCCCAGGTTTTGGGCATTGATGAATTCGTCGACGGTGTTTCGGGTAAAGCCCTTACCAAGCAAAGAGATATTGAGATAGCGCCCTTTGGGAATAATTGCACCAAAGCTCAGCCCGGGTGGATGCCTGAAATAGGCGTTTACTTCAGCTGAATTCCAGTCTGTTGGGCGGAAGACTTCATCCTGCGCCATCACTTCCGTTTTGGGCTGGCGGTAACCGTAGGTGGCATCCAAAGGTGACCGGCTGTTGATACCGGTTGCCAGCACGAGCAAGCTGGCGGTGTATTTCTCTGTCGCAGTGGACAAAACAGGTTGACCTTCCCACTTCACATCCCGCACCCGGTGTGGAACGTGAACCACTCCCCGGCTTACAGCTTGAGCGAGCAGGAATTGGTCAAAGCTGGCTTCAGGAGGGCCCTGGACGAGCCGCGGACCGCCGCCGCGGTAAACACTGATGATCCTGCGTGAAGGGTCGGGGCGATCGAGGTGAATAGCTTGATGGTCAAGGTGGATGTTATACGATTGGAGGTCTGCCTGGATGACATCCTCAGGTATAGATATGCTCAGCTCGGCAAGGTTGTTCCACAAGTGGGACGAGAGGATCCCCGCGCAGCGATTACAGCCTGAAGGTCCGGGCCTGGAGAAATCACGCGGCTCAAAGATCATCACCTCCAGGTGAAGGCGATTGAGCTCGCTCAGGCGCAGTAATTGAAGAGCGGCGAAGCTTCCTGCAGGTCCGCCTCCGATGATGCAAACACGGCTGTGATTTTCCAACCGTAAATCTGCCAGACTGCTTTCCTCCGTCCAACGATAACGAATGGTGGTTCACCGCAAGTCCTATATTAATGGAAAACCTATTGTACCTGATAATTGATGAATATGACCACTTTTGTTTAATTAAAATAAAACCTCCCGGATTGGCTGTAAATTCTCCAGCTTCCGGGAGGACGATTAGTCACCAGACAGTAGGCGGGCTGCCATGCAGGAGCTTAATGGGTCTTCGTCATACAACTGCTTACAGTCCATACCGCAGAAATAAACAATTTCGTCACGGTAATGAATATATGGTGTATTGTGAGTTACCCTTATCCTGGCGCCGCAGGCAGTCTCAGCCTGCTCCGGTAAATTTGAAGATTCATGGTTGAGCTGAGAGGCGTTCATTTTTTTTGTTCCTGCTCCATTTCGTTCAAAAGCTCGAGATCACGCTCGAGTTTACGGGTGCGGATTACCATGCTAAGGATGTAAAGCAGCATGACGGTGAAAATCACGGCATATCCTGCGACCATATAGCGCGTGGTCTCGGCAGGTGCTTGTTGTAAGATTGAGTAAAGCATGAATATCACTCCTATTCGAGAACTTTCAACCTCAGGTTTTCGGCTTTGTCAGCCAGATTGCCGAGGCGTATGCGATGCCACAGCAGATCGGCGAAGATGAATGAGAAGGTGAGCAGGCTGAACATGAAAGTTTGAAGCATTTTTGCGGTCATGTCAAAACTGCCTTCGGCACCAGCAGCACCACTTCCGATGATGACGGGATGAATGGTGCGGAAGATGCGAATTGAGATAAATGTGAGTGGGACGCTGATGAAGCTCAGGATGGCATAGACAGCGCCGAAACGTGCGCGCCGATCGGGGTCTTCGATCCCCTGGCGCAGCATGAAGTAGGCGGCATATACCAGCTCGCAGATCGCAGCAGTGGTCAGGCGTGGGTCCCACGTCCACCAGGTGCCCCATGTGCCGCGGGCCCAGATTGAGCCGGAGATGATGGCAGTGGCGAAAAATACAAAGCTGATCTCTATCGCGGCTAACCCAACGATATCCCACTTACGGTCGTCTTTTCGCAGGTAAGCTACCCCGGCGATTGCAGCAACCAGAAAGCCCAGCATCCCAACCCAGGCATTGGCTACGTGGAAGTAAAACACACGCTGCACCTGTCCCATAACGGCTTCCAAAGGGGCATAGAGAAACACCATGCCGACAGCGGAGATGAATAATAAAACGGTGATGATATCGAGTATCACCAAGGCTCGAGGCTTTGATTCCATAAGTTACTCCTCTACAATATAGTCAAAGACCATAAAGGCGACGGCAATAAATACTACATCGTATACGATGAGCAGGTTGATCCAGGCAATGATATCTGCCAGAGCTGTCCCCTGGAGAAACCCAGTACTGGCTTTAACCGCGGCGATCATAACCGGGATGATCATGGGGAAAAGCAGGATGGGCAGCAAGACGTCGCGGGTGCGGGTTTGAACTGCCATACTGGACAGCAAAGTGCCGACGGCTACATAACCGATTGAGCCCAGAAAGATGACGAGCAACAGACCGGGCACAAAGAGGTTGACACTATACAGCACCGTATATACCGGAAGAACTATGGCTTCAACGATGAGCATGAATACCAGGTTACCGATGGCTTTACCGAAATAAATGGCACTGCGGTCGACGGGGGCGAGCAACAAGCCATCCAGGCAGCCGCGGTCCTTTTCCATCGCCATTGAGCGAGTTAGCCCAAGGGTGCCGGCGAACGCAAAGGTAACCCACAAGACTCCAGCAGTTACGGTTGAACGGGCGTGGGCGTCCAATTCGAGGGCGAAGTTGAAAATCAGAATGACCAAAAGTGCAAAAACAAGCATGGCAGAAAGTAGCTCACGGCTGCGCATTTCTGCCGCCAAGTCTTTCCAGATAATGGCGGATAGGGCGCGGATGAACTGCCCTACACTTGAAGAGGGCTTCTTCACGCTAACCTGATTCTCGACTCGAGGAATGGGCTCCATGCTCATGACTCCGCAAGTGACTGCCGGTAGAAGGCCAACAGATCATCAGGCTCGATCTGCGATCGTTGAACGGAAGCAGCAATTACACCCCGCGATAGCACATCAAACCGCGATGCAAGGTCTGCTACACGCGCCAGGTCGTGAGAGGTCATCACCACTGTACGGCCGCGCGCGGCTACTTCGCTCAATACACCATCCAACATCAGGCATGCATCCTGGTCCAAGCCGGTGTGAGGCTCATCGAAAAGCATTACCTCAGGGTCGTGTAACACTGCACGGCCGATCGCCAGGCGCTGCTGCATGCCACGAGAGAAAGTGCGCACCAGGTCTCGCCGCCGGGAGTGTAAACCAACCAAATCCAGAACGTCTGATATGCGTTTATCCGCATTGGGGACGTCATACATGCGGGCATAGAAACGCAGATTTTCCTCAGCAGTTAAATCACCGTACAGCAGTGGAAGATGTGAAACCACACCCAATCTACGGCGGACGGCGGATGCCTGACCAGGAAGGTAGTATCCGGCGATATTCACGCTGCCCATGCTGGGGCGCGAAAGTGAAGCCAGGATGCGTAGGAATGTCGTCTTGCCGGCCCCGTTTGGCCCGAGTAAAGCGACGAATTCTCCAGGCTCGACGGAGAAATCCAGACCGCGCAAGACAGACTTTAAGCCGAAGCGTTTAACAAGTTTACGTACGGTGATCATATAGTCTATATAAGAAGCGTTACTTCCGGTATCCGATGAACTATTCCTGCCCTAGGTTTCGAAGTTTTTCCTTCAAAATTGCCCTGCGCTCCATGTAAGCTTCTTTCGGCAGGTTGCCGGCATGGTATTGGTCATCCAGGGTGATGATGGCATCTATCAGGGTTTCTTCATCCTCCGGAGAGCTATTTTGCCCATCGGAAGGTGCATTTATATCCAAACCAACAGTGGCAGCCTGCAAAGAAGCTTTCCGCTGGTTGCTGCGATATAGCCATAAGCCTCCCAATACCAAGGCAACACCAAATGTAGCCAGACCAATCGCCAGGTATTGCATGTTCAGATTGGCGAGGGGAGATGTGGCAGCCTTCTTCGGACTCCCCGACAGGGTGAATTCAAGGGAGCTGCCAGCGATCAGGCTTTCACCATTGTACATTCGGTAGGTGGTATTTTGATAATCACGTGTCCCACCATCCTGGAGCATACTGCTGTCAACCTTTATGCCATTATCGGGTACCATTACTACGACAGCACTGGTTGGCAAGAACATGGGTTGGACGAAGCTCAGCTTATGATCATATGGCATCTGGTAGGCAAAGATGACCTGGTACTGACCAGCGCCTGGGTTGACAGGCGTTGTGTCAGCGAAACCTTGTGATACCTCGACATAACGATCACCGAGAGCGCCGTCCTGGAATTGCAGATTGGTATATCCCGTGGGCAAGGGGAAGGTTACCACGCTGCTACCTTCGGTTGGCGCAACTACCGCTTGTTGAGATGGGTTAGAAATGATGAATACTTCCACAACGCTAACCGTGCCGGGATTGGAAAAATCGAATAACAGGTGAACACGGTCGGTAGTCAGGACGGAGACATCCGTGGTTGGTTCATAGACGGTGATCTGTAGGTTCAGGTTCGGAGTGGCAGGATCAACCTTGGCGATGTCTGAACCATATGTGGCAGAGGCATAATCTACGCCAGCCAGGAAAGCTCTACCTTCCGGCATGACGACCTTGAGAAATGTATAAACACCACCTACTCCAGTAGTAAGTGTCTCAGAAAATGTATTCTGCATATTATCAAAGCCGTAAAGTGTGACGGGTACATCGTTGGGTGCATCATCACCCGAACCATTGACAAGCTGTACAGAGACTGAACCGATGAAAGTAGCCGTAGGAGTGATCGCAGATGTGGCGACCAGCTGAGGTGTTTGAGTCGCTAAAGGATTCGGATACGCCTGGGGTGCCGGGTATGGACTGGTCGAGGAAATTGCCGATAAGTTAGCAGCTGGGGCAGGATAAGGACTCGCCGTAGGAGGTGGGACGGCAAAGGTCAGTGAGCGGAGATAAGAAACCAGCGACAGGCGTTGATTATCATCCAGGGTGTTGCTATAAGCCGGCATATCCGGTGTTATGCCGGCGGTAAGCGAGTCATAAAGGCTGGCAGAGGAAGTCTGCGCCATGAAAGCCTGGTTGGTAAAATCGGAGGGCTGGGCGGATAGTGCGTCGCCATCTGGGCCATTTCCCTTACCAGCCTTGCCATGGCAAGAAGCACAATTTTGCTGGTATAGGGTTTTGCCCAGGCTGACTACTGCATCTGGAGCACTCAAGCTCATGGCATATGCCACTACATCCCAGCGCTGACGATCAGTCAGGTTGGCAAAGGCGGGCATGAATTTCTCCATGTTGCCCTGTGTGACGATATTAAACCAATCGGCAGGCGAATACTGGCGTGCAAAATCATATAAACCAAGGGTCGCTACAGGAACAGATAATTGGGCAGACTGTTGTCCATCTCCCAATCCGCGGGCTCCATGGCATTGGGAACACTCCTGGCTATAAATCTTTGCACCGTTTGCCAGGTCGGGCGGGACGATGGGATAGATCGGGCTGGTAGCAACGCTCTGTGTGGGCGGCTGAACGACAGGCAGCTCCGCTCCAGGCGGAGGAGTTACATCTCCCGCCAGAGAAAGACTACACGCAGATAGAATGACAGCAGAAAAAATAAGGGCAATAAAACCTTTACAGTTAGACATATCTACTCTCAAAATTTGATTATGCAAGGGTGGTACCGCATTTAGGGCAGAAGCGATCAGATACGTGGACCGGTTTGCCACATCTCGGGCAAAAACCAGCTGCTTTATCGTTCATTGTACGGCGGCGGGAGGCAATGCGCTGCTCAAGGTCATCATCAGGGACTGGTGGAACTGCATTACCATTCTTTTTTACCGAACTGGGTGCCGCTTCCATGGCAAAGCGCCGGGCTACGATCGCTTCTTCCAGGCGGTCTTCTGCAGCAAGCGTAGCTCGGGTGACTTGGTAAGCATCAATTTGGCGCAAGATTTCAGCTCCATCCTGGAGCAGCTTATTTCGCTGTTCAGGGTAGATTTCTGGTGGAATCTTACCTAGATTGTAGTCACCATCTAGCTCCTGAATTTCGGCAATGAGATGATCACGGTTGGCTAACAGGGCGGAAATGTCCTGCTCGGAATGGCTGCCATTAGCAGTGCTTTTCTCAAGGAGAGGCCGGCTGATAAAGATCACTACCGGAATAAGTAGGGCGAGGATGAGTAGGATTGAACCAATGTCCATGATCAGGTTTTAAAATTCCATTTGGGATTATGGACCCAGCAAGGGGTCGATGGCAGCCTGTATCTCAGCCACAGAGGTATAGGGACTAAGCTTAAGGGAAGATAATATGCCGTTCTTGTCGATAATATAAGTTTCTGGCACCCCGGTTGTGCGGTAAGCCTGTGAGATTGTTGTGCCCAAATCAGGACCATTTGGATAAGTGATTCCGAACTTTTTGATGTATCCCAACGATGCAGATTCAGTATCGGTCCAGGCAATCCCCAAAAAGAGCACGTCACCGCGCGGTTGGTAATACTTCCAGGCGGATTCAAGATCGGCAGCTTCCTGCTCGCATGGTTTACACCAGGAGGCCCAGAAGTTCACTAAAATCACCTTGCCGGCCATATCTTCGGGACCAATCTTTTGTCCATCGAAGGTGGTAAGGGTAAAAGTTGGAGGCTTTTGCCCCAACGTCACCGGACCCTGCTGCTTTCTCAGAAGAACCATGGCAACTACCACAAGCAAGGCAAATAACCCTACCCAAGCAAGGAGACGCCATAAACGCGACAGCCCGGTCTTCGTGGATTGTTCAACTGGATTAGTGATCGTCTCGTCCATCTCATTTCCCATTGATTATTGTTTACGAACCTGATCTTCCAACTGTTTAATATACTCATCCTGCGGAGAATCCTGATCAGCGGGTAAATTGGGAACAGGTAAAGGAATATTCGCTGGCTGAACCGAGCGCCTCCAGGAGCGAAACGCACGGTAAAGGACGTATATTCCCGCGATTATGATCAGGAATGGAACTATGTATAACAGCCAGTTGATGCCTTTGGCTGGAGGCGTTCCCAAGACACGCCCTCCGTATTGTTGGACAAAGTAATCCTTGATCTGCTGCTCACCCCAGCCTTCCGTCAATTTCTGACGTATCAGCTCACGCCACTGGGCACAAGCCTGGGTTGGGCAGACGTCCAAGGTGATGTTTTCGCATACCGGGCAATAGAGCTGTTTAGCAATCGCATTCACCTGATCATCAGATGGGGTGGGTTGTTGAGCATTCACCCCACCTACGATTAATAACCCAAATAAGAGGGCAAATAAAATTGCTATCGGACTTTTCTTAAGCATCAAGATCTAACCTTGCATTGCTCGGAATGGAGACCGACCTGCGGAGAACAACCTGTTCTGGGTCCTTTTCCGGCCAGGCAGCCACCAGTGTCCCAAAAATAAACATCCACGCACCCAGCCATAACCATTTAACCAAAGGATTATGGTAAACCTTGAATGTAGCAGCTGAAGTTGATATTGGCTGCCAATCCACCAGCAGGACTTTGAGGTCGTCTTCATACGTGCTTCGTAACCCTGCAATGGTGATTGGTTGCTGAGCTTCATAGTAATATTCTCGACGGGGATAAATCTCGCCGATATAGTTTCCATTCTTGTAAACACTCAACACCGCACGAGCGATATTGAGACCGTCAGAGGTATCCCAAACAGCTAATTTATCATAACGAAGGGTATACTGTCCCAAGCTGATCTCCCCACCTTGAGGAATCGTAGCTTGAGTCTGAGTTTCGAAGAGCTCGACACCTAGGATACCGAGCGCCATCAATATCACCGCAATGTGAATGATATAACCACCGTATCGGCGCCGATTTTTCCCAACAAGACGCCAAAGCGCCAGTAATAAGTTTTCCCCATGAGTCTGATGGCGTGCCCAGGCAGCGCGCCAAAACTCATAAAACGTGACACTAACGACGAATGAACACAACCAAAACCCCAATAGTCCTTGCCAATAACGCATACCGCTCGCAATAAGAACGGGTATGACCAGCAAGGAGAATGCAAGAGGTTTCCAAACGGCTTTGGCTATTGTCTTAGCAGTCGAATTCCTCCAAGAGGAGAGAGGTGCAATTCCCATCAGTAGTACCAGACCAGCAAAAATGGGAGATAAAATGCGCTTATACCAATCTGCACCAACGGTGGCCTTTTGACCGGTAAAAATTCCCGCCAAGGGGTGAACTTGCTGCCCAACAATTCCCAGGGCTTGGGTTAATATAGGAAAAATAACTCCTAAAAAGCATACTAGAAATACGCTGATAAAAAGGAAATTATTAAGTAGGAATAATGCCTCGCGTGAAAACAAGGAGGTCATTTCCGTATTCGATTTCAAATCATTCCAGCGCAAGCTCAACAACAAGAGCGAAGTTATAAGGGTTACCCCGATAAAAACGAAAAACAGTGGGCCAATAGCACTCTGTGCAAAGGCGTGAACTGAATCCAAGACACCTGATCGGGTTAGGAAAGTACCAAAAATTACCAGGTCATACGTCAAGATGATGAGCAGCATGTTCCACTGTTTGAGCATGCCGCGTTTTTCCTGGATCATTACCGAATGGAGGAAAGCAGTGCCGGTAAGCCAGGGCATGAAGGCAGCAAGTTCAACTGGGTCCCAACCCCAATAACCTCCCCAGCCTAATACCTGGTACGCCCACCATGCGCCAATGACCAGTCCTAATGACAGGAAAAGCCAGGCAACAAGTGTCCAACGGCGAGTGATACGGATCCAGCGATCATCCGTGCGACCGGTGATTAGGGCAGCAATAGCGAAAGCATAAGGAATTACAAAAGAGACAAAGCCCAAATAGAGCATGGGTGGGTGAAAAATCATGCCGGGATGGCGCAAGAGGGGGTTCAAGCCATTGCCATCCTGGGGGATATACAAGCTCATACCAGCAGGATGAAACATAGCTGCGGTGATGTTCCCGGTGGGGGTTTGCCAGAGGCTGGTAAATGGATTATCTACGAAAATATTTAGGATAAGGAAAAACCCCAAGGTAATGAGGCATACCAGAATTACCCAAGGAAGGAACTCACGGTCACGATCCCATTTACGCAAGGTGACGGCAGTCGCGAAAGCTGATAACAACCAGGACCAAAATAACAATGATCCAGCCTGCCCACCCCAGAAAGCGGTAATTCGCAGATATATAGGCATACTACTGCTGGTGACCTGGGCCACGTATTGGATTTCATAATGGCTGGTGACCAAAAGGTAAATGATCGCGAGAACGGAGATGGTTAGCAAAGGAAAGGTGAGCAGCATGGCATTGCGCGCGCTATCCACCCAACCAGATTTGTTACTGCGTGCCCCATAGTACGCAGCACCAGCACCATATAGAGATACGATGAAGGTGATAATCAGGGTACCGTAACCGAGGTTAGCAACCATGGAACGCTCCTGTCATTAAGGCGCTGCCTGGCTTGGTACAGATTCTTCGTATTTTGTCGGGCATTTCAACAGAAGCTCATCGGCATAGAAGGAATTGTCCGCGCCAATGTGACCGGTCATAATTGCCTGGGCCTCATCTCTAAGAAGGTCCGGCTTTGGGCCTACATATACGACCTGCATACGTGCGCGAGAAGGATCAACCACGGCAGCATGTAAGACGGCGGCAAGTCCACCTTGGGCTTCGATTTGTTTGTTATCTGCAGGGACGTTGGCTATTGTGAAGTGCAGTGAGAGGTCAGCTGGATCGTACTGGATGGAATCGCCGACCACTGCGCCAGATATGCGCACATTTTGACCAACCACGGATTGACCGCGGGAAATTAATTCATCGATGGTAAAAAAATATTCAGCGTTGGCTTTGGTGGAAGAAATTATCAGATATGTGATTGCAGCGAAGATCAATACTCCACCAACAATAAATTTAACCCGGCTCCCAGATCGTGGGTGCGCTTCAACGGCTTTCTCCATGACGTATTCTCCTTCGGTCGGTAGGCACGGTGCTATTACACATATAAAATTTTACATGTTTAGATTAATCCAAGGTGAGATAACGCCAATAGTCGGGTGAGAATGCACAGGATATCGGTGCTTCCAATTCAATGCCTATTTTCGGGGGATGGGTCGGGTTTTACCTGGTATGGATGGGAGTTCCGCAAGAACGGCAAAACTGGTCACCCGGTGAGGCGCGTTTTCCACATTGGGAACAGTACACCGCATCCTCATCGGAGGCGGGGTCCGCCTCAGGAGCATTCGGTCCGATTTTAGAGCGGCGTCGTCGGGTTTGACGGGCAGGACCTTGCCGACCTGAACGCCAAAACCATACGATCGCTCCGATGATCAGACCAACCCCAATAATTCCCAATATCCTTGGTAGCCACGCTGATATGTTGAGATCGGCAACTGAACTTTGGGGAACGGGTGCACTTGGTGCTACCAGCCCTTCGGCGCTCAGCGTATCAGTCGATTTTTGATAATCGATCGTGATTTGAATTGTTTGACCGGCTGAGATCGCACCGATATCCTGGGTGAAATAGGTCAGATTATCGCTGCCAACAATGCCAACCCCTAAACTTGGAGAGATACGCATATCTGTGGCTCCAGAAGGCTGTTGCACCTGGATGGTCAATTGGGAGATGGCGTAGTCTCCGGGCCAATTGTATTCAAAATGACGGGCGCTGGCATCCTTGGTCAAGGCGGGATCATAGTATTCGAGATGAACCTTTGGAGTAGTGGTGGTGAAGGTTATTGTCGCCCATTCGCCATTTACCTGGCGAGTAGAAGTGATGTTATATAGTGATCCGTCAGCTTGCTGTTCTGCCACGGCATATGGTTCACCCACATCGGTTGGGATGCGCAGTGAAATCGTTGCTGGGAAGGTGGCAGCCGAGTCAAGGGAGATTTGGTAGATAACCAGCACACTGGGTTTATCGTATTCCGGCCAGATCTGTATAAACATCGAGCTAAATGTGAGTGGGTTTTGGGCATTAACCCGGACTGGAAGAATCAAGGAAAAAACGAACAGCAATGGAAGAAGCCATTTACGCATAGATGAACCTCATAATGTCGAATGTTTAATCTTACCATGTCATCCATAATGGGGGAATAGCATGCTGATAACGATCCAGCCTTCCTTATTCTGAATCGTTAGGGGATGTTTGGGAATAAATATAATTGACAATGATAATATATCATGATATTATAATTACATATTATATAAGTATATTATACACCCGAGGAGGAGTGAATGATTAAAACCGATCCATCACAGATCGATGAATTGACGGGATTATTGAGCCGAAAAGCATGTCTGGAAAGGTTCAGCGAAGTCATGGCGGCGGCCAAAGCCAATCCCAAGGAAATGCCACTCACGTTAGCCCTGCTGGATGTAGATATCTTCAGTAAAGTAAATGAGCAGTTCGGGCATATTACCGGAGATAACCTGCTGGTGGCGGTATCCAAAGTCATTCGGGAGCATGGTGGGAAAAACAGCCTGGCTGGACGCTATGGGGGGGATGAATTTGTGATCGTCTTCCCGGGTGAAGAGCGGGAGCAGGCATTCCTGAAAATGGAACAAATCCGACTGGAGCTCAGCCAGAACATGCTAACTTCGTCGGACGGGATGACCATCCAGGGAATATTCATCAGCGGGGGAGTGGCATCCTTCCCGATGGATGGGAGAACTGAGAATGAACTATTCCGCAAAGCTGACCATGCCTTGTACCGTGCTAAAGCGAGCGGGCGCAGGCAAATCAGGCTGGCTTATGAAGAACGAATGGTGCCAAAAACAACGCATTATACCCAAACTCAAATGGAACGTTTATCAAAACTGGCAGAGGAACGCGGAGTGAACGAAGCTGACCTGCTGCGGGAGGCAATGGATGATTTTCTCACCAAATACGGAGTGAACGATATCGAGACGTGATCTGATCAAGGATTCAGGTAATAGCAGAGCGAACCTGCCGAGCCAACTCGGAGAAGGCGGATGAGTAGCGGATATCCTCTTCGCGAGGTCGAGGTAGGTCAACGGTCAGATCCAGGCGTAAACGTCCGGGCCGTGGGCTGAGGACCAGCACCCTATCTGCCAGGAAGAGCGATTCACTGATTGAATGGGTGACCATGATGACCGTCTTACGCCTGGCTTGCCAGATGCGGACCAGCTCAGTACCCATGCGCTCACGCGTCAGCGCATCCAGGGATCCAAAAGGCTCATCGAGGAGGAGCAAGTCGGGTTCATGGATCAAAGCCCTGGCAATCGCAACCCGCTGCGCCATCCCACCCGATAAGTCACGCGGCAGAGAGGATTCAAAACCCGACAGACCGACCAATTCGACCAAAGCCTGTGCTTTCAGCAGGGCAACAGGGTGAGGCACATGTTGAATTTCGAGTGGTAATAATATATTTTCCAGCACCGTCCGCCAAGGCATCAGATTCGCTTTTTGGAACACCATGCCCACACCGTGGTGGGGAGCTTTTTGCGAGGAATTTCCGAAGATCACCTCCCCTTGAGTGGGGGGAAGAAGACCGGCCAGGATGCGGAGTAAGGTGGTTTTACCAGACCCTGAAGGACCCAAGACACATACAAACTGCTCGGCACAGACTGAAAATGAGATATCATCTAAGGCATGCAAGCCACTATTCCCATCGGGGAAAATGGTGGTGAGGTGCTTCACCTGTAATATCGTCTCGCCGGCTGAATGGTTCATCAAAGGTTACCCTGTATTCGTAATTTTGAACTCATTTAGCTAAAAATTCATTGGTGAATGCCTTGGTTACATCCAGAGGCTTGGTTAGGAAGCCCATATCCAGTAATACATTTTCGGTGTTCTGCCAGGCAGCAGGATCGGTATAACCGAGCTCGTTTGCCTTCCAGAATTCAATGGAAGTGGCAAGCACTTCCTTTTGGACAGCCTGATCAGCCTGGGCCAGCCCCTCCACATATTTCAAACAGGTCTGATACGCAACATCGGGATTGGCGATGGTATCCGCGATCCCCTTCAGGATGGCTTGATCCATTTTCCGCACTAGGTCAGGGTTCTGGGTGATGGTTTTTTCATTGGTGATCAAGCCGTTCGAAACGAGATGCGCGTAATCCTTGACCCGGATTTCATCGATCTGATAGCCTAAGGAACGAAGCTGGATTGGCTCATTATTGGTGTATACCACAACAGCCTGTTCCTGATCGCTGACCAAGGAAGTCACCTGGTTATAGCCGATAGAATCAAGGGTGACATCACTTTCCTTCAACCCCCCGGCACTGAGCAGGGCACGCAGTCCGATATAACTTGCCCCATACAAACCAGGAAGCCCGATTCGCTTGCCTTTCAAGTCAGCGGGTTTAAGTATGCCATGGCCAACCTTGGAAACAACCGATACAGGATAATCCTGGTACCAGGCAAATACATACACGACGGGTAAGCCCTGGGAGCGGGCTAATAAAACCTGATCACCAGATACTACAGCAAACTGGAGCTCATTGGCGCCTACCAAAGCTACGGCGTCCGTTTCCATACTGTAATCAAATTCAATGTCGATCCCAGCCTGGCTGAAATAACCCTTTTCTAGGGCAACATAAAGTGGAGCAAATTGGACATTGGGGATATATCCCAAAGGTAGGCGTATATGAATCAATTGAGGCGTACCCTCCTGTGTATCTGTTGAGCCCGCAATTTGGGGGGTGAGTACTGGGCTCGATTCAGGGGAGGAATTTACCGTCGCAGCAGCACATGCTGAGGTCAGGACGGCTGCTAGGGATAAAATGACCAACAACGACTTTTTAAGCATACTTGCTCCTTTATGTTAGCATTACGTTTTTACAGGCAAATCGGTATTCAACAAGACTTCATTTTCAGGGCGCTGCTGCCAGCTCAACAGATGATTTTCGATCAATGACACCAGTCCATATAAGATCAAGGCCAGTGCGATCAAGGTAAAAACCGCAACGAAGACAAGGGCAGTATCGTACACACCACGACCGACATTGACCATGAAACCGAGTCCACTTTTAGCTCCCACGAACTCACCTACGACCGCTCCAATAACGGCAAGGGTGGCACCGATGCGAAGCCCGCCCAAAAATACTGGCAAAGCAGCAGGCATTTCCAGGGATTTCAATGTTTGCCAGCGAGTCGCCTGGAGAGAGCGCATCAAGTCGCGCAGGTCTTCAGGGACGGAACGCACCCCAACTACGGTATTGACCAGCACGGGGAAAAACACGATCAGTGCACAGATCAGGATTTTAGACGATAATCCAGGTCCAAACCAGATCACAAGCAGCGGAGCGATGGCGACAACAGGAATGGCCTGGCTGGCAACTATATAGGGCGAAAGCACGCGTTCTAGAGCCAGCGAGCGTGCTACAAGATACCCAAGCATGGTGGCGACACTGACACCTAACGCTAACCCTGCCAGTACTTCTACCAGAGTCACCAGGGTATTTCGGAGCAGGGTGCCGTCCAGGATTGTCTGAATAAAACGGGCACCAACCTCCGCTGGGGAGGGGAGAATAAAGGCAGGTAAGCTCCCAAACCAAACTACGAGCTGCCACAGGAACAATGCGGCCACCAATGAAATGATGATCAGCCAGGGTTTTGTCTTCATGTAATAAAAAAGCCCCGAAGCACACTTCGGGGCAGTTATGACTAACTATCAGGTGTACTCATGCGCAATATGCATGTGTAATAAACCTGAAAAACCATTAGACCTTCTTCCATCCGGACTGTACCGTCGGCTCCGGAATCTCACCGGATCATGCCAATATTATTGGCTCGTGGGCTATACCACCGGTCGGGATTAAGCGGATAAACCGTTATCACCCTGCCCCGAAGGTTATTATTTGATTAGGTTTATTATAACGAGAGTGATGAAAAAGGTCAACAATGAGCTTGTTAGAGTTTTATAAGAACCATTTTCCCCCGCTTGACGTACCTATTCCGTCATGGTATCATAATACCCGTCGATTTAGCACTCTCTATGCGAGAGTGCTAAATTATAGGTGAAGCAAATGAGTACACTTACCGAACGACAAAGACTAACCCTGGCACTTATCATTCATACTTATGTAGAAACAGCTCTACCGGTTGGGTCGAAAGCCTTGATTGAAAGGTATACGCTCGATACAAGCTCGGCAACAATCCGTAATGATATGGTTGAGCTTACGGATGCCGGATATCTACGTCAGCCATATACTTCTGCAGGACGGGTGCCCACTGAAGAAGGTTACCGGTATTTTGTCCGACAGCTGATGGGGCAGACTGAGCTTCCGATGAATACCCGGCGGACGATCACGCACCAGTTTTACCAGGCAGGGCGAGATGTGAACCGGTGGATGCGACTGGCCGCTTCTGTTCTGGCACACCAGTCGCAAGGTGCTTCACTGGTGACATCCCCAAGGCCTGAATCAGCTCAATTCAAACATCTGAGCCTCATCTCCACCCATGGGAGGCAAGTTTTGATGGTGATGGTGTGGACCGGTGGGCAGGTGAGGCAGCAAATGCTTACCCTGGCAGAACCGGTCTCTCAGGAGCAGCTTTCAACGGCTGCCGGTCACATCAACCTCGTGTGCGAAGGGCTGGATGCAGACGGTATTGCGGCGATCAATGGGCAGTTTGATGTCCTCGAACTGGATGTGCTCAAGCTGATCCGCGAGGAACAGGAACGGATGAAACAAGTTGTATCCGGTGAAGTCTACCGGGATGGCTTGACCAATGTACTGGCGGAACCGGAATTTGCAGAGTCGGAATCGGCGCGCAAAGCCTTGAGAGTGCTTGAAGAACGATCCATGCTGGAAGATTTGCTCTCACGTACGATACTCACCAGCGGGATGGATGACGTCCAGGTATTGATCGGTGGGGAAGGGACGTGGGAAGACCTGCGTGATTGTTCCATGGTACTCGGTCGGTACGGCGCCCCTGGACTTGTAACTGGCGCGTTGGGTGTGCTCGGGCCTACCCGTATGGCTTATGGTCATGCAGTATCAACCGTGCGTTTTGTATCCGGTCTGTTGAGCGACCTGGTGATCGAAATGTTGGCAGAAGAGAATTAAGGAGAGTGACTGAATCATGACCGATAAGAAACACAAGGTAAATGCGAAAATGTCTGAGGAGGAAAAACCGCTGGACCAACCCGAGAACCAGTCACAGGAGCCAGGCATGCCTCCAATTGAGCCCGATGAAGTAATCGAGGCCCCGGTGGTCATCCGGGAGGAAGAGATTATTCAACTACGCACCGAGCTTGACCAGGCGTTGACAAAATCGAATGAGTATTTATCCGGCTGGCAACGTGAAAGAGCTGAATTCATTAATTATAAGAAACGAATCGAACGGGAACAGTCCCAGGGAGGTCAGAATGCCTTTGGGAACGCAATACGGCGCTACCTGGATATTGCAGATGACCTGGCGAGAGCATTAAAAGACAAGAACCGCCCACTGGAAGGAAATGGGGCGATCTGGGCGGAAGGGATCGATTTGATCCACCGGAAAATGATCGCAGCGTTTGAAGCGGATGGAGTCAAGATGATTGAGGTCAAGGGAAAATTCTTTGACCCCAACATGCACGAAGCCATTTCCAACGAGGACAGCCCGGAACATGAGAGTGGTCAGATCATCGACGTCGTTCAGCCCGGCTATACGCTTGGCGATAGAGTCATACGTCCCGCGCGTGTGCGCGTGGCCCGCTAAGCAAATTGACATCATTACATATTTTTTGAGCATCCAATCATTAATAAGGAGAGTAACAGAATGGGAAAAATAATAGGTATCGATCTTGGCACGACCAACTCAGTGGTGGCAGTGATGGAAGGCGGGGAGCCGACGGTCATCTCAAGCGCAGAAGGTGAGCGCCTGGTTCCATCCGTTGTGGCGGTCAATAAGAACCACGAACGCCTGGTGGGGCGGGTGGCACGCAACCAGGCAGTCGTCAACCCTGAAAACACAGTATTTTCGATCAAGCGTTTCATGGGACGTAAGTTCGAAGACCCCGAAGTAAAGAAAGCTCTATCCCGGGTTCCTTATAAGGTAGCCAAGGCACCGAACGGAGATATTCGGGTTATTTTAGACGGGCGCGAGTATTCACCCCCAGAAATATCAGCCATGATCCTGGCAAAACTTAAGGCTGACGCCGAAGCCTACCTGGGTGAAGCTGTGACCCAAGCAGTCATTACTGTGCCGGCTTATTTTAATGACGCCCAGCGTAATGCCACGAAGGATGCGGGGAAGATTGCCGGGTTGGATGTGTTACGGATCATTAATGAGCCCACAGCGTCATCATTAGCATATGGCCTGGATAAGAAGAAAGACGAAGTGATTGCAGTGTATGACCTGGGCGGTGGCACATTCGATATTTCCATTCTGGATGTTGGAGATGGTGTGTTTCAAGTGCGCTCCACCAGTGGGGATACCTTCCTGGGTGGAGATGATTTCGACATGCGGTTAATAGATTATCTGGCGGATGAATTCAAGACCACCAATGGAATTGACCTGCGCCAGGATCGTCAGAGCCTACAGAGGCTTAAGGAAGCTGCAGAGAAAGCCAAGATTGAGCTCTCCACGATGATGCAGACCGAAATCAACCTGCCTTATATTACCGCCGATGCCTCAGGTCCAAAGCATATGGTGATGAACCTGACCCGCTCTAAATTGGAACAGCTGACCGGTGACTTGATCGAGCGAAGTTTAGGTCCAGTCAAGAACGCGCTCAAAGATGCCGATATGGACACTTCCAAGATCAATGAGGTGGTCCTTGTAGGCGGCATGACCCGCATGCCTGCGGTGCAGGAAGCCGTGCGGAAATTATTCAACAAGGAACCCCACAAGGGTGTCAACCCGGATGAGGTAGTAGCAATCGGTGCCGCAATCCAGGCGGGCGTGTTGGGTGGAGATGTGAAGGACATCCTTTTAGTTGATGTAACACCGCTAACTCTCTCGGTGGAAACGCTGGGTGGTGTGGCCACCCCGTTGATTGAGCGGAATACCGCTATCCCAATCCATAAGAGTCAGGTGTTTTCGACAGCCTCTGACAGCCAGCCACAGGTTGAAATCAACGTGCTGCAAGGTGAGAGGCCGATGGCAGCCGATAACAAGAGCCTGGGGAAGTTCATCCTGGATGGTCTTCCACCAGCACCACGCGGTATGCCACAAATCGAAGTAACGTTCGATATCGATGCCAATGGAATCATAAAGGTGACTGCGCAGGATAAAGCCACCCAACGCAGCCAGCACATTACGATAACTGCATCATCGGGGTTAAGCGAATCGGAAGTTGAGCGAATGCGACGGGAAGCGGAAACGCATGCAGACGAGGACAAAAAGCGCAAAGACCTGATCGAAGCGAAAAACTCAGCTGATAACGCAATCTACACCGCTGAGAAAGCACTACGGGATTTTGGTGACAAAGTACCCGCTGATACCAAAAGCAAGGTGGAATCAGAAGTTGCCAATGCAAAGAAAGCCTTGGAGAGTGATGATCCTACCAGAATCAAGAGCGCGGCGGAACAACTGTTCCAGGTTGTCCAGCAAATCGGGGCAGCTATCAACCAACAAGGTAGCCCCGAAGCTGGACCTACAGCAGATCCAACAACTGGACCATCTGAAGGCGGTCAGGAACCTGGTCCAGACGCTGGGCAAAAACCGGGTGGAGATGATGACGTAGTGGATGGTGAGTTCAGGAACGCGTAAACGCTTAAACATGTAGTTTGTTTAAACATTGAAACGTTTTATATTATGGCTAAACGTGATTATTATGAAGTCTTGGGCGTGCCGCGTGAGGCTACACCCGATGATATAAAGGCCGCCTTCCGCAGATTGGCCAGGCAATACCATCCAGACGTAAGCCAGGAAGCTAACGCAGAAGAGCATTTTAAGGAAATCAACGAGGCTTACTCTGTGTTATCCGACCCGGATAAACGGTCGGCGTATGACCGCTTCGGTCACGCGGGAGTTCAAAACCAGGGCGGCATGCCAGATTTCACCGTCGACTTTGGTGACCTGTTCGATGAATTCTTCGGTGGGTTTGGAGGGTTCGGTAGGAGCGCAAGCCGAAGGACACGGAATGCCCCACGTCGCGGGGGCGACCTGCAATATAATGTCGACCTGAGTTTTGAAGAGTCGATTTTCGGGGTGGAGAAGGAAATTGAGATCACCCGGGATGAGATATGCGAAACCTGTGGTGGGAAGGGTGCTGAACCAGGCACGAGCCCGGTGAGATGCTCCACCTGTAACGGCACAGGTGAGGTGCGCCAGGTTCGCCAGACCCTGCTAGGGTCGATGGTTCAAGTATCGACCTGCCCGGTTTGCAACGGTAAGGGTGAAACCATCTCGACTCCATGCCATACCTGCAGTGGGCGCGGGTTGGTAAGGAAAGATCGCAATAAAGTTGTCTCTATACCGGCAGGTGTTGACAATGGTAACCAGATCCGGCTGGCAGGGGAGGGGCAACCCGGTGAAAATGGTGGACCTACTGGAAATCTATACCTCGTGATCCGGGTTTTATCTCACAAGTATTTCCGAAGACGTGAAAATGACATCCTATTGGACCTGAATATCAACATCGCCCAAGCCACGCTAGGAGCGGAGGTGGACGTTCCGACTGTGGATGGACTGACGAAACTTAAAATCCCGGCGGGTATACAACCGGGTAAAGTATTGCGCATGAGAGGGAAAGGTGTCCCACACCTGCGCGGTAATGGTCGTGGTGACCAGATGGTGGTGGTTAACGTTGAAGTGCCCAAGAACCTGACCAGCGATCAGCGCAAACTGATGGAAAAGATGGCAGAAAGCCTCGGTAGCGAGGTACGACCAGCAGAGCGAGGTTTCCTTGACTGGCTGAAAGATACTCTGGGGGGGTAGTCAGGCTCATCCTGGTCTGACCCCTTTACGAATCAACACTAAATTAATGGATCCTTATGACAAAAAAGAGCTGGCTTGAAGTGAGCCTCACCGTTGATGGTGAACGGGCAGAGGCAGTGGCAGAGGTACTCGGACGCTATTTACCCGATGGTGTGGTGATCGAGTCAACTGCGGTCACGGCTGGACCGGCGGATGAAAATGGGGAAGCGGTTGGACCGCTCAGAGTGTGCGGATACATCCCTGCAGGCGATACTCTGGAAGATACACGACATAAAATTGAGCAGGGTTTATGGTACCTCGGGAGAATCTCACCTCTTCCAGAACCTCAATACAAAATGATCCAAGAAGTCAACTGGATGGAGGCCTGGAAGGAACATTACCATCCCATCCCCGTTGGTCAGAGGCTGCTGATCTTACCAGCCTGGATCGCTCCTCGGGATGATGGGCGTATTCCAATCCGCATCGACTTGGGGATGGCATTCGGCACGGGTACTCATCCGACCACCCAGCTTTGTCTGGCGTTGGCGGAGGAGTATTTTGATACCCTGAAGTATCGTGAAGGGATAAGAGTGATTGATGTTGGCTGTGGGTCGGGGATACTATCCATCGCAGGTCTGCTGCTTGGGGCAGAGCGAGCGCTGGGGGTAGATATTGACGCGGAAGCAATTCACGCCTCAGGTGAAAACGCAGCACTCAATGGTGTGAGCGACAGGCTTGAAGTTCGGCTCGGTTCAGTGACCGAAGTCATTTCTGGAATTTCCAGGATTCAAGATGCCCAGCTGGTATTCGCCAACATCTTGGCACCGATTCTGGTACAGCTACTGGATCTCGGATTAGGTAAACTGGTGACGCCTGATGGATGTTTAATCTTATCCGGCATCCTGGCTGAACAAAGCCAGAGAGTAATCGAAGAACTTAATAAGCATGGATTTCCACTAGTCAAATTACAGCAAATAGGAGATTGGGTGGCGCTTACCGCCCGCAGGTAGGTTATCCACTTTCACCCCCACCAGCTAAATTTTATTTTCTATCGGGATGCTCACTTTAACATGGGCATCTTGAGGCCATGATGCCGGGCTGCATCGATGGCAATCGGATAACCAGCGTCGGCATGGCGCACGATACCCATGCCGGGGTCTGTGGTCAACACACGCTCAAGACGTACTGCAGCCTCCGGAGTGCCATCAGCAACGATAACCTGACCGGCATGCTGGCTGAAACCGATGCCTACTCCCCCACCATGATGAAATGAGACCCAGGTGGCACCCCCAACAGCATTTATCATTGCGTTCAAGATGGCCCAATCACTGACCGCATCAGTCCCGTCAAGCATACCTTCCGTCTCACGATTAGGGGAGGCAACCGAGCCGGCATCAAGGTGGTCTCGCCCGATTACGATGGGAGCTTTCACAATACCTTCAGCCACCAGGTTGTTGAAAAGCAGACCGGCGGCGGCACGCTCGCCGTAACCGAGCCAGCAGATGCGCGACGGAAGCCCCTGGAATTGGACTTTCTGGCGGGCCAACTTCAGCCAACGATGGAGATGATCATCTTCGGGAAAGAGCTCCATGATAGCTTCATCCGTGCGATAGATATCTTCCGGGTCACCTGAGAGTGCCACCCAACGGAATGGTCCTTTGCCTTCACAGAATAATGGGCGAATATATGCCGGGACAAAGCCGGGGAATTCGAATGCATCCTGAACCCCCTCGTCAAAGGCGCGCTGGCGCAAGTTATTACCATAATCGAAAACCTCGGCACCATGGCGCTTGAACTCCAACATGGCATGCACGTGCCTGGCCATGGACTGCATCGAGCGGTGGTGATATTCCTCTGGATTATTGATACGCAGTAGCTCAGCCTCGCTAACATCCAGTCCGGTGGGTACATACATGAGCACATCATGAGCTGGGGTCTGGTCGGTGACAACATCAGGGACGACCCCGCGCACTACGAGCTCTGAGTAGATCTCAGCAGCGTTACCAATCAAGCCTATGGATTTCGGTAGTTCTTTCTTTTGATACTCCTCCACTAGGGTCATCGCTTCTTCAAGGCTGTCAACCACCATATCCACATACCCCATCTCGAGGCGGCGCCTAGCACGGGCAGGATCCACTTCGACTATTAGCCCCACGCCTTCATTCATTGTAATCGCCAGCGGCTGGGCACCGCCCATGCCCCCCAAACCGGCAGTTAGCACAAATTTCCCTTTCAGGGATGGCCAGCCGCGCATGCGGGCAAGCGAACCGAGAGTTTCATAGGTGCCCTGCAAGATGCCCTGGGTGCCAATGTAGATCCATGATCCTGCGGTCATCTGACCAAACATCATCAATCCTCGCGAGACGAGATCGTCAAAATGCTCCTGGGTAGCCCAATGAGGGACCAAATTGGAATTGGCGATCAAGACCCTAGGCGCATCGGGATGGGTTTTAAATACAACCACAGGCTTGCCAGACTGTACTAGGAGGGTCTCATCTGCTTCGAGCTCCTTTAAGGTGGCTAGAATGGCGTCGAAGCACTCCCAGTTGCGGGCAGCCTGCCCACGACCACCGTAGACGACCAGGTCTTGAGGTCGCTCAGCTACTTCGGGGTCAAGATTGTTTTGAATCATACGGAAAGGTGCTTCGGTGAGCCAGGATTTACAGGTTAGCTGAGTGCCGCGCGGGGCACGGACGACACGGGGATTCGACATGGAGCCTCCTGATACGTTTATAGGTAATTAATCATTTATCCGTAATGAGGGATGGTAGGAGTGATTAAACCAAACATCCCCTCCCGGCTGATTATACGCCAGGAAGGGAGGGGACAATAAAAATGACAATAATTGGTAATCCGGTTTAGGTATTATCCTAATGCGGCGGTTTGAGAAAACTGCGCAAAATTCGCCTTGGAGAGGTGATCGACCAACATTTTCTGTGCATCGCACCATACGGGTTTAAGCGGGCAGGTGTCATCAAAGGTACAAGTTAATGATTCACCAACACAGTCGTTCAATAGAATTGGTCCGTCAATAGCTTCGATGACATCCAGCAAGCTGATCTCAACAGGCTGTTTGGCGAGTGAAACGCCACCACGTGCGCCGCGTGAGGTTTGTAATAACCCGGCGACGGATAATTGTGAAACAATTTTGGCCAGGAAGGAGGGTGGAATGCTCTTTTCCTGTGCGATTTGACCAGTTGCTGCTCGTTTATTTAATCCTTGAGGATCAGTTCCCAATTGTGCCAGATAAACCATTGCTCTAACTGCGTAATCTGCCTGTCGAGTGATCTGCATGATAATCTCCCAAAATTTGATAAGAATACTATGATTAATTTTATATATTTTAGACTATATTTGACCGAATTACAAGTGACAGAGGTCACGCTGAAAATATGATGGTCATCATCCATATGAGCAAAATATCACGAATGTAACAAAAGTGTATAAACTTACCATTCCAACTGTCTTATGATAAGATAAATGAGTAATCTGAAAACCGGAGGAGAACGAATGAGACAAATCTGTGTGGTTGGCGTTGGCTATGTTGGACTGGTCACTGCAGCCTGCTTTTCAGACCTGGGAAACCGGGTGATTGCCCTGGACGTCAACGAGGAAAGAATAGAGGGCCTTAAGCATGGAAAAATGCCCATCTACGAACCAGGCTTGAAAGAACTGGTTGAGCACAATGTGCAAGCAAAACGATTGACATTTACCACATCCTACGCAGAATCTCTGGACGGAACAGAATTTGTTTTTATCGCTGTGGGGACGCCCATGGGAGTGGATGGAGAAGCAGACCTAGGATATGTGGAAGCGGCTGCGCGCGAGATTGCGCTTAATATGACGGCTCCGCTAGTGATCATCAATAAATCAACAGTGCCGGTGGGCACGGGTGACTGGGTGGCAGATATAGTGCGCCGAAACCAGAAGCAAGCGATACCGTTTTGGGTGGTATCATGCCCCGAATTCCTGCGCGAGGGGTCGGCGATCAATGATTTTATCCAGCCCCATCGGACTGTTTTAGGCTCTTTAAACCCTGAAGCGGCAGAAAAAGTTGCCCAGTTGCACCTGCCGTTGCGCGCACCGATCGTCATTACCGATTTACGCACCGCCGAGATGATTAAATATGCTTCAAATGCATTCCTGGCGACGAAAATTTCATTCATCAATGAAATTGCTAATATTTGCGAATGTTTAGGAGCAGATGTAAAAGAGGTAGCAATTGGGATGGGTTATGACTCACGCATCGGGAAACAATTCCTGGATGCGGGTGTGGGTTATGGGGGATCATGCTTCCCAAAGGATGTCAAGGCGTTGGCCTACATGGCAGCAGAGAAAGGACGACACCCCCAGCTGCTGTATACGGTGATGGAGATCAATGACGATCGCCGTGAAATGGCGGTCGGACATATTAAGGAGATGGTGGGTGATCTTAAAGGCAAGGTTATCGGACTGCTTGGTCTATCCTTCAAGCCAAATACCGACGATATGCGTGATGCGCCTTCAATTACGATTGCACAAAAGCTGCAGGTAGAAGGGGCAGTGGTCAGGGCATATGACCCAGTGGCGATGTCTGTCGCCCAGCCTTTACTGCCTGGCGTCGAGATGATGTCTGATCCATATTCTCTAGCCGAAGGTGCCGATGCTTTGGTGGTCATGACCGAGTGGAATGAGTTCAAGCAGCTGGACAGGCCGCGATTACGTGACCTTATGCGCCAGCCCATCTTGTTTGATGGGCGCAATCTCTATGAGCCGGATGAAATGGTGAAAAGCGGCTTTATCTACCGAGGAGTCGGCAGAGGATATAATGGCGTGAAGCTGGAGAAAGGTGCTAAACATAACCTGTATCAAGGGACAGAATAGCCGGATTACGGTGATTTTTATTGAGCTGGAGAAAATTAACCTGTTCATATATCGTTTGCGGTCGTTAACGTAAGTGACAAGCAACCATCCCCCAATTTGCGATTACGAAGAATCCGATTATCAAACCCGTTTTTGGGAGCAAGGGGGACGTGCTTACGAGGACAGGGCAGAGGCGATTGCACTGAAGCAATTACTGCCTGAACGCGGACAGCTGTTGTTAGAGTTGGGTGCTGGGGCAGGACGAAATACTACCAGATACACCGGTTTCAGGCAGGTGGTCTTAGTTGATTACTCACTAACCCAGCTACAGCAAGCCTTACAGCGATTGGGAGGTAATCAACGCTATATCTATGTGGCAGCAGATATATATAAATTGCCTTTCGTAGAAGGTTTATTCGATACAGCGACCATGATCCGTACCTTGCACCATATGGCAGAACCCAGTCTGGCGCTGGAACAGGTGCGCCGAACATTACAGACAGGAGCGATTTTTATCCTTGAATATGCCAACAAACAGAATCTAAAAGCCATCCTGCGTTACTTTGTCCGGAAGCAGCCATGGTCGCCATTTTCATTGGAAAGTGTGGAATTCGAGCAGCTGAATTTCGACTTTCACCCTAAAGAGGTGGATAGATGGCTGAAGGATACCGGATTCACGCTTCAGAAGCAGCTCGCAGTCTCCTATCTCCGATTGGGTTTACTGAAGCGCAGGCTACCAATAGACCTTTTGACGAGGTTGGAAGGATATTTGCAGCCGACAGGGAGATGGTGCCGGCTTTCTCCAAGTATATTCACTCGAAACCAGGCTATAGGAAATACTCCAAAAGCACAGACCGGGACATTTTTTAAATGCCCGGCTTGTGAATCTAATAATATTGAACCGTTTGGCAAAAAGCTCATCTGTAAATCGTGTTCAAGGGAATGGCCAATCAGGGATGGAATATTTGATTTTAGGATCGATGCGACCTAGGTTAAACCTTCTCGATCACCCAAAAATGAGATAAACCAAATAGTTTGAGGGGGGTGTGTTCCATCCATTGTAAAACGCGGCGCAGGATGCGGCCAAGAGTGGGGAAGCGATAAATAATATTATCGTAGGCGCCAAAAACAAGTTTCTGATCCTTGATGGTGATGGCCAGCCGATCGAATAACCGCTCCAGGTCAGATCTTGAATAAGCCCTGACATGTGGAATAAGCCGTTTACGCCACCTAGATGGCAGATAGTGGATCAGCGGGAAGTTGCCAAAGTGGTAATGACCGCGCCAATATATTCCATGGGTCTCGAAAGGATAGCCAAGGTTGGGGACAAAAAGGACAATTACCCCACCAGGAGCAAGGACACGCAGCATTTCCTCAACACAAAGGCGGTCGTCCCTGACATGTTCGAGTACCTCGTGACTGAGGATGACGTTGAAAGAGCCATTCGAGAAGGGCAGCTGTTCAGAGGCACCATTAATCAAGTAGGGAGAGTGGAAATGAGCTTCGCGGGCGCGTTCCATGTCATATTCCAGACCGACGATCGACCCGCTGTGGGGAGCAAGATGCTGCATATACATCCCTACACCGCAGCCATTTTCAAGGACGCGGCCAGTCAAACGGTGCCCGGCGGCGGATAATATCATCTGAAGCCGACGTTCCTGCCCATTACGCCAGACATACGAAGGTTCACCACGTAAGGCGGCCTTATCGAGATCGCGGGTGGCCATCGTTTTATTCAACCGGCAAGCCCTGCCATTCATTGAATAGGTCGGTTTTTATCCCGATACGCGCTAAAACACGCCCAACAGTATTATTGATGATGTCATCCACAGAATTGGGGCGAACGTAAAAAGCAGGGACGGGTGGGAATATAACCGCTCCGGCAAGGGCAGCCTCACTCATCAAGCGCAGGTGTCCTGGATGATAAGGCGTCTCACGGACGACCACTACCAACGGGCGACCTTCCTTGAGGGTAACATCAGCAGCGCGTGAAAGGAGGTCATCGGTATAGGAATGGGCAACTGCAGATAGGGTTTTGATCGAGCAAGGGATGATCACCATCCCCAAAGTAGCAAACGAGCCTGAAGCGATGGCAGCACCGATATCGTGGAAATCATAATTCGCATCCGCCAAAGATAAAACATCTTCCATGCGCCAATCGGTCTCCTGTCTGATGGTGAGAGGTGCTGTTTTAGACAGTATAAGATGAACTTCGATGGGGGTTGGTTTAAGCGCCTCCAAAAGGCGGATCCCCAAGATGGCACCTGAGGCGCCACTTATACCCACAATCAGGCGGGTAGGAGGATGATAATTATTCTGAGGTGGATTATCTTTTTGGTTCTGCATGGTGGACATACTTATTTCTGATGGTTTTCCACTCATTGTACAAGGAATTATCAAAACCTCGATTATTTGGAGGTTATGGTTTCGATTATATCAGGTGAAAATTGTGTGTTTATTGGCATATTAATTATTTTGCATGACTTGGAGCTGAATCAATCTATTACGCGATATAATGGAAATAGCTTATGCATGCGACGATCCATGCGTATTTGACCCTCAGTTTATCTTTCATCATTTGCACTCATTATTTTTTTGATCATTAGCATTCTTTGTGAGGGGAATTACGATCAGTCCGTCCTAGCTCTCATAGGAACTAGAACGGAAGAAAAGCACTACCAGTCATGGAGACTCGCGCAGCTAAAATTAATTAATGGGAGGCTGCTATGAGTATTGAATTTTTATTCCGGCTCATCGGTATGGTTGTATTTGGAATTTTGGGGACGTATATTGGCATCTTGATCGGAAATGCCTCCGGTCAGTCACCAGAAATCAGCGGATTTTTATTTTGCCTAGTGGGGATATTATTCGGGCTTATTCTGACTCCGTATTTCACTACCCGGCCCGTCCGGTACATTCGTAGGACACTGTTAAGTGTGTCAACCCAAACATTAGCCTCCGGTTTGACTGGGCTGGTGGTTGGACTCGTGATCGCCGCACTGCTCACTTTTCCATTATCACTGCTACCCCAGCCATTTGGTAAAGTGCTTCCGTTTGTTGCGGTGTTATTGTTCGGGTACCTTGGTATTGCGGTATTTGTCCTTCGCCAGACCGATCTTTACTCACTTTTCGGTGCTGGTGCAGGAAAGTCGGGTGATGAGGCTTCTTCCAGTCAGCCTGCATACCGGACCGTCCTACTAGATACCAGTGTGATTATTGATGGACGAATTGCCGACATTGCCCGAACCGGTTTCCTGGTGGGAACCCTGCTTATCCCACGATTTGTGCTCAACGAGCTTCAATTCATCGCCGATTCGTCAGACAACTTGCGGAGGCAGCGCGGTCGCAGGGGGATTGAAGTCATATCGCAGCTTCAGAAGGATACCAGTACGCCTCTGAGGATCAGTGATATGGATGTCGAGGGAGTGCGAGAAGTAGACGATAAGCTAGTGGTTTTGGCACGACAATTACGCTGCCCGATCCTGACCAATGACTATAATCTGAACAGGATTGCTGAGCTGCAGGGTGTCAGCGTGCTCAACGTCAATGAGCTGGCGAATGCCGTCAAACTGGTCTTCTTACCCGGTGAATCTATCGAGGTTAATGTGATACAGGAAGGCAAGGAATCGGGGCAAGGGGTGGGGTACCTGGATGATGGCACCATGGTGGTTGTAGAGGATGGGCGCAGTCATCTAAACAGGAAAATTAATGTAACGGTAACTAAAGTACTGCAAACAGCAGCTGGACGGATGATATTCGCCCGGTTGGAGAGAGAAGAGTAAAGCACAGGAGTAAGCATGGCACTACGGATCTACAGCACACTTTCACGACAGAAAGAAGATTTTCAGACGATCGAACCAGGTAAAGTGACGATGTATGTGTGTGGTCCGACCGTGTACGGCAAAGCACATGTCGGGCATGCCATGTCGGCATTGGTTTTCGATATCATCCGCCGGTACCTGGAGTACCGGGGGAATCAAGTCAGGCATGCGATGAATTATACCGATGTAGATGATAAGATCATCAACCGTGCCAATCAGCTTGGAATTGATCCAATCAAGCTGGCAGAAAAATATATTGATGAATATAGTCAACATATCATAGATCTTAATATTCTACCTGCGACAGTCTACCCACGCGCTACTCAAGAAATCTCAAACATCATTAAATTAATCACCCGATTAGGTGAAGAAGGTTATGCCTATGAGGTGGACAGTGACGTTTACTTCCGCGTCAATATGGATAAGGATTACGGGAAGCTGTCTAGCCGTCATCTTGAGGATATGCAAGCTGGAGCACGGGTAGATGTAGATGAGCGTAAAGAGCACCCAATGGATTTTGCTTTATGGAAGTCTTCTAAACCAGGAGAGCCCGCCTGGGACAGCCCATGGGGAAAAGGTCGCCCTGGGTGGCACATTGAATGCTCCGCGATGAGTATGCATCATTTGGGTGAACAAATTGATATCCATGGTGGGGGAAATGACCTGATATTTCCACATCATGAAAATGAAATAGCGCAAACTGAATCTGCCACTGGCAAAGCGTTTGCCCGATATTGGGTGCATAACGGGATGATGCAGCTGGCAGGTGAGAAAATGGCCAGATCGGTGGGAAATCTGGTGACGATCGAGGATTTCCTTGCCAACCACGAAGGGGATGTGCTTAGGATGATGGTGCTTAATTCAAGCTATCACAACCCCCTTACCTTTGGTGACGAGATCATCGCCGCGGCAGAGAAGGGTTTGGAACGCGTGCGCCTGGCTTTGCGACCTGCTGTCGGTGGTAGCTTGGATAAGGGCGAAGCCGTTGATAATCTAACCAAACAAATGGAGACCACCCATAATGGCTTTATCGAATGCATGGATGATGACTTCAATTCAGCAGGAGCATTAGGTTATGTATTTGAGCTGGTGCGTGCAATTAACCAGGCTAAAGATGCGGGCGTGGCAGACATGATTGTAGCTGAAGCACAAAACAAGCTGCACGAGCTGATGGGGGTTTTCGGTCTGCGGGAAGAACGAGCGAAAGTGGGTGGTGAAGCAACAGCGTTTATTGAGCTGCTGATCAACCTGCGGCGTGAGCTGCGCGAGCAAAAGCTGTGGGCGCTTTCAGATCAAATCCGCACCCGCCTGGGAGAGCTGGGAGTGCTGCTTGAAGATAGCAAAGACGGCACGACCTGGCGCTGGAAATAACTATATTTTCCCGGAGCTTACAAACTCCGGGATTTTTTGGTGACTTATGAAAGAATGGTTATACGGACGAAATGCTATCTATGAAACCTTACGGGCCAGTCGGCGCCAATTCTTTCGTTTAAGGTTGGCCCAGCAGCTGGAAGAGAAGGGGCATCTGGTAGATATCATGCGAATGGCAACCGCTTTTAAGCTGCCCATCGAAAGGGTGGCTCGGGGAAACCTGGAGTCCCTTGGAAGCGGTCACCAGGGAGTTGGATTGGAGACCAGCAGCTATCCATACAGCGACCTGGCGGATGTGTTGGCCAGGGCAGCTCGCTGGGGAGAAGCGCCATTTGTGCTTATCCTGGACGTACTGCAGGACCCCCAGAACCTGGGAAGTCTGTTGCGCACAGCTGAAGCGGTGGGTATCCATGGTGTGCTGCTGCCATTCAGGCACACTGCGACTGTCACCCCGGCGGTGGTAAACTCATCGTCGGGAGCGACAGAACACTTGTTGATCGTACAGGTGAACCTGGCTCAAGCCATTCAGCAATTGAAGGAAGACAACATCTGGGTAATCGGTTTAGACGGTGGACAAGACGCACAGCCGGTAGATCAAGTTCGCCTGGATGGACCGCTGGCACTGGTCATCGGCGGCGAAGGGAGTGGCATGCGGACGCTGGTGCGCAAATTATGCGATGTATTGATGCGTCTGCCGATGCAAGGCAAGGTTGAATCACTCAACGCTGCTGCAGCCGGCTCGGTTGCGTTATATTTTGCATGGCAGGGGCGGGGATTTAATACCAATCCCATTGACGATATCGCCAAATCCTGATAGACTCTCAATCCGAAACCTAGGTTAGATACCTGTTTTCAGGTTGAAACCGGGTTTTTTTAATCTTTGGAAAACATACTTGCCGCAAACATATGCGTCTGGTATAATCCAATCCGCTTTCGGACCAGTTCTTTTACAATTTAATCCGCCGACGTAGCTCAATCGGCAGAGCAACCGCCTTGTAAGTGGTAGGTTATGGGTTCGATTCCCATCGTCGGCTTCAGGTACAGCATTTTCGTTGCAAGATGATTCGTCAATTAGCCTCGTTGTTGTCCCGACTGGGTCAGGAGGCAAGGGGACTAATTGACCAATTTTCAATGTAACGAGACGACCCATTGGGCGGTTACCCAAGTGGCCAAAGGGAACTGACTGTAAATCAGTCGGCAGAAGCCTTCGGAGGTTCGAATCCTTCACCGCCCACTTTTGTTGCCCTCATAGCTCAGTCGGTAGAGCACATTCTTGGTAAGAATGGGGTCATGGGTTCAAATCCCATTGAGGGCTCTTGTTACAGGAAAATTAATTGGACAAACCGTTAGAAGGAGTAGGGTAGAAATGGCAAAGCAAAAATTTGAGCGAACCAAGCCGCACATGAACGTAGGTACGATGGGGCACATCGACCACGGGAAAACGACCTTGACCGCTGCGATCACCAAATACTGTTCGTTCCTTGGGCAGGCAGAGTATCGCTCGTTTTACACGATCGATAACGCCCCCGAGGAAAAAGAGCGCGGCATCACGATCAACATTGCCCATGTGGAATACGAGACTACCAAGCGGCACTATGCACACGTAGACATGCCCGGTCACCGAGACTACATCAAGAACATGATCACCGGTGCAGCCCAGGTGGATGGTGCGATCCTGGTGGTGGCGGCACCTGATGGGCCGATGCCGCAGACGCGTGAGCACGTGCTGCTGGCGCGCCAGGTGGAAGTTCCCGCCATCGTGGTCTTCCTGAACAAGGTGGACATGATGGATGATGAGGAGCTTCTGGAGCTGGTAGAGATGGAGCTGCGTGACCTGCTGAACGATGAAAAGTTCCCCGGAGACACGACCCCGATCGTGCGCGGCAGTGCTTTGCTAGCCCTGGAGAGCACCAGCACCGATCCGAATGCACCCGAATATGCGTGCATCAAGGAGCTGCTGCGGGTGGTGGATGAGTACATCCCCGAGCCCGTGCGCGAGACCGAAAAGCCGTTCATGATGCCGATCGAGGACGTGTTCTCGATCAAGGGGCGCGGCACGGTGGTGACCGGCAGGGTGGAGCGGGGAGTCGCCAAGAAGGGCGAACCCGTGGAGATCGTCGGGCTGCGCGAGAAGAGCATGAGCTCGGTGATCACCGGCACGGAGATGTTCCACAAAGAGCTGGAGCAGGTGCAAGCCGGAGATAACGCCGGCATCCTGCTGCGCGGCATCGAGCGCGCAGACGTCGAGCGCGGCCAGGTGGTGGCCAAGCCTGGCTCGATCACCCCGCACACCAAGTTCATGAGTGAAGTGTACGTGCTGCGCAAGGAAGAGGGTGGAAGGCACAAGGCTTTCTTCACCGGCTATCGCCCGCAGTTCTACATCCGCACGATGGATGTCACCGGAGACATCAAGCTGCCCGAAGGGGTGGAGATGGTGATGCCGGGAGATAACGTCAACCTGGAAGTTGAGCTGATCGTGCCGGTGGCTTTGGAGCAAGGCTCCAAGTTCGCCATCCGTGAAGGCGGTTTGACCGTCGGCGCAGGTGTGATCACCAAGATTATTGCATAATCTATCTTGCCACGGGTAAACCCCATGGCAACATGAGTAAAGGAATAGAATGGCTTCAAAAAAAGATGTTCGCCCGGTGATCACCCTGGCATGTTCGGAATGTAAAGAACGAAATTACACCTCGGAGAAAAACCGTCGTAATGATCCGGGGCGTCTAGAGTTTAACAAATATTGCCCGCGCTGCCGCAAACATACGCTGCATCGCGAGACCAAATAGAGGTAGGCGAAAGCCAGCCTCACTTAGGCCAGTAGCTCAATTTGGCAGAGCACCGCTCTCCAAAAGCGGGGGTTGTGGGTTCGATTCCTGCCTGGCCTGCCTGAAAGGAAAAGGATAATACTTTTCCAGATGACGCCGTCTAAAAGAGGCGGCGTTTTAACCATAACCGGAGGATTACCGTGCCTGATATCAGATCTGCTCGCCAGGAGATGAACTTCTTCCAACGTTTCTGGTTCAAAATCCAGAGATTTTACCAGGAGACTGTTAGCGAATTAAAAAAGGTATCCTGGCCTACACGCCGGGAGGCTATTCGATTAACCTGGATTGTCATCATGGTAATAATAATTATGGCGATCGTACTGGGAGGCTTGGACTTTATTTATTCCAAGTTTTTTGCTGTAATCCTTAGTTGAGAATCAGGTATCGGAAGAACCAAAAGATAGAATTTGTCGATTAAGCGAATATGATGAGCGAATTAAACCAGGAAGAAGAAAATGAAGAGCCCGTTGAGGACCACGAGAAGGACGGCGACGAAGTGGATAATCTAATAATTCCACCGCAGTCGAGCGAAATCGTGAACGAGGTGTATCCTGGGCAGCCGGATGAGCTGGTACAGGAAGATGACCGCGCCTGGTATGTGGTCCATTGTTATTCGGGCTACGAGAATAAAGTTCGCCATAACCTTGAGCAGCGGATTGAATCCATGGGGATGAAGGATAGAATCTTCGATGTCGTGGTCCCCACGGAGGAAGAGATCGAAGTAAAAGAAGGCAAGCGCCGCACTGTTGAGCGCCGGGTATTCCCTGGCTACATCCTGGTCAATATGATCATGTCGGAAGAATCGTGGTATGTGGTGCGCAATACACCCGGTGTGACCGGATTTGTGGGAATGGGCACACAACCTACCCCGCTCCGACCAGAGGAAGTGGCACAGATCATAAAACGAATGGAAGCCGAAGCGCCGCACATTAAAGTTACTTTCC
The DNA here is from genome assembly GCA_963809615.1 of uncultured Chloroflexia bacterium. Taxonomy (GTDB): domain Bacteria; phylum Chloroflexota; class Anaerolineae; order Anaerolineales; family UBA4823; genus FEB-25. The sequence continues at coordinate 238,010 of CAWEKR010000012.1, forward strand.
GCTCAGGTGAACGTGTGCGCATAGTGGATGGTCCGTTCAACGATTTCCGCGGCACAGTGGCGGAGATCGATATGGAACGAGCAAAAGTCCGTGTGATGGTTAACTTCTTCGGCCGCGAGACCCCGGTCGAGCTAGACTTTTTACAAGTCGAGAAAGCGTAAGAGACGGCCAGGAACGACCTGGTTGTGGATGTGGGAGGGTGTCCCCAATAATCACCCGCTAAAACCACGCGCCGCTGCTCTACGAGAGCCGAGCGGCGAAAGGAGAATAAAGTGGCAAAAAAATTAAAGGCAATTGTACGTTTGCAGATTCAAGCTGGAAAAGCCAACCCTGCACCCCCGATCGGACCAGCATTAGCCGGGCACGGGATCAACTTGATGGCATTTTGCAAGGAATATAATGCCCGCACCAATAACCGCATGGGTGAGATCATACCAGCGGAGATCACTATATTTACCGATGGATCGTTTACATTTATCCTAAAAACACCTCCGGCAGCCGTTCTGTTGAAGAAAGCCGCAGGCGTGGATAAAGGCTCGGCAATACCCAACCGAGAAAAAGTCGGCAAAGTCACTCGCAAGCAGGTTAAAGAGATCGCTGAGCAGAAGATGAAGGACTTAAATGCGGTGGATATCGAAGGTGCGATGCGCCAGATCGAAGGCACGGCGCGCAACATGGGCATTACGGTAACAGAAGACTAACCCTGTGGGAGGGTGGTAACCACCCGTTTGCACCACGAAGGAGAATTTATGGCAAAGCATGGAAAGAAGTATCTGGCTGTATTAGCTAAAATCGATGAGAACCACTGGTACTCACCTGAAGAAGCAGTGAAATTAGTTAAAGAAACCCACTACGTAAAATTTGACTCGACGGTGGAAATCCACATGAGGCTAGGTGTTGACCCTCGTCATGCTGACCAGCAAGTGCGTGACGTGGTGGTACTCCCGCATGGTCTGGGTAAACCGGTGAGGGTGTTGGTCTTCGCACAAGGCGAAGGAGCGACACTAGCACGCGAAGCTGGCGCAGATTATGTAGCGGATGATGACGAAATGATTGCCAAGATCCAGGCTGGCTGGACCGATTTCGATGTAACCATCTCCACACCCGACTTGATGGGCAAGGTCGGCCGGCTGGGTCGTGTTTTAGGTCCACGAGGATTGATGCCGAACCCTAAAGCCGGAACCGTTGTCCCAGCAGAGGATCTACCGCGTGTCATCCAGGAATCCAAGGCTGGACGGGTGGAATTTCGAGTTGACAAGACCGCCAACTTGCACATCCCAATCGGGAAAGCATCCTTTGGCGAGAAACAACTTTTCGAGAATCTGGCTGCACTGATGGAAGCGATCAAGAAAGCTCGACCAGCTTCGGTCAAGGGTAGTTTTATCAAGAGGATTACCCTAACTTCTACAATGGGACCGGGGATCAAACTGGATCCTATGCAAGCTCAAAGCATGGTTGTTCAAGAATAAGGTATTTGTGTTATAGTTGAATTATCAAAATAAGCTTCGCCCAAGACAGCAGGTGCGAAAATCCGCTTAATTTCCTGCCGAGGTGAGGATATCTCCATTTAGATTTGCCCGCATAATGCGGGTTGCAAATTTGGACGACGGAGAGTCTTTGCCAGGAATTGTTCGCGAGGCAAAGACTTTTTATTTGAAAGGAGGTGAAATAACCTTGGCTATTACAAAGGAACGCAAGAATGAGCTGATCGCCCAATACAGCGAATGGGCGAAGAACAGTAAGGCACTTGTGCTGACCCAATACGTGGGTTTGACGATGAAGGATATCGATGCCTTGCGAGCGAAAGTACGAGAGAATGGCGGAGAGTTCCACATCATGAAAAACACCCTGGCTAAACGGGCATTCGAGCAGGCAGGATTTTCGGTCCATCCAGAGCAGCTTGAAGGCAGCACTGCAGTTGTGTTTGCTTTCACTGATGCGCCAGCAACTGTAAAGGCCGTGACTGATTTTGTGAAGACTTCTGAGTTTCTCAAAATCAAAGGCGGTTTCCTTGAAAAGCAGGCCTTGACCCCTGAAGGCGTAAAATCGCTGGCTGATCTACCGCCGCTTCCGGTGGTACGTGGCCAACTGCTTGGGACTCTGCTCGCACCAGCGAGCAAGCTGGTAAGAACATTGGCTGAGCCAGGTCGCATGATCGCGGCGGTTATCAAAGCACATGCGGAACCCGAAGCAGCCGCTATATAACAATATCAATAGTCAATCAACTATTCATCATCGAAGGGTAAACGAAACTTGTTTACAAATCTATAAACAATCAATCATTTTGAAATAAGAAGGAGTATATTAAATGTCTGATCTAAATAAACTGGTTGAGGAATTAAGCACCCTCACCGTAATTGAAGCTGCTGATCTGGTAAAGAAATTGGAAGAAAAGTGGGGTGTTTCTGCAGCTGCAGCCGTAGCGACTGTTGCAATGCCTACACAGGGTGGTCCCGCTCAAGAGGCGGTCGAAGAAAAGACCGAGTTTAACGTCGTCATAAAAGACGCCGGTGCCAAGAAGATCGAGGTGATTAAAGTCATCCGCCAGCTAACCAACCTGGGTTTGAAAGAAGCCAAGGATGTGGCAGAGACCTCTGGTTCCAAGGTTCTTGAGGCCGTGAGTAAAGAAGCCGCAACTGATGCTAAGGCCAAGCTAGAAGCTGCTGGCGCTGCAGTTGAGGTCAACTAATCGATACACGAATATCCCGGAAGCGTAAATGCTTCCGGGAATTCTGTTATATCCTTTTGTGTTTTTAGTCGCCCTGTGGTATATTGTAATCACGGAGGGCTTATGAGTGCACGAATTCTAATTATCGAAGACGATGAGGCCATCCTACGGTTCTTGCGCCGCGGCCTGGCGTATGAAGGTTATCAAGTAGATACCGCGATTGATGGGCATTCGGGTTTGGCAACGGCAAGGGATAACCCGCCTGACCTGGTGGTCCTGGATATCATGCTGCCTGGGATTGATGGCTTGGAAGTCTGCCGCCGGCTGAGAGCAGGTGGTCCGGTACCCATCCTGATCCTGACTGCCAAAGACTCGGTAAATGACCGGGTGATGGGCCTGGATGTGGGTGCTGATGATTACATGGTGAAGCCATTCAACTTGGATGAGCTCCTGGCTCGCATTCGCGCTTTACTGCGTCGTGCCCAACCGAGCCGACCCCAGGTGCTACGTTTTGCCGACTTAATCCTGGATACAGGAACGCGCCAGGCTTCCCGAGGCGATCGAATAATCTCACTAACTGCGAAAGAATACGAGTTGCTGGAATTGTTCCTGCGCCACCCTCGGCAGGTATTAACTCGTGAGATGATTTTCGATCGCGTTTGGGGGTACGACTTTGGTGGTGAGAGTAATATCATAGAAGTCTATATACGATATTTGCGCCAGAAGCTCGAAGTACAAGGAGAGCAACGACTCCTTCATACTGTGCGCGGTATGGGGTACGTTCTTCGCGAACCATCGTAATTTAAATTCATGTCCCTGCGGAGTCGACTCACCTTACTATACACAGCCATAGTAGGGGGAATTTTGCTACTGTTTGGAATCGCCGTCTACTATTCGGTTAGCTCGACGGTTATTCACCAGTTGGATGATGCCCTAAGGCTAAGGGCGGAAACCGTTTTCACCAATACCTATATTGATGAAGGTGGCAATTTAATCGTCAAGCTGGGCTCGTTAGATCTACCCGATGATATCTACGTGCAGGTGTGGGGGCGCAACAGCAGCCTGGTCCAAGCTACACAAAATATCCGTAACTTTAACAACCCCCTCGATGCTGCTGGACTGCATAGCACAACCCCGCGATTCCAGGATTTGAACCGCTTTGGATCACGCTTAAGGGTATTAACTATTCCTTTGGTGGCTGGAAGCGGCACCCGGGTGGAAGGCGTCTTGCAAGTAGGCACCCGCATGGATGTGGTTAATGCCACCCAAAAAACCCTACTTGAAGTGTTAGCGATCGGCACTGCCATAGCAATCATTGCGGCAAGCCTGGCAGCCTGGTACAGCAGCTATCAGGCACTACGTGCATTAGATAATGTGACCAAGGCAGCCTTGCAAATAACCAGCGCAGATGACCTCTCGCGCCGCATTCCCTATTCAGGCTCCCCCAAAGATGAGGTTGGTCAGCTGGTGGCGGCATTTAATCAGACCCTAAGCCGGCTGGAGAACCTTTTTTCCACCCAACGCAGGTTCCTGGCAGATGTTGGGCATGAATTACGCACCCCCCTCACTGTGATCAAGGGAAATGTAGGTTTGATGCGGAAAATCAAGGAATTTGATGAAGAATCATTGGAGACAATCGAGGATGAAGTCGACCGCCTGACACGGATGGTGGGTGACTTGCTCCTGCTCGCACAGGCTGAATCGGGCAAGATTCCGCTGGCGCACGAGATAGTCGAGCTGGACACACTACTGCTGGAAGTGCTAAATCAGATGCAAGTCCTGGCAAGGGACCGGATAAAGCTGAGCATCGGTGATATTGACCAGGTATTGGTGTGTGGTGACCGCGACCGACTCAAACAGGTGGTGGTAAACCTGGTTGGAAATTCGATCAATTACACTCCGAAAGGCGGCGAGATTGTCGTCGGTTTGGGAAAAGTAGCCGAGCGAGCGAAGCTTACCGTTTCAGACGATGGACCAGGAATTTCTGCTGAAGATTTACCCCACATCTTCGAGCGTTTTTACCGGGGTGAGAAATCGCGCACCCGGCAGAAGGACGGGAAGGGATTCGGCCTGGGTTTATCCATCGCTTACTGGATCGTCCGCAACCACGGAGGCAGGATCGAAGTCAATTCTGCCCTGGGAAAAGGTACGACTTTCTGCGTCTGGCTGCCACTGGCTGAAGGGGATTGCTCGGAAGCGGTAATTTGACTTACCAGACTCTTCGCGGTATTTTAAAGGTGTTATCATGCAACCCGAGCCAAACAACCTGATGCGAACACTGGATAACAGAATCGTAGGGTGGGGCTGCTTCATTGTTACATGCCTGGCAATCGGTATCCTGACTAACTATGGACCTGCTGAACACAGCTTAGGGACGCACATTCGGATCGTTTACCTGCATGGTGCCTGGGTATGGGTTTCATTGGTTGCGTTCATATTAGCGGGTGGATTCGGGGTTTTGGGATTAATTACCCAGCGACGAAACTTCCACAACTGGTCGAAGGCTTTCGGCCGGACAGGGATGATTTTCTGGGTTACATACCTGCCGCTGTCCGTATGGGCAATGCAAGTCAATTGGAATGGATTATTCCTGGCAGAACCACGCTGGAAACTAGCACTGGTCTTTGCACTAACCGGTATTTTGCTACAGATTGGTCTAAGCCTGGCAGATAAACCCAACTTGACCTCTTTAATAAACCTGGGGTATTTAATATCGCTTATCGTTGCGTTACTACATACTGAGAATGTGATGCACCCGGCTTCGCCGATCCTAAACAGCGAAGCATGGCGGATACAGGTGTTCTTTTTTGGATTAGTGCTGCTGATTCTGTTCGCAGCCTGGCAAATTGCGAGATGGTGGTACAAGCTTGAGTCAAATCACATACAGCAATAAACCAAGAAATGAACGCACGATAAATTTTCAGGTCACCGTCTTTGTGATCGTCCGAACGGTATTTAACACTTTCTATCGGATGATCTATCCATTCCTGTCTTATTTCGCCAAAGGGTTCGGGGTGGACCTGAGGACGCTGTCTTACGCCATCACAATGCGGTCAGTGATGGGTTTAATTGGTCCATTCCTGGCGTCTGTTGCCGACAGCCGTGGCCGAAAAGCGGGGATATTACTTGGCACGATCACATATACTGTTGCAATCAGCCTGATTGCAATCTGGCCAAATTATCCGGTTTTTTTCATTGCGCTCAGCCTGGCATTTATTGGATATCTCATATTTGTTCCATCCATGCAAGCATACCTGAGTGACCAGGTGGTATATGACCAGCGTGCCAAAGTGTTAGGTATTACCGAGTTTGCCTGGTCGCTAAGCGCGATCATCGGTGTGCCTTTGGTAGGATTCGTTATCGCACGGAAGGGCTGGATAGCGCCTTTCCCGCTTATCGCTTTTCTGGGTGGGGTGAGTGTTATCACGCTTGCTTGGATGCTTCCAAAAGACCCACCCCCGAATGTCGAAAATCCTGGGTTTATAAGGAATCTGCGGATAGTGTTCACTTATCCACCAGCTATCGCAGCATTAGCAATGGCAGGACTTTATACGGCTGCGAATGAGACGATTACCCTGGTGTATGGCGTATGGGTGGAACAAGCTTTTGCTCTGACCATCGCATCCCTCGGAGCAACCGCTTTGGTAATTGGAATTTCTGAATTTGGGGGTGAAATCTTCGTTACACTTTTCACCGACAGGATCGGAAAACGCAGGGCGATAGCGATTGGGATCATTGCCAACTGCCTGGCAACCCTTGCCCTGGTCATTTTCGGCCGTTGGTTGGTAGGTGCGCTGATAGGTCTATTTCTTTTCTATCTGACCTTCGAATTTACTATCGTAAGTGGAATCCCGTTGATGAGTGAAATCATGCCCACAGCAAGAGCAACCATGCTAGCATCGCATATGGCAGTTCTTGCTATTGGCAGGGCAGTGGGGGATTTGTTGGCACCATCCTTATTCACTCAAACCATTTTCTCAGGGATAACCGCCAATGCGATGGCGGCAATTGTGTTCAACCTGCTTGCTCTGGCAGCATTGACCCAGATAAAATTTCACCCGGTATAGCTTTTTCAGCGTGTCATCAATTCATCCACCTACCAACGGCGGGAAGATATCCACCTGATCGCCTGAACTTACTCCAGTATTCAATCCTGCCAGATGGTGGATATTTTCGCTATTGATAAACACGTGAGCATGCTCCGATAATTCCCCCTGGGCTTTCCAAATGAACTTTTCCAGAACGGGGTACGCTTTTGTGACATCAACCAACACATCGCAAATGGTAATCCCGTCCAGGACTTCCAGTTCCATCATCTTAATACCTGCAGCCTGTCGTAATGAGGCATACAGCTTCACTAGCATATTTAGAAACCTTGAACTAAACCTAACCTGCCATTCTAAGGGGTAAGTCCATCCCGAGGGAAGAATGATATTCCGTTTCGGGCTGGTTTGACCTGTTATATGTGGGAAACTAAGCCATCCAACCGAGACCCAGCTCGTTCAGCTTGGCGCGTGTCGGCATACCAGTAGCAACATCCCATCCGCACATCTCATAATACATATCCAATGCCTCTTCAACTTCCTGGCGCGTGACCGTAATGCCATCGGAAGCACCACCTTTGAGTGGAAGCTCATAAATTCGGCTGGGGAGTGTATCCATATCTCTCCCCGCACCTTCCCGGGCATTAAATGCGCGCAGCATATTCAAACGGCGTTCGCCGATCTTCTGTATGTTATCAACGGTCCATTCCCAACCGGTGGTAGCCCGCATCAACTCGGCTTCATCCTTTGGACCATATACTTGCCAGGCAGGCCCATAAACAAACTGACAGAGAACAGCTGTGTCCATAAAGCAATAATTTAATTCGGTGTACAAAGCCATCTTGACCTTTTCGCGGTCGAGTATGCGGTCAGACATTGGGTTGGTCAGACCAATTTCAGCCATGCGCTCCAGGTTATAGGAGGCGGTATCGGGTGTGTAGCCGGGGTCGTGCTCGGAGGATTGGTGGTCAGCACCGAACGGGTTGACTGCGTAAATCAAAGCCAGGCTGCGTTTTACCTGCGGCATGTGGGCAGGCAGCTCGTGGTTCTTAACCGCCACCACCAAATCCTCAGCACCTTTGCCTATCTGCTTGGCTGCATAAGCTGATCCGTTTGCCAATAGATCTCCCAAGCCCTCGCGCCGGGCGATCTTATCCACCATGGCTACCATGGCATCGGCATTGCCAAAATGTAGGTCGATACCAGCTGTATCCTTTAATGTCAGGTAGCCGTGTTCAAAGCAGTCCATGGCAAAGGCAATGGTTGCCCCGCAGGCGATTGTGTCCAGGCCATACTGGTCACAGATCTGGTGAGCAATGGAAACTGCATTGATATCACCGATCCCACAATAAGACCCCATAGTAGCGAGGGTTTCATACTCCGGTCCACCGTAGAGCGGGTCAAAGTGATTAGTCTTGTATTCCGTTTCCACTACTCGCTTGCAGCGGACGACGCAGGCGTAACAGGTATCATTTTCTTTCAGGATGGTTTCAGCCATATTCTCGCCAGAGATGTCTTCTGCCTGGTCGAAGGTACCGCTGGTATAGTTACGGGTGGGTAAACCACCGGATACATTCTGATAATTTAAAACAGATGCAGTACCAAAATCTTGTAAACCTTTCATATCAGGGATATCTTGGACTCGTTTGGGGGCAAAACGTGCCAACTTGGTAATGGCTGCAGGATCCGCAGTTTTTACCTTTTGGTGTCCTCGGACGGCGATCGCTTTTAGATGTTTGCTGCCCATCACTGCACCCATACCTGTGCGCCCGTTTGCCCGGTTACACATATTCATGATGGCAGCAAAACGAGCGAGCTTTTCTCCAGCAGGTCCGATCTGAGCTACCTCGATCTTTGCGTCACCGAGCTCCTCACGGATGGTTTTCTCCACCTCGCCAGTGATCTTGCCCCATAAGTGACCAGCATCACGTAGCTCAGCCTCATTATCATGGACCCATAAATAAACCGGTTTTGGAGAGATTCCAGTGAGGACAATCCCGTCAAATCCGGAGAACTTCAATTCTGCAGGGAAGAACCCACCAACCTGGCTGTCACCAATTAATCCAGATAAGGGGCTTTTAGCGGTTGCGTTCATGCGGCTTTGACCACTGATGGAGACCCCAGTGGTTGGTGAGAGCATGAAAGCAAGTGTATTCTTCGGACCCAATGGGTCGACACCCGCTGGAGTATTTTTGAATAAATAATATGTTCCCATGGCGGAGCCACCCAGGTAGGTTTTATAAAAATCTTCGGTTGGCTGCTCTGTGCTAATTTTCCCCTTGGTCAAGTCTACATGTAGGATTTTACCTGCGTATCCGTAAAGCATAGAACATTCTCCTTCGCGTTAGTTTTTATATGGCTGGTTTATGAGGAAATAATTACCGACGGTATTGGTTGTTTTATTCTATTTGACTTGTATTATAACGACAAGAATTATTGATAATCCTGAGGTTATCGGAATTGCTATTGGTTTTACCCAACCAACCTTATTATATCAACCAATAACATTTCTTGATTGAAAAATGGTTACACAGTTAGCATCATGATAAACCTTGACCATCTATCGTTTGGTGAATCACACGGGGATTGAAAGCCTCCCTCGCAAAGAAACAGTCCCAACAAATTCGAGAATTAAACCTTTTTAGCTTATAATGAATCAGTCCATTGTAATAAATAAGATATCTTGGTCAAGGAACACCTCATTAAACCTATCGAGTGATAAAATTCCGCCTCTTGGTGTCACCTAAAAGAATCAGCCTTATCATGTATAATTCCTATCCATAATGAATAAACGCATCCTTTTTGGCGCAGGTTTGGCTATCCTCATATTATTTAGCTTCGTCCAAAACTATCCCTCCCTGGCGGCGCCGCTGGCACAATTGACTGTTTTCCCAACTCCCACACCCGGACCGGACGGGAAGATCATCTACATCGTTCAACCAAGTGATACTCTGTGGCGAATTTCGGCGATAACAGGGGTGAAGATTGAAACAATCCGGGAATTAAACAACCTGGGGGTTAATGACACCATAATGCCAGGTGACAAGTTGTTGATTGGGTATGCAGGGCCATCTGGACCAACCGCTATTCCTGGGGTGATCCCCACACAGGCTATCCTGACCCCATCGCCTTCACCCTCCCCTGGTTGGGGAATTTTATGTGTGCTCCTATATAACGACTTGAATGGTGATTCGATGCGCCAAGAGAGTGAAACATCCATACCCGGCGGGGAGATCAGTGTAAGCAACCGGTTGGGAAGCGTATCTCTAACCGCTGAGACTCCCTCGGGAGGCGATGCCACTACTATTCAAAACCCGACCCCTGAGGAAAGGGGATATACCTGTTTCGATCAATTGCTTCAAGGTGAATACTTGATCAGCGTGGCAGCACCAAAAGGGTATAACCGCACAACGGAGCTGAACCAGACCTTGCGACTGGAAGCAGGACAAACAACGGAAATAGCGTTTGGGGCACAGGCAAATTCGGAGTTGGAAGCCCAAACCGCTATCATCCCAGAAAGCCCACGTAAGAGTCCCATGATTGGTATCATCGGTGGATTTCTGCTTGTTGCGGGGATTGGATTAGGGATTTATGCAACTTTATTACGCCGTGCTGGTGGTGCAAATAGCCAATAGACTGTTATCCGGAAAGGCTATTATAGGCTGGTGAGCTTTCTCTCCACCCGACGCCAGAAGCGAGACTCGTCGATCACCATCCGCTCGTGTTTTCCTTCGCCAATTTTCTCAAGATTATCCCAGGCTTCAACTGAAAAGAATATTCGGTTTTCATCCAATGATAACACTTCTGCTCTGACATGGATTGTAGCGCCTACCGGTGTAGGGGCAAGATGGCGCACATCTACGTGGGTTCCGACACTTGAAAAGCCGTCTGGTAAGCAGCAAGTGAGCAAGCGGTGGGAGACGCGTTCCATAAATGCGATCATCCATGGAGTTGCCAGCACACGCGAGGAACCGCTACCGAGATGTATGGCACTATTTTCCAGCGTAATTTCAAAGTTATCTTCGCGGGTCATCCCAGGATGAAACAATGCAGATAAGTCCATGATCAGCTCCTTATCAGTGGTTCCACGATCCAACACCTGCCTGACTCATAGGATTTCCCACAGTTTGGCATTCTGTACGATAACAGCGGGAATAATAAACGCGTCCAATATGGGCGGAGGGTGAGATTAACCATGGGTGGATTATAGCAGGTGGATCGGTAATGAGGCTTCCTAAGTTTTCATTTAGCTAGCAGGTGTATACTTAAATTCATAGCTATATAAGGAGGTTAGATATGAGTATTAAAATAACCTGGTATGGTCATGCATCCTTAGGACTGGAGGTCGGTGAGTATAAAATCCTGGTAGACCCTTATTTCACGGGAAATCCGGCTGCCACAACAACCGCTAAAGATGTTCCAGCAGATTTTATCCTCGTCACGCATGGTCATTTCGATCATATAGGAGATGCGGCTGCAATCGCCAAGCGCACGGGGGCGATGGTGATCAGCAATTTCGAGATTGCAGAATGGATGAACAAGCAGAGCGTTCAAAAGACACATGGACAGCACATAGGGGGTGGACACATGTTTCCGTTCGGAAACCTCAAGCTAACCCCAGCCCTGCACGGCTCAGGTTTGCCAGATGGCTCGAATGGAGGTAATCCAGTAGGATTCTTGCTGACACTAAAGGATGGGATGAAGATCTATATAGCCGGGGATACGGGCTTATTTAGCGATATGAAGCTGATAGGGCAGGAAGGTATCGACATCGCCTTTGTCCCCATCGGGGATAACTATACGATGGGACCGGATGATGCTTATAAAGCCGTCGAATTGATCGCGCCAAAGCACGTCATCCCAATACACTATAATACCTGGGAGTTAATCGCCCAAGATGCTGGTAAATGGGCTGAACGTGTTGCCAGACTGGGGGTGAATGTGCATGTGCTGAAACCAGGTGAAAGCCTGTCTTTATAGAGCGAAATCCAAAGGTCATTATGTTTGATAGCCTGTTTAAACGAAAAAACCTGGAAGATCAAAGTAAGAAAGAAGGCCGTCTTCCACCGGGGCAATCCCTGACGGTCAAATTTCCGGTTCTGCACTATGGCCCGGTGCCACGTTTCAACCCTCCCACATGGGAATTTCGCATTTGGGGTGAAGTTGAAGAAGAACGAGCATGGTCGTGGGCTGAATTCAACCAGCTGCCACGAACTACTCTGACCATGGATATTCATTGCGTAACCCGCTGGAGCAAGCTGGATACAACCTGGGAAGGAGTTTCTGTTCGCGGGTTGATCGAGCAGGGCTTCATCAAGCTAAAACCAAGTTCACACTATGTGCTCCAACATGCGGAGTATGGATTCACGGTAAACCTGCCGCTGGAGGTGGTCATGGCGGACAACTTCCTGCTGGCAACCCATTTCAACGGGGAACCTTTAGCGCCTGATCATGGCGCTCCTTTGCGGGGAGTAGTCGGATATATCCCGGGTCGGGAAGACTTGATGACGCCATATTTTTGGAAGGGTGCCAAATGGCTGCGCGGGCTGGAGTTTATGGTGCATGATCAACCAGGCTTTTGGGAACAGGCAGGTTATCACAATGAAGCGGATATATGGAAAGAAGAACGCTTTGGATGATGGTTCATAATCCATCACAACCATTATTTGGATTGGAGGCTAAATTGAAAGAGTTAATCATGCGTGCCCTCGAGCTGGCTCAGCAGCGTGGGGCACAATATGCGGATGTAAGAGCGGTTAATAACCGCACAGAAAGTATCTCAGTAAAGGATGGCATCGTCGAAGAGCTGAATTCATCTGAAACAGAAGGTATCGGAGTGCGGGTGCTGGTGAACGGAGCTTGGGGTTTTGCTTCCAGTCGCAACCTGACCAAAGATGAAGTTGACCTTATCACCTCCGAAGCAATGGAGATCGCCCATGCATCTGGGCTGGTGAGTGGAGAAAAAGTGGACATGGGTCCTAAAGTGACCAGCCAGGGCAGCTACCAGACGCCTTATAAAATTGATCCTTTCAGCGTACCACTCGAAGATAAACTGGCGCTGCTGATGAAAGCTAACGCAGAAATGGGAAAGGTGCAGGGTGTACGGACGCGCCAGGCAGGGACGAATTTGGTCAAGGAGCACAGGCAGTTCGCCAATTCAGAAGGTGCATTCACTGAGCAGACCATCGTCGAGACCGGAGGTGGCATTCAAGCCACAGCAGTGGGGGGCAATGAGATCCAAATGAGGTCTTATCCCAATGCTTTTGCCCGACAACAGGTGACCGGTGGCTGGGAAGCCCTGTTGAGCTGGGATTTACCCGGCAACGGTGAGCGGGTTGCCAGTGAGGCGGTGGCTTTGCTTACAGCAGACCCATGCCCATCCAATATCAATACTTCACTCATCCTGGGAGGCTCACAGCTGGCACTCCAGATCCATGAATCATGTGGTCACCCAACAGAGTTGGACCGGGTCTATGGGAGTGAAGCAGCCTATGCGGGAACCTCATTCTTGACCACTGAGAAGTTGGATAATTTCCATTACGGCTCTCCAGTGGTCAATCTGACTGCTGATAGTGTGCGACCATTAGGATTGGGAACTTTTGGCTGGGACGATGAAGGCGTACCGGCTCAATCATCACCCCTGGTGAGAGAAGGATTATTTGTAGGATATTTAATGTCTCGCGAGACAGCAACCAAAATAGGCCGGAATTCTAACGGCTGCATGCGCGCCTCGGGGTGGAACCGTATTCCAATTATTCGTATGGTCAACGTAAGCCTGGAGCCAGGCACATGGGAGTTGGATGATCTAATCGCCGACACAGAAGATGGAATTTACATGGATTCCAATCGTTCGTGGTCGATTGATGACAAGCGCTATAACTTCCAGTTCGGAACCGAGATCGGCTACGAGATCAAACATGGGAAAATGGGGCGCATACTGCGCAACTGCACCTATACGGGCATTACGCCTGAGTTTTGGAACAGCTGCGATGCGATCTGCAATGCCGATCATTGGGTGATGTGGGGCACACCCAACTGCGGTAAAGGTCAGCCAGGACAGGTGGCACATACCGGTCATGGTGCTGCACCGGCGCGTTTCCGCAATGTTAATATCGGAATATTGAAATAAAGAACAGCGTCTAACCAGGAGAGACCATGATCGAAGAAAAAGAAGCCCGTAAAATTACTGATGCCATCTTGCAGCGCTGTAAAGGAAACCCGGCAGAGCTTACAATGATGTTCCACGATGCCGCATTAACTCGCTTCGCCAATAATATCATCCACCAAAACGTCGCTGAGAAGGATGCCGAGGTAACCCTACGCTATTTCATCGGTAAGCAGATTGGTTCCGCTTCCACCAACCGGATCGACCAGGCAGGATTGGATGAGCTGGTTGACCGGGCAAAAGCATTCGCAAAAACGAGCCCCGAGGACCCTAATTACCCGGGTTTACCCGAACCGAAGGGATATAAGGAAGTAACTGCGTGGGACCAACCCACTGCAGACTGTACACCCGAGAAACGTGCCAGGGCAGTGGGTAGTGTATGCCAAATGTCGGTCGAAAAAGGTTTGAATGCCTCAGGCGCGTTATCGACCGGATCGGGCATCCTGGTAGTAGCGAATACTCGGGGTGTGTTTACCTATCACAGCATGACCAATGCAGATTTCCAGACCGTGGTGATGAGCAGCGATTCCTCGGGGCGTGCACAGGAGTCAGCGTGGAAGATCGATGACCTGGCGGTGGAATCGCTCGGTAAGGCAGCGATCGACACGGCAGTGCGCGGACACAAGCCGATAAAAATCGATCCAGGAGAATATTCCGTGGTTCTGGAGCACTATGCGACCGATGATATCGTTAGCAACCTGAATTTCTACGGTATAGGCGCTCAGGCGCTGGAAGAAGGCCGCTCATGGATGAATGACCGTATAGGTCAGCAGCTAATGAGCCAGTTGGTGAGCATCTGGGATGATGGTCTGGATACACATGGCAGTCCACTACCATTTGACTTTGAAGGGGTGCCAAAACAACGGGTGGATATCGTTAAGCAAGGAGTGGTGGTGGGGCCTGTTTACGACCGTTATTCTGGCGCGAAAATGGGTAAACCGAGCACCGGGCATGCTACACCACTCAATTTCCGCGCATTCGGTCCACTAGCCTTGAACCTTTTTATGGCCCCGGGAACGGCTAGTATTGAGGTGATGATTGCCTCCACGAAAAAAGGTCTTTACATCAACCGTTTCCATTACACGAGGCTAGTCCACCCACGCGAATGCGTCATCACTGGCATGACACGTGATGGAGTCTTCATGATTGAGGATGGCCAGGTGACATCACCGGTCAAGAACTTGCGTTATACCATGCCGTACGTCAAGGCGATGGCTAATGTAGAAGCCGTAGGTAAGGAGGCCCACTTATTAGTGGGCGAATTTGGCGGGATAAGCACGAGTGTACCGGCGGTAAAGATCAACGGATGGAGTTTTACTGGAAGCACTGTGTAGACAATTGCGAAAGATTTAACCTAACACGTTCAAATGTGATTACGTTCAACGTGAAACGTTCGGTTATTTTGTAGTAGCTGCTTCCTTATAGGTTTCGAGTTTTACGCATTCCCCGCGCCGCACCTGGAACGCATCGAAGTCACGGGCAACGCTGGTATTTGGGAAAACTGCCTGGGCTTCAGCCAAAACATCGCGCTCGCGATATCGGCGCGAGATGTGGGTGAGAATCAGGTACTTAACTCCAGCATCCACTGCCAATTGGGCCGCAGTCTTGGCAGTTAGGTGTGCAAATTGATCCGCCAGCTCGGATTCTTCTTCCAGGTAGGTGGCTTCGATGACCAATGCATCGACCTCCTGTACCGCATGCACCAGCTCATCCACGCGACCGACATCACCCACATGAGCAATACGCGTGCCGGGGCGTTCAGGACCGAGCACCTGGTCGGGTAGAATAGTGCGCCCATCAGGCAGCGTGATGGATTTACCATTCACCAGGTCGCGGCGCCAGGGACCAGGTGGAATGCTCAACTCGTCAGCTTTCTCACGCAGGAATGGGCGGCGGGTCTTTTCCTCAAAAAGATAACCGAAACAGTCGGGACCACGGTGCCAGACCGGGAAAGCCGTGACGGTGAAATCATCTTCGTCGAATATCCGACCGCTGCTTATCTGTTGGAGTTGCAAATCCATGGGCGGTTTTGCACCACGCAGCACGATGCCGTAGATCAAGTCGTGGATGCGGTCCAGCGCCCACTGACCTCCGTATATCTCGAGCTTGTCGATCGTCTCCCAACGCATGAATGTGGATAGCAGACCAGCCAATCCCAGGATGTGGTCCAGGTGACCATGGGTGATAAGCACCCGGTTCAAGCGCTTAAAGCCCAAACCCGACTGCAGGATTTGGCGCTGCGTGCCCTCACCGCAGTCGATCAGGAAGCGGAATTCATCGTGGATGACCACCTGGCTGGATAAGCCTCGATGGACGGATGGGGCGGAAGCGGATGTGCCTAAAAAGACGATTTCGAACAAGATTACCTCTGATAAGTATCTATTAAGCGGTTCAGCGCTAGAATTTTACCTTATTTCTTAGATAAATGCCCTGAGAGGATGATGGGACCATTCGTGCTATAATGCCAAATAGATGACTGAAACAGCCAGGACCACAAAGTACAGGCAGAACTCAAAAAACAGCTCCCGTGTGTATGCAAAAACCAGCCGGGGTACATCGTCTGCACACAGGTCAACACGGCGGGGGAGACCACCTGGCCGGTCATCCACACGCAAGAGCACCAGCTCAACCAGGAAAGGACCTAAAGCGGGGGTATCGTTGGCAGGCATCCTGGCATCAATTGGTATGCTTTTCAGGCGATCAGCCTCGAAACCAAGAGGCAGACCACCAGCGAATACGGTAGGACCAACAACGGGCATGAGCCTTGACCGCAAGCTTGACCTGATTGGCATTGTGATGTTATTCATTGGACTACTCACATTACTCAGCCTCATTTCTGTTAGCCACAACCCGGCTACTGCCAGCTGGCTTAACTTCCTTGGGTTGGCGTTCGGCTGGGGGGCTTACCTGTTCCCCGCCGGGCTGATCATCCTTGGCCTATGGCTGGTGCTGCGCAGCTTCCAGCACGTTCCCCACATCGCCCTGGAGCGTTTCATCGGCGTGGTCTTGCTATTCCTCAATATATTGGGATGGATGCATTTCTTTTCATTCACCCAGGACGCCTATGCCCTGGCAGCCAGCCGTGCCGGTGGAGGCTATGTGGGAGCGTTCATTTTTACTCCCCTGTATGTCAACCTGGGCTGGGCAGGGATGGCGGTTACTTTATTCGCATGGCTCATCATAGCCTTGATCCTGGTGCTGGATGTAGCAGTTGTTGAGCTGTTCCGTTGGACACCTCCATTAGTGATCCGCATCCAGGATGGCGTGCAGGATTGGATGGATGAGAGGCGCAATCATAGCACCACGGCTAGCCTGGCTCCGAATACAAAACAGCCTTTTCCACCCACGAATTGGCCTGAAATGGCACCCATCCAGGGAATGGAGATTCCCATCGACGGTCAAAATATGAACCAGCCTCGCCCGTGGGTGCTGCCGCCCATCGACCAAATCCTGGAGAGAGGCAATGAAACCGTCTTTGATGATGATGTAGATCGCCAGCGTGCACGGGTGATCGAGGAAACACTGAAAGTATTAGGCGCACCGGTCAATGTGGTGGAGATCAACCGCGGACCGACAATCACCCAATTCTGTGTGGAACCCGACTTTATCGAGACACGCAGTTCGCGTACGCGTGTACGTGTGGCGAAGATTGCTTCTCTGGCGGATGACCTGGCGCTGGCGCTCTCAGCACGGACGATCCGCATGGAAGTACCGGTGCCGGGGAAGGATTACATCGGCATCGAAGTCCCGAACGAGCAAATCGCTCTGGTAACCCTGCGCGACGTGGTGGAGAGCGATGCATTCAGGCGTTTAAAATCACCCTTGCGGTTCGCCTTGGGGCAGGATGTGGCAGGCAATGCGGTCGCAGCAGACTTGTCTGCCATGCCGCACCTGCTCATTGCCGGGCAGACCGGCTCTGGAAAATCGGTGTGTGTCAACAGCCTCATCTGCTGCCTGCTGCTGCACAACACTCCAGATGACCTGCGCTTGATCATGGTAGACCCCAAGCGGGTGGAGCTGACCAACTATAATGGCATTCCCCACTTGCTGGCGCCCGTGGTGGTAAACACCGATAAAGTGGTAGGCGTGCTGCAATGGGTGCTGCGCGAAATGGACATGCGTTATCACAAGTTAGCCCAGGCAGGCACCCGCAACATCACTGAGTATAATGCCCGGATGGAAAGCCAGGGCAATGGCAAGGATAAGAAGCTGCCCAAGCTGGTGGTTTTTATTGACGAGCTGGCAGATCTAATGATGCTAGCCCCGGAAGAGACCCAAGGCGCAATCACACGTTTAGCGCAACTCTCTCGGGCTACGGGTATCCATCTGGTGATTGCCACCCAGCGCCCATCCGTCGAAGTGGTGACGGGCATCATCAAAGCCAACTTCCCAGCCCGTATTGCCTTCGCCGTTGCATCGAATACAGACAGCCGGGTAATACTTGACCAGCCGGGGGCGGAAAGGCTGCTTGGCCGGGGTGACTTGCTTTTCCAGGCACCCGATGCGCCCGCGTCCATCCGTCTCCAAGGGACGTACGTGTCTGACAGCGAGATCCTGAGCCTGGTGAGCTACTGGCAGAGTTTCATCCCCAACCGGGCTCTGACACCTACCGCCGCGGGGGGCATCCCGGATGTTGCCCCAGCGGGTATTCCGTTGACGCAAATACCGCTGTGGGAGGATATGCAAGCCCAGGAAGAGCAAGATCCGTTGCTGGATGAAGCGATTGGTCTTGCACGCACACATGGACGAGCCTCTGTTTCCATGTTGCAGCGCCGCCTGCGGATTGGTTATACGCGGGCATCACGCCTGGTGGAAGCTATGCAGGAAAAAGGGATCATCAGTAAGGAATCTGGTTCACAAGGCTATGAAATCCTGGATTATGGGCAGGGAGCACCTCCGGCAGACGAAGCGTAAAGCGCTCGCTGCAGGCAGACGAAGCGTAGAGCGCTCATCGTGGATGTTTCGTCGGGATATAGGCGCGATAGGTCCGGAACGCAATAAGCCTTTGGAACACGAAAGAGGCGAAAAAAGCGAAAGGCACGAAATAAATAGAAAGATTGGAGCACAAGAATTCGCTTTGAGGTGGCAGGATTGGCACCCTGGGCGAGAAGAACTTATCCAAGTAAGATACGTATACATGTATAACAGTTCTCCGGAGATTTAAAATGGCTGATAAAACGAACCACAAAATTACATACCCTAAAAGCGACGGGTTCTTACAGGGATTAACCCTGCGCATCAAGCTGATCATGCGCCTGATTGGGGATCCGCGAGTGAATGTGCTACTCAAGCTGCTACCTATCGGTTCACTACTGTACCTGGTGATGCCAGACTTCCTGCCCGGACCGATTGACGATGCGGCGTTGATCTGGTTTGCGACGTATTTGTTCGTCGAGCTCTGCCCACCTAACGTAGTCCAAGAGCACCTGGATGCATTGAATGCCACGCGCAAGGTGATGGATAGCTACGAGGAAACTTCACAGGCAGAGGGGCGCGGGGAAGTCATTGATGGGGAGATCGTGGATGGTGATACGGAGGCGAGATGAATCGCCTCATCGGCGTACTCGGTTCGGTCATAATGGTGCTAATAGCGGGATGCACCATGGCAACCCCAACACCCATACCATCTAAAACACCCACGCAATCCATATTTATCCGGGTGCCAACGCCATCTGCCTATAAGGCACCCACAACGAAACCGACCCTTGTACCCACGGAGGTGATCAGCGGCACAGTAATCGTGTCAACCCCGACTGAGACTCCGACATCGACGCCGACCCCGACACCAACCCCAACCCCGGTAACCGTGTCTGAGCTGCCTAACCCGGCGGGTTATTCATGGCAGGAGGTGGTCAGTGGATTGGACCAACCAGAAGGCCTGGTGAATGCGGGCGATGGATCGGGGAGGTTATTCATCGTTGAGCAAGCTGGGCTGATCCGCATCTTAAAAGACGGTGCCATTTTACCGACGCCTTTCCTTGACCTGACCCAAAAAGTAGATTGCTGTGACGAAAGAGGTTTGCTGGGTCTCGTTTTTCATCCTAAGTTTTCAGAAAATGGCTTTTTCTATGTAGATTATACTGAAAAGACAGGCAACCAGTTATATACCGTTATCGCCCGATACAAGGTATCGACGAGTGACCCGAACCAGGCAGACTCAGGTAGCGAATTACGCATGCTGCATATTAAGCAGCCCTACCAAAACCACAAGGGAGGCCAGCTGCAATTTGGACCTGACGGATACCTGTACATCGGCATGGGTGACGGGGGCTCGCAGGGTGACCCTGATGGCAACGGGCAATCTCTGCAGACACTGCTGGGGAAAATCTTGCGGATAGACGTCGATCATAATGAACCCTACGCGGTGCCATCCGATAATCCGTTTGTCAACGGCGGCGGATTAGTGGAGATTTGGGAATATGGGCTGCGCAACCCGTGGCGCTTCTCCTTCGACAGGCGCAACGGGGACCTCTATATTGGTGACGTAGGTCAGGATTCCTGGGAGGAGATCGATTACTTGCCCTCCGGAAGCCCTGGTGGGGCTAACTTTGGCTGGAATTATTTCGAGGGATCCCACACCTACCGCGGCTCGCCGCCGGCGGGGATGCAGTTTGTGATGCCAGTGGCAGAATACAGCCATGATTTGGGTAATAATGCGGTGATTGGCGGCTACGTTTACCGTGGAATAAGCCTTCCTGCCTGGCAGGGAGTGTACCTGTATGGGGATAACGGCTCCGGCAGGGTGTGGGGTTTGCTGCATCTGAGCGATGGCAGCTGGTTAAACAGTATATTATTCGAGACCGGCAGACAAATCTCCTCCTTTGGAGTGGATGAAAACGGGGAAATTTACCTGGTGGATGACAGAGGCAGCATACTAGTGCTTAAGTGACAATCACGGCAGCCAACGGGAGTGCATAAGTGTGGATATTAAGAAGGTCATCCAAATGGGCTTTGTTAACTGCCTGCGTCCTGCTTGTTTTCACGACTGCTTGTGCAGCTGCCACGGGGACAATTAGCTTACCGACACAAAGGGAGACCACTCGATCAGCGAGCCAGCCGGTAAGTACAGCGACGGAAATGCAGACGACTGAGCCAAGTGGACCTGCTGCTCCGAAATTTACCGAAACATACACTCCCCAACCAAGCATCCCAGAGACAACAGCTACTTTCATACCGCAGGCAAGTGCCACGACTGAACCAAGGGTGGTATTTGCGGCCATTGGTGACTATGGCTCGGGTAACCAGGACGAAGCGGATGTGGCGAAGCTAATCTTGAGCTGGCAGCCCGACTTCATCATCACGCTGGGGGATAATAATTATCCTTCGGGAGCGGCTGACCACATGGATGCGGCTGTGGGTCAGTTTTTCCACAGCTATATCTACCCATACCAGGGTGGGGTCGGGGAGGGTGGCAGCGTAAACCGATTCTTTCCCTCCTTGGGCAACCACGATTGGATCTCAGAGAACGGCAAACCTTATTTTGATTACTTTACACTACCCGGTAATGAGCGCTATTATGATTTCATTTGGGGACCCGTGCACTTATTCGCGCTGGATGACATCGATAACGAGCCGGACGGGGTGGGGGCGTCATCCAGCCAGGCGCAATGGCTGAAATCAGGGTTGGCAGGGTCTACATCAGCATGGAACATCGTGTATATGCATTATGCGCCGTATTCATCAGGGACACATGGCTCAACGGATTGGGCCAGGTGGCCGTATAAAGAGTGGGGGGCTGATGCGGTGCTGGCGGGGCATGACCATACCTACGAGAGGTTGGAAGAGAACGGATTGGTGTACTTCGTCAACGGGCTGGGAGGGGCTGGGAGGTATGAGTTTTTGCATCAGGTGGCTGGTAGTGTAGTGAGGTATAACGCGGATTATGGGGCGATGAGGGTGGAAGCCACGGGGACCGAGATCACATTCGAGTTCATCACCCGGACGGGGGAGGTGGTGGACGCGTACCAGATGGGAAAGTAGAAGAGAATACAAAAGATCCCAAAAGGCATTAAGTAAAATAATATTTTAACCACCGATGGACACCGATAAACACAGATAAGCTAAATAATTACCCGTAGATAACCGTGGATAGAAGCAGAGATGAGCAAGTTTATTTATATCCGTCAAGAGTGCATAATTAAATTGCATAATTCAATAGCATTCAATTAATCTTTTATGCGAAGTATTCGGTTGTTAATGAGCAGTACGATCAATCCTCACATCATATAAGACTCAAGGCACAAAACGGGTAATCGCAGCTGAATACATTGTAGCGTCAGACATTCGTTCTAAAAAAAACGAATCGAAACGAAGGATCTTTTGCATTTGGTTGTTAAATTGCACCTCTCCAAAAGTAAATGTGCTGGGGAGAAGCTTTATTATTATAGCACATAAGTTCTAATCCACAAGAGGTTTAAGAAGATTTAAGATTTCTCATTTTGAGCTACTAGCAATCAGCTTTGAGCCAGCAGCCAAGAACGAGGGGTATTTAAGCGATTGAGTGATGAAGAAAATTCATGAATGGTGAAATAATGGTCGGTCTGCAGATCAACCTGGTTGTTGACTGTGGATCAAGTGGTTGAGGAGCAAATTGATAAATTTCGAAACAAGTGTTTTGAATATCGGACAATTATTATCATATATTAATGATAATCATCTTGACATGCCTTTCTGAGGGCTCTACAATACCGGCACTCGAATCGGCGCAGTGACGGCTGGTGCGCGGTCAACGCCAGATATCGTGATGATATGGGTAACATAGAATGAATACCAATCACCGGTAACGAATAAAAACGCACTTCTTTGGTTTGGGCCACCCGGGAGTTGAGAGAACTCGATGCGAAAAATAATCTTTTCCATAAATACCAGTTTGGATGGATATTTTGAAGGACCTCACAAAGAGCTGGATTGGACTGTCGCAGACGCCGAATTACACGATTTCTACTCCAACTTGCTGCGAGATGCCGATTTGTTGATTTTCGGTCGCGTGGTATACCAGATGATGCTAGATTACTGGCCGACCGCCCCCTCCGACCCTAACGCCACCCCCAGCGAGAAACGGTTCGCCAATACGCTCAACCCGAAGCCAAAGATCGTGTATTCCAAGACATTGAGACAGGTTGGTTGGAATACCCAGCTGCGCAACACATTCAACCTGCAGGAGATCCTTGAATTAAAATCACAGCCAGGCAGCTATATCCTTGTTAGCAGTGCAGCGATGGCCAGGGTGTTTTTCAGCCATGGGTTAGTGGACGAATATATGCCGATGATCCATCCCGTGGCGATCGGTTCGGGAAATGCCGTATTCGATGGAATGACCACCCTACCCAGACTGGAGACACTGGGAAGCCAGCGCCTCGCATCTGGGGCAGTGGCGATACGTTATAGCATACAGACAGAGAGTACTCGATCATGAAGCCAGCCGTGTAGAGATATAAAAATCACCCTGAACTGGTGTGAGAATATCATCCATCAACTGAGCTGCCTGATCCTGCATCGTCGGGATGAAATGGGCGTAGGTCGTTAGGAGGCTAAAGATCGAGTGAACCAGCATCCCGGCCACAATCACGGGTGCGATACCATGTGTGAGTATGATCGTCGCGGCAGTATGCCTGCAATCATGGAAACAGATTGCCGACAGAAAAGCATTGTTGGACAGGTTATTGGTTTTTAAGAATACCTGGTGAATTAGATAAATACACCTGGTGAGACATGAAAACGCTTTGCTAATTCACGAATTTGTCGAACGTTTAGTTCACGCTTTCCACTTAAGACTTCTGATACCACCCCTTGTGAGCCTACTTCAGATAAACTTGATTGCACCAATTGATGCTCTTCCATCAAGTAGCCCAGTACTTCGATCCCACTGCTTTCTGGCAATGGAACGTGGTCTTCTTCGTACACCTGGATCAGGGTCCCTAAGGTGTCCAATAAACTATACAACGGGTGATTTTCATTATCTCCAACTTCATCCAGTAAATCATTCAACCGTTTGATCGCCGCGTTATATTCCCGTTCATTCCGGATGGTTAATATCGGGCGGATACTTGCCCAATGGTTCACTATTTCTTTCGATACGATTGTATTCATAATTTCCAGCTACCTTTTTCATATTCTTGATGGGTTAACACATACCGAATGTACACTTTCCCTCTCTTAAAATGGATCACCGTGATCAATCGATATTTATTGCCGCCTATATTGAATATAATCCATTTACCAACTTTATCTGCTGATGGAAAGGTTTCACGAAGCTCATCAAAACTTTGATAATTCGAACGTTCGACAATTTTGAACCATCGCACCAAAGCCGTCTCACTGTCTGGATATGTCTCCCAAAATAAGCGTAAGGCTTTCCGCGAGATAACATGCACAGCAAGATTATATCTCAATATGAGATGATTGGCAAGGTCGCAACAAAGTTATAGCAGTAAGATGTCGGATTTTCGCTCATAAAAGGCAGTCTCGACAGGCGCTTTTATTCGATTACGACTTGATCAGGAGAGATATCGCTCTATCCGACCTACGACTATACATAAACTGCTTGAAAGCCACCGCCCCATGTGATAAAATCAGCCCGCTCATGGTGCCTGTAGCTCGATGTCAGAGCATTTGACTGTGGATCAAGTGGTTGAGGGCTCGAGCCCCTTTGCCTACCCCATAAATGTGGGATAAACCGCCTAAAATCGATATCCGACCCCGTATATGGGGTCGGCACTTTTATATTAAAGCAAACTTGTGCGCCATTTGTGCGCCATTTAATAGATATTCAGAGAGTCTTTGGTGAAATAAATAAACGAACAGTCTAGCACTCCAGGAAAGAACCGCAAGTGCTGCACATTCCGGATATATTAAATCGCTATTACCACGTACAGCTCAATGACTTGTCTGGCGGTACTGACTTCGAATACATCAGCAAACATATCTATGGTACGCAGGCGAGTGAAAACATCGAAACTAGATTCGATTTTAGCAAGGGCAGATGCCAAACGGCTTGGTACAGATATCCAGGCTGAACAATTCAGGGTTGGGAATCGAACGAGTACTCGCATACAGCGACATATCGACCGCCTATGAGTTAGCGAAACAGATACAGCTCATGCCACTGAACCAAGGGTGATAAAATTATAATATGAGCAAAACCCTCTTTTACTATGCGATTTTCATCGGCGCGGTATGTGTCTATTTCCTCGTCCATACCGCCCTTTTCCCCCAGAACATGCTCTTGTGGAATGCCATCTTCCAGGGCGCCCTGATCGGCTTCGGGCTAGCGTTCGTCTCGGCCCAGATTTACGCAAGGGCCAAGGCCACGAAGGTCAACGGCTGGATCACCACGTATGGCTTGGGCCGTCCGAGCAATGGCATGTTCCTGCGCGCCGCCCACGCCCAGCTCTTCCCCGGCCCAGTCAACACGTCGGAGGAGGCCATGTACTGGTGGACGAACGCAGATGGCTTCGGTGGTGCCCTCACCGGGGCACACGAGTACGTGCTGCACTTCCCGGCTGGAGGGCTCCCGCCGAATAAAGCCTTCTGGTCGATCACGATGGGGGATGCCGGAAATCACTTCGTGGCGAATGCGCTCAACCGCTACAGCGTCAGCGACCGCACCGACCTGGCGCCCAACCCCGACGGGTCGGTGGATGTCCACATCCAGAAGGCGGCTCCGGCGGGGAAAGAGTCCAATTGGCTGCCCGCGCCCTCGGGCAATTTCATCCTCTGGCTGCGCGTCTACATCCCCGGCGAGGCCGTCCTCAAGGGCCAGTATTCGGTTCCACCGGTCGTCAAAGTGAGCTGATGGCTATGAACATCCAGAATTTGCTGATTTTCGCTGCAGTGGTGGTTGTTGTATGGTGCCTGGTCATCTACTTTTGGCCGAGCCTACTTCTGTCGGTCTTCAAGAGGGGGCTGCTCAGTAAAGGGTTCGGCGAGGGTCCCGTCCCGCTCAATACGCTCTGTACGGAACCCCAGGCGCTTTTTGCAGATCCCCTCCACGCTCCTGCTTCAGCCCCAAAATTATTTACTACCGGCGTGAACCATGACACACTCCTTACGGCTGGTTGGTTGGACCTGAGTAAAGGGCCGCTGGTCTTGCACGTACCCGATACGAACGATCGCTACTACGCCGTCCAGTTCACCGATCCGACGAAAAACACTGTTTTTGCCTACGTTGGCAAACGCACCACGGGAACGCATGCCGGAGACTACCTCATCACTGGACCGGGCTGGAAAGAACAGGCGCCGGGCGGTATGAAGCAGATCGCCTCGCCGAAAAATGGGGTAATTTTGGTCGGACGCGTGCTCGTGCAAAGCGACAGCGACCTGTCGATTGCCTATGACCTTTCAAAACAGATCCAGCTCACACCGTTGAGCCAATGGAAACCAGGCCAATAGGTTTCATTATTCGCTATCAGGCACCTCTCGACGAATTTGTCACAGCACCCTGTTAATAATTTAACCTGAATTCAAGCTAAGCTGGCTGAGGAACAGATTCCCTTATACCCAGGGAAGGTTTATTTAGTCGACAGCTATATGTGATACAGTCCTATGACACATTGACAATTACCAGGTAGGTTGGGCTGGGGATGGTGATTTCTCATCTATTCTGGAATGCAATTGTAATTACTCACTCCTCCCTTGACGATATTATGAGAGTAATGGTAAACTCGAAATGTTGTTTATCATCTACTCATGAAAGGCATGAAGCATCAAATGAGCGATCTCATCAAACGAAATTTTGAAGTGCGTGCACTGTCCGCTGGCAGCGGACCTGCCGTTCCTTCGCGGAGCGCGCCTCGAGCTCGTTAGGATTTCTGGATTAAATCTTACGACCACGGTGAGCTCCAAACCCCGTGGTCGTTTTGGTTAATTTTAGGTGTAATGCACCTTACCGGTCACGGGAACCATCATCGTGACCGGTTTTTGTTTTGGGAGAGAAGACTCGATCTGTGGTTGTAACTGTTTATTGTCGAGTTAGCATGATTGATCTGATAAGTATCAAAGGTAGATTGCTTCGCTCGCAAAGAACGCTCGCTCGCAATGACAGCTTAAAAGGAGTTAGAAATGTACGAGGCGATACAGGTACAGGATGCATATAAAAAATTTGGGAAAGCCAGCCACTCGTTGTGGAAGCGGAACCATGTTCCGAATGATAACGGCAAGACAATCAAGGTGGCGGTGGACCATGTCTCCTTCGCAGTGCACGAGGCGGAGATCTTCGGCGTGCTGGGACCGAACGGCTCGGGAAAGTCCACACTCATCCGCCTGATTGCCACGCTGCTGCTGCCCGACGCAGGCTCAATCACGGTCTTCGGGTACGATGTGGTGAGCCAGTCGATGCAGGTCCAGCGCCTGATCAACCGGGTTTCGGTGGAAGCCAGTTTCTTCAAGAAGCTGTCACCGATGGAGAACCTGCTGTACGGGGCACGCCTGTATGGGATGGAGGGAAAGGAAACCCGCCGAAAGGTGGTGGAAATCCTTACCCGCCTGGGACTGGAGAAGAGCACTATTGGGCAGCCGATGGAAGAGATGTCGCGCGGGATGCAGCAGAAAGTTGCGATTGCGCGGGCGCTGCTCTCTCAGCCCAAACTACTGCTGCTGGATGAGCCCACCACCGGATTGGACCCACGCTCCAAGCACGAGGTGCAGGCGGTGATCCGTGAGCTGAACGAACGCAACAACACCACCATCCTGCTGACCACCCACGACATGGGCGAGGCGGAGGCATTATGCCACCGCATAGCCATCGTGGATAACGGCAAGATCGTGGCACTTGATGCCCCGGAAGCACTGAAGAGACTGATCCCACGTAACGGGCATGAGCCTACGCTGGAAGATGTGTTTTTAGAATTGACCGGAAATAAACTAGTAGCGGAGGAGGAAGAGGAGGGATGAAATGTCGTACACGAATGAAATTAACCGCGAGCAAGAGATGCTGCGTGGAGGTAATTTACGACCTGTAATGCGGAGGCTGCTGGTATCCGTATGGAATATCTTTAAGGCCTTCGTGATCAGTACCCGGGATGTTTTAGGTTCAGGGCGGATCAATTTATAGGATGATGAAAGTAAAATCCCCCCTCCTACCTCCCCCAAATTCTCCGAATTTGGGGGAGGGGAAAGAAAGCGTTGGGTTTCGCAAAGAACGCTCAACCCGGTAGGAGAACAAACCGGGTAACCCCAACCTACGAATAAGAATGAAAGGATAGAACGATGAGTATAGACACACAGCTGTTTGAAGGGAAATTGATCCGCCTGGCGCCGATCGACCATGAGAAAGACCCGGAGGTGGAAAGCCGCTGGACGCATGACCTGACGTTCATGCGGAACTTGAGCCGCAAGCCTGCCATACCGCTTTCAGTGGCACAGATGAAAAAGAAGTATGAAGCAATCGAGAAGGAAGTGGAGGAATCCAAGCAGCTGTTCCACTTCACCATCCGCAGTAAAGAGGATGAGAGACTACTGGGTTTCGTCCGAATCGAGGGGATCGAGTGGACCCATGGTATTGCCAGTATGGTACTGGCGATCGGTGACCCCGCGGAACACGGTAAAGGTTATGGCAGCGATGCCATGCAGCTCATCCTGTATTTTGCCTTCGCCGAGCTGAACCTGTACCGGTTGTCGGCTGTGATTGGAGAAGATAACCCGGGCGGGCTTGATTTCTTCCGGCGGTTTGGCTTTGTGGAAGAAGTGCGGCGGCGAAAGGCGTTGAGGCGTGATGGAAACACCTGGGATTCGATCCACCTGGGATTGCTGCGGGATGAATGGTCAAAAGCGAACTCAAAAAGGTAGGCTTTCTATGAACAATGACCCCATGTGCGGTGAGCTGGTGCGCTTGACGGTGGAGAACCCCGATGTGATGGGGAGGAACTTTTCACATTGGAGTCAGGATGTTGAATGGTTCCGACTTTTCGATACTGACCCTCCGAGACTGTATTCTGAGAAAAAATGGAGAGAATGGCTCGAAAAGGAGGTGGAAAAAGGGACCTCGGATGAGATCTTCTTTGCCATAAGAACACTGGAGAGCGATATTTTGATCGGTTTCATTGGATTGTTCGGCCTTTATCTGCAGCATGGTGACACATTTGTGGCGATAGCACTGGGTGAGAGCGAATACCTGGGCAAAGGCTACGGAACAGATGCAATGAGGGTGATGTTGCGCTACGGCTTCAATGAGCTTAACCTGATCAGGATGAGCCTGTTCGTCTTCGAATATAACCCGCGCGCCATCCGCTCGTATGAGAAGGTCGGTTTTATCCCTGAGGGTCGTGTTCGAGGGGCAATGCTAAGGGATGGTCGGCGGTGGGACTTCGTCTATATGGGTATCCTGCGGGAAGAGTGGCTGGCGAAAGGGATCATGACCCGCTGAGTTGTTTTACGACGATGGATGATTATTAGCTGTGAATTGGAAGGTGAATGATGGACTCAAATATGCTACACGGGACTTTAGTGCGCCTGACGGTTGAAGAGCCGCAAGCAATGGCGGAAGCAATATCACGCTGGGACCGGGACTCGGAATTCCGGCGCCTGCTGGATTCAGAAGCCGCCAAACAATTCTCAGTGAAGAAGCTGACTGAATGGATCCAGCAGGACCAGGAAAAAGACCCGGGTACGTTATTCCACTTCGGCATCCATAGCCTGGAGGATGACCGGCTGATCGGTTTTACAGGTCTGGAAGGCGACCTCTTCCCGCACGGGGAGGCATTTGTAGGGATAGGCATCGGCGAGCGGGGGTTATGGGGTAAGGGGTATGGCACTGATGCGATGATTGTGATATTACGGTATGCCTTCCAGGAGCTTAACCTGAGGAGGGTGGCGCTGGACACTTTTGAGTACAACCCTCGCGCCATCCGCTCGTACGAGAAAGCCGGTTTCGTGCATGAAGGGCGGGCTCGCGGATATCTATACCGGGAGGGCCGGCGCTGGGATTTGATCTTCATGGGAATCCTGCGGGAGGAATGGCTCGCCGTCGAAAACGGTTAATGTTACTGGAGAGATTGAAATGTCTACGTTAGTGAATGAATTCAGAGCAACTTATGCGTTCGTGGAACGCAATGCCAACCTGGTCAAGCGCTATTGGTCGTGGGAGCTGGTGTGGATCACATACTCCATCGCCAACAGCCTGTCGGTAAGCTTCATCGGACTGGGTATGGAGAAGATCGGAGGGGCATCGGTGACAGATGGACGCTACCTAGTGCTCTACCTGGTGGTGGGCACGCTGGTGTGGCGCTACCTTTCGCTGATCTTTTATTGGATCACGGACGTGATTGGGATGGAACGTTGGGAAGGCACGATCGAGTATACATTGATGGCGCCCATCCGGCGCATCACCCATATGGCGGGACAAACATTGTGGGCTGTGGTCTACAGTATGTTCTCGACCGGGATCATCTTGGTTGTAACCGTGGCGATTTTCAAGATCGACTTGACCCACGCCAACCTGCCTGGAGCAACACTGATGCTGCTGGCGGGGAGTCTTTCGTTTATCGGAGTGGGTGTAATGGGTTCGGTGCTTCCCTTGCTGTTCCCGGAGCGCGGTTCGCAAATGACACATGTGATCATTGCTGTCCTATTGCTGGTATCGGGTGTGTACTACCCGATAGAGGTGCTGCCGAGTTATCTGCAGAAGCTGGCTGTGTTCAGCCCAGCGACTTATGTGCTGGATGGCACACGCAGCGCGCTGCTGGAAGGCACGCCCACCCTTCAGTTGTGGCAGTATATCTGGCCAACCCTGCTGATGGGTGTGGTGGCAATCCCGATGGGTCTTTGGGTATTTGGGCAGGCGGAACGATATGCCAAGCGCACCGGTAAGCTGCATCGTAATGGATGATGAATTTGGTAAATAGAGATTTGGAATAAAAAGCGAGCGTAGGGGTTGAATCAGCGTGCGAGACATGGAATTTCTCCCCTACGCCCCTACTGCATCGGAATGGATGATGTAACGAAAGGGTGAAGCAATGAGGGCAACGAACGCCGCGTTGCTTCACCCCTACAAGTACTGATGAGGGAAGAATGTCGATACTATCTGCGCATAATTTAGGATTGTCTTTTGGAGCGTACGACCTGTTCCAGGGGATCAGCGTCACGATCGCCAATGACAGCAAGATTGGCTTGATCGGACCGAATGGGATTGGGAAAACCTCGCTGTTGATGATCCTGGCGGGTTTAAATCAGCCGTCTACGGGAAGCATGCACATTGCAAGGGGTAAACGGCTGGGATACCTGCGTCAGGAGGCGAGCAGTGCATTCGCTACCGATAACAACAACGTATACGCCGAGATGCTGACCGTATTTGCCGGCTTGCAGGACCAGCAAGCAGGCCTGCATAAACTGGAAGCGGATATGGCGGTTGGCTGCTACACCGAAGAGATGCTTGCGACTTATGGTGACTTGCAGTCTGCTTTCGAGCATGCAGGTGGCTACGACTATGACCTGCGCATCCAGCAAACCCTGCAGGGACTGGGATTGGGCAAAGCGACCTGGGAAATGCCGGTGGACCACCTGAGTGGGGGTCAAAAGACGCGCCTGCTGCTGGCACGGTTGCTGCTCGAAAAGCCAGCGCTGCTGATGCTGGACGAGCCTACCAACCACCTGGATGCAGATGCTATCGAGTGGTTGGAACACACCTTGAACGACTGGGAGGGGGCTGTGCTGGTGGCCAGCCACGACCGGTACTTTTTGGACAATACGGTGGATACCATCTGGGAAATGAGCCACAGTGGGATTGAAGTCTATTCAGGCAATTACAGTAGTTATTTGCTGCAAAGGGATGCTCATTGGGAATATGCCCAGCGGGTATTTGAGGAAGAGAAGGAACGCCTACAGAAGGAAATGGATTTCGTCCAACGCAACTGGGTAAGAGCCAGCACCCATGCACGCGCCCTGGGGATGCTACGCAAGGTAACACGTGAGCTGATGGCTGTGGATGCCTATGGGATCATGGTACTGCGTAGCGGGAAGAACTGGCATGAGCTGGACCTGCGGGCGGATAAACCTCTTGATGTGACCGAAGCCATCCGCAAGGTGAATGCCCTGCAAATGCCTTCCCGCCCACCGCACATCCGGCCACGGCTGGTGCCTTCGAAGGACAGCAGCAATATCATCCTGAAAGCCAAGCAGGCTGAAATCGGCTATCCCGGAAAGACCCTTTTCAAGGTGCAGCAGCTAGAGCTCAGAAAGGGAGAATGCGCGGCGCTGATCGGACCCAATGGGAGTGGGAAGACGACCTTCCTTAAAACGCTATTAGAGCAAGTGGAGACCTTGACGGGTGAGGTTCAGCTGGGAGCCAGCCTACAGGTTGGATATTTTGCACAGGCGCACGATGAGCTCAACCCGGATCACACAGTGCTGGACGAACTGCTCAATAACCATGAGATGGACCCAGAGAAGGCACGCAGCCATTTGTCACAATACCTGTTCAGCGGTGACGACGTATTCAAACCGATCAGTGCGCTCAGCGGGGGTGAGCGGGGCAGGCTGGCACTGGCGATCCTGGCTTTAGGTGGGGCGAATTTCCTGCTACTGGATGAGCCGACCAACCACCTCGACCTGCCGGCACGGGAAGTGCTCCAGCAGGTGCTGCAGGACTTTAAGGGCACCATCTTACTTGTCTCGCATGACCGCTACCTGATAGACCAGCTGGCGAGCCAGATCTGGGAGCTGCGGGACGGGAGGCTACACGTATTCGATGGGACGTATCGCGAATTCGTGCTACGCCGGGCAGGTGGAGCATCACAGCCCCAACGGATGCTTTTACCATCGAAACCACTGGTGCGGGATAACAGCCAGGGTACCCGCCGGCTACAACAAGCATTGGAAAAACTGGAGGGGCGTATCAGAGACCAGGAGCAGGCAGTTCAGCATATCTCGCAGGAGCTGCACCATTCGAGCGGCTCGAGAGGCTTCGAGTCGGTCAACGACCTGAGCTGGAAGTATGCCAAGGCGCAGGCTGAATTGGAAAGATTGACCGGTGAATGGGAAAAATTGGTGGAGAAGACCTGACCTTCACTATGCAGACAAAAGGATAACGAACGAGGAAATTTTGGTATGGACGTTGAAAAAGGCTCCGTGAAGCCCGAGCCATTAATGAATAGAATGCTGCTGATGTTCCTGCTCGCCATGATCCTGGCGAACATCGGTGGTGAGATGTATGGGATGCTCCTGCCGCTGTACCTGAAAGAGCTGAATGCTTCAGTGGTGCAGATTGGCTTGTTTTTCACCATCTCACAGGTGATCCCGCTAGTGGTGCAGATCCTGGGGGGCTGGGTATCCGATTCATTGGGGCGGCTGCGCAGCATCGCCTGGGGCAGTGTGGCGGGCAACCTGACCTATGTGGGTTTCATTTTTGCGCCTACCTGGCAATGGGTGATGAGCGGTATGTTCTTCAGTGCGGTAACACGCTCGCTGATCGGACCGAGCTTCAGTGCCTTTATAGCCGAGCAATCAGCTGAAAAGAACCGGGCACGCGTATTTGGCATCTCGGATACACTGTTCATGGTCGTCGGAGTTATCGGACCTCCACTGGGAGGATTTCTGGCGGATAAGTACGGATTCCGGATCATGCTGGCATGTGCTTGGGTGTTGTATTTTTTCGCCACAGTCATCAGGGTGAGCATGGCACGCACCGCAGCCCGCGGGAATGAAGCCAACCCGAAGAAGCTCTCGATGGGAAATCTGAAGAGCAGTCTGGGGGCGATGACAGCGCTACTGCTGAGTGGAGGGGTGATCACCTGGGTGCTGATCACGGATGGAGTGCGGGATATTGCCTATTCACTCTCAGGCAACTTGATGCCGGTGTACCTGGAACAGATCGGAGGGATGAGCTTCCAACAAATCGGGTGGCTGGGTTCCATATTCAGCGTGTGCATGATGGCGGTCACCATGCCGGCGGGTTGGCTGGCAGACAAGAAAGGTGAGCGAGTGGGCATTGTGCTCGGATTTCTGACCGAGTTTGTGGCGATGTTCACCTTTATGCAGGCAAAGGGTTTTTGGGGTTATGCAGTCGTGTGGGCAATCTTCGGAATGGGAACGGGAATGATGTCACCGGCGTATAACTCGCTGATCAGCAAAGCAGTTCCGGACAAGCTGCGTGGTACAGCTTTTGGCTTGTTCGGGACGAGCCTGGGGTTGGTGTCTTTGCCGGCGCCGTGGTTGGGGGCACAGCTGTGGGAGCGCTACAGCCCTAAAGCGCCGTTCTACGTGACTGGCCTGGCAGCGCTGGCGAGCGCCATCCCGGCATGGTTCAAGTTCAAGCTGCCGAAAAAACCAGAAGCTCCAACTGAGGTGGAAGAGGTTGAGGAAGTGATGGCTGCTGATTAAAAGTCTCACCACCCCGCTCGATACGTTTGCGGGGCAGGCAGAGAACACTGAGTTAAGGATAATTATATCTCGGTGATCTCTGGGTTCTCAGTGGTAAATGAATTAAGGATAATTAAATGGAAATCGATAATGACATTCTGGAAGCGATCGTTGACCCCAGGACGAAAGAAATCCCGGGGATAAGTTTACGCGGATTCAGGGGGGAAGCAGACTATCCCGTGATGTTGGGGATTATTCACGGCTGCGCGGCTGTGGATGAACTCGAGCGAGCGGAGAAGCTGGAAGATATCGTGAACACTTACACCCACCTGCATCATTGTGACCCATTTACCGATATGCTGTTCGCTGAGGTAGATGGG
This sequence comes from uncultured Chloroflexia bacterium, assembly GCA_963809615.1. Taxonomy (GTDB): domain Bacteria; phylum Chloroflexota; class Anaerolineae; order Anaerolineales; family UBA4823; genus FEB-25. The sequence goes on from CAWEKR010000012.1 coordinate 272,555, forward strand.
GAGGTAGTGGGGTACAGCCGCACCTGGTGGGAAGTGGAAGGCAGTGGTCGATGGGTGGGGTTCCAGCTCGGCAATGTACTGCCAGCATGGCGGCATAGGGGCATCGGGAGCACTTTGTTGGGATTCAATGAGGGTCGACTGCGCCAGATAGCCAGGGAGCTGAAGGAAACAGGGGAGCTGGCAGCGGAGACACCCTGCCTGCTGGACAACTTCGTTAGCAGCACGGAGAAGGACCGGATAAGCCTGTTGAAGCGGCGCAACTATGAGGCTGTGCGTTACGCATTTGAGATGGTACGACCCGACCTGGAGAATATCCCGGACCTGCCCTTTCCCCCTGGGGTCGAGGTGCGACCGGTGGAGACCGAGCATATGCGACCAATCTGGGAAGCATCCAACGAGGCCTTCCGCGACCATTGGGGGTACATCCCCGACCCATGGGAGGCGTTTCAGCAAATGATCGACGACCCGGATTTCGACCCAAGCCTGTGGCGAGTGGCATGGCAGGGCGACCAAATTGCCGGGATGGTGCTAAGCTTTATCAATAAGGATGAAAACGAGATATATTGGCGCAAACGCGGCTACACGGAGAACATCTGCGTGCGGCGTCCTTGGAGGCGGCAGGGGCTGGCGAAGGCGCTGATTGCGAGCAGCCTCATGGTGCTCAAGGAACGTGGGATGAGGGATGCTGGCCTGGGGGTGGATGCGGAGAATATATCAGGCGCCTTACACCTGTACGAGTTTATGGGGTACCGGGTGGTTAAGAGGAGTACAGTGTATCGTAAACCATTGGAGGAACAACGTTTGATCGTAGCGATGTAATTAGAAAAGCGGTCAGGTTGAGAGTGGAATGTGATCGCAATCAACCTGACTTTTATTTTCAATGGGGAAACAGTTTTTCACCGGCACGGACAGGGACTTTGAGGTGGTTTTCGAAGGGGGTGAGTGGGCAGGACCAGTAATCGTTATAGGCACAGTAGGGGTTGTAAGCCAGGTTGAAGTCAACCTTGAAAATATCCGCTCCCAGAGGTTCGGGATCGATGTAACGCCCGGCGGGATAGGTCTCCTTGCTGGCCAAGCTGTCTACGAAGGGCAGGAAATAACCATTTTCGCTGTGGTAGATGGTCAGCTCGGCAGGCTGCCCTTCGACTGAGAATTCGAACTTGCCGTAACGCTCGTATTCCTGGATTTCGCCGGTGGTGGTTTGCATCTTGATGTGCTGCTTGTCTGGAAATTCCTTCACAGTCACTTTAAGGCTTAACTCGGGATTGAGTGGGTAGTAAATGAGACCTTTAAATATTTTCTTCTGACCGGGCGTGAGCGGGCTTTGACCATCCTGGGCAAAAAATTCGTCCTTCATCTTGCGAAAATCTTCTAAACTGGTCATCTCAATATTTCCTCTCTGAATTTTAGATGCCAAAGCATCAAAAACGGTGGCAGCGGAAGGGTGCAAGTTATTAATCCATTAATTTGGAGTTCGAATATATACTCTTATAATGATGGACAGTGGTTTATATTAAAAAAATTTGAGTGAGCTGCAGGCTGGGTGAACCCTGATCCTGGCGGGGCAGCCAAAGGTATGAAGGAGGAAAATTATGCCTCGAGACCTACCCCTTGGAAACGGCAGCCTGCTGTTTGCCTTCGATCAGAAATATCAAATCCGCGACTTGTATTGGCCACATGTAGGCCAGGAAAACCATGCTCTGGGGCACCCCTTCCGCACCGGAGTATGGGTGGAGGGACAGTTCCGCTGGTTCGATGATGGGAAGTGGCAGCGGTCAATCAAGTACCAGCCTGAAACCCTGGTCAGCGAGGTGAGGCTGGAACACCCAGAGCTTAGGGTAGCCATTCAATCAGCGGACATGGTTGATTTTCACGAGGATCTGTTCGTTAGAAAGATGGAGATCAGCAACCAGGAAACCAGGGACCGTGAGATAAGATTGTTTTTCCACCATGATTTCCATATCGCAGGCAACAATATCGGAGATACTGCATACTATGAGCCTGAACGTAGGGCTGTCTTCCATTATAAGTACAATTATTGGTTCATGATTAATGGAGCTGTCTTGACCGATGAGGGAGAGCCTGGACCTGGGTGGAAGCCATCAGAGGATACGTTCCCCGGTCTGGTGATTGGTGTGCATCAATGGGCGTGCGGGTTAAAGGAGATCGGCAACCTGCAGGGGACGTGGCGGGACGCGGAGGATGGGCAGCTGCAAGGCGGCTTAGTTGCGCATGGATCGGTTGATTCAACCATTGGCTTTAACCTGCAGATCAAAGCGGGCGAGAAACAGACGCTCTATTATTGGATGGCGGTTGGATCAAATTTTGAAGGCGTAACCAGCCTCAACCGGATGGTACGGCAGAGGGGTCCTCAGTCGTTCATCAATCGGACGGAGTCATTCTGGCGGCTGTGGCTGAGGGTGCACTTGCCGGAGATGGGTGGTGTTCCCCAGGTGGTGACCGACCAGTATGAGCGCAGCTTGCTCACCGTCCGCACCCAAATTGACGAGGGAGGGGCGATTATTGCCGCGAATGATTCGGATGTCTCATCGGATGTTCGCGATACCTACAGTTATATGTGGTCGCGGGATGGGTCGTTGGTGGCAAATGCTCTCGACAAAGCCGGCTACCTGGACCTGCCGCGGGCGTTTTTCCAGTTCTGTGACCGGGTGCACAGCCGGGAAGGTTACCTGCTGCACAAATACAACCCGGATGGGTCGCTGGCATCGAGCTGGCTGCCGTGGGCAGTAGACGGCGAAAAGCATTTACCCATCCAGGAGGATGAGACTGCCCTGGTTCTGTGGGCATTGTGGGAACATTTCTCACGTCATGGTGACGTCTCATTCATCAAGCCATTGTACAGGTCCATGATATGCCCTCTGGCAGATTTTATGGAGGATTACCGAGATCAAAGCAGCGGGTTACCGTTCCCAAGTTATGATTTATGGGAGGAGCGCCTGGGAATATTGAGCTGGACGGTAGCCGCCGTCTGGGGTGGTTTACATGCAGCAGCACGTTTCGCTGAAGCATTCGGTGAAGAGGAGAGGGCAAAGAATTATTATCGCGCGACAGGAGAGATCAAAACCGGGTCGGAAACGCATTTATGGCAGCTCGATCTCAACCGATTCGCACGGATGGTCAATGTTGATGAAAATGGCAGGTGGGAGGTGGACGAAACCATCGATGCCAGCCTGGTAGGATTATGGCAGTTCGGTATGTATAAGCCGGATGACCCGAAGATTGTGTCTACCATGCAAATGATACGAGAACAGCTGTGGGTAAAAACGAACGTGGGGGGAATAGCCCGTTATTCGAATGATCAATATCGTCAGGTAAGCCAGGACATCAGCAACGTACCCGGGAACCCATGGTTCATCTGCACTTTATGGCTGGCGGAATGGTATGCCCTAACGGCGAAGAAGCTGGAAGAGCTGGAACCGGCTATGGATATCCTGGAGTGGGTGGCGGTGCATGCTCTGCCCAGCGGGATTTTAGCTGAACAGCTTGACCCATATTCAGGGCAACCGGTATCGGTCAGTCCGCTAACGTGGAGCCATGCGGCGTATCTCAGTACGCTGCATACATACCTGCAGCGAAAAAAGCATCTACAAAGAGCGTAATTGAAAAAGTAAAAGGGCAGGTTTCAGCACCTGCCCTTGTGTTGTTGGGGATATGACGTCAGGTTAGCTGAGTTTTGTCCCACATTCAGGGCAGAATTTGGCACCTTTGGTCTCGGCACCGCAGTTGGGGCAGTTCGCAGGAGCCTGCTCCATTTTTGTACCACAATTGGGGCAGAATTTAGCGCCTTTGGTATCCGTGCCGCAGTTGGGGCAAAGCGTGGCTACTGGCTGGGTCATGGGTGTGCCGCATTCCGGGCAGAATTTCGTTCCTGCGGCAGCCAGGGTGCCGTCCTTGGGGCACTGTGCCATTTGGGTAGTGGCTTTACCGGCAGCTTCCACGGCTTTACCTACATTATCCAACGCGCTCCCCAATCCAAAAGCGGTGGCGAAACCTTTGATCGCGGCACCCGCCTGGGCTCCGCGGGCTTCGGAGATCTCTTCGGTGCGGGGGCTGTCTTCCTGGCAGAAGCCACTTTGAGCATCAAAATCTGACAGGCACACGATGCGGTTACATGTTGGGCATTCACGGAAGTGCACCTGACACTGGGTCCAGGCGGATTGCAACTGGGAAGGATCCATCTTGTAGCTGTAGCGCGGATCTTCGCCGACCACATTATCAGCCACGCTGCCACCCACGAGAGGCACTTTGCGCAGCAAACCACCGAGGGCAGAGCGACCGATATCTGTCTTCACGGCATTAACGACATCAGGCTGACTGCGAAATTCGCGACCGCACATATCACAATAAAAAATTGCATAGGGTCCAGCACCGTCATTGCGGATGTCGTAGCGCGGCATACGAGAAAATGTAGGCATGTTTACTCCTTGGGTGGTAGGATTTAGAATAATATTTCCATGAGGCAGGGTATTGCTTGTAAGTATACAGTAGGCTTTCGAGGGATGTCAAGGAGGCGGTGAGGATGGAGGGGTTTGCAGTTTTGCAAGATGGGATAGTTGACAGATTACTCCCCGAAATACAGCGGGGACAGGTTCGTCACGCATTAATCCCCTCCTTCCCCGATAATCAGCCAGGATGACTGGATTGACATCGATGGCCAATAGCTCCATCTGATATACTTATTTCCATGACGATCAAAGCGATTATCTTCGACCTGGGGGGGGTGCTGCTGCGAACGGTCGATTTTTCGCCGCGTGATCAGCTGGCTGCACGATTGGGTATGAAGCGCTATGAGTTGGAAGAGCTCGTCTTCGGCGGAGAGTCAGGGGAAAGAGCGCAGAGGGGAGAGATCACCATCCAGGAACATTGGGAAACCTTGCGCCACGAGCTCCATTACTCAACTACAGAATTCAAGGCGCTGTTGGATGAGTTCTTCGCCCGCGACGAGATCGATAGCGAAATAGTTGAGACCATCCGAAAATTACGCCAGACCTATAAAATTGCATTGCTCAGCAATGCCTGGGATGACCTTCGCCAGACCCTGCATGAGCGTTGGAACATCGATGGGTTGTTCGATGAGCTGATCATCTCAGCAGAGGTGAAGATGGTTAAACCAGACCCGCGCATCTATCACCTGGCGGTGGAAAAATTGGGAGTTTTACCTGCAGAGGCGGTCTTTATCGACGATATGGCACAAAACGTTGAGGCTGCCAGAATAGAAGGGCTGCATGCCATCTGGTTCCAGGATACGCAGCAGACGATGGATTCGCTGAATGGATATCTATCTTCACAGTAACCAGGGGTGAAATATATGCTGGTCATATCACATTACCAGGCAGACAGGATAATAACTGCCAGGGACAATGGGGATGAAGCGGTCAGCATCTCCCTCGACCTGGGGCTAAATATCACCAGGGTGTCGGTAGCGCCAGAGGGGCTCAAGCTCCTGGACGGGATTACGCTTGAATGGGATGTGGTTGAGAAGATCGCAAAATCCACCTCGGGTTGTTTTGTGCTTGAAGACGGGGTTCCCCGGGCGATCCAATTTTATTCTGAAGCGACTGATCGCGTGTACACTTTATACCCAACTGCAGGTGCACCGACCATGCTGGTTTCAGGGATTCCGATGCACCGCATCAAGGATACCGACCCCCACCAGGATACGCTGGAGAAAATCCGGGCGATCAAGCCCGTGGTCGGGCAGGTGTTGGATACAGCGACCGGGTTGGGGTACACCGCCATCGAGGCAGCCCGGACGGCAGAGCACGTCACGACCATCGAGCTCGACCCGGCAGCATTGAAGGTATGCCGGCTCAACCCATGGTCGCAGGAGCTGTTCGACAACCCGAAGATAACCCAGATGATCGGAGATAGTTTTGAGGTTGTGGCACAGTTGGGGGTGGGGAGCTTCACTCGTGTCATCCACGATCCACCAGCCTTCAGTCTGGCAGGTGACCTATATTCGGGTGAGTTTTACCAGCAACTTCATCGTGTGATGCGCAACCGGAGCCAGCTGTTCCATTACGTTGGAGATCCGGATAGCAAATCGGGCCACAGCATTACTGTGGGGGTGATACGCCGGTTGGAGCAGGCGGGTTTCAGGCAGGTGAGGCGGGTTCCCCGAGCGTTTGGCGTGGTGGCGGTGAAGTAAGATTAAGGTGGAGGATGAAACCGCTTGAACTGATCCAGCTACAGATAAAGCTAGAATACAAGTTGAATTTGAACGGGTGGCTAGTTTCGTACCCAAACTCTACCGAACAGGCTTTGTATATTGTGTATCGTCACGCACGTGGTTTTGTGTCCTTTTTTAGCCGTCTTTTGCCGCCTGAGCTAGGGAAACAATTACAGGCGATTGGACCAGCGGCAGCCTTCAACCAACCACATGAAGTAAGGAAACTAATTAGCGGTTTATTTCGACCCTGCAGTGGTGGAGAAGACGTCTTTTGGTCGGGATATTTTGAATATCCAACCGGACCAAAAGGGTTAGCATTGGTCTGTCGGGAAGGAGATGCCTGGGTAATAAAAGTTGAGGGGCAGGTTGTCTCCCAGGCGGTCAGTGTCAGGCAGAATGAACAATGTGCCGAAGTATATGTGGAAACTAAACCAGACTTTCGGCAAAAGGGATATGGGCGAGAAGCTGCATCCGTGTGGGCGCGGGATATGCTTATTTCTGGGCGTATCCCGTTTTATAGTTACCAAACGAGCAACACCGCTTCATCAGCCCTGGCAAGAAGCCTTAGGGTAAAATGGTTCGCAAATGTCGTCGTATTTGAGCCAGTGGAAACCAATTGAAAAATTCCTAGGAAGAAATCGATTTATTCAAGGAGCGGATCATGGACTTAACCTCGCTCAATTTACATGAAGCAGCCGAGCTGTTGAAAACCAGGCAAATCTCTCCGGTGGAGCTGACCCAGGCACACCTGGTGCGCATCTCCCAACTGGACCAACGCCTGAACGCCTTCATCACCTTGACTCCTGAGCTTGCCCTGCAGCAAGCACGACAGGCAGAGGCAGAAATCCAACAGGGGAACTATCGAGGCAAGCTGCATGGGATTCCACTGGCGATAAAAGACCTATATGAGACTGAGGGTATACGAACGACTGCGGGATCGACTTTTTTTGCCGATTACATCCCCGAGGCGGATGCAGCGGTGGTGCAAAAATTAAAGGATGCTGGTGGAATTTTGCTGGGGAAACTCAATATGCATGAGATCGCCCTAGGAGTGACCAATGAAAACCCACATTATGGTGATTGCTGCAACCCGTGGGACCTGGAGCGGATCACGGGGGGCTCCTCGGGCGGGAATGCAGCAGCATTGGCAGCAGGGTTATGCATGGGGGCGATGGGCAGCGATACCGGAGGCTCAATCCGCATCCCTTCAAGCCTGTGTGGGGTGGTTGGCCTCAAGCCGACCTACGGCAGGATATCGCTGCGCGGGGTGATCCCTTTAAGCTGGAACCTTGACCATGCCGGTCCGATGGGACGGTGCGTGCAGGACGTCGCCATCCTGCTGCAGAGTGTGGCGGGATATGACCCGCAGGATGCCTGGTCGATCGATATAGCGGTGGGTGATTATCTCGGCCTGCCCGAGGAAGGTATGAAAGGCTGGAGGGTTGCATTGGCAGCCAATGATTACTTTACGGATGCCGAGATTGTCGATGGAGAGGTGCGTGAGGCGGTATGCCAGGCAGCCAGGGTGTTCGAAGACCTGGGGGCAGTTGTGGAGGAGGTATCCTTCCCGAATGTGCGTGAGGCGGCGATGGCAAATGGATTGATGACCCCCAGCGATGCGGCTGCCTTTCACCACCAACGCCTGGCTGAGAATCCACAAGGGTTTGGGGCAGATGTGCTCAAGCGGCTGCAGCTAGGGGCAGCGTATAGCTCGACGGAATACATCCAAGCACGCCGGATGCAAACTATCCTTACCTGCCAATTTACTGAGTTCTTCAATGAGTATGACCTACTTCTGACCCCCACGACACCAATCACCGCTCCGCGGAGGGGTTCGGCAGACCCCTTCGACCGGGCGAGGCTGCTCACGCGTTTTACTGCTCCGTTCAACCTGACTGGCTTTCCTGCCTTATCGGTGCCATGCGGCTGGTCCAGTGAAAAATTACCTATCGGCCTGCAAATCGTGGGAAAAAGATGGGCGGAGGCGAAAATCCTTGCCGCGGGCAGGCTTTACGAAGAAGCCAGGGATATACCGAGAAAAGTCACGTTACTCGTTTAGATTGCGCAGTGCAATCGCCTGCTTGATGCTGGTTTCGGCGAAGAAGTAGACCAGGAGCAGCGTGATGGCAGCCACAACGAGATCATACGGATTAAGCGCGATGGTGACAGATCCCAGGCTCAGGTTGAACGCCTTTACACCCCCGAAAAACATGGCGGTGGTGAGAATGATCGCCAAGACGCGTACTTCAGTCGGTCCCAATTTGCTGTAGGAGATTTTAAACTCACCCATTACATTCATGCGCACATAAACCAGGACTGACATGGAAATGTACGCAATACAGCACATACTGGCAACAGAAAAACTGATATAAGGGCTTAGGCCGAGACCCAGGATGATGATGATCTCGGTGACACAATCCGTGATGTGGTCAATGAAAAAACCATACCTAGGACGCTCAATGTGACGGTAGCGTGCCAGGGTTCCGTCCAGACTATCACCGAACCAGTTGATGATGAAGCCCAGGGTGGCAAGCCATAAGAAGGCTGGGTGAAAGCGGCTTAGTCCATATCCGAGCGTGATCACCAAAGCACCGAAGATCCCGATAACCGTCATCAAATCGGGTGAGGCCCAGGCGGGCATATGCGCAGAAAACCACTGGAGCACAGGTCGCTCAAGGGGACCGAGAAAAATGTCATTTACACGCTTGTGGTCTTTGATATCGCTCATGCAGTCTCTCCGCTGAAATTCCTTATTATGGCACCTCGTTCATGGCTTCAGGCCAGACCGGGAAAGTCATTTCCCATTGGCCTGGGGCTTGACGGATGAAATTCTCCGCTACGTGAAGGACCTTTTCAGCATTGATGATTATTTCTGTGCGCCGGTCAGGATGCGGCTGCATCTCAATCGGCTCGGAGAACATGAAGTGGTACTTTTCGTCCTGCTTACAGATCACTGATGCAACCATTACTGGCACCTGGGCTTTGAGAGCGATAAAAATGTGGTGAATGGGGAGGGCAGCCGGGCGACCGAAAAAGAGCGGCCGGTATGGAAAACTATCATCCGGACGATCGAAACCGGTCAAAATCATCCCTCCAGCGCGCAGATACTTGATGGCTCGTTTTAACGTCCCCTGGTTGGTGGGAATGATGTTCATGCCTCTTTCCCTGCGCATCTCAATCTGCTTTTGATAACCCGAGTTCACCGTAGGCAAACCCAAATAGAACCCTTTGACTCCGGCGACACCCGCTGCCTGACCGATAAAATCAAAACTACCCATGTGCAGCCCGGCCACCACCAGGCCGCGTTCTGAGTACTCAGGACGCTTGAGGAACTGCTCGGCGATGGGATGGACCTCGATAATGTTGCGGAAATTTTCCGGATTATTGATATTGTGATACAGGTCAAAAATCGAACGGGCAGTAACGCGGAAGTTTTCGCGCACTGCTTCATCAAGGGCGGTACAGTCAAGGTTTTCGCCGCGCGCCACCCACTGGTTGAGGCGGGCGGCCTTAACCAGCTTCCAGTCTTTGTGTGCAGCTATCCTATCTGCAGCAAACTCTGCAATCCAACGACCCAGGCGGATAGGCATGTACCTGCCGATGAAATAAGCCAGGTCAAGTCCGTACCGGCTATTGATCAGATTGCGAGGTTCGACAGCAATGTTGGTTCCGGTAGCCATGAATAACCATTTTAACATGAACTGGTCGAATAATTGATGGTTGGATAAAAAGAAGGTTATCAGATGAACGACTGACAGAACCAGCCGGTTAATGTGATGATATTCACTCGAAATCATAGCTGTTTATCGGTTACGATGGGATTAGGCGATAAGTATAATGATTGGATAAGATAAGTCTAAATTGATTAGATAAGGGTGAGGACGGTACAGCATGAGTGAACCCTCAAGGGTTGAACAACCCATAGTGGAAGTAAAGACTATTGCAAAAAAAGGTCCACGAGGACAGGTGACTATATTTGCCAACTGGTGCAAGGGCTGTGGGATTTGTGTTGCCTTTTGCCCCACAGGAGTGCTGGCTTTGGATGACGATGACCACCCGGTAGTGGTCTACCCTGAAAAGTGCACCGCCTGTCACTGGTGTGATACCCACTGCCCTGACCTGGCGATCATAGTCAAGAAGGTTGAGATATAGGAGGGCAGATTGACCGTTAGATTAATGCAAGGGAACGAAGCTGTTGGTTGGGGAGCGATCGCGGCGGGTTGCAAGTTCTACGCGGGCTACCCTATCACACCTTCGACAGAAATTGCCGAGATGTTATCCCGAGAGCTGCCCAAGGTGGGTGGGAAGTTCATCCAAATGGAAGATGAGATCGCCAGCCTGGCTGCCTGTATTGGCGCTTCGGTGGGGGGATTAAAATCACTCACGGCTACCTCCGGACCAGGATTTTCTCTAATGCAAGAGCATATTGGTTACGCCGCCATGACCGAGATTCCGGTGGTGGTTGTGGACGTACAGCGTTTGGGACCCAGCACCGGGCAGCCTACCAGCGCCTCGCAAGGCGACGTAATGCAGTCACGCTGGGGCACGCATGGCGACCATCCGATTATCGTGCTCAGCCCTGTGTCAGTCAGCCAATCATTTGATTTGACGGTGAAAGCCTTCAATTTCTCTGAAAGATACCGGACTCCGGTAATATTGTTAACCGATGAAGTGATCGGGCATATGCGCGAGAAAATTGAGCTTCCAGATTTCGATATGGTAGAACGGGTTGAACGTATTGCGACGGATGTGCCACCTGAATGGTATAAACCGTATGGCGACAGCCTGAGCGACGTGCCTCCCATGGCGAATTTTGGCGAGGGGTATCGTTATCACATCACCGCCCTGTTCCACGATGTACTCGGCTACCCGACCACCCGCCTGGACGAGATCGACCCGTGGATCGAGCGCGTGCACCGTAAGATCGAGCGCAATCTAAATGACATTATCCTGGTGGAAGAGGATTGGTCTGAATCCGATAAGACTGTTGTGGTCACATATGGCGCATCAGCACGAAGTGCCCGGCATGCAGTCAAGCTGGCACGCCAGCGGCGTACCAAGGTTGGGATGGTTACCTTGCTGACGATTTGGCCGTTTGCAGAAGATGAGATCAGCCGGGTGGCAAGGAGCGCCAAACGGATCATCGTCCCTGAAATGAACCTGGGGCAGCTAGCCCTGGAAGTGGAACGAGTTGCCGGGCGAAATAAGGTGGTGAGGGTTAATCGAGCCAATGGTGAGATGGTCACACCTCAGATGATCCTTGAAGCGATCGAAGACAGGTAACTATGCCTACTCAAGCTGAACATACGGAATATATGTATTTACGACCGACCAAAAAGTTCCCCAATGTGTGGTGTGCCGGATGCGGGATTGGCATCGTGATGGGGGCGCTGATCCGGGCGATTGATCGGATTGGGCTGGAAAAAGATGACGTGGCCCTGGTTTCAGGGATTGGCTGTACGGGTCGGATGCCGGTTTACATGGATTTCAACACCATGCACACCACGCATGGTCGAGCCCTGGCATTTGCGACGGGGTTAAAAATTGCTAAACCAGCCATGAAAGTGATCACCATCATGGGGGATGGCGATGCGATGGCGATTGGCGGCAACCATTTCATCCATGCAGCCCGGCGTAATATTGGCATCACTGCCATCGTGGTCAATAATTCCATTTACGGCATGACAGGTGGGCAATACAGCCCCACCACTCCAATCGGCGCCAAGGCAGCGACTGCCCCCTATGGTAATATCGAACCCCCCATGCCCATCTGCGAGCTGGCGAAAGCTGCCGGTGCAACCTACGTAGCTCGCAGCACGGTATATCACGCAGTAGAGCTGGACCGGTTTATTGAGCAGGCGATCCGTAAGAATGGTTTCAGCCTGGTGGAAGCAGTGAGCTACTGCCCGACGACTTACGGTAGGATGAACAAACTCGGCTCGACGGTGGACATGATGCGCAAGCTGAAAGAAAACAGCATCTCTGCCAGCGCAGCTGAGAAATTGACCCCGGAAGAGCGGGAGGCAAAAATAGTGCGCGGGGTAGTGCACGATATTGAAAAGCCGGAATATACCCAGATGTACGCAGAGCTGATCCAGAGGGTGCAGGCAGCACAAACTCCCAACGCGGTGAAAGAGTGATGAGGTGACCCGTGGCGATCAAAAAAAATAGCAATCGCATGGAAATCCGGCTGGCTGGTGAGGGCGGGCAGGGCATGATCCTGGCGGGAATTATCCTGGCAGAAGCTGCCGCAATCTACGATAACAAAAACGCAACCCAGACTCAGAGCTACGGACCGGAGGCACGCGGCGGTGCCAGCAAGGCGGAGGTAGTCATTGCGCAGGGCGAGATTGACCACCCAGAGGTGATTATTGCCGATGTGCTGGTGGCGATGAGCCAGGAGGCATGCGATAAATACGCCGGCAACCTGAAGAAGGACGGCCTGCTGATCGTGGACCAAGAAAGGGTGGGTCGGGTACCTTCCAGCCATGCAATCAAGGTGCCGATCACGCGCCTGGCACAGGAGAGCAGCGGTAAAAGTATCACCGCGAACGTGGTGGCACTAGGGGTGCTGGTGGGGTTGACCAACGTGGTTTCACGGCAAGCGATCACCCAGGCAGTAGCGGCACGGGCACCAAAAGGCACCGAAGAGATGAACAAGGCGGCGTTATCGGCTGGGTTTGCAGCGGCTGACCTGGTGGGTAAAAAGCACTCTCACAAGGTATAGATTTCAAGCAAAAGCGTGCGGCTCAACCAAAAAGCCGGCCTTCGCAAATGGAATCTGCTCATTCCATAATGACAGTCATTAGCTTGACGCTTATATCTAAGCGGTATAAAATATAATCACAATTGAATATTTTCCAATTTGGGTGCCATATCCCCCGGATGGGATGGCTTAAAGGCGAAGCCGGTAATTGAAGTCGATACATAGTCCGGCGCTGTAGCGCAACTGTAAGGGATCTAATCCTCAGCCAGGTCGCCCGCCCAAGTTGGGTTCATCACCGCCTCGCTCATAGGAGATGTGAACGCATGCACATATTTGCCAGCATGATTTTCACCCCTGTCCAATTAGCGACAGGGGTTTTGTTTTTATATACTTGAGACCGAACCAGGAGATTTTCATGAGACAAAAGTATAGGATCCTTTTATCTTTATCCATTGGCCTGTTCATGGTCATCGGAATATTGCTGCTGCTTCAAACGGGCTCCGCTACGGCAAGAGCTGTTCCCGTTCCCACGATGGTGATTGAATCTGGTCTGGCATACCTTCAGGCACAACAGCAAGCCGATGGGGGCATCACAGGATTCAGCGGGGTCTCCGACCCCGACACTACCGCCCGGACCGTGATTGCATTTATCACGGCTAAGAAAGCAGTGCGTGATATGGCGTCCTCACAGGGCAAATCGATGCTGGATTACCTGGCTGCCCAGACAATCACGTTTACCCACGACACGACGGGTACATTATTTCCTGGTCGGGTGGGCTTACTGATCACGGCAGTCAAGCTGGCTGGTGAAGATGCCTCAGGGTTTGGTGGCATGAACCTGGCGGCAGAACTCGAAGCGAGCTATCAACCGGATACGGGTGCTTACAGCAGCACAGCCAAGGCCGATATCAGCAGCGGTGCAGCCAGTGATCTGGGTCAGGCATGGGCTATTTTGGGATTAGGTCTGGATGGTCGCAAAGTGCCGGTGGCAGCCACCAATTATTTGATCAAAACCCAGGCAGCCGATGGCAGCTGGGGATCCGGAGACCCGGATACGACAGCGCTGGCAGTAACGGCGTTACTGGCGAGTGGAAATATGAACAATGAGAGTCAGACCATAAAAAATGCGATCCAGTATTTCCACGCTACCCAGGCACCCAGTGGAGGCTGGAAGCCAGCGTGGGACACCGACGCGCTCAACGCCGATTCGACCGGTTGGATCCTGGAAGCACTGATTACGGCAGGTGAAGACATCCGCGGTCAGAGCTGGAGTACGAAACAAGCCAACCCGTTGGACGCATTGATGAGCCTGCAGAAACCGGATGGCTCTATTGGCGGGACCTATGCCAACAGCTACAGCACAGCTGAAGCCATCATCGGTCTCTCGGGGATACCGTTCTCCAACCTGGGGGCTGCTCCTGCCAGCTATCGTGCCGGACTGGTCATTTATTATGGGGATGCCACCCTTTTCACAACCTGTCTGACCTTCACCGAAAGCAGCCTCAACGGGCTCGAGCTGCTCCAACGCTCTGGTCTGGCGGTGCAAACCGCGACCAACCCGAACCAGGGAACAGCGGTTTGTAAAATCGGTGAAGTGGGAAGCCCATCCAGCGATTGCTTCGGAAGCATGCCAAACTATTGGTCCTACTGGCAGATGGGGACGAATGGTTGGGATTACTCTGTGAAGGGTGCCGACCAAAGCCCGGTGACGGATGGCATTGTGAATGCGTGGAGCTGGGGCAGCGGAAATCCGCCGCCGTTACTCACTTTCCAGAATACCTGTGAAGGTGTGGCGTACGTCCTGCCCACCTCAACGCCAACATCCGCACCCGCGGAAACCGTTCCCTTGCCGACATTAGTAGCGACAATTGTCCCAGCAACACAACCTCCACAGGCGACTCCAACAGCAGCAGGAGCAGGGAGAACCGCGGGTAGTTATATTGTCTATGCGTCTATCTTGCTGGTATTGGGTGTGCTTATCATATACCTGATACGGTCGAACAGGAAATGATGCAAATATCGAAGATATATTGAGGCGCAGGAGCCTGGAACGATCGATGAAATCCCGCCTGTTCAGCCTGGCGATTTATCTCACTGCCACCATCTCGGGAATGATGGTGCTGCTATACCCATTCTTCTTACCGGTGGTATCACTACAAGAAGGTTTTGGCACGCTGCGGACAGGCGAGATGCCGCTCATGATGACCTTCCTGCTGGGCCTATGCCTGGTGGCGATTTTGTTCGAAACGCAGGGGCAGATGATAAATACCAAGCTGATTGCCCTGCTGGGGGTTTTAGTGGCGATCAACTCAGCGCTGCGCTTTATAGAGACTGCCATCCCCGGCCCAGGAGGGTTCACCCCTATTTTTTTCTTGATCATCCTGGTGGGATATGTCTTCGGGGGCAGGGTGGGATTCCTGATGGGGGCGCTCACTTTACTTGTCTCAGCGCTGGTGACGGGGGGTGTGGGTCCGTGGTTGCCGGCACAAATGTTCACCGCCGGTTGGGTGGGAATGAGCACCATTATCCTCCAGCCCATGGTGCGTGGATTATCAGCAAAGCTTAACCAGGGATCCAAACCAGCCGGCCATATGGAGATTTACCTATTGGCAGGTTTTGGGCTGCTGTGGGGTTTTTTATATGGCGCCATCATGAACCTGTGGCAGTGGCCGTTCATCGCCGGACCACAGAGCCAATCGTATGCCGCCGGGCTGGGATTCCTGGCGACACTCCGGCATTACCTGGCATTTTACCTGGTGACATCCCTGGTATGGGATGTAGTGGCAGCCATCGGAAACGTGCTACTGATATTGGCGCTTGGAGTGCCGGCTCTACGGGCGTTGCGGCGTTTCCGCCAGCGTTTCGAGTTTTGCTATTCACCTGACATTGGAGCGTCTCCAGATAACCAAGGGGAGAAGCTTACAACATGAAACAACCCTGGGCATGGGTCAGCTGGCTGGTCGCAACTGTCGTGATCCTGTCCATCACGCGCAACCCGCTGTACCTGGTGCTGATCCTGATGTGCATCGTATTCGTGGGGATGACCCTGCGCCAGGCGGGTGCAGAATCGGCAAGCCCATTTCCATTGTGGAAATTGGCCGCATGGATTATGCTGCTGTCCACGGTGTTCAACGTCCTGACTTCGCATTATGGTGAGACCGTGCTGTTCACCATCCCGGGAAATCTGCCGCTGCTGAGCGGACCAGTGACGTTGGAAGCCATGGTGTACGGCGCTACGAATGGCCTGGTGCTCACCGGCATGCTGGCGAGTTTCATGGTGCTGAACCTGGCATTGACCGTGCGCGAACTGATCAGCTTGATCCCGCAGGCGTTCTTCCCCATGGCAGTGATAACCTCCATTGCGGTAACATACTTGCCCACCACTTTACGCCAATTCAAGCAAATCCGCGAAGCCCAAGCCATTCGGGGACACCAGATGCGGACGCTGCGGGATTGGCTGCCGCTTTGGATGCCCTTGCTGGTAGGTGGGCTCGAACATGCGATGCAGCTGGCGGAAGCCATGACAGCGCGTGGGTTTGCCAGCACCAGCCCAGCAAAAGCCAGGGGAGGCAACACCGCGCGGATATTTATCATCATTGGGTTGATGTTGCTAGCGATCGGATGGGTGGTAGAGCTGGGGGGTGCGGGGATGCAGGGATTGGCGATGATCCTTGCAGGGACGATTTTGATATTGGTAGGGTTGTGGTACTTAGGCAGGCAATCGGCTCGGACGATTTATCACCGCCCGGGTTGGGGCTGGCAGGATTGGCTGACCGCAGGGGTATCCATGGGCGTACTAGCGATATGTATACTTCCTATCCTGGATCCGGTTAATCAAACGTTGTATTATGATCCGTACCCAACCCTAGCCCTACCCACCTTCAGCCCGCTGCTCGGAATGGCCATTTTGGGGTTGGTTTTACCTGGGATACTGAAGATATTGCCTGGAGCAAAAATAACCACTCTAGTGAAATCAGATCAATAACCGGCGTGGTACAATCCGTCCAAGGAAAGCCATGGACACTCCCCAGCGCTATTCTCCTACTCTCGACCCCAATATCGAAGCCGAAGTACGGGCCATGCTGATTGCCCACTATGCACCAAGTTATAAAGAACGGGTAGAGTCGTATATCAACTCAGGTCTTGCAACCGATCATTATACTCAACGCTTCCTTTACTTGCGATCGGTTATCAGGGATGAAATATTTAAGTCAGATTCTGCGATCTTAATATCCGGATTTGGGTTTGGATCAGAACTGATCATGGCCAGGCAATTTGGGTTTGGCAAGGTTTACGGCGTTGAGGTCGAGCAAATCCTTGTGGACGTAGCGAAAATGCGGGTACGGAATTATTCAGATATCTACCCAGCCTTCTATAATGGCAGTCAGCTATCCTATGAGGATGGTCAGTTCGAGGTTGTTGCTTCCGGTCATGTCGTCGAGCATACCGGCGATCCAGGCTACTACCTGCAGGAGGTGTTACGTGTGCTCGTTCCTGGCGGGTATCTCTATCTGGAATTTCCTGAACGATATCATAAAACAGAATTGCATACCCAGCTCCCGTCGGTCGAATGGATGCCATGGAAGGTGAGAAATTTAACTTTAAGGATAATATCCAGTAAAATCTCACCACTGAGAGGGGATGTAAAATCTCGCTACGCCTCAATCGTTAGCACTAATCTGCAACAGGTAAGTATGGGCGGCGTTATGCGGATGCTGCATAGAACCGGTTACAGAACAAAATTGATCAATAAAGAACTCGCCGCTCCAGGTATTACTCGCTGTGTGATCCAACGATATTGAGTTTCAGGCAGGTCGGGGAATAACAAGCAATACAATATTCTTGTCCGCAAATGGTTATCCAACACAACCTGTGCCCTGGAGGCGTGGAAATAGCTTTGGGTAGAAGAAATCGCAGAATTTCTGCAAATGTTATAATAACCGGGCATTTTCGACACAGGGAGAGGGATAGATAAAATGTCTGAATTGTGGCAAACTAATATCCGCAAGTACCAGAGCATTATCGAGGCAAACCGGGGACCAAAGGTAGTGAATGTGGTCTCAGGGAGCCAGGCAGACCAGGCATACTGGCAAGACCGGCTGCAAAAGACGCGCCAGGATGTGTTCAGGACGGATGGGGAAACGATGATCGTCTCCAGCCTGGAAACGTCGCGTAAGGGAAATTTCCTGGGCAGCCTGAACGCCTGGCTGGCTTTACGAGAAGCCCTGCAAGGCAAGGCCCGACCGCCGGTGATGCTGATGAACATGGTGTTTGGGCAGGGTAAGCGCCTGAGTCCATTCACTCAAGCGCTAACGAACCGAAAGCCAGCGTTCCCCACGCCGATGTGTGCCTCCAATGGAGAGGTGTACCTGTGCACGGTGGATGCTGCTTCCATGTCTGCGACCTTGTGGCTGCACCACCTGGAAACCAACGGATTCGAGGGTATGGTGATCAAATGGGGTGATGAGGCAGTTATCCCTGGGAAAATATGGGAAGCAAGTGCATCCAGCTACCGGGACGTGGATGGGATCCGCTTTGTGTGGCAGACGGAGCCAACCGAAGACCTGGCACGCGAGAAGGAATGGGTGGAATTCGATGCCCGGACCTCCCAGATGACCTATCAATTTACCCGGCAGGGACTGGAGGGATTGAGGAAAAGATTATCCACGCGCGGGAATGACCGCCCGATCGGGGTGAACCTGGGCAGCCTGGGGATCAGCTACCGTTTGATGGAGACGGCCGAGGAAGTTTTCCATCGTGATGTTACGGAAGAAGGTAAGTGGGTGGACTGGGACCCCTACACGTGGATCGCGATTGCCTGCCAGACCGAAGCGGACTGGAGAGCCGAAGCGAGCTATGAAGACCAGATCGGGAAGAGTGGGATCCACGACCTGGAGAAGCGGATACCGGATTTTTACCAAAAGATACAGGCAATGCGGAACCTGTACCTAAAACGCTTTGGCAGGCAGCCGGTGGTCAAAGTGCTCGATTTTGGCGAACCGTTCTGGATGGATTGGGGGCTGCACCTGAGCCTGAGACGCTCGCTGGAAGCCATGACCACCGATTCAGAACAGGGTGTTACCTTACGTGAGCTGTTCCAGCTGCCGCATGAGCGTGACAACCGGGGGAATATTATCGTACGCAGCCAGGTACCTGCAGGGGCAGATATACGTGATTCGCTGGTGATCGATACAACTATCACGGATCGAGACACGGTGATGCGGGGAGGCGTGGTAGTGGCAGGCTATCACTGCAGCCTTGAGATGCCTTTGGGTGGAAGTGCGTTATTCTGTGCGGCTAATAAGATGAAATTCAGTGGACCACATGCGATCGCATTTCAAGCGGTTGGGGATGAGATTAAGCTCGATGAAGGAGACCGCATGACCTGCCTGTTCACTTCGGCAGGGAATGTGGAAATGCGGACAAATGAGTCGTTAGTCAATTACGAGGGAGAAAATTATTCGCTGCCGGTGATGGGCAACCCATACTCCTTTGAAGAAGCAACCAGACGGATGTCTGGGGAAGACACCCGCCTGGTGGAAAGACGCTGGGCTGACCAGTGGTCAGGCTGGTTGAAGTAACAAGCAGCTACGGTTGGACCAACCCGCTCAGGGTTTGAACCGAGGTGGGATCAGGGGCGGTGATCCAGATGGTTGTATCTCCCGATTGATATAACGTAGTTAACCCACTCTCATAACTCCAGGTTGTGGTGTTCCCCTGGGTGGAGCTGGTTACTCCAAAGCGGTCAGTGGCATATTTCTCGAAGGCCGAGGCGAACTCAGCCGCATCGTTGGCAGTATCCCAAAGAGTCTTCATCACGAAAGCAGTCTGCCCGGTGCTATCGTTGTGAAGCACGACATAATTATCACCCCCCCAGCCTGCCGCAGCAGACTGAGCGGTGGTGTCATCCAGGCGGGCATTGGCATCCGCCCCACGCGCCAGGATCAGGTAGGTGTACCACTCACCCATCTGGTTGCGCGAGACCTCACGCCAACCTTCCCCGAGAGCGGAAGTCAGGTCGGGTAATGTCACCGGGATGGGTGTATCGGATGGGTAAAGGTTGGGATGCAGGATCTGCTCAGTGGATACCGGCGGGTTTTGATATGCCGCATCCACCGCTGCCCAGCCTCCTTGACCATAAATATCCTGGACGAAGGTCGCGCCCTGATTGTAGGGGAAGACGAAATCATCCTTGAGGAATGCCGGGGCGCTGTCATACACGGGGCTTATCAAAGAATTGTAGAAATCAGAAATTTGCTGTTTATCCTGGTTGGTGGAATAATTCTGGTACCAAAAAGTTTGAGACAAGGTGGCGTCGCCTTCGAGCAGGGCTTGAATAGCTGCACAGCGCTCGCTATCCACCTCGCAGGCATCATCGCTGTAATTAAGTCCGGTCTTGATATTGTAGTTTTGGTCCTGCAGGACATGGGTATACTCGTGTGAATAAGTTAGGCGCTCGGGTCCCTGGAAGCCCTGCCCCTGGACCACGAACATTTCGCCGGTTTCATTGTCATAGTACCCTGCAATCTGCTCACTGAGCAGGTTTACGTAGAGCGTGCGTAAATCGAAGTTCGGCTCGAGCAGACCGATGGTGGAAAGCTCAAGAACATCATCAGCGACTTCTTCGTCGGTGTAGTCTGCCAGGAAGTCGTTAACCACATTTTGACGCAGCTCATCTGGAGAAAGCAGTACCACGGGCACAGGGTGTGTAGGCTGGAGGCCGCGTTCCTGGATCACCTGTGATTGGATCTGGTCAATCTCACTGGTCAGGGAAGCATCCAGCACGGAAGTGGGGTAGGGGGTTTTGGTCGGTTCTTCCGGGGTAGGTGCGGGAGTACCTTGAGCAGGCGGAGCTTCCGTTGTGGCAGGTTTCGAGGTGCTGGTGACCTGAGCAATTTGTGAAGGTTTCACCTGGGCTGCTGTCGTCGGGGTGACTTGTGGAACCGTACTGGCAGTGCCAAGGAAACCGCAAGCCAGGGAACTTAACAGCAGAAAGATGATGATGACGTATCCTCGATGCATAGAACTCTCCTATTGGTGATGAAGCGAGATACCAACCTCCCGCAGGAACCAGAGCTGCGGGAGGTTAATCGATCAGCTGGTTGAAAAATTAATGATGATGCGCAGCTTCGGCGGCTTCAGCCTCAGCCTTGGTCTTGTGCACGGTGCCATCCGGATGGTTGGGCGGTGAGTAGATGGTGTAGAGCTTCAGCTGTTCTTTAGATGAGGTATTGATCACATTGTGGAATGTGCCAGCCGGGACGATAACTGCATCTCCGCTATGGACGATGTGTTCCTCCTTCTCGTTGAAAATGAACTTCGCCTCGCCTTCTTCGATGCGGAAGAACTGGTCAACGGTGTGATGCACTTCATCGCCGATCTCTTCACCCGGCTGCAGGCACATGATCACCAGCTGGGCGTACTTGCCAGTGAATAGTACCTGGCGGAAATAGTTATTTTTCTCAGTCAGTTTCTCGATATCACCAACGAAACCGGTCATGATAAATAGCCTCCTCTGATATGATGATTATTGTTGTTTTGGATGGTACGGTGTTTGCAAGTATAGCATAAGACTGGTAATGCTCGCAGCTACCCATTCCCAGGTATTTCTCCAGGAAAGTTGAACCCCAAATGAGATTCATCTATACCGATTAAGCATATGGAGTAAAACCGAGCCGGAAAATATACCTGCCATCCGAGAATCTGGGATCATTATTGTGAAAATTATACTCAGAGTGTTTTTCATCCTGACCAGCAACTCAATGAGTAAGTGATTAAGGTTTTCCATTCAAAAGGCAGGAGAACCAGTCGATCGGGGGAATCCGGGCAGACTATATTTGATGGACTTTCAGCGGTGCTGCAGTGACAAAAACTGAGAATTTGTATGGATTAGGATGATAAAATACCCACCGTAGATGATTCTCCCCTAAAATTCGGTCATATATTGAATAGAGATCAGCAAATACAAGCATGGATTCAAGCGACAAAGCGGCCGGAAAAATGACGGCAGGTAAAAAACCCGGATTAACGAACCGGTCAGTCTGGAGCGGTCTGGTCATCATTTTAAGCCTGATTGGGTTTTGCATCGTCCTCTACAGCACAGTGTGGGGAGCGGCGCTCTCCGACGACTCATATTATTACATTAGCTCAGCACGAAATTTGCTGGCAGGACGGGGCTTCGATCTCGTGCCCAACTTTCCTCCCTTACTGCCATTAATCTTGAGCCTGATAGGGTTGTTCAAAGTGGACCCATTGGTGGTGGTCCGCTGGTTGAATGCCATCCTCTTCGCCGTTAATATTTACCTGGTCGGGCGGATTGTGTTCGAGCTGAGCAGGTCGTATACGTTTTCAATCCTGGGATCTGTGTTCATGTTGATATCGAGCACAATGATCATGGTGCACAGCTGGGCGATGAGCGAAGCACTATATATTAGCCTGATGCTGTCCGGGATTTTGATCTACACGAGCGGCCATACTAAGGGTTCATGGAAAACCCCAGTTTTCTCCGGGCTGTTTTTTGGGCTAGCAGCAGCGACACGCTATATAGGCGTATCTTTGCTTTTTGCCGGAGGTATCATCTGGTTGCTCGAAGCGGGGAAAATTCTCCGGGAGCGGCTCCGTAATGCGCTCCTATTCAGCCTGGTGGGAATCACACCACTGCTCTTATGGATGGTCCGCAACCAGGTCATCGCCGGGCAGCCCACGAACAGGGTCTTCGAGCTGCACCTGATGCCCGGAAGCATGTGGATCACGATGCTGAACACTGTGTTATTGTGGTTCATCCCGGGAAGGTTGGTGCATCGCAAGGAACTATTATGGTCCGGAGCAATAGCCCTGGTGATACTGATAGGATTGAGCTTCTATTTCCTTAGGAAACGGAGCAGCTCTGCACCTAATCGCTGGCAAAATGACGAGCAAAAACCGGTTATTCTGCTGTGCTTATGCATCCTGGCATATATGTTTATCCTGATCATCTCACGCTCATTTTTTGACGTGCGAATCCCCATGGATGAGCGCCTGCTCAGCCCGGTGTTGGTGATGGGATTGATCCTGCTGGTCTGGATTTTAGAGAGGTTATGGAATATAAAGCACTGGCTGGCTTATGGCAGCGTGGTATTAATCAGTCTGTTGTTGTTGGTCACCAATCTCGCCCGCTCGGGCGAAATGGTCCAAAGCTACCATGATGTCGGCAGAGGCTATGCCTCAGCCAGAGAGCATATCTCTGAAACCTATGCCTATTTACGCAAAAGACCCGACATACCGATCTACAGCAATGCTTTCGCAGGGATCTACTTTTGGACGGACCGGGTGACCAACGCTCTGCCCCCACCGGGAGATATTACAGCGATGAAGGAAAATATGAAACAAACGGGGGCATACCTGGTACTGTTCGACTCGATCCCAGTGGAGTTATATGGGATGAACAGGGAGGAATTGACCCAGGGCCTGGTTGAACAGATCCGATTGAGTGAAGCGACAATCTACCGGTCTCCATAATGAACTGGCGATAATGAATATTCCAAGAACCCTACATTCGCAAGGGTCTTGGTCATGTATACAGTTTATTCGAACCTTTTATATTGAACGATGGCTTTGGGGGTATTCGTAAATCGGACGGGTATAGAGAAATAATCCACCCCATCCATTCATATTTAGCAAATACCCTTATTGCCCTGATTCACCCAGCGTCGCCTGGACCTGGATCTGGCGACCATTGCGCACCAGGGTGAGGGTCACTTTATCGCCTGCGGAATAGTGGAACAGGGTGTTGATGTAGGCGTGGGTCTCGTCCAAAGTCGTACTATCGATGCCGGTGATGATATCTCCCACCTGCAACCCCGCCTGGGTGGCAGGGCTGTTGGCGGTAACATCAGTGATGTAGACCCCATACTGGACGGGCAGGTGATAGACAGCAGCGACTCTCGGTGTGATGGGCTGCCAGCTGATGCCCAGATAGGGTCGTGAAACATGACCGTTCTGGATGATCTGCTCGGAAACAACACGGGCGGTGTTGATGGGGATGGCAAACCCCAACCCCTCGGTGACGGTGCCTGTGCCACTGCTGCGGATAATCAGGGTATTGATGGCAATCACTTCACCCGCCAGGTTTACCAGTGGTCCGCCTGAGTTACCCTGGTTGATGGCGGCGTCGGTTTGGATCAGTCCGTCGATGGTGTAGCCCTGACCGGTATCAATCGACCGGCCCGTGGCACTCACCACACCCACGGTAACCGTGTTCTTGAAATCACCCAGGGGTGAGCCGATGGCGATGACTGTTTCACCGGGGTTCAAGGCATCAGAGTTACCCAATTTAGCAACGGCGGGTACGCTGCCGGTGACCTTAAGCACTGCCAGGTCGGAATATTGGTCGGTGCCCACCAGGGAGGCGTCCTGCTGGCTGCCATCGGCGAAGATGACCTGCAGCGACTGGGCGCCTTCGATTACATGGTTGTTGGTGAGAACATAGCCATCGGAGGAAATAAACACCCCACTTCCGGTGGAGGTAGAATCGCCGGTAAAGCCGTAGAAGGTTTGCTGCCCGGGGATGGTGCCCACGACGGTAACCACGGAAGGACCTACCGTTTGGACCGCCTTGGTGATGGCGGTCTCGACATCGGTGGTGTTGACGTCCAAAGTCTGGGCCTGGCTCGTAGCTGGGACGACTTGTACTGCCACCGGAGTAGGCACTGAAACAGCAGCGGGCTGATTTTTACTCATCAGCTGGTAAACGACGATCCCGCCGGCCATGGCGCCGAATAAGGCGGTACCTCCCAGGATGAACATGGCGAGTATGAATCCAAGCAGCTTTTTCCAAGACATGGTAAACCTCCAACGAGATCCGATTTATTTCAGATCACCTGGTTAAGTATAAAGGGAGCAGGTTCAGAAATTATTAAGATTAGATATGTGAATTATATGGATTACCGTGAAGGAGGTAATTCTCAACAAGAGAGTGTATTGAATGCAGTTTCATACGGATGCTGGTATGGGGGCAATGGAGTGAGGCTAATAATGATAAGGGCGTATGCAGTGAACCTCCACACCAGCAGGTTGAACGATAGTCAGGCCGAGGTTCTTTCTCAAGGCTTTGATAAAAAAGTTCAGGACGAAATTATATTCTTTGCAAGACAATAACGAGTATTTTTGTGCGGATGAAAGGGTAAATTAAGCAAACCCTAATCCCTCCGCAGGTTTCAGGCTGTCTAAACCGCATATAATGGTGATGATTAATCTGATTTCGGGAGGGAAATTATTAACATTCAAAATGGGACTACCCAATATATCGCCAGGATGTCAATTCGATGGATCATCCTGGGAATTGGATTATTCCTGCTTGCCGGTTGTGCGAGCACAACGCAGATCAATCCAACACCTTCACCTGCCGCCACTCAAACGGTTCAACCTCCAGCGGTAACGCCTACCAAGCACAGAACCCCACACCATACGGCTACACCCAAGCAGGCAACAAGCCAGGCACCCGCTACTTCACCCACCCAGGGAACAGTCCAGTCTACCCAGGCTTCACCAGCTGGCAACCTCACTCCATCCGCGCCGGGAGCAACGACGAGCGGCAAGATCAAGACCGTTTTCATCATCATGATGGAGAACCATAACTGGTCAGATATCCAGAACAACCTGTCTGCGCCTTATATCAACCAGACGCTTTTACCCCAG
This sequence comes from uncultured Chloroflexia bacterium, assembly GCA_963809615.1. Lineage (GTDB taxonomy): Bacteria > Chloroflexota > Anaerolineae > Anaerolineales > UBA4823 > FEB-25. Next base: position 298,126 of record CAWEKR010000012.1, read on the forward strand.
GCATCCTATGCCCTGCAGTACTTTAACCCCCCGGGTAATCATCCCAGCGAGCCCAATTATTTGTGGCTGGAAGCAGGCACATCTTTCGGAATTCGCACAGATGATAACCCGCAGGCTAACCATCAAAGCACTACAGACCACCTGGTAACCTATCTCGATAAGGCAGGCTTCACCTGGAAAGCATACCAGGAGGGCATAAGCGGCAAGGTATGCCCGTTAGCTGATGCGGGCTTTTATTCCCCCAAGCACAATCCGATGGTCTTCTTCGATGATGTTACCAACAACAATGATCCCAATTCAGCAAATTGCATTGCCCATGAACGCCCGTACAGCGAGCTGCAGGCGGATTTACAGAATAATACTGCGGCGCAATATAACTTTATTACCCCCAGCCTGTGCAACGATATGCACGGCGCTGATGGATGCCCAGGTAAGGATGTAGTCAAAAGCGGAGATAACTGGCTTTCAACGCAGATTCCCATGATCATGGGGTCGAAAGCGTACCAACAGGGAGGGGCAATTTTTATCGTATGGGATGAATCGGAACATGGCGATAACCCAATCGGTATGATCTTACTCTCACCCTTTGCTAAAGGGGGCGGATATACCAACAGCATCCATTATACACACAGCTCTACATTACGTACGATCGAGGAGATTTTCAATATCACCCCACTGCTGGGTGATTCTGCCAACGCAACCGATTTAAGCGATCTATTTAGCCAATTCCCATAAAAAGAAGGTCAGGAACTTTGCAAAGTTCCTGACCTTTACTACAATCAATCGAACAAGATTATGGTGTTACTACCGGACAAGCCGTCGCACCGCTGGTCGTGCAGACGATTCGTCCCTGGATCGATGGAGAGATGGGAGTATTGGCAGTGATGTAATCTGCCAGCACCTGATCCATGATATTCTGCGTGGTACCACGTGAGTAGACGTTCGGGTGTCCATCTCCACCCGTCGCCATGAAGTCATTTTCAGCGATGGTGGAAGTGGAGGCGGCGCTGAAATCAATGGCTGCTCCGGTGCAGGACCCGTCCGAAACCTGGCGGACAGCACTCAAAACCCGGCTGCCAGCAGTGAGGGAGATATCGTAGGTGGAGCACATCGCAAGGGTGAGATTGAGAACTTAATGGACTGGTAAAGATATCGTTAAGATGTTCGATCATACAGCTCGTTTATTCCTTTTATCCGGAATACCTGTTCGTCGTTAATGGGTCGAGGCTTTCTCCACATGACCGGATTAGGTATACTACCGGAAAAAAACGATACTTTGATTGTTAGTTTGATTGATTATCTATCTGTGCCGGGAAAAAAAGAATTGGATAAGTTTATCGAGAAATTGGAAGCTTTGCTTAAAACCAAATTTCGTGATTGCATAAAGCTGAATTCCGAAATAAAAAATGATGACAAGGATAAATATCCGACCATCACCAATCAAAAATTCTGAAGAATCGCTTTCCATTATTGAGGTTAATAATGCCAGACAACTAAAGAAAAATGCTATTGCCTGGCAATATTGTAACCAGTTCGGAACTGTCGCAGGAGATGGAAGGCTAATTGGTTTTAGCTCGGTAAATTTGGTTTTTGACGCCTCGATCGTTGGTGATTCAGGTGCCGTAGCCGGTTGCAAAGGTGATTGTACAGTGTCTACAGTATGAGCGAGACCTGAAATTCCCATCGTAGATGCCTTTTGACGATGAACATCTGCTTGAAGGGCCTGGTAAGCTCTTTCCACGACTCCCTTATCCTCATCTTGGGTGGCTTTTTCAAGCGCCTCAACGATGGCTTCAGAGGTCACGTTATAGTCACGCAGCTGTTCAAGCGCCATATATCTTTCTTGAGGCTGGTCACTCGTTAGCATTTCCAATAACTTCTCTTCAACTGCCACTTGTGGCCCTTTTTATACAATCTATGAAGTTTAAGCAGCTCACCATCCCACCAATCCTTTTGACAAATTTATTGATAAAAAACTCATTGTAAATACTGGAAAATGAGGCATGATTCTCACAACGGTAAAAAGCTCGCGATGCACATGCCCTTACTTAAAATCGTGGCGATCACATGGCTGCGATTTCTGTATAAAGAGGTACAAAAGCCTCATATGCCCGGTTAAAAATGCCATAAAGTTTTTCATATTGAGCTGTCATCTGTGGATTCGGGTGGATTTCGTCCACGATTGGAGTGAGCGACTCTGCCAGACCCCAGTCTTTATAGATGCCCACTCCAATGCCACCACTCAATGCTGCTCCGAACGAAGTTGCTTCTGCCAGCAGAGCTGGGCGGTGAACGGGAATACCATAAATATCTGCCATGATCTGGCGCCAAATATGTCCATTTGCACCGCCACCGATCACGCGAATGCTATTAATCTGCGCACCTTGCTGACGGAAAGCTTCCAAAATTACCTTTAAGTTCAGGGTGATACCTTCAAGCGTAGCCCGAATGATATCGGCGCGGGTATGGCTCATGGTCAGGCCAAAATAAGCCGCCCGAGCGTCCGGATTCCAGCGAGGTGATCGCTCTCCCAACAGGTAGGGGAAGAACAGCAGCCCATGTGCGCCAGGCGGAGATTGTTCTGCCAGCTGGTTCATCAGCTCGTAAGGACTGATTGATTGCTGTATGGCGGCCTCTTTTTCTTGTTGGCAGAAGGTATCGCGCAACCATTGGTAAGCGCCACCGGCAGCTTGCATGCTCCCGCACGGACTGTACATACCGCGCATCAAATGGGCCCAGGTGAATGTTCGCATCGAAGGGTCATAGATTGGCGTCTTGCTTGCAATCGCAATCCAGGACGAGGATCCCACGTAGTTATAAGCATCCCCTTCCTGCACTACTCCAGCTCCGGCTGCCGCACAACAACCATCTCCACCACCGATGACCACCGGGGTGCCAGCAGCCAAACCAACCTCCTCGGAAATCGAAGGGAGAACCTCTCCAACAACATCCGTCGATGCGTGAAGGTCTGGTAATATCGAGTGGTCCAGTCCGGCAGCTTCAAGCAAGGTGGGAGACCAGTCATATGCTTCGAGATCGTAAAGGTTCATGCCTCCAGCGTCAGAGAAATCTGTGGCAAATTTGCCAGTTAAACGGGCAACGATGAAATCTTTGGCGTGAACAAATTTATATGCTTCGCTATAAATTTCCGGTTGGTTATCACGCACCCACATGATCTTGGCAGCAGAGTAAGAAGAACTGGCACGGTGCCCGGTTATGCGGTAAACCTTTTCCATACCAACTTTCGAAATTAGCTGCTCAGCCTGCGGAATGGCACGCGTATCTGCCCAGATAAGGGCGTTTCGAAGCGGGCGAGCTCGGCGATCGAGGACGACGCAGCCCATCATTTGACCGCTAAACGAGATGCAGGCTACCTGTTTCGGAGTGATCCGCGCGATGTTCAACAGCTGTTTCGTAGATATGCAAACTGCTTTCCACCAGTCTTCCGGGTTTTGCTCCACCCAGTTAGGCTGTGGATATTCGGTGCCGTAGGTGGATAATGAGCTCGCACGAATAAGTCCCTGTTCATCGAACAGAGATGCTTTGTTTCCGGTTGTACCCAGGTCATGGGCCAGTATGAATTTTTCCGCCATCAATTACTCTCTTCTTAAAATTTCGAAGGGATATTCTTTCCCAAATTGGTTTAAACCTCCATCATCCTGGGCCTGTATTGCAGTGCCTCCGCCAAATGGGCGGGTTGGATCGCCTCGCTGCCTGCCAGGTCAGCGATGGTTCGGGCGAGCTTGAGGATGCGGTGGTAGGCACGGGCAGATAGCTGCAGCTGGCTCATGGCAGAGCGGATCAATGTACGGCTGGTCTCATCCAGGTCACAGAACCTGCGCACCTCCGCCGGGCGCATATCGGCATTGCATTGGACGACCGAGCCGGTTAAATCGAATGGAACGGCTTCGTGCGGACTGTCATCAGGTGGTTGGCTGGCGGCGTTAAACCGGTCCCTTTGCCGCTGACGGGCGGCCTCAACCCTCTTTTGGATGGCAGTCGACGGTTCTCCCAGGCGCTGGTCGCTTAGCTTGTCATACTCCACCCGCGGCACCTCGATATGGATATCAATCCGGTCGAGCAGGGGTCCGGAGATGCGTTTCTGGTACTTGGTGACGATGCCGGGCGAACAGGTGCAGGCTTTTACCGGGTCACCATAATATCCGCAGGGGCAGGGATTCATTGCACCTACCAGCTGAAAGTTGGCGGGGAAAGTGAGCGAACCCTGGGCGCGACTGATGGTGACGATCTTGTCTTCGATCGGCTGGCGCATCACTTCGAGCACGCGCGGTCCAAACTCGGGCAGTTCGTCCAGGAAGAGCACGCCTCGGTGGGCTAAGGATATCTCGCCTGGGTGAGGCCAGTTGCCACCGCCCACCAGACCGGCATGGCTGATGGTGTGGTGTGGAGAGCGGAACGGGCGGTTCTGGATCAGCGGGACATCCGGAGGCAGCTGGTCTGCCACCGAATAAATGCGGGTTACGTCCAGGGCTTCTTCGATCGTCAAGCGCGGCAGGATGCCCGGCATGGCGCGTGCCAGAAGGGTCTTGCCCGCGCCTGGCGGACCGACCATCAACATATTGTGACCCCCCGCGGCCGCCACTTCGAACGCGCGTTTGACGTGCTCCTGACCCTTGATCTCCTTGAAGTCTGTCTGCGTTAGGAAGGGCAGCTCTTCGGGCTTGATCGGTTCCTGCGGAGGGATAAGCTGCCTACCGGAGAGATGCCCGTAGAGCTCGGAGAGGGTGGTGACCGGGATAACCTCCAGGTCGGGGATCAGGGCAGCTTCAGCGGCATCTGATTGGGGAACGAAGATGCGCTTGAAGCCTTGCTGACGGGCAACGACCGACATTGGCAGCACACCCCTGGAGTGGCGCACACTACCATCCAGGGAGAGCTCACCCACCACCAAGGCCTCCTCGCAGGCAGACTGGGGTAACCTGCCCATCATCACCAGCACACCCAGGGCGATGGGCAGGTCGTAGGAGGGACCCTCCTTGCGTACGGAGGCAGGGGCAAGGTTGACGATAATCCTTTTACGGGGGAATTCGATGCCGGCGTTCTTGACTGCTGCCTGGACGCGCTCGCGGCTTTCCTGGACGGCTATGTCGGGTAGACCGACGATGGTCATGCCCGGCAGCCCCAAACCGGTGTCCACTTCCACTTCAACCACCACACCTTCCAAACCGATAACAGCGCAGGAGAAGACACGAGCGAGCATGGGATAAGTGTAGGATGGATTAGCTTAAAAGTCAACCAGAATCCGATTGGGCTGAAATGATCACCCTAATGATATAAATAAGTTACGCGCAGGAAATGGTCCGGGTTAAATGCAGAATTGCTAAATTCCCATTAGGGCAGCGAAAAGGCGGTGATATTGCCGCTCTGGTCGGTGATGTACAGTCTACTATTGGCAACGATCGGGCTTTCCCAGTGGATTTGACCAATACGGTTGTCGGACCACAACAAGCTGCCATCGGTCGCATTGAGAGCTGAAATCATCCCGCTGCGGGCAATGAACACAACGCCATTCGCTACCAGCGGTGAGCTGCCCCAAGCACTAATCCAATGGGTAACCAGGCTTGGATCGCCACCCGGGGTGACTGATAATTGCAATCCAGCTGAGCCAAAATAGTCGGTGACGAACAGCCAGGTGCTGTGATCGTTTGGGTTGACCCAAACAGCTGGCTGGGTGTGGATCTGCCCACCCATGGGTACTGGCATGGAAAATATTTCTCCGCCGGTATGTCCAACACCAGCTTGTCCACTGAGCTGGTCGAGGTTGAGTAACCTGAGTATTCCATCTTTACCGCCCTGGACAGCCAAATGGGGGTATTTTCCGCTGGCAGGGGGTAGGATGGCAGGTGCTGTGCTGCCAAGATCAAGGTCGGCATCCTGCAAGTATTGGTAATTCGCAGGAGTGTAGCTATCCAGTGGAATGCCGCTAGAACTGCTGCCATCCGGATTGAGGCTGAAAACTGTGTCCCCCCACATAAAACCACCAGGTTCAAAGGTAGCATTGCCGGTAGTCATCAAAATCCGGTCGTGATAGGAATCATAGATAACGCCGGGACGAGCCCAAATTGCACCCATAGTAGTGGGGTAGCAATCCGGTCCAGGGGTGACCCGTGAGTCCACAAAATGAACCGCCTGGTTGCTGCAAAGAGTATTGAACACCTGCTGAGAACCATCAGCGAGATTTATCGCGGTAATGTGTCCTTGATAGTTCCCCTGGTCACCAGGATACCCGGCGTGAACGACATATAAATAAGAAGTACCATTTCCGGATGTAGCAATGCTGAGTGCAGAGGATCCTTTTTCGTCATAACCCTTCAAGGTGGTTAATTCGGGCCATCCACCTATTTGAATCTCTGTTCCGTCGCCGACCGCATATTTGTGCACGAAACCATCCAAGCCATAGCTGTAGACATACTTCCGGTTGGGATCAATAGCCGGTGAGGAGGTAGTGTAGCAGGCTTCATTCCGACCTTGATTATTATTGATCAAGCATCCGGCAGGTCCATATTGCTTCGACCATACCAGCGACCCAGTTTGAGCATCGAGTGCAGCGATATACCCGTTGCGGGTGGTGACAAATACAAAATCACGGATACCGCTGGCTGTGATTACATTCGATAGGTACACGGGTGAACCATCTGCGATACCAGGCAGGCTCACCTGGAAATGCATAATCAGTGTTCCAACGGTGCTAATGGAGATCTTCGATTCATAGAAATCATTCCCGCTGTGAGAAGCATCCCCATTAAACTGAGGCCAATCGTATGAGTTAAAATTTTCGATGATTGGCAGGTAATAAGAATGGGTTGCCAGGAGCGAAGCAGAGGATTGTTTAACCGGTGCCAGGTTCGTGGATAAAACTACTACGAGTAACCCAACCAGGAATAGCCTGATTGAGATGCCCCTTCGATTTACAGGTGTGTTTCTCATGCGCTTTTCTCCTTCAACAATTATAACAATAAGGATAAAACTAGTAGTATTAGTGTTTCTTCATAAAACAAAGCGCAGGAAAAGATGCTCATCTGGGATAAATTAAGTGTAGAAGGCATCCAAGCACACCGAAGAGTGAAGGCATGCGGAGAGGGAAATCAGAACTCTCTAAGCCACAATTTAAGATGCTCAAATAAACAGGCTATCGGCTGGTGTACCCCCACCGACTCTTCAGGCTTATAGAATAACGGACCAGGCCGAATTAGCGGTTGGCGGGCTGCGCTGGAGCATCAAACAATTGAATTGAATGCGTTTCCGTATGCGTGCCAGACAATGTACCCGGATCAAATAATATGACCTGATAGGTGAAATCTTTTGGAACACCATTGATCCTGACTCCACTTACGGTCACAACGTAGGCGGTGTCAGCGGGCGGAGGTGCACCGAAGGTGAGCTCCGGCACCCAGACTAACGTGTTCTCTCCATAACCATTTGCCAGCGGTTGGACGGCGACCGGGATATTTTGCCCGCCTGAGCTCATCGTTACTGCGGCACCCGAAAAATCTGCATCAGCATAAGCGAAGGACCAGCGCGGAAAAACGACCTGGTAGGGGACGTAGCCCCGTGGCGGCCAGGCGATATACTCCTGGCGAGTCTGCGGCCTGGGATTCCACATGTTATCGTCAAACACCCACAGTGCATTAGAGGGCCAGTACCCGCCTGCGTTTGGGATATCTCCGGTTCCCATGTGTAAGGTCTGTGGATACAAGATCCATCGCCGGTGGCCCACGAAATAGTTTCCACTCCCCGGATCTTCCATGTAACCTGTGATCGCAGATGGTCCATAGACGCCCAGGAATAAATTGGAGCTGCCTGCAGCCTCAGCACCTTCGGCAGTGTAACATAACCAGCTGGGAGGCGGATTGTGGTTGAGCTGCCCATTGACACTCATCATCAATGAAGCTTGTTGGGCTTTGCGGCTGTACTCCTCCGATAGCTGGATGGTAGCTGGCATTCCCGCCATCGAGCGGAAATAATTTATCCGAAGCTGCACGGCGTCCTTAAAGGCAGGTGAAGTCTCACCTGCGTTACAATTCGCATGGCTGCCGGTCCAATCGATGGGGACTCCTTCTGAAGCGCGGTAGACCTGGTTAAAGTAGTCGAGCGACGACTGTCGATCAGATGGATCGATCCACGGAAATATCCCTTCTCTGCGTTGGACTAGCGGCAGGTAAGAAAAAACCGTCGAGGTGATGACAGTATTTTCCCGCAATGATACCGAATCAGCGCTTTCGCCCCCCAACGACATGTAGCCAGGAAGGGCAAACGCTAGCTGTCTGGGGCTTTGAAATGCCAGACTAAGCACGATTAGAATTGCTATACCAGCAGCAATGCCTGGCATGATGATCAGTCGCATTTTCACCCAGCACCTCCATCACGGTCCATCCTAAGCAGAAGAACTATCCCCAGCAGGTGATTAACGTAACCAGCTTTGATAACCGATTGCAAAATCATGATAAAGCCGAAAAATTTCATCGAGAACGGAAATTTCCCAAAAGCATTCATCCCTGGTTTCAAAATCAACCCATAGAAAATGGCCATGCTGTGCGAAAAGGTTCAGAGCCCGGTGAGTACGAAGCAAATGGGAGGATTTCGTTATCAGGTGGCATCCAGTGGATACGGTTCAGGACGTTCTGGGCACAGCTTTATCTCTAACATACTCCTCCACCCTATCCAGCCACTCACTTGCCAGGCAGTGGAACAGGTATTCTTGTTCAGCCCCCAACAAATGCCCCATGCGATCCAGGACCACAAATGTTCCCCGCGGGAAGTTCTCCAAGATTTTCCAGGTGTCTCGATAACCAGCTGCAGAATCTTGCCTCCCGGAGACAATGAGTGTTGGCGCTGGAAATGGCCCTGGAAGCGTATCGACTGCAAAAGAAAAATTGTTGTTCTCGGGAAAATCAACGATCTTCGCCAGGAATGTTTCATCGAAAAGCTCGCCCGCAGTCGATAGATTAGCTCGTACATATTCAAGGACCTCGTGACTTTGAACCACAGCAATCTGGAAGAACCCCTCCACTTCCTCTGGTTCTAGTTGTGACACAAGCACCGGGTCTGCGACCAGGGTAACATGAGGAGGTAAATCCCTTTTATCTCCGTCAGCAACGATCACTGGGACAGTTAATAACAATCCATCGATTGACTCAAATCGGTGATGGACTACTCCACGTGCAAGATATGCTCCTTTTGAAGAGCCGGTTAGCACGAATCTTTCGCCTGGGATTATCGTGTCTATGAAATCCAGAATGACCTCCAGCATCTTATCCTGGTCCGTGATCCAATCTATTCCTGGAGTCTTTCCGTGACCGGGTAGATCTGGATAGATGCGCTTCCAGCCATCCCGCTTTCGGAAGAGGGGTTCCATATCACTTACCATGTAGGTATGGTCTACTCCCGTACCATGCAGCATAATAATGGGTCTGCCCGCACCAAACACATCATAATGAACATTGATGTTCTTAAGGTTGCAATCCATTCTTCAGCATCTCCTCACTTCATACGAAATGGCAGTGCACCAGTTCCAATAAACAGCATGCGATGACTCCGAGACTTCACACCGATTCTCGCTCCAATTTTTACCCCTTTCATAACACCCTTAGCCTTGAGCCAGGGTTGGGTTAAAATAATCGCACTTGACGGGCTAGGGAAGTGGTCAGATCGCACGCATGCGATTGTTCTTTGCGTTATGCTCGACTTCTGCCAGCCCCAACACTTCCATCAGCGGTGGGACATACATACCAAACCTTCCCCGTAGACCCTTCTTCAATCCGTACCATCCGCCCACAGGGTTGTTCACCGACCGGGCCCATGCTTCCACGGTTCCATCTGCAGCTGGTTTCTGTTCGTCAGCACTGCCAAGTAGCATCCAATCACCATGCTGCTTGAGCATTGCATGCAGGTCATCGATGCAACGGAGTTGATAGCTTAACCTGGTTGTCCCTACGATGCAAACCAAAGCCGGTGGATTGGAAGTTTCATCGCGATACATTTTGTACTCAGATGTGCCCGGAGGAGTTTGAAGAACCCACGGATCATCTGCTGTGCCTTTGCCCATAACGGGTGCTTTTACCATATCACACCTCCTTGAAAATCCTAATCGCACATTATATCAGTGATTAAAATCCAAATATATGGTAGTTACCCATCAACGGCTCAGCCATCGGAGTTACGCTCCAGTGGCAATTAAAATATCCACTCTTTTTACGGGCAAGTCTCTAAAAGTAAATCATCGATGAATTAACATCCTTGTTCCTGCATGGTTGCGCTAAGATACCAATCAAGTATTCAGGGAATATCGATGGGTAGATTCCCGAAAATTGAGATTGGATTTTATCCGATTAGAGTACCTGAGGCCTCAAACGGTTTGGCTCTGTTAGGTAGTATTCTCTAGAAATCCATCACGCTATCCAATCCGCGATGGACTCCGACTAATTTCGAGACGTTACGGATAGCAAGCAGGGCCCCATTGACATAAGGTTCAGCGCTTGAGCCCGATTCGTAGCGTAAAACCAGCTTCTGGTCGGTCATGCCGAAAATTGCATCCAGCGAAATGTTGTAACCAGGCAGCCGCACCGAATGCACCTGTGATCCCTGCAGCCTGACCCCCCTGCTCTCCCTCAGACCATCGACCAAATCCAGGGGCACATCTAGCTGTGACTCTTGCACCTTGGAAAGTCGGTTGGCTAGCTCACGGGCAGTCCCACTGGGGGCATCTATTTTATCGGAATGGGCGTAGTCGATGATCTCCCAATAGGGAATATATTTTGCCGCGATTTCGGCGAATTTTTGTAGGAGCACTGCGGCGATGGCAAAATTACCCACTGCCAGGACTCCGCGCTTGAATCCTTGCGCCACCTCATCGATCTCTTTGTAATCGGCTTCACTCAAACCAGAAGTACCGACCACAACGTGAGCACCCCCATTGAGGGCGGATAGAATATTATACTTAGCGATATCAGGTTTTGTGTACTCAACATAGACATCCGGTTTGATACTGAGTGCCTCGGCTGTAGTTGCGAAAACAGGTGTAGTAAGCCCTTTTACACCGATCGCTGCTTCAAGAACCTGCCCGGCGTGACTGCGGGAGATGGCAGAGATCAGCTCCATATCGGGAGCTTCAAATATACCTCGCGAAAGCGCTGAACCTGCCCACCCAGTCGCACCAGCCAAACAGATTTTAATGGTCATCAAGTTATATCCTCTATTGGGTAGAATTTGACCAGTATCGATGGTTCAATCAACCGTCACCTGGTCTGGGTCAAGTATATGATGATATCTCTTTCCCTGAAGATTAAAGAAAATCCAAAAAAACGTTCAGCCCATATTTATAGAGTATATTAATCCTCTTTCAGGATTACCGGGACAATCTTAGCAATGCGGTAGCTGTTTTCAATCTCATTCCCTAATTTCAAATTCTTCCCAATAGACTTGCCATAATGGAAGAAATCTTCGTAGAGTTTATCCGGATCTGCGTTTGTCAGCTGGGCCAGGCTGGTATACCCCGCCCCAATGAAATTGGATATCGTGGCTTTGCTCGCCCAAGGCATGCGAGAGAAATCGGCTATATTCACCAAAACGGAGATCATTTCAAGCGGCAGTCCGCTGATTTCCACAAGAAAGTTTCGCTTTGGAGCTGTTCTCCCTTTCTCCAATAGCTCCAGGTTGGTCCGCACTCCTTGTTCGCGCAACACTTTGATCGCATCAAGGACCTCGGGCTCGGCGCGCACCAACCCGCTGAGATATTTTTCACCAGGGATGAGCCAATAAACCAGGAACTTCAAAACCATGATGACGTCAGGAGCTTGTATTGCATAGGCATCGACGAAAATTTCCAACTTCTGCCGATTCGCCGTCCTTTCCATCAAATCCAGCACATTTTGCACCCCGGCCTGATCGAGGCGGGTGATAATTTCGACCAGCCTGGAATTATATTCCTTGTAGCGGCCGCGTGAATCACCCATCAGCAGCTTTTGGGTATAGTTAATCAGCTGCGGGGTTGAAAGATTAAATAATTCGCCCACGAATGGATAGGTAAATGATACCTGGAACCGTCGGCATAAATCTTCATAATCCTTGACAGGAGAGATGATCTCCTGTATTTCGTCCCAATTTACGCTCATATGCCCTCCGGACGATGAATGATTATGGTTATGAATATGAATAATTAATTCTACCGAATATTATTCAACTGCGCCACTCAAACCTGGCATAGATTTATTGATTATAGGGCATCAATACTGCATAGGGCAATCTGGCGTGATAAAGTATAAGACAATCAACAGTCAATATTCCCGGCGAGGAAGAATTTCCGCTGGAAATGAATTGAGCTGTGGTGTACAACAGTCTCTGCGCTGCAATCTCACTTCCCAGATATAATCCGTTGCTTTTAATGAATCCCGTTATAATTCACCTGATTGAGACTGATGATTCATCTCGTTAAGCAACAAACCTATGAGTCTCGTGGATGCAGTCTTGGTTTTGTAGTCAATAGGAATTAATCCATAGAAATTTTATGGTCATATCATCAAGGAGGATCCAAAATGACTGAGCAGATGACCGAAACAAGCATTACACCTGAAGTGAAACCCGATACCTACCATGATCAAAGGGCACTAATCCGCATTGCGGATATTGCTGGCTGGTTATCCTGGCTGTTCCTCGTCCTATTCGTAGTTGTCGGCCTTATCATCGGCTATTTAGTGTATTATTTTATTGCTAACCATATCGCATTTGAGCAATTTCTTCTGACCTTACCAACCTTTTTGGTCCCATTTTTCCTGGGAGGTTTTTTCTGGATCGGTTTAAAAGTAATCGATGAAACGATTTACTTGTTGTTGGACATTGAGGAAAATTCCCGACCTCCAAACCCCCCGGTCAAAGAATAAGGGTAATACACGCTACGATCCAGACATGCCGATCATGGTACTCCGGTTTAGCATGCATGCCAGTTCGTTATAGCCCAATCACCTGACCCAGGCAGCTCACTGACCTATTGTGTCAGCTATTGATGTTTAATCACCGGAGTAAAAAAGGTTGTGGCGATCATCCGATTCGGTCCTGTGGGTTAAGGCTCGACACACCTGATGCGACCTTGGATTAGTAACTGATCAAACCATGAGCGTACCATACCAGTCATCACGGCAGCCTTGCAAAGATGTATCAAAAGTGGTCCCGCGTAGGCATGGTCAAGGCTAGATTTAACCTCGCATGGGTCGATATTGGTAGGACGATCAAAGCGTTGTTTTGGATTGGCAGGTTAAGGAAATGTGACGATGAATGAACAGTCGTCATTGCCAAATGATAGCGATCTCACCAAAAAGTTACTTGTTGAGCGTGAGGCAGAATTAGCACTTATCAACAGCGTCCAGCAAGCGTTGGCATCGCGGTTGGATGTTCAGTCGATCTATAACCTGGTGGGAGATAAAATCCGCGATATCTTTGACTCGCAGGTGGTGATGATCTCTACTTATGACCCACAGACGGAGACCATCGAACACCGCTACGCCATTGAACGCGGTGAGCACATCTTTGCGCCTGGGCGCTACCCGATTCGAGGGTTTCGCACCCAGATCGTTCAAACACGGCAGCCGGTATTGGTGAACACAAATGTCGCCGAGCTGGCCGCCCGGTTCGGTCAGCCCACCATTCCTGGAACCATCACACCCAAGTCCTGGATGGGCGTGCCCATGATCGTTGGTGACCAGGTGACCGGTATCTTGAGCCTGCAGAATGTAGACCGTGAAAATGCGTTTGACGATTCAGACGTCCGGCTTCTGCAAACCCTGGCGGCGTCCATGAGCGTAGCCCTGGAAAATGCGCACCTCTTCGATGAAACCCAATGCCTGCTAATCGAGACGGAACAACGAGCATCCGAACTACACATCATCAACAGCGTTCAGGAAGAGTTGGCTCAAAAGCTGGACCTGGTTTCAATCTATCAGTTGATCGGCGAAAAATTGGAACAGTATTTTCAGACTGCCGACCTCGCAATAATGCTCTATGATCCTGAAACCGATCTGGTGACCTCACCATTCCAGGTCGAAAATGGAAATCACGCAGCCCCGACCCCGTATTATGTGGGTGGAAAAGGTTTTATGGGTTACCTGTTGCAAAACCCACAACCCCTGCTGATCGATGAGAACATGGAAGAGGCAGTGATACACTACCTAAATGTTTACTCGTCTGGGAATGGGCTGCCCAAGACGGCATTATACGTACCGATCATGATCGGAGATTCGCTGCATGGGGCGATCGTCCTGAAAGATATGGAAATGGAGCATGCCTTTGACGCGACGGATATCCGCCTGTTAATGACCCTTGCCAATGCAATGAGCGTCGCCATTGAAAACGCCAGGCTCTGGGAACGGGAGGCGTTATATCGCAAGGCATTGGAGCGCGAGTTCGAAATAGGCAGGGAGATCCAGGCAGGCTTTTTACCTGAGGCGATGCCACAACCCCAGGGTTGGGAGATTGCTGCTTCACTTAATTCTGCGCGTGAAGTTACGGGTGATTTTTATGATGTCTTCGAAATGACCGACGGGAAAATCGGGCTGGTCATTGCGGATGTATGTGATAAAGGGTTGGGTGCCGCATTATTTATGACCTTGTTCCGCAGCTTGATCCGGGCCGTCTCCAATATTGATTTCTTCACCAACGCCGAATACGTGGGAACGCTCAACCCTGCCCGGCGGATTGAAAATGCTATCTCTCTGACCAATAATTACATTGCCCAGACACATGGGGATACCAATATGTTCTGCACGATCTTTTTCGGCATCCTGGATACCAGCTCGGGTGTACTGACCTATGTTAATGGGGGTCACATACCTCCCATCGTGATCAACAAGCATGGTTTACGTGAAAAGCTTAAGCTTACCGGTCCTGCAGTTGGATTAACAGCAGGGACACATTATGCGGTGCGTGAAGAAAAGCTCGAACCAGGAGAGATATTATTCGCCCATACGGATGGTTTAACCGATACGGTCAATCAGCAGGATGAATACTTCGGTGTTGAGAAAGTCATCCCTCTGTTTACTGGAAGCGGGAGCTTATCTACCCTGTTGGACCAGGTTCAAAGCCAGCTGGTTGAATACTCATCCGGCACCACTCAAATTGATGACATTACCTTGCTGGCAGTAAGACGCAAGTCTCAGTAAGCTTCAGAATCCCAGCTGAGCATCATCATGATATTTTGCTGTTGTAAAAGACTCTGGGCGGGATTGATATATTGCCGGTGGATGCCACATCGGAGGCATTGCAGTAATATCAATTCCTAAACTGAACGCACAAGCTTGTTTACGTAGAAAAATCCATCGATCAGCTATGCTCAACTTAATACCAATAAAGGCGGGTTTACAACTAGCCCGCCTTTCCCCCCTTTTTTGAGAGGGAAAAAATAAAGAGGCAATAGATGGGCTTTGAATGATGTGCCTGTTTACATGATCTATTGTCACTGTTCGACCAGATCCGCCAGTAGTCAAATCAATCGGTCCATCAATACCCTGGGTCATCCCATTTCTATGGAATCTTGCCACAATTGGAAGTCTACCAATTAATCCCAATTATTTCAAATTTTGTAACCGTAATAAAACTCTAAAATTATATTAACCTTCCTTTCATCTATTATTGGTGTCACGGGGTATGGCCAATATCTGCAATACAGGTTTACTAAAAATTTGCAATGATAAAAGAAGGAATTTAAGTGCATGGACACCTTGAAGACAAACATTCACCGGCCGCATACGGCTACACCAGGATATCTGACGTATTACGGCAGGGAGGGGACGCGGCAATCCAGTCCAGTCACCCAACATTCTTCTCCCAGATCGATCAGAAGTGCTTCCCAGTACTCACCAGCTGGCAATGTAATGGAAGGACCCGATACGCTTCGGGTGTGTATTGATTATCACGGATGTTTTGCCCTGGAAAAAGACATTCCGGCAGCTCTGCGCTCAATCAATAAATCGAGTTTATCGACGGTTGTGCGCCAGGCGCTTAACCGCAATAATTTCCAAATCCAGGGTTGGCGGTCTCGTAATCTGGATGGCAGGGCTGGTAACCCCATCAGCCTCGGCTTGTATCGCTTCGAGGGCGTCGGGGAAGACCGGGGTGAGTGGTTGGACTGGTCAGTCATTCTGAAGGTGATCCAATCACCATCCAACCTGGGTTACATGAATTACGGTGAGGGGGACGATCCTTCCCATTGGAACTATTGGAAGCGCGAGCTCATGGTCTACCAATCAGGGTGGCTAAATGGATTACCCGAAGGCATAATTGCCCCGCACTGTTATGATGCAGTTGAAATGCCCAGCAACGTTGCCGGGATGTGGCTGGAAGATATGAAAGACAGTTTCTCTGGCAGCTGGCCGCTGCACCGCTATGCCCTCACCGCCCGGCACCTCGGCCGATTGAATGGCATCTACATCAGCAGGCGCGAGCTGCCTTCATTTTCCTGGCTCAGCCGGCAGCGCACCCGCCAATGGCTGGATTCAATCGCCTGGCAGGATTTCCCGTGGGACCACCCCCAAGTATGGCAGCAGTACCCCAACCCTGAGCGTGACAGCTTCAGGAGCATGCTCCAGGATAACGAGCGATTCCTTGCCAAATTGGAGCAGCTGCCTAAAACTATCTGCCTAGGTGACACCAACCCGGCGAATTTTATCTCTCATCATTCGCCGCGAAAACTGGAACAAACCGTAGCCATGGATTGGTCATTGGCAGGCATCGAGCCTCTGGGGGATGACCTCGGGCAGTTGGTTTATGGAACCTACATGAACCTGAAAAGCTACCGGCTGAGTGATATCTCGGAGACATTATTTACCAGCTATATCAATGGGCTGCAGGACAGTGGCTGCCGGATAGATACTCAGCTGGTGCGCTTAGGGTATACCGCTTCTGCAGCTTTACGGGTGGGACTGGCCAAGCTGGTACGCCTGGGTGATCAGCTGAACCGGGAGTATGACTATACACCCCAAAGCGCCTACCCTTCGATTACACCTCTGCCATTCGAATCGGTCATGGCAGGTGAGGCTTACCGGCTGCTTGATCGAATTTGATCGGACTCAGATATTAAGCTGGAACTTCCGTAGAATTTTTGGAGGCAGATGGACTGATGTAATTATAAGAAATCAAGCGAGATTGTTCGCATCGTAAGCGCAAACAAAAGGGGGCGCATTCATTGTTTTAGGGACAGGTTGCTTGAGCGACCTGTCCCGTTTCATCTAAAGTCGCAAAGAACTTGCCCGAGCACCTCAAGCCTGATAGAATTCTCACCATGAAGCTGCGCTCGATCACTTGTTTCATAGATCCATCTTTTCCATTAAATAAGCAGATATTGAGACTGGCGGGTGAATTCCTGCAAATCGCCGTACCTGCGTTCATCGAGGCTGGATATGAGGTTCAGTCTACCCGTCTAGCGATTGTCCCATTCCCAATGTTGCTGCGGGATTTCAAACCGGGTAGTCTCGCCCAACTGGCTCAGCAGCTCGAGGATGCTGCTGTCGCGGAGGGGTATGCCTATCTGTCGGTTGGACCAGCCTTTCCTGAAAAGCCTGAAAGCTATGCCTCCATCCCTGAAGCCCTGGCAGCTACGCGGAATGCATTTTTTTCCGGCTCGCTGACCACCCGGGAAGGCAGGGTATCACTCTCTGCAGTCAGGCAATGTGCCCAAGTCATCCAGCATGTCGGCAGCATCTCCGTAGATGGTTTCGGCAACCTGCGCTTTGCAGCCGTGGCAAACGTACCGGCAGGATCACCCTTCTTCCCTGCAGCCTATCACCAGGGTGGTGAGCCTGCATTTGCAATCGCCACCGAAGCAGCCGACCTGGCGGTAAAGGCGTTCAGCCAGCCTGTCAGTCTCGAAGAAGCGCGGGCGAGCCTGGTGCAGTCGATGGAGACGCATGCTCGCGCTATATCTGCCATCGCCAACCAGGTGGAAAGGCAAACACGGTGTAGGTTTAGCGGGATCGATTTCTCACTGGCTCCGTTCCCATCTGAAGAGCTCTCTCTGGGAACAGCCTTGGAGAGATTGGGGGTTCCCCGCCTGGGTGAGCACGGCTCGCTGGCAGCAGCAGCCATCCTTGCAGACACGATGGATCAGGCCGAATTCATGCGTGCAGGGTTTAGCGGACTGATGTTGCCCATACTGGAAGATTCCACCCTGGCCTTGCGTGCTGCTCAGGGCAGCCTGGGTGTAAAAGACTTACTGCTTTATTCCTGTGTATGTGGCACCGGGTTGGATTGTATTCCCCTGCCCGGGGATACCAGTGTGGAGGAATTATCAGCGCTCCTGCTCGACCTGGCTAGTTTATCCTCGCGCTTGAGTAAACCACTCACCGCCCGTCTAATGCCCATCCCGGGCAAAAAAGCTGGCGATGCAACCGGTTTCGATTGGTCATACTTTGCTAACAGCCGCGTGCTGCCCATTACGGCCTCGCCACTACAGGGTTTCCTGGCTGGAGATGAGACCTTCAGCTTGCAGAGGAGAGACCGGCGATGAATTCACTCACGCGGATATGAATTCGGGTGATCGCAATTCTCTGAGTTGGCTGTTTCGGAGATAGAAAGGTATTTGATATAAGGTGGGTAACAATCCCATTGTGTTCGTCAGCGACAGGTAAAAAAATCGCCGCACACTCTGCGTGTGCGGCATTTTCTACTTTTGTAGCTTGAATTACCCCTAAGCTTCGGTTCTCCAATAGATTCCCTTCTCTCGCTGCATCAGCCCATTATCTGCCATAGATCTGCGCAGGGCGGCATAGTCCTCATGGTAGCGCCCGAGGATTTGGTTCACTTGAGCTTCCGGATACTTGACCCCCGGTTCGAAGTCCTTTGCTATGTGTTTTAAGATTACCAGGAGCTTCTTCTGCTGATTGGGAATTGATTTTAGCGTACCATCCCGCGAAATGTATGCCCGTAAGATTTTAACCTCAAATTCGTCGCCCTCGTATTCGGGTGCAGGCGGATGAGCTTGGGCTAGCATCCGGTGGGTGAGTTTTTCAAGCGCCTGGCTGTCCAACCGAAAAGTGCTTCCTTCCTTGTGGGCCAACCCGGTTGCCACCAGTACTTCCAGGTGCTGTGCCACTCGCGACGGCTCCATCCCCAGTCGTTGGGCAGTCTCATCTACCGTGAGGGCTTCAACCCCCAGCAGGCCGGCAATCTTCACACGCTCGGAATTGGCGAGAGATTTCATGAAATTCGATAATTCTTCCTGGTTTGTTGGAGTAGTCATTTCTACCTGCCTTTATAATGATTTCCGGTCATCAATTCGCCAATATTCACCCCCGGCACGGTCCATCAGCTTATACACGATCATCTCGCGTCGCAGTGTGGCAGTGTCTTCGTGGAAGCGCGCCAGGATTTCATTCACCTGATGTTCCGTATAACGGACATCGGAGTCAAAGGAATTGAGGATGTGTCTGAGCACCACTTCGCGCTTTTTGCGCTGGGCTGGAATGACTTTCAGCCTGCCGTCGGGTTGGATAATGTTGCGCAGGACCATCCTGTCGTAGGCATTCATATCCACTTCAGCCGCCATCCTCGGCAGCTTATCCTGCGCAAGCAGGCTGCTTGCGATTTGCTCAAGCGCACCTGTTTCGAGCTGGTACAGGTTGTAGTAGCTTTCCGCCCGTGCACTGACTAACCCGGCTTCAGATAGAAGCTTCAGATGATGCGAGACGGTGGGCGGACGTATGCCAAGCATCGCTGCCAGCTGTTCAACCGAGTAGGACTGCTGAGAGAGCAGTCCAATGATCTTCAGCCGGTTGGCATCAGCCAAAGCCTTGAAGAAGTTCAGCAGCTGTTCATCGTGTTGTTGGAAGGGTGTGTTCATCACAAAATCCTTTACCTGATTGCAGTCTCTACTATCACTTCAATAAAAAGATCACTCCACTTTATTCTAATCAATTAGATAAACATCGAATTAATTATACACAATCATAACAAATTGTCCAGGGCGATTTGAAAGAATTGTTTGCAATGACTGGTCCTTCCTGATAGCTCGAATCCCGCCAGATGGGGGCTGGTATAATCAAATTGAGCTTTTACAGACGCCTGAGCGGTGAGAGAAGATATGTCCTCGATAGATGAAATCAAAGCCCGCATCGATATCCTAGACCTGGTATCAGAGTCTGTGCAGCTGAAACATTCCGGCAAGAATTACACCGGTTTCTGCCCATTCCATCCCAACACGCGCACGCCCTCCTTTGTCGTGTTCCCGAGCACGGGCACCTGGCGTTGTTTTGGCCAGTGTAATGAGGGTGGGGATATCTTCAGCTTCACGATGAAGAAACAGGGATGGGATTTTCCGGAAACGCTCAAATACCTGGCAGATAAGGCAGGTATACAGCTCAAGCCGCAAACTCCCGAAGAAATGGTCGCTGAAGAAGAACATGCCCAGTTACGCATCATCCTCGAGGAAGCTGAAAAATACTACCACCATCAATTGATCAATGCTTCAGATGGTCAAAAAGCCCTTGAGTATTTACATACGCGGGGTCTGACCGATGAGATCGTAAAAACATTTGAGCTGGGTTATGCTCCCAATTCACGCGAAGCGATCAT
This sequence comes from uncultured Chloroflexia bacterium, assembly GCA_963809615.1. GTDB lineage: Bacteria > Chloroflexota > Anaerolineae > Anaerolineales > UBA4823 > FEB-25. Next base: position 318,697 of record CAWEKR010000012.1, read on the forward strand.
CCAATTCTTTAAAAACAAGGGCAGGTCGGAGGCGATCTTGTTGGAAGCGGGACTGGTTTCGGAACGCGAAGATGGTTCGGTTTTCGATAAATTCCGTCACCGTATCATGTTTCCCATCCGTGATGGACGAGGGCGCATGGCAGGTTTTGGCGGGCGTATCCTGGATCCAAACGATCTCCCGAAATTCATGAATTCGCCCCAGACGCCGGTTTTCGATAAGAGCGCCTTGTTGTACGGTCTGGACCATGCCCGCAACCCCATCCGGGGGTTGGACCAGGTGGTGATTGTCGAGGGGTACCTGGATGTGATCGCCCTGCACCAGGCAGGTTTTACCAATACCGTCTCACCCATGGGAACGGCACTTACCGAGCAGCAGATGCGATTGCTTAAACGCCTTACCCAGCGCTTCGTCTTGGCGCTCGACCCGGATACAGCGGGGGATAGGGCTACCATGCGCGGCCTGCAGGTTGCACGCCAGGCGATGGACCATGCAGCTGATCCGGTCCTCGATGCACGCGGCCTCCTGGGATACGAAACGCGCCTCCAGGCAGATATCCGCGTTACCACGCTGCCTGAGGGGATGGACCCAGACGAGGTGGTCAAGCGGGACCCGGCTGAATGGCAGCGCATCCTCGAGAACGCCAAGCCGGTGGTCATCCACGTCATGGAGACCCTGGCAGCGGGTAGGAATATAGACGACCCCAAGACCAAATCTGAGCTAGCCGGTCAGGTGATGCCTTTGATCAATGAGGTGCCAGACCCCATCGAGCGTGAAGCATACCGGCAGCAATTGGCGCGCCTGATCAAGGTCGATGAGCGGCTTCTGGTTCGAGCGGATAGATCTTCCCGCCCGCCGCGCCGCCGGACGAGGACTCCCCAATCTGATACGAAGGAACCGCAGAGTTTCGTCGTACAATCAGGGAATGCCTTACTGGAGGCACATTGCCTCGGTATCCTGGTGCGCCGACCTGAGATGGTTTTCTATGTCGACCGGGAATTGAATAAAGACCATCTGACGAACATCTCGCGCCTGGATTTTGAGAGCGCCGAGTACCAGGTGATTTTTGGACTGGTGAAGGAATCACTTGCGCAGGATGAATCTGAGCCAATGAATTATGTGTTGAACAAGCTGTCACTTCCTTTGATGGAAATCGTGGATAAGCTGCTGGAACGCACCGATAAACTTGATCCCAAGGAAGAGCGCGTCCGGGACGACCTCATGCGTGCCTTGCTTGAAATCCGCCGCCGCCAGGTTAATGAAATCATGAGCCAGCTGCGCTATCAGATGGATGAAGCGGTGAAGACCGGCGAGTCACGCACGAGGGAAAATGAGGAAGGTATTGCGAAATGCACCCGCTCGCTGAGGAGCATCCACCAAGCGCAAAAAAGGTTTATGACCGCCAGGTGAACGCGGTAATATTTCCGTGAGTATCCTATCGAGGGAATTCCAAACCAACCTTGGCACGGAAATGTTAATCCAACCTATTACTCGCCAGACCTATCGCCAGGCAGCGCAGGTGCTTGGTACTGCCTTTGCAGATGACCCGGTATCCGTGGCGGTCTATAATAATTTCTCGCCGGAAAAGCGAATCCACGCATTAACGGTCGATTTTTCGATTGAGTTATTAGTATGCATCCGTAAGGGATATCCAATTCATATTAATAAAGCTGGCAAGGTTGTAGCTGTTGCTATGATCTACCCGCCCGGCGGGTATCCACTCCCGGTCATTGACCAATGGTCGATGATGATCAAATCCATTCTTAGAAATGGAGTATATGACATCCGAGGGTGGTTAAAATGGTTGGATGAAACCGACAATAATCACCCTGCAGAACCGCATTATTACCTGGAATACCTTGGGGTGGAACCAGGTTATCAGGGAAAGGGTTTTGGATCCTCCATTTTACAACATCTGGCTGCAATGGCTGATGAGAACGGGATTGGATGTTACTTAGAGAATGCCAATCCACTTAATGTAAAACTCTACCAACGTTTTGGCTTCCAAATTCTACGCCAGAAAGATATTATCGGCATTCCCACCTGGTTCATGTGGCGCCCGCCAACTTAGAGTGGGCATTCAACCCCTTAGGTTGAAATGATTGTTGACCTTAAGGGGAGGGTATCAGACCAATCCTTACATCGCTCCACAACCCTCCCCTTTTCGCCCCAACAAAACATCTTCACGATTCGCCAAAAATGACAATTTAGAGCATAATTGGGGTATGGCTCGTAAACGAAGGACCCCAAAAGAAGAAGACTCACCAGGTGAGAATCTGCCTGATGAGGATGAGAAGGATCCCTCCATCCAACCGGCGGATGAGGTGGACGATCTCTTGTCTGAGATCGATTCCGACACGGTTATTGACGAGCCGGATGAAGACCTGCTGGCCCGCGAAGCGGACGGACTGAGCGTTGCTCCGGATGACGAGCCGCTCGAGCTGCTCACCCCAACCCTGGACGCCGAGCTGAGCGAAGACCCGGTGAGGCTATATCTACGGGAAATTGGAGAAATCGAGCTGCTAAACGTCGACCACGAATTCTGGTTGGCGACACGTATTGAGGCTGCCCGCCGTGTGGATGTGATCAACCGCGATCACCCAATTGCTCGCCGAGGATTATATTACTCAACCAGCATCTATCTCGCCATATCGGATGAGCTGGCAGTGAGTTGGAGGCGCCTGGTCGAAGATACCCAGCGTTTGGGCTATGACGGACTGGATTTATCGATGATCCGCGCAGAAGCGCGCCTGCTAAGGGGTACATGGTCAAGTGATACTCCCTCCTACTTAAGGGCGTATCTCGACAATGGACGGTGGGGCGTCGACCATTTATGGGACGTGGTGGCTAGAAACGCACTGACTGTCTACATATGCTTCTATCTTTTACCAGAAGAAGCAGCGAAAAGAGTCGAAAATTTCTACATAAGAAAGCACTTAATGCCTGCGCTGATTTCATTTATTAACGAAGAAAATGAAGACGATGGTGTTAATAAGAAGCCGAAGGAGGCCGAGCGGTCGGATAATGAATCTCTGGAAGAGGCTAGTGTCAAACTCCCCGATGAAGATCGTCTGAGATCAGTGCTTGAGGATGTGCAGTATCGCGCCCAGGAATCGCGGCAGATATTGATCCGTTCCAACTTGCGCTTGGTGGTGAGCGTAGCCAAACGCTACCTCGGGCGGGGGAGCTCATTCCTCGACCTTATCCAGGAGGGCAACCTGGGTCTCCTCAGGGCAGTCTCCAAGTTTGACCCTTCGCGAGGGTATAAGTTCAGCACCTACGCCACCTGGTGGATCCGCCAGTCGATCAGCCGTTCGATCGCCGACCAGGCGCGCACGATCCGCATTCCGGTACACATCTTTGAGACGTTCAACCGCTTGATGCAGGTCCAACGCCAGCTCACACAGACCCTCGGTCGCTCACCCACCCCTGAAGAATTAGCTCTTGAAGCCGACTTCGTAGATCCGAAGGATAAACAGGAGATCCTACGTGTGAAGGGCGAAGCCAGTGTCTTGCCCCATGATGTACATATGCGCTGGACGCAGGCAGCCTCCAAGGTGGTGCAAGTGCTCCGTGCTGCCGAGGAGCCCGTCAGCCTGGAAAGCCCGGTGGGCAGTGAAGACAACAGCATGCTGGGGGATTTCATCGAAGACGAAGAAGCCCAGGAACCCATGGATGCAGCGGCGCGCGAAATGCTGCGTGAACAGGTTAAAAATGCCCTGGCGGTTTTGTCGCCGCGTGAAAGAGAAGTCTTGGAGATGCGCTTTGGCTTGCTGGATGGAAAAGATCACACCCTGGAAGAAGTAGGTCAGGCATTCAACGTTACGCGTGAGCGCATCCGCCAGATCGAAGCTAAAGCCCTGCGCAAGCTGCGCCATCCAACCCGCAGCCGGCACTTGCGTGATTTTTTAATCTAACCGATTCAAGAATTAACCTCACAGCATTACTTTCTACCCACACGGTAGTGTCGATACCATTAAGTGGGTGAATTCTCACTGAATGACTCGCGTTCCATTCGTGACTTCCAGGTGTTATTAGTTAATTAGGAAGCTAAATTGACACCAAAGTATGCATATGATAAACTTCACGAGTTCAGCATCAGGTGAATTCTTGCCAGGATGGGTATATCGCTAAGAATCATTGGATATCCTTCTCACGAAGAGCTAACTTTGATTGTCCTTATAACCTGGCTGTTACTAGAAAGAAAAACTTATTGACTGCTGAGGCAAAATGCTAGCACCATATATCCCCATTGCTGTCATAGTCATCCTGGCCGTTATCTTCGGTTTTTTTATCGTTGGTCTCGGTCACTTGTTTGGTCCCAGGCGCACATCAGCACGCAAGTCAATGCCCTATGAATCGGGCATGAACCCAATCGGTCCCGGTACACGCCGCGTCCCGGTGCGTTTCTATCTTGTGGCTGTGCTGTTCATCCTTTTCGATATCGAAATCATTTTCATCATCCCATGGGCAGTGGTTCTTAAAGGTTTCGTCCAGGCTAACTTAGGAGTATTTGCTCTCATCGAAATGATCGTCTTCATCGTCATTTTATTGGTAGGCCTTGTGTACGCCTGGAAGAAAGGAGCACTTGAATGGGAATAGAACAAAAAGCCGGCAACTTGGGTGTCGTCACGGTTGGCCTGGAACAAGCAGTCAATTGGGCACGCACCAATGCCATGTGGCCGATGCTTTTCGGTTTAGCCTGCTGTGCCATCGAGATGATGAGCGCACAGGCAGCTCACAATGATATGAGCCGCTTCGGTATGGAGCTGATGCGCGCCAGCCCGCGCCAGTCAGACTTGATGATCGTTGCGGGGAGGGTTTCTCGCAAAATGGCGCCAGTTCTACGCCGCCTTTATGACCAACTGCCTGACCCCAAATGGGTCATCTCGATGGGTGATTGTGCTTCATGCAGCGGGGTTTTCAATAATTACGCCTTGCTGCAAGGGGTGGATGAGGTTGTGCCAGTAGATGTATACGTGGCTGGCTGCCCACCTCGCCCAGAAGCTCTGATCCACGGGATCATGACCTTACAAGATAAAGTGCGCCACGAGAAACTCAATACCTGGGTTTAGCCACGGATAAGTGAAATGTCCGAAGAACACCTCAAAACTACATTAAAAGCGCTCAAAGAGCGGTTTGGTCTCCCGGAATCCGAGCTAATGAAATATCCGCCTGCACTGGTTGTGGAACCTGAAAAAATCGTGGAAGTCAGCCAGGTGCTGCGAGACGAGTTTGGGTTCAATTTCTTGTGTGAGCTGACCGCAGTGGATTATTGGCCGGAAGAAGAGCCGCGTTTTAACATCGTCTACGGATATTACTCCCACGCGAACAATGTGCGCATGGCGCTCAGGGTGCCGCTTAACGGGGATAATCCCACCGTCCATACCCTAGAGGGCGTTTATCGAGGTGCAAACTGGCATGAACGCGAGCTATGGGATATGTTCGGGATTAAATTTGAAGGTCACTCCGACTTGCGCCGCATCCTGATGCCCCACGATTGGGAAGGACATCCTCTGCGAAAAGATTATCCATTAGGATATGAAGAACCACAGTTCACCTTTAACTACGATGAGATTGACAAACGCAAGCACCATGGACGCTATGAAGAGGCCTGAGGCGTATGGATGAACTTTTGGAAGTAAGTTACCAGGAACTCCAGCATCTGGTCTCGGAACGGGCACTAAAAGGCGAGACCGTTTTGCTGAATATGGGTCCTCAGCACCCCAGCACACATGGAGTGCTGCGTTTACTGCTCGAGCTGGACGGCGAGGTGATCATCAACTGCATCCCAGACATTGGCTTTCTCCACACGGGGATTGAAAAGAACATGGAATCCAAACGCTGGGAGCTGGCCGAAGTAATGACCGACCGGACTGATTATCTCAATAACACCGGCAATAACCTGGCGTATTGCCTGGCCATCGAAAAGCTGACCGACCTGGATGTACCCCTCCGGGCTCAGGCAGTGAGGGTGATCCTGGTCGAATTGGAACGCATATCCAACCATCTGGTCTGGCTGGGCACGCATGCCCTTGACCTGGCTGCCATGAGCCTGTTCCTTTACTGCTTCCGCGAGCGCGAGTCCATCCTGGATATCAAAGAGCTATGCTCTGGACAGCGCATGATGACCACCTACTTCCGCCCAGGCGGGTTGTGGCGCGACATCCCGACTGATTTTGAGATCGCAGTGCGCCGTTTCCTGCGCTTGATGCCGGAGCGGATCAAAGAATATGAGGCGTTGTTGACCAAAAACCCTCTCTGGATGGACCGCACCCGCAATATTGGGAAAATATCCGCCGAGGTCGCCATCAATATGTCGCTCACCGGACCGGTTCTGCGCGGTTCAGGGGTAGCTTATGATGTGCGCAAAGCACAGCCCTATTCGGGCTATGAACAATATGATTTCATCATCCCAACCGGCACCCACGGTGATGTGTACGATCGCTACCTTGTGCGCATGGAAGAAATGCGCCAATCGCTGCGCATCGTCCAGCAGGCGTTGGATAAGCTGCCCTACGGACCTTTCCGGTCAAACAACCGTAAATACGTCCCGCCGCCGCGGTCCGAGCTAGGCACAAGTATGGAAGCCGTCATCCACCACTTCAAGTTGTGGACCGAGGGTTTTAATGTCCCCAAAGGAGCGGTCTACATACCGGTGGAATCTCCGAAGGGTGAATTGGGCTATTATGTTGAGAGCAACGGAGGCAACCAACCCTACCGTATCCATATGCGTACACCCTCCTTCATCCATTTGCAGGCCCTACCGCTACTTGCCAAAGGTCACCTTGTGGCAGATCTGGTTGGCATCATTGGCAGCGTCGATATCGTATTGGGAGATTGTGACCGTTGAACGCTCTTCTTGAGAAGTATCCCAACGAAGTTCAGGTTATCCTGGCGAATTATCCCTCAGACCGGGCGGGTAAGCGTTCAGCAGTTATGCCCCTGTTGTACTTGGCACAGCGCGAGAATGGTTATATTACCCAAGAAGCCATATCCCAAATTGCTGAAATCTGCCAGGTTAGCACTACTGATGTTGCTTCACTGATTGGCTTTTACACGCTGTACCACGATGAGCCTTCCGGAAAATATCTTATTCAGGTCTGCACCGATTTACCGTGTGCATTACGCGGGGCAGACGAGTTCCTGGAAAAATTATGCGAAAACCTGGGAATCAAGGTCGGCGAAACCATCTCCGATGGAATAGTGAAAGTCGAACAAGTGATGTGCCTGGCGGGCTGCGACAAAGCGCCGATGTTCCAGGTGCAGAGCCCGGAAGGGATTGAATACCACGAGAATCAGACGGTTGAAAGTGCCCTCGAAGTTATCAACAAGCTGAGACAAGGTTGACAGACATGGCAGAACACATCCTCCTCCGCCACCGAGCAATCCCAGGCTTGGATCAGATCGATACCTATCGCCAAAATGAAGGTTTCCTGGCGCTTAAAAAAGCCGTTACCAGCATGGATCCGAATGATGTGACCAATGAAGTCAAAGCATCGGGTCTGCGCGGCCGGGGTGGCGCTGGTTTCCCCACGGGTATGAAGTGGTCATTTATAGACGGGAACAATTGGCCTCACTATGTGGTGGCTAATGCAGATGAATCGGAGCCTGGAACGTTCAAAGACCGGGAGATCATGGAAGGCAACCCCTACCAATTCCTGGAAGGGGTAGCCATCTGCGCTTATGCCGTTAAAGCCAACGATGCGTATATATACCTGCGGGGTGAATTTTGGTCGGTGGCAAAAAAACTTGATCAATGTATCACTGAAATGGAGAAAGCCGGGTACCTGGGGGAGAAGCTTTTCGGAACCAATATAACCATCCGCCTGCATACCCACCTGGGGGCAGGGGCATATATTTGCGGTGAAGAATCGGCCATGCTTGATTCGATCGAGGGCAAGCTTGGGCAGCCGCGTCTGCGCCCACCTTTCCCGCCTGCAGTGGGAGTATATGGTAAGCCGACGATTGTCAACAACGTCGAAACCCTCACCAATGTGCCTTTTATCATCAACCGGGGAGCAGCCTGGTACAAGACCATTGGCACCGAAAAGAGCCCGGGACCGAAAATTTTCAGCCTGTCTGGGTGTATCAACCGGCCGGGTAATTATGAGCTGCCATTGGGGACAACCTTTCGCGAGCTGATCATGGACCACGGTCGCGGTATCTCAGGTGGGCATAAAATTAAGGCGATTATGGCCGCGGGGGCTTCATCTTCATTGATAGTCGCCACAGATGAAGCCTTGAATACCGCCATGGACTACGAGAGCGTACCTCAGCTGGGTGCGCAGCTTGGATCGGCATCGGTCATCGTGATCGATGATTCGGTCAGCATCCCCTGGCTGATCAATAAAACTATTCACTTCTTCAAACATGAATCATGCGGCAAGTGCACTCCCTGCCGTGAAGGCACCTATTGGATGGCTCATCTAACCGAGCGCATTGCCAGCGGTGAAGCATCGATGATGGATGTGCAGCTGCTCCATGATGTAGCCAGTCAAATTAAAGGTAAATGCCTGTGCGCCTTAGGAGAATTCTCCATCGAAGCACCACTTTCAGCGATTGATCGCTTCCCTGCAGATTTTGAGTCGATCACTGACAAATCCAATGCTTAGGACCGTACAACCGATATGCCGATGAAAAATAAGGTTAGTCTGACGATTGATGGAAAACCAGTGACCGTGCCCGAAGGCACGTTGATCGTGAATGCCGCCAAACTGATTGGAGTAGATATCCCTGTATTCTGCTACCATCCCAAGATGGAACCAGTGGGAATGTGCCGGCAGTGCCTGGTGGAAGTGGGACGCCCTGTGATCGACCGTGCTACCGGTAACCCTGTTCTCGAAGCAGATGGGTCAACCAAAATCCAATTTGGGGCTAAGCTGGAAACTGCCTGTTCTACGCCTGTATTCGATGGCATGGTAGTGGTAGGCACATCGGCCAAAGCTGTTGCCGGGCGAAAGGAGATCCTCGAATTCCTGCTCACTTCGCACCCTTTGGATTGCCCAATCTGCGATAAAGGAGGGGAATGCCCTCTCCAAAACCTGACCATGCGCCATGGTTCAGGACAGTCGCGCTTTGATTATGCCGAAAAGATGCACCTGGTCAAGAAACTCTCCCTGGGAGAGCTGATCTACCTGGACCGTGAACGCTGCATCCAGTGCGGACGGTGCGTGCGTTTCCAGGATCTCATCGTCGATGACCCGGTGATTTGCTTCACCAACCGGGGTCGTGGGCTGCAGATTTTTACCAATTCTGAGCCGGGTTTTGACTCTTATTTCTCAGGCAACACGACGGATATCTGCCCGGTGGGTGCACTTACCACCGCCGACTTCCGCTTCGAAGCCCGCCCTTGGGAGCTATGCACCACCGCCTCCATCTGCCCCCACTGCCCGGTGGGTTGTAACCTGGCGATCAACCTGCGCCGGGAAGCGCGATCGAATGGGAAGACCGTGATCAAACGCATTATGCCGCGCCAGAATGAATCGGTCAATGAGATCTGGATCTGTGATAAGGGTCGCTTTGGCTACCATTATGCTGATAGCAAGGAAAGGTTGACCCAACCCCTGGTGCGCCGGGAGGGAGAGCTGGTGGCAATCGGCTGGGACGAGGTGCTCAGCTATGTTGCAGAGAACTTTAAGCATGCCGGTCAAAACCTGCTCACCCTTGCCAGCGGCAGGCTCTCCAATGAAGACCTGTTCAATCTTAGTGAGCTCACTGCTGGTTTGGGTGGAAAATCTGCCTTATACACAACCATGGCCGGTGGTGACCTTGTAGCCCAACTTGGGGTAGGCAATGGCACTAATTTGTCTGACCTGGGTAAAGGTGTTGTGATCCTGGTGGTAGCCTCCGACTTGCATGAGGAAGCGCCAATTTGGTGGCTGCGGGTCAAGCAGGCAGCCGAGCGTGGTGCCACCCTAATTGTGGCCAACCCGCGTCCCACCAGGCTCGATCGCTATGCCAGCCAGGTAGTCCGTTATAAGTATGGTTCCGAAGCCAGCACTATCCTGGCAATGATCAATACACTGTCTGCCAAGCAAAATTTCCCCAAGGCGCCCAAAATTACCCAGGGCGGTGAAGCAGTGAAAGCCGCAGCCGAGACCATCTCAACAGCTGAAAATCTGGTCGTTTTTTATGGTAGTGAAGGCACCGGTTTGGAAGCATCCGCGGCACTGGCTCAAGCTTGCGCGAACCTGCTGATGGTCACCAACCACGTGCGTAAAGTCAATAACGGGTTGATCGCCGTATGGCCCCGGGCAAACGACCAGGGCGCCTGGGAAATCGGGTTCCGTCCGCTGCCCAACTTGAATGAAGCATTTAAGCAGTATGAAGCGATATATATTGCTGCAGCTGACCCGGCAGGGGATGATCCTTCCCTTGCAGATGCCATCCGGAACGCCGGGTTCGTGGTCGTCGAGGATCTGTTCCTGACTGAGACGGCTAAACTGGCGGATGTCGTCTTACCTACCCAACCCTTTACCGAACGGGAAGGGACCTACACCTCGGGGGAGCGCCGCGTGCAGCGCTTTTATCCGGGAGTGGTGCGGAATGAATTCAAACCAGATTATGCCATCACAGCCGGAATCAGTAAGCTGCTCGGAATCAATACCGAGGCGCTGCCTTTACGGATCTTCAACCGCCTGGCAGCGAAAGTTGCCGCCTTTGCTGGGATCAATTATCGCTTGTTGGCGCAGGTGACCGAACAGTGGCCGATGGTCGGTCGGAGTGATTTATATTACGGTGGCACGTTATACGCCAATGCACAGGGGCTAGGTGTACAGCTGTCACTCCCATCCCAAATGCCGTCGCTCACCTGGCCTGAGGTCCCTGGGGTAACCATCTCGGAGGGGATGCTTCTCGCTGTGCCAATCACCGTTCTGTATGACCGCGGTCAAACGTTATTCTCTAGCGAGTTGCTTCACCAGCGAATCCCAGCAGCTCACATCTCGATAAATCCAAAAAACGCTCGGTTTTTGAACATTGCCGATGGTTCCAAGGTCCAATTTAGCATGGCCGGTAATTCGGTCGAAACCCTATTGTATGTGGATGATCAGGTTCCCATTGGTGTGGTACTTGTCCCACGCAGCCTGGGTGTACCGGTAAGCTCACCCACGCCAATTGAAATAAAAATCTATGAATCGAGTTAGATCAGCGAGTGTCGCGAAGACGAATTATTAGGAGAACGAGGTCTGCATGACGGCTGCCTTACTCATCGAATACATCATCAAATCGGGCATCATCCTGATCGGAATGACGCTTGGCTTCGCTTATGTCACCTATTATGAGCGCAAGGCCTTGGCACGCATGCAGTCGCGCATCGGACCCAACCGCGCGGGTCCGTTCGGCATCCTGCAGCCGGTCGCAGATGGGGTTAAGCTGATCTTCAAGGAAGAATTCGTCCCCGCCAAATCGGATAAACTCCTGTTCCTGCTAGCGCCCGTAATCACGGTCATCCCTGCCCTTATCATCACCGCCGTAGTACCCTGGGGGCGTGTTATCAACCTGTTCGGTCGGCAGATCCACCTGTACCTGGCGGATGTAAATGTCGCTATTCTCTACCTGGGTGCAGTGGCATCAATATCGGTCTACGGCATTGTCATTGCTGGCTGGTCATCAAATAACAAGTATGCCATGATGGGCGGTTTACGCTCCACCGCCCAGATGATCTCGTACGAGCTGGCGCTGGGATTATCTTTTGTGAGTGTGACGATATTAGCCGGCTCGATGAGCCTTGTGGATATCGTCGAGATGCAGGGGGCGAACGGGTTTCTCGGCTGGATCGTGTGGAACCTTTCCCAGCCTCTGGCGTTCATCATCTTCCTCATCGCCGCAATGGCTGAAACCAACCGTTCGCCCTTTGATATGCCTGAAGCCGAGCAAGAGCTGACGGCTGGTTACCACACGGAATACTCAGGGATGAAGTTCGCTTTATTCTTCATGGCCGAATATATTAAGATTATCGCCGTCAGTATGATTGCTGCCACACTTTTCCTGGGAGGCTACCTGGGTCCATTTGTGACTCAGCTACCCTGGTTGGGACCGATCTATTTGTTTATTAAGACACTCATCATGATTTTCATTTTCATTTGGGTCAGGGCAACTTTCCCACGCTTCAGGTACGACCGGCTGATGGCTTTTGGGTGGAAAGTGCTGCTCCCACTGGCGTTCCTCAACATGTTTATTGCCGCCGTGATCACCGTGATGAGGGGAGGTTAGTGGTATGTTTATCGTGGAATTAGGCCGTGGGCTGTGGACCACGCTGCGGATGATGTTCGATAAGCCGGTTACCATGCAGTATCCTGAAGTCAAGCGACCGGTGAGCTCACGCTTCAAGGGGCGCCATGATTTACACCGTTTTGATAACGGCCTTGAAAAATGCATTGGCTGTGCTCTGTGCGCAGCTGCGTGCCCTGCAGATGCAATATTTGTTGAAGCGGCAGAAAACACCGACGATGTGCGTTACTCACCGGGTGAACGCTACGCCAGCACTTATGAGATCAACATGCTGCGGTGCATCTTTTGTGGGTACTGCGAAGACGCCTGCCCAACAGAAGCGATCATCCTGGGCGATAATTACGAGCTCTCATTTACCGACCGGCGCCAGGCGATTTACACCAAAGAGATGCTGCTCATGCCCGTCCCACCGGGAGGAAATCCAACTCCTCAAAAAGTGGAACCGCATACCTTCGACCGTGCCATTCCCGTCATGGAAAATCCCAAGGATTGATTTTCGAGAGTAAAACAGCTTATGACCCCACAACTGCTCCTCTTTTTGATTTTAGCCCTGGTTGCCATCGCTTCAGCTTTGGGGATGCTCATCAGCCGGAATGCCATTTATTCAGCCCTGTTCCTGGTGGTAAATTTAGCCACGGTGGCGGTGTTTTTCCTGCTGTTGGATGCTCCTTTTATCGCTGTTGCCCAGGTGAGTGTGTATACCGGGGCGATCATGGTTTTGTTCCTGTTCGTAATCATGCTGCTCGGTGCCGAAAGGGCTGGGCCAATCCAGGCGATCCAGTGGCAGCGTCCACTGGCGATCACATTGGCGGTCATTTTACTGGTGGAAGCAGGATATATCATCATCACCAACAAGAACCTGGCGGCAGTGGCTGGGCAGCAGCTCCCAGCCGGGTTTGGCAGCCCCACTCAGGTGGGTACGGCATTGTTCAGCAGCTACCTTCTGCCTTTTGAAATCACCTCGGTCTTATTATTGGTAGCCATGATTGGTGCCATCGTGCTGACCAAGGGCGAAAAAAAATAACGGAGAGTGTCTATGGTACCGATTTATTACTATCTGGGCTTATCGATCATCCTGTTCACCATAGGTGCCTTAGGCGTGCTCATCCGGCGTAACGCCATCGTAATTTTCATGTCAGTCGAGCTGATGCTCAACGCAGCCAACCTGGCATTCGTGGCCTACGCCCGTTATTGGCAATCGATGAATGGGCAGATTTTCGTCTTTTTTATCATGACGGTGGCGGCGGCAGAGGTGGCCATTGGTCTGGCCCTGATCGTGACCATCTTCCGCACCAAGGCAAGTATTGATGTAGACCAGATCAGCACATTAAAGGGCTAGTCAGGTTAACGGAGACACATCATGGGTTTGAGTGATGCATTGAATGCGGGACGATTTTTCTACCTTGTGCCATTTGTGGTCTTCTTCCCCGTCATTGGCTTGCTGATAAATTTAATCTTCGGCAAATGGTTTGGTGAAAAAATCATTGGGGCGGTCGCCTGCCTGGCTTCGGGGGCGGCTTTCGTCATTGCGGTTATGCTCGGGCTGGCACTGCTGGGGCAACCCGAGGGAGTGTCACTGCCCTATCTCAATTGGATCACCATCGGTTCCTTGCAGCTGGATTGGGCCTTCCGAGTGGATACACTTTCGGTGACGATGATGCTGGTGGTCGGTGGGGTGGGCACATTGATCCATATCTACGCGGTGGGTTACATGCAAGATGATGTAAGGCACAATGGTGATCCCGGTCGCTTCGGCCGCTTTTTTGTGTATTTCAACTTGTTCATTGCCGCCATGATGATCCTGGTCAGCGCCAATAACTACATGATGTTATTTATCGGCTGGGAGGGGGTGGGCTTGTGCTCGTTCCTGTTGATCAGCTTTTGGTACGAAAAAGGAAAAGATGGGATCGGCAATGCGCTGGCAGGTAAAAAAGCATTCATCGTAAACCGGATTGGTGACTTTGGTTTCCTCATCGCCGCGTTCCTGATGTTCAAATATTTCCAACCTCTGGCACCCAATGGCGTCTTTACCTTTGATTTTCAGATGGTTGCCAACCTAGCCTCCCAGGTACCACCGGCAGTCATTGTGGCGATCACCCTATTCATGCTGCTGGGCGTGACGGGTAAATCAGCGCAGCTGCCCCTCTACGTGTGGCTGCCGGATGCCATGGCAGGTCCAACCCCCGTCTCGGCATTGATCCATGCAGCGACGATGGTGACTGCCGGAGTCTACCTGATCACCCGCTCACATGCCCTATTTTCGCTTGTTCCGGTAACGCAGAACTGGGTGGCGATCGTGGGTGGCGTCACCGCATTATTCGCTGCCACGATTGCGGTGGCTCAATTTGATATTAAAAAGGTGTTGGCATATTCCACCATCAGCCAGCTTGGCTTCATGGTGGCAGCGGTGGGCATGGGCGCGTATGTAGCCGGTATGTTCCAGCTCGTGACGCATGCGTTTTTCAAAGCCCTGCTCTTTCTCTCCGCCGGTTCCGTTATCCAGGGGATCGAGCGCGGTGAGCACGAAGTGGAGCATGAACCCAACCTGCGCAAACGGATGAAGCACGAACTGCACTTCGACCCCCAGGATATGCGTAACATGGGCGGTCTGCGCCATAAAATGAAGACCACCTTCTGGGTCTACGTGATTGGTGCCCTGGCTTTGGGAGGGATCGTCCCATTGGCGGGTTTTTGGTCCAAGGATGAGATCCTTGCAGAGGCCAGCGCGCTCAACCCGGTTGTCTATTGGCTGCTGCTCATTGCGGCGTTCTTCACGGCTTTTTATATGGGTCGCCAGGTTTTTATGGTTTTCTTTGGAGAAGCACGTTCTGAGCCTGCTGTGCATGCCCAGGAAAGCAAAGCGATCATCACTATCCCGCTGCTGATTTTGGCATTATTATCCATCACGGGTGGTTTTCTTAACTTCCCTTCGCTGCATACATTAACTACCTGGCTCGATCATACCGTCAAGGCAGTGGCAGGCGGTGAAGGCGAGACAGTCAGCTTTAATTTTGTTGTCGCCATCCTTTCCACCGTTCTGGCAGTTGGAGGCATTGTCCTCGCCTGGTACCTGTATATCCGCCGGTCGCGCGACTTGCAGAAAGTGCCGCTTAACCAGCGCCCGGATGACCCCCTGCGCTCGATCATTGGTCCTGTTTTTACCTTGCTGGAGAATAAATACTGGGTCGATGAGCTGTATGGATATATTATCGTCAAACCTTACCAGTGGCTTTCCAGGTTCCTGGCTGATAAGGTTGATTGGGCCTTCTGGCACGACTTTGTCCACGATACCATCCTGGTTCGCAGCTTTAATTGGGTTACGCATACATTGTCTGGTCCGATCGATCTGGGTATCATCGATGGGATCGCCAACTTCCTGGGCGACGGGTTTAAGGAGTTAGCCGCGCAGATGCGGAAAATTCAGTCGGGTTTTGTACGGAATTATGCTCTTTCCATTTTTATCGGTGTCATTGTAATTATTGGATATTTGATCATTCGGTTAGGATAGACTGCGTAGCTGTTGCTCCGCAGAACGCTACTTTGCTATAGAGGAACAGACATGAACTTAGGACAAGTACTCCATCCACTTACCCTGACGGTTTTTCTGCCCCTGATAGGCGTCCTGGTGATCCTCTTCTTGAAACCCGAGTGGAAAACTGCCATTCGCTGGATCGCCCTGGTCGCCTCAACCGCAACCTTCGCTATCTCGGTGGTGATGCTCACTTATTTCCAGCTCGGCAACCCAGATATCCAGATGGAAATCAATATACCCTGGTTCCAGTTTGCTGGTTGGACCATCAGCTACCACCTGGGAGTGGATGGATTGAGCATTTTGTTGGTCTTGCTCACCACCCTGTTAACCCCGCTGGCAATCATCTCCACCTGGAATGCAATCGAAGACCGGGTGAAGGAATTCATGATCTTCTTCCTGCTGCTTGAAGTGGGTATGTTGGGTGTTTTTGTGTCGTTAGACCTGTTCTTATTCTACATTTTCTGGGAATTCAGTCTTGTGCCTATGTACTTCATTATTGGCATGTGGGGCGGGCCGCGCCGCATGTACGCTGCCCTGAAGTTCTTTCTCTATACCATGGCAGGTTCCATCCTGATGCTGCTGGCGATTTTATGGCTGGGCATCAACCAGGGGACATTCTCGGTCACCGAGCTGATCGCCAATGGCAATATTCCAGCCAACATCCAGTTTTGGCTTTTCCTGGCTTTTGCAGCAGCATTTGCCATCAAGGTGCCCATGTGGCCGCTGCATTCCTGGCTGCCAGATGCCCATGTTGAAGCACCAACGGCAGGTTCTGTGATCCTGGCTGGCGTCTTGCTGAAGCTGGGTACCTACGGATTTGTTCGCTTCAACCTTTCCATGTTCCCAAGCGCAGCCGTCAAGCTAGCGCCATGGATCGCTGGGCTGGCGGTCATCGGAATCCTGTACGGCGCTGCCGTCTCTTATGCCCAAAAAGATGCCAAGAAACTGGTGGCATATTCCTCCGTGAGCCACCTGGGGTTTGTCATGCTGGGTCTTTTTGCCCTCAACGCCCAAGGTATCGAAGGAGGTATCCTGCAGATGATCAACCACGGCATTAGCACGGGTGCCTTGTTCCTTGTCGTCGGTATGATCTATGAACGGCGCCATACCCGTGAGATGGACGCCTTCGGAGGCCTGTGGAAGGTCATGCCCATCTATGGTGCCATGACTCTGGTGGTAACTTTATCCTCCATGGGGCTGCCTGGTTTGAACGGTTTCGTGGGTGAGTTCACCATCCTGCTCGGTGCGTTCGGCTCGGCGTATATCTCGCCCTGGTTCGCCGGTTTAGCAGCTATCGGCATCATCCTGGCTGCGATTTACCTGCTGTTCATGTTCCAGAAATTATTCCTGGGACCGTTGGAAAAGGAAGAGAATAAAATTCTCAAGGATATCAACTGGCGTGAGATTGCTACCCTGGTGCCCTTGTTGGTGCTAATTTTCTGGATTGGTCTTTACCCCAAACCGTTCTTCACCATCATGGGTCCGGCAGTGAATAAACTGGTGAGCATTATTTCAGCAGCAGCTGGTGCTGGAATTCCATGAAAGCCGATCTATTGAGTACTTCTGTTAGCGTGCATCAAATTATTGTACCCATATGCCCTCACACCCATAGGTGCAAACGGTTGGCAGGAGATTAAGGAATGACTGTAAATGACCTGCTGCAAAACATGAACGTGATCCTGCCCCTGGCGGTCCTGATTGCCTGGAGTTGTATCCTGCTGATTGTAGACCTGACTATTCCCAAGGGGCATAAGGGGTGGACGGCGGTGATGGCTGCTTTTGGCCTGGTGCTGTGCCTCGGGCTGAGCATTGCGCAGTTCGGACGTGCAACCACCGGCTTTAATGGCATGGTCATCAACGATGGATTTTCGAACTTCTTGAATATATTATTTCTCAGCAGCGGCCTGGCTGGGATTGCAGTGGCATACGATTACCTCAAGCGCATGGATATCGATCGAGGAGAGTATTACGTATTACTGCTTTTCTCCATCAGTGGGATGATGCTGATGTCACTCGCCAATGACCTGATCGTGGTCTTCCTGGCGTTGGAACTTTTATCCATCCCGTTGTACGTTCTGGCAGGCTTTGCCCGCCCAAAAGCGGAATCTGAAGAAGCCTCGCTCAAGTATTTCTTGATGGGAGCTTTTTCAGGCAGCTTCGTCGTATTTGGTATCGCCCTGGTATTCGGTGCAACCGGTACGACAAACTTGACGAACATATTTTCTTCCATTAGCTCGTCTGCTGCTAACCTGCCGCTGCTCACGGTTGGCGCTGCGTTGATCCTTGTGGGGTTTGGCTTCAAAGTGGCGGCTGTACCGTTCCACATGTGGACCCCTGATGTTTACCATGGTTCGCCATCGTCAGTCACGGCTTTCATGTCGGTTGGAGCCAAAGCTGCTGGCTTTGCTGCACTGCTGCGCATTTTTGTCTCCGCTTTCCCCGCACTTTCAACCGATTTGACCATGATCCTGTGGGCGATTTCTGCGCTGACCATGTTCCTCGGGAACGTGGTTGCCATTGCTCAATCCAATATTAAACGGATGCTGGCGTATTCAAGCATTGCTCACGCCGGTTACATTTTGATGGCCCTCGTGCCCTATGGGAATACCGCTGTAAATAAAGACACAGTCAGCGCCGCCCTGTTCTACCTGGTTGCCTATGCGTTCACCAGTTTCGGCGCCTGGGCAGTGGTAATTGCACTTGAAAAGGCGGAAGGAAAAGGGCTGGAGCTGAACGATTATGCCGGATTGGCACGTAAATACCCGCTCCTGGCGGCATCCATGGCGGTTTTCATGCTGAGCTTTATTGGAGTCCCACCCACCGTGGGCTTCATGGGGAAGTTCTACCTGTTCCGCACGGTGATTGAAGGGGGTTACCTTGGATTGGCATTGATCGGTGTATTCACCTCCCTGATATCTGCCTACTACTATCTGCGTGTCATCGTGATCATGTATATGCGCGAAGGCGAGCCGGAGGCCAGGACGGAGTTTTGGCTGCAGTTCACCGCTGCCGTGACCGCAATTCTGATCATTGTGCTAACATTGGCGGCTCAGCCCCTGTTGAACCTGGCATCCAAGGCGCTGATGCTGACTTTCTGAAGTTATTGGGTTCCTTCCTGTTGTTACATCTTACCCGGTTCAGGTTGGACTGGGTATTTTTTTCTCACCGTGCTGCAGGTATGGAATATAATTTATTTGGGAGTGAATGTGGAAGCGATCATCAATTTCTACCGCCCTGGGAAAAGTGTTACCCGCTACTTTGAAATATTCATCGAGGAGGATGGGGTGCGTCTGAAAACCTAAACCTTTCTACCCTCTGAATTCAGCCGCAGCCGGTGCGAGGAAAATTGGTGGAAGAATGGGTACCTCCAGGAAGGAAACCTGGTTGGCTCAGTGGTTAAGCACTTGTTTTATCAGGAGTGGTGTTCCATCATGCAGCTGGTTGGAATCGACGGCGTAACCCTGGGATATTACGTGGATATAACTACCCCTCTACGAAATAGGGGAGCAGAATATACCCTCACCGACCTGTTCCTGGACCTGTGGGTGACCCCGGATGGAAATTGAATTGAGCTCGACCGGGATGAATTTGAGCATGGCTTTCGCACCGGGCTGGTCACTTCCTACCAGCACAGAAAAGCCAGCCAGGCAATCAAAAAATTAAAAATCGAGCTTGTCAAAGGAGGTTTTTTCTTAATGGTCGGTCGACCGTGATCAGAACGATAGTCGCTCAGCAACTGCTAACCCGGTTGATCGAGGCATCAGTTATAATTTTTCCGGGACGGAAATTACAGGCAGGAATCGCTTATGAGTAAGATATGATATCGATGCAGCTTAAGCTTCAGGCAGGATTAATAGAGTTCATAGGATAACTCGTTTAATGGACGATTGGATTTACAATCTGGCGAAAAAAATTCGCCCTGATTTGGAGAGCTTTAACGGTCAGCAGCGCATGAGCGCAACAGCTGATGTGTTTACTTTTTTCTATACGTTACCCCTCGCTGTTGTTGGCATTGCCTGGTTGATCGGCATATCAGATTGGGGATCTATTCGCCAACACTGGATGGTGTACGTGATGATGGGGGTGATCCTCTATGTCTTTAACCGGCTGCGCTTCTTCTTCATCACCGAGATCCGGACGGGCGGGTATGCTAATTCAGATGGAGCGATGGACGGAATTGCAGTTTGGGCCGCCATTCTGATCCTTGGTCCAACGGCGCTGTGGTTAAAAGTTATCTGGGATGTTTTAATTCTCCTGACCTCGATTTATAACGAGCGGACAACCCAAACTTACTGGAACCGCGGCAGGATGTTCTTGGCAGACCTGGCTTCCGATTTGCTGGCTACGCTAATTGCCTTAAAAGTGTATGCATGGGTTGGCGGGGTCATCCCGATACCAGACCTCTCAATCTCATCCATAATTCCGGCTTTCCTGGCGATTATCGTTCAATTTATTGGGATGGTGCTGATCTATTCAGGCTACATTGGTTACGTAGTATGGTCACTCAAAAATGTGCTGCATACACCCACCCAGCCCGCCATAGCATTTTTCGTTATGGCTCTCACCCTGCCTGCCCTGGCGAACCCGTTCGGGATTGTGGCAGCTGGAATGTTTATTACTGAAGGTATCTGGGGATTCATGTATATCATGCTCGGTTTGATCCTGGTGGCGCTTCTCGCCCGCCGGCTGAGTCAGGCTGCAGAATATTCACGCCAGCAATCCAGCCAGATTGAACAGCTGGAGAAACTGGGACGGGCCATCCTCGATACCTCTCCGGATGGGTCGCAACTATCCCAGGTGTTGAAGGCGCACGTCTCATCCATGTTTGCTTCACAAGCTATCCTGATCTGGACGGAATCCACAGGTGTGCTGGTGCAAGAGCCAGCTGCCACCTTGTTCAACCGCGTCACTGCCTGGAATTGGCTACGCGAGCATAAAGAAACATTCTTTTCCATGCCTAGTAAGAGGCTGCCGTGGGATCCATCCATCTCGCTGGCGGGTCCGGTGATCCTTTGTCCGGTAAAGGATGTGGAATCCAACCAACCGGTTGGTGAAGTATTCCTTGAGCTGCAGACCTTGAATATTCCCTGGGATGGGCGCACATTACGGAGGCAACTGCCGGCTGTCCAGTCTCTCGCTGCCCAGGTCGCCTCCGCCATCCACCAGTCCACGATTTATGCCAGGTCGCTGGCAATGGAAAAAACTCTCCAGGAGCTATCCCTGGCACATTCGATCCAGGTCAGCTTCCTGCCTGAATCCATCCCGCAGATTCCGGGATGGCAGCTTACAGCCATACTCGAGCCTGCCCGCCAAATGGCCGGAGATTTTTATGATTTCATCAACCTGCCTGACGGGAAGTTGGGATTTTTGATCGCCGACGTCGCCGACAAGGGTTTGGGCTCGGCGCTTTATATGGCTTTGAGCAACACCTTGATCCGCACCTTTGCCAACGAATATTTTGATAACCCCGCAATGGTCTTGAAAACTGCCAACCAGCATATCTTGCGCAATGCACGGGCAAATCTATTTGTCACCGTATTTTTCGCCGTGCTTGATCCGGTGACGGGTTTCGTCCGTTATGCCAATGCTGGGCACAACCCACCTTTATTGTTGGGGAGTAATGGGATCAAGACCTTGAATAATACCGGAATGCCGCTGGGAATTGATGAGGAGAATGAATGGACTCAAGATGAGGTGGTTATCTCTCCGGGTGAGATTTTACTGCTGTATACCGATGGGGTAACGGATGCGCAAAACAGTGCCGGAGAATTTATCGATAAAACATTAATCCTAAACACGGTTCAAAAAAATATTGGCAAGACTGTTTTTGACGTTCAACAAGGTATCCTGGACAAGGTGCATCGCTTTGTTGGAGATGCACCTCGTTTTGATGATTTAACCCTGGTGATATTGGGCAGGGAGAAGCTATAAAAAAACTTGCCGGGAGCTTCCCGGCAAGTAATTTCTAAGCTGATTCTTTACGGCTTATGGTGTTTGATCATGGTCAGGGTATTGCCCCTATCGGGGCTGGATTCGTAATTCACTTCATCCATCATTTTTCGCATGATAAAAATCCCCAGCCCGCGCGGCTTGATATCATCCAAAGATACATTGATCTCCGGCTCTGGAACCTTCGTGGGATCGAATGGATCAGCATCATCATAGATCACCACTTTCAACCCGCCATCCAGGTATTCACAGGTAACATCAATCCGGCTGGGGCATTCCATGCCATATCCATGTTCGATGATGTTTGTCGCAGCTTCGTCCACCGCGAGCTGTACCTCATAGACTTCAGCCACATTTAACCCAGCCTGGTTAGCGCAACCAATAATGTAATCGCTAATCTTTTCCAGGTTATGCAAACTGCAAGAAAACCGTTTCGTCGGCATTATTACCGTTAAAAACTACCCACTGCTGAGGTGACGTCTTCAAAGATACAAAAATAGGAACCCATTCCCACCAGATTAAGCGATTCCCTGATACCCTTGTCGACCTTCACCAATACCAGCTCACCGCTCGGTTTACACGTTTTTTGGGTATCAATCAGTACCCACCAGCCAGCGCTGGCAACAAAATTTACCTCACTCATGTCAAAAACTATGTTATACATATTCTTCGCCGTAACCGCTTTTAGCGCTTGGGCAAGTTCTTGCGCATTGGAGCCGTCGATCCGGCCGTTGGTCTTGATGATGGTGCAGCGCTTAAGTTCAGATGTTTGAATATCCATACCTTCCTCCTGGGACGAATACGATTATTTGATCGCTAAAATATTGCCTATAGGATCAACAAATTTGCCTTATCCTGCTGGTTAATTTTACCAGATTGCGAAGGAACGAACGCTGTTGGAGGATCACCGGTAGAAACTTTCATTCCTTTTTTACAGAACATTTTTCCCCGATTATCATGCCACGAGGAAAAATCCTAACATTTCATTCAGGCAGCTTATGTAGAGCTGCGGAGCGGTTCACAAAATCGCGTTTCAGGATGGAAAAATGGAATTATCCGTTAGCATCAAAGTTACCCATTGCCGGGTTTGGAAATCTTGCCGCCCGATCCCCTGTCATTGATAATATTCGTCGTCGAGGATAAAAAAATATCCACATGAATAGTTCTATCCATGTGGATACAATTTTCGTGTTCGATTTCGATCAGGGAGTGTTAACTGGTCCCATGATTGTTTTTGATCCGGTATTTCGTTAGCGTGCTATTTACCCAGGGATGCCACCGGGTTTGGATCTATCCTTCGATCGCAGGCAGAGATCGGTGCCTTCTGCTCATACGGAACATCATTCCAACCATAAAACCCATCGCAGTAAGACCCGCCAGGGCGATTTTCGTGATGTCCACCACCGGTTCGACCCTGATCCCCTCGGGTGAAGCGATAACCACTGCCACCGGGCGTGAAAGGATGCGTCCACCACCCCCACCTCCGCTGCCTTTACCCATGGATGGGTTATCAGGATGCTCTTCAGTGCTGGTCGCACCGCCGCTACCTACACCGAAGCCCAATCCACATAACACTTCTGCGGTTGGGATGATGATCGTATCCTCGTGTTGAATGGGTTCGCCGTACACTACCCGCACATCAGCTGCTGCCATGAACTCTTCCATGGTCTCTTGAAATGCATCCAGTCCGGGATCGACTGCTTGGGTTATGCTCATTTCGTCTGTCATAATAATTACTCCTTTATCTTTGCTATCAGGTTATTTGTCGTGGTTCATCAGTCCGATCAACATCGCTCCCAGCAGTGCTCCAGCGAGCATGCCCCAGATGATATTTCGGGTAACATCTCTGATTGGCAGGATGTTTTCTTCACCATCAATGGTCCTGACAATCACAGCCCGTGGACGGTTCCAAATCAACCCCCCATGGTGCCCGCGGAGTTTGGCTATGAAGACATTCGTTTGGGGAGTGATCTCATAATCACCCACTTGTTGAGGCTCACCGGTCCGAATTTCCTTTTCTATTTCAAGCATAGCGTCTCCTATGCCTGCGGTTTATCTGGGGGTGGAGGGGGGTTCTTTCGGGATGACTTTTGCAGCTCGTCGTTCACTCGTCGCAGTGTATCCACGACCTCAGAGTGAACTTTTGAGCCTACTTCTCCGCTCCGCCAGCGTTCCTGCAGGTCTTTCACATCCTCGCTGATAGTTTTACCCGTGGGAGTGTTTGAAAAATCCTTGGCAGCCTGGCTAAGGGAAGCTCCCAGGCTCGCCATTCCTTCTTCGATGTCCTGCTGCAGCTTCCTGCGCTCCTCGCTCGACCAGGCCGTTTGCAGCGCATCGCGCAGGTTTTTACCCAACTCATTCAGCTGGTCGCTGATCGTATCACTGGTTGACTTGTGATCATTGGGATTGCTTTCGCTCATAATATCCTCCTTACATCTTGACTATACTTATTATACGTCGTATGCATTGAAAAGTAGCTTATTAGAACATTAAGGGAATATCAGATGATTATCCTTCGTGCCTGGCTTGGCTTTTGTTGCATTCCTACGCGGTCACTTTAACATAATGCCGTTTTCCGGCTTGAAGTACTCCGGGGTGTGGGAAAACCTGGTTCGGGTTGGTAAGGGTTTCTCCGTCCAGGCGGATTCCATTCTGATCGATCAGCCGGCGACCATCACTCTTGCTTTTTACCAGGTTTGCCCCAATCAAAACATCCAACACGGTTTGGCCGGCAGTCAGTGCATAAACGGGCATATCTTCGGGGAAACTATTTTTTTGAAATACCCTGATAAAGTTCTCTTCAGCCCCTTTGGCTGCCTCTTCCCCATAGAAAATCTCAGTCACTTCACGAGCCATCTTCATCTTGGCATCTCGAGGATGGATGGTTCCCGCAGCCACCTGCTTTTCCAGCGCGTCGATCTGTGTGGGTGTCCACCGGGTTACCAGGCGGTAATATAACAGCATGGCTATATCTGGTACGCTCATCAATTTACCGTACATATCCTCAGCGCTGGTATCGATGGGGATGTAGTTGCCTGCAGATTTGCTCATCTTCTGTTCACCGTCCGTCCCTGGGAGCAGCCCCATGATGATGGCGATGTTGGGTTTTTCACCCAGGGAGGTCATGATTTTCCGGGCAGCGGTAACGATATTGAACAACTGGTCGGTGCCACCCACCTGCACATCGGTGTGCATGGAGTAGGCGTCAAATCCCTGCATGATCGAATAGAAGAATTCATGCACATAGATAGGCGCGTTCTTCTCCCAACGGAGCTTAAAGTTTTCGCGCGTGATGAACTGCTGCACGGTGAAGTTTGACGCCAGCTTGATCAGCTGTTCAAAGGTTAATCCAGATAGCCACTCGGCGTTGTAGCGGATGATGGTTTTTTCACGATCTAACACGCGGAAAGCCTGATCTGCGTACGTGCGGCCATTAATTGCCACCTGCTCTGGGGAGAGGATTGGACGCAGCTTATCCTTGTCGGAAGGGTCACCGATCAGAGAGGTGTAGTTGCCAATCAGGAAGGTTACCTCGTGACCCAGCTCCTGGAATTGAGCCAATTTTCGCATGGTAATGGTGTGACCCAAGGTTAGGTCCGGTTTGGTAGGGTCATAACCGCAGTAGACTCTGAGAGGGCGTCCTTCCTGCGCTGCATCGATCAAGCGCTGGCGCAGCTCATTTTTCATCGCCTGCTTCAGGTCTTCATCCCCATACTCGGTGCCCCGCATCAGGTATTCCACCTGCTCGTCTATGCCCATTTTGGTTTTATCCATTCTTGCCTCCTTGTTTATGATTCCCGCCAGGATTATCCATCCAGTGTTTGCTGATGACACGAAAACGCGCCCTCTGTGTGAGGGCGCGTTAGACACTCCACAGAGTGGGTTTAATCGCTTGTATAATATGCGTAACCGCAATTTTTCATGCGCCGATTATACCATTATTGATCGTGGAGAAAAAAGCATGGATCCGAAAATCGATGACATGGTCTCAAAAATGGAGCGCTCCCGTGCGCGTCTCAATGCAGCCCTGGATAAAGTAGCCCCCCAGGCGGAGATTTACCCCGCCTGGAAGATGAAGCAGGTTATGGACCACATTGCAGGTTGGGATGAGCTGGTTCAATCTACTTTGCAGGCATATAAAAATGGAATATCTCCTGCACCAATGATAGTGGACGGGATTGACCCTTTTAATGCTGCGTCGGTTGCGAAGCGTAAAGCATTGCCGGTTGAACAGTCACGACGGGATTATGCTGCTGCCCGCCAGCGCCTCATCCAAGAGCTGCGTAAGCTACCGGCAGAAATGCTCACTCAAAAATACCCGGCACCGTGGGGAGGCTTGTGCACCATCTCCAGCATCGTGCGAATATTTGTGTCGCATGAGCAGGAACATGCCCAGCAAATAGAAGAAGTTATGAAGAGTTCCAACGGCGAGAATTGAGATATTTTCGTTGGTCTCCTCACATTGGGGGAAGCGTTGCAATTATTCTGATTCCCTGGAGTTCAAAATGATGGATGCGATCTGGAAAACAATACTCTGGAACCAGTTCGGAGCGACGATCGATATGTTTGGAAATGCTATCAAAGCTTGCCCGGATGAATTCTGGACGGCTCACCTGTGGAAAGATCCTGCCATGTCGCCCGAGTTTTCAGACTTCTGGTACGTTGCGTACCACACCTTGTTCTGGTTGGACCTTTATCTGTCAGGCGCGGTTGAAGGGTTTGTCCCACCTGCACCTTTCAACCTGGACGAGCTGGACCCGCGTGGCTTGCTTCCTGTACGAGTTTATTCCCGGGATGAAATCCTTACCTACCTGGGACACTGCCGCCAGAAGAGCCATGCGACGATTGAAGCATTGACGGATGAGAAGGCTCACCAGGTTTATAAATTCCCTTGGGCGAAGACTGGACTCAGCTTTGCTGAGCTGCTGGTGGATAACATGCGCCACGTCCAGGAGCACGGTGCACAGCTGAATATGTTCCTGGGGCAATGCGCGGGCATATCCACTGGCTGGGTGGCGCGTGCACGGGATGAACATTAGGTCAACACACCTGCATCACTCATCCATGCCAGCTGAGAATGAGTGTGCTATAATTCCCGCCATTGGAGGCAGAGATGCAGGCCCCAGTATTGGTACTTAATGCGAATTTCGAGCCGATCAACGTCTGCAATACCCGCCGTGCCATTACCCTTGTGATCGATGGAAAAGCCAGCCTGATCCTGAATGGACGCGGTGAGATTAAGACTGTACGGCAAAATTACCCGCGCCCTTCCGTCATCCGTCTTGAAAAGATGATCCACCGCCCGCGCCCGCGGGTCAAGCTCACCAAGCGCGAAGTGCTGCGGAGAGATAACTATACCTGCCAGTATTGTGGTGAGCACGTGTCATATCTAACCGTAGACCACGTTATCCCACGCCACCTGGGCGGGGAGCACGCCTGGACCAACCTGGTTGCTGCCTGCCCGCACTGTAACCACCGGAAAGGCGGGCGCACGATTGCCCAGGCTCAGATGCATCTGCTGCGGGCGCCGACTGTGCCGCCCGCCTCAGCTTCTTATTTGTTTGCCCGTCATATTCATGAAAACCAGGAGTGGCTGCCGTTTGTCACCGGCTGGTAGCCTGATAATTACCCCCCACCCAGCAGTCTGACCATAAGCAGCGGGCTGACAAAAACCTCCAGGATAGCTGCACCTAAAAATAATGGGATTACCACGGCTAGGGTGATCTTCGCCCAATCGGCGAAGGATATCACCAGCCCCTCACTGATCGACATTTGTTGGTTGGGGGTCACAAAGCTCGCCCCCACCCTCAAAATAGCGGCTCCTGAGAGGATGATTGCCGGGATTTCGAGCACACCGTGCGGTAAAGTGAAAGCTGCCAGCACGGTCAGCGGGTTCATTCCGGTCAGGCTGGCCGCGGCGGCAAAAAACCCGATCACAACCACCGGCAGCAGCAGAATGAGCACTCCTGCCACTCCCAGGGTGATGCTTCCCAACACAGCGGCGATGCCCACTGCCCGCACGTTGTGCCACCAAACCATCAGCACGTTGCTGGTGCTAAAAAAACCTAGCTGGCGGAATTGGGACAGAATCTGTTCATCGACGATTTTTAAGCGCTCAAGCCCAAACATCCCCGCGCTGAGTCCCATCGCTTTCACTTGAACCGCGCCCATGTACGTCGCACCAGCCAGGAGAAGCGTCATCCAGCCGATAGGGATCACCAATTTCCGCAGGGTAAGGGGGATTTCGTGCCTGTACCAATCCCACGGTGAATGCGCACTCCCAATGAACTGCCCGCGGAACACCTTCCACATTCTCTTGAAGTTGAGTGTATCGATCTCGTGCCCCAGTAGCTCTTCGCGGTTCAAGTGGGTGATTCCCATACGGATGAGCAGGACCGCCAGTACCACCAATGCCAACACCGCCCACCACAGCACCCGGTAATCGGCGTAAAGCATCATCACCGACTCAACCTGGATCAACAATGCTACCGGGATGATGATAAATGAAGCCAGGAGATTGGCTGCACGCACGGAAGTCGCCTGGGTGGAGATGACCACCGCCCCGCAAACCATCACCAGCGCCTGCACCGCTGTCAGCAGAATTATTAATAATATGAACATCGGCTCTGCTCTCCAGCTGGTATTGTTATAGATCCCCGCCAGGTAGACTGTCATCCCCAGGTAGGAGGCGAACAGGGGAATAAAGATGCAGGCAATTAGCTTACCCAGGTAAAGCTGGATATCCGTCAGGGGGCTGCTTAATAACGGCTCGATGCTACGGCGCTCTGTCTCACCGGCAAAGCTTTCCAGGGCGATTACCAGCGAGATGGAGATGGGGAAGAAACCCACGATCATTAGCAGGAATGGGATGAACCTTTCAGCTAAAATACTCGCCCCATATTGCTCCACGAAGCCCAAAATACGGCGGGTGGTGAAGTTCGCCAGGAATGGAAATATCAGGGTGAGCAACGCGATAGGGAGGATGATGCGCCAGTCTCTCAGCTGGTCGCGGATTTCCCGGCGGGTGATGATCAGGGCAAAGCGTAGATCACCCACCATGCGGCGCCTCTCTATCAGAAGCTGCAATCTCAGCCAGCTCCCCGGCTGAAGCATCAGGTATGGGTTCACTCATCGCCTGCAGGTAGGCTTTTTCCAGGCTGCGCGGAACCTCGGCCAACCTGATCACTGGTAAGCTACAATTCATCAGGTATTCAATGACCTGCGGGTTCGTCTGCCTTGGGTTGGCAGTCTGGTAGCGGATCCAATCTTCACCCTGTCCGGTCAGCGTGGTGGAATCGGGTAGGGTAATTTCTATCGCCTCCAGGCTTGCTCCCAGACGGACTTCGAATTGAGGCGCACCCAAAAGATGCGTTTTAAGCTCCTCCACCGCTCCCGAAAGGATGACTCGCCCGCGGTGGATGATGGCGATTTTATCCGCCAGCTCTTCTGCTTCCGCCAGGTTATGGGTGCATATAATGATGGTCCGGTTGGCACTGCGCAAACTGTGTATGGCATCTCTTACCAGCTTAGCGCTTTCCGGGTCCATGGCAGAGGTCGGCTCGTCCATCAGCAGTACGGGAGGGTTATGGTAGAGGGCACGCGCTAAAGCCAGCTTCTGGCGCATCCCCTTTGAATATTCGCCGATCCTTCGTTTGCGGTCGCCCCATAAGCCATATTGCTCGAGCAGCTCATCCGTGCGTTTGTGCCGATCGACGGATGCCATGTGGAAGATTTGACCGAAGAAATCGAGATATTCCACGGCGTTCATGCGTCCGTAAAGCCCGTGCTGTTCTGTAAGGATGCCCACCGAGGCGCGCACTGCAGCAGGCTGGGCGACCACGTCATATCCTGCCACGCGTGCCCAACCTGTCGTGGGGCGCAGCACGGAGGTCAGCATGCGCAGGGTGGTTGTCTTGCCGGCACCGTTGGGACCAAGCAAAGCCATCACCTCCCCTGGTTTGACCTCCAGGGAAACCCGGTCTACTGCCAGGAAGCTGTTGAATCTTTTCGTCAAGTTTTCAGTTTGGATCATTCGCCCCAATAGTTTAACGATAAATCGAGCCGGTGTCAGATTGGGATATTGGATTACCAGTTTAGACTGCAGGTTGTCCTATGTCCTGAGGTGGGGCTTCTTGCTTGCGATGGCGCCAGAAAAGCAAGAGTCCAGAGACCAGAGCCACGACCAGCATGACTATCTGGTTGACATTGATCGTTCCAAAGCGGGGCGAATCCAGGCGCATGAATTCGAGGAAGAATTTACCCATGGGATAACCGATCAGGTACATCAGGAGAATATCGCCATCCTTCAACCAGCCCGAGAATCTCCTCGACATAAATAACAAAAATACCATATTCAGCAGGTTCCAGATCAACTCATACAGGAACAACGGCTGGAAGGTGGCATATTGCTCATAGCCAGGTACCCGGTTAGCCGGATCAATGTAGATTGCCCATGGCAGGGTGCTCGGTTTTCCATACAGCTCCTGGTTGAAGAAATTCCCCCAGCGTCCGATCGCCTGTGCCAGTGCCACCCCCGGTACGGCAATATCCGCCCACACCAGGAAGCTCTGCTTTCTGTAGCGGGAATAGAAATATAATCCCAGGCCTCCACCAATCACTCCTCCGGGGATTCCCAAACCTCCCGCCCGGGTATTGATCAGCGCCAACGGGTGGGTGAGGTAATACTGGGTGGTATAACCCAGTGCCACCATGGATGGAGGCGGCGTGAACACATGCCACAGGCGTGCGCCTATAATGCCCGCGATCAGCACCCAAATCAGTGCGTCCCAAACAAATTCGCTCTTTAATCCTTTGCGCTTGGCTTCATGCTCTGCCAGAAAAGCCGCTGCGACGGCTCCAAGCATCAGGATGATGCCGTAAAATCGGATGTATATTTCTGTAAACGGAATGAAAAAACCACTGGGCATGGAAACCTCTTGATGCTGGATCTTGTTTCGCTGTATTTTGATTCGTTATAGCTTGCTTGGTAATATTTTACTTTGCTTTACCTTGCTTCGCTAAGTCTTGCCTCGCTAAATTTTGCTTCGCTAAATCTTGCGAAGGATTTTGTTTTGCTCGTGAGCCTGCCGGCGTACATCTAAAATACGTTGGATGGCGGTAATATTAGCCAGGACCGCAATGATCCACACGCCAACCATGGGAATACTGAGAATTAAACTGGGCGCTAGTACAAGGTAGCGCTCGAACCGGCCCAAAAATCCCACCTTGGTATCCATACCCAGGGAAGCCGCACGTGCCCGGATGTAAGATACTACCACCGATCCACCCGCCGCAATATAGATCCCCAGCACAGCAAGCATATCCCCTTTGTGCATGAAGTAATATAACAGCCCGCCGTAAATAAACAGCTCGGAATAGCGGTCGGTGACCGAATCGACGAAAGCCCCAAAGTCGGATGGCATACCTCGCAAACGTGCCATGGTGCCATCGATGGAATCTACTAGACCCATGAACATGATCAGCACACCCCCAACGGTAATATACCCAAGAGCAAGCAAGATGGCACCGATTATGCTGCCTGCCAATCCAATCAGGGTCATGGTATTGGGGAATATCCCCAGGCGATTAAAAAATGCTCCGACCGGATCCAATATGCCTTTAAATGCAACCCGCGCCCGGTCAGAGAGTGTTACCTGCTGCTTTTTGGGTTGAGAATCTACCACCTGGTCTATCACGCTGCCTTTCTTGCCTAAAATTGGAATGACGTATGCTATCTCATGCGTCATCGGATGTCAAGACAGATACCAATACTTCGCTATTCTTCGTCCTGGGTTTCTTCGCTTTCCAGGAGTACCTCACGCTCGCGTCCACCCGTCTGGGCTGGGCCGACCACCCCCATCTCTTCAAGCTCATCCATCAGGCGGGCTGCACGTGGGTAGCCAATGCGCATCCTGCGCTGCAGCATCGAGGCGCTGGTGCGCTTCTCCCCTCGCAGCATAACGATGGCTTTCTCAACCAGCTCATCCTGGCCAGCGATCCCAGCCTCGTCTTTCAGAAACGCTTCCCACGGAGGCAGCGCTCCGGTTTCCGGTGGATGTATGGTCTGCCAATATAGGATCAACTTATCAATTTCAGCATCTGAGACCATCACACCCTGCACTCGCACCGGTGCAGCCACTTCGGGGGGCATGAACAGCATATCCCCATGACCCAGCAAGCTTTCAGCCCCACCGGTGTCAAGGATAACCCGCGAGTCGACCGACGAGGCCACCGCAAATGACAGCCGGGCAGGGAAGTTGGCTTTGATTAGCCCGGTCACCACGTCTGTACTCGGGCGCTGTGTTGCCACCACCAGGTGGATGCCGGTTGCCCGTGCCAGCTGCGCCAGCCGGATCAGCATGGGTTCGGTTTGGTCCGGAGCGGTCATCATCAGGTCGGCGAGCTCGTCAATCAAGACCACGATGCGTGGTAGAGGTTCGGCAACCTTATGCCGCCGCGCTCTGCGGTTATAAGAATCGATATTACGGGCGTGCATTTCTTCCAGCAGCTTGTAGCGCCGGTCCATCTCCGCCACCACCCAGCGCAGCACACCCAGGATGCGCTGGATATCCGTCTCCACCTTACCAAACATGTGGGGTAACCCATTAAAACGCACCAGCTCGACCATCTTGGGATCGATCATCACGATCCGCAGGTCATCGGGGGTGTTATTCATCACCAGGCATGCCGTGATCGCAGCGATGCACACCGATTTTCCCGATCCCGTTGTTCCGGCGATCAAAAGATGAGGCATCGTGCCCAAGTCAGCCACCACGGGCAGACCCGAGACATCGCGCCCCAGCGCAATCGTCAGGGGTGATCCCACCTTGTAAAAAGCCTCCGTTTCTAAGATGGAGCGCAGACGCACCATACTGGTGCGCATATTGGGTACTTCGATTCCAACATAAGGGCGACCAGGCACCGGGGCTTCGATGCGCAGGCGTTCGGCGGATAGTGCCAGCGCCAGGTCGCGCCGTAATCCGGCAATTTGCGCCACCCGTACTTTGATGCGGTTGTCCTGCTCTTCTACCGAGCCGCCTTTATCCACAAAGCCTGGCTCGACAGCAAATTGGGTCACTGTGGGTCCAACCCGGTATCCGACCACCTTGGCAGGGATGCCAAACTCAGCCAGAGATTTTTCGATCATGCCCGCGGTCTGGTTGATGCTGCGCTCATCCGGACGGTCAAGCTGGTCCCGCACCAGCAGCTCGAAGGAAGGCAGGTGTTCATCCCTGGGCGGCAGTGGAACGTTCCTGGCAGGCTCGATGGTGCTGTTCAATCGTTTACGGAATTCCGCTGGCACAATCGGTCGCCGTTTCTTCCGCTCAGACCCAGCTAATGAGCTCCCCATTTGCACCGCGGCTGGGGCTACACTGACTGCCGGTTCGTTATCCACCGGGTTGGGTGGTTTTGGTGTGGATATTTTTTGCAGGTACTTATAAAATGGAGTGACCAAACCCAGGCCATAACCCAGGCAAAGCAAAGTGATCAATCCAAATACCAGCCCCCCCCAGATATTACCTTCCAGGCTCAACATACCCAGCCCAATAGCCACCAGCTCAGCCAATCCCCAACCCACAAAGCCACCGTCCAGGCCTTGCTCAGCCCGTCCGACCAATCTGCCACCAACCACAGACAATAGTCCAAGGATGGCAAATGCTGCCACCTCCAGTGCGATGATCCTTCCCCATGCGATGCGATTGGCGGGGGTTGTGCCCGGATCTCCATTAGCACCCGGTCGGATTGATCGCAGGCGCAGTACCATGATCCCAGCAGCCGTGGAAGCGATAACCACCAGGAAGGCTCCATACCCGAATGCATGGCGCACGAGGTTGCGCCATAGGGTAATCAATGTCCCCCCAGAAATTTGCGGCAGGTACAGGGCGAACATGGTGATTAGGGCAGAGGCTAGTAAAAACACACCGATGAAATCAAATGTGAAACGTTGGAAACGTGCTAAAAATCCAACGCCCTGGTCAACGATACTGTCATATTCGTTGATCGCGGGTGTTTCCTTAACCTGGGAGCGGGTACTTTTTTTGGGTGTCATTGCCTGATGGCGGCGAGATTAGCTAAATAAAACTTGCAACAGATTCCTAGTATACATCAACTTTCCTTGCTGCTTCCTTCTTGTCACCAGCAGGGATTATTTTCCCAATCTGGCTATGGTGAAATTCTGTCAGCCGGTGTGGGCATAGCTTCCCTTTGAAAACATTAATCAGGCAGCTCAGGTACTTTACCAGCCTCTGCCCTGGAGGCGATATAGATCCCCACCAGGATCAGCGCACCTCCCACCAGCTTAATTAAAGTGGGCTTCTCGTGCAAGATGAAATATGCCAGGATGGTTGACCCGATCGGTTCGCCCAGCAACGTGATGGATACTAACGCTGCCGAGAGATACCCCAATGCCCAATTGAAAGTGGAGTGCCCGATCAGCTGGGGGATGACTGCCAGCAGGATCAACCACAGGTAGGTCTCCGGAGAATATCCGAAGGGACTTTGCCCTGCAGAAACCATGAACGCGATGAGCACAACAGCTGCCATGCCATAGACCAGCGAGATATAACTCACCAGTGACATATTGGCACGCAGTTTTCTCCCGATCAAAAGATAGCCAGCCCCGGCAATCGCACCGCACACCGCCAGCACATCCCCCAGAAAGGCGCGCCCATGCATGAAGTTGGAGAGATTCGGGCAGGCGATCCCAGCTGCGCTAATGGCGCACGAATCGCTTATGGCGATGACCACCACTCCCACCAGCGTAAAGATCAAGCCGATCCACACCGCTCTGAGGATGGGTTCTTTGATTGTAAAGGGGGATAGTAGCGCCACCCACAAAGGTATCGTGCTCACCAGTACCACCGAGCTTGCAACCGTGGTGTATTGCAGTGATGTGATCCAGGTGGCGAAGTGCAGCGCCAGGAAAATACCCGAAAGCAGCGCCAACCCCAGCTGATTCCGCTTTAGGGAAGTCAGCTCACGCTTGTGCGTGGAGGCAGCTACCGGCACCAATATAATCGAAGCAATAGTTAACCGCCAGGCGGCAATTACAATCGAAGGGGCTTCTTCTTGGGCAAAGCGGATGAAAATTGAAGCTGTTGAAACCGCCAGGATACCGAACACAATGGCGATGATGGGAGAAATCGGGGGTTTTTTAGGTGAATTCATCGGCGAAAACTAATTATAGACGAAATTCTCCGAACCCTGTTATTTTGTCATAGAGGCTCCTGGCTTCCGGATGTGCCAGACCACCTTTCCGATTATATCCTCTTGCCTGACGGTACCAAACACCCGGCTGTCGACGCTCTCAGGTCGAGTACCTATTACGTTCATTTCGCCATCTGGTTTTACCGATTGGATGCGTTTGATCAGCAGTCCGTAACCTGGTTGGTGGAAGGCAACCACATCCCCGGGGCTGGGTGAACGGAAAAAAAAGGGGATTTTGCTAACCAGCACAAAATCCCCATGTCCGTAACCTGGGGTTAAGCTATCCCCCATGATTTTCAACAGCTTAAGCATTATAGAGCGGGATAGACCAGCTCCAGCGCCGGGGCATAAGGAGCCTTGGCGCGCTTGGTGGCGATCCCCTTGGTTTCCCAAAACATCTGCGCAAATTCGTTGATCGCCTCAACCAGCTGGGTAGCCTGGTCTCGATCGGTCGTCTGGCGCACCTTGGATCCCAATTGCATGATCTTGTGGACGAGGGCATGCGCATTCGGATATTTCTCCAAGTGCTGGGCTTTGAGATAATCACCCCAAATGACGCGGATCTCCGCCTTGGCACGCTCGGCATGTTCTTCTTTCACTGCAATATAGCGCGACATGCTGTTCATATAATCCTTGTTGCGGTCGGGAGTCTTGGCTTCGAATTCGGTCATCAAGTCCAGCATACGCACCACGGTCAGCGCGCTGATCTGGGCGACGATTGGGTCGTAGATTCCGCACGGGATGTCACAATGGGCCTTGGCTGTCTCAATATGCACTTTCTGGTCAACTTTATTCAGAATCTGGTAAATCATATGTCCTCCTATTTTTTCGATTGAATGGTTGCAGATTATGACGTGGATAATAATGAGATTGAGATTACTTGTCAAGCTAGAATTGATGATGAACTTTTAATATTTCTTTTCAGGGGTTAATCTTCACTTCCATCGACCGATTCCCTAGACTGATTTATAATTCTTATGATGTACATGTTTACAACCCGGTGCTTGAATTTGATGGAGGAAGGTTTGATCCCATAGGTTACCTTAATTAATGCGAGTCTCATCGTTTTCGCTTGACAAAGGGGGTCGGGGGGAATAAAATTTTTCTATCGCGTTGATTCTGCATTCTGTGATTGCGCGAATAGCTTTTTTCAGATCGATATTCTAAAGGAGGAGTTTAGCATGACCCATATCATTACAAGTTTGTGCCTGCGTGATTCTGGATGTGTAGACGTATGCCCGGTGGAATGCATCGTAGGAGGGAAGCCTGTCGAAAAATACCCCTGGTTTTATATCGACCCGGATACCTGCATCGATTGTGGTGCCTGCATCCCGGAGTGTCCATTCGAGGCCATTTTCCCCGAAGATGAAGTCCCATCGGCTTATAAAGCCAAGGGAGGCGAGAAGGTCAGCATGGTCGGTCTCAGCGAGCATTATGACGGAGTTGACCACCACGGCAAACCCGTCGTCCTGAACTGCGTGCGAACTTTGAAGGCCGGAGAAGAAGTCGACCTGACCAAAGATATCCAGCCTAATTATGATTTCTTCACCAAGGGGCCCGGCTATAAAGCCAATGAATAGTTAATTCGCCCAACCGCCTGGCGGACCTCTCCAGGCAGGCGGATACGATCATAGCGAAACAGCAATAATATTGAATAACAGCTGGCAGGTATTCCCGCCAGCTGTTATTAATTCCACTACCGGCTGGTTTTTAGAGTGAGGCTGCCGGCACCCATTTTCGTCAGGATGGTGATCTTATATCCACTGCCGGAAAGCTGGTATGAATTCCCCAGCTGTTCCCATCCGCCGCTGATCGAGACTGACACCAGGCTGCTCTCATTTGACAGCAACACCGGTACCCCCGAAGGTACGATGATGGTGACACTGCTGACGCCTGATTCCACGCTCACGGTCATGTCGCGCTGCAGCTGCCCGCTGAAGTCGAGCGTGTACTCTCCTGCACCGCTGCTAAATGTCACATCACTGGCGTTGGCATTCCCCAACCCCTGGAGCGACACTTGGGAAGCGCCGGTTGCGTATTTGAGAGTGGTCAACTCTATCAGGTTGGGCTTAGAAAAGCTCACATCAACCTTGGAGGCACCATCTGTCACGTCCAGGCTGTGGATGGAAAGACCGCCCAACTCAAAGTGACCCTCGTAAGCACCTGCCTTGATCAACAGGGTCATTGGACTGGTTCCAAGCGCCAGGTCCCATTGGTTGGTCACATTTGAATTCAGGGTTGGCAGCCCACCGAGCTTTAAGTTACCTTGTTCGATGGTGATATCGCTGTTGACGGTCGTGACCGTAGGTTTGAAGTCCGCAACATTATAAGTGGCTGTCCCACTGACCAAGGCATCGGCAGTACCGGGCTGCAGGTTTAGTTTTCCCGCCCCAAATCCGATTGTGACGTTGGCGGTAGCCTTCGTATCGCTGAGGGGAGGAACGTTTATTTTATCTGTAACGGTGGGTCCGGTCTTAACATTGGTTTGAGGAAGGTTGAATGTAACTGAGCATGCCAAGCTGACTATAGCCAGGGCGATAATGGGGATTAAGATCATTTTTCGGTTCATATAAGCCTCCAATCGAATGATTTCTGTTCTTATATACGCATCAAGGATTGCCAGGTTGCAGGAATGGCTCCCCCCTTATTAATTACCTTTATGGGCCACCAGGGGCAGGAAATTTGGTAAGAAATAGATAAATACATGAGCCTGCCGCTGCCAGCTGTGCCCGGTGCCATCTGATAACGAGGCTGTATTGATGATCACTGTTGGGGTGATGATTCCAGCGTCAATGACAGCATCATAGCGGATCACGACCTCCTCTACCGAGCTGACGGCTCCACTCCACGATACGATCCCATCTGCATAGCTGGCGATCCCGGATGATGCCCACAGGTTGCCGGCAAACGATTGCTGTGCTGCCAATACGTCGCTCATGCTGGCGTTGTTCAACCGCTGAGCGGGATTACGTAAGGTGATGGTGTAGGTCACCAGGTCTCCAGGATTCGCATTCACCAGGCTGGAGCTCTTGGTTGAGTCTCTCAGCGTGGGCAGGATTGCATTCGAAACATTTCCATCGCGTTGATAATCTCCCCGCCCGGTACCCCACAAGATCGTCGCCTGGTCCGTGCCTGGCAGGTCGTAAGCGACGATACCTGAATTGGCGGTCAGCACGACCACTTCCAAATCGGGATCGGCGTCGATATTAGCCAGGGTTGGCGCGGGTAACGCACCGTTCCAATCTTCGCCGCCAAATGCCCCCGGCAGATTGACTTCATAGATTGTATTGCCCAGGTAATCAAGGATATGAAGTTTACCCGTAGCGTAGCTGCCTTTTTGCGTCCATGAAGTGAAGATCACCTCGGCGTAACCGTTGTCATCCAGGTCGGCAATCACGGGCTCGGAGGCAAAGCGATAAAAACCTTCCGCCGGCTTGTACACCGAATATGGCCAATTCCCATACTCGGTTTTATCCAGCCAAAAAGCATGCACCCGACCATCGTAGGATGAATAGAGGATTTCCATCCGTCCATCGCCATCCATGTCAGCCACTGCCGGGTTGGGTTGATTGCTCTCGATGACGCTGTATTCCTCCGACAGAGGAGCACCGGTATCTACAGGCACACTTTGCCAGTCAAATCCATCCGCATTGAAACGGCTTCGGTCGGCGTTGAAAATATAAACACCATCATATCTGCTGGGTGGGTAACCAGCATAGCAATCGTATACATTTCCCGTTGCCACCACCTCTTTCGTACCGTCGCCATTCACGTCGGCGATGACACTCGGTCCATCGGCGAAATTGGTTCGGTAGCTCTCCGCTCGTACCCCATTGCACTCCCCCCAGCCGCGCAATTCCGTCGCCAAGCTTTCCCACACTCCCACCTTACCCCAGCCTTTGGAGTCATACATACTATTGGCAGGGATCTGCGTCCCGTCTGCTTCATAGGCGCAAATGTAATGAACGTCCGATGGCACCACGAGCTCACCCAGGGAATCACCGTCCAGGTCGCCTGCCGAGGCATTGGCATTGTAAACCCCCCAGGCATATCCGCTGTCATTGCTGAGCTGCGGCCAGCCTGGGCGCGGAGAGCCATCCGGTTCGAATACCCAAGTGTTGATCTCGCTTCCAATGGCACCGGTTACGATCACTTCCAATAAATCGTCACCATCCAGGTCGTTCACTAACAATCCGCGCAGTTCATAGTCGGTCGGCTGTTGTGGCCATCCGGGCTCGAAGTAACCCTGTGAATTATATACCGACACCCAGCCCCCGCTGTGGGCAGTGACTATTTCAACCGCGCCATCATGGTCGATATCAGCGATGACGATGCCCGGCCAGGTT
The DNA here is from genome assembly GCA_963809615.1 of uncultured Chloroflexia bacterium. Lineage (GTDB taxonomy): Bacteria > Chloroflexota > Anaerolineae > Anaerolineales > UBA4823 > FEB-25. The sequence continues at coordinate 357,962 of CAWEKR010000012.1, forward strand.
CTCCCGACATTATCGGCATTTGGCTCGCTTCGGTCATGACCAGACGACATTTTCCATTCGAGATTTCCGGTCGAACCATTGAGGACAAAGATGGAATAAGCCGAAGCAATAACCTCCACCTGCCCGTCACCATCTAAATCAGCTGCGGCAGGCGATGAATACCACCCAGTCTCACACCAAGAGTTATAGCACCCGCCCAGCTGCCACTTCAATATGGGTGCCCCAAATGAAGCCTCAGCCCGTACCTGTTGGTTCATTCCGCTGGTGGCAAGCAAGAGCGGGAGAATCAACCAGCTTATCAGGCGCAGGAACTTTCCAGATCGGTTAATTAAATCGTTCATGGTGGCACTCCTTTCAGAATTGTCACAGCTTATCTCGCCCTTGACGCTCCATCCTCACAGTGATATAACCTACCAAATTCTAACCCCAAACGCCCCAAATGAGGGGCGTTTTGATATACCTCATTGCCTTAGGAGGAGAAAATGTCTGCACTTGCGCCGGTTGATACTCCTGATTATTTGGTCCGCCAAATGACCATCCCGGCTTCACGCATGTTCCTGATCAATAAGTCACTCAAGGTATTTCGAGATAAATATCCCGATCGCCCGATGTACGATGCCTCCCAGGGAGATGGAGGCGCCAGCCTGCCGGGAGTCCCAATTTCAATCCTCGAACAAGCTGCCCGCAACCAGTACTCGTTTTACACCAGGCGGGCAGGGCGTGGTGTGGGGGCAAAGTGGCTAGGGACCCCATTCCCGGGAAGAGCGGCATTTCATCCCCAGCATTTTGCCTTATTATCGAGCATTATCCGAGCTGGCAGCACAACCAGAGTTAGGATAGGTATCACTCGCGCAAGGCTTAACCTTTTATAAATCATTCAAATAAAAATAATAGCACCAGCGGTCGGTATTCAAATACTGACCGCTGGTTTATGAATTCAAAGACAGGGTTTCACACTGAGAACCAGGGCCTGATTCTATGCAATTAAATAGAATAAGCTGGCAGCCTGCCTCTGATCAATCGCCACAGCATCTGGACAATCTTTACTGCATTTACGATGATTACGATGATAAAGGCGAAGTGCAGCACCGAATCCAGCAAAGACTTTAGTGTGACTTCCAAACCAGGAAGCCCCAAAGTACCTTGAAGTGAATACAGGTTTTGTATGTTGGTCATCAAACTGGCAGCGAGAGCGATGGTAAATCCACTCAACACGATGGCGAAAATTCGTGAGCCCGTTTGCCATGAACCTTTGCGGAGCAGGATTGCATCCTGGATAATCGTCAATACCCACAGCAAGTCGAACCAGACAATATAGGGTGTGAAGGCAGCCGTCAGGATGGGTGTGAACAGCCATTGTCCATTGATATTGTTATAGATACCAATCCGATCAAAGTAAAAGGTGAAGATGATCAATGCCAAAGATGTGAATACGATCTCGACGATTAGCTCACCGCGCTTGATCTTATCAGGCTGGCTGATGGCTTTCAGGCTGTGAGGATCCCATTCCTTCTCCTTTACATTAGCGCTTAAGTCTGGGTTCGCCCACTGGAGAATGGCGAAGATGATCACGATGTCAGCGAACGCCTGGATTACTGCTGAAAATGCTCCACCAATAGACTTTGCCAGCTCGGTAGAAAATTGACCGAGGGTCATTGTGGACACTTGTATAGCACCCAGCCAGTAGGCTGCCAATACAGCAACGGCGACGATAGGCAGGACGATGCGTAAAACCAAAAGGAAAGTTGGGAATAGACGCGGCCCAATCAAGTATCTTTCCGGCAGGTAGGGGGCGACGATTTTCTGAGGCGGTCCAAACTGCTTCAGCACGGCAGCCATCATCTCGTCATCCGGAGCACGCCCCTCCGCCTTGCTGCGGTCGTCCAGCGCATCCTGGATCAGCGACTGTATTTCGGTGACGGTGTCCTTGCGCTGCCTGGCTGGCAAGGTATCACTTACGGCGGATAAATAGCGGTCAATTAAGGTTTCCATTTTTCATTCTCCAGTTTTTTTATGCAGCATTCGGTCCATTACCTGGACCATACTTTCCCATTCAATGATCAGTCTTGGCAGCACTTCCTGTCCTTCCTCACTGATCATATAATAACGGCGCGGCCGGGCATCTTCCAGCCGCCAGCGCGAGCTGAGCAGGCTCTGCGCTTCCAACCGTCGTAACAATGGGTAGAGGGTGCCCTGGTCGATCTCAAGTCCCTTCTCAGCAAGTGATTTCATCAGGGAATAGCCATATTGTTCCTGGCAGCATTCGTTTAGCACTGCCAGGATAATCACCCCACGCCTCATCTCCAATATCAGGTTATCAATTGAAGTAATATTCTCCATGGCAACTATCCTTTGATACATTATACTGTGTATCATACAGTATGTCAAGGAGATTAATACAATTGGTGGGAACCTATTAAAAATAGATGGGCTAACGCGATATGTAGTGCTTTAGGGATTAATCGCCGACTGAAAAACGCTGCGGCCAATCTTCTGCACAAGCTGAGGGTCGTTATCTTCTAAAGCCACCGCCAGTGCCAGGGGCACACCCTGCCATTCTGGCAAAGTCCCTCCCACGTACCAGGAGTAACCAGAATAGCTGGTTCCGGTCTCCGTGGGCGCATTTTCGTTATTTGATGCCACCACCTGCCAGATGGGTAGCTCACCAGACCCAAGCGCGCCCGCAGCCTGATTGGCAGAGGCAGCTGTGAGAGCCTGTTTTGGAAGAGAAGACAGGGGCAGGGTTACCCAACCGGATTGAGGTGTATCTACTGCCATGGCCAACCGTGGGCCTGGCAGTGTTCCCTGGTTGCTTAATGTAGCTGCTGCCAGCGCCATTTGCAAAGGACTGACCTGCAGTAAAGCCCCCGATACGGGGTCTTTCTGCTGACCGGCAATATATACCACGGGGTCAGAAATTGCGCCCGGTTTGCCTGAAGTAAGTGTCTCCACCGGGATACTCGGAGCAGTATAAAACCCCAGTGCATCGAGTAAACTGATCAATTCCTGGCTGTCCATTGACGAAAGCATCTGGTTGACAGGCTCGGTGCATCCTGCCGCTATCACCTCTCCCCAGGTGATTCCCGTTGGCACAAGGGCGCAGCTGGAGAAATCAGTGCCGGTAAACTGCGCTGTTCCATCTTTCTGGCTGGCTGCCAGCAGGAAACCACCCAGAGCATTTCCAGCTGGATACATACCCATCGCAGCCCGGTCGATCAGTGGCGAGTTCGGGTCGCTCACCAGGCTTTCCCAGGTAGTACTTAATTGGTTGGCATCAAAGTTGGGACTCGATGCCATAGCCAGGATTTCGCCACTGCGAGCATTCAAAAGCACCATTGCTCCCTGGTGGCCCGCCAGCAGGTCATCAGCCACCGTCTGCAGGTCGCGGTCGAGGCTCAAGCGCACGTCCAACCCGGGAGGTGGCTGACCATACAGCAGGTGTTCCCACCAGGAGGTCAGTGCCGGGTAGCCTTTCAAACCGCGCAGGTAGGGGTCCAGTCCGGCTTCGAGACCGGCTTGCCCGTAGACCGGATCGGTGTATCCGACCAATGGACCGAGCGGTGTGTAAGGGTAGGTGCGCTGGAAATTTCCAGGTATGCCATTGGATTCTGCCAGCGGGTCATCGTGGCTGTCGAGGATCGACCCACGCTTCACATATCGGTCAGCGATGGTACGGCGTGGGTTATCCGTGCGGGTCAGCAGGTCTGGACTACGCACCAGGCTCCACCAACCCATTATCACCGCCGTACCTGCCAGCCCCAACATCAACCCACCTGAGATGAAAAGGTTAAGCCTCGTCTGGGCATTTAAAAACTCCGCTTGCATTCCCTGTATCTCCTCGCTACGGGCACTGATGAGCAGAAGGCACAACAGCTCGAAATAGGATACCAGCAGGGATGAACCGCCGTAGGACACAAACGGCAGCGTTACACCGGTGAGAGGCAGCAGCCGCAGGTTGCCTGCAATGATCAGGATGCTTTGTCCCACCAGGTGGACTACCAGCCCAATCGCCAATAGCCGCTGGAAGGGATCGGCAGATTTCATCCCCAGTCGCATGCCCCGGTTGACCAACAAAGCCAGCAGTGCCAGGATTCCCAGGGCACCCACAAGACCAGCCTCCTCGCCGATGGCTGAGAAAATAAAATCAGATTGGGCAATCGGCACCAGGCTTGGGCTTCCCATGCCTGCACCGCGACCGATCAAACCGCCGTTTGCTACTGCCAGGAGAGATTGCACGATTTGGTAGGAACGACCAGACGGGTCGAGCCAGGGGTTGATCCAGGCATCCACGCGCTGGCTTACGACATCGAATAATGAGTAGCCGGCAACTGCCGCCAGGATCAGTACTAAGGTGCTGATGATAAGCACGTTTTTATTACCCGTTCCTGCGTAAACGATCACTGCGTACAGCACAATAAAAATCGCTGCAGTCCCCAAGTCTCTCTGGAATACCAACAGCAGCAGCGCCATGCCGGTCATGAGCAGGGTAGGGGTCAGCAGCGGTAGCAGCCTGGTGTTTGGAGATGCTGCCGCCTGGCGGTCTGCCAGGTAGGCTGCCAGGAAGATGATCAGCAGGATTTTCAGCGGCTCCGAGGGCTGGAAATAAAAGCCGCAGCATCCCAGCCACAGGCGTGGACCTCCACCCATTGGGTTTGTACCCAGGAATAGTGTAGCTGCAGTCAGTACCAACCCCGAAGTCAGCCAGACGTATTTGAAGCGACGCAGGTAAATTAATATCCTTCCGGTTGGCTCGGCGCTGTCGTAGCGCACTGCCAGCATGAAAACCATCCCTATCAGCAACAGCCAAACCGTCTGGCGCAAGCCCAGACCACTCGATAACCGCCAGATGGTCAGCAATCCCCAGCCGGTGAGCAGGGCGGTTAGGGGGAACAAGAACGGGTCGCGCTCCACCAGGCGCCGGGAAAGCTGCCTGTGCACCAGCCAGGCTAACGCGATCCAGACGGCGAACCCCAGCCAATGAGACCAGCGGTAATCGACCTGCCAGCTGCGCAGGCGGGCAGCGTTTGCCACTGTGAGCGACAGCGAGAAAACGCCCAAGAATGCGCCTGCCATGATTAGCAGGCGGCGTTCAATCCGGTCGGTTGGGGTGATCAGGTGAGCAGACAAGCCAGTTTAGTTGAGGTATTTCCGCACCAGCAGGTCCAATTTTTGGCGCGTTTCAGGAGGGATGCGGGCTGGCTGGGTGATGATCGCATTCGCCAGAGCGTTTTCGCACTCGCAAGTTCGCTCGTAATCGCCCTCACTAGTGAGGTTCTTCACCAGGTTGGCAATGGCGAGCTCGGCAATATGGGTGTTGTGGTTCAACACTGTGATGACCGCTTCGACGCTTACCGGCTCTTGCTCCATATGCCATACGTCGAAATCAGTCACATGGGCCATCACGGTGTAGCACAGCTCGGCTTCGCGCGCCAGGAACACCTCAGGCGAGGTGGTCATACCGATCAGTGACATACCCCATGAGCGGTAGACATTCGATTCGGCTTTGGTCGAGAAGCGTGGTCCTTCGACGGTGAGAAAGGTCCCTCCGCGGTGGACGGTCGCGCCGGTGGCATGGACGGCATCGTAGACCTGGCTGGCTAAGTCAGGGCAAAACGGGTCGGCTACGCCGATATGTGCCACCAGGCCCTCGCCAAAAAAGCTGCGCCGCCGGTTGCGGGTCAGGTCGAATACCTGGTCTGGGATCACGATATCACCGGGGGCGTAATCATCCCGCAGCGAGCCGCAAGCTGAAATGCTGATCACGCGTTCCACCCCCAGCGACTTGAGTGCGTAGATGTTGGCGCAGTAGGGCACCTCGGTGGGCGAGATGTGATGACCGATCCCATGCCGGGCGAGGAAAGCCAAGGGTACACCATCGAGCGTGCCGGTAATGATCGAGGCGCTGGGCTTGCCGAATGGTGTGGAGAGGTCGTGCTCGGAGACGTCCTTCAACCCGGGCATGCTGTACAGCCCGGATCCGCCGATGATTGCCAGGGAAAGTTTTGGGTTCATGGAATACCTGATTTATGAGAAGTTTGGTTTATTGTACCTGATAAAAACATTCCGCAGGTGAGGTGGATTATCGCGGAAGGGAATAGTATAGCCACAGATTAAAACCGATGACCATAAAAATTAGGCAGTTCCTACGGTTTTTCGTAGTGGAGAGTAGATGGATTTACGGAAGGAATGGTTCCCAAAAAAAACAAATCGAAACGAATCATCCATTTAGGGAAGTGAGAGTATAAGGTGGACACGTATTTATAACAACAATATGTAATTACTCGCCGACCCACCACCAACACCAAATTTCCATGGGGAGGAGAGAAATACTACCATGGAATTCTTGATGAATTGAATAGAAATAAATCAAATGCATTCAATTCCTAGAAGACCTATGACCATCCACGAATAAAGAAACACGAATACACGAATAGACGAAGCCCAATCCAGGCACCCAAAAAAGCCACAAATCCGGTTTTTAGGGGAAGATTAATGGGAGCAATTTCTCGAGGAAAGTGATAAAAATATCATCTAAATACTCCACAGGTGTAATGAACAAAAAAGATTGTGGTCGAAATAAAATAAATAAATATATGTTCATCCTAGGCGAATTGGTGAGTAGTTACATTCTAATTATAGCACATATGTTCTAAATGTCAAGGGGGAAATTATGATTGATTTAAGAATTCCCATTTGTTAGGGACATCTGGGGAATATGATTGATGAACCTAAGAATTATCAAAATAAAGAAATGGATTTTGGGATAAGCAGGCCAGGGTTGTTGAAGAAGAATAGGAGTATGATTATACAGACGGTGATGGACCTGAAAGTCACGGTATCTGGGAAGACGCACTTAATGATACCAATATCATCCATAGGTGGTTGAGATGAGTATTACCAATCCAATAAGTTCAAAGCACTTTCGGCTGGAGCAGCTAACAGAAGGTGTATATGCGTGCATCCATGCTGAAGGAGGCTGGGCGATAAGCAACGCCGGAATCATTGACCTGGGTGACCGCACATTGGTGTATGACACCTTCTTATCTTTGGAAGCTGCTCACGACCTTCGAAATGCTGCCGAAGGCTTGACGGGTCGACCAGTCCAGGCGGTGATCAACGGCCACCCTCACAATGATCATATTTGGGGCAACCAGGTCTTTTCTGCCGATGTGGATATCATTTCCACTACCCGAACCAGGGATTTGATCGAAACCGAAGGTCCCCTCGAGGTTCAGGATTTTCAGGCCGGCTCTCAGCAACATCTTGAGACATATAAAGCATTATTGAAAACAGAAAGTGATGAAACCAAGCGAGCCATTCTAGAGTACTATATCACGTACTATCAAGCGATCATCGCAACCCTGCCAAACCTGCTGCTTCGCCTCCCAAACGTTACTTTTACCGGAGAGCTCACCTTACATGGATCGAAACGGTCAGCTAAAATTTTAACCTACGATAGGGCCCATTCAGGAAGCGACGCCATCCTCCATTTACCTGATGACGGCGTCTTCTTCATGGGAGATATCTTGTTCATCGATGTTCATCCTTATTTGCCAGACGGTGACCCGGACAAGATCCAATCTATTCTGGCTCAGGTGAGGGAATTAAACCCGGTGATCCTGGTTCCTGGTCATGGCCCCGTTGGTCAAGCCTCTGCACTCGATTGGAATGATAGATATATTATTACATTGAACGCTCTCGTCAATGAAGCGATGCAAAACGGAATTACTGAGGATGCAATAAGTATGAGCCCCATGCCACGAGAGTATGAACATTTGATGTTTCCAAGCTTCTACCCCTCCAATTTGAAGTTCCTCTTCCAGCGACAGCTGACCAAGTGATTGGCGAGAAGGTTAGCTGGTAAAATCCTGATCTCTAAAATCTATCCCGCAACATCAGGACGGGAGGGACATTATATCCAGTGAAGAAAATGGACTATACTTGTGTTCAAAGAGGAACCCAACATGGCGAAGGAACAGAAATCGGAGCAGCAAGAGCAATTCGAGCAGAATCAGCGGAAGCAGAAGGAAATTGAGAAGCAGCAGGAACAAGAGCGCAAACAACGCGCCATCGAGCGGCAGAAGCTGGAGCAGCAGCAGGAGCAAGATCGAGTAAAACAGCAGAAGGAACGGGCGGACCTGGAACGCCAGCAGGAAGAAGAACGAAAAAAACGCCAAAAGGAACAGCTGCAGACGGACGTACATCAAGGTGGTTTGCAAAAACCTCAGCAAGAACAGCGCCAGCAGCTGGAAATAGAGCAGGAGAAGAAGCGCATCGTTCAACAGCAGGAACGGAAGCAGGTGGAGCAGGTACAGGGTGATCAACAAAAGCCCCAGCAAGATCAGCGCAAACAGCTGGAAAAAGAGCAGGAGAAGGACCGATTAACCGACCAGCAGGATCGGAAGGATTTGGAAAAGAAACAAGCGCATCAGTAAGGTGAGGGGTTGTTATTATCCGCAGATACGTTTACTTTCTGAGGACTAGGTGGGATTATATGTCTACCAGGTACTGGTGGGTAGAGAATTAGCTCAATTCAAAAAAACTGTTTCAACTCATTACAACCCGGAGATATTGCTCGGATAGCATTTGGTTTAATGGAAGAATAAAACGACGTGTTGTTTTTTTCCTCCCCCATTTTCATTTTTTTGAAAATGGGGGAGGTGGGAGGGGGTTATTCTATGTGTTTACTTTCGGATAATGCTTGTTCAATCGAAACAATCACTGCTTCAAGATTATTCATTACATCATTATTCCAAAAACGTAAAATGCGGTAACCCTTTGAGGATAGAATGGATGACCTCACCTGATCTTGTTGTTCCCGATCTAGGTGTTGGCTCCCATCCAACTCAATAATCAGCTTTTGTCGCGGAGCACAGAAATCAACGATGTATTTCCCGATTGTGTGTTGCCGGCGAAAATGCACATCTCCCAAGCGATGAGTACGTAAATATGTCCATAATTTTGATTCCGGCTCAGTTTGATTGTGTCGTAGATCGTGGGCACGCTGACGCGTTATTATTGAGAGTTTTTTTGGAGGCATGGTTAATTATATTCCTGCGACCCCCTCCCAGCCTCCCCTCTCCCGAACAAAATCATTCGGGATGCAAAATTCCAAAAAGCGGAATTTAGGGGAGGAGTTCAAGTGACTCTAAACCTAAATTTCATAAACCGAAATTTAGGGGAGGAGTAACATATCCGCTCCAAACCTTCTGCTTAAAATGAGCGATTCAGAAAAGGAGCTTCATATGTTCCGTTTCACCGCCAGGACAAGTTTCTCGCCTTCCAGTTCATGCTCCTCCACATAGGCGCCCTCGACGGGATGTCCATCCAATAGCTGCGTTGTAAGCGTTTCAGAAGCGATGTATTCACCCCACGTCACAAACACCTGTTCCAGTGAACCCTCCGCCTGGTAGCAGGTGGTGATGCGGTCCTCGATGTTGAAACCGGCGTTCTTCCGCATGTCCTGAACCCTGCGTACCACCTCACGGGCGAGCCCCTCAGATTTTAGCTCAGGGGTCAATGTGGCATCGATACCAACCGTAAGGTATTTATCTGACGCCACTGCCAATCCCGGGAGTGGCTCGGTGCTGACCAGGATCATCTCGGGTGTGAGCTCAACTGTCTCACCAGCCACATCAAGCTTTACCGGGATCCCCGCGTTCACATTGGAGGCTACCAATCCAGGATCAGCCCGCATCAAGGCAGCCTTAACCTGGGGGAATTTTGCCCCGAATTTAGGACCGAGCAGCTTGTTATCTGGCAGCACCTTGTATTTGACCAGGGCGCCTTCCTGCTCGACGAACTCGAAAGTCTTGACGTTCAGCTCATCCTTGACGATGTCTACCAGGTCCTGGCGCAGCACAGCTTTACCGGCATGTACCAGCACCTTGCTGAGCGGCTGGCGCACCTTGAGGTTGGCATTGGCACGCGCGCTGAGCCCAAGCGAAGCCACCCGCCGTGCAAGCGTCAGCTGTTCGAGCAAGTCATCGTCTGCGATCGATGTGTCGACCAGGGGCCAGGCAGTGTGGTGGATGCTCTCGTAGGCTTCGGGTCTCACCGAGCGCACCAGGTTCTGGTACATCAACTCGGTGATAAAGGGTATAAAAGGCGCCAGTGTTTTGGCGAATTTGACCAGCACGTGGTACATGGTGGCATAGGCGGTGTTCTTGTCGGTATCGTGCTCTGACTTCCAGAAGCGCCGTCTTGACCGCCGGACATACCAGTTGGACAGGTCATCCAGGAAAGCTTCGGCAGCCATGCTGGCACTCATAAAGTCTGACGCATCGACGGAGTTGCCGACCCCTTCGACCACCTGGTTCAGTCGCGCCACGATCCACTGATCCAGCAAGTTTTCACTCTGAGGGGTGGGTCCTTCGGGATAATCCGGGTCGAATTGACCTAACGGCTGCCAGCCATCCAGGCGGGCATAGTTTGCGAAGAAGCTATACACATTCCATAGCGGGATGATGAACTCCTTCCGTACATCTGCTCCTGTTCGGACACCCGATTGGGGGTTATCCTTAGGCTTGGCGTAGGCGAAGATTAAGTTATTCTCCGGTTTATGGGAGGTAAAAAGCCAGCGCATCGTGTCCACGCCCATTTCGCTGGCGGCTTCGTTGAATTCGATCATGTTTCCCGAGCTCTTATGCATCGGTCGACCGTCCGGACCCAGCAGCAGTGCGTAACCGAAGTTCTCCATGAAGGGCGGTGTGCCTTCCATGACTGTTGCCATCGCCAGCAGCGAGTAGAACCAGTTGCGGAACTGCCCCGGGAAGCTTTCGCTGATCCAATCGGCCGGGAACCACTGCTTCCAAAAATCGGGGTCCTTGCGGTAGCTGAGCGTGCTGAAGGGTACGATGCCCGCATCCAACCAGGGGTTGCCCACATCGCGCACCCGGTTCATATTCGTACCGCATTTGGAGCAGGGGACCGTGACCGCATCGATATATGGTCGATGGGGGGTGTGGTTGTCCAGTACATCCAGACCACTGCTGGCGCGTTGCTTGAGCTCATCATCGCTCCCGATGACCTCGAAATTACCGCATGCTTCACACTCCCAGATGGGCAGCGCCAGCCCCCAATAGCGCTTCTTGCTGATCATCCAATCGTGCATGTTGCGCAGCCAGTCCATCTCACGGGAGAAGCCAAATTCAGGGATCCACTTGATCTGCTCGACCACATCCATGATCTGGTAGCGCAAGCTTCCGGATTTCTCGTCTGCTGTAAGCTCCTCACGGGGTTTGTCATAGCTTGCCCCCATGCTGATGAACCACTCGTCTACCAGTCGGAATACCAGCTCGGTGCCGCAGCGCCAGCATACCGGGTAGCGGTGGGTGTATGGTTCCACCCGATACAGCAAACCTTTTCGAAGCAGGTCATCGAAGATAAGGTCAGCTACGTCTAAAACATGTTTCCCACTCAGCCAGCCGAATCCTTCCAGGAATTCACCTTCCTCGTTTAACGGAGCGATGATGGGCAAGTGGTTATCCTTACCCAGCTGGAAGTCTTCCGCGCCTGCACCTGGGGCGGTATGAACGATACCGGTGCCTTCCTCTTCGCCCACCACGTCCCACAGGATCACCCGGTGCGCCTGGATGGCATTCTGCTTCACGTCCCGGATCAGCTGTTCCAGGGAGGTGTATCCGCCCGGGCGTTGAGAAGGTTCCAGCTCGTCAAACGGACCAGAGTATGCCCAGCCTTCCATCTCGGCTCCCTTCAGCTCCTTGAGGACTTCAAATGGTCCTTTGAGCATCGAGAGAGTACCTTTGGAGAGGTACAGCACTTCGTCGCCTTGCTTTACCTTGACATAAGTCAGCTTCGCACCCACCGCAGCGGCGACGTTGCTGGTGAGCGTCCAGGGGGTGGTGGTCCACACCAACAGCGATTCTTTTTCACGACCGAGCAGGGGGAAGCGCACGGTCACCGCACGATGGGTGATCTCCTGGTAGCCCTCGGTATCGATCTCATGCTGGCTGAGACCAGTGGCACAGCGCGGGCACCACGGCATCACGTCATCACCTTTATAGAGCCAGCCTTTCTCCCAACATTTCTTCAGGAAGGTCCAGATCATATAATTATTCTCGTTGGAGAAGGTGAAGTACGAGGCACCCAGCTCTGGCAGACCAAGGTGGGCTACCACCTGTTCGACGGTATCGGTAAACGGACCGTTCGGACCTGGTACTGTAATGACCTGCGTCGGGTCGTGCATCAGCTTTTCCGCCAGGTCGTTTAAGCATTTCTGTGTCATTCCAATCCATCCAGAAACCCAGGCGGATGGATTGTTCGGTTTGGACGGCAGCATAGCTTCAGCACTCTTTCCTTGCACTTGAGCACGAACTTCGCCAGTCCATAGTCTTCAATGTCCAGCTTTGACTTGAACCCTAAATCTCGCTCAACATTGACTTCCACCCATAAACCCTGGCAGTCGAAGCCGTTCTGGTAGCGCAGCTCGTGCCCTTGCATGGTGCGGAATCGCAGCATCAGGTCCTTATAGGTGCGCCCCCAGCCGTGATGGACCCCCATCGGGTTGTTGGCAGTGATGGGACCATCGATGAATGACCAGCGAAGCTGTCCTTTATGAATGGCGACCATCTTCAAGAAGGCATGGCTCTCCTTCCAGAATTTGAGCACTTCCTGCTCCTGGGCTGGAAAATCGACTTTGTTTGGAACTTCTTGAAATGGCATGGTTACTCCTATTAATCAAAAAACTCTCCTCCCAGATCAGGGACGAGAGTGCAAACATCTATACTCCCGCGGTACCACCCTGGTTCCCGCCCATATGACGAGCACCTCCGCTGCATGAGCAGTTATCTGATAAACGGATAACGATCCACGTGCCCGGGGTAACGTCTGGCAGTTACGGCTTTCCTAATGGCAGGATCCTGCGTTCAGATTGCAGCTCCGGAAGGATTTTCAGCCTGTGGCACTGCCCCGGCTCACACCCCACCCGGGGTCGCTGGCAGGGAACCAGGCTTACTCGTTTCCATCGTCGCTTTTCGACTATCGATTGGGGCGAATTATGCCACAGATAGAGGTTTTGGTCAATTAGGGATCAGACTAACAGGACAGAAATAAAACATATACGCTATTGGTATGCGCAGATTAAAAGAGAAACCGGCGTTATGCCGGTTTCTGCGTACCATGTTCAATAAATAGTCTGGAATGCGTATCCAGTTTAATGACCTTTTCGGTCATTTATTGAGCTTTGTTCCCCCTTTAATTGGACTGAATTTAACTTGTCGATAAACTTACTCAGCGCCTCCTTTCCCGGTCAAAGAAAAATGAGAAGAGGATGGAAATGTTATCGAGGGCACCTCCGTTTATTTTCGAATGCTGTTAATGATCCAATATTTTCCGATTGTCGAATGATTTATTTCACAAATCTCAAGTAAATCCATTATAGCAAATGCAGAAAAAAAGTAAATAACAGAACTGTTAGGCTAAATAATACTCTTCCCCAGACGCCTGGAAAATTGAATTTACCACGGAGAACACAGAGACCACTGAGAATAATAATTTCCCGGTGGTCTCCGGGTATTAGACGTAATTATCGAACGGTTATAGCAAAATGATATTGTGCTCCCGGCACTCTATCACCATTTCCTCAGGCCACAGGCTGGATTGGATCTCGCCGATATGGGCTTTACGCAGGTAGAACATACACAGCCGTGATTGTCCAATCCCACCCCCGATCGAGAGCGGCAGCTCACCGTTCAGCAACCGACGGTGGAAGTAGAGATCTTTACGCTTCTGGGCACCGCGCTGCTCAAGCTGGCGCAGCAAGGCTGGAGGATCCACCCGGATGCCCATCGACGAAAGCTCGTAGGCGCAATCCAGCAGGGGATTGTTCACCAGGATATCACCATTCAGACCCTTATGCCCATCTGATGTTGGGGTTGACCAATCATCATAATCGGGGGCGCGACCATCATGGGGTTTGCCACCCGGTAAATCAGCCCCGATTCCAATTACGAAGACTGCACCGCATTCCTGGCAGAGGGCTTTCTCGCGCTCCTTGGGCGACATCCCCGGGAAGCGTTTCTCGAGCTCTTCGCTATGGATAAAGGTGATTTCAGCCGGCAAGATCGGCTTGATTTCTGGATAGATGTGCCCAATGTAGCGCTCCGTCCGCAGAATCACATCATAAATCTTTATTACAACCTGCTTCAAGAAGTCAACATTCCTTTCCTCGCGACGCATCACGCGCTCCCAATCCCACTGGTCCACGTAGATTGAATGCAGGTTATCCAGCAGCTCGTCTGGGCGGATGGCGTTCATGTCGGTGTACAAACCTTCACCAGGCTGCATCCCGAATTCCGCCAGCTGCAGCCGCTTCCATTTTGCCAGTGATTGGACGATCTCAGCGCGGCTATCCAGGATTGACTTGACCGGGAAGACCACCGGTCGCTCGACACCATTCAAGTCATCGTTGATGCCGGTGCCTGAGAGCACGAACAGCGGCGCTGTTACGCGCATAAGGTTCAGCTCAAAAGCTAAATTAGTCTGAAAGAACTCCTTTATCTGGCGGATCGCCAGCTCTGTCTGGCGCAACCCCAGGAGGGGCTGATAGTTATCAGGAAATACAATTGGTGCTTCCATACTTAACCTCCCTTATATGAACATCCCCATCCATTGGACGAGGCTGCCTTGCCGAGTTAGTCTAGGTGGGTTTTCCGTCTGTGAAATAACCTGTTCTTCGACGAAATCGTCCCTTGATAATTGGTCGATTATATCACTCATGGGAATGCATATTTTGGAATACGCCGGCTGGAATGGTGGCTGCCTCTCCATATTTTCGATCCTTGAGGCGTTGGAATAATTTCCTCCAATATAATTTCAATCATTTACTGAAGTGGGGGGTGTAAAATTAGGTCAATAACCGGGTCATATTCCTTTTGCCAGGAGATTGAGTCATGGGCTTATTCTCTGCTTTATTATCGCAGCTGTTGGCTGCTTATACAGTGCTGGTTGAGCCTTTTCTGCGCACCAATTTCTACCGCAACCTGAAGAAACAGCTGAACATCGATCCGTCTGCGCGCATCCTGTACTACCGAACCCAGGTTTTGTGGGAATTAAGCTGGATGGTGGTTCTGGCTGTGATCGTCATCCCCATCCCAGATCCACTTCAGTGGTTGGGGCTCACCCTGCCCAACCAGATCGGCTGGATTATCCTCGTGGCATTGCTCATTGGGGTTGTTTTATCAACATATCTCCTAAGGCGCAATCCGAGTGCGTTGGATTCCATGCAGAGAAGTATGCAGGCATCATCAGTACTGCTGCCATCCAATGGGGCTGAGCGTAAATGGTTTGCGATTGCAGCCATTACCGCCGGCATCTGCGAGGAGCTTCTTTACCGCGGCTTTTTGATGTCCTATCTGCCATCGAATTTCTCCATGTTAGCGGGGCAGCTCATCTTGATCTCCATCATTTCTGGCATAATCTATGGGTTGAGCCGAGCATACCTGGGCATGAAGGGTATCGCCACGACTGCGCTAACAGGTTTCAGCTTTGCGATTGTATATGCCTTAAGCGGCAGCATACTGCCTGCCATGGTGTTCCATATCGTGGCAGAGCTGCGTACATTGTGGTTATGGCAGCCTGAAGTGAAGGCAAAGAAAGCTAAATAGAATTCTCCTACATAAACATGACCAAAGATATTCCCCTCCTGTTCACTACGCGCGTCATCCGCATGTTTGGCTATGGCTTTTTATCCGTCGTGTTGGCGTTATACCTGGCGCAGCGAGGATTGGGTGAGGGAGATATTGGCTTGTTATTCACCCTCACCCTGGCCGGCGACGCGGGCATCACTCTGTGGCTCACCACTTCTGCGGACCGAATGGGAAGGCGCAGGACTCTGATCATTGGGGCGTTGTTGATGATTATGGCTGGGGTTGTGTTCAGCCTGACAGGCAACTTCGTTTTCCTGGTGATGACGGCGATCATAGGGGTGATCAGCCCTTCCGGCAACGAGATAGGTCCATTCCTTTCCATTGAGCAGGCAGCGCTCTCCCAGCTGATACCGGATGCGTCGCGCACACAATCCTTTGCATGGTATAACCTGGTGGGTTCCTTTGCCACCGCCACTGGGGCACTGGTCGGTGGGGTGCTAGCGCAGGTATTGCAAAACGCTGGTTACACCCCGCTGGATTCATACCGTGTTGTGGTTCTTGGTTATACCGTGATCGGCTTTATGCTCGCCATCCTGTTCCTCTTCCTCTCCAAAGCTATTGAAGCGCCGGTTCTGGTTGAAGTCATCCCACTCCAACGCCGGTTCGGGCTGCACCGGTCGCGCGGGGTGGTGTTCAAGCTTTCCAGCCTGTTTGCCCTTGACGCCTTCGCCGGAGGGCTGGTTGTACAATCCATGGTGGCGTACTGGTTCAACGTGAGATTCGGTGTCGAGCCGGCATTGCTGGGGACCATTTTTTTTGCTGCCAACATCCTAGCCGGCATCTCTGCGCTATCGGCAGCCTGGATCGCCAGGCGAATTGGACTGATCAATACCATGGTCTATACCCATATCCCATCCAACATCCTGCTGATCATGGTGCCGTTCATGCCCACATTACCCCTGGCAATCACGGCGCTTTTGCTCAGGTTCAGCATCTCACAGATGGATGTGCCCACCCGCCAATCGTATACCATGGCGGTGGTCAGCCCGGATGAACGATCGGCTGCCATGGGTGTGACAAGTATTTCCCGCTCGGTGGGAGCCAGCTTATCCCCTGCCATCACCGGGCAGTTTCTAGCCATCCCAGGCTTGATCGGGGCACCCTTCGTCATAGCGGGCTGGTTGAAGATCATTTATGACGTGCTGATCTGGAGAGGTTTCAGGGCGGTGAAACCTCCGGAGGAACAGTGAGCCTCACATTCCGCTGGTTGGGGACGGCTGGGGTGGTTGTGGAATCTGCTGGCCAGGTTTTGGCGATAGACCCGTTCTTCACCCGCCCATCCCTGATGCGAATGCTGCAACCATTGTTCTCGAATGTGGAGCTGGTTGCCAACAAGCTGCCAGAATGCCATTACATTCTGGTAACACATTCACATTATGACCACCTGCTGGATGTGCCGGAGGTAATGCGCAATAGCAATGCAGTTGCTTATGGCTCCTCCAACACCAGCCAGCTGCTGCGTATCTTGGGTATCCCAGTATCCAGGATATACGAGTGTAGTGTGGGAGATAAACTCTCCTTGGGGAAATTTGAAGTGAAAGTGATCCGTGGTCAGCACAGCCTCATCCCGTTCAGCGGGTTGTTCAACGGTGAGCTGCGGCCCAATTTAAAGCCTCCTCTTCACGTGTGGGATTACCGCATGGATGAATGCCTGGGATATAGCATCTCGGTTGAGGGAATAAGGTTATTGGTCTGTGCTGCTAAGCCCCAACCAGCAGACGTTCTATTCGCAGTGGCACAAGAATCTGAACAATACTACCAGGAGCTCTTCCAGGGAGTAGCGCCACATGTCTTTGTCCCTATCCATTGGGATAATTTTACTCGCTCGCTCGATCAACCGCTGCGCAAGTTTATCCGTCCGGGTAGGATGGATATCCACCGGCTGGTCAGGCTCGCACAGCAGATCCTACCAAATGTAAATGTAATTATCCCGGAGTTGTTCAGCGAGTATCCTGTGGAGGGCCTGGCTCGGGAGAGTATACCTGTAAATTAGAAAATACCATCGGCGTGAAATCTGTCTCGAGATCGTTGATAAAAGTCTCATACACGTCTAAGGATAATTGCTCAATCGACCATCTAACGCGCGTTATACTTTCTCCCGGTAGTCTCCCGTGATTGATATCACTTACCCTGCTGTGATTTCAATCTGGAGGGGGAAATAGCTCGTATATTAATGTAAACACAGCAATATATAGATTTTTATTGGAAAACATTGTTATGCCAAAAGTTGCACTGATATTTCCTTATTTCCGTACCAGATCATCCACTGAAATGCTTTTCCCACCCCTGGGCGCAGCCAGCCTTGCCGCCCAGCTGAGCCAGCGAGCCATCGAAACACGCATATTTGATTGCACCTTCCAAACTTTCACCAGGGTGGCGAAAGACCTGGTAGCCTACCACCCGGATATCGTCGGCATCTCATCCATGATCATGTTGAGCCGGGATACCTTCCAATTCGCCGAGCTCGTGCGACAACGGTTGCCGGAGGCGCTGCTGGTGGTGGGAGGACCGATGCCCACCCTGTACCCGGAGCGCTACTCGGGTGCGTTCGACCTGGTCTTCCGCGGAGAAGCCGACCTGAGCTTCCCGGATTTCTGCCAGGACTACTTTACCTCTGAGCTAGGATTGAAAACAATATATGAGCTCGACCTGGGGCAGTATCCAGGCTTGTATGTGCAAAACTTAGATCTACTGGTGGATAACCCCATCATCCATTACAGCGTGCAACAGATACGCAACTTCCCAATCCCTGACCGGAGTGGGTTCGACCATGCCGCCTATCAGAAGGCGTGGATGGAGAAAAATGGCACCCGCACCACCTCGATCATGATCACTTTGGGTTGCCCATTCGACTGCGACTTTTGCTCCCGGCCGGTTTTCGGGCATCTCTACCGGAAACGCGACCTCGATGTGGTATTTGAGGAGATCAGGCAGATTGCTCAGGTGGGGTATAACCAGCTATGGATCGCAGATGATAACTTCACCTTGAACCTATCCTTGTTGCGACAATTTTGCCAGCGCATGCTCGGTTTGGATATAAAATGGAGCTGTCTCTCCCGGTCTACTGGCATCGATGCTGAGATTGCTGCCCTGATGAAAGAAGCCGGTTGCCAGCGGGTGTACCTGGGTCTGGAGACGGGCAGCGATGAGACCCTGCGCCTGATGAACAAAAAAGCCACCCTGCAAGACGGTATCCAGGCTGTAGAGCATTTTCGCCGGGCGGGTATAGAAGTGGCGGCGTTTTTCATCGTTGGCTACCCCAACGAGACCCCAGACTCGATTGAGCAGACGTTTAATCTTGCCCTCAGCCTGCCATTGAACGAAATATCGTTCAATGTGCCGTTCCCCCTACCAGGTTCAGCCCTTTTTGACCGTGTCAGCGGGATCGACCCAACCAAGGATTGGAGCCGCGAGAATGACGTGACCTTTGTGTACACGTCGGAGTTCGACCCGCAATGGCTTAGACGGCGGATCAAGCAGACGATGGATACGTTTAAGCAGCGCTTGTTGGACTTGCCAGCCCGCTGATTCAGGCAGCTTACCGCAGTTTGGTTAGCAACCAGTCAGTCGTTATTTCGAATAATCTCAATATTAATGGCGCTAGTTTCCCCAGTTTGCGCAATCTGTGATTAATCTCGAATTGGGCTCGACCTTTGATGATCCCGAACCACATCTTGGTTTCGGAGAAGTCGGCATTATAGATCAGTACATGACTGCCAAAAACGCTTTCACCGGGATTCCATTCCCGCTTGATCTGACCTCTGACTCGTTCGTACAATTTAGTGCCCGGTAGTGGGTATGGCATGGTGAGACCGAGGTAATCGAGGGGCAGAGTGGTGGTGAAGTGCAGCGTGTTCAGCACCGTCTGGTTGGTCTCACCGGGATAGAAGAGAATAAAAAAAGCCCCCACTTCCAGTCCTGCCTGGTGGGCTGCGACTGCGGCATGATACGCTTCCTGCGCCGTGATCTTTTTATTCATCAGCTTAAGCACCGTATCATCCCCCGATTCGATCCCAAAATACACCCGCCTGCAACCGGCACGGTACATCTCTACGTACGTGGCATCATCAAGTGAATCCACCCGCGCCAGGCACTCCCAATAGAAGTGGAGATCACGCTTTTTGATCTCCGCACACACTTCCAATACCCTTTTCTTGCGCAGGGTAAAGACATCATCCGCAAACGAGATGCGGTCATACCCAAACGCCAGTGCTTGCTCCACTTCATTAACGATATTAACAGCAGAACGCTCACGATATGAGCCGCCGAAGATCACGTTGCTGCAAAACTCGCATTCGTAGGGGCAGCCGCGCGTGCTCATCACCGTAGTGATGGAGTACCCGTACTTTTTCTTCCCGAATTGGATGTAGCTTTGGTTCGGTAATAACTGGCGGGCGGGGAAGGGCAGGCTATCCAGGTCTTTGATAAACGGCCGGTCTGGCGTGGAAATGCTTTCCTCAGCTACTTTGCCGTCCAGGTTGGTTTTTCGGAGCATGGTGATGCCTGGGATGGCGCTGAAATCAGCTCCAGTAGAATATGCCTGCAGCAGCTCAAGTACGGTGACTTCCCCTTCACCCCGCACGACCACATCAAAATCCCTCACAAAGGCAAATGGATCGCAGGTGGGCAGTGGTCCTCCCACCATCAGCAGACCTGTACCTGGTCGCAGCTGGCGGGCAAGCCACAGGCAGTCTTCCAGCATGGTCACCATGCAGTAGATGCCAACAACATCTGCCTTCGCCTCCAGCGCTTTGGCGAGAGCATCTGGTTTAGCCATGAACGTGCAGTCCAACACCTGCACTTCATGACCTGCCGTGAGCAGGCTCGAAGCCAGGAAGGTTATACCCAGGGGTGGGAAGCGGAACACCGAGCGGTCATTGGGGGGTTTGAAATACGGGTAGATCAGCAGCACCTTGCTCATGGCAGCCTTTTGACCGTGACATCATAATTGAAATGGTCAAGAATGGGAGGGAAAGTATAACCGAACCCCGACCAGGCCAGGCGTGTGCCGATCAGCTCCCTACCCAGGAAGAGTTTGGCTCCTTTTACCTGCGGCAGGCTGAAGGAAATCCTGGGGCTGCTGCTCATGAACGCAGCACTTTGCGTGCTGACTTCGTCCCAACATCCGATCTGGTCTCCCTGTTTCACCCTTCCGTCTGAATCCTGGTATTGGTCGAAGTGCTGCGCTCCTTGCTCATTCATCAGGATGATTTCAGTGATACCGTCGGGAATGGATTCCACACTCTTGAGCTCTATGTGTATCCTGCCTGAACCTGGATCAATGCTATAGGTCAAGGTAACATTGGTGGAATAGCCGGTCGGCTCATATGTGGTTTGCCAGCCAAAGGTGGCGCGCAGCAGGTTGGATGTATTCGTCAGCAGCCTGCGCAGCGCCGGCATGCCGCGGATCATTCCCGCTAACGTGTTTTTACTGGCATATACCAGTCGGTTGGTGACATTACCTGAGCCAGGTCTGGCGATTTTCTCCTCCAGGTTGAGCTTAAAGCGAGCAGTGAGCCTGGTTGCCGGGTCATCCGCCGCTGGAATAAGCTCGACTTCCCCTGGGAATACCGTTTGCAAACCGCGTTTAAGGATAGGCACTCCAAAACCAACTGCTTCTTCCGACAGGTCATCACCGTCACAAAACAAAACCAAACCCTTTTGCATCTTGCCGGTGGGATAGGGTGAGTCATGGTTGGTGCCTGAGGTGATTTGCAGGCTAATTCCGTGGGATAGGGCCAGGTCAATTTTCATGCCGGTGCTGCAGGTCCTTTTCGATAAGCACTGGCTACCATCCACCAACCTGCAATCTGCCATGGGATCACCACCATCATACGAGCCCATAGGCGGGGCACTCGGTAGATATCAGCCCATTGCAGCAATTTTGCCATCAGGTCAGGCATGATGGGGAATAACAGCTGAGCCGGAGAAGTATTAAATACAGTGAAAATTAGGGGTAAGATCCACACAGCATAAAAAGTGAACCTGGGCAATTCCTTGAGGGACACCAGGATCACAACGATGGGGAGGATCAGTGCCAGGTTTTGTTCTGAAAGCCAGGTGCGAGTCAGGAAAAAGATCAAGATCAATGCCAGGCTGTTTTTCAGTAAGATAATGAATCCATGGCTTCCCCTTCGCAAAAAATACGCGCCAATAAAAATGGCGGGCAGCCAAAGCACCCCCAACAGCCACCATTCTCCAGGCAGCACATACGTGCCTGCAATTAGCTCATAAAGCGTGGTGAGAGCCATGCCTCCACTTACCGTAAACTGGGTATTCCAACCATGCAAGATAGGAGTGGCGTCCCAGCCAAAAATGATGAAAGGAAGCACACAGAAGGCAGCCATACTGATGATGAATGCGACCATGTAGCGTATTAACCTGCTCCAGGGAGCCTCCCATAGATATACCGCTACCGCCAGGACGACCGGTACGGGGGTCGGTTTGAGTGCAATTGCCAGGGAAAGCAGGATGGCAGAGCTGATCAAATGCTGTTTATGCAGCATCAATAAAGCAGCCAGGGTCAGCAGGGCAACCACAGAATCGAATTGCCCCCAGGCCGTGGTGAAGTAGAGCAGGAAGGGGTTGAAAAGCAGGAACAGCCAGGCTTTGCGAGAGACACCCGGGTTAGCCTCCTGTTTTTTTAATATATCTCTGACGAGGTATGCCAGGCATATATTGGCAATAATGACCGGAATTTTAATCGCCAGGTTATATAGCAGGAAGTTATGTGTGGTTGCATAGGTGAGCAGGTAGAGTAGCCCCAATATAAGGGGAAAGGGTGGGGGGTAGCCGATGCTGCTAAGTCCAATGAAAGCCGGGTTATGGAAAACCGTCCGAAGGTCCGGAAGGATATAGGGGTCCTGACCCGATGCCACCAGGTACCCCGTGGCCATGAAGATCTTTATATCATAAGCGTGCCCAAAGAACAGACCAAGGATCAGCTGAACCCCGATACTTGCTAGCAGCAGACCGAGATCTCTATTTGGGAAAATCTGCCTGATGCGGCTGGATGGGATTGATTGCACCTGACTCGACATGTTCTACCGGCTCTTGCGGTCGACTCTGCTGGAAGGTGAGAAACGAGATGAAAATATAGGCCGTGGTGTAGGGAAGCAAGATTGCCAACACTGCGTAATGGACATGAATGATGGCAAAAATCGTTGCAACAATCCCCAGGCAGACCGAAGCCAGCTCGAGCAGGAAGACGAAATCCAAAGGCACCTGGTAACTTCGGTTACGCCAGCCTTCCTTATCTTTCACGTTGGCATATTTGGGGGTCCTCTTGAATTCCCATTGACGGTTGGTAAACAATGCCTTAACCGCTTCCACCGAGTTGCTGACGCTGATGCCACTGCCAAGCAGGAATAATACCAGTAGACCCAGCAAGTTTTTCCTTATTGAGATCTTCTGCAATCTCAAGCTGATGATGGGTGAAAGCCAGGCAGCCACCATGCTGAGCAGGATCATGGCATCCAGCGCTCCCCACGTCAGGTTATGCAGCTCTTTGGCGGTGTTCGGGTCAAATGAGGCGAATGCACCGCCCAATGGAGTAAGCATGTGTGAATGGACAAGGAAGGTATCCACTTCGAAGATTGCTCCGAAACTTGCCAGGAGAAAGGATAAGAACATCATTGGATGAAGCATGTACCCGGTCAGGTGGATGATTGCTTCCAATTTTTGATATATTTTGATAGTATGGTCCGGCAGGATGGATGGCAATAATTTTCGGGCAGTGCGCAGTGAGCCGTTAGCCCAACGCGCCTGCTGTTTCTTGAAACTGGGCACAGTGGGTGGTACCTCTCCCGGACTGGTCAGGTCTTTGAGGAACAGGATTTTGTGACCTATCATTTGCATCCGATAACTGGCATCCAGGTCCTCGGCAAGCGTGTCTGCCTGCCAGCCTCCAGCCTCCTCCAGTGCACTTTTCCGCAACACCCCACCACTGCCGTTAAAATTTTGGAAGCATTTGGAGGCATATCTGCCGGTTTGTTCAACCATAAAGTGTACATCGATACCAATCGCCACTGCACTCGTCACGCGGTTAAAGTAGCGATTAAGGTGGGTCCACCGGCTCTGGACGATGGCCAGCTTTTCATCCTGCAGGAAATAAGGTATGGTTCGGAGGAGAAAGTCACTGCGCGGAGTGTAATCGGCATCAAAAATTGCGATAAATTCTGCAGTGGTTTTATTAAGGGCAACTTGAAGCGCGCCTGCCTTGTATCCAACCCTGTCAGGTCTGCGCTGGATATGGATATGGTAGTTCTTTTGATGATATTCGTTTACAACTTCATCTACGATCTGGATCGTGTCATCATTCGAATCATCCAGGATGTCAATTTCAGCATTATCGATTCCGTACTGTTCCACCATGCGCGCGCACGCCTCCACCAGGCGGCGGACAACGTAGCGTTCATTGTAAATTGGGAGCTGGATGGCAACATACGGACGCTTATCATCCGTAGACGGTATAAGCTTTGGGGTTTGGTAGCGGTGAATGACGCTCAATAAAAAGTAGTGGTTAAACCCATATATAAAAAACATGAATGTCAGGCAGATTGAGAGCACCAGGAATATGATTTGGACGTATATCATGCTGTTCTCTCAAATACCCATTACGAACACGATGATATAGACGAATACTCCACCGAGTGTTGCAACCATATACATCCCATATGCCCACCGCATATACAGCTTGTAATTCTTAAAGCGTAAACGTTTCGGGACTAGCTCATTCCCCCTTAAGGCGACGAATACACCATACACGAGTGCAACCGCACCAATCAAACCGTGGATTGTTGTCACCGCATAAT
The DNA here is from genome assembly GCA_963809615.1 of uncultured Chloroflexia bacterium. Lineage (GTDB taxonomy): Bacteria > Chloroflexota > Anaerolineae > Anaerolineales > UBA4823 > FEB-25. The sequence goes on from CAWEKR010000012.1 coordinate 382,443, forward strand.
CACCCTGATCTAATTTTGCCGGTATACCTGGCAGGATATGGATAACGTAGGAGGTGACCATCGAGATCAAGACTACCAGCGTGTTCAGGGTGACTGAACTGGTTTGTACCCAACGATGGGCGGTGAAGTGTTTTTTGCGGGCCAGGATGAAACCAATGTTGAATAATACTGCGCTGATCAATATCAGTATTAATGTGAGATCAGATCGAAGCGTGGCTTTGGTACCAAGGAAACCCGGTACGGTGAGAAAATCGGACATAAAGAATTTTCCTGGGTTCAGTATCTCATTTTAGCAGAATAAACAGTATATATCCATAATCAACATTACGAATAGATTAATCCTTTGGATCCTTCTGGTTGGCGGGTGGTAAAATCATCCTGGAGTTGGATATGCATCCAAGAACAAAATCTGATCTGCTTGAGTCCACTGTTATTGAGAGGGGAAAATTGGAAGTAAAGATCGGATTATTATACCCGGCAGAGTTGGAGTTTCAAGGATGCATGGGTGAGTGGTCTGTTAAGGATATTTTACAGCATTTGGTGGATTGGGAACAACGTTGGATTGGTTGGTATGAGGCGGGTATGCATGGGAATACTGTGGTAACACCAGAATTGGGATATAACTGGCGGCAGATGGGTCAGTTGAATGAATTGTATCGCCAAAAGCATATAGATCGCCCACTCGCGGTTGTGATGGCAGATTTCCACACTTCTTATCGTCAGATTTCAAACGTGATCGAGAAGATCCCCGAAGCAGAGATGTTAGCTGTTGGTATGTACGCCTGGACCGGTAAACTCCCCCTGATCGCGTGGATTGCCGGTAATACTTGTGATCATTATCGTTGGGCAGTCCAAATGATCCATCCAGTTAGTATCAGGCGGAAGATGAAAGCAATGATTATTCAATAATCTATAAGCCGCTGGTATCTTTTTTATAATTATCAGGAGAGGAAAAATATGACTGAACAGGATAAGGAAGCTAAAAAATCTGAAGAAGCACCTCTACCTCCTCCCAAGGATGTGCTGGTGGAAACCAAACACAGCCTGACCATCGATGGGCGGGAAGTTCATTATACCGTCACTTGCGGCACGATGGTTTTAAAAGAGGAAGCCGAAAAGAAGGGTGATAAGGAAGGAGAGTCGGAAGGGGAAAAACCGCGTGCATCGATATTTTTTGTGGCTTACACCCGCGATGGGGTTGAAGACCTCCAATCACGCCCGTTGACCTTTTCCTTCAATGGGGGTCCTGGCTCGTCTTCTGTTTGGCTGCACCTGGGATTATTGGGTCCCCGCCGGGTGCTACTGGACGATGAAGGTTTCGCCTTTTCCCCTCCGTATAAGCTGGTGGATAATGCATTTTCCATGCTCGACCAAACCGACCTGGTATTCATTGACCCGGTCAGCACGGGATTCAGCCGCGCAGTGCCGGGTGAAAAACCCAAACAGTTCCATGGCTTCAAGAAGGATATTGAGTCGGTGGGAGACTTCATCCGCCTGTACACCACCCGGTACCAGCGCTGGACGTCGCCCAAGTTCCTGATCGGTGAAAGCTATGGCACCACCCGCGCAGCAGGACTATCTGGCTACCTGCAGGAACGGCACGGGATGTATCTCAATGGGATCATGTTAATATCATCCATCCTGAACTTTCAAACGGCTGACTTTCATACTGGCAATGATCTACCTTATATCCTCTTCCTGCCCACTTATGCCGCAACAGCCTGGTACCACCACCGTCTCAGCGGTGAATTGGAGAGAGACCTGTCTGCCACGCTGGCCGAAGTGGAGAGTTTTGCCCTGGGTGATTACGCCAATGCACTGATGCAGGGGGATGATCTTCAGGATGAGGAACGGTTACTCGTTGCCAGAAGGCTGGCACGGTACACCGGGCTTTCAGAAGACTACATAGACAGCTCCAACCTGCGTATCGAGATCTTCCGCTTCACTAAGGAGCTCTTGCGCCATGCCAAGCGCACTGTGGGGCGTCTGGACAGCCGCTTTAAAGGCATCGATCGCGATTCAGCGGGGGAGCATTTCGAGTTTGACCCCAGTATGAATAATATAACTGGTCCTTACACTGCCACTTTGAATGATTACGTGCGTGGTGAGCTCAAGTTCGAGTCAGATCTACCTTACGAGATCCTGTCTGAGCGGGTTTATCCCTGGAGCTACGCCGAATTCGAGAATGAATACCTCAACGTCGCCGAGACTTTGCGCAAGGCCATAACCACGAATCCGCACTTGAAGGTTTATGTGGCGAATGGCTATTATGACCTGGCTACCCCCTACCTGGCAACACGCTACACTTTCAAGCACCTGGGTTTGGATAAATCACTGCTGGGCAACTTACGCATGGGATACTTTGAAGCAGGGCACATGATGTATATCCATATCCCTTCGCTGGTCAAGCTTAGATCTGAGCTGGTGGACTTTATCAATTGGGCTGCTCCAGTGTAATGCTTATAAAGTAAACCGAGAATGAAAATATCCATTGTCGCAATAGGCTCACGGGGGGATGTGCAGCCTTATTTGGCTTTGGCTGCGGGCTTGCAGAGAGATGGGTATGACGTCCAGGTTTGTGCCGACCGCCTGTTTGAGCACCTAGTAAGCTCCAGTGGTCTTCCATTCGTTCCGGTAACTGCCGTGCCAATGAGTATGATGCAGCAAGACCTGTCCAGGGTGGGCGGACCACTGCGCTTGACGGGGTGGCTCGAAAGGCATTTTAAACCGCTCGCCAGACAATTCTTTGCTGACCTCGAAGCTGCCACCCAAAGAACAGATGCAATCCTCTATTCAACCCTGGCATTCGCCGGCTATCATGTGGCAGAAAAACATCATCTCCCGGCATTGGGAGTTTATACTATTCCAATCACTCCAACGCACGCCTTTCAAAGTCCGTCGTTTCCACCGCCCCCCGTATGGTTGCCATTTAAAAAATCATACAACTGGTGGTCATTCCGTTTTTCCAACCAGCTATTCATCTATTTGATCAAAGGAGTGGTCAATGATTGCCGTCGCGATGTTCTCGGGCTCAAGCCACTCCCGGCTAGCTTCTACCGTCACCTGGATATAGCCCGAATGCCCATTGTGTACGGTTTCAGCCCATCCCTGCTTCCCCGTCCCAATGATTGGGGAGATTGGCTCCAGGTGAGCGGGCACTGGTTCCCGGACGGTCAAACCGAATGGCAGCCATCACCTGATTTACTGCAATTCCTGGAAGCGGGGCGGCCGCCGGTTTACATAGGATTCGGCAGTATGGTGGATGAGCAGATCGAGAATGCTTCCAGCATCGTCCTGGGCGCGCTGCAGCGGGCAGGTCAGCGCGGCATCCTGCTAAGCGGTTGGGGGGGTCTGGGGAAAGGCGACTTGCCGCATTCCATATTTCGGGTTGAATCGGTTCCCCATGATTGGCTCTTCCCATACGTATCTGCAGTGGTGCACCATGGGGGTGCTGGTACTACCGCCACCGGGCTGCGTCATGGCAGACCAACCGTGGTCGTGCCATTCTTTGCCGACCAGCCATTTTGGGGCAGCCGTGTCTTCCAGCTGGGAGCCGGTCCAACTCCGATCCCATTTACCAGGTTAAGCGTCGAAAACCTGGCAAGAGCGATCGACCAGGCGGTGAATTCCCCGGTCATCCGGCGCAATGCTGAAATTTTAGGGGCGAAGATGCAGACAGAGGATGGAGTGGGGAAGGCAGTGGGTATGATTCGGAACTTCCTGGGGAAATGTTCCCAGGTTTAGGTGCATATTTGAGAACCTTGGAACATTAATTAACCATCCAGCGTCAATAGGCTGGCGGTTTGATATCCGTTTGGTTTGTATTGCTAGGAGAATGACATGTACAAAATAATTAAACGAATTATCCCATTGATTACTTTCATGGTATTCGTGGCCGCCTGTTCACCAGCCAACCCGAGCCCTACAACCGCTGTCTCAGCTACCAGTGTGCCAGCACAGCCAACGGTTGCTCAACCAACCGCAACGTTAGTTCCCACCGAGCTGCCTGTCATAGCCTTTACTGAAATCCCGCTCGCTACCAAAACCTTGGCTCCATTCCCCACGCCGACCTTAGTGAAACTCCCACCATTATCAGGGGGAGCTGTTGATATTGTTTTTGCATCGAACCGGGATGGAGCTTATTCAAACCTTTACCTGATGAACACGGTGGATGGGAATGTGACTCGCTTAACCACGGATGAATCGAATACTTTCCCCGGTCCATTTTCACCGGATGGCAGCCAGCTGCTTTTCACGGGTTTTGGTCTCACCAACAGTTACGTGGGTCTGATGAACGCCGATGGCTCGAATCCGGTCGATCTTTCCAACCGCCCCACTATAGATGAAGGCTTCCCAACCTGGACTCCCGATGGAAAGCAGATTGCCTTCACCTCGCGCATGGATGGAAATAATGAAATCTATATCATGAATGCCGATGGTACCAACGTGAGGCGCATCACGAACAACCCTGCCGATGATTATGCACCAACTTTCTCTCCGAATGGCAACCAGATAGCGTTCGTATCTGACCGGGATAACCCTACGGGTGTGAACAACCTCTATAGCATGAATGCAGATGGATCTGGCGTAGTCCGCCTTACCAATGGGAATGAGATCGATTACGGACCTGCCTGGTCTCCGGATGGGAAGCAGATTGCCTTCCGGGCAGATATTGACAAGTATGGAGATATTTTCGTGATCACCGCTGACGGCTCTGGCAGAGTCAACCTGACCAATAACCCGGCGAGTGATTGGGCACCCGCATGGTCTCCGGATGGAAAATTGATCGCTTTCCAAACCAACCGGGATGGCAATTGGGAGATCTACGTGATGAATTCCGATGGTACCAAACCGATCAATTTGACCAATAATCCAGCCGATGACCAGATGCCTTATTGGAGACCGGCAGGCTCGATTACGAATTAATAGGTCTACCCGGTTGATAAGTGGAAAGTGGATGAACTATTCTCCGCAATCCATTATTCCCCGGCTTTTTTTATTGTCTATATATAAACTGACTGGAGGACCTTTTTTTGGATTTACTGTTGCTGATTTGGAATTGAAATTGGTACCGGCATAATCCGAGTGGTAGTATATAAAAATGAGCAAACGTTTATTACGAAAAATCCTGATACTGGAATTTGTTATTGCCTCGCTGGCACTTGTATTTATCTTTGTCGCCATGTGGAACAAGCCCCTCGGTCCTGTTTTAGGGCTGCCAACCGCGACAGCTCAAAAAGTAGCGGTATTACCCGGCCCAGCTGGAGTAGTTCCAGTTGGCTCGATTGCGATCGCCGGACCAACCCCAACCCCTCAATCCCTGCTGGCTCAAATCGTGTCTAAACTGACCAAACCAGCTGCCACCAGCGGTGCCTCTCTGCGACGGTCCAGCCGTGATGACCCTGTTGTTGATTGGGTCCGATGAGCGTTCGGAAGGATACCTTTATGGGCTGGCAGATTCCATCCGCATCGTGCGTATTGATTTCACCACGCCTGGTGTGATGATGGTGGATATCCCTCGCGATCTATGGGTTGAAATTCCAGGAATTTCGGATCATTATGGCATCACCCATGGTAAGCTGAACCAGGCGTATTTCTTTGGCAACCCTGGAATGGGTTATTACGATGGCCCTGGACAGGGGCCTGGTCTGCTCGCCCGCACCCTAGAACAAAATTTTGGCATGCAAGTGGATCACTATTTGGCGGTGGATATAAAGACTTTTATTCGCCTCATCGATGCCATGGACGGTATCGATATCTATCTGGACTCTACAATCGACCTAAATCAGAACCATGATGGTGAAAACCCCGCCTATGTGCTCGAACCGGGCAGCCATCATCTGGATGGGACGATGACCTTGAGGTTAGCGATGAACCGCTGGCCAACGATTTTCCAACGCGCCAGGAACCAGAATATCGTCCTGCACGCCATCGAGTCGAAACTGCTCACTCCGGCGATGCTGCCTAAGCTACCCAATTTGGTAGCTCAATTTTCAGGCTCCGTCCAGACCGATTTGAGCCCTAATGATATCAATAAACTTATCTGCATCAGCCAGGAACTTAACAAAACTAATATCAGCGTGGTGGCCTTTCCGGATGATATGTTTACCGGAAACCATGTGTACGACTCATACCGCAAGGTTAACACCTATGTGATGGATGCAGACTTCAACCAGCTGCGGACTTATCTTGCCGATTTCATGAATGGTACCTGGCCAAAATAATATGGATCCAGATCAGACGGGCTCACAGAGTTGTTAATTTAACCAAAGCTCAAGAAAAACAAGTTAGAATAAAGCCGGAGAATATCGACTTGTCGAAACATAGAGTTTTCATTATGTTTTTGTTGGTCATTATGCTCGTGGTGACCGGATGTGGATTTTATTTGCTTTATAGATGGAATAAACCACTCGGTCCGCAACTCTATGTACCTTCTTACGTCCCATCGGGCATATCAAACCGTCCGCTATTTTCGATCGGTACACCAATTAACCTAGCCCAATCATCCATAATATCTGGACAGATAATAATCTCAGGTTCGTCACTGGCTACCACCCAGTCAGCAAACTCAATACAGCCGGGCATCACATCAATACCACCAACGATTACCCGCCGTCCCATGTGTAGCGGACCAACCACGATGACCATCCTCGCGATAGGTTCGGATGCACGCAGCACTGGTTACCTCTACGGTCTGGCAGATTCTATTCATATCGTGAGGATTGATTTTGCCATACCAAACATCATGGTCATCGATTTCCCGCGTGATCTGTGGGTGGAAATACCCGATATATCCGATCATTATGGGATTACGCATGGAAAGCTCAACCAGGCATATCTATTTGGAAATCCGGGTATGGGCTATTACGATGGACCAGGACAAGGTCCGGGTCTAATGGCGCGCACCCTGGAGCTCAATTTTGGCCTGCAAGTTGATCATTATGTTGCCATTAACCGGCAAACGTTTGTCAATATGGTCAACACCATTGGTGGTTTGGACGTCAATCTGGAATCCCCGATCAACTTAAATTGGGGAAGTAGCACTCCCGATCCAAGATTATACCTTTCGGCTGGTAAAAATCATCTGGATGGAAACCTTGCTCTTGAGATGGCGGTTAACCGCATCCCAACCACATTTCAACGCATGAAATACCAGAAAATCATCTTGAGTGCTTTGCGGGTGAAGCTGCTCAGCTCCACCATGCTGCCCAAATTACCCACACTGGCAGCGCAGTTTATAAACAACGTCCAAACCGATTTAAGTCCGAATGAAATTAATAGCCTGACCTGCATTGCACAGGCAGTACCAGTGGATAATATTAAAGCGAATTCATTTCCGGAAGAATTGTTTACAGCAAGTTCCACATTTGATAATTACAGAAATGTGACCACGTTCGTCTACAATGCTGATTTCGGGAAATTACGGGAAATGGTAGCCGAATATATGGACGGAATCTGGCCCATACCGGAAGCTGAAAATTCAGCCACGCCCCAGCCCTAATCCCCAGATCCATGTTCCCTTTGCTTGAATTACTACCCTGTTTTTTTCCGGAAAGCAAGTAGATAGTGAATATTACTGGAGCAAAAATGCCCTTTCCAGCTTCGAATTATGTGATTATCCAGACAGCCGAAGTGACGGATGAGCTCATCCAGGCTTGCCAACGCCTGGTGCCCCAGCTGACCAATAATAACCCCCCACCCACTCGTGCTGAGCTCGCCCTTATGCTGTCTGAAGGCGCTTCGGCATTGTTTATCGCCCGCGACCCGAGCTCCCCAGAAGGCGCGATCGTTGGATTAGCCGCCCTGGTGCTGTACCGCGTCCCCACCGGCCTGCGTGGTTACATTGAGGATGTCGTGGTGGATGAGAAGGCGCGGGGTAAAGGTATTGGTGAAGCTCTCACCCGCGCGTGCCTGGAACGTGCTGAACAGTTAGGCTGCCCGCAGGTGATGCTCACAACAAACCCGGGTAGAGAGGCTGCCAACCGCCTGTACCAACACATCGGCTTTGAGCTTCGCCACACGAATGTTTACCGATATTATATTAAACGGAGATAATTCCCCGCATCGGAATAATATCTGGATTTCCCGGCTTTCGGCAGCTACAGATCTGCATGCTGTATTAGCTGGTCGAGTTCAGCTCGGACTCGAATAAGGACTCAGGCATTTTTCACGGTCAACATCGCCTGGGTCGATGGACTTCCTCAGCTTATCAATATTACTCAACTGCAGAAGTTTATCGATCTCGCCCCACAAGTTGTGGTAAAGGCATAAATAAACGCGAGTCGAATGCAACATCCGGCATCTGCCATGGAAAAATTTCGATCCCCACTGAAGGGGCGGATAAACTCTCTCCGCGTGCGTAATGTGTAAAAGAACTTTGCTCGGTCGGTGGAATATTTAAATAGACTGCCAATCGTTCAGCAATTTGCGCCGATGGACGTCGTTGTTCAGCTTCAATCTTGCGTAGTGTTATTGTTGCGCAATTGATCAGATCGGCCAGTTGTTTCTGAGTAAACCCCATCGATTTTCGCCGCCTGCTTAACCATTCACCGAAAGTAACATCATCCAACATTTTCACCCCACTGTGTTTGTTTTGTATCGCTTAGAGATACCAAAAATAAAAGAAACCCGGTAAACTCTAGCCAAGATTAAGTATACCACAAAGGTAAACATTATCCAGTATATTAAAGAAAGGTTAAAGACAAAAATGAAAAAGGTATTACATATCGGAGTATTGCTGACCCTACTCATGGGAATGTTCAGCTTCGCCTTACCTGCTTACGCCAGCACATCACAGAACTACACGGTTTTGGTAGGAGCGGAAAATACCAGCATGGGGGTTTCACTGATGGATTACTTCCCGCACGTTATCCGCATTCACGTTGGAGATACAATCAGCTGGAATACCAATTCACACGAGATCCACACGGTGACTTTCCTGGCTGGTCAGCCACTACAGAATTTTATAATTCCCGCCCCCCCGAATATGGCTTCGCCGCTCCAATTAAATCCGCAGGCGGTCTTTCCCTCTGCACCAGCCAATGGGCGTTATGACGGTTCGAGCTATGTAAACTCGGGCATCATGTCCTCCGACCCAGGTTTTGTCCAGACATTTAAACTGACCTTTACCCACCAGGGTGTTTTTCAGTATATTTGTTACATTCATGGGCAAATGATGTCTGGCACCGTGGAAGTGGTTGGGTTAGGTGTAATCGTACCAACTCCTGCGCAAGAACAGATACTGGCACAGGCTGAGCTCAAAGCAGCCTGGTCGGGAGTGCCTGCCGTCCTGACACAGGCTAAAGCACAGGCCGTCCCGGTGATAAAGAACCCGGATGGCACCCTAACCCATACCGTTATCATGGGTTATGAATCGATGGATATCATGGTGATGGGCTTTTTCCCCGGCACAACGACGGTAAAAAAGGGTGATACGATTGTATGGAAACTATCCTCTACGGATACAGCCCCCCACACGATAACATTTTATAACGGTTCACCTGACCAGCCGCTCGTGATCATGGCGCAAGGACCAGACGGCCCGGTGGCGCTGATCAACCCTGCGGTGTTATTCCCCTCGCAGGCGGTGTTGCAGGGTAAGGCCCTCAACCAGACTGACTTTTTCAACTCAGGGATCCTGTTGCCCGGCGGTAACTCCACCTTCTCACTCAAGGTCGGCAATGTATCTAGCACACTAAGCTACGAATGTATCCTTCACGATACGAGTGGGATGACCGGAACCATTTATGTTCTATCAACGAGCGGTAATTAGCTCCTACTAACTTAATAATTCCAGCCGTCAGGTCTCCTGACGGCTGGTTTGTTTAGGTCACCTGCCCGCTGTACCAGGGTTGTGCGGCTAACCACTCAACAATCTCATGGCCGTCTCGCGGCTCATTGGTCAACGGCCCAAAGCGCCCCTCCGAGTTGCCCCTTTCGCACGAATCTATGGCGGCGAAAATAAATCCGTTTTGTGCAAAGTTAACTCCACGTGAGTGGTAAGAATCGGCGATGTGCGGGGTCAATGTAAATATTACCGGCGCCGATTTCCCAACCCTGGGTCGATATAAGCTGGCATAGAGCCGCACTCCATCGCGCATCGGGTTTTTCACTCCTCTGTTGAAATCGAACCGCTTTTTCACTTCAAAGTTGGTGCTTTTTTCTCCACTACTTCCTGTGAGATACATTCTTTGGCGCATCGATAAACCTCCGCTACCTCTAAGGGAATAAACTTTGAGCTTATTGATTGTAGTCCGATCCTTATGCCGACGCACCTGAGTAATTTTTTAATCCCCATCGCCAGATCACCCGTGCCAGGATCACGAAGAATATGGTGAGTGCAAAGGTACCTGCCAGGATGAGCGGACTGAGGCGAGAGGTGAGGGCTTCAGCCGGAATGGTTACGGCGAAAGCCACCGGGATGATAAAGGTCAACCCCACCCGCAGCCACTGTGGGTAGATGCTCACCGGCCAGCGTCCGGCTGCGTAAACCCCCTGGAACAAGTTGACGATCTCGTCTACCCGTACGATCCAGAAGGCGGAGGAGGTGATCATCAACCAGAAGCAGTAAATCAAGATGGTACCGAGCATAAGTGCCAAAAGGAATACGATCGATTCACCGATGCCAACCTTTCCCTGGTAATGATAGACTCCATACAAAAGTACGATGAGACCCACAATCACGTCGGTGAGCGACCACAGGCGGAACTCGCGGATGCTGATCAACCCCTGAGCATCTGCCGGCTTGGTGAGGGCATAATCGAGGGTGCCTTGTTGGATCTCCTCCAACAGGCGCGTCATGTTGGGCTGGATAAACGCATTGATCACTCCGCCCATCAAAGTAAAAATACCCATCACCATCAGCAGCTCGGGTTGACTCCATCCGTTGAGCTCGGTGGTATGCGAAAAGACCAGCCATAAGCCGATCAGCCCAACGGCAAGCGAGATGAGCGACTGAACGAGCTGGATGAAGAAATTTGCCCGGTACTGCATCTCATTTTGTATCCCCACCCTCAAATAATTCAACGCCAGATAAACCATTATTGCACTCCTTAATTAACCACAGATGAACACCGATACACACAGATATCTTTTGTTAAAAGACCATCCGTTTGCATCCTAATTTTGCAGTACCAAAATTTAGGATTAATCCTCTATGGTTGCCAGTTGCTTTTAAGTAATTTATTAGCTGAGCTTGATGGCTCTCGTCGATTCCTTTAGCAGCTTTGATCTCAAGTATGACTTGTCCATCTACAAGAATATCAGCATAATAATCCCCGATAAGAATTCCTCGATAAGCTACTGGGATAGGTTTTTGTTGTTCACATTTCAACCCTGACTCACGTATCTCTATTGCAAGTGCATTTTCATACACCTTTTCCAGAAACCCACAACCTAGGGTGTTACTCACTTTGAAAGCACATCCAATAATTATCACTGTAAGTTTGTCTTTTTCTTCAGTCATTAGTAAATCCTTTTTTGTATCCTCATTTTTATCTTTCAACTAGTAAGGATCTGTGTTTATCTGTGTTCATCTATGGCAATATGTATTTGTTCTCCGTGCACCAGTTATTGTTATTATCCACCCACGGCGGAGAATTGGCGCACACTGAACCTCCACATGATCCTCACTGCCGCCCAACCCAGCCCGATCCACAGCAGCTGAATCCCCAGACCGGTCAGCATGGTTTGCGCGCTCATCTGAGACACCAGGACCTCGATGGGGAAGAAGAACGTCCATTGGAACGGCAGATAGGCTGCCACCTGTTGCACCAAGGGTGGCATCAGCGACATCGGCACCAGCCGCCCAGAAAACACCAGCTCAATCGCGAAGAACATCTCGAAGATAGCCCCCACCCGGGTGGTGAAGAAGGTGATCATCCCCAGCAGGGATAATAGCATCGTCCGGATGAGATAAGCTCCCCAGATGGCAAAGAAAAACCCAACCACCTGATACCATGCTGGGTGCAGCTCAGGTTTGAAGAAGAGCGACAGGAACAGCGCCAGCGGGATCCACAGGATGATGACCACTAGCTTCATCCCTGCAAAAAACGACACATCGTTGTTCAACGGGTGGATCGGTCTCAGCAGGTCAGTCGAAAACTCGCCGCTACGGATGCGGTTCTCCCAGCCGTAAGGGGTGAAAACAATATTCATATTGCGTACCAACGTCCACACCAGGTAGTAGGCCGCGAAAGTCCGCGGGGTATATCCTCCCACCGAGCCACCCTGCTGCACGGCAATTGTCGACCAAACCACCAGGTATATGACCGGCTCGGCGATCATACCAATCATGTAGAAATAATGAAACACCCGATATTGGAACTGGGTCTGGATGGCAATTTTCATGTTTGTCAGGTAGTAATCAAGCATGTGCCTCACGCCGCGGCCTCCTTTGGTTTACCCTCGGCGAAGACCTGCTCGATGACGTCCTCAATCGGCGGATCTTCCACGTTCAAGTCGTCTACAGGAAGGTCTGCCAGCAAGCGCGCCGTCACCTGGGCGGTTTCAGCTTTCGGCACGCGCAAGGTAAAGCGCGTACCATCCTGGCTGATCACCTGTCCATACTTGTTCAAGTCGGCACTGGCAGTCTGGAGTGTCACCCCCACTGTCTTGAAAGCCGAGAACTGTTCCACCAGAGCGCTTAAATCGCCATCGAAAAGCAGCTTGCCGTGGTGGATGACGATCACCCGCTTGCACAGCGCTTCCACATCCGCCATGTAGTGCGATGTGAGCAAGACGGTGGCATCATATTGCTTGTTATATTCAGCAACAAATGTTCGGATGCGCCGCTGCATGGTTACATCCAAGCCGAGGGTGGGTTCATCCAGGAACAGCACCTTGGGACGGTGCAGCAGCGCCCCAGCTATTTCCATCTTCATCCGCTCACCCAGCGAGAGGTTGCGCACGGGTTTGTTCACCAGGTCTTTCAGCTCCAGCAGGTCGATGAAATCATCGCGGGTACGGATAAAATCCTGCGTTGGGATGGAGTATATGGAACGCATTAAGTCGAATGAGTCGAGGGCGGGCAAGTCCCATACCAGCTGTTGCCGGTTGCCCATCACCAGGGTGATCTGCCGCAGGAATTCTGCCTGCCGCTTGGACGGCTCGAAACCAAGCACGCTGACGTTCCCATTCGTGGGATATAACAATCCTGAGAGCATCTTGAGCGTGGTGGTTTTACCGGCTCCGTTCGGTCCTAAAAAACCCACTACCTCCCCCCGACCGATTTGGAAACTGATTTCCTCCACAGCTTTTACCATCACATACTCGCGCTTGAACAAGCTTCCGATTGAGGCTACCAAACCGGCTTTTCGGACTGGCACTTTATAATGTTTAGATAGGCTGTCTAGCTGGATGAGTGCTGTCATGTTGGCTCCTTGATCACTGGAAAACTACAAAATGGATGGTTCAGATGATCCGTTTTTGCTATAATCCAACGAGATGGTGAGGAACTATGATAATCAAATTCACTGGTAGAGTGTGTTATGCCAATGGCGATCCCATTTCTAATGTTTTTGTGCATATCTACGATAAAGATGCCTCTGGCAAGGGGGATGATGACCTTACCATAACCGAAGGTCTTTCCGATGAAAACGGTCGGTTCAGCCTCAGTTATGAACCGCTGCGCTATCTGGATTTTCACACCATCCATTTACCCGGGGTGGGTAATAAAGCAGCAGAACCAAATGCGGAAAATCCCGGTATTCGGATGCCAGACCTGGGAGATATCTATCTCCCATACCTGAAGTTTAATTTTACTATTAATGGCCTTAGTCAAGAACACAGCGCTACTATGGGGATTTTGCAATCCGAATTTTACCTGCCGGTGAACCCGGCTGTAGAGTTTCTACCTTCCAGAGACGGCTTCAAGTTTCCCAACAGTTTTTCAGGATATTTTTTCCCTTACTCGACACCTGCCTTCTTGAGCTCCCGCAAGGTCTCCGCGAAGTATGGGCTATGCGGAGGCATGTGTGCTGCCGTGTATGATTTTCGCTTGGCAGGCAAAACCATTCCCCAGGTAGTCGAGGTGCCGCGTCAAGGCACACGCTTTCAGCGCTACCTGTTCCAACGCCAGATGGACTCTCTCGGTGGTTTAGGGAAGCAGGCTGTCAGGGTGGCGCAGTGGACCAGCTTGCCGGATGACACCCTGGTTGGAACCATGCGCCGGACAGCGGATGAATTCACCTCGCTCCATCAGAAGTTGGACCAGGGAAACCTGGTCATACTGGCACTCATTTATGAGCGTGCCACATCGTTAAAAGAACTCTCACGGCTGGTCTTTAATAACCACCAGGTACTCGCCTGGGCCTACCAGCAGGATGCTCAAGGTGGGGTAACGATCCAAATCTATGATCCCAACCTGCCAGGGCGGGATGATGTGGTCATCTACTCAGAGGCGGTTCCATTGGGTGACCTGGCACCGACGTCGGGTTCTGAGACGGTGTTGGGGTTGAGATCAACGGAGCTCGTCGGTGGAGAATTCTACAAGGATGTGCGCGGCTTCTTCGAAATGCCGTATACGCCTGCCAAACCACCGCAAGCATTGTGACTAAATTTCTATTAATCGGTAATTTTCTCCCGGTAAAAGGAATAAACAGCCAATTCCAATAAGACGGGTTTTACAGTATACTTTTCCCATACTTTTCTATCCCATTTAACCGAGGCATCCATGGAGTGGCATAACGAACAATACAGCATCGATACCAATAAATCCAGGCTGGATGTAAGTCTAATCCACCACTTCCTTTACACCTCAGCCCACTGGGCGATTGGTCGCCCGATGAGCGTTGTGCGTAAATCGATCGAGAACAGCCTGTGCTTTGGGCTGTATGAAGGCGATGAACAGGTTGGCTTTGCCCGCATCGTGACCGACAGCGCCACGGTGGGCTGGATCTGTGATATGTTTGTCATCCCTTCCCATCGCAGTCGAGGACTGGGCAGGTGGCTGGTGGAAAGCATAATGGAACATCCGGATGTCAAGGGGCTGCGCCGCATCCTGCTCAATACCAGGGATGCGCATGACCTGTATCAAAAATATGCAGGTTTTCGACCGCTGCTGGCGCCTGAGAGCTGGCTGGAAAAGTTCTCCAGTCCGCCACTTCGGCCTGTAAAGAAAACAAAGCAACCAAGAGAAAAAAAGCCAACAGCCTAGGGCTTGCACCATTTTCGGTCAGTGATACTTGCTATTCAGCCGGTGCTATAATCGTTACGTCAGCCAACCTTATTCCTGGAGAAAATCCTAATGAGTGAGAGAATTGAATTCACCCGCAATTATTCAGATTTAAGCACCAACCAGGGGTTTCAGTTTGAGTTCAAGTGTGACCGCTGCGGGACGGGCTACCGCACCCGCTTCCAGGGCTCAATTGTAGGCACGGCCTCGACTGCTCTGAACACCGTCAGCAATATATTCGGAGGGGTGTTCAACAACCTCTCTAATGCCAGTGACAGTGTGAAATCGGCTTCATGGGAAAAAGCCCACGATGACGCTTTCCTCAAGGCAGTTGAGGAGATCAAGCCTGATTTTATCCAGTGTCCGCGCTGCACCGATTGGGTCTGCCTTAAGACTTGCTGGAATGAGAAGCGCGGCTTATGTAAACAATGCGCCCCCGACTTGGGGGTGGAAATGGCAGCAGCCCAGGCCAGTCGCACCACGGAGGAGATCTGGGCTCACTCCAAGGTGGCTGAGGAAGATCTGACCATGATGAAGGAAGCGGCATGGCGCGAAGGTGTGCGCGCCACCTGCCCGAGCTGTGGTAAACCTTTGCCTGGTAAGACCAAGTTCTGCCCAGAGTGCGGCGCCGAGGTATTGGTTGAGCTTAAATGCGCCCAGTGTGGTGCCAGGGTAACTCAAGGAGCAAAGTTTTGTCCCGATTGTGGTGCCAGGATGGAAGTCGAGCTCAAGTGTACCGGATGTGGAGCCATACTGGCTCCTGGAGCCAAGTTCTGCCCTGACTGCGGGACGAAGGTACCAATGTAGACGCAATAACCCAGGGATCGCAACTACCTGGGTTTTTTAGTTTTGAAGTCCTTTTAGTAATGGAATGAGGAGAGCCTTCGATGTTCCAGACTTTTGAACAGGCAAGACATTACCTCGATGAACAGAATATCCAGATGGTTGACCTGAAGTTTACCGACCTGTGGGGTCGCTGGCACCATCTCACCGTGCCGGCTGGTCAATTTTCTCTCCAGTTGCTCGAAAATGGGATTGGCTTTGATGGCTCGGCTGTGGGGTTAAAGAGCGTGAAAGCTGGAGATATGGTACTGGTTCCTGAGCTTTCTACAGGCATGCGCGACCCTTTCTGGGACGCCCCCACGCTCAGCTTCATCTGCACCACCTTGGAAGCGGATACCCATGCCATCTTCACCAATGACCCGCGCAATATCGCCATCCGTGCCGAGGAATTCCTGCGTTCCACAGGCATCGCCGACCAGAGCCGTTGGGGTCCAGAGTTCGAGTTCTACATCTTCGATAGCGTATCCTATGAATATGGGGTTAACCGCGCCAGCTACCGTGTGGATTGCCAGGAAGCCGACTGGACCAGCGTGCAGAGCGGTCATGGGCATTACATCCCTGTGCACGGCGGCTACCACGCCATCCCACCCAAGGACCAATTCTTCAACCTGCGTACTGAGATGACGTTACACATGCAGGATATGGGTGTGCCGGTTAAGTATCACCATCACGAAGTGGGTGGCCCTGGTCAATCGGAGATCGAGACCCCCATGATGGGTCTGCTGCAGGCAGGTGATGCCACCATGATCATCAAGTACGTCACCAAGATGACAGCCCATGCCCACGGCAAGACGGTGACCTTTATGCCCAAGCCCTTATTCGGTGAAGCCGGCTCAGGGATGCATTTCCACCAGCATTTGTTCAAGGGTGAGACGAATGTGTTCTTCGACCCGCAAGGATACGGCTGCCTGAGTAAGACCGCGTTGTATTATATCGGCGGGTTGCTGACGCATGGGCCTGCGTTGCTGGCACTGACCAACCCCAGCACGAATTCGTATAGTCGACTGGTCCCGGGATATGAGGCCCCGGTAAACGCTTTCTTCTCGATAGGCAATCGCAGCGCGGCAGTGCGCATCCCCAAGTATGCCACCCAGCCGGACGCCGCTCGCATGGAATTCCGCCCGCCAGATGCCACCTGCAACGTGTACCTGGCACTCTCCGCCCAGCTGCTCGCCGGTTTGGATGGCATTATGAACGAGATCGACCCAACCGACGCCGGGTTTGGTCCCATCGATGCCAATATCTTCGCCTGGAGTGATGATGAGCGCCGGAAGATCAAAAGCCTGCCTGATTCACTTAACGCCGCCCTGATCGCCCTGGAGCAGGACCATGAATTTCTGCTGGCAGGGGATGTGTTCAGCGAGCTGATGATCAAGCAGTGGGTGGATTTCAAGCGCAATGAGGAATACTACCAGGTGCGCAACCGTCCTCACCCCTACGAGATGAGCCTGTATTATGATGTATAGATGGACGGTGTAAGCTGATCAGACGTTGTTAATTTGTCAATAAGAAATCCAAATAAACACAGTCTGTGGAGCTTTTACCACAGATAATTTTTTTAAATCGAGTAAGACTTAACCTGCTAAATGAATTAGCAGTCCTTATACTTGAAAATTTTATCTTTCATTTCAAGCAGATTATATGAACCGTTCCACCCTCCCGGATAGAGAATGTGGGTCACTCTTTTTCGAGGATCTCCAACACGCCTTTGACCAAAAACACCGGCCAAACGAGGGCTTTCAAGAAACCGATTGCCTTTTCCTGGGGAGTCGTGCCCCGGCTGATGTAAAAAATACACGCACCGATTACTCCCAGCCCATAGACAGCTCCAGATGAACCGCCCTGGACCCTTACATTGACTTTTTGCTCTTCATCTTCACAAGGTGTAATTTCATCGCTCATATTTCCTCCGGTCTGTGTAACCCATAGTTGGGGTTGGTTGATGATGCCGAACATCAAATAGTTCAATTGATTGGCAATTTTTTTTTGGTGTTTGATCCATATCTGCGGCTGATTAATGAAGCCAAAGATTATGTAATTTAACTGATTGCGCATTTTTCACCTTCAGGCAGCTCGATAATGACACCTTTGCACCAATTGCCACCCGAGCTATTGCCCTTCGATCTTTAGACCCAGGCAAGTTAAACAGCAGATATTCCACATACTCAATGATTATAAATCCTTTAAGCGTAGGACACAGACTAAAGGCTGATTAATACATTATGGATAAGTTATAATCGCCGGCATGGATTCGCAGCTTTTATACCAACAGGATGTCACCATTCTCGAGTTTGAAGCCAATGTTGTGGAGCGCTTAACCTTGCCGGATGGTCGTATTGGAGTTGTCCTCGACCGAACTTACTTCTACCCCACCGGCGGTGGTCAGGAACATGACACCGGTACGATCAGCTCTGCCAGGGTGGTGGACGTGCTTAAGGATGATGATCATTCCCGTACTGTTCATGTGGTGGATGGGGAGGTCAGCGTGGGTCCGATTCATGCGTACATCCATGCCGAACGTCGCCTGCGCCACATGCAGCACCACACTGCCCAACATCTGCTCACCCAATGTATTCTACAGAAATCAGGCTTTGAGACCGTCTCTGCGAATATCAATGGGTATTCGCCGTCAACCTTAGACCTTATGACCACTCAGATCAGCAAGAACGATCTGGATGATGCTGAGATATTGGCAAACCAGGTAATCTATGAAGACCGTCTGGTTAAGACGTATATCGTCTCACCTGAAGAGCTCCAATCCATCCCGCTGCGCCGCCCACCCAAGGTGACCGAGAACATCCGCATCGTTGAGATTGATGGGTATGATTACTCTCCATGCGGTGGGACGCACGTCCAGCAAACCGGCAGTATCGGTCTGGTCAAAGTGCTCAAAGAGGAGCGGATGAACGATAAGCTGCGCATCCATTTCCTCGCCGGATTACAAGCAATGCAGGTTTATAACCAAATGTATGGTGTACTTGTTGGGTTGGCGAATAAGATGAGCACCAGCTGGCAGGATATTCCCGAATTGGTCGAAAAACAAGCCGAACAGCTCAGCGCGACGCAAAAAGAATTGATGGCAGTGCATCAAGCGAGTGTCAAGGTTGAGGCCCGCGAGCTGGTTGAAAAGTCGGAGCTCCAGGATGGCATTCGTATGGTGAAGGCCGCCTATAAAGGACGACCCATGACCGAGCTCCGCATGTTGGGGGATGAACTTAAAAAGGTGCCCGGGGTTATTGCGACCCTGTTCTCGTTCGACGGTCAAAAGGTATCCCTTATCGTTACCACTGGCGAGGACACCGGTAAGGATGCCCGTCTGCTCCTTCAAACGCAACTGGCTCCAATAGGAGGCCGAGGTGGGGGTGATGCCAGGCTTGCGCAAGGGGGAGGTGTGGCAACGGAAGAACAGTATCGTCTTTTCCTTCAGCAGGCCGGCCTCGTGTAAATTTATAATAAATTATTCCGTCTGAGTCAGCTAATGAAACATCGGATTTGCTTCCTTATCAACATGTGTCAATTATTCTTCACAATTACCTGATAATTTACTGATTTGCGTGTTTCTGCGTTGTTCTGCGGTGGATAATTCTTTCATGACTTATGTCAATCTGTGTGCATTTGGGGTAGATTTTACATTACCTCTGTTCTCTAATTGTGGTCATAATCTCTCATCATCGCAGCTTGACGTATTGGTGATTCACTGGTAAACTACCTTACTGTAGGAAAGCCAGAAAGTTCTCGTTGCACGTGTAATGAAGACGGTCCAAGGCTAGATCCTTGGGCTGTTTTATTTTGACTGCTCCGATGGATTTGAAGGCGCACCACAACATCTTTTTTCATACCTTACGGAGGTAAATTCAATGTCTGAAAGAATAGTCGGCACAGTCAAATGGTTCAACGGGAGCAAGGGTTACGGATTCTTGTCCCAGCCTGATGGCGCGGACGTTTTCGTTCACTACTCGGCGATCCAGTCTGACGGTTATCGCACTCTCCAGGAAGGCCAGAAGGTGGAGTTCTCCATCGAAAAAGGCCCCAAGGGATTGCAAGCTGCCAACGTTATCCCTATGTAATTAACGAATAAAATAATAGGTCACCATAGACCTGCCGCCGACCGGCAGGTCTTTTGTTTCCCCATGATGTTAATGCAAAATGTAATTTGGGTTACTCATTCCGGTGAAAACCATTTGGACAGTAGTCTTCCAGTTATAATTTGCTCTTGAATGAAATTTATAAAAAGTAAAGTAGTCCTTATCTCAGTGTTCCTTGGTCTTCTCATTACCGTCTCTGCTTGCAGCATCGTAGGAGGCGGCTCGCAAGAGTCCACTCCCACACCTATGCCCACGTCAAGTGTCCCCGATTTGCAGGTCATCGCCCCACAAGCCTGCCGTGTAGCAGATCTGCGCATGATCCGCGTGGATGAGCCTCAAGGCGACCGGATTTCGTGGTCGCCAACTACAGATACCGTTGCTTATATTGCTTCAACTCAGGGTTCGAGCTGGAATGTGGGTGAGCTGATTACATTATCGGCACCGCTATTCAATATGCCGGATAGTCTGGCGACCGGTGTGGCGGGAGAGCTGACTTGGGCTCCGGATGCGAGTGCCATTGCATACCTTGGGCTGCGTCGTAGCGATAATATGTATACCATCGGGCTGGCATTCCCCGATGGACGCACCTCGAAGGACCTGTTTCCCGATGAAGCCGCCAAAACAGATGATTACTCCAGCCAGAAATCTATCCAGGAATGGATGGATTCCAACCGCTTGCGGGTTTTCACCTCTTGCGGGGTTGATTGTTTGCAGGCGATTGATTTTAATGTCCTCACCGGTTTTTCCAGCCCGGTGGGTGCACCAATCCAAAGGAGCTGGGATACCTGGTCGGTCCATACCTACCAGCCCGCTAACCTGCTCGCTGCATTTGCAAAACTGACCGGACAACTTAACTGGTCACCAGATGAGAAGCGCATTGCTTACATTGATGACCTCGGTAATGCCTGGGTGATCAACGCCAGTGGAGGCAGCCTTTACCCGTTGGGTATCGGCCAGTACGGCACAGCTACTGAAACCGATTGGTCTCCTGATAGCCAATATTTGGCCGTCCAGGTGGACCAGAGTCTGATGATTTTCTCCTTTAATTGTCCATAATTGTGGAGCTGATATGACCAATACACGTCTTGAGCATGATTTGTTGGGTCAGCGTGAGCTGCCGGATGAACATTATTATGGCATCCAGACCCTGCGGGCGGTTGAAAACTTCACGATTACCGGCATTCCCATCTCACACTACCCACGCCTGGTTTACTCGCTGGCATATATAAAAAAAGCGGCTGCGTTGACCAATCTTGAGCTCGGTCTGCTTCCGGCTGACCTTGCCCAGGCGATTGTCCAGGCGTGTGATGATATCCTGCACGGGCTGCTGTTATCCGAGTTCGTCGTGGATGTCATCCAGGGTGGGGCTGGCACTTCCACCAACATGAACGCCAATGAAGTCATCGCCAATCGCGCCCTCGAGCACCTGGGTCTCCCCAAGGGTCGATATGACATACTTCACCCGCTCAACCACGTCAATTTGTCACAATCCACCAATGATGTCTATCCAACCGCGCTGCGCATTACCCTGAGTATGAAACTGGATGGTCTGCTCGTCGAGATGCAGTCACTGCAGCGCGCTCTTGACGCCAAGGGGGTTGAATTTTCTGACGTGATCAAGATGGGTCGCACCCAGCTTCAGGACGCTGTACCAATGACATTGGGTCAGGAATTCACAGCCTGGGGGGTTACCGTTGGTGAGGATATCTCCCGTGTGCGAGAGGCCCAATCGCTGATCCACGAGGTTAATCTGGGCGCCACTGCCATCGGTACTGGGTTAAATGCACCGCCGAAATACGCTGAGCTGATTACTGCCAGGCTGAAAGAGCTGAGTGGGATTCCTGTCGTTCAATCGCCAAACCTGGTGGAAGCCACGCAGGATACCGGGGCATATGTCCAGCTTTCAGGTGTGCTCAAGCGGGTGGCTGTCAAGCTCTCCAAGATCAGCAATGACCTGCGCCTGCTCTCGTCGGGTCCACGCGCCGGTCTTGGAGAGATCAACCTGCCCCCCATGGCCCCTGGCTCCTCCATCATGCCGGGGAAAGTCAATCCGATCATCCCGGAGGTGGTCAACCAGGTGGCTTTTGAGGTGATAGGCAATGACCTGACGGTGACCATGGCTGCAGAAGCCGGTCAGCTGGAGCTTAATGCAATGGAGCCGGTCATTGCGTATAGCCTGTTCACTTCGCTGGATATGCTTGGACGCGCCTGTCGTACGCTGGTCACTCGCTGCATCCTTGGCATCACCGCAAACCGTGAACATTGCCGGCAGCAGGTGGAGAATAGTATTGGCTTGGTAACCGCGCTCAATCCATTATTAGGCTATGAAAAAGCCACCGAGATCGCTGAAGAAGCCCTTCGCACAGGCAAATCAGTGGTGGATGTAGTGCTAGACAAAGGCTACCTCAGCCGTGAGCAGCTGGAACAGGTGCTTTCACCGCATCGAATGATCCGCCCAGAGTAACATCATCAATAAAAAATTAGACCTCGCAAGCATTAATCGCCTGTAAGGTCTTGATTTCCTGAATTCGCAGGAAATTCATTCCAGTATTCGGTTTTTCCTTTCGTTAAACTCTAAATCGAACGCCAGATTTATAAGACTGCACCTACATTGAAAATCTCTGACGGCAGCTCAATATTGTTGATGGCGAACTTCTCCGCAAATTTGGGCCTCAAACCAGTGGATTTCAAAGAACCGATCACCCGCCCGTTCTGGATACCGGTCTGATCAAACAGGAACAGGTCTTGCATGATGATCGTATCCCCTTCCATCCCTTGAACCTCGGCCACGTGCACCACTTTACGCGTTCCATCTCGCAGGCGCTCCATGTGGACGATGAGCTCGATGGCCGATGATACCTGTTCGCGGATCGCCCGTAAGGGTAATTCCAGCCCTGCCATCAGCACCATGGTCTCGATTCGGCGCAGAGTATCGCGCGGGCTGTTGGAGTGGATCGTGGTCATGGAACCATCATGACCTGTATTCATTGCCTGGAGCATATCCAGGGCTTCCCCTCCACGTGCCTCACCCACGATGATGCGGTCTGGGCGCATACGCAGCGAGTTGATCACCAGCTGTCTGATGGTGACCTCTCCCTTGCCTTCCACGTTCGAAGGTCGTTTTTCAAGCCGTCCGACATGTTCCTGTTTAAGCTGTAGCTCAGCGATATCTTCGATCGTGATGATGCGCTCGTGGCTTGGGATGAAAGCGGAGACTACGTTTAAAAATGTGGTTTTTCCAGACCCAGTTCCCCCAGAGATAACGATATTAACGCGGGCTTCCACACAAGCCTTTAAAAAGTTTGCCAGAGCAGTGGTTATTGTGCCGTTTGCCACCAGGTCTTGCGAGGTGAAGGGCGTTTGAGCGAACTTGCGGATCGTCATCATCGGTCCGATGAGCGAAAGCGGTGGGATGATCACATTAACGCGGTATCCGTTTGGCAGGCGGGCATCCACCATGGGGGATGATTCATCCACGCGCCTCCCCAGCGGTGCGACAATGCGATCGACAATGCGCATCAGGTGTTCTTCATTCTCGAAGGTAATCCGTGTCTTCTCAACTTTGCCATAGCGTTCGACATAAATGTTGTCATAACCATTGACCATGACCTCGGTAATGGTAGGCTCATTAAGCAATGGCTCTAATGGACCAAACCCCAATATATCGGCAATTACCCAATCCAGCAAGCGCGCACGCACCGCCCGGGTATACAGGAGGTTTTCCTCCGATAGTACCCGGTTGAACAAGGCTTCGATCATCTGGTGCATTTGAGGGATATGCGTCAGGTCCACTTCTCCATCGGCTTCAGCCAGCAATCTGCGCTGAACGCGATCCCGGATCATATACGCATCGGAGGTGATATTGTCACCTGCGCCAACGATCTTGGCTTCTGCTAAAATATCATACTCATTTGGGCCGATTGTGTGACCATTCTTCGCTGGTCGGTTGGTAAACATGACGCTATTATCCTTTTCCCTTATGGCAGGGTGGGTATGATCAGCTGCGTATTTGGTGTCAATCGCGGCTGGTTATTCATATCATTCGCCGATAATATTGCCGCCACTGTGGTGTTGTAGCGGTGGGCAAGCATGGACAAGTAATCGCCATTTTTGACCGTGACTACCGTAGACTGGTCATAGGCTTTTACCCGGTTGCTTATCAGGTTGCGATAAGCATAAAACGCACTTTGAAAATCACCTGCAGACGCTAAATAAGCAGCATAGTTAAGGCTCTCAGCAAGTGGACCTTGCAATACAAGGATGCGATCACGTAAACCTATCGTGGCCAAAGCCTCTTGGTAGATCTGCACAGCCTGTTGGTAGTGGTTTAACAATCCCTGTGCCTCACCGATCATGACCTGAGCCTCGAAGGTAAGTGGAGCCGAGTCAGATAATTGCTGTGCTAAAACTGCTGCCCTCTGGAAATCGTCCAATGCGAGCGAATATTCTCCTGCGGCGATATAATCTGAACCGCGCGCAATATAGGTATCATATAGGGTCTGTACGGCAGTACCATTCGCATAGCCGGCTTCCTGCTGGATCACATACTCCAGCTGATCGACGACTGAATCCCATTTGCTGATGTTAAAATCGCTGATCGCCTGTATATAGGTTTGCGCAAGCTGGAATTGGAATAATACGCTCGGGTCGTTTGACCGGACCATCAGAGCCTTACTCAGTAAGAACTCGGCAGATTGCTGGGCTTCTATGGAATCCGGAGCATTGGCGAGCACCGACTGTGCCTGCTTGACGTAATCATTGATAATGCCGTCTTCAATATACGATCTCACCTGTGTTCGAGCCGCCAGCGCTTCGCGATCCAATGGTTTTATCGCCAGGGCTTGGGTGAAATAATTATCTACCGTCTTCAAATTATCCAATGTAGGAACGGGGTTGGATAACAAATCTTGGGCTGCCTCAATATAACTTTGAAAAAGTTTTTCGTTCACAGCCGTGGTCTCAAAGCCTGGGTCCATGATGCGGATGGATTCATAGCTGGTTACCGCATCCTCGTATCGACCTTCTGCAAACGCCTGGTCGGCTTGCTGCAAAAAAGAGTTGAGTTCTGTTTTCGATTGTAAGTCCTTGATTTGCAAGGACACATCCCGATAATTGGGTATTTTCCCACTGATTTCCTGTAGGATCGCCAGAGCCTGGGCAGAATCCCCAGCTTGGAGCAAGTTCATCGCCTGGATATATTGGATCTCAACTTCCTTTAAAGCTTGGGCTTGGTTGATAGCTTCTGTTACGCCCGGGAAATCCGGATTTTTGGCTTTGATAGATTCAAACGCTTTTACCGCTTCTTCAGAATTTCCTGCTGTAAGCAGCTGCTGCGCGTTACGAAATTCGACTCCCAGCTGGGCTTGCTGCCAGTTTTGTTCGATACCTGCCTGGGTTTTCGCCCACTGCTCCCGGATTGAGCCAGAATAGGTATAAATTCCAAAGACTGAACCGCTTATGAGCAAAAGGGACACAAATAGCCATAGTCCGTACTTGATTAGATTATGACGCTTCTTTTGTTTGTTTTCTTCTACCTCATACTCAGAAATGCGAGAACGGATTTCCATTTCCTGGCGTATGGATCTGATATCAGGGCTCGTGGGGAAATTACTCTCTACTTCGTCTAATTTTGAGAATCCTTCGCCCCATTTTCCCACCCGAAAATATCCCATTGCTTCATGGAATGGATCTGATTCCATAAACGATCCGGTTTCATTCGAACTCATGCTTCCTCCATAATTCACTTCTCATCACCACGTTCGTCTCAGATACAACTAAAAGTTTTTGAATACTTCCATTATTGTCGGGATGGCTGGTCCGAGGATTACTGCGAGTAAGGCGGGGAAGATCAAAATTGCCATGGGTATGAGCATCTTGATCGGTGCTCTCTGGGCTTGTTCCTGTGCCCTGAAGCGTCGCTCAATCCGCATTTGTTCTGCCTGAGCGTGAAGTGTGTCACTGATACTCATCCCCAGCTGTTCGGTCTGCAGGATGAGAGCTACGAAGCTAGCGATTTCACGGATCTCCAGCCGGTCAGAAAGGTTCTTGAGCGCGTCCCGGCGGGTCAATCCCATTTCCATTTCGTTTATCACGCGTCCGAATTCATGACCAATTGGCGTATCCCAATATTCGCTCACCCTCTGCAAGGATTGGTCAAACCCAAGCCCTGCGGTGGCACATACACTCAGCATATCCAGCGCATCCGGCAAACCTTTCCTGACTTTATTTTGCCTGTTGGTCACACGGTTTTGGAGCCAGGCTTTTGGCGCATAATATAAGAAGATCAAGGTCATGATGCTCAAGAGTACATTCATCGTGGATGTGCCCTGCCGGATAATCAAGAACGCCAGGTACACTCCCAATAATGTCGACGCCATGCTGATGCCATAATACTCCCGTGCACCCAGGTTCATCGGGTTGCCCGCGATTAGCAGTTTCCGTGAGATATTCTCAATTGCCCCAGCAGGGGTGATGCGACCAAAAAACCGTCCCACCCATTTGATCGCAGGTGTAAAAATGCGGTTGAAAAAGGATCCTGTGATAATCCTGGGTTGGATCCTGGTTACATTCCCGTGGCCGACTGAATTTTGCAATGAGGTTTCGACATATTGGACCAGGCGTTTGTCAAGGCTGCCTGACCTCAACCAACGTACTCCCAGGGCAATGACGGTCAAGCCTGCGATACCGAGTGCGAAACTGATAATAATTTGCATATACTGCTGCATATGACCTACCTCATACATCGATTCTGGCTAGGCGCCTGACGGCAATGTTACCAACGATGACCATGAATACCGCACCAATCGGGATGCACAATAGCACTGCCTCTGGTGGTCTGAACAGGCGCATCATATAGGTGGGATTGATAAAAAACAAGCCAGCTGCCATGGCAATAGGCAAAAATGTAAGGATGTAACTGCCAAATCTTTGTTGAGCCGTAAGTACACGCACTTCAGCAAACAAACGCACCCGTTCACGGATGGTTTCAGTGACTGCTTCTAGCATGGTGACGATATTCCCACCTACTTGCGAATTGATATTGATTGCAGTAACGGCGAGATATAAGTCATCATTTTCCATCCGGGCGACCAGATTGGTGAGTGCCTGACTCAACGATAAACCCAGACCAATTTCATGCCTTACTCGCCTGAATTCTTCCGACGCGGGAGCTTTCAATTCCTTGCTGACGACATCGATTGCTTGCGGTAAGCTGTAACCGGCTCGTACTGCACCGGTCATGAGCACAAGCACATCCACTAGCTGCCTGCTGAAATTCATGCGCCTTTGTGAGATCGACCGCTTCAACACTAAATCTGGAATGAAGTAGGCAATTACCGCCAGACCAATCCCTGATATGGCAGTCCGGGCGATAAGCGTCCCTAATAGGAATGCCAGTATTACGCTGGATATCCTGATGAGCATATATTCGGTCTCTGTGATTGGCCAGTTAGCGCTCATCAGCTGGAGGTTGAGCTGTTCTGAGGTTAATCCAGACAGCATGTTGTTCAGCCGCAGTCGTAAACGCAGCACTCCAACACGTCGTCTTTGTCCAACCGCCGGTTGATTGGATTCTTCAGGCAGCGTTACATACGTCGCCAACCGGGATCCGACGTCTTGACCGGCGTTGAAAATATCCCGAAGACCATAGATCACCAACCCGTAAGCGATCAGGATAACGATCACGACGGATATAACGAGAACGACAAGGAGGGCAAAAGAGGGCATTCTAAGAATTCCTATTGTGTCCTTTATCTCTATCCCAGGTGGCTTGAAGCAAGCAGCAGGTCTCGTCCAGCCTTTTCGCCTGGTGCTAAAGCTACCTCACGACCTATCTCCCTGATATTGATCGCGGCCAGGTTCTTTGCAAGCTGCTGGACTGATTTACTTGCACTGCTCCTGGGGTAATATACAAGGAAAGGAATTCCCCGGTTGATGCTGCGCAATACATTTGCCGGGTCATTTGCAATTTGATGGTACACCGGGTGATGAAGTACAGCTTCGATATCATTGAGCTTGACTCCCCCCTCGACACCCGCTTTATTCAAGAGCAACAGGATTTTTTCTGTTGGATACGATAGTGACCTGCTTAATTGGAGGAACCGGCTGGTGTCATGCAGAGATGCCAGGTCGGGTGTGGTCACCAATAGGATCCGGTCTGCCGCATCCATTAATGTCACTGAGATGTCGTTCAGCGGTCCCCCACCATCGACAATGACGTAATCATAATAGCGGGCGACACCAATAAAAATATTGTAGATGTCTTCGGCGCGGATCCCCTGTGCAACCTGGGCATTTGACGGAGCAAGGAGTACATGGATGCCAGACGGGTGTAGGGCGACGACATCGCGGATCAAACCTTCATCCAGGTTCGAGGCATGGGGAATCAGGTCTGATAATGCGTTTTGAACTTTAAGGTTTAGCATCACTTCCAGGTGACCAAAAAACACCTTTCCCTCGAATAAGAGTACCTTTTTACCGGTTTCTTCAGCCAGGGCGATGGCAGTGTTGGCTGCAAGTGACGTGACTCCGGTACCTCCACGTGGACTATAAATCGTGATCGTGCGTAAGGGGCGGGTGGCTTCCGATATTTGGGAAGGAGTATAAGTTTGCGTTTGTAGCCTTCGACCCTCGAGCTCCGTCACTCTTCGCAAGGTGCTCACCAAATTGATCTGCGAGAATGGAGCGATCAGGAATGCCCGTGCCCCCGCCAGCATCACTTGTTGGGCAACTAATGGATCATTCTCCGGCAGGATCGCGATGACAGCCGCGGTCGGAAATTGCAACGCCAGGTCGTCGATGATATCAATCGTAGATTCATTTTCGAGCTTGGAGTCTACAAGAATGATATCTGGCTCGGAGGAGCGTATCTGCCTTGCCAGCATCTCCTTGGACGATAAAACATCAATCAGCGAAAATTCATTCTGTGTGTTCAAGGCTTCGGTTATTTGCTGCAATGTAGCGCCAGGGTCACACAGCGCAACCACTCTGATTTGTTTGATTTCTGGGCTCATACTTGGCTACCTCTATTTAGAAAAGCTCGTCTCATATCCATATCGACTGGTTTCTTCCCCTCGAATTACCGGGGAAGTTGCAGCTTATATCGCTGCAGTAAATATTCTTCTGTCACCGGGCTGATGTCGAACATCTCGTTCGACGTGGGCGAACGAAGGACAATATCAAAGATAGCCCCAGAATCACGCATATTCTTCAAAACCAGGGCATCCTGTGCATTTAACGCCAGCAGGTATGCACGGAGCTTAACATTCGCTGGGTTCGGCGTAGGTTGTGTAGCTCCAGGAATGCTGCTAGATCCTGATTCTGCGATCACATCTGCCACGATTGCTGAAATTTGCACCCGCTGGAAGGCGTCAAAGGTGAATACTTTTTGTTCTGCTTGCTGACCAGTAATCCCACCTTCCGATATTGTCGTATTCGTCGGGCTCACTTCCACGGTCATGGTAGCAAAAATGTCGACGTTGTCTCCGCGTTGTAAAATCCCTAGCGTGCTCATTAAATCCGTGGTTGGGAACGCCATCAACACCTCATCATTTGCAATGATATATCCGACGTCGTGCGTTACATTCGTCGGATCAGCCAGGTGGTGTTGCAGCACCATCTCACCCTGGATCAAGTGGACGGTTACAATTTTTCCCAGTGCAGCTTCAATCGTTTGAAGGGCATCGCGTGGCACCAAGCTCAACGGGACGGTTGCCAGCTGAACATCTTCCCGATTTAATACTGCACCCACTGCCAGGTCCTGGCTGGTGATGACTATCTCCGTTGTTGCTTCTACCACCGGGGTTTCCTGAGGAGGTGGGGTTAGACTTTGCCTTAATACGCGATTGATCGCCAGGATACCCAGCCCGATCAGTCCAACACCTACAACCGCTATCAGGATTCCTATTAGTACTCGACGATTCAAGGTGACCCTCCTAGATCAATATTTTTAAAAATAATTTTGTTGCCAATGGCGGATGCATCTTATGTACCTGATTCAGCACATTCTTTTTTATAATTCATTCGGCCAGTGCAATGGTCATGATATTTACCGGGCATGGATCTCCTTGAAAGTATCTGCATCGATTTAAGCAGCAAGCCCGGAGTAATCATCACTGTTCTATAAATTCTCCGTGAAATCATTTATCACTGCCATTAACTGATCTACCCCTTGGGCAATTCCATCACAGGGTAATCCGATATCGCTAATAAATAACATTCCTGATACCGCACTTTGGCAGCCCCTGAGCTGGATTCCTCCGTAAGCCCCGGGTATTGCTGGTTTATGCGTCATTCGCATGGATACTCGAGCCCTCTGATTCAATTCAATCGCCAGCATGGCTGCTACCGCCAGATAGCAGGCAACCACTATGATAAGCATTTGTCCTCGTTCAGAAATTATTACTAAAGTGTTCATAGATTCTTTCTTGAATAGTATCGATAGCCTCAGATCAAGGCCGTGCTTCTAGCTTCATCGTGGCATCACCTTGTAACTGGATGCATTTTTTCCCGCCGCCGCAGGTATCTGATAATAGGTTTACTACCAATGGTGTAGCGGGATAAAAATCGTAGCCAACGTTTACTGTCACTTGGGGCAGTTCAAGGCTTGCTTCATCTACAAGGACTTCCCGGACGATTGTTATATCCGAGGCTTGCAGTCCCATTCCATTAGCAGTGTCAATGGCTTTCTGCTTTATTCCAATTTCATCTCCCGGGTTAAGAATGCCATAACGCGCCGCCTCTCTGGCGGCATTGTGGAGTGAGCTTGAATAGTAAACCGCCCTTCCGAGATCGAATACGATCACAGACATTAATAGAAAAGCAGGAATTAGTAATACGTACTCGACCAGCGAGTGCCCATGATATTTGGATTGATTCAATTTCTTCACGAGTTCACTATCTCCATTGACCTACTAACCGCGATTGGTTTAGAGAAACATACTTTTGCTCTCAGGTCATGATTTCATGGAATCGTCAGGCGTATTATCTTCTTTGATCGGTGTTCAGCCTGCTGGGCATTATTTGTTGCCGGGTGGCCAGAATTTCCATAAGGTTTGACGATCCTTAGGATATTAAGCAGGTCGATTCGAATTGCGGTAACCACTTCATTTTTGATCGCAGTATTATTATTAGTGGAAGTCGTGGTCACAGGTGCGATTGTTATTTTTCGAACGCCTATTAGCCCAGCATTGTAGTTGACCTTGGAACCACATATTGTGCCTCCAAGCCTGAATATTTTCATGTCCAAGAGCATTAACGTAGGAAAGACGAGAGAAAAATTAATCATCCTGCCCTTGCAGTCTATTATTCAAGGTCTTCTCACGCTTAAAAATCATTATTGGCTTCACCCGCGATTTTTTTATTGACACCATGTTGCTCCCCCCACCGACGAAGAAATATTATCTCACTTCAGCACATTCTCCTTGCAATTAGCATAATTATTTCCTGTCTTAAGGGTCGAACAACTTTATCCTTGAGCTAAAAAAATTATAACATCGCCATTTAACGATTTCCCTGACAAATATGATAGGAACCGAGATGGATAATGAAACAAATGAAATTGAGAACTGTTGTAAAATAGAGCAAGCAATTATTTCAGCTCCGTTTTAAACCGATATTTTCCAGATTCGTCATGGTCAGTTTAGGAGAGGATGGAAAAAATGTATTCAATGGATAGTCATCGAGAGTTGTTGGATGCTGTCTGGCGCCTGGCGTATATAGCCGAATTTCGAGAGGGTAACAACCTGGCTCACCTCGAACGGATCAAGGGATATGTCCAAATCCTTGGTCGAGGGATCGGTTTGACCCAAAATGAAGTGCAGCTTATCTCAACAGCCTGCCAATTGCATGATATTGGCAAGGTTGGTCTCCCTGAAGCACTGCTCCTCCAACAGGGGCAATATTCAGAAACCGAGCTGCAGAAAATAAAACGGCATACTACCATTGGTGCTGAGATCTTGAGCAATTCCAACTCCCCCTTACTACAGGCAGCTGAGACTGTTGCCTTAAACCACCACGAACGCTGGGATGGCTCGGGTTATCCCAACAGCATACACGAAGAAGAGATCCCTCTGAGTGCACGCATGTGCGCCATTGCTGACGTCTTTGACGCCCTGACGACCCCACGACCGTATAAGAAGGAGATCTCACCGGAAGATGCTTCCCGGTTGATTATTGGGGCCAGCGGATCGTTATTCGATCCTCAGTTGGTGCAGGTTTTTAATGAAGAAATTACTACTGTCCTGAAGGTAAGAAAATCTGCTGAGAAACGATAACAAATTGTCTTAGACGGTAGAATTTAGGGATTGGGTGTAGGCGTCTCTGCCCCAGTTGAACGGCTGGTAATCAGGTACCAGTTGGTGACGTGGTTGAACCGGTCAGACGGTTCCAGGATTGGGCCTATACTCACTCCGTGCACATCGGTGCTTACCGCATAGGTATAGACCGGATAAAACAGGGGTAGGGCGGGTAGCTCCTGGCTCCAGCGAACTTGAAAATTATTATATAAGCGGGTGCGTTCTAACAAATCCGTGGTGATGCGCGCCTGTTCCAGATACTCACTTGCCTGGCGGTCATCCCACTTGGAATAATTCTGGCCGCTGGAGATTTGGGTCTGGTGCCAAAATGGATACGGATCAGGGTCAGGCGTCTGGCTGAGGTTTAAATCCACCAGAGCTGCCTGGTAATTTCGATTGTCTAAATGCTCAGACACAAGCTCGTCGTAAGCTAATGGTATTAGAGTGACCTGGACGCCCAGAGCAGCCCAATCACGTTTGATCACATTTGCCAGGGCTACATGTACGCGATCATCAGGAAATAATAACTCAAATGAAAGCGCAGTCCCATCGACACTGGTTCTGGTTTCTCCCCCTGCCGCGGGGATTGTGTAGCCTGCCTCACGTAGCACCGAAATCGCCTGGTTCGGGTTGTATGAATAATGCTCAATTCCGTCATAATATGCCCAGGTACCCGGGATAATTGGTCCGTCTGCTAGGATGGCTTGCCCACTCTGCAGCGTATCGATCATCCCCTGGCGGTTGATTCCTTGCATCAGCGCTTTTCGAACATTCACATCCTGGAAGAATTTAACCTGAGGATTATCGAGGTTCATCAAGACCATCGACATCACCGGCAGGCGGGTTGCGTAAATGCTAAGTCCGGGTTCTTTGAGCACCTGTGGAAGGATATCTGAGCTTACATCACCTAATCCGGCGATTTCCCCAGCCTGGTACGCTGAGTAGGCAGATGCTGCATCGGCATAATATCGAATCGCAATTTGGTCGATGTACGCCCCTCGGGGATAATAATCTTTAAATGCAGTCAATACTACGCCCGAAATCTGGCCATCCGTGGTGATCAGGTGGTCAAAGCGATAAGGACCACTCCCGACAGGCTGCAGATTAAATGGGTTATCAATCAGCTCTGACATGCTGAGATCGCCCAGCAGGTGGGAAGGGAGGAGACCAAAAGTCAGGTAATCCAGGAAAGGTGCAAATGGCTCGGGCAGTTTAAATTGCACCGTCTTCTCATCCAGGCGGATGACCTCGATTTGTTTCCAGAATTCTCGAATATCATTTGGAATTGGGGAATCATCCGATACCATCATTAAGATGGTGAAGATCACGTCATCACTGGTAACGGGTTCCCCATCATGCCACACAGCCTTCGGATTAAGTGAAAAATTATAAATCGTGCCATCACGCGAAATACCCCATGAAGTTGCCAGGTCAGCCTGGGGCAGACCCCGATCATCGATTCGCAGCATGCCGCTGAACAGTAAATGATCTACATCTCTGTCAGCCCCATTATAGTAATCCAGGATTGGGTTGAGGCGCATGAACGTGCCAACCACACCTTCCGAGTAGATTCCCCCTTCAGCCGGTTTAACCACTGGCTCTATGATCGGTTGCAGGCTTTCTGGCTTTTGGCTGATCAAAAGGATCGAAATGGCAGCCAATGCAATAATCGCAATTAATAACGGCCAACGTAATTTTTTCATGAGTTCAATATTATCATGGCTCTAACACGAAATTAAAAATAAAAAGCGCTTCGGATTATTTACCAACCCCCCGAAAATGGTGGCTGGCAATGCTCTTCTGCGCTCAACAGGATAAATTTATGAGACTTTTACCGATACAATGGCTAATGTAAAAAACAATACGCTCAAGACGATAGTCACGTAGAATAGGGTCTTTTCGACTCCCCTGCGTGCGGTGAAGATGCCGCCGGTATCCGCACCGGTCAAACCACCCAGACCTGCGCCTTTACTTTGCAGGATAACGCTTACGATCAGTGCAACCGATATGATGATCAGTGAAATATCTACTACGTTAACCACAACTTGCCTCCGAGCATAATAATATCGTCTATGACTAAATAATTAACAACGAGAGCATTAGACGCCTAAGCTTGCCGATTATACCTTCGGATGGTTGAATTGTCAAACCCAAAGTCAGTGTGCACTTTAGCCAGACCGGATATTTAGTCTACTGCATAGCCGCTACTCTGCATGAATCGCATATATAATAAAGACCAATCCCACAGCTGATTTTGCCAGGAATCCTTGATCGGATTCCATTCGTAGTAATTCTTCAGAGAGAATGCATGCCCGAAATTATCCTGAATTTGCATATGCACACTCGCTATTCCGATGGAGACGGTTCGCACGCTGATATCGCTGCAGCTGCCATGGCAGCGGGATTGGATGCGGTCATCGTCACCGACCATAACGTGCTGGTAAATGGTGTCGCAGGGTACAAGAACAATGGCGATCGCCGCCTCCTCGTGATGGTAGGGGAGGAAATCCACGACCAGGCTCGCGATCCTCAAAAGAACCACTTATTAGTCTTCGGGGTGCCGCGTGAGCTTTCAACCTACGCATACGACCCGCAGCTCCTCCTGGATATGGTTGCCAAAGCTGGGGGTCTATCCTTTATGGCGCATCCGGTCGATCCTGCTGCACCATCCGTTCACGAAGGAGACATCTCGTGGGTGGATTGGAATGTGCACGGCTATACTGGTCTCGAGTTATGGAATGGTTTTTCAGAGTTCAAGCCGCGCATTAAAACAATGCTGCACGCCGTATATTACGCCTACTTCCCGCGCCGTATCAACCGTGGACCGCTGCCCGAGACTTTAAGCTTATGGGATGGCTTGCTATCTGCCGGTAAAAGAGTCGTCGCAATCGGAGGGTCCGATGCACATTCGCACCATATGAAGCTCGGACCGTTAAGAAGGACTATATTCCCATATGAATTTCACTTCAGAGCCATAAACAATCACATAATTATTCCCCAACCACTTGGTACGGATGGTGCATCTGATACCAGCATGATCCTGGATTCTCTCCGCCATGGGCATTGTTTCATCGGCTATGATCGACCTGCTCCTACGCGTGGTTTCAGCTTTACCGCCTGTGGCTTCGAATCTTCCGCCCTGATGGGTGATGAGCTGAACAGCAAAGGCGGTATAACATTCCAGATCCGCCTGCCCAGGGTCGCCGAATGTATTCTACTCAAGGATGGGAAACCAGTGCGTACCTGGCGGAAGCACGACCTGTGTACCTATATAACCACCGAACCCGGAGTATACAGAGTCGAAGTCTACATCGACTACCTGGGAAGACGAAGAGGTTGGATTTTTAGTAATCCGATATATGTCAATTAAAGATGATCAACAATATATTGCTTTACGATTCTGTTATTAATAAATAAGAAAATTACTAAAAATATTGTTATATAATAGCTTAACCATAAAAAAATATTGCAGAAAATGGTCATTCTATGAAAACGATTATTCTTGCTGGTGGTATGGGCACTCGCCTTCAAGAGGAAACCACAGTTAAACCCAAACCAATGGTCGAAATTGGTGGCCAACCCATTCTCTGGCATATTATGAAGATCTATGCCATGTATGGACACACAGATTTCGCTATTGCCATGGGATATAAATCCGAAGTCATTCGCTCGTATTTCCTTAATTATTATTATCATCACTGCAATATGACCGTAAATTTAGGTAATGGCGAAATCGAAATTGAAGATGGCGACCATGATGATTGGAAAGTTTATCTGGCAGATACGGGTGATAAAACCCAAACCGGTGGGCGTATAAAACGCCTGCGTGAATGGATCGGTGACCAGACATTTATGTTCACCTATGGTGATGGTGTGTCTGATATAAATATCGATGAGCTAATAAAGTTTCATAAACAAAACGGTAAACTTGCCACGGTGACGGCTATTCGTCCTCCTTTTCGGTTTGGATCAATTATTACTGAAGGAGATTTTGTGCATGAATTTCTTGAAAAACCAATCACCGGAGAGAACTGGGCATCAGGAGGCTTTTTTGTATTGGAGCCTGACGTCTTGGAATATATTAGTGGAGATGATATGCCTTGGGAGGGGAAACCAATTGAACAACTTACGAAGGAAGGACAATTAGTTGCCTTCAGGCACGAGGGTTTTTGGCAGTGTATGGATACGATTCGCGATGTTCAATACCTTGAAGGATTATGGTCCCAGGGGATAGCTCCATGGAAAACATGGTAAATCCCGCTCCTTTTTGGGTCGATCGGCCTGTTTTCGTTACGGGTGCCAGCGGTTTGGTGGGTGGATGGCTTATCCGAAATTTATTGGCTGCTGGTGCGAATGTTGTATGTCTGGTTCGCGATTGGGTTCCCCAATCGGACCTATATAGATCACGTCTGATTGAAAATGTAAATGTGGTCAGGGGTGATGTGCGGGATCAAGAATTGCTTGAACGTATCTTGGGGGAGTACGAAATTTGCACGGTAATTCATTTAGCCGCCCAGACGATTGTCACCATTGCCAATCGCAATCCAATATCTACCTTCGAATCGAATATTGGTGGCACCTGGACTTTGCTTGAAGCTTGTCGCCGGAGCCCAAAGGTTGAACAAATCGTGGTCGCCTCATCCGACAAAGCCTATGGCGATCAGGATACCTTGCCTTACAACGAGAACACACCATTGCAGGGGCAGCATCCTTATGATGTCAGCAAGTCCTGTGCTGATCTTATTGCCCACGGTTATGCGGTTACGTATGGATCGCCTGTAGTGATCACCCGTTGTGGAAATTTTTATGGTGGTGGCGATTTAAATTGGAACCGCATAGTCCCTGGTACTATTCGCTCAATTCTTCGCGGCTTCCCTCCAATAATTCGCAGTGACGGCTCATTAGTCCGTGATTATTTTTATGTTGAAGATGGAGCTGCGGTTTACATGCTTCTGGCAGAAAAATTAGCCGAAAATCCCTCCATAAAGGGCGAGGCGTTTAATTTCTCCAACGAATTACAGATGCCTGTACTCGATTTAGTGCGCCTTATAACGACGAAAATGGATTCAAAATTGGATCCAATTATCCTTAATGATGTCACGAATGAAATTCCCCATCAATTTTTAAGTGCTCAGAAAGCTCGCAATTTATTGGGCTGGAAACCATTGTTCACCTTAGATCAAGGACTTGATCTGACGATCGATTGGTATAAAGAATTCCTGAGTGGATTTAATTAATGGGAACCCGAGAAGATATCCTTGAGCTCGTCTCCAGGTATTACCACGAGAAATTCGAATCAAAAGAGTTCAACTCCCAGGTCGATTTAATTCATTATGCAGGCCGGATCTTTGATGAGCAGGAATTGATCAATCTGGTTGATTCCAGCCTGGACTTTCAGCTGACTGCCGATCGGTATGCCAGTCGCTTCGAAAAACGGTTTGCAGGTTTTTTGGGGCTTTCATATGCTTTATTAGTCAATTCAGGCTCTTCAGCAAATCTACTCGCGATTACAGCATTAACCTCGCCTTTGTTGGGTGAAAAACGCCTCAAACCTGGGGATGAGGTGATCACTGTGGCAGCTGCTTTCCCTACAACAGTGGCACCCATTATACAAAACCAGCTTGTGCCTGTATTTGTGGACATCAATTTGGGTGATTATACGGTCATCCCCGAACGGTTGGCTGATGCAATCTCGCCAAAAACCCGTGCCATTTTCATGGCGCATACATTGGGAGTACCTTTCGATCTGGATACTGTTACCAAGCTTGTGGATAAGCATGATCTGTGGCTGATTGAAGATAATTGTGATTCTCTCGGTTCCAAATTTAGGGGGAGACTGACCGGTTCGTTCGGGCAACTTTCCACTGCTTCATTTTATCCAGCACATCAAATAACCATGGGCGAGGGTGGTTGTGTCACTACCGACGATACTCTAATAGCCAGGATCCTGGCATCTTACCGCGATTGGGGACGGGATTGTTATTGCGATGGTGGGAAAAGCAACACTTGCGGAAAACGGTTTAGCCAGCAATTTGGGCAGCTTCCGGCAGGTTATGACCATAAATATGTTTATGGCCATATCGGCTATAACTTGAAATTGACCGATATGCAAGCCGCGGTGGGTTGCGCCCAGCTGAGTAAATTAGATAACTTTATTCAAAAACGTAAGGAAAACCATCAGCAGATGATGGAATTTCTCTATCCATATCAAGACCGGTTGCTTCTCCCCCAGGTGAGCGAATTTGCTGATCCGGCTTGGTTCTGTTTTGTGATCACTGTCCGGCAAAATGCAGGTTTCACCAGGACCGAATTAACCCAATACTTGGAAGCCAATCGCATAGAAACACGTCCTCTATTCAGTGGTAATCTTCTCCGTCATCCGGCCTTCGAAAATATTGACTGCCGCATTGTGGGCGATCTCAAAAATACAAACCTGGTGATGGAGAACTCATTTTTTATCGGGGTTTATCCTGGGATAGGTGATCCGCAATTGGCATGGATCAAAAGTGTTTTCGATAAGTTCATGGCGGGTGAGCGTGAAATATGAGCCCGAACAAACCCGATTGGAATCCAACCCTAGATCCAGAAGACCTTGATCACATCCTGCGTCACACTCCTGCTTTATGGGATGAGTTGCGTGGTCAGCGGTTGTTCATCACCGGTGGTACAGGTTTTTTTGGTCATTGGTTGCTGGAAAGCTTACTGTGGGCAAATGACCACCTGGATCTAGATGTGCAAATAATCTTGCTCAGCCGCAATCCTGCTGTTTTTGAGAATAGGTTTCCCCAGCTGGCACATCATCCTGCTGTATCCTGGCTCCAGGGAGATGTCAAAACCTTCGAGTTTCCCGATGGTGATTTTCCATATATCATTCACGCTGCCTCAGAGGGCGATATAGAGCTGGCTCAACACAACCCGCTGCTGATATTTAACACCATTGTCGATGGTACGCGGCGGGTGTTAGAGTTTGCCCGAACGCATAAAACCAGGAAACTATTATTTACCAGCTCTGGAGCGGTTTATGGCAGGCAGCCTCCAGAATTAACGCATATACCCGAAGATTATTCAGGCGCTCCCGATGTTATGGCCCCTCTTTCGGCTTATGGCGAAGGGAAGAGGGCGGCTGAAATGCTCTGTACTCTATACTCCCACCAGTACGGTTTTGAGACCAAGATTGCCCGCTGTTTTGCCTTCGTCGGACCTTACCTGCCTCTGGATGCCAATTTTGCCATCGGGAATTTTATTCGCGATGCATTAAAAGGTGGTCCAATCGTGATCAAAGGAGACGGGACACCTTATCGATCATATCTTTATGCAGCTGACCTGGCAATATGGTTGTGGACGATATTGTTCAAGGGACAGAATTGTAAACCATATAATGTTGGCTCGAGCATAGATCTATCCATCACACAGCTGGCTTCAGTTGTGGCGCAAGAATTCCATCCCATTTCCGATGTGAATATTCAGCAAATTACGTCTCCCAACAAAACTGTTAAGCGGTACGTACCATCGATTGATAGGGCATCTTCTGAATTAGAATTGAATTCTTATATCAATTTAACTGATGCCATCCAACGTACGGCATCATGGTATGGATATCCGAAGGATCATATAGGTACAGCAATATGAGATTGTCAGATTATGTAATGCAGTATTTGGTGAGCCAAGGATTGCAGGACATTTTCCTGGTCTCAGGTGGCGGGATTATGTATCTAGTGGATTCAGCCGGGAACACCCCTGGCTTGCGTTATTACTGCAATTATCACGAACAAGCCTGTGCCATAAGTGCCGAGGTTTATACCCGTGTAACTGGTCGGATAGGAGTATGCTTAGTAACCACCGGACCTGGTGGCACCAACGCACTTTCGGGTGTGGCAGGAGCATGGGTAGATTCGATTGCAATGATGGTAATATCCGGTCAAGTACGTCGAGATCTGATTGCTGACTACTCCAAAATCCGGCAGAAAGGACCTCAGGAGGGTAATCTAATTGAGATGGCTCGACCAGTAACAAAATACGCTGTCACAGTATCTGACCCGAATAAAATTAAATTCGAGCTAGAGAAAGCCCTTTACCTGGCCACGAGCGGTAGGCCAGGGCCAGTCTGGGTAAACATCCCACTCGACGTGCAGGGTAGTGAGATCGATGAATCTCTGCTTGAATCCTTTACACTCCCCCAAGCATACATAAGCTCAACCCGGCCTCAGCTAACTAATTATGTCCAGCACTTCATACAGTTGATTAAGGTCGCCAAAAGACCACTCTTCCTCTTGGGAAATGGTATTCACATATCGCATTCTGAAGGGTTAATAAAACGTTTGATAGAGCGAGTTCCTTTCCCAATTGTCTTGCCGAACTCCGCCAAGGACTTAGTGCCAGAGGAGAATCCCAATTACATGGGTATCTTTGGCTCAGCTGGTCAACGGCGTGCTAATTTTGCACTCCAAAATGCAGATTGTCTTATTGGGTTGTCGCTAGGACTTAATATAAATAAAACTGGCTTCAATATCAAGAGCTTCGGCTCTCAGGCTACCAAAATTCTTGTGGATATTGATCAAGGTCAGCTCTTTAACCAGGTACTGAAATCCGATTACGGTATACAGGCCGATATCCATGAATTTCTGACTGAACTGTTGTATCAGATTGAAACCAATAACATCCGGTTTTCGGTCTCACCCAAATGGATTGAAGCATGCCACACGTGGAAAACACGTTATCCTTTAATCCTTGATGAATATTTCCTAGATATCGAACATGTTAATAGTTATGTCTTCATGGATAAACTCTCTGACCTGCTTTTTCCTGAAGATATTTTGGTTACAGGAAATGGTCTGGACGAAGCTAGCTATTGGCAAGCTTTTAAAGTTAAAGAAGGCCAGCGCACAATGCTTAATGGCAATTGGGGATCCATGGGTTGGGATCTTCCTGCAGCTGTAGGAGCGTGCATCGGAAGCGGTCACAGGACTATTTGCGTGTCTGGGGATGGAAGCATACAATGGAACATTCAAGAACTCCTAACCATCCGTCATTACAACCTTCCGATCAAGCTATTTATATTTAATAATCAAGGATATACAAACATCAGGACAACGCAGGCTAACTTCTTTGGTCGGTTTGTTGGCGCCGATAAAGAGTCAGGGGTTAGCAATCCGGAATTTATTCACCTCGCAGCTAGCTATGGATTTACCTATTCATTAATCAAGAACAATATTGATCTTGAAGAAGGGATCCAAAGGGTCTTATTATCAAATGGCCCAGCGCTGTGTGAGGTGAATATAGCTATTGGACAAGGAATCACACCCAAAGCTTCCGCTCGTAAGGGAGAGGATGGGACTCTAGAATCGTGCCCTTTGGAGGATATGTATCCATTTCTACCGAGAGAGGAAATATGGGAGAACATGCACATGTTTGACGAGAAGGATATCCCGACCGGATGAAAGAATATGCGATTGAAAATAAAAATTAGGAGAAAAATCTTTTGACTTTCCAGATTGGAAAGCGCATAATTGGTTTGGAACATGCACCGTTCGTTATCGCTGAGATCGGTATCAATCATGAAGGCAGCATCAAGAAAGCGATGCAAATGGTGGACGACGCTTATCTCGTTGGTTGTGAATGTGTT
This sequence comes from uncultured Chloroflexia bacterium, assembly GCA_963809615.1. Lineage (GTDB taxonomy): Bacteria > Chloroflexota > Anaerolineae > Anaerolineales > UBA4823 > FEB-25. The sequence continues at coordinate 424,458 of CAWEKR010000012.1, forward strand.
AAATTCCAATCCCATGTTATTGAGGATGAGATGATACCCAACGAAGTTATTCCAGGAAATGCGGTTGAGAGTATCTGGAGTATCATGAAGCGCTGTGCTCTGACTGAAGAAGAGGAAATCCATCTCAAGAAATATGTCGAATCCAGGGATATGATCTATCTGTGTACTCCGTTTTCACGCGCAGCTGCAGAGCGGCTAAAGCGTATGAGGGTACAGGCTTATAAAATCGGATCCGGTGAATGTAATAATTATCCTTTGATTAAGCATATAGCCGAAGAAGGCAAACCGGTGATTTTGAGTACCGGTATGAATGACCTGGCGAGTATTGCTACTGCAGTAGAGATCCTAAGAAATGCTCATGTTCAGTTTGCTTTACTACATTGCACATCCATGTATCCTACCCCGTACGATAAAGTTCGCTTGGGAGGAATAGATGAATTGGCAAAACGTTTCCCCGATGCTGTGATAGGTCTAAGTGATCATTCGGTCGGAAATTATACTTGTTATGCTGCTGTTGCCCTCGGTGCTCGCATCCTGGAAAAACACTTTACTTCCGACAAGACATGGACCGGACCGGATATTCCCATTTCCATCAACCCCTGGGAGCTGAAGGAACTTATTGAAGGCTCAAGGGCAATTTTTGCAGCTTTAGGTGGTAATAAAACAGTCCTACCTGAAGAGCAGTCAACCATTGATTTTGCTTACGCCTGTGTAGTCTCTATCCAAGACATCCATGCGGGCGAAGTGCTTACAAGTGGAAATATATGGGTCAAGCGCCCTGGAACCGGGGAAATCAAAGCCATCGATTATGAAAAAGTACTTGGTAAAACAACCAGGATAGATATCCCCATAAACACTCAGCTGGAATGGTCGGATATCAAGTGAAAAACGTAATCTCAGAATCGGTCATGAAGCCAACAAGAAACACTCCGAATGCGATTTATCACTATAGAAGGAAGATCCATGTTTATGCATCAATCGATCATTGAACTTGTGAGTGCAGTCATCGAGAATGGTTACATGCCTCAATAATTGATCAAGGGTAAATACCATTAATACTTATCTTAAAGCACAAAACAACATTTTCGTTATTTATGGGAGCCTATGAGTTATGAGGAAAATTGGAGTTCTTACCACCTCCCGTGCCGAGTACGGTATCTTGAGTCCTGTTTTGAAAGAGATTGAGGCAGATCCCCAACTCTGTTTACAACTTTTCGTAGGTGGGGCTCACTTATCCACAGAGTTTGGTACAACAATCGAACAGATAGAATTTCCCATCACGGAACGCGTAGATTGCTTGATGTCCAGTGATACCCCTGAAGGCATAGCCAAAACGATCGGTTTGACCGCTTTCGGTTTTGCCCAAGCATTTACACGTACTTACCCAGATATCCTGCTTATCACAGGGGACCGTTACGAAGCTGCGGCTGTTGCAATTGCTGCGATGCCATTTAAAATCCCAATTGCACATCTAGGTGGTGGGGATATCACAATAGGGGCGTTTGATGAAAGCTTGCGCCATGCCATTACCAAAATGTCACACTTACATTTTTGCTACGCAGAAGAACAGGCTGCGCGTGTCATTCAAATGGGGGAGAATCCAGACCAGGTGATCATTACAGGAAACCCTGCGCTAGACGGATTAGACGCAACATATGGAAAGCCCGTTGCTGAAGGTGCGATTGTAGTAATTTTTCATCCGGTGACTCTTGAATATGAGCAGACTGATGAGTATTTAGATAATCTTTTAGCGGCTTTAAAGCAGCGAAGAGAATCGATCGTTTTTATATTACCAAATGCAGATACATACGGCCGCCGGATTATTAAAAAGATGAGGCGGTTTCCTAATTCACAAGCGCATGCAAATTTAGTCCCAGGGAAGTTTTATGACCTGTTACGATCTGCAGTCGTTATCGTTGGTAATTCTTCGTGTGCCTTGATGGAAGCGCCCTCCTTTGATTTGCCAGCTGTGAACATTGGCACACGACAACAAGGACGATTGCGAGGTGCGAATGTCATTGACGTAGGATATTCAATGGAAGAGATATTAGCTGGTATTGAACAAGCCCTGAGGTTAGACTTGAAGGATACGATAAATCCATATGGGGATGGCCATTCTGCTCCCCGTATTGTCCAAGCGCTAAAAAATACATCATTGGATATTATAGAAAAAAAGTTCTATTACCCTTACCAAAACGGAATTAGCATTAATAAACTTAGAAAGATTAATAATGCCATCGAAAAGTTGGGATAATGCAGGTTTCAAAAAGAACAGACAATGCGTTATTTGCCGAGGAACTCGAAAACGAATTCTATTCAAACAACGATTTTCCGGTTTCTCTGATGGCAGCCTATTGGATGGATATGTTGTTGTAGTTTGTCAAGACTGTGGTTTCTGCTTTGCTGACAATATTCCCGCTCAAGCAGCCTTTGATATTTATTATCGGGAGATGTCAAAATACGAACACCAGGAGCGCGAAGGGCAACCTTCAGAGTTTGAGGGTCGTCAATTCCCTGAGCTCGCTCAATTTCTTGCCCAAAACATCCCCTACAAGCAAGCAAGTATCCTTGAAATAGGTTGTGCCAATGGCGGTCTTTTGCATGCTCTCCAAAAACGAGGAGACCTTAATGTCCTTGGTATCGATCCATCGCCAGTCTGTGCCCATAACGCTGAGAGACTATATCAAATCTCTGTGCTTGCCCATCCTCTCTCAGACATCAAACTTGAGATAGGTCCCTTTGATTTTATAATCCTTGTTGCTGTACTGGAGCATATTCAAGATCTCGATGGGACGATAACTAAAGTACATGATCTATTATCGCCAGCTGGTAGATTATATATTGAAGCGCCGGATGCAACCCATTTTTCTTCATCAGTGGATGCTCCATTTCAGGAATTCAGCATCGAGCATATAAATTTCTTTTCACCTTTATCCCTGCAAAATTTATTAGGAGCTCATGGATTCTCCAAAGTTTTCTCAATACAAACGTTTTATCAACAGACGGATAATTATATAGGACATGCGATAAGAATGATGTTCGAGAAAAGCAAGGTCGAGGAGCATTTTGAAGTTACCAGAGACCTAGAGACCCAATCCGCACTTGAAAAATATATCGCTGTTTCACGACAAGAGGAAACTCACGTTCAAAAGACGATAAATGAATTAATTGACTGTCATATTCCGTTGATAGTGTGGGGTGCAGGCACGCATACCCAGAGATTACTAGCGAGTAGTCAACTATCAGATGCCAATATTATTGTTTTTGTAGATTCCAATCCTAACTATCACGGCAAGCATCTGAATGGCAAACCAATAGTCGCTCCCATTCAGCTGGCAGGCATGAATGAGCCGATTCTCATTTCATCAAAGGTGTTCCAAAGTGAAATTATTCATCAAATCAGAGATGATTTAAATCTCAAAAATGAAATAATCACCCTATATGAGGACTAAATGAAAAAGATGTCCATAGTTACCTCATGCTATAACGAAGAAGAAAATCTTCCTGAGCTATATCGACAGCTAATTGAAGTAATCAATGAATTGAATGGAAGATATTCCTACGAAATAATTATTGCAGACAACAATTCAACCGACCATTCTCCTCAAATCCTACGTGAGCTTGCGGAGAAAGATAAAAATGTGAAGGTCATTTTTAATTCTCGTAATTTTGGTCCGGACCGTTCCGGTTATAACGCCTTAATGCAGGCTAACGGAGATGCAATTGTTAGCATGGCTGCCGATTTACAAAATCCTCCGATTATGATAAAAAAGTTTATCGAAAAATGGGAAGAGGGATATAAAGTGGTAATCACCGTTAAGACCGGAAGTAAAGAATCACTCCTTTTCTTCACATTGCGAACGATATATTACAAAACACTGGCTCGTCTCTCGAATGTAAATCTATTCTCACACTTTACTGGTTTTGGTCTGTATGATCGGCATGTAATAGAAATAATGCGCAATTTGCAGGATCCCTATCCATATTTTCGTGGTTTGATTGCCGATATCGGCTTTGAGCCAGCGATCATTGAATTTGTACAACCTGAACGCCTCCATGGGAAAAGCAAGAGCAATCTAGAGTATCTCTACGAAGAGGCAATGTTGGGACTGACAAGTTACACAAAAGTCCCTCTCCGATTAGCTACAATTATTGGCTTCGCTGCTGCTTTTATAAGTTTTTTTATAGGTATGTTCTACCTCGTGTATAAGTTATTATTCTGGACAAGTTTCTCAGTAGGAACTGCCCCAGTTACCATTGGTTTGTTTTTTTTCGCATCGGTACAACTGATTTTTTTGGGACTTATTGGCGAATATATCTCTATGATCTATATTCATGTGCTAAACCGCCCTTTGGTTTACGCATTGCCACGTTTCTTGGTTTTTTAGCCGGTGTAATTAGCTTTCTGGTTGGTCTCTTCTATTTGGTCTATAAGCTCATCTTCTGGCAGGAGTTCACCCTCGGTTCAGCGCCTATCATCGTTGGGTTATTCTTCTTCGGGGCAGTCCAGCTTTTCTTTTTAGGCATTGTTGGCGAATACATTGGCGCGATATATACCCAGGTGCTGCATCGTCCTCTCGTGATTGAAAAAGAACGGATTAATTTTGAAAAAGACCCCCAGAAGAATTAATATTTTATCCCCGGACTGTTTTGAATCATTTGGATGAGCCTTCAAATGAATGAGACCCGTCCGCCTGGCTATTCCCCAAAGGGTAAGCCGCGCTGGTATCTACCTTTGGCGATCGGATTGTCAATTATTTTTCTTTATCTCGCCGTCCGCGGGGTGAGTTGGAATGAACTTATCAATGCGATCCGTAATTGTCAGGTTGTTTACCTGTTTCCAGCAATTGCGATCTCTTTGATCAGTTTCATGGTGCGCAGCCAGCGCTGGGGGATTCTCCTTCGCCAGAAACAGAAAGTGGATTTTAGTACGTTATTTTGGGCTACCGGCACCGGTTATCTGGGTAACAATTTTTTACCTTTTAGAGCAGGTGAAGTAATTCGTTCCGTAGTGCTTGGTCAAAAAACCGGTATCAGCAAGGTTTATGTTTTTGCGACTGCTCTAACCGAGCGTGTCATTGATGCGCTATTCTTAATTCTCCTCGGGTTGTTACTGGTCCCGACGATTGGCGATGTTCCTAGCTGGCTTCCACCAGCAATGCGAATTTTGGGAATTCTCGGCTTGGTGGCGCTGATAATCCTATTAATTGCTCCACGCTTGGAGAATGGTATCAAATCACTGATTTATCATCTTCCGATACCTGGTAAATGGCATGATCGCCTTGTTAATTTCGTGGAGCAATTTCTACAAGGGGCAGCCTCTTTCCAAAAGCCTGAAAGATCGGCCTTGTTCCTTTTTTTAACCTGTCTGATCTGGTTGCTGGATGGAACAACCACGATGATATCTGCTAAAGCTTTTTCGATAGATATTTCACTCAGTCAATCACTATTATTGCTGGTAGCATTAGGTTTATCCAGCGCCATTCCCTCCGCCCCTGGTTATTTAGGCATCTATCAATATACGGCCGTAACCATCCTGGCAATTTATGGGTATCCCAAAAGCCAGGCATTAGCGTTCATATTAGTCGCTCAGGCAATCGGTATGGTATTGACCCTTATCTGGGGGCTGGCGGGTCTTGGAATACTAGGAATTAGTCGCAGTGATTTGCGAACGAATAGCAATATTTCAATGGATGTAAAGGTGGAGTCACCTGATGAGTATATCTAATGTGAAAAGGATAGATCGCGCTGATGGTCTGATCCTCTTGGCTATTGTGAGCATAGCGGTGATTCTTCGATTTATCCACCTGAGAACGGCACCTGATTGGTATATGGATGAGGGTGAATTTATTCGTTTTGCAGATAATCTTTCCAAGGGTAATTTTGATATTTCCGGAGTGCGGGATTCCCTATTGTTGATCGGCAGGCTGCCGATGTTTTTATGGGTTCTTGCTGCAACATTCAAGCTCTTCGGGACCGACATTCTGGTTCTACGCAGCCTAACAGCATTATGTAGTGTTGCAATTATCATTATCGTATATTTGTTCGTTCGGCAGGCTCTGGGAAGGAAATCTGCTATCTATTCTGCGTTGCTGTTAGCGATTATGCCCGAATTCATATATTACAACCGGATGGGCTTTACTTACAATTGGACGTCACTCTGGATGCTTTTTTCATTATTTGCGCTTTGGAAGTACCTTCAACAGGATAATCGGCGATGGTTAGCGATTGCCTGCCTGTCAGCGGGCGTAGCTTTAGCCTCCGATTATCTTGGCATTATTAGTGTTTTTGTCATTATTTTGGTTCTAACCCTATTTCATCCCAGGCATATTATCTATGCTTTATTAATTGGATTACCTGTAATTATTTCAATTGTGCCAAGCTTTTTGCATTCCCCAAGCTACACCTTGCATGATTTTCGAACCCCTTTCATAATGGCATCACGTGGTGAAGGTGGTCTTGGATACCAATTATCGTTAATGTTACAGGCGTATCCGTTGATGTTCCTCAGGCAGCCTTGGATTGTACTTGGAATATTTGGCATATTTCTACTGCCAGATAAGCACCTAAAAGGTTTACTACTTCTTCTATTGTGCGGAATATTGGGTCTTCTCTCATTCAGTAGAGGTCTGTCCGCTCATTACCTCCTGCCGATATGGCCTTTAGTGATCATTGGGGTGGGATATTTAATGGAAAGAACAGTTGCATACTTATTTACCACTGTTAAATCATCAATCGTTAATCTGAAGATCGCCCCTCAGTGGTTGGATAACACTTCCATCAAATCAGTTCTCGGTTCAGTCGGTTCGACTTTATTGGTCTTTTGTTTTGTGTTTCTGCCTGTTTCCTATATGATAATTTTGGATAGCAGAGGCTTTTTAATTGAGCCAGTAATTCCGTCAACGGTTTTGTCTCAGGTTTATTGGGAGGATTTATATATACCTGCCAATGATGCTCAAGCCATTGCACAGGAGATCTCTAAAAATATAAGCCCCGAGGATTTTGTGATTGCCCCGAGTACGATTTACTGGATGCTTCCATGTAATGCGGTAGATTATCGCTCAGTATATTCTTATGAATTGACCAAGAAAGGTGAAGGCAATTCTGCAGTAAGTATGGATCGTTATACTGAAGATATTTCTATGTCTTCTGCAAAATTTGTAGTTTTGCATGACGCCTCACTATATTCGGGGGTTGATTCCCCAGTAATTTCCTCTACTTTGAATGAAATAGCTGATTGGCCAATAGTGATGGATCGCCAAGGGGTGCAGTTATTCTGTAATCCTGCATACTGTCGTTAGAATTTCTATTTTGCCCATCACTTTACTTAACCAACCCTCCCCCTAGAACCCTTGTTCTATCTACCAATTTAAGGTATGATACTAAGCCTCCTACTCGAGGTATCTACCTATGGACTTCAGACTCGTTGCCCCATTCATTCCCACCGGTGACCAGCCGGAAGCCATCCGCCAATTGGTGGACGGCATCAATAATGGCTATAAACACCAGGTATTGTTAGGTGCCACCGGCACCGGTAAAACCTACACCATGGCCCAGGTCATCACCCAGCTCCAGCGACCTGCCCTGGTGATGGCCCATAACAAGACCCTCGCCGCCCAGCTGTACGCCGAATTCAAAGAGTTCTTCCCCGATAACGCCGTGGAGTACTTCGTCAGCTATTACGATTACTACCAGCCTGAAGCCTATGTCCCCCGACACGATCTGTACATAGAGAAAGAGACCGATCGCAACGAAGAGATCGAGCGACTGCGTCTTGCTGCCACAACCTCCCTCATGTCGCGCAAGGATGTGATCATTGTCGCCTCCGTCTCCTGTATCTATGGTCTGGGCAACCCTGCTGAGTATGGTCGCGTGGTAATAAACATCGACAAAGCCAAAATCTACCGGCGCAATGCTCTTTTACGCGATCTCATCGAAAGCCAGTACGAGCGCAATGATATGGAGCTGAAACCCGCCACCTTCCGTGTGCGCGGCGATACACTCGAGGTCATCCCCGCCTACCAGGATCGTTTCGGTTACCGCGTCACCTACTTCGGTGACGAAGTCGAGCGCATCGTCGAGTTTGATGCCCTCACCGGAGAGCTGCGCCACGAGCTGGAAACGATCGCCATCTACCCTGCCAAGCATTACATCGCCGCTGAAGATAAGCTCAAACAGGCCATCCTGGATATCGAAACCGAGCTGCAGGAACGGGTTAAGTACTACCGCGAGAATGATAAAATCCTCGAAGCTCAACGCATCGAGCAGCGCACCATCTATGACCTCGAAATGCTGCGTGAGATCGGCTCGTGCGCTGGCATCGAGAACTACTCCCGCCACCTCGACCAGCGCGCCGCTGGCACCCCACCCTGGACGCTCATCGATTATCTCCCCCACGACTACTTGCTCATCATCGACGAATCCCACATGTCGGTCCCTCAGATCCGCGGCATGTATAATGGCGACCGCTCGCGCAAACAGACCCTGGTGGATTACGGCTTCCGCCTTCCCTCCGCCCTCGATAACCGCCCACTCCAGTTTACGGAATTCGAGCAGCATATGGGCGTCACCATTTATACCTCTGCCACGCCCGGGCCCTACGAGCTGGGGCATGCAGAGCAGGTTGTTGAGCAGATAATCCGCCCCACCGGCCTGGTAGACCCTCAAGTGGAAGTCCGCCCGATCGAAGGTCAGGTGGATGACCTGATCGCAGAGATCCGCAAGCGCGTCGAGGTTGGTCAGCGCACGCTTGTAACCACCCTCACCAAGCGCATGTCTGAGAAGTTATCTGACTACCTGATGGAGCTCGGTATTAAAGTGCATTATTTACACTCTGAAGTCGAAACCCTCGAGCGCATCGGCATACTGCGTGACTTGCGCCTGGGTGTGTTCGATGTGGTGGTGGGCATCAACCTGCTCCGTGAAGGGCTGGACCTTCCGGAAGTCTCCCTCGTCGCCATCCTTGACGCAGACAAAGAGGGTTTTCTGCGCTCGGGTACTGCCCTCATTCAAACCATCGGTCGTGCTGCCCGCCATGTGGACGGCAAGGTCATCATGTATGCTGATAAAATGACCAATTCGATGAAGTTCGCCATAGGTGAAACCAACCGCCGCCGAGACAAGCAGGAGGCATACAACCTTGCTCATGGCATTGAGCCGGTCAGCATTGTTAAAGCCGTGCGTGACCTCACCGATCAGCTGGGTGGCAAAGCCCAGGCTGAAGCCCGCGGCGAGCGTCCCATCAACCCGATCCAAATGCCCAAGGGTGAGCTCAAGCGCCTGATCTCCGAGCTTGAGATTCAAATGAAACAGGCTGCCAAGGATCTTGAATTCGAAAAAGCCGCAGTCCTGCGTGACGAAATCTTCGAGCTGCGCGGCGTGCTGGCTGAAGAATCGCATGCTCCACCCTGGGAGAAAGTCCGCTACCTCGCCGGCGAGGAATAATTACGATATTTCATAATTGGATCATTAACAAACATCAGAGCTTTTTAAACTGGCATATATTTCTTGATTTTCCCTATTTTCTCTGTGTTCTCCGTGGTAACCTATTTCATTACGCAAAGAGCTAACTGTTGGTTTTTCCTCATTTCTTCATAATTTCTTCATAATTATCGAGTAAACTATATCTACGTCTAGAGCTATATTTGATTAAACAATAATCTATTAACATTCTCGGAGGAGATTTTCATGAAAAAGTTCTTGCTTATCGGTTTGATTGTCGCGCTTGCCCTGATCGTCGTTGGGGGCGTGGGCGTGGTTTTTGCCCAGGGTCGTGGGGTCGCTAATCCCGCATCCATAACGGTGACAACCACTCAAAACGGAGATAAAATCGTTCAACAATTCGGTTATGGTCCTGGTGGTTCCCAGGGCGGAAACGGCACCATCGTAGTTCCCGGCGACCAGCCGAACAGCGGGACGATCCAAGTCGGTCCCGGTGGCATGATGAGCCGCAACGAGTACGGTTATGCTCCCGGTGGCATGATGGGTGGTAACGGTCGTGGTGGCATGATGGGTGGAGACGAGTATGGTTATGGTCCAGGTGGCATGATGGGTGGTCTCGGTATCGGAGAGAACGCCGGTGTCATGCACGATTATATGCTCACTGCCTTCGCCAGCGCCATCGGACTCACTGTGGATGAGCTGAATACCCGCTTTGCCAATGGTGAAACCATGGCTCAAATTGCCATCGCTCAGGGAAAAACCGAAGCAGACTTGCCTGCCCTTTGGACACAGGTTCGTCAGGATGCTTTGAATAAAGCCGTCGCTGATGGTGTCATCACCCAGGCACAGGCAGATTTAATGCTGCAGCACATGAATAATTATTCCGGTGAAGGGCTTGGACCCGGGTTTGGTAATTGCCCCATGCACGATGGGGACGAAGCCCAGCCTTAAGCAATCCGCACCATAATTTTTAATTCTGGGAGACGCAGGAATTTACTACGTCTCCTTTTATTTTCACTCGCTTCATTGTTAATCTCATCAAACCCTCCAATATATTCCGGTTTTATCCCTGGCAACAACAGCCATACAGCTGTTTGAGCACTGTACTCTCGTCATCTGCTTGTAGCAAATTGATTTTGGCCCGGTTGAGATGCTCCAAAATGCTCTCATCTACCGAAAGCGATTCCCGGTAAACCCCTGCCACCATCTCGGCCTGGTCATCTGCCGCGATGCGGTTGATGGATAGCTTGCTGCACTCGCTGCAGCGATGGATCAGCATAAGCTCTCCTGTTTTGTGCAGAGTGAACTTATCGCGGCTCTGTTTCACCGTTAGCCCGATGGGCTGCATCGTAGCTTTGCATGCAGACATCCGGTCGCCCGGCTTAACATAATCGACGTGCCTTGACCAGAGACAAAATGGGCAGTGGTTTCGGTTATTTACGCCCGCGATTACTGGGATGGTATACACATGCGCTCCGCAATGGTCGCACCTGAAGCCTTTCTCCATCGTGTTCGGGTTCCTGCGGGTCGATCGATTAAGCCTAAATTTTCGTCTACCCCAACCCTGGTTGGGGGGCAGTTCATAAATTCCTTCTAACATTACCCATTTCCTCTTTCAAATTCAGATAACTTTGGTACCGCCGTGGGTTGATCTCACCTGCCATCACCGCTTTACGGATCACGCATCCAGGCTCCCCGTCATGCTGGCAGTCCAGCCCGAAGCGGCACTTGCCTACCAGCGCTTGCATCTCGCGGAACAGCATCGCCATATCAATTTCGGTTTCCCATAACCCGAACTCACGCGTCCCGGGCGTGTCTACGATTGCCCCTCCGCCTTCCAAGGGGAACATCTCCAGGTTGGTGGTGGTGTGGCGGCCTTTCCCGGTTGAAAGGTTTACTTCCTTCACCCGCAAGCCCAGTCCCGGCTGTAATGCATTCAACAGGGCGGTCTTTCCCACACCCGATTTACCTACCAGCACCGAGATACACCCGCTGAGTGCTTTCCGCAGGTCATCGATCCCTTCTCCGCTCACCGTGCTCGTGAGCACAGAGGGATAACCAATATCCTGGTATTCTGACATCGCCTCATTTAGCTCTTTGTCCGCTTCTTTCACCAGGTCCAGCTTGGTGATGCAGATCAAGGCGGAAATCCCGCCTTCTTCGGCTGCTGCCAGGTATCGGTCGAGCAAGTTCCATTTTGGTGCGGGTTGTGCTGCCGCAATCACTGCCACCACTTGGTCCACGTTCGTCACGATGATCTGCTCGAACGGGTGTGCCCCATGGTGAAGCGGCTTCGGTACTGCGCTCCGCCGTGTCAGCTTATTATTGCGAGGCAGCAGCTCGATGATCAGCCCTTTACCGTCCTCTGCCACGATGTAGCGCACATGGTCCCCAACTGCAATGGGGTCCATATGATCGAGCTCCACCACCTTTTGCACCCGGTGGTGAAGACTGCCTGCATCCGCCGTCGGGTAGATCAGCTGCTTGCGGATGCGGTTGGATAATTCGCATGGCAAAGCCCGCCCATCCGAGTGGACGACGTAATTCCCGATTGTTTTCTTATAGACCACACCATTGAAGGTGGGTCTACCGTCGTAAATGTTAGCTGTTTCAGATTGCATTGTCTTTAATCCTGTTTCTATTCTGAATAAAACAAAACCAGCCACGCTGAGTACCCGCGGCTGGTAAAAAAAATGGATCACTGCATTTCAGGCGTAACCCTACATAACCTGTTGGTTGGTCAGATCACATCTTGAAGGCAGCTTAAACAAAAGCCACGGGGCATGAGCGCTCCCGTGGCAGGTAGATAGATCAAAGTACAGCTGGTCTTACCCGGTCACCTGGAGGCGCGTCCATGCATCATGAATGACAATCGCCGAGATTTTATTGGCCATAAAACGCGCTCCTTTCTTCAAAATATTAACATGCGGTGAGAGTCTATCATCGAGAATTATTGTTGTCAAGCGTTTCTCCTCACCTGCAGACAAATAATTGGACAATAACGTATGTCATGACAATCTACACAAATATTGCGAGACCCAAGCGTTCTCCTTGGGTCGTTTCAAGCTGGTCTTTGAATTGTTGGCGTCTGTCTTTAGCGCGGATCCCATTTCTCTATGGGGAAAATCCCCGTCGGTCTTCAAGGAAGAGACTGATATACTTCCAGTCCCACCTGTCCATATTGGAATGTGGGCTGGTTATCTCCAAGTTGACGATAATTCAAGGCTAAACCTGTTCAAAATTACATCAATGATCAGGTGCCTGTCCTTTTATCTGAATTTGAGGTTTCATATTGACATTAGTGGTTATTATTGCTATTCTTTTATTGCACCTGTCTGGGAGTTTTACCATTTTAACAATTCCTGCTTACCATGGGAGGTAAATATGAATTTCAGGCGATGTCTTACGGTCTTGATCACATTAACAGTCTTGTTATTGTTCGCCAATGTCTTGGGTCAGGCTGCCTCGAAGGCTCAGGTCATCGGCTCACCCAATTACTTGCCATTGGTGTTTAAAGACTCCACATATTTTTTTGGTCAGCTCGGCTTTATTGGAGTTGATGCGAATAACTATGCCAACACCTATATCTATCGGGTCAAGCAAGACGGGAGTGGTCTCCAAAATCTCACCGTTGCGCCTACTCCATTCCTCAGTTTTTCCTGGTCACCTGATGGATCGAAGATTGCATTTAATTCCTATTGGGCAGGTAATGACGAAATATATGTTATGAATGCCGATGGTAGTACGATCACACGCCTTACCTTCGAGCCTGGAGCTGATGAATTTCCTGCCTGGTCGCCTGACGGAACTCACATCGCATTTACCTCGAACCGCCAGGGCTCGCCTCAGGTGTATGTAATGGGCGCCGATGGCAGCACCGTCATCCGGCTGACCAATCTGCTTTTAGGTTGTGGGAACCATATCTGGTCTCCCGACGGGAGCAGGATCGCCTTTAATAATTTTAATGCCGCCTTCAACGACGGAGAAATCTATCTCGTTAAACCGGATGGAACTGGTTTACAGCGCTTGACTGATAATGGATTTTTTGATTCGATCAAAGCATGGTCACCGGATGGCTCGAAGATCCTGTTCCTTTCCAACCGCGACTGGAGTGGTGCCGACGATCGTGAGGATGTCTACGTGATGAATAAGGATGGGACCGATCCTATCCGCCTGACCGTCAGTGGTTATATTCAGGATGCATCCTGGTCTCCGGATGGTACCAAGATCGCCTATTCAGATTCTTCGGCTACCCAAGGGTTATTTATTATGGATCCAGATGGGACTGATGTGACTGAAATTCTGTGCCAATCCAACCATATCGGTACATTCGATTCAACCTGGTCTCCCGATGCCAAGAGCATCACCTATGCACCATCTTCGGGTGGAGGGCTGTATACCGTCCGGATTGATGGCAGTGGTTGCTTCCAGCTCACCTCAATGTTGGCGAATAATCCCCAATGGAGGCCAGCAAAATAAGTCAGCATTACTTTCCCAGATCTCGACCTCCAAGTATCGTGCCATCAGGCGGCTCATTTCAACAAATCCGGGGACAGATTTCCCTTTCGTGTTTTTCGCCGTCCAAACCTCGTAATACAACTCGGAAACGGTTTATTTCTCCTCCCCCATCCCGAAAAACACTCGGGATAGGGGAGGCGGGCGAGTCCAGCGTTCCCTTCAGCTGGGCGAGTCCAGCGTTCCCTTCAGCTGGGCGAGTCCAGCGTTCCCTTCAGCTGGGCGAGTCCAGCGTTCCCTTCAGCTGGAAGGGGGTATCCGTTATAAATCCGTTTATAGATAATCCTCTTGGATATTTCGTTCTTTTTCACACCTTTCGTTGCCTAGAAGACCACTCTCTTCTTGACATAACCATCCATCAGTGCGATAATCAGACTAATATCATCAATATAGGACTGATAACAATAGATCATCATGTGGGGAATCGTAGTGGGAAACGAGACTGGATTAACACCAAAGGTTATACAATTTAGATTAAGTTATAACATTCTGGTCCATTTCGGATTCACCAATAACAATTCCCTCGTCAATTTATCACCAGCTTTTCTAAATCCTGCTGCTGGAAACCCATACAATCAGCCTAGGGGAAATTGATTATGGGAAAGGTTATCGCCTCAATTTTTGTCAGCCTCGACAACATGATGGTCGGGGAAAATGAAGATATGAGCTGGGTTCTTGATAATTTTGATCCTGCCATGGGCAAGGATATGGACGCGGATGTCACAGGTTCAATGCAAGCCATTTTCCTTGGGCGTATTACCTATGAGATCATGTCTCAGTATTGGCCCGGTGCGAGGGTTGAAGATGAAGGTCCAGGCGTAGACGAGATGAATCTCACCCCTAAGATCGTCTTCTCCAAGACGCTCCAAAAAGCCGCATGGGGTAAGTTTGAAAATGCTACCGTTCTTAAAGAAATCTTACCCTCCGAGATTGAGCGCCTCAAGCAGCAGTCCGAAAAGCCTATCGTGCTCATGGGCAGCGCCAGCATCGTGCAGCAATTTTCACGCCTCGGCCTCATCGATGAATATGTTTTATGGCTTCACCCGGTCATTCTTGGCCGTGGCAAACCTTTGTTCAAAGATGATCCGGCAAGAAAGGATCTGAGGCTTGTCAATTCCCGCCTCTACCAGAACGGTGTGATAAAACTTATTCTTCAGCCCAAGAGATAGAAATTTTCAGAGGTATCGAACTTATGCGAAAAATTGCCGCAGGTCTTTTTATCTCCCTCGATGGGGTGGTCGAGTCGCCCGGTGAGTGGGGGTTCCAATTCATGAATGACGAAATGAGCCAGGGGATCGCCACTGGGATTTCCCAGGCTGATACCGTCCTCCTCGGTCGTCGAACTTACCTCGAGTTCGCCCAGCTCTGGCCGGGGCAGGGCAGTGATGTCCTAATGGCTGATTTCTTGAACCACTCGACCAAGTACGTGGTATCTTCAACGCTAGAAACGCTTTCCTGGCAACCGGCGGTTCAGATCAAGGGCAGCCTTGTGTCCGAGCTTCGCCGGTTGAAACAGCAAACCGGTAAAAATATTCAGGTGCCAGGCAGTCCATCACTGGTGCGTTTTCTACTCCGCCAGGGGCTGCTCGATATGCTCAGCCTGAATATCTGTCCCGTCGTGGTCGGTTCTGGGATGCACCTCTTCGATGACACGGCAGGTATGCTCAATCTCAAGCTTGTGGGTTCAACCATCATGAGTACGGGCGTGATCGGCGCTACCTACTCTCCGCTAGGACCTGGTGTTCGGCAAGACTCATCCCTCGCCACTTTTCCACATACAGCCGTCCTGTAATCGCTTTAATTGTGTTGGGATGGTATTTTGGAACGATTTTTTATCAGAGTTAGGCCGGGTCACCTCATCTTGGGTGCGGGCGTAGGCACTCATGATTAATTTCTACGCCAAAGGATCGATCTATGCGAAAACTATTTATATACCTGACCATGACGCTGGATGGCTTCTTGTGCGGACCCAACGGAGAGCTCGATTGGATGCTGCGCACCACCGATCAGGAGCTCAACGATGATATTGTCGCCATTATCAGTTCCGCTGACACGGGGCTTTTGGGTTATCCCACCGCGGTCGGTATGATCCCCTATTGGGCTAACATTGAACATGATATTGCAGCTTCTCAAGCCGACCGTGAGCTTGCCAAAGTGATCAACAGGCAGCATGGCGTCGTCCTCTCCAACACCGAGGTTAAGCTCGATTTTGCTAACTCGGAGCTTCTGGTGGTGAAGAGTGATGATGATTTTATCAAGGCGGTCAATCGGTTGAAAAATCAGTCCGGTAAGAACATCGTTGTTACTGGAGGAGTACGTACCGCCCAAAAAATTGCCCGGTTGGGTTTGGTGGATGAATACCTGTTTATGGTGCATCCTGTCGCCATCGGCAGCGGGAAAGGCCTGTTTGCCAGCAGGGTAGTCCTCCAGTTGGTTAGCTCCAAGTCTTATCTATCCGGAGTCGTCCGCTTACGTTATCGCGCTAATTGAGCAGTTAGAGGTTCGGAGCAGCGCGTATTTATCATCGCCACAGGCTGGTATGCTGTGGGAATGAGCATATAAAGTTAATTCAGCAAGGAGAAGCGTGATGTTCACTAAAATTTCTTTGGTATCCGTACCGGTGAAAGACCAGGAAGCTTCGAAATCATTTTACGTGGATGTCTTGGGTTGCACCGTGGTGGAAGACCAGCCTTTTCTTCCTGGCACTCGTTGGATCAGGTTGGAATTCCCAGGTGTGGATACCAGGATCGTCCTGGTTACCTGGTTTCAGAAAATGCCTCCCGGCAGTCTTCAGGGGATTATCTTGAACACAGCTGATATGGCAGGAACCAGTGCAGAGTTACGGCGGCGTGGCTTGGAAGTATCTGAAGTTAAGCAGCAGCCTTATGGACTGGAAGCGACTTTCTACGATCCGGATGGAAATGGTTGGGTCCTTCTCCAGCCTGCTTTATTAAATAGATCATGATCGGAGGAATTTCTAATGCGAAAAATTATTGTGTTTACCAATTTAACTCTCGACGGGGTTATGCAGGCACCCGGTCGTCCCGATGAAGACCTTCGCGGTGACTTTAAGTACGGCGGTTGGGGAGCCCCATATGCCGCCATGACTTTTGCCACCGGTGAAAGCATGTCCAACACCGGTCCCCTGCTGTTCGGTCGCCGCACCTACGAAGATTTCTACCAGGTCTGGCCCAACCGCTCAGACAATCCTTTCACTGAAGTGCTAAATAATGCCCAAAAATATGTCGCTTCCACCACTTTGAAAGAGCCGCTTCCGTGGGTCAATTCGACCCTTCTTACCGGCGATTTGCCGAGCACCCTGGCTTCACTCAAGGCCCAACCGGGTAAGGATTTTCTTGTGATGGGCAGCGGTGAGCTCGTCCAGTCACTCATGCAGCACAACCTGGTCGACCTTTACGTGCTTCTGCTCCACCCGCTCATATTAGGTTCCGGTCGCCAACTTTTCCCCACAGGCACTGCCTATTCTGCCCTCAAGCTCATCGATGTCAAGCCAACCCCAACCGGAGTTGTCATCGCAACCTACCAACCCACCTGATCCGTCTAACCCGCTTGCCCGGAGATCTGGTTTGTAAACCTATCTGTCTATGACGGGTTTTCACCTGTAACATCCAGGATCATTTTATGTGCGAGGAAGGCAACGGCGTGTAGACCTTTTTTATTCGGGTCATGTTCGTGTATATTTCTTTTCTCCTCCCCTATTTTCCGCCCTTGATAAATTCCCCAATCCTTTCGATCGCCTGCCGCCCTTCAGGCAGTGAGCTGGCTGCAAACTGCCAGACATGCTGCATCCTCGGCCAAACCTCCAGTGTGACGTCCACTCCCGCTTGTTTAGCCCGTTCCGCAAATGTTGTGGAATCAGAAAGGAGAGCCTCATCCGATCCAACCTGGATGAGCAGAGGCGGCAGACCTTTCAAATCTCCATATACCGGCGAAACCAGCGGATCGCGCGGGTCATGGTCTCCCAGGTATAAAGGTCTGATTTGTTCGACCAGATAAGGGTTCAGCACCAGTTCTTTTTTAGCATTCTTCTTCCAGCTAGCTTCACTCGTGGTCAAATCGGTTGCTGGAGACAGGCACACAGCGGCAGCAGGTAACGGCTCATTCCGATCACGGAGTGCAAGCAGCAAGGCTAAAACCAATCCACCGCCGGCTGAGTCCCCAGCCAGGAAAATCTGCTCCGGTCGATAGCCTTGATCTATCAGCCAGGTATATGCAGTTAGTGCATTGTTCAGTCCGGTTGGGTAGGGATTTTCAGGTGCCAGGCAGTAGCCGATGATCAATGCTCGTGCCTCGGCCGCGAGAGCGATGTTCCCTGCCAGGTTGCGGTGTGAATGGATTGACCCCGACAGGAAGTATCCGCCGTGTAAATACAGGACCACCCTCCCGTCAGTCACTTTCTTCGGAATAATCCACTCACCCACCACGCCGTTTACATCCACTGGGATATGTTTCAGCTCTCCGAGTGGTTTGAACCTATCGGCGAACGTATCCAGTCCGGCACGCTCTTTATCTAAATCGATTTTTTCAGTTGGTGGGGATAATAATCGCTGGCTTTGAAGGTATAGCATGAGTAGAATTGCTTGAACGCTTGGCATCCTCTCACCTCCCGCCGGATGGATAAGTTCATCCCTGGTCCGTCGATCTGGTCATACTTCAGCGATCACACGATATAACCTATTTTACCGTCATTTGACCAGGATTTTCTGGTGTAAATTCAGATTTCCTTAAATCACTATCCTCTCCAAACCGCCTGTAGCGCCCGATAATCCATCAGGATGATTCCTTCTTCTTTCACGATATCTTTTGCCTGTTGAGATCTCCAAAAATCATAGTCTATCTGGCGCTCATGACGATTGGCAGGTTCCAGGATCAGCAGCTCTGCATCATCCAGCCCCGGATGTACCGCCCATTCGCTCAAGCCGGCGGGCAGCTCGTGCAGCATCTGTTCATAGCGAGCGAATTTCGTCCTCGGATACATGCCATAGCTATCTAAAAAGGCATTATCGATGGTCGGGAGTCCCTGGCCTTGCAGTTCTTCGATCGTAGACCGTTCAATCACACGCAGCGCTAAACCATACTCTTTTGCCAGCCGGATCATCAGGTCGAAAATATCCATTCTCTCTCCGAAACGCAGCGCATGCCAATCCAGGTGGGTGGGGTTGAACCCCGCTGCTAGCACACTTTCGATCTGCGCTCTAAATTCCACTTCCAGCTCGTCCAGTTTCGCCTGGGCACGAAGTACGGGCATCGCCTCAAAGTTATAGAAATATCCGCGTGTATCCACCAGGGATGGCACTTTCTCCCACCATGTTACTGGTCCCCAGCGGTAATCAAGCGGGTCGCTGATCACGGTAAGGTGGATACCGAAAGGAACTTCGGGATGATCGGCCAGGAAATGCATGGCGTGTATTGCCCACGGACACGGCACCATCAGACTCGTCGAGCGGATAAGACCTTCCTGCAGCGTCTGTATGATGGCTTCGTTCACCGAGTGGCACATCCCAAAGTCATCCGCGTTGATAATTAATAGGCGTGCATCGATTGGGTATCCCAGGATTTGGTTTGTTTGGCCTTTATTCAATTGGGTCACCTCCAAATTCTCTTGTCAGGTTATACCATCAATTCGCCCTTCAGCCGTCGTTGATCTGCGTATATTAGTCAATCGGTACTGTTGAATTGTTCGTTACTCCTCCCCTAATCACCGCTTTGGTGATTGGGGAAGGCGGGAGGAGGTGGGGTGATGTCATCGTTTCTGTTATTGGCTGAAAGCTCATTGCAGGGCTGTTAGCTGGGACGTGTGAGGAAGTTCGCTACTTTCCTTTGCTGTGGATCATTCCCGCTACCCTACGCTTTCCTTAAATCTTCTTAAACCTCTTGTGGATTAGAACATATGTGCTATAATTAGACTGCCTTCACAAGTTGATATGGTGGTCTTCCATATCAATTAAAGCAGTCGTATACCGGTTGGTCTTTACCGGTAATGCTGTAATTACTAACAACATCATCCATCAAGTTGGTTAATTATAGAACTTCAAAATCGGATCACATCATTGTCATTACAGCATCCCCCAGCTTTTGGGGGAGTTGTAGGTTGGGTTGAGTGCGGTGATCCTCCGCACGAAACCCAACATATTCCTTATTATCATCGCGGAATCCGCCCCTGACCTTGGGGGGAGAATCCCCGCCGGTTTTCGGGGAAGGAGGGCGTTCTAGAAATCCAATGTTACTAACAAAACTCCGAAGCCCGACGTGCCTGTCCCCGCTGATTTTCGGGGAGCAATCTTCCCTTTGGACTGTTTAAAATCTCCCGTTATTATCGGTTCTGGTGAATAATCACAAATGGCCGTAGATCAAATATTCAATGCTATCTCCCTCATGAAAAATGACTTTATCGATAAAATCACCCTGAACAGACCATTCGTTTATATTCGTTTTTTTTTCTAAACGACTGGCTCCACGTCCAATACTAGAATGGCGCCTCACCATCAAACGGAAGCATATCACCCATGGTAGAGACTTGGTATTTATAAATCATCCCGCCGGGCAGTGTTTCCACGGATCTTGCCTCTATAGATCGGCCATGATCGTTGGGGCACGGTATTCTGCAGCCTCAGAAAAGGCCCTCTTCAACACTCTTATCGCTCTCAAAGTCACCCACTTATTCGGCATTTTCTTTTCACCAAAACTCGCCCATGTCTTCCCCGTGTAGTCATATTCCAACAGCCACCTGCCTTGGTCATCCTGTTTATTGCGGATGAGCTCTAACGTATTAGCCAGGCGTGGGTCCTTCCCATAACCCAACGCCACCAGTCCTTCAGTCACCTGCAGCAGGTCAGTAATATAAAATACAGGAAATCCGAACTTCCACCAATTTTTACTGGGTTTATCCCCCAATCTCGTAGGCCAATCAGCCGTCACTGGGTCTATTCTGAAGAAGAAGTCCACCCCCTGCCGGATCGCCTCATCGATCAGTGGGGTTCGCTGGGCTTGAGAGAGCTTCCCAAATGCCAGCATCTCCTTCGCTGCTCCCCATGCACACGGTTGACCGTAATTCGGTCCACAGGCGAATAATGGTCCGCAATTGTATGCATAATATCGGCGCTCAGAATTCTTCTCGTTACGTGAAGCCAGACCTTCTCCTGTTATGCTGCGCGCCATCCACTCGAATGCAGGTGCCAATCGGGGATCCTCATAACCCAATTCAAGTACTGCCCAGCACAGGTTGCCCTGCAGGCAGTCGATCGTGCTCGAAGGTGTTCCATAAACAGTAAACTGCCCACCCGGTGCCAGCGACTGCTCCAACAGGTATGCACATCCTCGCTTGATACGCTCATCCTCGTTAGCCTCCGCACCCAGCTGTGCCAGCAGTATGATCGCCCACACCGTCGAGCGATATTTCGTCGTGTACCCCGGTCCAGGCTTTGCCCAATATCCTTCCGGCTGCATCTTGTCTAATACCTTGCTGATGGGTCCCGATACGTGTGCTGCCTGCCGTGCCACCGTTAGCTCGCTGTCATCCACAGGTTTTTCCAGGATATCGCGCAGCGTCAGGTATCGCACACCTGGGTTATCCGTCTCCAACAACCACGTGATTGGATCACCGTTCAGTAGGTTTTTCCAGTCCATAGTATCCTCCAAGTTTGTCTCTGCGCCAGCCCCCGCTGTTTTTCGGGGAAGGGTTTTGTTGCGACGAAGCAGTCTCCTGATTTCACTCCAATGATAGCTAGGATCTACATTACTTATGAAATATCATCATCAAACAAATTCACAACGAACGAAGGTAGCTGTTGATGGATACGATGATTCGTACAAATTGAGTTCCCCTCCTGAAACCGTTATTTCTTCCTTCCGGTCGACGAGTATAACCCGATGAAAACGAACAATCCCGCCATGATCCCAACAGCAGTTGGGTTTGAGAGATGGAACATGTTCGATATTGGGTAGGTGAACAACCACACTGCGAGCACTGAAATACCCAGGATGGTAAAAATGGACATACCGGCTCTCCGCCCGCCGATCCCACTGCCGATTCGTTGCCCATACAGTGGTTCGGTATTCTCCTCTAGCACTTTTTTTGCATCGATTCCTGCTCCACCTTCCGGGTTAAGCTCGACCACCTTTTGGAAATGCATCGCCGCCTGTTCGCTTGAGTTGGGTTTGTAAAGTGAGTATAACGAGCCAAGCTGGTAATGTGCCTCTATAAAGTTCGGAGCCAGCACCACTGCCCTTTTTAGATTATCCTCGGCTGCCTGAACCTGGTTCATCTGCAGAGAAAATATCCCCATCAAGTAAAGTGCTGCTGGAAAATCCTGCTTGCTGGCTACTGCCCGTTTGAGCAGCTCAATGGATACGCTCCGGTCTTCCTGAGCCAGGGCATGCAGGAATAGAAGCTCTGCATTGTTGGGATTATCCTGCAAGGCTGCATTCATGCTCGCTTTCTTCTTGGATCGGGGCTGCAAGTTAAAATCGATCACTTGAAAGTACGGATTATGCTTGTCTGTCTCAGTCTGGAATTCCTTGAACCAGCTTAGAATGATGTTAAATTCATCGTTCTTGCTCTTACCCCGCATATTAGCCGTATATTGTTTATTCTGGATCATACTGGGCGGGTTGATGAACAGGCAGGCGATATTCTGGAAGAATGATGCAATGGGTTGTTCTGGTTCTACTTGTAGCAAATCGGAAGCGGTTCGGTAAACCCCTTCCCAATCTCCCCGGGATAAATCCGAGTGCATTTGATAATTGAATTGGCTAATATTTGTAGGTGGTGAATTGAGCATATGCTCCACAAAAATTGTCCTTTCCAGACAGATTCCTATCCCCGCCAGGGCTCGGCGAAGATTTCTATTTCATTCAATAACTACCCAGGTTAATTCTCATGACCGTCAAACAAGTTCTAAGCACTATAAAGCATTTCATTTCCAAGGTCAACCCACCTTCATGCAGTCAGTTCAACCCTGTTCCCATCCGGGTCCAGTACCACACTTTCGTAGTATCCGTCGCCGGTGAGCCGGGGGCCATCCACCACCTGGTATCCATCATGATGGATGCGCTCAGTCAGATCGTTCACACTTTGCTCGCTCCCGCAGGCAAACGCTATATGGCTGTATCCAAAGAGCAGTTTACCTTCTATATGTTTATCATCATGCACCATCGGTACCCTCATCAGCTCGAGGAGTGCTCCTGTTGGGAAGCTCATGAAATATGATTGATACTGCTTTATTGTATTTTGATACTTACCACCGGCTACCGCTTGAAAATGTTTCTCATAGAACGCTTTCATCTTCTCGAGATTATTTGTCCGTAAAGCGATATGCTCTATATGCATATGAGGTTTCCTTTATAGAATGATCAAGGTTAACGCCAGTAAACATATGAGCATGCCTGCCCATTGTGTTCTTGACACCTTTTCTTTTAAGATAATCCCGGCGAGTAATACTGTCGCCGCGGGATAAAACGAAGATAAGAGTGCCGCGATATCCAAACGGGTGAAATGCGTGGCGAGCAAATAGAAGACGTTCCCTCCGGTATCCAATACCCCTGCTAGCAATGCCAGAGGGTTGGATGTGATGCCCGGTCGGGGAAGGTGGTTCAGGCGCAGCATAATCAATGCTATCACCAGGGTTACCGTCCTCGCTACCAATATCGGCGTGAAAACCTGCTCTTTCTCTACCAAGGAGATGAATATGAAGAAACCCCCAAACCCAATGCCTGAAAGTAATGCCAGCAGGATCCCTTCACGAAAGGTATCATCTCCTGCCTTGGGTGACCTGCTCAGTAGCCAGATGCCAACAAAAGCCAGCCCAAACCCTCCCAGCTGGAGCGGTTTCGGAAGACCAGCTGTAAGCATTCCAAAGATCACCGGCAGCATTGCGCATGTGATTGCTGATGTGGGTGCCACACTGGCTGTATTCCCCATGGATAACGCCCGGTACAATGCTGCCATCCCCAAGGCACCGGCACCTCCCGCCAGAGCTCCCCATAAGATACTTCGTCCCGTTGGAAGTCCTTCACCACGGATGAGAGCGCTCACTACCAGCACCACCATCCCGGCGAAGGCTGCCAGCATCAGCACCTGGTACTGGTGGCTCTTGCGCGTTGCCTGCCCACCGCTGAAGTCCCCACCGCCCCACACCGCAGCAGAGGTGAGGGCAAAGAGGATTCCTAGAAGGTTGCTGGGCATCTGGGTTCCAGGTGTGTAAATTTGGTAATGAGGGTATTTGGCACCGGTTAAGTTTATCACTGCTCATGGAGAAACATGGACAGCGTGTCAAACCCCTTTTCAGGCAGCTACAATATTTGCCTGATTTTCCATGAGATCCCCATCCATTTCATAACTATTATTGGGGTCAGGAAGCGTAGATGCGCACTATCTGGATTGTGATGTAAAATCATCCCGTAGAGTAAGAACCAACGCAGATATCTGCCTGTATTGGTTGTTGTTCTTCGCTGATCTGATGTACCAACCTTGATAAGTGGAAGTTAGTCCTATGGTTGCCAACAATATCACCCGCCTGCTGGATGCAAAGAACATCCCTTATGTTGCTTACGAGCTGCCCGCTGAAAAGTTAGGCGCAGCTGAGACCGCTCGTTTGCTCAATGTGCCCCTCGAGCGAGTGTTTAAGACCATCGTGGTCAAGCGGGAAGGCAAGGGTAAGCCAATCCTGGCGGTTATCCCTGGTTCTGCCGAGCTGGATCTGAAATTATTGGCTAAAGCTTTGGATGTGAAAAAGCTTCTCCTGCCAACAGAACGAGAAGCTGAACAGATCACTGGCTTGCAAGCCGGTGGTATCTCACCCCTGGCTTTGATTAACAAGGGTTTTCAAGTGGTTATCGATTGTTGTGCTGAAAGCTACCGTGAAATCCACATTTCCGGTGGGCGACGGGGTCTCAACCTCCGTTTGCCGGTGGAAGCGTTGGTCGCTCTTACCAATGCCCGTGTGGAGACGATTATTCGGGACTGATTACAGATTGCCTGGTATTTTCCTGGTAGATGCCAGCCGCAGGGCGAATTCATCCGGGCAAAAGGCGAATAATTCCACTTCTATCATCTACCCTTTTGGATCATACACCGGCAGGATGATTTGCACCTCAAAGCCAACCCCAGCTCGGTTGTGAGCGGAGATCTTGCCTCCCTGGGCTTCGACCAGCTGGCGAGCAATCGATAACCCCAACCCGGCACCGCCTGTGGATCTGGCACGTGATTTCTCTCCGCGCCAAAATCGGTCAAAGATATGCTCTAGCTCACTTTCAGGGATTCCGGGTCCTTCATCTTTCACCGTGAGCTCGATGAAATCTGATCTGCGCTGGATAGTCAGGTTGATGGAGCTACCTTCGGGTGTATAGCGCAATGCGTTATCAATCAAGTTGCCAATCACTTGTTGGAAACGCTGCGGATCCACCATCACATCTGGCAGGTCAGCTTCTGCTTCCAGGTTCAGCCGTACGTTCCGCTCGCCTGCCTGTGCTGAGAACAGACCCAGGATAGTCTCGCCAAGCTCGTTTAGCTTGACTGGCTTTAGTTCGAAGCGAAGCTGGTTGGCTTCTGCCAATGCCAATAGACGTAGGTCTTCCACTAACCGCTCCAACAGGTAGGTCTCTTCCAGCGCAGGTGCGATATGGGCTTCATCTGCTGTGTATACCCCGTCCAGGATGCCTTCCAGCCTTCCGCGCAGGATCGTAATCGGGGTACGCAGCTCGTGTGCGATATCTGCGAGCATGTTCCGGCGCTGGCGGTCAGAGCGTTCGAGTTCGTCCGCCATATGGTTAAAGTGAATGCTCAAAGCTGTTAAATCATCATTCCTGCCACCCACGGGCACACGCGCGCTCAAGTCACCCTGTGAAACGGCTTGTGCCGCTGCTATCACCTCTGATAACGGGTTAATCATCCGGCGCATAAGCAGCAAACCGATGACCAGGGTCAATATGCCCAGCATGATTGAGATAATCGCAGTAGGGCCAAGTAGAGTATAAATGAGCTGCACAGCTCTTGGTGGTGTTCCACGGTCCAACCATAAAGTCCCAATGATGATGCCATTGCTGGACAAGGATTGTCCTGTGTCTCTGGCTCCTGGAACAAATTTTGTCCCGATCAGCACACTGTTGATATTGCCATGATCAATTACTACAATACCTTTGGCGTCCACCAGAATTGTCCGGTCCCAGTCAGGCCGCAGCGCACGTACAGAAGTGTTGCTACTCTCTTCCAACACAGCATTCACACCCTCCCAGCTGCCGTGTCCTAGGTAATAAGATTCAAGGATAAATGTGGTGGGGGAGCGGAAGATGGGGTTGTTGCCGGTATTCCTGGCTACCACGATCGCCGCGACCACCAGGATTAACACCACCGTCAAGAAGACGACGATGCCGAAGGCGCGAAGAAGAAGCAGGAGCAATCGCCGCCTGATGGAGAGAGCTGTATAAGCATCCTCCTGGTTCATCGGTCTGTCCCGATGAACTTATATCCAGCTCCGTGGACGGTGATGATGTGGCTGGTTCCTCCGTCTGCCGGTTCAATCTTGCGGCGCAGGTTGCGGATATGCGAGTCGATTGCACGTTCATAGCTCTCGAAGGCCACACCCCGCACTGCGGTTAAAAGCTGCGCCCGCGAGAAGATGCGTCCCGGCTGACTCGCCATGGTTGCCAGAAGCTCGAATTCGGTCGGGGTCAGTTGGATTTCGCGGTCCGGGAAGCGCGCACTGAAATGACCGCGATCCAGCGCCAAGTCACCTGCATAAATAATTTCAGCTTGCGGGTTGCCCGTACTCCGGCGCAGAACCGTACGCACTCGCGCCACCAGCTCACGTGGACTGAATGGTTTGGTCATATAATCATCGGCGCCCAGCTCAAGCCCGATGAGCTTGTCAGTCTCTTCCACTCTCGCCGTTAACATAATGATGGGAACGGAACTGTCTCGTCTGAGCTCACGGCACACATCAAGTCCGTCCATTTCTGGCATCATCAGGTCGAGGACCACCAGGTCGGGTTGGCCTTTGTGAGCCAGTGACAATCCGGTGGGTCCGTCATATGCATGCATCACATCAAAGCCGGCTTTGATCAGGTAATCCTGGCAGATCTCCACGATCTTTGGCTCATCATCGATCACCAGTATCTTCTTAGCCATCTCGCCTCCATTATCGCATAAAAACGCCACTGATGAAAAGGACGTTGACAGTTTATTCCACGATTGTGATTATCTTACTATCCTCTCAACTTCCGTTTGATCTCCAGTCTCAGATGTTGCTTGGGTTATCCTTGCCGATGGTAGCAGCAACAAGACAATCACTGCAACCGCCATCAAGATGCGGATCAAGTTCTCAACCAACGACACTGTTGAAAAAATGCGTATCATGCTTGGAACGGTGAGCAGGATCACCAGCACCGATAATACGATGGCAAGGATAGTGGCCCAGTATTTACTTCTATACAACCCCACCGCCGCAACCACCGACAGTACCACCAGGACGATATCCAGGGCAAGTGTCACTGGGCGGAGTATGCGGAATATATTTGCCAGGCCATTGTTACCCCTACCGGTAAAGGCGAAGTTAGGTGTTGTACCCTGGTTGTTTTGAGTATTGGGGAACCCGCCTGATGGCGAACCGTTGGATGGTGATCCATTAAACTGCCCATTGGGTTGTGATCCGCTCGGTGGAGTGAAATTCCGGTTTCTGAACTGGCCGGCTACAAACTGTCTATTACTAAACCCACCCCCAAGCAACCCAAATTGGTTGGCAATCCCAAGCCCAGCAACGAACAAGCTCAGTACGATTAGTAGTACTGCTGCGATCGTAACCACGGTAGGTCTTTTCTTAGAGTCCATTGCAGGGGAATCCGAATTCGTTGTTTCAGTATTCGGTGTGTCTATATTTGAAGTGTCCATATTACCTCCAGATCGTTGTCTTTGCGGGGAGCGATTTTATTGAAGAGTTTATCTTGTTAGAATAGATCGCTCACCGCTTTAATTATTCTTATCACTCATACCGCAAAGCTTCGATGGGTCTCAGTGATGCGGCTTGATAAGCCGGGTAGATGCCGAAGAATAAACCAACCAATGCTGCGAAGAAGAAGGAGTACAGGATGACATCCAGGGAAACGTATGTGGTGATCAATCCTGTAAGGGTGACAATCCCGGCAATGCCTGCTCCAAGCAGAATGCCAATGATCCCTCCCACCAGGCTCAAGGTGATGGTTTCCACGATAAACTGCATCAAGATGACCGAGCGCCTGGCTCCAACTGCTTTACGCAAGCCTATCTCCCGCGTGCGCTCTCTGACGGATACCAGCATAATGTTCATAATCCCGATCCCACCCACGAATAATGAAATACCAGCGATGGCTCCTAGGAAGGCTGTAAGCGTGGTTGTGATGCTAGTCAATGTGCTTAGTGCCTGGCTTTGACTTGAAACAGAGAATGGCAGGGTATCGCTTAACTTCAGACTATGATCTCTCCGCAGTATATATTCCACCTGGCTGATCACAGGATTGACATTATTCGCACTATCAGCTGAGAGAGAGATGCTTGAGAGTGTTTGCTTCCCATTAACCAGCGCCCTGCCTCCGAACAGCCGGCTGTAACCCGTCTGTAAGGGAATCAGAATGATGTCATCCTGACTAAAAAAGCCGGTTGACCCTTTGGATGCCAGCACACCCACGACAGTGAAGTTGATCCCATCGATAGTGATACTCCGCCCCATTGGGTTTAACCCACTGAATAAATCTGTTGCAGCTTGTGAGCCGAGCACGACAACGCGAGATTCAGCAGAGTTATCATAATTAGCGATAAATCGTCCATCCGCTACGGTGTACGCATTAACCGAGGCAAAATCCGGCGTTACACCAGTGACTGAGTACGTAGATTGGTTGGCACCATACATCACCTGAGCAGACGATTGATAGATCGGTGCTATTCCAGCTACATTACTCGTATCCTTGGCGATCGCTTGATAGTCTGAGTAATATAATGGTGTGGATTGTGCTCCGACCCCTGCCTGCCGGACATTTCGGGCCGACGAAACGGATACCAGGTTCGAGCCTAATCCTTGTACTCGGCTGGTAATATTCTGCGTGGCACCTCGCCCAATCGACATCAGTGCGACCACGGCAGCTACACCGATAATGATGCCCAGCATGGTTAAACCCGAGCGCAGCTTGTTGGCGGCCAGGGCTCGGAATGAAATGCGTATGTTTTCCAGGATATTCATTTTATTTCTCCTTCATGCGTCATCTAATTCGAAATCAGATTTGCATGATTTAGGCGGCTCTATACGTTCACCTCTTCCTCTGGTCTTGGTGTTCCCGCTACCAGAGGATGAACTACCGGTTCATCGCTGATGATCTTTCCATCTACCAGGCGAATAATCCGTTGAGTATGGCGGGCGATGAACGCGTCGTGGGTTACATAGATAACCGTTTGGCTTTTCTCGTCATGCAGCTTTTGGAACAAGCCGATGATCTCTTCTCCGGTTTTGGTATCCAGGTTGCCGGTGGGTTCGTCTGCCAGCAGGAGGCTTGGCTCATTTACCAAAGCACGGGCGATTGCAACCCTTTGTTGTTCACCACCGGATAGCTGGTTCGGGTTATGATGCATGCGGTCCGCCAGCCCCACGGTCTCCAGAGCAGTTTTGGCTTTTTCCACCCTGGCCTTTCCGTGCACGCCATCATAGAGCAGGGGCAGCATTACATTTTCAAGAGCATTAGTACGTGACAGCAGGTTGAACTGCTGGAACACGAACCCCACCTTGCGGCTCCGGATTTGAGCCAGCTGGTTATCATTCAATTTTTCCACTTCCTCACCATCGAGTCGGTATGTCCCCTTTGAAGGAACGTCAAGACAGCCCAGGATCGCCATCATAGTGCTTTTTCCTGACCCACTGGGTCCCATGATGGCGACCATTTCTCCCGCCTCGATCTTCAGGTTGACTGTATCCAGGGCATATACCTTCGTCTGTCCTAGTCTGTATATTTTCGTGACATTCTCAAACTCGATCATAATCGGTGCTCCTATGGTAGATTTTCACCCGGTTTATGGTATCAACCGAGTGCCGCCACCGCCACCACCGAAGCCGCCACCACCCGTATTAGTGCCTGTGGATGTGCTGGGTAGCAGCCCGACGGATTGGCCTGCTTTCAAATTACCTGAGACGATAACAGTGTTATTCGATAGGATCTGCCCGCTTACGACTGGTACCTGCTGAGTACTGCCATCTGAGTTGACGACATATACATACTCACCGTTCGTATCATTTCCTACGGCACTAACTGGGACGGTCAGTACGGCCTGTGGTTGTCCTGCCTGGATGATCACATCAGCGGTAGCGCCGATCAGGATTGACGGATCAGCCTTGTCTAACGTAACCCGAGCGGCGTAATAGACTACCCCCTGGTTGGAAGTGCCAACGGGATTGATATAGGAAACTTTACCGGTCAATGGCAAGTTGGGGTTGGCTTCCAATGAAATTGTGGCAGTATTACCAACGCTCAAATTGACTACATGCGATTCATCGATCTGGAGGTCAACATACAGGTTTGAGCGATCCACCAATACAACTGCTGGTGTGCTCTGGTTGATACTATCTCCCGGTTGGTAGCTTACAGTGGTAACCACGCCGGAGTATGGGGCAGTCAGTATCATACTATTGACCTCAGCCTGTGCAGATTGCACTTTCGCCTGGGCTGCAGCAAGATCATCCGGATTTGGAGAGCGTTCGAGTTGATATTGTGTGGTTACCGCGGTGTTCAATTGCTGGCTGGCATCCTGATATGCTGCCCAAACAGTGCTCAAATTGATGGCTAAACCAAACACCGAATTACCCGAACCACTTACCTCTGCTTGATCGGTGGCAATCTGCGACTGGAGTAATTTGATTTGAGCTTGTGCGGAGGCAATATTAGCATCAGCTTGTGCAATCTCTGAAGCCGTCCAGATCGATGAACACCAGACCAGATTTGCCTGGGCTGTCTGCAAAGCCTGATATTCCTTGCTTCCGACGATGTGAGCTGATCGGTTGTATCGATCCAATGCACCATTGTAAGCATCCTGGTAATCCGAAATGGTTGCTACAGTACAACGTGTTCCATGCATCCCCGCACGCTTATTCTGGAGATTTGTTAGATTTGATTGAGCAGTGATTACATCGGATTGTTTTTGTGTCAGGTCAGCCTGCACTTGGGCTGCACTAACATTCGTAATTACCGTGCCAGAAACAACCTGACCGATGAAATCGGACGAAGCTGCATCATATGCATCTAGCTTCTCTGATAAGGTATTCACCAATTCAATATCAGTTTGTGACAAGCCTGCCTGCACATTATTTACCTTCGTCTGGCTTTCATGCACAGCAGTCTTTAGATCTGTCACTTTTTGTGAAAGGATCGTATCAGTTGGATGGTTGCTTGCGTTGGTCTCAGCCGCAGTTAGCTGAGCCTGAAGCTGGCTGGTGTCGCGTACTGCCTGGTAATAAGCCTGGACATCAATGGAAGTATTCGCCAGAGGCATATTATTCAATGCAGTATCCAGGGCTGTTTTGCTTTGCTGCCAGATATTATATAAGTCAGAATTGCTTGACGACTGATTGGTGATAATTGCATTGGATAGCGCACCTTGAGCCTGTTGATAGTTGGTGTATGCGTTGGATAGAGCTTTCGCTGCGGTGGAAATCGTTGAAAGATCTGGATTGGTGAGCTGGATGAGAGCGTTTTGGGCATTCGTCAGATCCGTCTGCGCTGCTGAAAGGTTTGCGGGCACTGTTGCGGGGTTAAGGCTCATCAACACGTCACCTGCATTCACTGTCTGCCCAACTTGAACGTTGACTTTTCCCACTGTACCTGTGGTTGAAAAGTTCAAGGATGTGATGTGCTGGGCTTGGATCTGCCCAGTGCTTTCAACCGTATTGGTGTAGTCTATCTGGTTGACCGTACCATTACCGGTGAAATTACCGGGTGTCGATCCCGTCTGAGCATTAGCCGTTCCCGAACATGCCGCCAGGACGAGTGCGAGCAGGACGATGACTGATAAGATCCCGAATTTTTGTTTGTTCTTTTCCATGATAGCCTCCTGAAGATCGGTACTCAAAACCTGTTCACTCCCTATGGTTTATAGGCAGTTTTAAGCCAAGGGTAAGCATACTCTTTGAATGTGTAGAAATTGTGGAGAAAGGTGGGAAGTTTATCAAAAACCTCACAGGATTGTGAACCCTGCGAGGTTATGTTGATTTTATGTGGGAATGGATTACTTTATATCCTTGCTATTAGTCAAGCCCATTTCCTTCTTCATCGACATGAACACGTCCACCACACGCGGGTCGAAGAATTTCTCTTTTTCGTCCAAAATATACTGAATCGCTTTATCCTTCGGCCACGCATTTCGGTACGGACGGTCGGATGTGAGCGCATCAAATACATCCACTACGGTAAAGATGCGTGCTGCCAGCGGGATTTGCTCCCCCTTAAGTCCGCGCGGGTAACCCGTGCCATCCCACTTCTCATGATGACTTCCGGGGATATCTAATGCCGGACGCAGGTAGGAAATCGGCGCCAGCATCTCGAATGCATACTGTGGGTGCATGTGCATCACTTTCCATTCTTCTTCGCTGAGTGCATCCGGCTTCAGCAGGATTGTGTCTGGGATGCCCATTTTACCCATATCGTGCAGCAGGATACCTCGGCGCATATGCACCAGGTCTGATTCGCTCATCCCCATTACCCGCGCCAGGCTTAATGCCATATCCGTTACGCGCTTGGTGTGACCTTCGGTCACCGCGTCGCGCATGTCTAGCGCACGCGACCAGCCTTCGATGGTAGCATCGTAAGCCAGGCTGAGCTCCAGGTTCGATCGCTGCAGGTTGGTGAACAGCTGCGAATTATCAATGGCGATTGTCACCTGCCCGGCGAGTGTCTCGAGAAATTCCACCCATTCAGAGGTTTGTTCATGCTGTGTTCGTTGATAAACCTCCAATACGCCTTTGACATCACCCTTGGCGATCAGCGGCACTGCAGTATAAGATGCAAAACCTTCAGCCGTGAAGATATCTGCCCGCAGAAAGTTGTGGATCACTGCCTTGAGGTCGGGTAAATGAATTATCCGCCGTTCCATGATCTGATGACCGATCACACCCTCGCCGAGTAAGAATCGTGATTTTTCAATCGCGTTGGTGAGGAAGCCCTTGCCGACTGAATACTCAAAGGCGTAATTGTGGGGATTTAATAGAAGGATATCTACAGCATCCACTCCCAGCTGGTTGATGATCTGCAGAAGGATGATATTTAAGATTGCCCTCAGGTCAAAGCTGGATGCGATGGCAGAATCTATCGTCCTTAGTGCCTGGACCTGCTGGAGATGGTGTTCAGTCTTTTCGAACAAGCGTGCATTCTCCAATGCCGCGGCTGCGCGCTCCGCAAGCAAGTGGCAGGCAGAAATCTCATCCGCAGATGGTTGGTAAATAACCATCTTGCTTAATGTGAGCACGCCGATCACCCGACCTTCCCTGAGCATGGGGTAGGCGAAAAATGCCTTGATATCTGGCCGGACAAGGATTTGGCGGATGGAAGGTTCCTGGCGATCGATGTCTGACAAGATCAATGGTTCACCGGCGTCGATCAGTTTTCGAATTGCTGGCAGGGTCAGCTTGACACGTGTATTCATTGATCTCGTTGGTAAACCGGTTCCTGCTCGGATCACGGCTTCGTTTTTCTCAGCATCGATCAACATGACCGTACATGTAGCGCTGTCCATATACTCTGCCACATGTTTGACCAGGGTCTCCAAGACTTCATCCTCATGGCGCAAAGAAGCCAGGTCAATCCCAAGTTTGACGATCTGTGTCAGGCGGGCGGTGCGTTGTTTCTCTGCCTCATACAGGCGTGCATTTTCGATTGCAATTGCGACGG
Source organism: uncultured Chloroflexia bacterium (assembly GCA_963809615.1). Classification (GTDB taxonomy): domain Bacteria; phylum Chloroflexota; class Anaerolineae; order Anaerolineales; family UBA4823; genus FEB-25. Next base: position 458,322 of record CAWEKR010000012.1, read on the forward strand.
TGTCGGCGATGGTCGAGAGCAGCTCGCGCTCCCTTTCTCCAAAAGCATTTGGTCGGTAGGCTTGGACCGAGATCACTCCCACCACTTCGTCTCCAAGCTGCATGGGAACACCCAACCATGAGCGGGAGGGCAGCCCGGTTCCCCATAAAGTCATCATGGGCAAATTGCTTTTTTCCTGTTCATAATCCTGCACCAGGAGATATTTTCGGCTGTGCACTACTTGTGCCGTCAGTGCATTGCCGAGTGGTCGCATATAAGGTCCCTCATGGACTTCACCATCCACACGGATGCGGAACTCGAGCTGGTCACTTTGCCGGTCGTAGAGTGCAACAAAGAATGAGTCAGCTGGAACAGCATTGATGATTTCCTTGTAGACAATTTCCAGCAAGTCATCCAGGTTTAGCGTTGTGCTGATCGCGCGCGCCACCCGATTAAGCAGCGCCATTCGTTCAGCATATTGGCGTGTATCCTCCAGGCTGACACGTAGAGCATCTTCCGCTTTCTTACGCTCAATGGAGACTGCAACCTGCGTTGAAACAAACTCCATCAAGTCGAGGTCTTCCTGGTTATAAATGACACCTTCTGAATAACTCTGTGCCACCATAACCCCGGTGACACGTTCTTCAAGCTTTAGTGGTACCCCGATCCAGTCAATCGAGTCGGAACCGACGATCTCCACTTCACCCTGTTCGATTAACTGCCGGAAGACTGCCTCAGTTGCCCATAATGGTTTGCCTGTGCGTATAACATATTCGGTTAAACCGTGTTCAGGCTTAGCAGGCGGAGGCGGCTGATCAAACTTGTCTACGTAATAAGGGAAGCTGAGCAGGTCATTAGGCAAGTCGTAGAGAGCGATATAGAAGTTTTCCACTGGCATCAGCTCAGCCAGGATATTGTGAATGGAATGGAATAGCTCATCCAGGCTGGCTGTCATCACCACCGCCTGCGAGATCCGGTAAATCGCTTGCTGGACCTGCTCGGCACGCTTTGATTCTGTTATGTCTCGGTAGAGACCAATCGAACCATGCGAGATGCCATTTTCATCGCGTAGCTCTACCGCAGAATCAAATACCCAGTGAATCTTTCCGTCCCTTGCCTTGATGCGGTACTCGCATTTCCAGGTGGAACCGCGATTTTCTGCCATATGCACTCTTCGGATGGCTTTGTCCAGGGTGTATTTGGTTGCCTCCCCAACAAGGCGCGCTTCCTGGACCAACGAGTCCCATAATTCTTCGGTAAATTCATCGGGTGCATAGCCCGTTATCTGTTGAATACCCTCACCGATAAAGTCGTAATGGATGGACTTTCCATCTTCGCTATAGGATTGATAATATGGCACTCCACCGGTAGACTCAATTGCCTGGCGGTAAATTACAACAGACTCGCGCAGGGCAGCCTCGGCGCGTTTACGTACCTCTAGCTCTGAGGCCGCAGATTCATAAAGGCGTGCATTCTCCACTGCCACAGCGGCATGATTGGCAAACATAGATAACTGGTCCAGATCCCTATGCGAGAACTGTTCTTCCCTGAATACATGCAGGACGCCGTTCACACGCCCTTGCCAGATCATCGGCGCGCTGACTAATGCCTGGAATGAAGGTTGGTCCGTTTCGTAAAGATTTGCTTTCCCCGCCCACCTGGGGTAATTTTTTAAAATAATAGGCTTGCCCGATTGTACAACTTTCCCGGCAGCACCTTCACCATATTTCAAGGTCGTGCCTGCATAATCTTTGTGGGTATTGTGACTAACCACACATTTGATGGTTTCCGACTCGGAATCTACCAGGTATAACCCTCCGCCGTTGGCATTTAACAGCCTGGTAGCTCGTTCGACGATCAGCTTTAACAACTCGGGTAAGGAATGGCGAATGGTAAGGTTTAACACCGTCTCTTGCAGGGCAGAAAGCTCGGCTGCATGGTGCTCCAGCTCCATCTCAGCATGCTTACGCTCTGTGATATCGATCATAAACCCCTGCCAAAATAATGGCTTGCTGGAGGCATCGTGGAGCAGCCAGGCTTCATCGTAAATCCACTTTATTTGCCCATCACGCGTTCGGATCCTGTATTCAACCTTAAAGGGTTCACCGGTGTTTTCGGTACGTGTGTTCTCTGCCCAAACACGCTCCTGGTCTTCCTTAAGGATTATCTTGAACCATAGATCATGATCCGCTATCCATTGCTTGGGGGTATAGCCTGTGATAATCTCGCACTGGGGGTTGATATACAGAGTCTGGCTGAGCTCGCCGACTGATTCAGTATAGATGATGGCAGGGATCTGCTCCAACATGGCACGATAGCGTAACTCCACCGCAGCCTCAGACTTGGGTAATCTCCGGATGCGCTTGGTTTTTACGTGATAATCGTCGTCACGTTTTATGGTCGTTAATACTGCGGAAGATAACCTATCGTTCATCTCAAACCTCCACTTGGAGAGGTTGCAATTACTGAACCAACTGAATCACCCAGATTAATGAAAGGTAATGGTTGCTGGGAGCTCAATTATATATATACAATATCCCATAACTCGGGTGATGTGCTTATCACTTATGCAAGGATATACCAACCCCATGGATGAGTTGAGGGTCTCAAAGAAGTAATAAATTACCAAGTCTGAACAGCAGGCAGAGTGAGTTTCGCCTGGTAGTATCCAACATTGGGTCATGACCCAAATGGGATAGTCCATTTTAAGGTAGGTACCCGCGAGTAGGATTACTTATCCATTACTTGCTTCATGCAAGTATTGGGATGAAATAGTATGTCCAAGCTAAAACCGAGGATGTCTCAATTCAAAATTCCAGGTCAAGGAATAAGGGAAACAGGTTGCACCCGGGAAGGAGAAAACGAAGGATGCAATGGACTTAGTGTTCGGACTCAGGCTGGCAGCGTTATCAAAAGTGAGTGCGCTATAGGAAAGGGTCGATCGGAATCCTAGGCACAAGCGGGCACTCCAAACAGGTTATTCGCTAATGCGTTTAATCAGCCAAATAGATCCCATACCCCTGGTCATTTCCCAGACGGTTGAGATCAACCGGAGAATTTATACGGGAATTTATTCTAATAATTCAATCTATTTATAACGATATGCTTTCTCCTTCTCTCAAGCCGATTATCTAATAATCAATGGCATATTAGTTAAATAATTGCCTGTCGGGCAGGTGAACTGCTCTGTGCTACCCAGGTTGTATGGTACTGTATCGCCAGTGTCTTGTCCCTGCAAACTGAGTATATACTTTTGTCCGCAGGCTGCAGCGAAGTCTTTTGCCACCAGGGAAGGTGTATAGGTGCTTCCTGTGAATGGCACAGGGTTTGATTGATCCGGTCGGAAATCGTAAATAACCCGCTGTGAACCTGAACTAATCCGAGTGGCAATAAGCTGGAAAAAAACCAGCTTCTCCCCATCGGTGAGATTCAAGGCGAAGGGATCTACATGAATCTTGCACTGGTCGTGATGTGCTAAATAGCAGCCAGCTTGAATCGGGCTTGCAAAGAAATTAACTGCTCCCTGGGCTGTCGGTGGACGATGAAAACCAACCGATAGAAAACAGACAAGAAATATAAGAATCAGCGATCTCGTATATTTCCAGGACATATTACCTCTTCTCTTTTCAAATGCTTAAGGAGCGACGGATGGGCAGGTAATCTCATGGGTGAGACCCAAGTTAAAGGCATATGGATCTAAGGAGTCCTGTCCTTGGAGACTGATTTCATATTTTTTCCCACAGGTGGCAGCAAAATCTTGAGCTACAAGCGAGGGGCTGAACGAGTTTCCAATAAATGGTACCGGGTTTGATTGGTCAGGTCGAAAGTCATAGATCACTCGCTGGATGCCGGTACCAGACTCAATAGCTACCAGCTGAAAAAAGACAAGTTTTGAACCAGAAGTAAGATCGATTGTAAATGGGTCCACGTGCAGTCGGCAATCATTCGGTGCGGATATATAGCAGCCTGCTTGAATCGGGCTGGCAAATATCTCGACTTCTGCCCTCACCTGGTTGGAGCGGTTGTAAAGGAAAAAGGCAGCTGAAATTGCTATTAATAAACCAATCAAAAAAAGCACACGTGATTTCATAAGGAACCTCCTTCATTTTTGGGTTTAATTGGATGTGCATCAATTTTATAACAATAACCTCGTTATTGGCTATGGGTGGAGACATGTCTTTCCCAAAATCGGGCAAACAAAGTGATGAGTGCATAGATGTAAGCATGATGCATAAATAATTAGAGCCACTTTTATTTCGTGTACCGTCGTATAAATCTGGGGTCTGTAAATCTGGGGTAAATCTGGGTAAATCTGGGTCTTGACACATCTAATTTACAGTACTATACTGCGCGGGCTCAGAAAGAGCAGGAATATAGGATGAACGCATTGGAACCTGATAGTAGTCATAAACAAATCACCACCCTGCTGGTTGGAGTTTCAACGGGGTAAGGTAAGGACTATTTCGAGATAACCGTTCTCATTGCCTGCCCTCGCGATCCCCTCCGGCGCGCGGGCAATTTTTTTTCGGATAAGGAGGTCACTATGGGCTTCTTCGCAACCTTAATCTCCGCGCCAATGCGCCTAACCGGTGCAGTGCGTGGCAATGGAATCGGAATCTCACAGCAGCTCATCGAGAACGCTAGTAAAGAATTATCGGCTGTCTTTGAACAGCTCAACACCACTCCCAATGGATTGACCGCTGGGGAAGTGGAATCGCGCCTGGAGACCTACGGACCCAATGAGGTTGCCCGGGAGAAGCGCATCTCCTGGTACCGGCGATTGTGGGATAACTTCAAGAACCCACTGGTTATCCTGCTGGTAGCCCTGGGGATCATCTCCTTTCTGACCGGGGACCTACGGGCTACCATCATGATCTTACTGATGGTTGTGCTCGGCATTGTGCTGCGCTACTTCCAGGAGCAGCGCGCAGACCACGCGGCGGAAGAACTGAAAGCCATGGTCAGCACCACAGCAACGGTGGTCAGGGAAGGCGTGCACAAGGAGATCAAGCTTTCGCAGCTGGTGCCGGGGGATATCGTCCTGCTTTCAGCCGGTGATATGGTGCCGGCAGATGTGCGCTTGATCAGCGCCAAAGACCTCTTCCTTAACCAGGCTACACTTACGGGCGAATCCATGCCCGTGGAGAAATCGCCTGCCACACCGCCTGAAAGCCTGAATAATGCGCTCGAGATGCCCAACATCTGCTTCATGGGCTCCAACATAGAATCGGGCACAGGCACCGCAATTGTCCTGCAAACCGGCAGCCAGACTTATTTTGGCTCTCTGGCAGGCTCGCTGACCAGCGACCGCCAGCTGACCAGTTTTGATAAGGGCATCAACCAGTTCACCATGCTGATGATCAGCTTCATGGCGATCATGGTGCCTCTGGTGTTCCTGTTCAACGGTCTCAGCAAGCATAACTGGCTGGAAGCGTTCCTGTTCGCGCTGGCAGTCGCTGTTGGTCTCACACCCGAGATGCTGCCCATGATCGTGACAGTGAACCTGTCCAAAGGTGCCATCTTGATGTCGCGCAATAAGGTTATCGTCAAACGCCTCAATGCCATCCAGAACTTTGGCGCCATGGACGTGTTGTGCACCGATAAGACCGGCACCATCACCCAGGGGCGAATCGTGCTGGAAAAGCACCTGGACGTGCGTGGAAATGATTCTGACCGGGTGCTGCACTACGGCTACCTGAACAGTTATTACCAGACCGGGCTGAAGAACCTGATGGACGAGGCGATCCTCGAGCACGAGCACCTAAATTACGACCTGCAGGTGGACGAGGACTTCAGGAAGATCGATGAAATACCCTTCGATTTTCAACGCCGGCGCATGTCTGTGATCATGGAGGATAACCTGAATCGCCACCTCCTGATTTGCAAAGGGGCGGTGGAGGAGATTATGGCGCTCTCCACACGGGTGGAGGTCAAAGGTGAAGTGCTGGATGTGCTGCCAGAGCACGATATCAAGCGCCGCCAGATGATCCATGAGCTGAACGCGGATGGCTTCAGGGTGATCGCGATCGCATATAAGTATATGCCCGGCGATAATGACGAGCCACACTACACCGTGCAAGATGAATCCGGCCTGACGCTAATGGGTTTCCTGGCATTTCTCGACCCGCCCAAGGAGAGTGCGCAGGAGGCTATCGTCAAGCTTCACTCGCATAGTGTGGATGTCAAGATCCTGACGGGTGATAACGATGTGGTGACCGCCAGCATCTGCAAGCAGGTGGGCTTACCGGTGGAGAACATGCTGCTGGGCAACCTGATCGAGGAAATGAGCGATGAACAGCTGGCTGAGGCAGTTAGCTCGACCACGGTATTCGCCAAACTTTCTCCGGCACACAAGGAGCGCATCATCCACGCTCTGCAGCGCAAAGGGCACGTGGTTGGCTTCATGGGCGACGGGATCAACGATGCCCCAGCGCTCAAAGCTGCCGACGTGGGTATTTCGGTGGATTCGGCGGTGGACATCGCCAAAGAATTGTCCGATATCATCCTGCTGGAGAACAACCTGCTGGTGCTTGAACAGGGCGTGATGGAAGGACGCAGGGTGTTCGGCAACATTACCAAGTACATCAAGATGGCTGCATCGTCTAACTTCGGCAATATGTTCAGCGTGCTGGGCGGCAGCCTGTTCCTGCCATTCATACCCATGCTGCCGATCCAGGTGCTGACCAATAACTTGCTGTATGACTTCTCGCAGACCGCCATCCCCACCGACACGGTGGATGAAGAGTGGCTGGCAAAGCCACGCAAGTGGGCGATTGGAGAGCTGCGCCGCTTTATTCTGTACATCGGCCCGATCAGCTCAATCTTTGACTACCTGACTTTCTTTATCATGCTGTATATCTTCAAAACCTGGACCAACCCGGAATTGTTCCACACCGGCTGGTTCGTCGAGAGTTTGTTTACCCAGACGTTGATCATTCACGTCATCCGAACCAATAAGATCCCGTTCGTCCAGAGCAGGGCAAGTAAGGCGCTCATTTTCACCTCGCTGGCAATTGTGGCGGTGGGTGCGTGGTTGCCCTATTCCTTCCTGGCACCCACACTCGGCTTCGTCCCATTGCCGCCACTGTACTGGCTGCTGCTGCTGGGGATGCTGGTGTGTTATATTCTGCTGACACAGGTGGTCAAGACATGGTTTGTGCGCAGGTTTGGTGAGGGATAAGCAAATAATTAATGATTGATGGGACACGACATCATGCATCGCAAGCAGGGTCGTGTCCCTTTTGCAGATTTGGCTATGGGTGTAAGCCTGGCGTGGTACCATCGCAAGGGTTCGTTCCAGAAAAAAAACGACGAGGAACGAAGGCCATTTAATCTGGGGGGAAAATCGATTTGTCCTCAGTTGTTCATTTATCATGTGATTTGCATCGAGAAGCTCACACCAGCTTTGGCAATCCGGAAATTGCTTAGAAGAAGTTCCAAAACCGAGCAGGTCATCGGACCAAGAGTAATCAAGATAGAAAGCCTCTTCTACCATTTTGCAAGTGCGTTCATATACGAAAACAGCTCCTATGTTAGCGCACCCTATACCGATGAAAATCATACCGATACAACCCAATCGGTACAGAGGAGCACTGATCTGTACAGAAGTACACTGTATCGACAAAAATCAATCGATATACGGATGCTTTTTACCGATACAACCCATCTGGTGAGTAATTACAGCTAATGTAATTACTCACTGTATCATCAATGTTGAACAGTTGAATTCAGAATTATCGAAATCATCTCACTTCGTTGTCATTGCGATGAGGGCGCTATCCGCATCTTGGTTTATAACTACACTTCATAGCCCGAAGAACCTGTCCCCGCAGATTTTCGGGGAGCAATCTTCCACTGGCATTTCCGATGATTTGGCTATTTTCCGATTTCAGTGAGTAATCACACCTTAACCGGTATCGACCAACCGGTATACGGGCGTGTTTATTTAAATATATTGCTTTATGAACGCACCCTAATTATAGCACATATGTTCTAATCCACAAGGGGTTTAACAAGATTTAAGGAAAGCGTAGGGTAGCGGGAGAATTGGAACACGAAATAAACGAGAAAGAATACTCGAAAAACGCGAATAAAAAATGTGCCAATAGATATTATAGCGGCTAGCGAGAATTAGCACCCGGTACAGGTCAGCAGATAACGACTTTAATTATATGACGGGGCGAATCGACCTCGGATGATAGTGAACGGGGCAAGAGGTGCTGCACTCAACTCATCAAAGATCAGAATGAGTGACCGGGAATAAGACAGGATCACGGTTGAATTTGCTAACCTGGATAATTCGGGCTTTGCTGCGCACCATGGGAGGAACGGCAAGGCGAGCCAGGTCCTCGTTTTCGGCTTCGATGATCGCCCAGCCAGAGTGCACGCCCACCTTGCAGCCCCAATCAAAATGATACAGATAGCCCATGGCATAGACCTGGTCGACTAACATTTTACAGTCCTGGGCTGTGTGCGGGGTTTCGATTAGATACCTGTGCATTTTTACATTACTTTGAGTGTCCATAGCGATGAATATCCTTCCAGCTGTTTGCATTATCCCGATAAATAGTATAATACAGACCAACAATATCCTATTATAAGAGTGGAAGAGAGATGAGTCAAGGTTGGAGTTGGTATCTGCAGAAAAATACAAGACCTGACAGGTTTCCAGAAACCTGTCAGGTCAGAAGAAACGTTGGGTTTCGGTTGAACTCAATTGATAAAAGGTTAATCCGGATAATCTCGTCCTACCTGCTGAAAAGCGGATGATGAATGAATTATGGATTTACCGGGCAATTGGGGATTTGAGTGGGTACCAAGTTAAATTTATATCTGAAAGGAATATTACCATCAAATCCCTTGAATACGACATGGTCCGAGCCGGTCATCGAGAGGTTGAGCACACCATCCACTCCAGGTTGGCTGATGGTATAGCTTCCGGTGGCATCATGCGTCTCACCAGCGGAGGGGATGTTATAAGCGTAGGTCAACGAGCCATTATTCGCTGCTTTAGGAACAAAATTGAACGTCCAAGACACTTTGGGCGCAGTGGCATTAACGAAGAATGGCTTGGTGAGATCACAGACAGCTCCGGAAATCGTCTCATGACCCAAACTTTCTATCTGTTGAACCGCGTATTGAACAGATTGGATATCTGGGCTTGGGAGGGGTGTTGGAGGCTGGGTTGGCACCGGTGTGCTGATAACAATATTCCCGCTGCCAGAACCACTCCCTGAGCCGCTGCCACCACTACCACCCGCTCCACTACTTCCGCTACCTGCATTCCCTCCGCTCCCAACTACGACAGGTAAAGCGATGGCTACAGCGGTGGGAGTTGGTGTGCTTGATGCAGACGAGGCGCAGGCGATGGACACCAGCATAAGAAGCGTAATTATCAACCAGATTGGATTTTTGATTTTCATAATTTCCCTCCTATTCTCCTGTACAGACTGATCAATCAAAACCTTTAGACAAGATTAGCCTTATAAAATACCGCATACCAGCTAGAGTGTCGGGTATGCGGTCCAATAAAATCATGCAAAGGTTATCAACTTTATCAGAATATATTATACACCCGCATCCAATAAATGAATATGCTTATTCAGAGTTTTCACACCTTCATAGTCGTGTAATTCTTGGTGTGATATTAACAAGACCTGACAGGTCCCAGAGACCTGTCAGGTGCGTCCCACCTCCCCCCGAAATTAGAAGCCTTTCATCATGAATTCATGCCAACCGCACGATTATCCTTTATACTAAGGCTATACTGACGAATCAAGTGCGATCCGCGGAGGACGAAGCAGAAGGTGGAAGATAACCATACCAGGCATGTCCTGGGGAGATTTTCACTCAAGGGTAGATCGAAGCGCACCCGGATCATGCTTGCGGCTGTGGTAGTGTTTCTGATTGGAATGGCTGCAATGATGGTATTGGTGTTGGTGGTCAGCACCAGCCCTGCCACGGGAGCGCGAGGAGCCGATTGGCTGCGCAATCTGATCGGCACCAGGCCGGTGGCCCAGCTCGAAGGCATCGTGTTCACCATTCAAGATAAGTTCCACCAGCTCATGTATAACGTGGAGGGGAGCACCCCAGCCGCTCCGTGGGAGATCCCCAACCTCCAAGGGGGAACAGGACAAAGCACCGGCAGCCAAACTTCAGGCACTCAGACCTCATCAACCAGCAGCGCAGTCCAGAATTCATCCAACCCGATCAAGCCAGCGGAGAACTCGCCGATAACGGCCAACCTTCCAAGCGTGACCGGCACGCCATCAAATGATCCCAGCGGTAATTCAGGAGCGGTGCTGGCAAACCTGCCGGAACAGTCCAGCCCATCATCCACCCAACTACCGTGGATACCGGTTAACCTCGCCTCAATGGGGAATATCGCCGATGAAGGGGTGTGGACGGCTTATATCCAGGATCCATCAGGCAACAACGTGGCTTACCGGACGTTTTTGCAGCCTGACACTGATCGCCCGTATGTTACCGTGGGCATCGTCGCCTTCGACCTTACCCGCACCCACCTGCATTATGAGCCGGGAACACTCGAGCCGGTATCATCTGCCAACATTATCAGGACGGGGCAGATCCCACCGGCAGATCGCACACCTGGAACCCTGTTGGTAGCTTTTAACGGTGGGTTCAAAACGGTGCATGGAAATTATGGAGCTTTCATCGATGGAACGGTGCTGGTACCGCCGATCGACGGGATGGGCACGATTGCAATCTACAAGGATGGCAGCCTCCGCATCGGCGAATGGGGCACTGATCTGACCTATACGCCGGATATGGTGGTTTACCGGCAGAACTGCCCACTGATGGTGCAGGACGGTGAGATCAACCCACAGGTGTATAACAATTCGATCAATGATTGGGGCGGCACGCTGAGTGGGAATATCGTCACCTTCCGCTCGGGGATTGGGATCAGCCAGGATGGAAAGACCCTGTTTTATTTCGCCGGGAACACCCTGACCATGCCTGCCCTGGCGAAGGCTATGCACTCTGCGGGGGCATACCAGGCGATGCAGCTGGACATTAATAATTATTACGTGTTTTTCGCTTCGTTCGAGGTCCAGAACGGACAATTGACGGGGATACCGCTTTTACCCAGGGATATGTTCGATAACATTAACCGCTATCTGGACGGATTTTCGCATGATTTCTTTTATATGACGGGGGGAAAATAAGCTATCTGCACTGAAAACCTGGAGACACCGCAGGCAGCAGTTGGCCATTAGCAAAATAAACCAATTAGTAGAAGTGTGAAGTTTTTTGGTCTAGTTAGATCGTTGGGTTTCGGGTGGGAGAACAACGCCCTCAACCCAACCTACATCTATAAATAAATCAAACCTGACAGTAGGTCCGATTAGGGTATCGTACCTACGAAGCGGTCATCAAGACCTGACAGGTTTTCAAAACCTGTCAGGTCTATTTGTGGAATGTCAGGTTACATTCAGTAACCTACGGTCCGACGGAGGGTACGAGCTCGGTCCAGCGGGCTCCACCGTTATCGGTTTTTACCAGCGCAAGGGCGCTGGATGAGCGGGCGACCGCCCATCCTAACTGCTCACTGATGAAGTCCATCTTGGCAGTCCAGGTGACATCGGAGATGGGTTTCCAGGTTTTTCCGCCATCGGTGGTCTGCTCGATCTTCATGGCGAGTGCCCAACCGGTATCTGCTGAGAAGAAGTATAACGTCACACCAGAATATGTGGTGGAAGTCCAAGTGCTGCCCCCGTCCTGGGTGGTGTAAACGAAATAGTTATAAGTATTCGGTGTCACTGTATAGTCGATACAACGCACTCCCAGATGCCCCAGGTTATTGCCGAAGAAGAACGGGTCGTAAGAACCACAGGCAACATTGGATTCAACATTGTAAAGACCGGGAGTGCTGGCTGGAGCAGGCAGGGTGACTGGCTGCCAGGTGGAACCAGCATCGGTGGTATTGTACAGGAGCACACCAGCCTTCACACCACTACAGTCGCCCGTCAGCCAACCGTGGGTGGCATCAGTGAACAGCATGAAGTTCTTCGTACAACTTTGGATACCGCCATCGTTGTAGGGGTCGATGATTCGCGACCAGCTCGCTCCGGCGTCGGTGGTGCGGTAAAGAACGACATAATCGTGCATCATCCCCACACCAACGTGAACAAGCAGCCAGCCATCCTGCCCGGCGACGACCTGCAGGTCAGAGGGGACGTAGATATCAGCCAGCCCGGTAGTATCCAGTGGCTGGCTAGCCTGCCATGAAGCACCCCCATCGGTTGTACGCCAGACCACCACCTGGGTGGGGATGGGGTTGCCACCGCTGATGGCATAGGTCACCCAGCCATTCTTTGTATCCTGGAAAAAACCCACGGCGGTTTTTTGTTCTCCGCTAACAGCCTGTGACTCTGGAGGGGTAACGTCCTTCCAGGTGGAACCACCATCGGTAGTTAACAGCACATGGTCACCAACATTCCCCAGGCCTCCGATTGCCCAACCTGTGGTAGCATCGATCATGTCTATCGTAGTCACGTTGAACTCTTGCCCGGAGGGGAAATGCAGTATGGGGTCCAACGGCACGTTGGTGGCAGTGGGCGTAGGTGGCAGGGGAGAGGCCGTCGCGGTGGGAGGAGAAATAGTGGCAGTGGCAGTTGTTACCTGGGTGGGTGGAAGGGTGGGAGGCAGGCTGGTGCCGGATATTGGTGAGCCTGCTGATGCACATGCTGCCAGTGATAGGATGATGAAACCCAATAAAAGCGTCAAGGTTATTCTCTTCATTAATTTTTCCTCCTGAATTTACCAGCGCCTATTATAACTTGCTGTTTGTGCCTGCAGGATTAGGGCTGAATAAAATCTCGAGCACCCCATTAACGAAAGAAGGAGCGGGTTGGTTCCTACCATCCCGCTCCCATGAAACCACGACCTTGAATAGTCGTCCTTAATCTTAGTCGTTTGCCTGATATTGAGAACATTCCCATCAAAACTGCCTTGTGTATCCCCCTCAAGTCGGCAGCAGGTTATCTCAAACCAAGCTCTTTTCAGAGTACTATTTCACAGCGGTGATCGTGGGACCACCGGCGCTAAACTTGCCCAGGAGCATACCGTTCACCATGACCGTAAATGACCCTGAGCTAAAGCTGCCCAGGGGCACGGTGACGGAGAATGGTTTTAATACGGCGCTGCAGGCGACTCCAGCTTTATACAGGCTGTAGACCTGGATGTTGATGATGCTGCTGGTCGTCGATGACCCAACGACAACCCGTAAAACGTGGCATGGGTCAGGTAAATTCCCGCTCAACAAGGCTTCTGCTTTAGTGGGCAAACTACTGGATACGATAAGCCTGCTGGCTGCCAGGTTTAGGAACACCTTATCACGGGTGAGTAAAACATCACCGGGCTGGGGAGAATAGCCAGACGAAGAGATGCTGGACGAAGTCGACGGTGCCGAGCTCAGGGCGGATGCGCCCAAGGCTGAGGTGGTCGAAGCTGTGCTCACAGATGGCGACGCTGCCGATGAAGAAGCAGTCGTAGTGACTGGGCTAGCGTTAAACCTGCCAAGCAGCGACCCATTCACCAAGACAGAATACTGCCCGGAGGAAAAGCTGCCCAGGGGCACAGTCACGGAAAATGGTTTTAGCACGGTGATGCAAGCTACTGCCGGATCGAACAAGCTGTAAACTGAGATGTTGATGCTGGTGCTGGTAATGGTCGACCCCACGACGATCCGTAAAAGATGGCATGGGTCAGGTAGGTTCCCGGCGATAACTGCCGCCACTTTAGTTGGCGAGCCGGCGGAAACGATTAAACGGCTATTCGATAGGTCAAGGAACACTTTATCCCGGGTCAGCTTTACATCACCGGGTTGAGGGGAATAACTCGAGGCTGAAATGCTTGATGCGCTATTTCCGGATGAACCGGATGCCACGGCAGGCGCGGCAAAAACTGGAGTAGCGAATGCTGCGAGTAACACAGCAGCGATCGATAAAATTATGGTGCCTTTTGTTTTCATGACGTTCTCCTTTTTTATTGATATAGGTTAGTATTCGGTTGGTTACCCATTTGTACGGTAATATTGATATAACAGATCTCTTTACGGGTAATATATTTCAATATTACGCTTCTATTTGCTTGATCTGTCGGCTGATAAGCGGATTGTAATTCTGGAAGTCGGGTAATTTACCCGGCTCTAACTCGAAAATAACCCGCTGGCAATCCAGGCATGGCTAAGATTATCCAACTTATCATCGGCCCCCTATCAATTAGCCAGCAGCCCAGATTTAGTATTCCCGATATTGTTTATGAGTATGCATGAAGGGTACCCATGCTTACCATATCCTGATAATGAGTATACTGGTATTTGGATCAATTCCTCCTGAGTGTATTATGAGTATTTAGATATTATTTGTCGTAATATATAACAATATGCAAGGTTATCTAAAGAAAAGATTAGTTTTATCAACCTGTGCTTTTGGAAAAAACCTGGTGTATGGTTGGCAGTCTACGTGCCGTTGCCACTTGTTGGATCTTGTCTCAAGTAGGTCAGAATAATAAATAAGCGAGCGGGAGCAGGTTGTCTGTTTCATCCCGCTCCCGAGGTATAAGGGTAGATGGGGGCAGATAAATCGCTATCTCATGAATCAAATTCACCCACGATCTGACCGTTGACGTAAACCGTGTAATGACCGCTGGCGTAATCTCCGAGGGAGAGGGTGGCGCTGAATGTTTTAATGACGGTTATACAAGCACTCCCTGGAGTGAAGAGCGAGTAAACCTCCAGGTTGACCTGCTTTTTTACGTCGTCACGAGTGCCCACGATGCGCAGCTGGTGGCAGGGGTCGGATAGGCTGCCTTTCAGATCCAGGCTTGCCTGTACTGGCAGGCTGTCTCTGAGAACTACCTGGCTGTTTGGCAGGTCAAGGAACACCTGGTCGCGCTGCAGCTGATCATCACCGGGCTGTGGTCCGAAGTCGTTGGGTGGAAAGAAGGGCGTAGGTGTGGCCGATGGCGGACGGTCGGGGATCACGGCGCAACCAGCAAGAGAAACGATAAGCAGGCTTACGGTGATTGGCAGGATCATTTTTCTCATCGGACCATCCTTTTTATACCAGGTGTAGTCATGCTCTTGTTTGGTCGATCTTCCAGGTCAGGTAATGCCGGTACACATCCCGGAGCAACGCACGCACAGGCGAAAGATCTAGCCGTCTTCGACGGACTAGCCGCCTTTGACAGCTTACATGTCAAATTCTCCCAGGTCTTCTCCGTTGACATATACGGTGTAATGACCACCAGGGAAACTTCCCAACGGGAAAATGACATTGAACGGCTGGATCACCGTAGTACAAGCGGCTTTAGAGTCATACACTGAATAGACTTCAAGGTTGATCTTGTTCTGTGTGTCGGCGGGGGCAAGCACGATGCGCAGCTGGTGGCAGGGATCAGGCAGAGTGCCTTTCAGATCTGCGCTGACATCATTTGACTGCGTGTCAGTCATGGTCAGCTTGGAGGCTGCGAGATCGACAGTAGCCACATCGCGGGTCAATTTGTCGTCGGCGGGTTGAGGTGCAAATACGGTATCGAATTGGCCGAGACGCTCGTCGTTCACCATCACGGTGTAACGCCCGCTGGAATAACTGCCCAAGGGGATCGAGGCTGTAAATGGCTTGATGACAGTGATGCAGGCAGTGGTTTGGTCAACTAGTGAATAAATTTCTACGTTTATCAAATTACTGGCAGTAGTCGGGGTGACAACGACGCGCAAGGAATGGCAGGGGTCTGGCATGCTGCCGGCGAGGACAGCTTTCACTTGTGCGGGTTCAGTCACAGTCACCACCAGCTGACTGTTGGTGAGGTCGAGCGTAACCGCATCACGCTTCAATTTTTCATCCCCAGGCTGCGGCTCATATCCGGAGACCGGGATCGACGCTGTATCCGTACCGGAGCTGCCAGGCTCCGGGTAGGCCGAGATTGTAGGAATGGTTGTGCCACCTAGAGGAGCTGGATAAGCTGTGGCAGGAACGGATTGGGTGGGCAGGTTGGATTGCGTTGGCTGGCTGGCTTGCGTTGCAGGGACGATAGGATTCTCCGTCACCACAGGCTGGGGAGTTGGGGATTTAACAGCACATGCCGTCAGGAGAAGAATAAGGATCAATAACGATACGATGCGTTTCAAAGTCATGCATACCTCCGTATTGCTTTATATCATTGACGCTAAATTAATAGATTTGTTCCCTAACCTTTTATCACCGCCAGGGGTCGTAGGCGGGCGACTTTACGAGCAATCCCGGCGCCCACTACCGCACCCACCACCTGGTCTACATCCTTATACGCCTGCGGGGCTTCTTCGGCCAGCCCGGACATCGAGCCAGCGCGTATATGGATCCCCTCTGATTCTAGGTCCTGGCGCAGTTTTTCACCGCGCACGTTGCGCTTGGCTTCGTGCCGGCTCATCAGGCGACCGGCGCCGTGGCAGGAGGAGCCAAAAGACTGTTCCATGCTGGCAGCAGTGCCCACCAGCACCCACGAGGCGGTACCCATACTGCCAGGGACGAGAACTGGCTGACCGATGGGTTTATATTCGTCGGGCAGCTCCTCGGCATCTGGTCCAAACGCACGGGTGGCACCCTTGCGGTGCACACACAGCTGCATGCGCTTGCCATCGATGATGTGGGTCTCGATCTTGCCCATATTGTGACAGATGTCATAGACCTGGTGCAAGTGCCAATCCTTCACCTTGCCTGCCAGCACGTACTCGAAAGCTTTCCGGGCGTTGTGAGCCAGGATCTGCCGGTTGGCGAAGGCATAGTTGGCGGCGCAGCGCATGGCGCCCAGGTAATCCTGACCTTCAGGGGAGTTCAGGGGCGCACATACCAGCTCACGGTCCACCAGGTGGATGCCATAACGCCTGACCGCCTCCTGGAATTCCTCCACGTAATCGGTACAGATTTGGTGACCAAAACCGCGCGAGCCGCAGTGGATCTGGACTGCCAGCATGCCCTCGGCAAGTCCCATGACCGAAGCCCCCTGCGAATCGAAGATCTGTTCGACCAGATCAATTTCTATAAAATGGTTACCGGCACCGAGCGATCCCAACTGGGGACGCCCGCGCTGGCGGGCACGGACGGACACTTTATCGGGGTCAGCGCCTTCCACGCAGCCGGATTCCTCCGTGCGGCGCAAGTCTGCCTCGCTGGCAAAGCCCTGCTTGAGCGCCCATCGCGCCCCCTGACGGCAGACGGCGATAAGCTCGGATTCAGATGTATGCACCGCGCCGCCCTCGCCGACCCCGCTGGGGCAGTAGGTATTGAGAGCGGTGGCAAGGGTATCAAGGTGCGGGCGGGCGGCATCCAAGCTGATCTGAGAGCCGAGCAGGCGCACACCGCAGTTGATGTCATAACCGATCCCACCGGGTGAGATCACTCCATCCGGAAGGCGCGTGGCTGCCACTCCACCGATGGGAAAGCCATATCCCTGGTGCATGTCGGGCATGACGATGACGTGCCCGACCAAACCGGGGAGCGTGGCGGCATTGACTGCCTGATCGAGGGATTTATCCTTCAGAACATCTTCGAGCATACGCCGGGTGGCGAACAGACGTACGGGGACGCGCATGTCGGGGCGGAAGCTTCTAGGGATCTCCCACTCGTAATCGCTAATTTTATTTAGGTCTTGAAGGTTTACCATGTTTTGCTCCCCATCTTAAACATCGAAAACGATGTTCACGCGCAGCCCGGTTGAGGAAGACTTAACTGCCAGGTTGTGATAGGTGACCGCCTTGATCTCCTTATTCACTTGCGCAATGGTGGACCCACGAAGCTCAGCGTTCAAATTGGTATCATCATCCACGGAGACCGAGATCTGGTCAAATGCCAGGTGCTGGTCTTGCTCGAACCACAGAAGCTCGCTAAGAAAACGCACCAACAGGCTTTCCGCATCCGATGAGCGGAGGCTGATCCTGCGTTCCTGCGTGGGACCTGGCTGGAGCACCACTCCGGAGATGGCGTACATACCGCGGGCAGCTTGTTCCAGCAGGGCAGGCAGGTCTGGCGCCCAGACTTCCAGCTCCCAATCGGCGGTATGGGCGTGCTCACGGAAACCAATTTGAGGTTGCATACGTCTAGGGAGTATACCGTATTATTTTGCTCGCCGGAATTGGCGGAAGAATGAGTAATCAGGCGAAAATTCTCATCCTCGAAAGCCAAACCAACCTTTATAACTAGAGCACGATGTGGTTAAATTATGAACATGCCATGGTTTGAATCATCACTCACCCGTTTGGAAGCGCGTTTGCGCGAATTAATCGAAGGTGAGCCTGGGGTGGAAGGGATCGAGCGGAAGTTCCATAAACAGCTGAGGCGATTATTAATTGAGGCGATGCGCTCAGGCATGCAAAAGAGTTCTAGCGGTGATGACCTGGAGAGATCGAGATGGATTGCACCAGATTTATACACACTGCTACTCCCCACGCAACAAGCACAGCTGTTACTCAACCGTCCGGCGGAGCTGGACAGACTAACCCGCGCTCTCAAAGCTGTGGCAAGCCAATCTGGGGTCCTCTTCGCTGGCGAGCCCATGCTAAAAGTGGTAGCGGCACCCCAAGCGGTGGAAATCAAAGTATTGGTCGAATCCAGCCGGGTGGGGGAGGGTGATTCACACACCTCGAAAGTGGACGGAGTGCTGGAGTATGTTAGCCACCCTGGCGTTGAGAAGATACCCAAGGCATTTTTAATCGTCAATGGGCTAACGACTTACCCGCTCACCGAGGTGGTGGTCAATATTGGTCGTGATCCCTCCAACCAGGTGCGCCTGGATGACCTGAGGGTATCGCGCCTGCATGCCCAGCTGCGCCTGATCCAGGGGCGGTTCGTCATCTTTGACCTGGATTCTACCGGAGGCACATTCGTGAATGATGTGGCAGTTTCCAGCCATCTGCTCAACCCGGGGGATGTGATCCGGCTGGCAGGTGTGCCGCTGGTCTTCGGGTTGGAGGAAGGTATGCCGGCGGGGTACACCCAGGAGCTGCCGGTTGACCCTCCCGCGCCGCAACTACTGTAAAGGTATAATCTGGTGGTGAGCGGAATTATTTTACTCGGATTGCGGCTCGTATTAGCGGCACTGCTGTATGGATTCCTCGGGTTTGCCCTGTATTCATTGTTGCGTGACCTGAAGATGCAGGGTGAGTTCTTAGCTGCCAGGCAGCCGCCTGCGCTCACTTTAACCAAGCAATCGGAAGATGGCGTTGAGTCACTGCGCTATAGTAAGCCGGTGATCATTATGGGACGGGAAGCAGGCTGTGATTTCTCCCTGGATGACCAGACCGTCTCGTCCAAGCATGCCAGGTTAGCCTTCCGCAAACAGCAGTGGTGGCTGGAAGACCTGGCTTCGACGAATGGGACGTTCCTGAACGGCGATGCGGTAACCACGCCGGTGGTGATCACTCACGGGGATGAGTTGCGCCTGGGGCATATCGGGGTGAAGATCGAGATAGGTCAAGGCACAGACAGCCAACCTGGATAGCTTGCTCGCCTGCGCCCTAGAATTCGACTGGTATCTATACTGTTATGGCGCGGGATTGAACTGGGTCAGCTGCATGCTGTCGGAAAAATCGATCCCGGTCACGTGGCTGGTGCCTTCGCTTTTGACCATCCCAACATCCTGTACCAACCAGGTGGAAGCAGTATAGGATCCTGCCTCGATCTTAAGTGGGGTGACGAGTATACGGATGGTGACATCCACACGCAAGGCATTGTAAGTACCAAATGGGACGGTGACATTTTCATAGCCAACCGCGGTGTAATCGATGGCTATCGTGCCACTGGCGTTAAGCTGGGGAGAGCTGGCTGAAAAATCAGCTGTCTGCTGCCAGGTGTCACCCGGAGTGATTTTGGCCGGCAGGGTGATGCCTGAGATGGAGGATAATTTCACGTTGAGGGGTGCATTCGGACCGCTCAAGAGTGCCCCGGCATACTGCTGGACGGGATCACTGGCAGTCAATCCGGCGGAAGAGCAGACATAATTGACGCCGTAGGTAATGCTAGCCAGGGTAGTATCAACCCCGAAGGCTTCAGCGCTGGACCGGCTGACGGTATCCGTTCGGTTATATGCTCCGAGAGCTGTGTTGCTGCCTGAGTATTCCCAGGTATTGCCCAGCCGGCTGGGATAATACGGGTTCGCGCATAATGAAACCGGGGTGGGGGAGG
This sequence comes from uncultured Chloroflexia bacterium, assembly GCA_963809615.1. Lineage (GTDB taxonomy): Bacteria > Chloroflexota > Anaerolineae > Anaerolineales > UBA4823 > FEB-25. Next base: position 478,481 of record CAWEKR010000012.1, read on the forward strand.
GTGCGGGTAAGACTGGGGTGGTAACGATGGGTGTCTGCACTTGAGTAACCTGCCTCTCGGGCAGATTGCAAGCCGACAAAGTTATAATTAACAGAATGAGTACGGTAAAAATAAAACCAGATTTTCTATGCATGATCATCTCCAACGGATAAATCTGAGGCATTATACTCTGCTTGCACGAGGCAAGACTTTATTGTTTGGAATTTCAACTTTAAGATCGCCTTAAAGGATAGGATGGATGAAGCGAGAGTTAATGCATCGTAGACTGGGCTTCCAAGGTAGACGTACTATCCCAATGAGGGGTTCCGCAGGTTCCCTGAATAACATACACAATTATTCAACCAGAAGTGTAACTAAATTAAAAAATACCTGGCCTGGGGACAACCGATTATGAAGAAACCGAAAATCTTAACATGGTATAATTTTTTCAATACTCCGATAAGATTACTAATAATAGTGGAGATTTAATCTTGAATGACAATCAGACGGTGGAAGCTGCTCCACCGGCGCGGTCTTTTTTCGGCAAATCACGAATACTCATTATATTGGCGGTATTTCTGGTTTTTGGCATCGGTGTAGGAGTGAGATTAATTAATTTCACCAACCCTCCGCTCGATTTCCACGGTTGGCGTCAACTTCGTTCAGCCACAATAGCGCGGGGATATTTTTACCAGATGATGCCATCTGCAGACCCGGTTTTACGTCAAAAAGCCATTGAGATCGGAAATTCTAATGCCATATTCGAGCCGAACATATCCGAGTGGGTTGTTGCGTTAACCTATCGTTTAATTGGTCACGAATATTTATGGATCGCACGATTATATGCCATCCTCTATTGGGTAATAGGTGGAGTGGGCTTATTCCTTCTGGCGCGCCGGTTAACATCTGTGGAAGGTGCGATTATCTCAGAAGCGATTTATATGTTGGTTCCTTTTGGGATTTATGCAAGCCGCTCCTTCCTACCCGATGTATTAATGATTATGTGGGTCATATGGGCTTTGTATGCACTCTTCCAGTGGAGTGAATCTCAAACCATGAAATGGGCAATTGCGGCGGGAATACTATCAGGAATAGCCGTTTTCATAAAAGTATTTGCCGTTTTTCCGATCGCCATAACCGCCGTGATGCTCACTCTGTACACATGGCCATTGCGTAAAGCAATCAAACAACCGCAGGTTTGGGTGGCAGCGCTATTGATGCTGATTATCCCGGCCAGTTATTACATCTTGATACTAGGCAATAAAGGCTCGACATATGTTAGTGATTGGGTGCTAGCCTTCAGTAACTTGTTGACATCGGCATGGTTTTACAAACGGTGGCTGGATACGGCCCACAATCTCATTGATCTTGCGTTGGTTTTGCTAGGTGCGGTTGCCATCTTGATACTTCCCGGGAAGAAACGCATCCTGTTAATCGGGATGTGGTTGGGGTATCTCGTCTTTGGTATGACTGTGCCTGAATTGATCATCTCGCACAGCTATTACAATTTATATGCGGTTCCCCTGGTTGCGCTATCACTGGCTCCTCTTGGCCAGCTGTTTATGGATCAAATGAATAAACAAGGGGCATTGTGGAAGGCAGTTTTTTTGGGAATTGTCGGGATTGGTATGTTGTTTACGGTCTGGAATGTGCGCACCCAGCTTATCAAAGTAAACTATCGGAATGAGATTCTTGGATGGATCAAAATGGGTCGGGAATTGCCCCAAGGTGCGCGCTTTATCGGGATAACCCACGACTACAACCAACGGCTTGCTTATTATGGTTGGACCTCTGTATTGGGTTGGCCATTAGTCGCCGACCAGCAAATGAACGACCTGGCAGGTGGGAATTCAGATGTGAATGACCCCTATTGGGATACTTATTTTCTGAACGCCATTGCAAATGCAGATTACTTCTTGATTACCAATATGGCGGAACTCGACGCTCAACCCCGTCTAAAAGCGAATTTGTCGCGTTATCCGTCTACACAAGGAGATGGATATGTGTTGTATGATTTGCACCCAAAATAGAACAGGATGGAATCAATGGACCTGTAGCTGCTCTTCTTCCAGGAAAATGCGGCTGGTAGATTGGCGTTGGTTTGGAAGTTTTGGTTAGGGATTCAAAAATATTGAATTTGCGTGTGATAGGCAGATGACGAAGCTCATAGCACAAAATCAAGTTTTATATAAAGTACTCGAGGAAGCGATTATATGGTAGAGATGATCTTCGATGTATTGGTCGCGGTGCTAATGTACTTTATACCAGGTTATATTTTATTGACTTGGATCGATTTTCCGGCACTGCGAGGGCTCAACCGTTACCTGTTAGCTTTATGCGTTTCACTTGTCATCACGCCTTTTACCTTTATTGTCGTAGGGAATATTGTGCACTTCCAACTGGGCTTGTGGGCATGGTTTGTTTTGGTAATATTCCTGGGATTGGGCAGCTGGATTCTACACCGCACCAACCGGCGAGTGAAGGTCAATTTTGTAAACAGTCACAGCCCCAATCCTACGACATTCAATAATGTAAGTCACTTAGAAAAGTGGGGAGTAATAATATTTATTGCGTTGTTCGCAGTGATCGCCAACTTGCCTCGAATGCTAATGTTTTTCCAGGGTGGTAATGTTATGGAGCTGGGTCCATATGATGAGACCTGGCACATTCAGCAGCTCGTTGCAGTGGCGCGCACAGGAATACCGCCTGCCAATTACTTCTTTCCTTCCATTCACCTTGGTTATTACTATGGATCATGGATCTATCCTGCCATTCTGGGCAACCTGCCAGTCTTACCGGTATCGCTCATGCGGGCGATGGCGATCCATTCTTTTATGCAGACATTCGCTTTTTTATCAATTATCTATCTTCTGTTACAGGTAAATATTCGCCGACCATGGGTCCGGCTGGCAGGTATGTGTTTTTTTACCGTCATGGGTGGATTTGACTTATTTGCGAAATTGCCTGGAATTGACAATATTGAGTTCTGGATCCGTGATCCCAGCTGGCTGATGAATGGGGTCAGAACCATGCAAATCAGCCAGTTTTTTACCCTGTATATGTGGGTACCGCATCATTTGGCTGGTGGTATGGTTACGGTACTTCTGATCCTGATATATAAGAATTTGGATTTCCCAGCCTGGGTGAAGATGGCTTGTACGGGGATTCTTTTTGGTTTTTGTCTAACCACCTCACCTTTTGTTTTTATCGGATTAGTCATTGCCGGTGGTATCGCTATTTTATGGAATGTTCGATCCCTGTGGCGAGAACGTGCCAGAATGTGGTTCCCGGTCGTTCTTGGTATTGTTCTATTCTTACTGGTTGCCTGGTCGCCAATACTTTCATATGCCTCGCATAACAGCTCGCTGATCTTAAATAACTTCCAAATCTCACTCGCTGAGCGTTTTCGGGGTAATACAAGTTTTAACTCCCTTATCGATAAAATCCTTACCATGGTCGGTCTTCCGCTGGTAGCTGGAGCGATATTAATTATCGATATGGGGGTAATGTTCATTCTATATATTGTGTGGTGGATCAAACACCTGCTCTCGCGTGATGAAGGCTTTCATGATACTCAGGATATTGTCCTGGGCTTCCAGCCATTAGTCAGTCTCATTTTTATCTTTATGGTGACGGATGTGGGTGGGGGAAGTAATGTAGCTATGCGTAGTATGATTCCCGCTCAAATTTTGATCACGCTGGCTGCGGTCTTGGTCGTTGACTGGATGGCGAATTTGTTAGAGGGGCGTACTATTTGTATTTTGATATTCTTTACGGATGTGGGGTATGTATCTTATCGAATTTCATCTAAGGAGCCAGCTTCGCTTATCTTTCTAACCCTCAACATAGGGATTGTCTTATTAATTGCAATCCAGGTGGATGATAAGCAGGTTGGCTTTGGTTGGGCAATTTTGTATTTTGTGACCGCGTTTTTATTTGTAATCGCCAAACCGCAAAACGCTGCCATGGGAATACCTTTAGCTCTGCTGGGCTATTGGTTGATGAGGTTCATTCGCCCACTCAAGATATTTGAAAAGTGGCGCACCCAGGTGGCATTGTTGTTATCATTTGGCTTGATTGCCGGCTCATTTTTGTTGTTTGCTTTTGGTCTGCCGCGATATTATCGCTCGGGTGACCTTTGGAATTCTGTCTTTCTTGAGATAGTAGGTAATTCTCAAAATCCCGCGCAAGACTTGGCAGCGCTGGGACTTCCACCTGAGATGATCATATACAAGGGTACTTATGCTTTTTCGGAGGGGGTAAACAGGAATGTTTATGAAGATTTTCAGCATAGCTGGTTATATTTTCAGATTTTCAAGTTTTATCTTGTTCATCCAGACCGTCTATTTAGCTTGATTAACAGCAGCACTGCCACATCGTTTAAGCTGCGCAGGCTAACCTGGGTAATTTTATATCATCTGATATCTCTGGCGCATATGATAAAAGCCAGGCTTTTGCTTTTTGGAATAAGCTGCGTCTGGCAGTTCTACCAAAGTCGATTTGGACATTGGTCGGATTATTAATGATCAACCTGGGAGCGGTCTGGGTGAAGATAAAGAAATTTGACCATGATAAAAAAAGCCTGATCCTGTCAGGTTTGCATCTAACCATCACTTTTATGGCAGTGATTCAATATCTGACCGTCTTGATGGCTGAGGGAACCTTTGAGTTAGTCAAACATATGTTCCTGTTCAACCTGCTCTTAGACATAACATTCGTATTTCTGATCGCCTACCTGGCGGATGGGTTGATCCGAGGTTTTTACCGTATTACTAAAAAATCCCATTCAGAACAGCAAGTACCAGTATAAAAGTCCCAAAAGAAATTATGGTATGATGAATATCCCCAGGCTGACCGGATGATCGCGGTGGTCTTGTGCCATCGAGGAAAGTCCGCACTCCACAGAGCAAGGTGCCGGGTAACACCCGGGACGGGGCAACCTGACGGATCGGGCCACAGAAACAGACCGCACTTCCCCCTTTGGGTGGAAGTGTAAGGGTGAAAAGGTGGTGTAAGAGACCACCGGCGCAAGCGGTAACGCCTGCGGCCAGGCAACCCCCGCCTGGAGCAAGGTCAAGCAGATGCAATTCTCATGGGAGGTGACGGCTCGTCGCCTGGACCGCAAGGTCCGCAGCATCGGGTAGACTGCATGAGGCGTGAGGTAACTTACGTCCTAGAGAGATGGTCATCAGTGTGGGGAAACCTGCACATACAGAATGCGGCTTACAGGCTGGCCTGGGGAAAATTTTTACGTTTTTCTTCTGGAATTACTAAATGCAGAACCTCCTTGCGCTGATCCCACTTCTGGCATACTTCGCGATTTTCACATTTCTCAAAAACAGGTTTTCCTCTGATCCTGTCCGCAGGGTGTTCATCAATGCTGCCATCTGGTTTGGCTGCTACCTTGTGCTGGCAATGGAAGTCCTGAGCATTTTCAAGTGGATCACCGTGGCGGGATTGGTCATCATCTGGCTGATACCCATAACGCTATTTGGTGTTTGGGTATGGCGAAAGAAAATGCGGGGGGAAAGCATTACCTTACCGCGCATCCAGCTCCCGAGCAGCGGGTGGAACCGGCTGCTGATGGTGGTGATTGGCACGGTCCTGGTGATCACTGCCCTGGTAGCCTGGATTACCCCTCCGCAGACGTGGGACTCGCTGACGTATCATTTGAGCCGGGTTGCACACTGGGCGCAAGACCGGTCCATCTGGCATTTTGCCACGGGGATCGACCGCCAAACGAGTATGCCTCCCGGCGCGGAAGAGATGATCCTTAATTCATATGTCTTAACCCAGAGCGACCGGTTGGCGAACTTCCCCGAGTGGACAGCGATGCTCGGGAGCCTGGTTGGAGTGTCGCTGATTGCATATTACCTGGGAGCGAAATCTACCGGTCAATGGCTGGCAGCTGCCTTTGCGGTCACCATTCCCATGGGCATCGTCGAGGCATCCAGCACGATCAATGATTATGTAGCCACTTTTTGGGTCGTGTGTGTCGTTGTAGAGGTGCTGGCTTACTATAAAAATGACGAAAACCGATCGCTGGTATATAGCGCGGCGGCTGCCGGGCTGGCGATATTGACCAAGCCCGTGGCAGTGCCCTTTCTCATCCCCTTCGCTGTGTGGCTGGTGTACCTGATCGGGAAAAGGCATGGAATCGTGACAATTCTGAAATGGGGTGGGGTTGCCATCCTTATCATTGGCTTGCTCAATGTTGGCTACCTGGCCCGAAATTACATTACCTATGGGGCCCTATCCAACCCGGTGGACTTCGAGACTCACTATAACCAGCTGCACAGCGTCCAGGGTTTTATCGCCACGCTGTTAAAAAACGTGGGGATGCATGCCGGATTGCCGCGGATGGATGAATACAACCATGCCGTTTACATGCTGATCCTGAAAACTGTGGTTAAACTCGGTCTGGATATTAATGACCCGCGCATGACAGCGGTGGGCTATTTCCAGGTAGTATCCCCATCCACGTATGAAGACACGACCTCCAATCCCTTCCACGCATATCTGATCTTTGCCATGTTCATCAGTATGTTTTTCGTTCTCAAAAGGCACGGCAGGTTGCTGCTTGTGTATGGTCTGCTGGTGGCATCCACTTTCCTGCTGTTTAGTTTTATTTACAAATGGAACGCCTTTGGCACGCGCTACAACCTGGCATTTTTCGTCCTTTTTGCGCCCGCGGCAGGGGTGATCCTGGAAGGCTGGGATAAGGTTAAGGCAGGCTATATTGTCACGGCCCTGTTATTGATTGGGTCGCTGCCATGGCTCTTAAGCATCAATTCGCGCTCCTTGATCATCTTTCCGGGAAGTAATTCACACGAGAGCATCATCAGCAACTCACGCCGTGACCTGTATTTCACCAATGCTTCAGGCGTGAAGGACACTTATACGCAGTATGCCGATACCATCAAGGCACAAGGATGCTCTGAAGTCGGGGTTATGCTGCGAGGGGACGACCCCGAATATTTACTTTGGGTCCTGATGGGTGCCCCGCGCTTTACCGGAAGGATCGAATGGATCGTCAGCGGACCAACGGACCGGTACAGCCCGGCTGATTTCAAGCCGTGTGCCATCATCTGCAATGGATGCACGAGGGATCAATCTCCGCTGCGGGGACTGACGATTGCACAACAACGAGGGGATATCTGGTTGTTCCTGCCGCCCGAAAAATAGAGGGCGAAAGGAATTATTTGTGAGAGGCAGTACTCCTGATAGGTAATGTATAGTGTGACAATTATTACTACCTCTAATCTGCCATTTTTCATTATTCAGAAGGTTAAAGCTTGTTCTTCTCTAGTTTGATAAGCTAGTGAGCCTGTGACGGTATAATAATGAATAAGTATAAATAACTTACTACGGGGGTTCTGCTATCGGGGTAATCATAACAACAAGAGGGCATCACGCCAGGGAAGAATGCCATGGATATTAATCCAGATTTAATCGCCGAGCAAGGCAGCAAGGAATTTTGCGGCTCGTGGGAGGAGCTGCTTCAATCGCGCCAGCTTATCATCGCCTCCAACCATGGACCAGTTACCTTCCATACCGATGAGCGTGGTTCTATCCAGCCTCAACGCAGTGGTGGAGGTGGACTGGTAACGGCGTTATCCGGCATCGCGCAGCACGTCGATGCCTGCTGGATCGCCAGTGCACTTTCGGATGAAGACAAAACATGGCAGGGGGGATCTGTGCCAATGGGAGAGGGGAGCGGCTCCATTCAGGTGAAGTTCGTGATCTCCGAAGAATCAGCCTATAACGGCTATTATAAGGTGATCGCCAACCCGCTATTATGGTTCCTACAGCATTCCATGTGGGATATCTTCCGCTCACCGACGATTGACCGCACCACCTGGCAAAACTGGCAGAATGGCTACGTGGTGGTCAACCGGCAGTTTGCCGAGGCTGTAGCGAAACAGATCCTGGCAAAGGAGCAGCCAGCCCTGGTGATGTTGCAGGATTACCACCTGTACCTGGCGCCATATTACATCCGCAGGGTTTTCCGCCCGAAGAAAAAATATACCCTGATGCACTTCATCCACATCCCCTGGCCTGGGGCGGAGGATTGGGGCTTCCTGCCTCCACGCATGCGCCAGAGCATCCTGGAAGGGTTGTGTTCAGTGGATCTACTGGGGTTCCAAACCCGCGAAGATGGCTTGAATTTTATCCGCACCTGTGAATCGCACCTACCGCGAGCCCACGTGAATTTCAAACAGGGGCGGGTGTGGTATCGCAACCATACAACCTATGTATGTGACTTCCCGATATCGATCGATGTGAAGGCGCTCGAGCGTCTGGCCGAATCGGAGGAAGTAGCTGAACACCACAAGTCATTCTTGGAGCAGTACGGCGGCAACCCACTGATCCTGCGCATCGACCGGATCGAGCCCAGTAAGAATATCGTACGCGGCTTCCAGGCGTTTGATGAGCTGCTCGAGCTGTACCCGGAGCACCGCGGCAAGGTGCAGTTCCTAGCATTATTGGTCCCCTCCCGCATGGAGGTGGAGGAATATCAAAGTTATCTCAACGAATTGATGGGTGCCGCCGGGCAGGTGAACGCCAAATACGGGGATAGTAATTGGGAACCGGTGCGCGTTATGGTGGGAGAAAACTACCCTCGCGCCGTGGCAGCCATGCAGCTGTACGATGTGCTGCTTGTAAATTCCATCGCCGATGGGATGAACCTGGTGGCGAAGGAAGGTCCGGTGGTCAACCAACAGCATGGAGTGCTGGTGTTGTCTGAACGGACGGGTGCCCACGAGCAGCTTGGGTCGGGAGCGCTGGTGATCCCACCTTTGGATATCTCGGCGACTGCCAGCACGCTGCATCAGGCGCTGGTCATGCCTGCAGATGAACGGAAAGAGAAAGCTGAACGGCTGCGAGGGCTGATCGAGAGTGAAGATATTGTCGATTGGCTGTGCAAGCAGCTGCAAGCAGTTGTTGAGCTGCATTTATGAAAACGGTGATCCTTCATTATTCAGTCCCTCCGGTGGTCGGCGGGGTGGAAGCGGTGATCCAGGCGCACACATTGCTGTTGATCAATGCTGGCTACCCGGTGCGGTTGGTTGCCGGGGCAGGTGAGAAGAGCGCCTTCCCAGATGCGGTTGAGTTTATCCACATCCCCGAAATGGAATCACGCAGCCCGCAGATCGTCCAAGCCAGCCAAATGCTGGAGGCGGGCAGAATCCCGGATGATTTTGAGGCATTAGCGACCAGCCTTGAAACTTCCCTGGCACCTGCCCTGGAGGGAATGGATCACGTTATCATCCACAATGTGCTTACCAAGCATTTCAACCTGCCATTAACCGCTGCCTTGATGCGATTGCTCGACCAGGGCAGGGTCAGGCACTGCATCGCCTGGTGCCACGACTTTACCTGGACTAGCCCTCATTCCCGGTCCAGTGTGCACCCGGGCTACCCCTGGGACTTGCTGCGGACTTACCGGGAGGACGTGACCTATGTGACAGTCTCGCGTCAACGTCAGGCAGAGCTGGCAGGGCTGCTGGGATGTGCAGCCGGGCGGATCCATGTAGTATATGATGGAGTAGACCCGGCGGAATTGTTCAGCATGTCCGAAGAAGGAAAAGCGCTTGTCGCTCAGCTGGAGCTGGATGGAGCAGATTTGGTCCTGCTGATGCCGGTGCGCGTTACTCAGGCGAAGAATATCGAGCTCGCCCTGCACGTCACTGCTAAATTGAAGGACCTTGGCATCCACCCGAAGCTGGTCGTCACCGGTCCACCTGACCCGTACGACCCCACGAATATGGCCTATTATCACAGCCTGATGGAATTACGCCAAAAACTGGACGTTGAGCGGGAAGCAATGTTTGTTTATTCGTGCGGTCCGCAAGCGGGGAGGGGGTATACCATCGGACTGCCGCTGGTGCGGGAACTGTACCGGGTGTGTGATGCGCTGTTCATGCCCAGCCACCGCGAGGGGTTCGGCATGCCCATCTTGGAAGCGGGTCTGGTGGGCATGCCGATCTTCAGCACCGAAATCCCTGCGGCGGAGGAGATTGGCGGCCAGGAGGTAACCCGGTTTACTGCGGATGCATCCCCAGACCAGGTGGCAGAGCTGATCCATGGATGGGCACAGAACAGCCCCACCCAGCGATTGCGTCAGCGCGTGCGTAAAAATTTCACCTGGCAGGCAATCTTCCAGCATGATATCCTTCCGCTCCTGGCAGGAGGAGGCAAGAGTTGAAATTCGCCTCCGAAAACGAGCTGGATGCCTGGGTGTCTGAGGCTGAACGGTTGTGGCTGTTCCTTGATTATGACGGGACGTTGGTGGATTTCACCCGCACACCCGATATCCTCAAGCCCGATCCAAATGTCATCGAGCTGGTCCAGCGCCTGGCGGAGAAGAGCCGCCTGCGGGTAGCGATCGTCAGCGGCAGGTGCATGCCTGACCTGCTGGCACTGCTGCCTGTTAAGGGGATCTTTCTTGCCAGCACGTACGGCATCGAGCTGCAGACCCCGCAGGGAGAACGGATCCAGCGAGAGAATTATGCCTTGGTCAGACCTTACCTGGATCGGTTAAAGCCTCTTTGGGAGGAGATCATCGATGGGCGGAAAGGCTTCTACCTGGAGGACAAAGGCTGGTCCCTGGCGCTGCACGCCCGTTTTGCCCCGGAAAAAGAAACCGTGCGGGTGATTTCCGCTATCCAGCAGACACTGGACCAGGAGCTGATCACCGATGAATACCGCCTGATCAAGCAAAAAAAATTCCTGGAGGTCAGCACCGCCATGGCACACAAAGGTAAGGCGGTCTCCTTTTTGCTGAACAGTTTCCCACTACAGGAGGCATTACCAGTTTATATCGGTGATGATGACAATGACGCTGAAGCATTCCAGACGATCCATGCAAATGCAGGCGTGGCGATCTCGGTGGCACAGTACTTCGGCTATATCCGCTCCACCGGCGGAGATTATGTGCTCAAGTCGCCCAAGGCGGTGCGTAAGTGGCTGGAGAATTTTGTAAAGTGGTTTTGATATGTCCCTTGCCAAACCAAGGAATATATTGGATAATATACATATAGTGTATATTATCCAATATATAAAATGAGATCCACCATCTTATCTCCGTTCGAAAAGCTGCCTTACTTCACCATTGAAGGATTTCGTCAATTTGCTGGCGAAAATATAACCAGTGATGTCCATGCCCGAATTGCTTTAAATCGCTGGGTGAAAGCTGGATATTTGGTTGCGCTTAAAAAGGGGGTATATATGCACTATCGTTTTTATGAGCGCCATCGGCAGGAGGAAAACTTCTCGGCTGTGGTAAGTGCAATTCTAGAGCCCCTATCTTATCTCTCTATGGAATTTATTCTTCAGCAAAGGGGAATCCTAACTGAGATCACTTACCCTATTACTGCTGTTACCAGGAAAAACACACACTTGATCACCAATTCAATTGGTGATTTTGTGTATCGGAATATCAATAACAACCTGTATTATGGCTACCAGATAGAGGAAACCTTTGGCATCCACTATGCACAGGCATCGGTGGCTAAAGCATTGTTCGATTACTTATACTTTCGTCCACTACCTATACGTATAGCATCAACTGGCTTTGATTTATCGGAAGAATTACGTTTAAATCTTGATGAGTTATCTCAATCTGATCAGAACGAATTTAGAGGTTATGTCATCAAGAATGGGAAGAGAAAAATGAAGGAAATTCTGTTAAACCTGGAGAGTTTTGCATGGCTACATTGATCCAGACTTTACGAAGCATTTTGGCAGGAAAAGACCCACTTCTTTCAATTGAAACAGAGCGGATTATCTTAAAAGAAGCTTTACAAGTATATGTGCTCGATTATATTTATAATCACTCCGACTACCGACATTTAATCTTTTATGGTGGTACGTGTTTGCACGTCATATATGGATTGAACCGTCTATCAGAGGATCTTGATTTCGATAATTCAGCTCACTTGAATGTAACTCAGCTTGGACCTGACCTGGTGCAACATTTTCAAAACTTTTTTGGATATCAAAATATCTCTACCAAAGTTCAGGAAGGCATGGGTAACATTTTGAGAGTAACTTTGAGATTCCCAATATTGTACGAGATCGGCTTGTCACCGCATATTGAAGAGACATTGCATCTCAAGGTGGAACTAAGCCATCATAAACAGGCAGCTGTGATTAGGAACACTCCAGTACTTGTCTTTGGCCGGAGCCTTGTGGCAGCACACTTCTCTTTGGAAACGATGATGGCTGGAAAAATACTCGCTTGCCTTGAACGTAGCTTTATGCGCGGCCAAACCGGGATTGAGGTTAAAGGGAGGGATTTTTATGACCTCCTATGGTTTATGCAGCAAAAAATCTGGCCATTAGAAGAAAAACTGGCTACAGATGGGAAGCAACCTTATACTGTTTCTTCAGCTTTTCAGGTATTGCAGGACAAGGTTTCATCACTCAAGACTCGTGACCTATCTATCGATCTTCTACCAATGTTTGAATCGCGGCAATTTATAGAAGCCTGGCTTGAATCCTTTCACGAGAATTTTAATCGATCGGTGAGAGAATATATCAAATAACAGAACTAGCACTGGAAGAATCTACCCATACTCCATTACTTAGCCTTTGTAAGTAAAATGGTATAAATATCGGATCAGGAACATTAATACAGGCTATTCTCGAATTGCCTGCGATTGATCCGTTTTAACCCCAATACAGCAAGATTAGAATATAAATGATTTCTAGATATAGGCATAATTGCCTATACGCGCACGCGTCAGATGGCGCTCATCCCTGCCTGCTCTCACCCGTATAATCCTTGAACATCCCAATCTACGGAGGTTTTTGCTTGAAACCATCTATCCTGATAAAAGTCTTATCATTAGCGGTAATTTTTCCGATCTTTACCGTGATCCTGTCGGGCTGCAGCAGAGCCTCATCCGCTTCGAGTGACCTGGCGATGGCGTCCATGGATGGTATGCCGGGTGATGTAAAATCCGCCCCGACAGTGGTCCAGCAGGCATACCAGTATGCGGCTGCCAACCCAGATATGATGAAGCAAATCCCTTGCTACTGCGGGTGCGATGACATCGGACACACTTCGAATTACTCCTGCTATATAACCAGCGTCGATGGGAACGGCAAAATCACTTATGATTCGCACGCCCTGGGCTGCTCCATCTGCGTGGATATAACCCAAGACGTGATGAGATTGTCGAAACAGGGTAAAGCCCCTCCCGAGATCAAAACGTATATCGACCAGACCTACTCCCAGTACGGTCCTTCCAATATGCCGTAATTCGGGAATATTTTTAGGATGAATTCACACCATTGGTGGCATTGGGTTTTGCTGGCAGGGCTGGGTTTGGCGGTCATTTTCCTTCCCATCCCGACCCGTGCAGCCGCGCCAGCCGATCGCATCTTCCGCATCGAAGCCAGCCGGTTTGAATACAACCCAGGTGTGCTGAAGGTCAATCCGGGTGACCGGGTGACGATTGAGCTGGTGGCAATGGATGTGGTCCACGGGCTATCCATCGATGGGTATAATGTGCAGACCACGGCTGACCCCGGTAAGACTGCCAGCATCACGTTTACTGCTGACCAGAGCGGCGCCTTCCGCTTCCACTGCACGGTGACATGTGGGAATATGCACCCCTTCATGATCGGCAAGCTGGAAGTGGGACAAAATACATTTTTGTGGCGGGCCATTGCCCTGGTGGGATTGGTGCTTTTCGCTGGGGTATGGAAGGGGAGAAAATGACCCGGCTGCAGGAATTCCCCTGGGTGGAAGACAGTTTGATCGAGATCCCTGTTTCCCAACCCGTGAATAGTCACAAAATCCCAGCGCGGATCAATCTATACAGCCTCCCATGGCTGCGAGCAGCTATCGAGAATCGCTGGCCTCAGTTCATCCTCCGTGCGCTCATGCTGGTGGGTTTCGTGTTCACCATCACCACCGGCCTGATGGGCTCACGGGTTGGCAGCCATAATTTTGCCATCATCATGGTGTGGATCGCCTGGTGGACGACGCTCAAGCTGGGGTTCATCCCCCTGGGCGGGCGCTCATGGTGCAGCATCTGCCCCATCCCGCTGCCAGGTGATTGGCTGCAGCAGGGTGGGATCATGGAAAAAGGGAAGCGCAAGCTGGGGCTTAATCTACGCTGGCCCAAGCGCCTGCGTGGTTCATGGATGCAGTCGGGCGGATTCCTGCTGATCGGCATGTTCAGCGCTCTCACCCTGACCGACCCACGCCTCACCGGCTGGGTGCTGCTGGCGATTTTCGCCCTGGCGATTGGGATGAGCCTTGTCTTCGAGCACCGCGCTTTTTGCAGCTATATCTGCCCGATCGGCGGTTTCAGCGGGATGTACTCCAAGGCTGCTCCACTGGAAGTGAAGGTGATCGACAAGGAAGTGTGCGCCAGGCATGGAGATAAATCCTGCTACAAGGCGTGCCCGTGGGGTATTTACCCGGTGGCGATGAAGGATAGCTCAGCTTGCGGGCTGTGTATGGAATGCCTGCGTGCCTGCCCCAAGGATAACCTGGCACTGAACCTGCGCCCTTATGGCACCGATCTGGCACAACCCAATCGTTCCTCACATCTTGATGAAACTTTCCTGGCACTGATCATGCTCGGATCGGCGCTGGTGTTTTCGGCGGTCTTCCTCGGTCCGTGGGGTTGGCTGAAGCTGAGCGCATTCCAGATCGGCTCGCAGGCGTGGCTCGCGTATGCGGCGGGCTTCCTGGCGCTCAACTTGCTGGTCTTGCCTGGTCTCTTCGCTCTGTGTGTGGCGGCATGGAAAAAAATCAGCCTTAGCAGCCTACCGCTCAAGCGCCTGATCAGCAATCATGCCCAGGGGCTGCTTCCGCTGGGGTTATTAGCCTGGATGGCGTTCACCATCTCCTTCGCCCTCCCCAAGCTCAGCTATGTGCTGGGAGTGTTGAACGATCCGTTTGGTTGGGGATGGAGGTTGTTGGGAGCCGGCGCCACGATTGGGAGCCTGGATATATCACGCTTCAGCCTGCTGTTGCAAATCCTCCTGCTGCTGGTGGGCGTATTTTGGTCCGCCCAGGTGACCCGAAAACTGTCACAAGCGGATGGTAATTATATTTCTATACCGAATGTACCCGTAATGGCATTTTACCTGGTTTATGCCGGTGCGTTCGCATGGCTGTTGGCAGGATAGCAAATGATTAAAGAATGGATCGCCCGCGGCATCATCATCCTGGGCCTGGCAGCAGTGATTTCCGTCCCGGTGATCAAAACTGTGCACAGCTCAGGTGCCATTATGGTTCATGCCCGCATGGCTGAAAAAGGCGGCTGGACTCCCGAAAACCTGACCGTGGCAGTGGGTGAGCCGCTGCATCTGCGGCTCACCTCGGACGACGTGTCGCATGGGTTCGCCGTGGGCCAGCACGACCAGCCGGCGGTGGAGATCAACCCCGGGGAAATGACGGACGTCACGCTGGTGTTCACCAAACCGGGTAAATACACCTTTTACTGCACGCGCTGGTGCAGCCTGAACCACTGGCGAATGCGCGGCACGATAGAAGTCACAGATCCCATAGTAAAAGCGGAACCGGTCAAACCGCCGCTCTACGTCACCCTCGGGCTGGATATCGATTCAACCCACAAGGCTGCGCTAACGCCATCCAGCATCCCGTCAGCCTGGCGTGGAGCCCTGCTCAACCGCAGTGTGCCCGAAAGCTATACCAACCGCCAGTACTATCTATCGCATACGCCCATTGACCTGTGGTCGGCATTACGGGCTGAAGCGGCATACACAGACCTGACCGACCAGCAGGTGTGGGACCTGGTTGCCTGGGTTTGGCAGACCAACACCACCCCTCACGAGATTCAGGCTGGGCGTGAGCTGTTCGCCGCCAATTGTGCTGCCTGCCATGGTGAGAATGGAGCCGGGAACGGAGTGTTTGCCGACCAGTTAGCTGCCGCCTCAGAAAGCTCGGCTGCAAGTCAAAGCTTGGGTGAGCACACCCAGCGCCCGGCAAATTTCACCGACCCATCTGCAATGCTCTCTGCCAGTCCGGCTCAGTTGCAAGGCAAGCTCATCCGTGGCGGGATGGGGACGGGCATGCCTTCGTGGGGTGCGATCTTTACCGAAGACCAGACATGGGCACTTATTTCATATTTATGGACATTCCAATTTAATTCGGAGGTTACACCATGAGTCAACAGAAACAAAAGAAAGTACTTAGGCACCATAAGAAGAAGCCGCGCTGGCCGTTTTTCGTGCTTTTGGCGGGCGGCCTGCTGCTGATCGTCGGTGCTGTCTTTGCCTTTCGAAAGCCTTCCGGCCCGACGGCGGGCATCGAAGTGATCGGCTCGCCCAGCCTGAAAGTGAACCAGGAGAAAGTGGACCTGGGCAACGTTAAGCTCGGACAAACCGTGGACGTCAAGTTCACGCTCACCAACGTGGGTGATAAGACCCTGCGCTTCAGTAAAACGCCATACGTTGAAGTTTTGGAGGGGTGCTGACCCCCTACTCCTACCATCGGTTCGATGGCACTCAAACCCGGAGCTTCAACAACCCTTGACATGAAGTTCATGATGCATGCCGGCATGGATGGAATGCACGACTTCCGCGTCCACCTCCCCAGCAACGATAATACCTGGGGCGACAAGACTTTAACGGTTCTGTCGAATTGGGGACCCTAGTGAAAATGTTTAGTTACCTGGATGGAAGTGGAAGGCTGATACGGTCGAACGGCTTGGCTGTGAGACAGCCAGCGACGGTGAGAAGATGAGCCTCCCGCAGGTAAATCCGGACGCTTTTAGTTACCAGGATTATCCATTGGAATGGTTATGAATGATCATTCTGTCTTCATGGTGTTAGAACAGCCGTGTGATGAGGCTGTCGTTTGGCTGTCTCAAAAGGCGAGTCAGGCGGGTTTATCGGTGCTGCGCACCTTTGACCTGCAGATGGCGCGCCAGGCACAGGCGCTGTGCCCTTGCCCGCACCATGGGACTGACCAATGTGATTGCCAGATGGTGGTGCTGTTGGTGTACCAGGATAGCAGGGAACCCTTGGCGATGATTGCACATGGATATGAGGGACAGACCTGGTTCTCAGTGGTGGACACGCCGCAGCAACGGGCAGACCCAAACTTGGTCGCCGAAATCCGGAAAATCGTAGCGCTTCAAATCAAACCCGCTATTAAATGTGAATATGCACCCGCAGCGGTAAATCGACCTGCTCACTCGCCGCCAACCCATGCGACTGGTGAATAGCAATCCCACTGTGAGACATCGAGGGAAAAATGGCGCTGCATCGCAAACTAAATTTCCGTAACAGCTTTGTGATCGTCATCACCGCATTCGTGCTGTTGGCGTGTTCTTCTGGCGTGGATGCTCCTAACGAGGCGATATCTACGCCACAAGTTTCTCCACCAAAACTCTCCTCCACTATAGAAGTCACTCATGATGTACAGTCAACCCAACCCAAACCGACGGAGACTCCATTGGTGATGAGCTACCGCTCGATCCTGCTGCTAGAACGATCGGCTGACTTAATCATTGAATACCTTGGCAATGTACAGTCTGGATCGATCAATGGCAATGATCCGGCCGTCCGGCAGCCTTTCACGCTGGCTTTCCCCATTGCGATCAAAACCTACAACCAAACCACACCACCCCCAGGACTGGGTCAGATGTGGATGAATGTATCCTCGATCGCGGTAGAGTACAACAAAGTATACAGCCTGATCCAACAAGGAAAGCCGGTTGCATTAGCCGATTATTACAACCTGAAGGCATTTCGCCAGATCCTGGCAAGTTCCCAGGCAAGCGTGGAGGCGAGTCTTTCCAATAACGGGATGGGTCAGGATTATTTTAGTGCTGAAAAACAATCCGTTGCTCAACTGCTGCAGCAGGAATACGGGGATATCCCAGTACCTACGGAAACTCCATGAGATAGGCTGATTTAATAAGACTGGTCGCTGCAAATAAATTCGAAATCAATGTGTATTGAGGAGAATGAAAATGACCGATCAAGTGCAAGATTCAAATGATGAAAATCCATCCCAGGAAGAGAAGCCTGGCTCCAGGGCTGCTGTGCGTCGACATAGTGGGGTGGCGATCAAATCGTTGGCACTTTTGGTGATATTTGCTCTTGGGGGTGGAGGTGGATATGTAATTGGGCGCCAATCGATGCACATGGCATCTCCAACAATTGAAGCACAAAACCAGGGTGCTCAAAGCCAGACAGAGGGTATGGCACTTATGGATGAGATTAATCCCCCTGACGGTTATACCGTGCCGGCTGTGTATGGCGATGTTGGTCCGCAGCTTGTGGCAGCTGGGGGGATCGACATGCCCCAATTCACCGATTTATACAAGCAACAAAACAAGCCGCTGACAGACGATCAAATGGCGATCCTTTCGAAAGAGACCGATGCCAACGTCGTCTTTACCCCAGAAAACGCTTACTTTTTGCTGAATTTCTTCTGGGCGCTGGGGTTAACCAACCAGAACGCCATCCTCACCGATGGTCAGATGATGTCTGGCGGTAAGGACAAGGTGGGCGGATTCGCTTCCACCGGCGGGTGGACGCTTGGTTCCAGGAAAGCTACAGAATTATTTGCCAGTACCAAAATCATGACATTGACCGATGAGCAGCAAGCCCGCCTACTGGAAGTTGCTTCGGTAGTCTATCGGCCATGCTGCGACAACCCGACCCACTTCCCAGACTGCAACCACGGGATGGCAATGTTGGGTTTGCTGGAGCTGATGGCTTCGCAAAATGCATCCTCTGCTGAAATGTTCGAGGCTGCCAAATATGTTACTGCCTTCTGGTACCCCCAGCAAATGCTTGAAATAGCTACGGCTTTTAAAGCCTCGGATAAACAGGCATTTGCCCAAGTGGATGCCAAGAAGTTGGTGAGCTACCAGTATTCATCGATCTCAGGTTACCAGGCAGTGCACCAGTGGCTGTCACAGAATGGATTGCTTCAGCAGGCGCCCAGCGGTGGTGGGAGCTGCGGGGTTAAATAGCTTGTTAGCATCGGGTTTATAAAACCTTCAATGGAGGTTTGGCGTTTACTCGTTTGACGTGAATATCCCATGAGCTCAATTCTCCGTCGATATTGGATCATCCCCCTGAGTATCTTGCTTGGGGTTTATATATATTTGCCTTTCCTGGCACCGGTTTTGATGCATGCCGGGCAGGATGGTGCTGCCAGGGTGTTTTACTTCATCTATTCCTGGTTGTGCCACCAGCTGCCAGAACGCTCCTACTTTCTATTCGGCACTCGCCTCACTTATTCACTTGCAGATATCCAGAACGCCTGGCAGCAAACGAGCAACCCGCTCATCCTGCGCCAATTCCTTGGGAACCCGGTGATGGGCTGGAAAGTAGCCTGGTCAGACAGGATGGTGTCTATGTTCACCAGCCTATGGGTGTTCGGGCTGCTATGGTGGTCACTACGTCGGAAGCTGAAACCCCTTCCGTGGTGGGGTCTGGTGCTGTTCCTGCTGCCGATGACAATCGATGGCACCAGCCATTTCTTCAGCGACCTGGCAGGGATTGGGCAGGGCTTCCGCTATGCTAACTTGTGGCTGGCGCAGGTCACGCTGCATATTTTCCCGTTGTCCTTTTATTCTGGTGAGACGTTTGGGTCGTTTAATTCACTAATGCGCTTATTATCTGGCATACTGTTTGGAATGGGAATCGTCTGGTACACTTACCCATATTTAGACCATGCTATCAGAGCACAAGAACTACCAATTACTGCCGGACCTGTACCCGATCCGGTTAGGAAACCCGAGAATTCGACGGTATGACCCAAAAAACTGAGCCTATCGGCGTGCTTCTGGCTGACGACCATGCCATCGTCCGGGCAGGCATCCGCCAATACCTGGAGCGCGCCGGTGATATCCAGGTGGTGGCAGAGGCCGATGATGGGGCCATGGCAGAAGAATTAATAACCGAACACCAGCCGGATGTGGCGGTGTTGGATATCCAGATGCCAAAGTACAGCGGCATTGAGGTCACACGCTGGGTGAGGACGAATTTCCCCAACGTGGGCGTGCTGATCTTGACCGCTTACGACGATGACCCGTATGTTCTGGCAGTCCTGCAGGCCGGTGCGAACGGGTATGTGCTGAAGACTGCTTCGCCGGGTGATCTCATCCAGGCGGTGCGCGATGTGTTCGCCGGAAAATCAGTGTTAGACCCGGTTATCACCAGAAAGTTACTGGCACAGCTCAGCCACCCAAAAGAACCCTTGCAGGTGGAACAGCTGACCGAGCGCGAGACGGAAGTACTCGCTCTCACAGCCAAAGGTTATACCAATAAAGCCATCGGTGTCCAGCTTGGCATCAGCGACCGCACCGTACAGGGACACCTGGCGCATATTTTCAACAAGCTGCAAGCCGGCAGCCGCACAGAAGCGGTCATGCGGGCAGTCTCATTGGGGTGGATATCTCAGGCGATCGGGAATATTGCCGAAGAATGATAGTAATTATATGAAGGTGTCAAAACGCCCAAAGTTCAGGCTTAAATTACCCGCGCTAGGGTTAGTGCTGCAGTTGTTTGCCATTATCCTGCTGCCGCTGACCATCCTGCTGGTAGCAATCACCTTTGGCAGCCTCAGCATCCACCAGCAAGCGATGCGCTCGATGGTAGGTGAGCGTGACGCTCGCCTGGTGCAGACTGCAGCGGGTGCGCTCAATGCCCAATTGGTTAACCGGACGAAAGAAATGCAGATCATCGCAGAGATGCTTTCAGCCAATGCCTCCCAACCCATCACGACCACCCTGGAAAGTATGAGCGCGCTGATGCCCGATTTCGATGCCGGAGTTGCCAGGTTCAGCCCGAAGGGGCAGCTGCTGACAATGGGAAATTATCAGCCGATGTGGCACACCCTGGACGGCAGATTCCAGCTGGAAGGCGATATTTCCTGAGCTCAGCTCGGGGACGGGAAAGTTGTTGGTCACCAACAGTCCGGCCGGATGGCGGAAAAGCTCGGCTTGTTCTCATCAAAGCTGAGTGATGGCAGCTTGATTGTAGGGGGTTTTTCGATTGATCGGCTAATCCAGTCCACTCTCGGAGATATTCTTCCGCCCGATAAACAGCTGTCGGTCTGGTTGGTTGGGGCGGATGGTCGGGTTGTCTACGATGCGGGCGGATTTAGCGACCAATACCCAAACCACCCAGGTGTGGCAGAAGCTTTGCAAGGGAAGAGCGGAACGGTTTACGTGAACGTAGATGGCGACGAGCACGTGACGGCATACAGCCCGGTGCCATCAGCTGGTTGGGCGCTGATCACGGAAGAATCCTGGCAAGCTGTTTCGACACCCGCCTTGCGGTCGTCGCAGACTTGCCCCGTTAGTGCTCGTTCCGGTGGTGTTCATCATGCTTCTGGCGCTGTGGTTCGGCGCCAGCCAGGTGGTCGGACCTCTGCGCCTCCTGGAGTCCAAGACTGCCACCCTGGCAGCCGGTGACTTTACCACCATCCAGCAGCCGGTGGGCGGGATTGCCGAGATCCAGCACCTGCAAAAAGAATTGATCCAGATGGCAGACAAGGTGGAAGATGCCCAGCGCAGTCTGCATGGATATATCGGCGCTATCACTGAAGCCCAGGAGGAAGAGCGCCGGCGGCTGGCGCGTGAGCTGCACGATGACACCCTGCAGGCATTGATTGCCCTCAAACAAAGAGTGCAGCTGGCGCAGCTCGAGCTGCAGCCCGCATCGCATGAGGCAGCGCCTGAATCGACCGAATTAGATGAAATCATCCTGCTGACAGAGCAGACGATTGAGAACCTGCGCCGCCTGACCCGGGCGATGCGTCCGGTGTACCTCGAGGACCTGGGTCTGGTGCCAGCGCTGGAGATGCTGGCGCGTGAGACCGGGGAGGGGATGGGCATCAGCGTTGAATTCCACCACCAGGGTATCGAAAGGCGGTTGCCAGCCTCGGTCGAGCTGGCACTTTACCGAATGGCACAGGAAGCCTGCAGCAATATTACCCGGCACGCCCAGGCGAAGCAAGCCTCGCTTGCCATTAATTTCTTACCCGACAGGGTGACATTAAAGGTGGAAGACAACGGTGTGGGTTTCAATATGCCAGGCAACCCGTCTGAATATGCCGCCAAAGGGCATTTTGGTCTTCTTGGACTGCACGAGCGGGCTGAATTGATCGGGGCGATTTTGTCGATGCGTTCATCGGTGGGGAAGGGGACCAGCATAATGGTAACTTTACCTGTCCCGTCCCCCAAATTAGATCAAAAATAGGAGAGGAAGAATTGGAGTGTTTCGCATGTCTCGATCGTTGGTAGTATCTGCAATTTTGGTCGTAGTATTACTTGCCGGCTGTGGTGGTACTCAAGCGCAGCAGGCAACGGTGGAAGTTATTGGGAAGCCGGTCTCTGTTACTGGAGGCAGCTACACGGATATAAGCGTAATAGAGCTGCAAAGCATGCAGGCTAACAAGGATTTCACCCTGGTTAATGTGCATATCCCATTTGAAGGAAATATCGCCAGGACCGACATGTCAATCCCATATGACCAGGTGGCGCAAAACCTGGATCAGCTGCCGGATAAGAACGCCAGGATCGTTTTATACTGCCGCAGCGGGCGGATGAGCGCCATTGCTGCTGAAACCCTGGTCGGTCAGGGTTACACGAATATCTTTAGCCTGCAGGGTGGGATGTCTGCGTGGGAACAAGCCGGAAATTCTATTGAACGTTAAAGAGTTCATCAGCAGTTAATGTATTTGTGCTATAACCAAATTATAGATAAGAAAGGAAGAAAACCTAATGGAACTAGATCCAGTATGTGGAATGGATGTTGACCCGAAGACGGCGGCGGGTAGCTCAATTTACCAGGGGAAGACGTATTACTTTTGTTCACCCAGCTGCAAACGAGATTTCGATAAAGAGCCGCAGAAGTACATCAAAGCTGGAATGCAGCATGATGAGCACCAGCATGGGCATTCTGCCTGATCAACGCGGTTGATAACGATGCTGTAAGGCAACCCAACCCATGCGGCTGGTTAAGGTGCGGGGTTGTTAGAAACAGGCAATATGGCGGATTTCCTGGTCAGTCGTTTAGCGCTTATAGTATTGAAAGGAATTCCTTAAAATTGGGGGTACGGTAGGAGGCTTGATATGATGGTCGGAATGGTTGGATTTGGATGGTTATTCATGCTGCTCATGATCGGCTTACCGATCCTGGGAGTCGTCTTATTACTTTTGGCTGCTGCCGGTTACTTTCAGAACGGGTCATTATATGTTGTACCAATAGGGAAATCAGGCGCCGGTTAATCGAACCTTGAACAATGCCAATACCAATACCTCGGTAACCGGGCACTACTGCGCCCATTGCGGAACAGGTCTCCAGGTTGATTGGACTCACTGCCCACAGTGCGGAGCAACGGTCTAAACGATTCATGGGTTGGGAAGATAGCCATATTATAGAGTTCCATCGGATTCTGGGGGTCAAACTGCGTTCAGGCAAAAAAAAATAAAAAGGATGAAATGCGCCCATCTGACCGGTATGTTCCCGCATTACGCTACCGTTTCTTGACCCCTTTTTACGACTCTCTGTTAAAGAGGGTCATGCGAGAGGACGTTTTCAAGAAGCGGTTGATCGGTCAGGCTGAGCTGAAACCGGGGATGCACCTGCTTGACTTGGGCTGCGGCACTGCCACACTCACTATGATGGTGAAACAGAAGCAGCCGCAAGTGGAGGTCACTGGGCTGGATGGGGACCCAGCGATCCTGGAGATCGCTCGCAGGAAGGTGATGCAGGCTGCCCTCGATATCAATCTGGACCAGGGGATGGCTTTTGCGCTGCCTTATCCAGAAAACCAGTTTGACCGGGTAATTTCCAGCATGGTGATGCACCATCTTTCGATGGAAAACAAGGGGCAGACGATGCTCGAAATCTGCCGGGTGCTCAAACCAGGGGGCGAATTCCACATGGTGGATTTTGGCATGCCTGCCAATGCTTATGCCCGTCTCACCGCCTCAGTGATGCGGAATTTCGAAGATGTGAATGACAACATCCAGGGAAGGATCGTCAACTATATACGCTCTGCTGGCTTCAGTTATGTCGAAGAAACCGGTCATTCAAATACGTTTTTTGGGACGCTGGCATTTTATAAAGCTGCGAAATAATGCGGGCAAACAAATACTTTCGGTATTAATATAAAACAAATGTGAATTCTGCCGGTCAGGAAATTCAGCATATTTATACTGACCGCTAGGATTGCAAATTTTGCTGCTAATATCTGCAATGGTTGATTTAATCACTTTCTGACCCGTGGGAGCCCCTCTACGGGTCAGCGTTTTTATGAGCAAAATGGCTTATATCGAATAATTCGATATTGCGCTAATATTACGAAAGATTGATGATGATTTTCAATCAATAATTGGGGGATTCTTCCCCGCCGCTTGCCAAGGCCGACGGGGAAGCCTTTTTAATAGCTCAAGCTCATTTCTCGACGCTCTTCACTCAATATCTCGTAGCGCATCCTTCCCCCGCAAAACTGCTCTACCAATCCCATCACCTGGTTGGCAATGGCATGCACCTCCTCCATCTCAACTGGAGGCAGTCGGTCGATATTGATCTCGATGCTCTTTGTTTCAGGGAGGGTGAGGGTGTGGTTCGCCTGGCGCCATGTCCAGCGGCGGGTGAGCACCGTGCTGCCTTCAACGAATATCACCTCACCAGGCAAGGGGTGTTCAACTTCTGTCGAGCCAAAAGGCACAAAATCTTCCTCCCCGGTTGCCAGTCGCAGGCAAATATCCTGGCTAAGCTCGTCCATGGCGTGCCCACCGACCGGTAGCAGGTGCTGCAGCGAGACGATGTTGCCGATATCCACCAGGGCGTTGATGCTAGGAAGCTGGTCACCTCTCAGCGCCCGCCGTGCCATGGCTTCCACCGATGACCTGAATTCGCTGGGTTTAGCTCCAAAAGCTTTATATGCCTCCCGCCATGGCTTGATACGCGGGTGTTCGGCGATCAGCTCGAGGCTTGCCTGCCCGCGCACCGAGGCTTCCGCTTCACGCAGCAATCCGACCAACTTATCGGGAGATGCGCCATTATGCACCCCGAATCCCAGCACTACTCCCCTGGCATATCCGGGATATTTATTGAAGATCTCCGCTGAAATTGAGTAGGTTAAATCAGGCAATACTGGCTCCTCATGATCGCATCCCGGCCAGGCTGGAACCTGGTGCGATGGACATGCGCTTATGGCGCAGGAAATCCTCCATGGCAAAAAGGAAATCGAGCAGATACTCACGCGTAGAGGCTTTACCCAGGTGACCCACGCGGAACATCATTCCGGAGAGCTCGCCCAAGCCTCCCCCGATGGCAATGCTGTGTTCTGCCACCAGCCAATCGCTCAGCTCATTTACTTCGAATTCCGGGCGCCTGCGAACCCCGGTAACGATCGGGGATGCAAATTCATCCTTAACGAACATTTCAAAGCCCAGGCTGCGCAGCCCCACCCGCACGGAATTACTCGCCCGGCGGTATTTCTCATAGTGGGCCTCCAGACCCATTTCGACGATCTTCAGCAGGCTGGTGCGCGCCGCCAGGATGATATTGGTCGGCAGGGTCACCGGGGTAGGGTGCCAGCTGCCCCATTCGGTGGCATACTGGCGCCAGGTCTTCAGGTTGAGATACCAGCCGTGGTCCGTCTGAGAATGGCTGTCCACCAGCTGCCAGGCGCGGGGTGACACGCTGATGAAGCCTATCCCGGGCAGCGCTTCCAGGCACTTGTTGGGGGTGGTCACGCAAACATCGATGCCCCATTCATCCACCCGCACATCCGCACCACCCATGGAGGAGACCGCATCCACCACCACGGCTTTTCCGGCTTCACTAGACAGCCTGGAAAGCTCACGCAGCGGGTTCATCACTGTAGTCCCGGTCTCGTGATGCACCAATGCCACCGCCTTGGCATCCGGATGGGCTTTGAGCAGCTTGCGCAGATCCTCCGGGTCGAGTTGTTCACCCATGGGTGCCTTCAGGCTGACCGTTTCCAAGCCATATCCACGGGCGATCAATGCCAGTCGCTCGCCGAAGAAACCATTATCACCCACGATGATCTTTTCTCCGCTGGCAAGCAGGCTGCCGATGGCCATATCCATCAGCGCTGAAGCCGCACCGGGCACGAAGAATATCTCATTCTCCGTTTTGAACACCTGTTTAACAGCCCTTGGGTCTCGTGGTAGATTTTCATCCACTCGGGTCCATAATGCCGGATAACAGGAGTAGCCAGGCTGGCGAGCACATCTTCGTCCACATCGCCGGGTCCGGGGGTGTACAGCTTGAGATGCTTGACCATGTCATTCCTCCCCGTTCACCCGCACCAGCTCCACCTCCGCCAGGCGAAGGAACTCACGCGTGTTTTCATCGATGCGGTATTCCTGGTCATACACGATGCGTACCACGCCGGCATTGATCAGCATCTTGGCGCACTGGATGCAGGGGAAGTGGGTCACATAGCACGTGGACCCCTTGGTGCTCACTCCATGCAGGGCAGCCTGGATGATGGCGTTAGCTTCCGCGTGGATGGTGCGCACACAGTGACCGTCGACCATCAGGTGACCGGCCTCGTCGCAGTGAGGCAAACCGGCTGGGCTGCCGTTGAAGCCGGTGGTCAGGATGCGCTTTTCCAGCACCATTACCGTACCTACAAAAGCGCGGTCACACGTGCTTCGCAGAGCAACCACGTGCGCTATTTTCATGAAGTAAATATCCCATTCAGGTCGCATACCAATACCTCCGCTACAATAAAGTGGGTTCTGCAGCTATCGGTAATTGTATGTTCGCTTGGCTTGAATTGCAAGGCTGTCAGGATGACGTTATAATCATTTTGCCAAACCCAGCATGCCTATCCCTTTCAGACCCATTGCTCGTTTGCTCACCCGCACAATGGACCCATCCCCGAGGGTGGATTTGTCCGCCGTGGATGGATTCTTCGCACGGATGGCTGCGCAAGGAGCGGGTCAGGGAGCGCTGATCACTGTAAATCATTATTCAGCGCCCGATTTCAAGGCCTGGTGGTTCGTCATACCCATCAGCGCGTTCGTCCCGGCTCATATCCACTGGGTAGTCACTTCCGGATGGACCAATGCCGGTTGGCTTACTGGGTTCACCCACTGGCTTTTCCCGCGCGGAGCGAGGTCAATGAATTTCACTCCCATGCCAGCCATGCCTCCCGACCCCGCAGAAGCACTGCAGAGGGCAGCTGCCGTGCGTGAGGTGCTGAATTATGCCAAGCGCACCCCTCAAGCGGTGATCGGAATGGCACCCGAAGGTGCCGATCAGCCGGGAGGAGTGTTGGGGAACCTGCCCCCAGGCGTGGGAAGGTTCTTGCATCTGATCAGCCAATCTTGCTCAAACGTCATCCCGGTGGGGGTGTGGAAAGAGCAGGGCACCATCAGTATAAAATTTGGCAGCCCCTATCAGCTGCAGGTCCCGCCGGAGCTTTCCACGCAAGAGCGCGATGAGATGGTGGGGGATATCGTCATGGGGCATATTGCTGTGCTCCTGCCCGAAAGACTGCGCGGCAAATATTCCACTGGTGCAATGGATTATGGGTAACCTAAATCTTAGATTATGGCTGGTAGGAAGGATGTTTAAAAATAAAACTGCTGAATAAGCAGTTTTATTTTTTTTATGGTCGAATTAATGCTTCAGGCAGAGCTAATAAATGCTGGGGAAATGCTCGATGTAGTGCTGGTAGGTGTTGCTGGCAATCACTTCCCACGGTTTGGCGTCTGCAGGCATTCCTTTGAAGCAGCCAGCATCGTCGAGCTCTTCACCACCGAGCGTTTGCAGCTGTGCCAGCAGGTCAGTAAACGCCTGTTCTTCCACTCTCCAGGCCTGAAGCAGTGAAATCGTAAACCCTTCTGTCTTGATGAACGCATTACGCTCTTCAACCGGTAAGTCCCACCAGGGTGAGCCATCGAATGAGCGCAGCTTCATCATGTTAACCATCTCACGCTCGTACCAGGCAACGTGATATAGAATATCGCGCAAGCTCATTTCACCGGGTCTGCGGGGGCTGGAAGTGCCGAAAAGGTCAATTCCTCTCCAGATCTGGTGCCACTGTCTACGTCCATTTTGTAAATTTAACAGGAAATCTGTCTTGGTCATATGAACGATTTTACTACAGGTTCGAGTAGAAAAGAGGAATTATATTAAAAAGTGGAGTGATTGCCTTATCGCTCAAAGGAGTACCCCCAGCGGTTGATTCAATTGGCGACCGGGTTCTTTGGGTGATCTTCCTGTGTTTCCCGCTGGACCAATTTGAGGTACAAAAAGCTGGTGATGATCGCCCAAAGGAACAGCGCCAGGAACAACCCCAGGCAGCTGAGGGCGTAGGCATCCAGGCTGGTATTCATCGTATAGTAAAGGATAATCGATCCTACCGACGAGCCTAGTCCCACAACCAAAAGGCGTTTGCCTGAGTAAGCGTTAACCTTGTACCACAGCTGTGGATTCTCGATCGTGGCGGGGACACGGAACCCATATAACCCATTCGGCGGGATTTTTCCCAGGATCAATGGCACCGATAAGCCTGCCAGTAACAGCCCACTAAAGGTATAAAGAGTTAGTAAGATTTCCATATAATTTATTATCTCATGCTTTCGTTGCTATCACAACTTCCACCGGCAATCCCCACATGCTTTTCACTTCTCGCAGGTGGATATTAAATCCGATCTCTTGGAGCAACCTGTGTGCTTCGATCGGGCGGCAGTCTACGTAGGCGGGCAGGTGAGCATGAGACCATTCGTATAGTCGAACGATCAGGTTGGGAGGTCTGGTTTTCAACATCGAGACCACCCCCAGGCGTCCTTTTGGTATTAGCACACGGCGGCATTCCTCCAGGACAAGCGGAATCTCGGGTGTGTCGAATAGTTCCAGGGTGAAGCTGATGAAAACCGCGCTGATGGTGGCGCTTTGAAATGGCAGGTGGGCGCCATCGCCTTCCACGAGGGGTACCCGGTTTGACATACCCAACCTCTCCAGCCTCGCATAAGACTGCTGGAGCATACCGGGTGACAGGTCGACGCCGTAAACGCGGCCAGTGACTCCCACTTGAGTGCATACCTGCGCCAGCGCCTTCCCTGTACCGCAGCCTATCTCCAGGACCGCATCACCCATACCCACTCTCAGCAGTTCCAATCCACGGCGCATCAGTGGGGTTTCGCTGGAGCCTGCCAGCAGGTCATATATTCCGCTCATGCGGTCGTAAGCCTTCTGGGCGGCGCTTTTAGGTCGAGTCACCGGGCTGATCTGCATTGGATTATTTTACCCCGCAATGTAAAGTAATGATCCAAAAATGGGCACAGACAAAAAATATCTCACCACAGATAAAACGCCGATAAACACAGATTTAATAATACAATCGCTGGACCATACGGATAATCTATCTATTTTATTAATGCTGGCACTAGAGATTGAGGGTATTGATGGAGGTAAACCTGTTTGGATGAAGAATAAGGCTTTCTCAGCATTCTCGGCCTGCCCCCGATTGCACTCTGAGGGGGCGATCACTGCAGTTATTTAGTCTTTTTGGCGAGTTGCGAGAAGTTAATTGCTTATTGCTAACTTCCGCTTTTCCCCTTCCACCCGGTTGCGTCCTTCACGTTTTGCGCGGTACATGGCGGCATCGGCGCGCTCAACCAGGCTCGTGAATGTGTCGCCATCCTGGTACAAGCTCGCCCCCATACTGATGGTTAACTGCTTGCAATAGGGGAAGGGATGCTCGACTACCAGCCGGCGCAGCTTCTCCGCCAGGTTGGTGGCGCCGGGTAGGTTGGTATCGGTGAGCAGCAGGACGAGCTCATCACCGCCCCACCTGCCCAGATAGTCAGTCGAGCGGGTGCTTTTACCCAACACGTGAACGAGTTCTTTCAACACCTCATCGCCGGCATTATGCCCGAAATTATCATTGATGCGCTTGAAGTAATCCACATCGATCATCAAGAGCGCCAACGGGTTATGGGAGCGTTTGGAGCGATTGATGGCATCGGCAATGAACTGCTCCATGTATGTATGGTTAAAAATCCCGGTCATGCCATCGCGGATTGCGAGGCGGTGCAGTTTTTGACTGTTCTGTTGGGTTTCACGTTCTTGCTGTAGTGTATAGCTTTGCATGGCGTAGATGCAGGCTGCCAACCCGACGTACTGCAGGACTGACAGGACCGAGAACAGCCCGTGACTCACACCATATAAGACCTCGCCCTGGTAAGCACCCATGCGCATGCTCGCAACCTCAAAAAACAGGAATAACAGCACGCACGAGGCGAACACGCCCACCACTTTATACCGATCCTCGAACCCAAAAATAAGGATGGGGAGCAGCAACCCAAAACATAAACCCTGGCGTGAAAGGATGAACATCAACGGATTAGCTGGAACACCAGCATTCAGCTCCAACAGGGTGAAGACCAGGATAAGAGAAGCCGGTGCAAAAGCAAAAAGGATTTTCGACCATTCCACCTGTCTGGCACCATTGAGGGCCAGGATCGAGCAGCCCGTCAGCATGCCGCTCACCAGCAGGCTGAATGGGTGACCAAACCCCATTAAGATAAGGATGAACGTCCCCGGAAATGCCATCAGCAGGCAAACAAAGGATGCCCGGTTGATTAGTGCCAGATTTTTCTTTTGATACAACGGCATATCGGGCGTGACGCCCAGGTTGAATATCCAGCCGAGCCCTGCCCACAGCGCTAGCTGGGTGGAAGATACGAAAATTGCGGCTTGCTCCACGAAAGGCTGGTGAGACAATTCTTCGGTCGGGATGGTGCGGGTGAGGCTATTTCTCAATTCCATGCTGGTTTGGGTCCTCGGTATGAGCTGACCAGAAGGTTGCAAGTTACATACCAGGGTTGGATTTACACGAAAATAAAGCGGATGTGAATACGACACATCCGCTCTGGTGAAACTGATAGGTGTATGATAATTCTTATCAGCGTTTGAGTATAGGTATATAGAACCTCGCAGCCAGTAGGGTTTCTAATTGGGCAGAGTTATTGAGGGTTTCCAGCTCCACAGAGCTCGTGCTGACGTCCACCAGTGTGCTGATGGTGCTGCCAACCGGAGCATCTGCATCTACCACCACGACAATGCTGATGGTCGCTGGGAGGCTGTCGGGAGGCAGTGTTCCCAGGTCCCAGATGAGCTGGCTGCCCACAATTACTGGTTGTATGGAGGAATCCACGATGCTTAATCCAGCTGGCAAGGTCATGGTGATGATGGTGCCAGGCGAATCAATCATCCCATGGTTTCCATAATTTATCTGATAATTGAACTGGTCACCGGGTAGGGCGAGAAGAGCACCACCGTCCAATTTAACCCATGGATCAGGATAGACAGATCCGAGTACCACCTCGTCCACATAGGCCCAGGCATCGGGGTAGTTAGCTGGCTGTGCCAATGAGGTTGTCAGTGTGACTGCTTGTCCTGCCCAGGCAGACATATCCATAATATGGTGCTGCCAGCCTTCATTCCAACCTGTGGATGTATAAATCAAGGTGGAGCTGATCCCGGTGCTTAAAGTAACTGAGAAGGTAGCCTCATCTGTCGAGTTGGCACCTCCCGTAGCAGATAAGAAAGAAAGCACCGGGTTGGAAGAAGCATCTCCAACCTGGAATGATTGGGATAGCGTGGAAACGCCAGGAGTGTTCACTATGTGTGGGCTGACGTAGACTAAATTACTGGAAGAGACCAGGGATTCTGACCACAGGATATGCACACCACCGAATATGTCTGTTACAGCTTGCATCTCTACTGCACTTTCAGGGCTACCAAAGTTTGTTGTTGGCATCCACTGAGGCCCACCCATCCAATGGGTGAAGCCATCGGGAAATACCAGGTCAACCGCACCCTGCTCGTCCAGCATCAGGTCGAAAAATGGCATCCAATGATCGGTAATAGGATTAGTCTTATGCCACGATCCATCCAGGCCGCGATAGGCATGGAAGAGACCCATAATATCCTTCCCACTCCAGGCGACGTGGGTACGACCTAGATAGTCGATCACGATTTGTGGGGCGCTGGCATTCCCATCCAAAATATGTGGGGGTAGCCAGGAACCGGTGTTTATCCGCTGGCTGAAATAGAGTGCAGAATGCCAACCCTCATTATCCGACCATTGATCATACCAGGCGACCTGAGGTAAGCCGGTGGAATCAACCGCCATCCGCACGCCTTCCTCTTTTTCGCAAGTCGGGCAGACGTCTTCGGGGGCTAGCCAGGTGCTATCTCCATCCCGCCTAGCGTAATCTACGTGCATGCTATAGTCAACCGGATTCTGAAAGGCCCATAATAAATGGACTTCCTCATTTTGGGCGATGATCTGGAAGGGATACACCATTGTGGGAGGATAGTTAGTGAGCTGGACGATCTGTTCCCATGCGCTTCCAGCCGGCTTCCTGCTGTAACACATTTGTCCACCACCTGCTACGTTACATATCCAGGCAACATGTATGTTTCCAACGTCATCCCCCGTTGCGATCAGGTCATCATCGGCGTAATAATCCCCGGATATTCCTTCCGGGCTTGACCAGTTATTAGAACTGATTCGGTGGGTGTTATAAAGGATTCCGATCGAGGAATAAAATACATGTGCTGTGCCATCCGTTGTGACGACCATTCGAGGCGGGTAATACGCTGTTGTTATGGAAGAAGCCACCGTCTCCACGGGTGACCAGGTGCCAGCAGGACTGCGGTAATCATAATAAATATTAAATGTGTAATTATCCAGGTTCTCTTTCCGCCACATGATGTGGACACCGCCTGCAGCATCCGTCTGGATTCCGCCTATCGCGGTCCAGGAGGAGTAATCTTCGAACGTTACACTTTCTCCGAAACTAAAGGGTGTACCCAGGCGAGCAGAAGCAACACCGGTATGTGGAAGAGTATCAGCCGTAACGTTGCCAGTGGTTTGCCACATATTGAGGTCTAGCTCGAATCCAGGGTTCTGGATTGCATTCGGGTTAGGTGGCAGGAAGATATCAAAGCCGCGGTCAACACTACCATCGAAGGTTGTTCCAGGTAGCGCTGAGTAACCTGGTTTTTCCCAAGAAACCTGCTCGGTTGGTGCTGAAGTACCATAGCTTGTGTAGATACCATTGAAATCACTTGGAAGTCGCCCAGCTTCTCCACTGGCAATGCTTGCCTCTACACCCATTAGCGGGGCACCCAGGATGTCGCTAGCACTACCATTCAATAACCAATCATAGAATGTAACCTGGGCATCCCCATCCCCGGCAGGCCAGGATTCAACATTACCGGCATTATCGGTACCACGGGAGCGGAAGTAATAAGTGTGCCCTGCTATGCCGGTTAACTCGTGCGAAGTTTCGGTAGTGCTGGTGAGCCAATTGACCCAAACGTCATCCACGGTGATATCTTTATATTGCAAGTCATAGTCTCGGATACCTGACCAGCCTGGATCAAACCCAGACCATTTCACAGTGACCGAGTTGCGAGCGTATCGCGGAAGCTGCGCAACTGACGTCACTGGCACCAGGGATTCAACTTGGGCGTAGGCCTGGTAGGTATCCGGCCAATGGGAGAGATTGCCTACATTGTCATAGGCGCGTGTCCGGAAATAATATGTCACACCTGCTTCACCCCCGGTGTAGACTGCCTGGGTGTCTGTAGTAAACTGCAGCCAATCGGTCCAAACACCTCCTGGGCCAGCCTTTACCTGCACATTGTAATAGCGGATACCTGAACCACCAGGGTCATAACCACTCCAAAAGACGGTGAATTGGTAAGGCACAACTACAGGCAGTTCAGACATTTCGATAATCGGTGCACTGTGATCCGATGAACCCCAATCAGGGTACCAATGGACATCGCCAAAGTCATTGAAACATGCCCCACCAGGGAGGACAGTGGTGCAAGCTAAATTTGCTTCCGTCCAATACCAATTTCCATCGATATAGATCCATTGCACCCTGGTAAATGTCAGGCTGGTACCGCCGGGGTTCCAGCTCCCCATGTATGCATCTGTATTGGCAGTAGGCGGCTTATATATCTGGTGGCGGTTGGTGCCGTCAGCATCCATTACCCATAACTCCAACCAGCCATCTCCATCTCCATCGGCACCGTAGGCGATCTGGCTGCCATCCGGCGACCACACCGGGCTATCACTGTAGGCTTCTTGAGAGAGCTGCACAGCGCCTGTGCCATCTGAGTTCATCACCCATACCCGATAAACATTATTGGCATAAGAGATATAGGCGATTTTGCTCCCGTCGGGTGACCAGCTAGGCATATCGTCATAAACAGCATTATTCGTCAGCCGGGTGATTCCATTGCCGCTCGTATCCATGGTGAAAATGTCACCATCAGGATTGTTCAAGTTAGAGGCGAACACAATATGAGTTCCATCTGGCGACCAGGCGGGATTGATGCCCTGCCCCTCAAAATTTCCCACCCGCATCAAATTTGAGCCGTCCATATTCATCGTGTAGATTTGATAACCTGGAGTATTAAGGTTTGAATAAAACACGATGCGGTTGTATTCGGGGTTGATTCGTGGACGGATTTTATCGTATCCACCGTACGTCAAGGTATAGGTAGCGCCGCTGAATGTGTCATACAGGTAGATATTAAGGTTCTGACCGTCCAACCGGTTAAACACTACCCCACTTTGGGCGGTCAGCAATCCCAGTGGAGGTGGCAGGGCTGGTTCAGAGTTAGCGCGGGCTGTTAAGCTGGGATCGATGGATTGATATAGTCCTGAAGGGTCATAAATTGGTCTGACGGGTGGTGGCTCGATGGTCTGCGCATTTGTAGAAGCTAACACGGGTAGACCGGCAGCTACGATCAGGGTAAGCAGAAGTAATGATCCTAAACTAATGAAAAGTTTTTTAACCATATCGCCTCCCTATTTAATTGAACTATATCGATTTTGTGGTTGAAACACTTGGAGCTTGCACAATTAATTATACTAGCTTTGGTTATAATTTTCCCCATCGATCAGTATCTCACGCCTGCGGGGGTACTCGATCACCGGGGCATCACCTGAGACGAGATTTTCTCCCTAGCACAGCTCTAAGCGGAATGAGTGTTGGAGTCAAACTCGAAGCCATGGAAGGGGAATTGGATGCAGTCTCCACCCAGCTTGCCGGCACTGAAACTGCTCCTCGGTGGGGGCATGAGTCGATTGCACAAGTGATTTTTCTCTGCCGGTCTCGCCAGAAGACCATTTTCTCACCCAGGCGTGTAACGCCGATAGGTTTACCGCCTCGGACTTCTTTGGATTCGACCAGCATGTACCACTGGTTCGGAATCATTTCATAGCTCCGTAACGTAGGGAATGGAGTTCTTATATTCGAGAGGTCCTGGGCATGGATCTCAGTAACCTGTTTTGGAACAACGGGTAAAATACCTTAACTGGATTTTTACTGTGGAGGTTATTTTATGGATGCTACCTTGCAGGAATCTCTCTCCTGCCAGGCTCGCTGTAGCCAATGAAGAAAACCTGGCTTCGTGGCTACCCGTTTTCAGCGAACTGGAAGGATCGCAGCATAGTGAGCTTCCAGGGGTAAAAAGGTCGATCAGCAATATCCCCCTGCCGTTGATGAACAGCATTATGGACGCTCAGCTTACCCCTGGGCAGGTGGAGCCGACCATCGAATACGTTATCGCAGATGCCAAATCACGCCACGTACCGGTCCTCTGGTGGGTGGGTCCATCCACCCATCCGGCAGACCTGGCTATAAGGTTGTTACAGTATGGCTTCAGCATCGATGAAGACGGACCCGGTTTGGCGGTAGACCTTGATAATCTGAACGAAAGCCTGCCGGTAGCCGAAGGATGTTCCATCCAGCCTGCACAGGATGACACTGCCTGGTTGGCGTGGAGCCGAACACTGGCGAAGGGGTTCGAGGTGCCTGCCGCAAGGGTTGAATTTGCCGTGAACAGCTGGTATGAGCTGCTCAGCCAGGTAAACCCTGAAACGACCTTAGGCTATACTGCCTGGTTAAATGGCACCCCGGTGGCAACATCCCTTCTTCAGTTGGGAGGGGGTGTGGCGGGGATTTACGGTGTTGCTACCGTTCCTGAAGCAAGGCGGAAAGGGATCGGTGCCCGGGTGACGCTTCACCCGCTGCTGCAGGCGCGTGCCAAAGGCTATAAGGTGGGCGTCCTTCAGGCGTCTGAGATGGGTCTCGGTGTGTATCGCTCTCTGGGATTCCAGGAATGCTGCCGCATCACCTCCTACATCTGGCGACCGTAAAATTAAAGTAGGGGCGGGTCTTGCAATAGAGACAAGATTCTTGCAGATAGATCGATGGATTGCGAAGAAAACCTTAAGATAAAAAACGGGACTCGCCCGGGTTAATCGCCTAAATCCACATATCCTGGGAGGGTCTCTTTCTTACTACGATGAATATGGATGACAGTTCACAAATATCAATTGGCTCCACCTTGATGGCGCTCAAAAACCTGGGCTACACCAGCTCCCCTCGGCATGAAAGCTGGTCACTGAGCCGGCATTTTCAACGAGCCACAGTGATGACTACATTCCCCTTTTTTTGTCCTGAATCGACGTAGCGATGCGCTGCGGCGGTCTGCTCCAACGGATAAGCTCGATCGATCACTGGTTTCAGCTTCCCAGTATCGATCAGCTGGGTGAGGAAAGCGTAGGCTTCAGCGGTATGACCGGCGTTTTCAGATACCACTTTTTTATCCGTCCGTATCGATGTCCATCGCCCTCTGATCATCGCTGATGCGCTCGGATTCCCCAGTACAAAAACACCCATTGGCTTCAGCAACCTTAGATACCCTGAAAATGAGCCCTTGCCTACCACGTCAATAATGGCATCGTAAGCCTCACCGCTGCGAGTGTAATCTCCTTGGGTGTAATCGATGACTTGGTCAGCACCGATCGAGCGTAGCATGTCCAATTTCCCTGTGCTGTCGACAGCGGTTACTTCTGCTCCCCATAACTTGGCGATCTGTATTGCATAGGTACCGATACTCCCCCCAGCGCCGATGATCAAAAGCTTTTGCCCGGCGCTTATTCTTGATTCCCTCAGCAAGTGCAGCCCATAAATCCCCCCGGTAGGGATGGTAGCTGCTTCCTCAAAACTCATGTTAGCCGGTTTTGGTGTCAGGTAAGATTCTGGCAGGCACACGTACTCGGCATAAGTGCCCAAGCGCAGTAAAGTTGCAGCAATAACCGCATCGCCTATTTTAAAGCGTGTGATTTTCCCGCCAACGGCTTCGATCTCACCGGCTAACTCCTGACCTAGAATCGTTACCCGCTTCGGTTTTCTAAAGCCCAAAAATATCCGCATTGGCAGCCGGTACAGGATAGGCATTTTGAGACTTCGCAGCTCACAATCCCCTATTAATACGGTCGTCGCGTACACTTTTACCCGAACTTCATCATCCTTGGGAGTCGGTTTATCCACCTCTTTAAGTTGAAGGACCTCCGGCGGTCCATAACCTGTCCAAACAATTGCTTTCATTTGCATCCCTGTAAGACTAATATATATTTACCTTTTATTTTCCATGGTGATGATTATTTTTCCTCGGGCATGGCCTTCCCCAATATAACGCAGAGCTTCCGCTGTTTCACTTAATGGGTAGAGCCTATCTATCACCGGCACGATTTTTCGGGCTTCCAGAAGCTTCTTGAGAAATTCCAGATCTTCTTGGTTAATTTTCGCGATCCCCATGAACCCCATTTTATGTTCCCCATCTCTGGACAGTAATGGTCCCAGGAGCATGGTTTGGGACAGACCTTGGATCATTCGGTGAGGGGCAATTCCAACCATGACGTATTTTCCGCCGGGGTTTAAAGCGCGCTTATAGCCTTGGATGGGATGATAACCATTAACCCCCAGGATCAGATCATAGCCCTGTCCATTCTGAGTGAAATCTTCTTTTGTGTAATCGATGACGTGGTCCGCTCCGATTGAGGCCAGTGTGTCGAGTTTACTGGTACTGGACACAGCCGTCACTTCAGCCCCGAACGATTTGGCGATCTGCACCGCGAACGTACCCACTCCGCCAGATGCCCCGTCAATCACAACTTTTTGTCCGGGCTGGACGTGTCCATAGTCGCGTAGACCCTGCAGGGCGGTGATGCCTGCCACTGGGATGGCAGCGGCTTCTTCAAACGTACTATTAGCCGGTTTCAGCACCAGCCTCAATTCGCGGGCAGTTGCATATTCAGCAAAGGCACCCGAGCATGTACCAAATACCTCGTCATCAGGCTTGAGCTGCCCCACACCGCTGCCAACGGATTCCACCCGCCCTGCGATGTCACTGCCAAATCTTGGGTCCTTGGGTTTGCTAAATCCGGTGCCCATCAGGCGGGCTGGACCGCCATGCATGGTATGCCAGTCAGCGATATTCACCGACGCGGCGATAACGTTTACCAGTACTTGATTCTCATCGGGAGTTGGTTTTTCAACCTCTTTGAGCTGGAGAACATCCTGTGATCCATAACCTGATAAGAAAATTGCTTTCACTTGAATACCCTCTTGTTTTTTAGATGAATATACTGTTATCTACGTTACATCGTAATGTTTAGATGCAATTGTATGGGCAGGTTGACGCGTAGGGGCGGGTCTTGCAATAGAGATAAGAAATTCGCACGCAAATGGATCGATGGCGAAGAGGTTATCCCTCAATAAACGCGACCCACCCGTGTGAATCAAGTAAATCCACATATCCTGGGAGGGTTTCATTCGTGTGATGATGAAACTGGATGCCAATTCACAATTACCGCTTGGCTCATTCTGATGATTCGAAGAACCTCCACTACAATGTGCTGGCTAATTCGAACAATTTATCCGCGTAACTGAGAATCATTTCCGACTGCACAATCCGGCCTCTCCACTCAGACGGAATGCCCTCCACGCCATAATATGCCCCCGCCAGCTGACCATAGATGGCGGTTGTAGTGTCGGCGTCATCACCCAGGTTGGCTGCAAGCAGTGCACCCTCGCGGAAGGAAGACGAATGGTGGAATGCCCACAAGGCGGCTTCCATGCCGCGCACCACGTACCCGCTGCCCTGGATATACGGCGGCTGCTTATGCTTGAACGAGCCATCGCCGACTTCGACGATGCTTGGGTCGAGCTTGGTCAGCGACTCCATCGCAGCCGGGTCTAAAAATCCCCATTCATGGGGAGGTGATAATAATGCCACCTTGGGTTGCCCCAGCACTGCCCCGATAATCAACGCCCCGTAATACCGGCATGCATCCACAGCCTGTGGCGCTGCATGGGTGGTGCGTGATGAATCGGCGCAATAATCCAATGCGATCCCAGGATAACGGGCAAAGAACATAGGCACCGGTGCAAGGCGCATCAATGAGCCGCTGCCGGCGGTATGGGGCGCATCCGGACCAGGATACGGCTCCCGCGTGCGCTCGAAGCGGTGCAGCGCCTTGCCGGTGGTAATGCCGATATCGAAACAGCGACCATTCGAGCTGAGGTATCCGCTGCGGTACCAGCGCAAGTAGCGCTCGAGCTGGTCGATGGGGTCGAATTTCGCCGTCTCGATCAGGCTCTCTGCCAGGCACAGCGCCATCGAAGTGTCGTCGGTCCATTCGCCGGGAGCAAGGTTGAACGGACCACCACCGACGATGTCAGTGATGGGTGAAAAACTGCCTGGCTGCATGAACTCCAGTGTCGTGCCCAGGGCATCACCGGCAGCCAATCCCAGCAGGCAGCCCTGGAAACGGTGACGGGAAAGCTCAGAAACAAGATTCTCAAGCATTTTAAGCGCAACCTTTCGGGTCGATGGGCGTTAATAGTAATGTAACTTCAAGGAGAAAAAATATGAATACAGGGTCAAGAAAACTTTATCGCAGCCGCACCAATCGCTGGATCTTTGGTGTATGTGGTGGATTGGCCGAATTCTTCGGGATCGATCCAATCGTTGTACGCTTGGTGTTCATCATTGGAGCACTGCTGGGGTTCGGCTCTTTCATCCTCATCTATCTGGTCATGTTTTTTGTTGTGCCAGAAGAAACCCTGGGATAAACCTCATTCCTTAGATCGCAGCATCCGCATCCCGTTCAGCGTCACCAGTAAAGACGCGCCCATATCCGCAAATACCGCCAACCAGAGCGTCGCCAAACCGGGCAAGGTCAGCAATAAGAAAGCTGCCTTAATCGCCAGGCTGAAGGCGATGTTCTGTTTAATGATCTTCTGTGTCAGGAGGGCAGTGCGGATGGTTCCAGGCAAGTGCGTCAGGTCATCCTGCATCAGAACCACATTGGCGGTTTCCATCGCCTGGGCAGATCCTGCCCCTCCCATAGCGATGCCGGCATCAGCCGCCGCCAGTGCAGGTGCATCGTTTACCCCATCACCCACCATCAGCACCAGGCCATACTTAGCCTGCAGGTCGCGTACTGCTTGCAGCTTTTCTTCCGGCAGCAAACCAGCCCGCACTTCATCCAGGCTGCCCAGCGCCCGCGCCACCTTGGCGGCTACAACCGGGTTATCCCCGGTCAGCATCACTGTTATCAGTGGCGGATTGATCGCTTTCAGCTGTCGCAGTGCTTCAGCACTTGTAGGGCGCGGTGCATCTGCAACCGTTACGTATCCCAGCAGGCTGTCATCTTTCCCCACCAACATCACCGTCTGACCTTCGTCCATGGCAGATTGGATCTTGGCGTGTAATACCTGGTCGAATTCGTCGTCGCGTGAATGGAACAGGTCATGGCTGCCCACCAGGATGCTGCTGCCGTTGGAGTAGCCCTGCACACCTTGACCGGCAAGAGATTGGACGCTTTCAGCCGCCGGGTAGGAGTGACTGAGCTGTCGCGCTTCCACTTCAGCCATAATCGCCTGGGCTAGCGGGTGCTCCGAGCGGCGTTCCACTGTAGCAGCCAAAGCCAGCATATCATCACATGCCGGGCAGCGCCATGCGTCGGGTATGCAATCCACCGACCTGGCCTGGGTGACAGTGGGACGACCGAGAGTGAGCGTGCCGGTTTTATCGAACGCAATTAGGCGGGCACGCGCCAGTACATCCAAATAAGCACCCCCCTTGACTAAAACACCCCGGCTTGCCAGCGCGGTCAGCGAGCTGACCATGGTCACCGGTGTGCTGATCACCAAAGCACACGGGCAGGCAACGATGAGCAGCGCCAGGGCACGGTACAGCCAGCCGTGAACGCCATTGGCATCCAGGAAGGGGGCATTGAACAACAGCGGAGGGATGATCGCCACGAATACCGCCATCAGCACCACTGCCGGTGTGTACCAGGCCGCGAATCGGTCGATGGAACGCTCGACCGGGGCGCGCTGGGCTTGGGCTTGCTCTACCAGCCGTACGATGCGGCTGATGGTCGAGTCGGTTGACAGCTGTGACACAGTCACTTCGAGGGCACCATCGCCGTTCAAAGTGCCGGCGTAGATCTTGTCTCCAGGGGTTTTTCGGACCGGCATCGATTCGCCTGTAACGGGTGCCTGGTTTACCGCCGAGCTGCCGCTGGCGACGTGCCCATCGACCGGGATGCGCTCGCCGGGACGGACGATCACCGTCTCACCAACCAGGACTGCGTCTACGGATACGGTCATCTCATGCTCACCGCAAACAGGGCAGGGTCCACCGCTGTAACCATCCACACCCATATGCTCGTTGCAGTCGATACACGCCCGCATCACGTGCGCCTGCTCAGGCTTAAGCGCCAACAGGCTGCGCAACGAATTGCGTGCCCTTTCTGCGGTGTAACCCTCGAGCGCTTCACCGATGGCGAACAGCAGGATTACCGTGCAAGCCTCTGCCATCTGGCCAATCAGCAAAGCCCCCAGTGTGGCAATGCTCATCAGCAGGTCAATCGTGATCTGCCGTCCGATCAACAGTGCCCGCACCCCTCGGTTGGCGATCGGGTAGCCTGCCAGCACAGCTGCAGAGATCTGCAACCCTGTCTTGATCCACAGGGATGCAGCTGACCCCTGGACCAGCGCTAATGGAATCGACAGCAGCAAAAGGATGGCACCCAACAATGCCAGGCGTGTCTGCGTGGAGGCATAGAGATATCCCAGGAAACCCGGTAGTTTTATTCTGGCGGCTTGGTCAGGCTCTGCAGCTGATCCTACCTCTGTCGGTAGACCCGGACCTGCCACCTTATACCCCAGTGCTTCTACCCGCTTGACCAGCTGCTGGCGATCAAAACTGCCACTTGCTTCCATGAGACCGGTGGTATAGTTGACGTTTACCTGTTCGACCCCCTTGATCTGTGCCAGGCTGCGCTCCAGGCTCAGGGCGCAATCAGCACAGTCCATCCCCTGGATGGCGTATTTCACTACCTTTGACTCGGCTTCCATCAATAATAAACCTTCCAGCCTGCGATTGCCATTAATATCGCGCGCATCAGCCAGGCATCCTCATGCGCACGGCGATAAGCGATGATCTCGATATCGATCCCCACCAGGCAGGCAGCTTCTTCGAGAGAATATGCCAGGAATGTTCCCGTGTGAGGATCTCGTTCGTTCCGATAACGCGAAAACAAGTCCGTCAGACTGTAGAAATTGTTGGTATCAAAAATCCATCGCTGGTGAATATTATTATAAGAATTTTGCAGTGCCTGTATCTCGCCGACAAAATCATAGACAATTACTTTCTTCCCAACCAGCACCTCCTCGACCTTGGGGAGGATCTCCGCCCACCTGGGTGCCGTATCCACCATCTCGTCGGTGACGCCGTGTTCATCGGTAGCAGTTGGGCGGATGTGGCGCTTCGGCTTCACCAGCTCATCGACCAAAGGTTTTCCGGAGCTGTCCAGGATGGCAATTTCAATCACCTCGGAGAGATCCATCGCACCAGTGGTCTTACTATGGAGGAATAACGGGCATTGTTGGAGCAGGTTTCGGGCTTCAAGTTGGGCTTCAAGTAGGCTCATAATTATCCATTAGTCTTCCACATCATTCTCTTGGATATCCATAATATCCTCATTGGCTTTCTGCCATATGGTGCAGCAACGCCCGTGTTAACAGGCAGTCATCCACCGCACCATGCGAATTGGGCAAGCGGATTCCGCATTGCCTGCCAGCCATCTCCAGGCTCTGGTAGCGAAAGC
This sequence comes from uncultured Chloroflexia bacterium, assembly GCA_963809615.1. Classification (GTDB taxonomy): domain Bacteria; phylum Chloroflexota; class Anaerolineae; order Anaerolineales; family UBA4823; genus FEB-25. Next base: position 521,481 of record CAWEKR010000012.1, read on the forward strand.
TCTGCCGTGAAAGGTCCCAATCTCCGAAAAAGCGGGCATATAGCTTCATGATATCGAAGAAATTGCTTTCCAACAAACTCGATCGCATCCATGTCCTTTGGTTCGACTGCTTGATCAAACGCAGGTCGAACTCAACATTATACACCCCGACCTTTTTATCTATAAGAACTGCTTCTGCCTGAGGCCAGACTTGCTCCCAGGTGGGGCAATCTGCAAGCATCGCCAGGGTGATGCCATGCAAACGCGCTGCGCCAGGGTCGATCTTTCCGCGTGGTCGGATGCGCTGCTCGAAAAGGATAATCCCTTGGTCATCGATTATCCCGATCTCGATCACCTCTGCCGACTGGTGTAGACCGGTAGTCTCGGTATCCAAATACACAGGGTTGGATTCGAGCAGCCGGCGGGCTTCCTGGATGGTATTTGAGCGACGGTTTACGTTCATGGGGAATACTTCCTGTTCATCGAATTTATCCCAGCACCACCGGTGATTGCAGCACCTGCGCAGGTTTGGAAGCCAGCAGCTCATCCAGGCGTGCATGGTCAGCATAAATGCCCCGGTATTCTGCCGGCAGCTCGGCAGCGATACGGCACATGATCTCTTCAGTATAAGCAGTGAGCTGTTCATCACGCCGCTTACTTTGCAATGGCGCCAAGGTGAACGTCGGACCTACACTGACGGTCACTTGCAGGCGCTTGAAGTGTTTTAACCGCTCCACCACTAAAATATCCTCACTCCCGGCGATGCCCACAGGTAGAATTGGCAAACCGGCCTTGGCTGCAATATAACTGGCGCCATCCCACCCCTGTATCAGCGCAGCCTCCGGGCTGCGCGTGCCCTCTGGGGCGATGACTGCGATCCCACCCTGTTCGATCCGCCGTAACACCTCCCGCATCGCACCCAGGTCGGCGTTGTACCGGTCAACGAAGATGCCGTTGACCGCTTGTGCCAGCAGGCGTGACCAGGTGTGCTCCTTGTATTTTTCTGCCACCAGCATAACGATATCTTTGCGGTTGAGCAGGTAATAGACGAAGCCTGGGTCGAGCCTTCCGATATGGTTGGCGACCGCAATATATACTGTGCCAGCTGGAGGTAAGTTTTCGGCGCCATATACAGTAACGCGAGCGATGATGCGCAAGATCGCTCGCAGGAGAAGTAAGACCAGCGAATAAAACATTAATTAATTTTACCGCAATAGTAATAACGGGTCAGGTTGCATCTTGCCTGGATTACTGACAGGTTTGTTAGGATTGGGTTCAAAATGCGGTTAGCGGGGCAATTCGCCATCCACGAAGGTGGCTACAGGTTTGTCGCCGGGATCGTTGATTCCGGTCGGGGCAATCCGCCATCCACGAAGGCGGCTACCCATTCTTGCCCTCACTCGCTGCGATCTGTGAGCGCAGGTAATCACGCTCTGCAAGTTTTCTCGCCACCTTGTACTGTAATTCAGCCTTTATTTCCCCCAACAGGTCACGCCCTTGGTGGCGCGCCAATTTGATATCCAGGCTGAGCTTCACCATGGACAGGCTGCCCAGTTGAATGATCTGCTGGCGTAGCTCTCGCAGATTACGCTGAGCTGCTTCCAGCTGGGTGGGTGACGGCTTGGGAAAGGTTTCCGGTTGAAGCGGGAGGAGCCCAAATCCAGCCTTGTAGGAAGTGCTTACCCCGGCCAATCTCATTAGCGCTGGCAGGTCCCCGGCTGCATAAGCCCGGTTGATCTCCTTCATCTGGTCATTCGATTGGGCGCGGTCTGCATCGTTGCCCGCCAGGTCTGGGTGATAGCGGCGCGCCAATTTTCGATAGAGCACCTTGATATCCGGGACTGATTGATCAGCAGGATTATCTGGGCGGATGGCATGAGCCTGGACTGCATTTCGCTGGACCAGCTCAGCGGGAGGCAGGTCCTCCAGGTTAATGGAGCGGGTTGGTTGGGGAGCGCCGTCCAGGTACTGCATCAGGTCGCTTCCGAACATGCGTTCTTCCCGGATACGTCTTAGCTTCCCATCCAGGCTCGTTGTGTCGGCATTCAGCTCACTCAGCTCATCCAGCAAGCTGCCCAGGTGGTTATCCACCTGAGCCTCGAACCGGCGCAGCTGTTGTTTCAGCTCATCGAGCTCAGCCTCGGCAGATTTAATCTCGGAAAGGGCAGCTTGAAGCTCTTGTTCGGTGCGCAAATTCATCTTGTTAATTATACTTCCGGCTGATTCTCATAAAGCGCGGCTTGTAAATTCCATATTTCTGAATATAATTCCTCCATCGGATAACCAGGGATCAAAAAACCTCGCCAGGAGAAAACACAATGCAAACCATTCGCAAGATCTTAAGTGAAAAGGGCAGTGATGTTTGGAGCACCTCGCCAGGCGCAACCGTTTACGAAGCCCTGCAGCTAATGGCTGACAAAGACGTTGGAGCGCTGCCGGTTATGGAACATGGCAAATTGGTGGGTATATTCTCCGAGCGAGACTATGCCCGCAAAGTGATCCTGTTAGGCAAAACCTCAAAAAAGACCCTTGTACGCGAAATTATGACCCCGCACGTGGTCTATGCCACACCCGATATGACCAACGAGCAAGGCTTAACCTTGATGACTGCCAAGCATATCCGCCACTTGCCGGTGGTCGAAGGGGAAGAGATGAGCGGCATGGTCTCAATCGGAGACCTGGTCCGCTCGATCATCTCAGAACAGAAGGAAATGATCACCCAGCTCGAGCAGTATATCCTTCATTACACCAGCATAACCTAGATAACCCACCGCTCGATTTCCCCCAAACCAGGGGAGGCGTAATTTAAAGGACTGAATTGAAGTCAGCTCCTCCCCCAGGTATTGTTTAGACCTTGGGCGAGGCAGAATAGGTTATTGCGAAGCGGCTGAATAATCTTTGGTGTTTGCTCCTACCCCAAGTACATTTTTTGAACTTGGGGGTGGCGGGAGGGGGGATGTTTTCACGCTTAGGCGTTCTATAAATTCCGAGGTCAACCTCTACTCATTTAAATAAACCGCATCCCATTTGGTATAACGGGTCAATTTGGACTACCGATCTTCACACAAAACATCAGGCACTAAGATGGATCGCCTGTCATTGCGCATTCTCACCCGCTCTCCGCGGTCTCTATGTTATCGGTGGTGTAATCAACAGTTCTCTTAGCTCTCTGTGTTCTCAGCGGTGGAATCGTTTGTTCTCTCCACACTCTCAGGGGTGCTATCATCATTCCCCTCAAAAAATTCCTCAATCAGCCTGACATATTCCTGCGTTTCTAATAACCCCGCCGTTTGTATATTCCCTTCGAGCAGGTGCAGCTTGGCTCCCGGGTACAACGACATCAACACATTGCGTAAATCTTCCGTTGTGGTGGGGTCATCCTCCGCCAGGATCAGCAGGGTCTTCCCCTGCCAGCTTTCCAGGTCGGAATAAGTGAAGTTCTGCCGGTCGAAATCCACCATGCGCAGGTACGTGTTCATCGCCGCTTCGCGGGTCAGCCCATGGTCTAGCGTCTCACGGATCTGCGCTGCGATGAGTAAAAGTTCGGGATGTGGGTTCGCCGGTAGCCTCCCGGTCATCTGCGTTCGCAGCATGTTCCTCACCATAAACATTGGCACCCACTTGAACACGCGCAGCGTCGGCTCCACGCTTTTCACCCGTCCGGGCGCAGGCGGATAGGCATGCGTCATTACCAGCCTGCTCACCATATCTGGGTGCCGGTGGATGAACACCTGTGCCACCATGCTCCCGTAAGCCCCACCTACCAGGGTTGTGCTTTGGATGCCTTCCATTTCGAGGACCTTTGCGATCCCATCTGAGATGACGGTCATGCTGCCAAGTTTAGGCGGGTAGCTCGGGCAGATCAGGTGATATTTCCGTGGGTCGAGCTGGGTGATCATGCGCCAGGCTGATTCAGCCGTGCTGAGCCCCCCCGGCAGCAGCAGCAGCGGCTGACCGGAGCGGTCACCTGCATGAATATATTCCCAGGGTATCCCATCAATTTCGTGTCGGGTCAGCGGGTGTTCCTGCCTGAAGCGCATGAACTTTTCCCGCATCTCTGTTGGTACCTTGACGTAATACTTATCCATTTGAAGTCTCCAGCATCTGCCGCAGGGTCTTACCGACGATTGGGCGGTAAGACATCAGTTTGCCGTTATAGACCACTCCAAACACCCCATAAGCAGACGGGCTGAGTGAGCGTGCTTCCCGGCAGGTTCTCAATTCCACCATCTGAGAAAGGCTGCCTATCTGGCTGGCAGCATTCGCCAGCGAGCTGACGAACATGACATGGTATGGGCACTACCCCGGGTGGTACACCACCAATCCCTGTAGGATGCGCTTGAGCTTATCCTCCCAATTTTGCGGAAAACTCGGCAAGGCTCGCTGGCAATCTTAATGACCATTTATACTCATTATATCCCACGGTCCCAGGGCGAAGCAGCTCGACCCGCTCGCAAAAGCAGCTCCCTTGGTTTCGCCGCATAATACGCTGCTCAACTGATGGACGAAATTATTTCCCGATCGATCTTAAATCTCTTAAACCAAAGAGCTGAATAGTTCCGAATATTCCTCGATAATTTATCACCCCTGCCGGGATTCGCGTGTCTACACTTCATCGACCTTTATTACCGACAATCAATGGTTGGATTTGCTATGACAATGCGGGGGGAAAATAATTTCTAATGCATCAAGCGACTTAATAGCAGATATAGACTAGCAGACATGACAGCAGACGCAGGGATGGTCAACAGCCAGGCTGTGCCAATTTCTCGCGCCACTCCCCAGCGAACTTTATTCAGACGTTCAGCCGTGCCGACACCCATGATGGATGAGCTTACCACCTGAGTAGTACTCACGGGACCTCCGAACAACGATGCACTGATGATAACGCTGGCAGATGCCAGTTGAGATGCGAAGCCATCCACTGGATGGATTTTATAGAACTTACCACCCACCGTTCGGATGAGACGCAACCCACCCAGACTGGTACCCAGCGCCAGGGCCGCGGAACAGGTCAACACCGCCCAAAGAGGGACTATAAAGACATGCAAGTATCCTTGTATCATCAGAGCCAGTGTGATAATTCCCATCGATTTTGCGCTGTCGTTTGCTCCCTGGCCGAGTGCAAGTGCGATTACGCTGATCAGCTGGCTGCGTTTGAAAAAGTTATTAATCCGTGGGGTGGCATTCCAGCTCAGCCTGAATATCAACGTCAGGAAGAGGATACCAAACCCAAAACCGATCACCGGAGATATCAGCAACCAAATCAGTATAGTCGCCAGTCCATGAACCTGGATTGCCTGCCAGCCTGCGGCCACGAGAACCGAGCCAACAAATCCCCCCACAAGGGCATGCGAATAACTGCTTGGTAAACGTAAAAACCAGGTTAAGAGGATCCAAATAATTGCGCTGATCATTGTTGCCAGGATAACCTGAATATTGATTGCCTCAGGTGAGACCACATTACGCCCGATTGTTTTTGCCACCTTCACTCCAAAAACCAGTGGACCTAAAAACTCAGCAATAGAAGTAATGGTCAGAGCAGTACGTGGTGAATATGCCCGTGAAGAGATCATCGTGGCAATGTTGCTAGAATCGTGAATACCGACCAAGAAACTGGCAACGAGTGCGAGGCCAATTACGATAAAAATGATGAGCGACATGGATTCTCTAGATGCTTTCCGCGAAATTACCAGTTCTCAGGTTGCTAATATTCTTGCCAAGGCTGAAACATTATTTTATTGATAATAACCCCCATTTACATAAAGTATTTTTTGTACGTATTTGAGATGCTTTTAATTGTCGATAGGGGTAAGTTATCGGGTCGGATTATACACCTCAAATCTTTTATCAGTTTGCGTCTTTGCCAAAATCGAAATGGATGGTGAGCAATTACCTCTGTAATAACTAATCGAAATTCCCATTATAATTAAGGCCACTAAATATTAATGGGAAAGAATAACTATAAAATGCATTTGCTAGTTCGAAATTCCCATTATAATTAAGGCTACTAAAAATTAATGGGAAAAAACATCAAAAAAATGAATCCATCTAATTTCACAGATAAAGCCACGGGTAAAGTAATCGAAATATCTGGTGTTCCGGGATTAACTCATGCATTTATCCCTGATCCACTACCACCTCAATGGGAATGGCCAGCCGAATTATGGCCGGTATTACTAAGAGCAAAGGAAGAACTAGCAAGGCTCGATGGAATTGGAATTGATCTTCCAAATCCAGCACTATTATTAACTCCTTTACAACACCGTGAAGCACAACGATCCTCGAGCTTAGAGGGAACCTATGCAACCCCCGAGCAATTGGTAATGTTTGAAATTAATCCAGCTGAAATAGAGGGTTCTGGAGAAAAGGAGCAACCAGTACGGGAGGTTAGAAATTACTCCCTGGCACTCCGTCTGCGGGAAAATATAAAGGAATTACTTCCCGTTAGCCTGAGGTTGATCCGAGAATTACATAAGGTATTGTTATCGGATGTCAGGGGATCCAAAGCAGAACCTGGAGAGTTCAGGCGTAGCCAGGTTCAGGTTGGCAGCGATGCACGTTACGTACCTCCACCAGCGAATTATTTACCCGATTGCCTGGATAATTTGGAAAAGTATTTACATCAGGAAAGAATAATCGATCCTCTGGTTGATGCATTTTTAGCTCATTATCAATTTGAGGCAATCCACCCGTTCCGCGATGGGAATGGTAGGGTGGGTAGACTATTGCTCTCGATAACCATTGAGGATTGGTGTCATCTATCCGGTCAATGGTTATATATGAGCGCATATTTTGATAAGTACAAGACTGAATATATAGATCTTCTTTATAAAATCAGCACACAGGGTGATTGGACCGGTTGGATTAATTTTTGCTTACGTGGAGTAGAGATCCAAGCGCTGGATGCACAAAAACGATGCTCGCGTTTAATCAGCCTACGGGAGGAATATCGTAAACGCCTTGATAAATCATCCCCTTCGAACCGTTTATACCAAATAATGGAAGATCTATTCATCACGCCATTTACCACAGCTCCTCGGATCACTGAGAAATTTGGTATAAGCTATCCAACAGCACATTCATATCTGGATCAACTCGTCCATTTGAAGATTTTGAATGATCTACAATTGAGATTGCGCCGTCAAAAAGCATATCTATGTAAGGATATCTTTGACATCACCTACCAAGATATTGAGCTGTAAACCAGGAATGATGATATTGACCGGCTCGGGTGTTATCCAGTATTTTTTGATTTTGTTCAAGGTTCAAAGATCTGCAGCTCACCTCTCCAGATCTGAAGATATGATCATGAATGGGGAAGTATTAAATGGTAAAGAAAAGAGCCAATGGGAGGGCAATATTCATAACTTCTTTCTTGTCATAAAAGTGGATTGGTTAATATCAGGTGAAAGTTGTCCTATTACTACATCAAATGAGTTGTCAGGGCGGAGGCATTATCACTAAAAAGAAGTGGTGTAGATCATATCCGAAAATCGATCGTTAGCTGGCACTCCAATTGGAGGCGACCGTATCACCCATGAGTTTCATACTCTGACCAGGATGGCTGGCCTGCCGGTGATCAGGCTGCATGACTGCCGGCATACAGCTGCCTCGATCATGCTTAGTCATGGGATTCCTCCGATCATCGTGGCTGGGATGCTGGGTCACTCCCTGGCGATCTTAATGACCACTTATGCTCACTATATTCCAGGGACCCAGGATGAGGCAGCGCGTGTGATGGATGATATTCTCACTCCGATACCGATCGATCTCACGTATCAGGACTGAGTAACCCTTCTCCTTGCCATTTAGTGCAATTCACCTGTCGTACTCAAATGTATCATAAGGGTTTCCTGATAAAATTATACTAATTTCTCATTGTGTTATACAATAAGGAAAGGTTTTTTATATGGGCAATCAGTATTATTTCAGAAAATTACTCTTTATCTGTTTGCTAATTCTGATCATCGCCTCCTGTTCGTCGCATGCATCTACCCCCACTAGTATTTCTAGTAATGAAGCAATGTATCGTGCGAATCCGGCTCGAACCGGAGGATATATAGGAAAAGGTCCCAAAAATTTCAATGAATTAATTTGGAAATATAAGACCGAAGGTCCGGTACAATCATCCCCGGCAGTCGCTGATGGTATTGTTTATTTTGGTAGTTATGATGATTATTTATATGCTGTAGATGTCAATACTGGAGAGGAAAAATGGAAATTTCAGACAGGTGATGTTGTGATTTCATCACCGGCTGTAGTGGATGGAGTAATATTTTTTGGGAGCGCTGACGGAAAATTTTTTGCTTTGGATGCGACTTCCGGTCAGGAATTGTGGAAATTTATAACATTTTCTTCAGTGGTATCTTCCCCGGCAGTTGCTGATGGAGTAGTTTATTTTGGTACTGGTGATAATTATTTATATGCCTTGAATGCCAAGACTGGGCATGAAAATTGGCAATTTGAAACGCATCTCTCTACGTCATCACCGTCAGTCGTGGATGGTGTAGTCTATGTTGGTAGTGGGGGTGGATATTTATATGCCGTGAATGCCAAGAATGGACATGAAATATGGAATTTTAATGCAGGAAATCCAGTAGTATTTTCTCCGGTGGTTGTTAATGGAGTAGTTTATTTCAGCGTGGAATATTTTTATGCGATGGATATCAAGACAAGACATGAAAAGTGGCAGTTTGAGACAGGTGCAGTTTTATCATCCCCGGCAGTGGTGGATGGAGAAATATATTTTGGTAGTTCTGATGGATACTTATATGCCGTGCATGCCACGACAGGAAATGAAACGTGGAAGTTTGAGACAGGTGACGCAGTGATGTCATCCCCATCAGTGGCTGATGGAGTAATTTATTTCGGTAGTTTGGATGGTTATTTATATGCCGTGGATGTCAAGACAGGACAGGAAATGTGGAAATTTAAGACAGATGGTGGTATAAATTCTTCCCCGACTATCGCAGATGGTGTTGTTTTTTTTGGCAGTTTTGATGGTTATTTGTATGCTGTAAAGTAGACAATCAATTCATAATCATTTTATACAAACGCACTCCCAAAAGCTAGCCTCCTAGTTTTTTTTATGAAATTTCTCATGAATGGTCTCCAGGGCTCCCTGGGGACCGGTCTTTTTTCCCCACGGTCCATTTCAATAATTA